>NZ_LMLX01000009.1:0-61351 GCF_001422695.1 Agreia sp. Leaf244 | reverse complement strand
GACACGATCACACCGGAGAACACGGCGAAGCCCCACCCGATGTTCACCATCAGGAAGCCGCCATTGAAACCCTTGTTCTTCACGAGAGCGACGTTCGCCACCACACCGCAACCCAGCAGAACGAGCAGGGCCGTGCCTACCAGCTCTGCGAGAAATACAACTCCGAGATTGTCCACGTTGACCTTCCTTATGTGACGTCCACGTCACCTTGATGAGAATGAGGGGCCGACTTACGCCGGCCCCTCCATGACGCTAGCGATCAGTTGTCGAGTCAAACAACCGATTCGCGTGCACGTCTGTTCAGACTGCGCGCGCTCACTCCGCCGCGACGGCGGCGGCCCGAGCGGTCGACGATGCGTCGAGCTCGAGTCCGTGGAACAGCGCGAGGTCCTTCACCGCGACAGCGCGTTCCTCTGCGAGCTGCTCTGCCGACCATCCGAGCGCCTCTGCGACGACGGAGCTGAGCTCATCGAAGGCGGCCTGGTCGAGATCTCCCACGAAGGCCAGAATGGTGCGGCGGAGCACCAGGTCGGTGAGGTGCACGACGAACTCGTTCTCGACGAGGAAGGCGATCTCGGCGGCCGAGAATCCGGCGACGTGAGCGAGCGCCTCGTCGTTCGAGGAGTCGCCCAGGGCATTGATGACCCGGTCGGCCTTTGTTCCGTAGCGCGCCAGCAGGGCGCGGGCGCGGTCGGCGCCCAGATCGGATGCGTGTGCCGCGACCCAGGAATCGCTCGCCTGCGGGGTGGTCGGGAACCCGACGCCGCCGCCGATGGCGAGCTTCTCAGTGCTGACACTGCGGGTGCGACCGATCAGCTCGAGCGTCTCGTTGGTCAGGTGCTCGGAGAGTGCTCGGAAGGTGGTCCACTTTCCGCCTACGAGGCTCAGCATGGGCACCTTCGAACCACCGCCGAGGCGGGACGGCTCGATGCGGTAGTCGCGCGAGACGAATCCGGGTGCGGTGTCGTCGTGCTTCGGCAGCGGACGGATGCCGGAATAGCGGTAGACGATCTGCGAGCGGTCGACAGGGATGCGTGGGAAAACGTGCGACACGAGTTTGAAGAAGTAGTCGACCTCCTCCTCCGTGCACACGGCGGGCTTCGTGATGTCGGCCTCGAGGTCGGTCGTTCCGACGAGAACGCGGCCATTGAGCGGGTAGATCAGAACGATGCGGCCATCGTTGTTCTCGAAGAAGACCTCGCCGCCCGCGCAGGCCTTGTAGAGGGCCGGGTTGTCGAGCACGATGTGGGAACCCTTGGTGCCGCCCATGAACGTGCTCGGCATGCCGAGTGCATCGTTGGTGAGGTCGGTCCACGGCCCCGTCGTGTTCACGACGGCGTCGGCGGCGATGCTGAACTCTCGACCCGAGACGGTGTCTCGAAGCACGACCTCGTCGCCCCTGACTCCGATCGCTTCGACGTAGTTCGCGCTGCGGGCGTGCTCGCCCGTGGCAAGAGCGTCTTCGACGAGGTCGAGCGCGAGGCGCTCGGGATTCTCGACGGCGGCGTCGAAGTAGGTGGCGGTGTACTTCACGTCGGGGCGCAACTGGGGCAGCTTGGCGAGGGACTTCTTGCGGCCTGCGAACTGGTGGCGGGGAACGGATCCGCCGTCGCGCGAGAACGAGTCGTAGCCGAGCAGACCGAGCTTGATCAGGAGCGCACCGCGCTCCTTCGGCTTTCCCTGCTTGTGGGTGAGGAAGCGCAGCGGGGCCGAGACGATGCCCGAGAACGTGGAGAAGATGGGGATGGTCGTGGGCAGGGGCTTCACATAGTGCGGGGCCAGGCGCAGCAGCCGATTGCGCTCCTGCACGGATTCGCGCACGAGACGGAACTCGCCGTTCTCGAGGTAGCGCACGCCGCCGTGGATCATGTGGCTCGACGCCGCGGAAGCGCCGGAGCAGTAGTCGCTGCGCTCGACGAGCACGACATCCACCCCCTGCAGGGCGAGGTCGCGGAACGTCGCGATTCCGTTGATGCCACCGCCGATCACGAGCACCTGTGCTCGTGGGTTCTCGACGAGCCCGGCGACATCGGGCCGGAGTTCAGGCTGGCTTGAGGGGGAAACGACTGGTGCACTCACTGTGTACTCGCCTTCGTGTAAGTAAGTTCCTTGATTACCCCTTGAGTCTGACACCTGCACACAATTGTTCAAGCGTTATGCACAGACGTGCAGGGCGTGGAAGAATGTCGACATGACCATCGCTTCGGCCGACCAGCACGCAGAGAAATCGCGCGACGCTCTGCGCGCCGCCCAGCTCTACTATCTGCAGGACATCACCATGGAGGCGATCGCCCACGAGCTGCACACATCGCGCTCGTCGATCTCCCGACTGCTGAGTTTTGCGCGTGAAACCGGGCTCGTCGAGATCCAGGTGAAGTCGCCGGCCGAACGCGTCTCGACATCGCAGCAGCGCATCCGCGAACGCTACGGCGTGACCGCCCACATCGTGCCCGTGCCGGCCTCGACGAACGAGGTCGACCGGCTCGAACGCGTCGCCGTGTCGGCTGCACGCATTCTCACCCCGTTCGTCGACTCGAACATGACCGTGGGCATCGCCTGGGGCTCGACCATCAGCGCGGTGAGCCGGCACATCCCCGAGAAGGTCACTCACAACACCACGCTGGTGCAGCTCAACGGGGCGGCCAATTACCAGACGACCGGCATCGTGTACGCGAGCGAGATCATGACCCGATTCGGCGTCGCCTTCGGGGCCGCGGTGCAGCAGTTCCCGGTCCCCGCCTTCTTCGATGACGCCGCGACGAAGCAGGCAATGTGGCGCGAGCGTGCCATCCGGCGCGTGCTCGACATTCAGAAGCGCATGGACATCGCGCTGTTCGGCCTCGGTTCGCCGTTCGCCGATGTGCCCAGCCACGTCTACATCGGCGGCTATCTCGACGAGTCCGACTACGCGTCGCTGACCGCATCCGACGTCGTGGGAGACGTCGCAACCGTCTTCTACCGCGCAGACGGGTCGTCGACCGACATCCCCATGAACTCCCGCACGAGCGGGCCCAGCCTCGAACTCGTGTCGCGCGTCGCCCGCAGAGTCTGCGTCGTGAGCGGAAAGTCGAAGTTGCCGGCCCTGCGAGGCGCGCTGGCCGCGGGTCTCATCACCGATCTGATCATCGACGAGCCCACAGCGCATCTGCTCACCGACGACGTGGCCTGACCGCACGAATCCGAATCGTCACGTCATACTGGGGTATGGCGCAGACCGTATTCGAACGCTCCCGACCGTCGACGCGCATCGTCGATCACGCATTGAGCGCGGCCGTGCACCGCCCGTTCTGGATCGACGACATCACCCAGCCGCGTAGGCGCCGCCTCCAAGCGCCCGTGATCGCCGACCTGGCGATCGTCGGTGGCGGTTACGGCGGCCTGTGGACCGCCGTCCTCGCGAAACGCCGCCATCCGGATGCGCGGGTGGTGCTTCTCGAGGCCAAGACGGTCGGCTGGGCGGCGTCCGGCCGCAACGGAGGGTTCGTCGAGGCGAGCCTCACCCACGGCGACGACAACGGACGCAGTCGCTTTCCCTCCGAGATCGAGCGCCTGATCGAGCTCGGCCTCGAGAACCTCGACGACATCGAACGCGCGGTCGGCGAATACGCCCTCGAGTGCGACTTCGAGCGCAACGGGGCCCTCTCGCTCGCCGTCGAGCCCTACCAGGTCGACGCCCTGCGCGCGGCGAGCACCGATGACCACACGGTCTTTCTCGACACCGACGCGGTGCGGCGGCAGGTGGACTCCCCCACCTACCTCGCCGGTCTCTGGGAGAAGCGCACCTCCGCCCTGGTCCATCCCGCCAGACTCGCCGCCGAACTCGCGCGGGTGGCCGAGGAGCTCGGCGTGGAGATCTTCGAGAACACACCCGTGCGATCGATCTCGTCGAGCAGCGGCTCCCCCATGGCACCCGTCGTCGTCGTCACCGACAACGCTCGAGTCACCGCCCGTCGGGTCGCCCTGGCGACGAACGTGTTCCCGTCGCTTCTCCGCCGCAACCGGCTCGCGACGGTGCCCGTCTACGACTACGTGCTCATGACCGAGCCGCTGAGCGACGAGCAGCTCCGCTCGATCGGCTGGGCGAACCGGCAGGGGCTGGGCGACGGCGCCAACCAGTTCCACTACTACCGGCTCTCCCGCGACAACCGCATCCTGTTCGGCGGCTACGACGCGATCTATCACTACGGAGGTCGAGTCCGCCCCTCCTACGAGGACCGTCCCGAAACATTCCGCCGACTCGCGGAGCACTTCTTCACCACGTTTCCCCAACTCGAGGGCCTGCGCTTCTCGCACCGATGGGCGGGCGCCATCGACACCTGCACCCGCTTCTGCGCGTTCTACGGCGCTGCACGGCAGGGTCGCGTGGCGTACGCGGCGGGCTACACCGGCCTCGGCGTCGCCGCCACCCACTTCGCGGCGAACGTGATGCTCGACCTGCTCGACGGCGAGGCGACGGAGCGCACGAGTCTCGAGATGGTCCGTCGCCGCCCGCTCCCATTCCCGCCGGAGCCCGTGGCGTCCCTGGGAATCCAGACGACGAGATGGTCGCTCGACCGGGCCGATCATCACGGTGGGCGCCGAAACGGCATCCTCAAGGCTCTGGATGCCGTGGGGCTGGGTTTCGATTCCTGACCCCACGCCGGGCCGAGGCCCGGTATCCTGAAAAACGGCCTACCCGACCCCGCGACGGTTTCCGCTCGACGCGGACACCGAAGGAGTTCCATGACTTTCGACGCCCTCTCCCCCGAACCCGAGAACCCGCCCCAGAACGACTCGAACCGCGCGCCCGCATCGACGCAGCCCGACTCGCCCCTCGTGCTCTCGGGGCGCGACCGCTTCGCCATCAGGCTCATCGATGCCGCGGTCAAGGTGGGATCCGAGGACTTCCAGGCGCGCTACCGTCCGGTCACCGACGAGCTCTTCAGCCACCACCTCATCGACCCCACGGCCAAGCCTGCCTACGTGCAGCCCGAGCTCGAGCCGATCGTCAACCTCGAGACCACCGAAGACCCGCTCGAGATCATCCGGTTGCACCTCGACAGCGTCATCGAAGACCGCCAGGCCCGCGACGAGGCCCGCATCAATGCCGAGGCCCACCTGACAGATGTGTCGGGGCAGCTGGCCGAATCGCAGGCGCACGCGGCCGATCTGCAGCAGCAGCTCATCGACCAGACCGCGCGGGCCGAGGCCGCAGAGGCCGAGGTCGACAGGCTGCGGGCAGAGCTCCAGAACCAGGTTGCCTCCCTCACGGCCCAGCGCGAGTCCGAGGTCGGTGCTCTGCACCAGCAGCGCGAGGCCGAGGTCGCGGGTCTTCACCAGCAGCGCGAGGCCGAGGTCGGCGAGCTGTCGGCTCGACTGGCTGCCGAAGTGGCCGCCCTCACCGCCCAGCGCGATGCAGACGTCAGCGCCGCCCACCAGCAGCGCGAGGCCGAGCTGGCCGCCCTGTCGAACGAGCGCGACGTGCACGTGGCGGCCCTGCACCAGCAGCGCGAGAACGAACTCGTCTCGCTATCGACCCAGCGCGATGCCGACCTCGCCGCGTTGCAGCAGCAGCGCGACTCCGAGGTCGCCGAACTGAACTCGCGACTCGCCGCCGAGGTCGCCGCCCTCACCAGCCAGCGCGAGAACGACGTCGCCGCCCTGCGCAGCGAGCGAGACGCGACGATCGCGGGGCTGCACGCCCAGCGCGAGACCGAGGTCGCGTCGCTCACCGCAGAACTCGCCGAGCTCCGTGCCCAGCGCGACGCCCAGGTGGCCGAACTCACCGCGCGACTCGAATCCCAGGTGGCGGAGCTCGAGGGCACCCGCACCACCGATGTCACCGCGCTCGCCGCCGAGCATGACACGCAGCTCCGCACGATCGACGAGGCGCACCAGCAGCAGATCGACGAGCTGAAGGCGGCCCACGATGCTCAGCTCGCCGAGCTGGCCTCCGCCCACGAACAGCAGATCGGTGAGCTGGGCGCGAGCCACGAGCGCCAGACCGCCGAGCTGATCTCCGAGAAGGAGGCCCTGGCGACTCAGCTGCAGGGCGACTCCACCCACGCCGACAGCGGCCTGCCCGACGTGCGAGACGATCTGGCTGCGGCCGTCGCTCGAGCCGAGCAGGCGACATCCGAACTCGAGGCCAGCCGCGCGCAGATCGAAGCGCTGCGCGAGGAACGCGACCGCAGCGACGCCCAGCGCGACGCCGCCATCGAAGAACTCGACGGCGTCACCGCCCAGCGCGGCGAGTGGGAGAACCGGCTCCGGCTCACCGTGGCCGCTCTCGCCGGCGACGAGGTCGTCGGCGACTGGACCGAGGACAACGCTCCCGAGCAGCGACTGGTGCAGTTCGTGCAGTCGACCACCTCGGCACTCGAGCAGAAGATCAGCCGCATCGAGCAGATCGCGACCGAAGAGCTGGTCGACGAGACCGAGACCAACGAATATGCGATCGGCGCGAACGACGCAGCCGTGCGCGTGCTGAACGCCCTCGACGACGTCGAGTCGGATGAGACCGTCGACGCTCCGTAGTCAGAGCCACACCAGTCAGGAGGTCATCATGCCGGGCAAATCGAATCCCTCGCTGAAGGATCCGGATCTGTACGAAGAACTGCGTGACGAGGGCGCGTCGAAACAGAAGGCGGCACGCATCTCGAATGCAGCAGCGAAGAAGGGCCGCGCCGAGGTGGGACGATCGGGCGGGGAGTCAGGATCGTACGACGGCTGGACCGTTGCCGGGTTGAAGAAACGGGCCAAAGAGCTCGGCCAGACGGGTTACTCGAAGAAGACCAAGGCCCAGCTCATCTCGTCGCTCCGCAACAGCTGATCATCCGTCGGCGCGGCGCATCCGGCGACCCGCATATGACAGGCTTGATGCCGTGGCACAGACCCTCGACCAGACCGAACTCGACGCGCAGCTCGATCAGCAGCTGCAGCTCGGCTCCCTGTGGATCACCCTCGTATGGAACGATCCGGTGAACCTCATGTCATATGTGTCGTTCGTGTTCCGCAGCTACTTCGGATTCTCGAAGCCCGAGGCCGAGCGGCGGATGATGCAGGTGCACACCGAGGGGCGTGCGGTCGTGGCGACGGGCACTCGGGAAGAGATGGAGCGGCACGTCGAGGCCATGCACGGATTCGGCCTGTGGGCGACGCTGCAGAAGGTCGACGATTGACTCCGTTCGTGCGGCAGGAAGAGGCCATGGTCGCATCGTTCGAGCGAGCCGAGGTCGAGATCCTCGTGACGCTCGCCACCGACGTTCATTCGCTTCTCGCCGACGCCGACCGGCTCGATCCCGACTCGCCGAGCTCCCGCGCTCTCGACAGGCTTCTGCCCGCGGCTTACGGCGACGGGGCCGAGAACGACGCGGAGTTCCGTCGATTCACCTCTGAGGGCCTCGTCGAGCGCAAGGTGCGCAACGCCGAGCTTCTCGTCGAGGCCTTCGGAGAGCGCGACGAGTGGGCGGGCACCGTGCAGGTGACTCTGGATGCGGCGGCCTCGAGCGCGTGGTTGCGCAGTCTCACCGACATCCGGCTCACCATCGCGGCCGGTCTGGGCATCGAACACGACGGAGACGAACGGCTCATCGACGCCGACGATCGCTTCGTGCTCGAGGTATACGGCTGGGTCGGCTTCGTTCAGGAGTCGCTGCTGCGCGCCCTCGATCCCGACTTCTCCTGAGCGGTTGGGACCCGACGTCCCATCCAGCATTTCGGGCGTGACCTCGCGACCGCGAGACTGGAGGATGGACGATCCACGGGGAGCATGCGCATGGCAGACGATCACGGCATCTCGACCGAACGACCCCGGCAAGGCCGGATGACGTCGGAGCAGATCCGGCGTCGTATGTTCGATGCCGCCCTCGCCACGACGGGCACGCGCGGCATGACCCTGGGGTTCCCCGGTCTGCAGATGGACGACGTGATCGCTGCGGCCGGCGTGTCGAAGAGTTCGGTCTACCGGCTGTGGAAATCGAGAGACGCCTTCGTCGGGGAACTGCTCAACGAGGCGGCGGCCACGTTCGCCGATCAGCTCAGCGACGACCGCGCCCTGCGCACGGCCATCGAACTCGTCGCCTCACGCCCCGATCTTCACGGGACGGCAGAGGGGCGGAGGCGGCTCCTGCTCGAACTCATCCGGGTGGTGCTCGAGCAGAACTATTACAGCACGATCGACTCGGCCGCGTGGCAGTCGTTCCTCGCCACCTCGGCAGCTCTTCTCGCCGACGACGGCAGTGAAAACCTGCGCAGGGTCGCGGAGACCCTCCGTCGCGGAAGCGAACGCTTCGTCGAGGCGATGGCTTCGTTCCACGAGGCGATGGCACGCCTGCTGGGGTTCAAGCTGCGCGACAACTTCGCGGGCGGTTTCACGCTCTACACCGTTCTCGGTTCGGCGATCGTAGAGGGGCTCGCCGTGCGGCACCTCTCGAACCCCGCCGTCACCGACAACTTCTACCTCGGTCCGCCGACGCTCACCGATGAGCCCACCGAGTGGGCGCCGTCGGCGATCGGCTTCCTCGCCATCTATGACACCTTCATCGTCGCCGACCCGGACTTCGATCCCCGAACGATCGACGCCTACCTGAAAGAACTCGCGACTGCGACCGGGGCCGGTTCCGCGCCCCCTGCCGGCACGTGACCACGCATCGCGCCCACGGAGGGTCCATGACCGCCCTGATGCGCGCGGACACACGGATGACGCAACGCGAGGCGATCCACGCGCTGGGGACGATCCTGCGATTCCCTCTCGAGGTCGATGACGACGGTGCCGAGTACCTGCGGCCGACATCCGACACCACGCTCGACGTTCACGTCGACGAGGTCGACCCGCACTACCCGCTCGTGCTCACCCTCTGGCACTGGAAGAGCCAGGCAGACGCCCGAATCGCCGTGTCGGAGCTTCAGCCGCTCATCGCCCGGTCGACGGGGTGGACGGTCATCTCGCAGGAGTGACGATCCACCAGACGGGCCGACACCACTGGGCAAAGCAAAAGGCCCTCCGGCTTCGAATTTCTTCGAAGCCGGAGGGCCTTTCTTTTGTTGCGGGGACAGGATTTGAACCTGCGACCTCTGGGTTATGAGCCCAGCGAGCTACCGAACTGCTCCACCCCGCGCTACCTGTTAAGACTAACACAGGGTTCGGGGGGTTCAGACCACGGTGCCGGCTCTTACTGTCCCTGAGCCGCCAGAGCCCGGTTGAGAGCGGCCTGCAGCTTGGCGTCGGCCTCGCCGTAGGCAGTCCAGTCGCCGGCCTTCATCGCGGCGTCGCGGTCTGCGAGGGCGGCCTTCGCATCGAGCAGCGCCTGTGTGAGACCTCCGGTGTCGGTCGACGGCGTATCGGTGGACGGCGTGCCGGCATCCGGTGTCGTGCCCGCCGAGTTGTCGGGTGTCGCCGTGTTGCCATCGTCGACCACGGGAACGGACTCGTCGCCCGCGACGGCACCGGAGTCGCCTCCGAACAGTTCGTCGAGCGCTGCGTCGAGCGTGTCCTCGAAGGCGATCTTGTCTCCGAACGCCACCAGGATCTTCTGCAGCAGCGGGTAGCTCGTGCCACCCGTCGACTGCACGTAGACCGGCTGCACGTAGAGGAGTCCGCCACCGACCGGGAGGGTCAGCAGGTTTCCACTCTTGACCTCGGTCTCACCCTGCCGCAGCAGGTTGAGCGCCTGAGACACCGTCGGGTCGGTCGTGAAGTTGTTCTGCACCTGTCCGGGGCCCGGCACGGTGTCGTCCTTCGGCAGCGTCAGCAGCCTCAGCTTGCCGTAGTCGTCGGAGACCTTGCCGTCTTCGGAGCCCGCGTTCGAGTCGACCGCGAGATAGCCGTTCAACACGTTTCGACTGCCCTCGCCCGTGTTCACCGGAATGAACGTGGAGTAGAGCGAGTACGACGGGGCCTCCTGGCCCGGCATCTGCAGGGTCAGGTAGTACGGCGGCTGGAGCGTGGGACTCGCGGACGGCGCCGTCGGGTCGTTCGGCGTGGTCCACGCGTCTTGCTTGGAGTAGAACGATCCCGCGTCGGTGACGTGGTACTCGCCGAGGATGGCGCGCTGCACCTTGAAGAGATCGGCCGGGTAGCGCACGTGGCTCAGCAGGTCGCCGCTCATGTCGCTCATGGGCTTGAGGGTCGACGGGAAGATCTTCTGCCAGGTCTTGAGCAGGGGGTCTGTCTCGTCCCACGCGTAGAGCGTGACCTTGCCGTCGTAGGCGTCGACGGTGGCCTTCACCGAGTTGCGGATGTAGTTGATGTCGTCGACCGCGAAGGCAGGCCGCGGCGTGTAGGTGTCGGCGATCACGTCGGAGAGGCTCTCGGTGCGCGAATACGGGTAGTTCGCGCTCGTCGTGTAGCCGTCGACGATCCAGACGACCTTGCCGTCGACGACCGAGGCATAGGGGTCGGAGTCGATGGTGAGGTACGGAGCGACCTTCGACACGCGCTGAGCCGGGTCGCGGTCGTAGAGGATCTGCGACTGATCGGTGACACCGTCTGAGAGGAAGATCTGCTCGGACTGGAACTTGAGCGCGTAGACGAGGCGGTTGAAGACGTTGTCGAGCTTCGGTCCCCCGTCGCCGGCGAACGTCGTGTAGGTCTGCTGCTCGCCCTCTTCACCCGACGGGTAGTCGAGCTCGTTCTTGGGCCCGCCCTCGGGGCCGCCCACGATCGAGTAGTCGGGGCTCGACTCTCCGAAGTAGACGCGCGGCTCGTAGTCGCCGAGGTCACCCGTCGAGGGGATGCCCGACTCGAGGAACACGGGCTGCCCGTCGACAGAGCGCTGGTTGCCGAACGCGGCGACCAGACCGTAGCCGTGGGTGTAGACGATGTGCTGGTTGTACCAGGTGTTCGAGGTGCCCAGGCCGTCGAGGTTCAGGTCGCGCACCGTCGTGACCGCGTCTTGCACGGTGCCGTCGATGTTGTAGCGGTCGACGTCGAGGTACTGCGGGAACTGGTAGTACTGGCGGAACTGCTCGAGCTGCTTGTAGGTGTCGGAGATGAGAGCCGGGTCGATGATGCGGATGTTCGCGGTCGTGACCGCGTCCTGCCTCAGTGCACCCGCGGTGGCATCGGTCGTGGCGTCGTACTCGGTCTCCTCGACGTCGGACACGCCGTAGGCGTCACGCGTCGAGTCGATGTTGCGTTGGATGTACTCGGACTCGAGCGAACGCTCCGAGGGGTCGACCTGGAAGCGCTGCACGACCCACGGATACAGCGATCCGAGGATGAGGCTCGACACGATGAGCAGCACCGTGCCGATGATGGGCAGGCGCCAGCGGCCGATGACGGCCGCGACGATGAAGAGCAGCGCGACGATGCCCGCGATGCCCGCGAGGATCGACAGTCCGGGAATGGTTCCGTTGACGTCGGCATAGGTGGCACCGGTGATGAGCTTGCCCGTGCCGTTGGTGACCGTGGAGTACTGGTCGAGCCAGATGCTGGCCGCCTGCACCGCGAGATAGAGGGCGGCGAGAATGGCGATCTGGATGCGGGCCGTCTTCGAGATGCGCACCTCGCGACCCGCGACACGGATGGCGCCGTACAGGTAGCTGGTGGCGAGCGCAGCGATGCCTGCGACGAGGATGACGGCCGACGCGAAGCCGACGACGCCCCGGAAGAACGGCAGGTCGTAGAGGAAGAACGAGATGTCGAGCCCGAACTGCGGGTCGGTCTCGCCCGTCGGAGTGCGGTTCAGGTACATCAGGGTGAGCTGCCACCGCGAGGCCGTGGCGACACCCGCGAAGATGCCCAGCACGACCGGGATGCCGATGGATGCGAGACGACGCAGGGGCTCGACGACCTGCTGGTAGCGGTCGAGCTGCGAGTTGAGCTTCGCGTAGACCGGTCGCCAGCGGAAGGCGATCTCGATCGACGCCCAGACCGGGATGGCCATGGCGAGGAAGCCGACGAAGAACATCACCCCGCCTGCGGCCCACTGGGTGGTGAGCACGTCGACGAAGCCGACCTGGTCGTACCAGAGGATTTCGGTGTAGAGATTGGAGAAAGCGAAGAACGCGATTGCGAGGGCAACGACGATGGCGATGGTGATCGCCAAGGGTGCGCGGGATCTTCTGATGGGCTTCTCGGCGGTTTGGGAAGTCACGTGTGGGGGCCTCTTTACAGCGGTGCGGTGTCCGTCCATCCTAGACAAGGCAGGCTGAGAACTCCCCCGTCGAGCGTTGCGCCTCGGGAGAACACGGCCGCTCGTGCGGCCCCGATGCGGCTACCCCGCTGCGGTGGTCGTGTCGCAGCTCGGCAGGGCATCCATGCCGTCGCCGCTCGAGATCGCCGTAAGCGCGGCCAGCGAATCGTCGAGCGTCGCCACGGCGAAGACCCGTATGCCGTCGGGCACGTGACCTGTGACCTCATCGCAGTTCGATGCGGGCGCCAAGAAGTAGTCGGCACCGGCGTCACGCGCACCGAACAGCTTCTGGCGGATTCCGCCGATGGGCCCGACCGTGCCGTCGGCCGAGATGGTGCCCGTGCCGGCCACCTTCTCGCCGCCGTTGAGTTCGCCGTCGCTGAGCTTGTCGATGATGCCGAGCGCGAACATCATGCCGGCGCTGGGCCCGCCCACGTTGTCGAGCTGGATCTTCACGTCGAACGGGAACTCGAAGCTGGCCTGCACGCCGATTCCCAGCACCGAGGTGTCACCGCTGGTGACCGGGGTGATGGATGCCTCGACCGGCGCTCCGTCGCGCGTCACGTCGACGACGGCCGGCTTGCCGGTGCCGTTCTCCGCGACGGCCGCCCGGAGCTCGTCGATCGAGTCGACGGCCTGGCCGTTGACGCTCGTCACGACGTCGCCCGCCTCGAGCTCGCCTTCGGCCGGAGAGTCCTTCGACACGCTTCCGACGCTGACGCTGGTCGTGAAGTCGTAGCCGAGGCTGCTGAGGGCCGCGGCGATCGCCTCCTGCTGGCTGTCGACCATCAGGGCGGCGTTCTGCTCGTCGCGCTCTTGGGTGGTGACATCGGGCGGATACACGGACTCGAGCGGCACGACCGCTTTGCTGCTGTCGAAATAGGCCTGCACGACCTCGGCCCACGACGGGGTCTGCTCTGGCGAGCCGACCACCGAGACGGTGAGCATGTCGAGGGTTCCCGCGGTCGGGTAGGTCGTCTCGCCGTCGATGGAGATGAGCGGGGTCTCGGTGCCATCGACCTCCTGCGAGCCCAGAGTGTCGAACACGGGCCCGGGCTGCTCGATGACGTAGGGAGTGGGAAGGAAACTCATGACGAGGCCCAGGACAAGCGCCACGACGAGCACCGTCCACCCCGTCGTGCGGCGGCGGGCAGTGCGGCGCTCCGCCGCGATCTCCTCGGGAGAGCGCAGGACGAACGGCGAGCCGACGCGATCCGCATCATCAGGACCGAACAGGCTCACGTGTCTCCTAGGGGCAGAAAAGATGGGGGCGGTTGCGGGTGGGCACTGTTCGCCACGGGCGCACGGCCGAAGCGCCCAGCCTATGGGAAATCCCAGCCAGGCCGATCGGCCACGGGCTAGCGTAGAGATCAATTCTGACAGCGGGCATGGAGCACACCGGATCCTCGCCGACTGCCGGGCGAAAGAGGTTTCCCGAAATGAGCGACGACACATCCAAGGAGCCGGAGGACGACTTCCGCGACATGCTGCGGAGCTTCCTCGAGGGCAATTCCGAGATGGATCCGGCCAAGCTTGCCTCGGCGGCGGGGCTCCCGTCTGACCCGGCCGCGGTGCAGCAGCTCATGCAGCAGCTGCAGAACGCGATGAGTACTACGGGCGACGGCATCGACTGGAAGGTCGCCACGAAGCAGGCGAACGAATTCGCCGGGCAGTCGTCGTTGAGCGTCACCGACGCACAGCGCACAGAACTCGACGGAGCCCTGCGCATCGCCGCGCTCTGGCTCGATGAGGTCACGAGCGTCACCGAGCTGGCCTCGACCCCGGCCTACCTCACCCGCCAGCAGTGGACGACGGCCACGATGCCCGTGTGGAGCCAGCTGGCCGAACCCGTCGCTCTGAGCATCGCGGATGCCCTCACGGCGGTTCTCAAAGACCAGGCGCCAGAGGAGATGGCCGGCATGCTGGCCGGCGCATCCAAGCTCATGCGCAATCTGGGCGGAGCCCTCTTCGCCGTGCAGCTCGGCCAGGTGGTGGGCCAGCTCTCGACCGAGGTCGTCTCGGGCGGCGATGTCGGCATCCCGCTCTTCGAAGACCAGACGGCGGCACTCCTCCCCCAGAACATCGCGTCGTTCAGCGACGGTCTCGACATCCCCCTCGACCAGGTGCAGCTCTACCTGGCCGTGCGCGAACTCGCGCACGCCCGGCTGTTCCGCCACGCGAAGTGGCTGCGGCTGCATCTCATCACGTCGATCACCGAGTTCGCGCGCGGCATCCGCATCGACACCGAGCGGCTCGAGGAGCTGGCCGAGGGATTCGATCCGTCGAACCCGGAGGAGCTCCGCCAGGCGGTCGTGTCGGGGGCCCTCATCCCGCCGAAGACCGAGATACAGCAGCATGCCCTGACCCGGCTCGAGACTATGCTCGCCCTGATCGAGGGCTGGGTCGACGTCGTCACCGCCCAGGCGACGACGCGGCTGCCGTCGAGAGACGCCGTCGCCGAGACGGTGCGCCGTCGACGGGCCACGGGAGGCCCCGCCGAGAGTGCGTTCTCCACCCTCATCGGGCTCGAACTTCGTCCTCGCCGTCTGCGTGAAGCCGCGGCCATGTGGCAGGCCGTCACCGACGCCGTCGGATCCGATGTGCGAGATGAACTCTGGTCTCACCCCGACCTCGTGCCGACTCCGGAGGACATCGACGACCCCGCGGCGCTGGTCGCTCGGCTTCAGGCCGGTGCGCCCGCGCCCGACGAGATGGACCAGGCTCTCGAAGACCTGCTCCGGGGCGAAGGCGAGTAGCCCGACGCGCCCTGTGCATAACTGAGACGGCGCGGGCGGGCGATCCGGCATCATCTCTGCATGGCACTGCAGATCGATCCTCGCTACCCGGTTCTCTGGCGCACGCCGACCAGCATGCAGATCGGTGCGGATAGCCCGATCGTCACCCTGTTCGACGTGACGCTGGCCGAGGAGCACCTCATCGCCGTGCTGCGCAAGGGAATCAGCAAGTCAGGGCTCGACATGGTCGGCGAGACCGTGGGAGCGACGCCCGATGCCGTCGCCGATCTGCTGGCGCGGGTCGCTCCGGCGCTCAAGCGCAGCCACGCGACGGGGCGACGGCTCGAGAACCTCGGCGTGGTGGTCACGGGTTCCGTCGTCGGATCGACCGCCATTCGCACGGTCCTGGCGGGCCTCGGCGCCCGACTGGTCGACGAGGCCGAGCCGGCCGAGCTGGCGATCATCGTGTCGACGTTCAGCACCGATCCCCGGGCATCCGGTGCCTGGCTACGACGCGACATCCCGCACCTCGCTGTGGTGTTCGGCGACTCCGAAGTGAGGGTGGGCCCGCTCGTCGAGCCCGGAAACGGCCCGTGCCTGCACTGCCTCGACCGCGCACGCATCGATGCCGAGCCGCACTGGCCGGCCCTGCTCGGTCAGCTGCTCGCCCGGGGAGCCCACACGGAGGATCCCCTCACCGTGTCGACGGTCACACCCCTCGTGGCTCGGGCCGTGCTCGACCGGTTCGCGGTCGACGCTCCACGGTCTCGTCGGCACCGGCTGAGGGCCCGTGCCCGCATCGTCGACGGCGCAACGGGCGAGGTCTCCGAGAGAACCTTCAGCCCGCATCCCGACTGCGCGTGCCGGGGAGTGCCTCCTGCAGAAAGCGAGACGGCATCCGCTGCTGCGATCGACCCATTCCCGATTCCGAGTACGACAGGTGCAGCAGGCGGCGCGCCCGAGTGATCCCGACGTAGAGAAGGCGTCTCTCCTCGTCGATCTGATCGAACGTCGACGCGTAGCTGATCGGCACGAGGCCCTCCGACAGGCCGGCGAGGAAGACGACCGGCCACTCGAGCCCCTTGGCGGAGTGGAGGGTCGCCAGGGTGACCGCCTGGATGGTGGGCTCGTGACCCGATCCCTGTCGCTCCATGAGCTCGTCGGTGAACTGGCGGAAGGTCGTCGACGTCGGCTGGCTCTCGGCGAGCGCCATCAGGGCGTTGAGGGCTTCCCACTTGTCGCGCACCGCGCCTCTCGCCTCCGGCGCGTCCTGACTCCAGCCGAGCGATCGCAGAACGTCGCTCACCGACTTGAACAGGGGCTCCCCCGAGATCGACACCGAGGCCGCGCGGAGAGACATGACGGCCTGTTTGATCTCGGGAAGATCGAAGAACCTCTTCGATCCGCGGATCTGATAGCTGACACCCGCGTCGGCCAGCGCCGTCTCGAGCGCGGCGGCCTGCACGTTCACCCTGTAGAGCACGGCGATGTCCTCGGCCCTGGTGCCCTCGTCGATGAGTCGGGAGATGCGCGCGGCTATGCCCCTGGCCTCGGCCACGTCTGACGGGTACGCGGTGATCTCCGGGGTGACGCCCTCATCTCCGAGGGCGTGCAGCGACAGGGCGCCGGCGCGGCCCTTCATCAGGCGGTTGGCGACGTCGACGATCGCGGGCGTGCTGCGATAGTTCTGCTCCAGCCGCACGGTCGTGGCGTTGTCGTACTCCCCGGCGAACGAGAGCAGGTAGTCGGACCGGGCGCCGGCGAAGGAGTAGATGGTCTGGCTGGCATCCCCGACAACGCAGAGATCGCTGCGCCCGCCGACCCAGAGCGACAGCAGATGATGCTGCAGCGGCGAGACGTCCTGGTACTCGTCGACGACGAAGAACTTGTACTGCTCGTGCACCTGCATCGCCACGGCGGGTTCCTGCTCGATCATGCCGGCCGTGGCGAGCAGCACGTCCTCGAAGTCGAGCTGGCGTCGCTCGTCCTTGATGTCCTCGTACTTCTGGTGCAGAGAGAGCACCTGGTCGACCGACAGGCTGCCCGGAAGGGAACGCGACGTGCGCAGGGCCAGTTCGTAGGCATCCAGACCCATGCTCGACACCTTGCGCCACTCGATCTCGGCGGCGAGGTCTCGAAGGGTGGCGGTATCGACCTTGAGCCGAAGGGTTTCGGCAGCCTGACCGAGCAGGCGGGCCTTTCCCTCGAGCACGCGCGGCATGTCGCCCCCGACGACTGTCGGCCAGAAGTAGTTCAGCTGCGACAGGGCGGCGGCATGGAACGTGCGGGCCGAGACTCCCCCGGCACCCAGCGGGCGCAGACGGGTGCGCAGCTCAGCGGCGGATCGGGCGGTGAACGTGAGCGCCATCACGCGATTGGGCGAATAGACGCCCGTCGCGACACCGTAGGCGATGCGATGGGTGATCGCCCGGGTCTTTCCTGTGCCGGCCCCGGCCAGAATGCAGACCGGACCGATGAGCGCTCTCGCCGCGATCTGCTGATCGTCGTCGAGCGCGGCGAGGATGCTCTCCGACTGCACGCCGTCGGCGACTGAACCGTTGGTCACCAGGCGAGCGCCTCGGCAGGAAGCGGGCCCCCGTACCAGTGCTCGAGGATGGCGTGAGCGATCGATGACGGGCCGGGCAGCGCAATGCCCGTCGCCGGATCGGCGATCTCGGCGCGGGTGAACCAGCGCAGATCGAGGATCTCCTCGCCGTCGGGCCGGAGGGCGTCGTCGGCGAAGGCAGGATCGACGTGCGCGTAGAACCCGACCATCAGCGATGCGGGGAACGGCCACGGCTGCGATCCGAGATATTCGGGCGTGAGGATGCGCACACCCGACTCCTCGAAGACCTCGCGTTGGGCGGCCGCCTCGAACGACTCGCCCGGCTCGACGAAGCCGGCGAGCAGCGAGTAGCGGTTCTGCTTCCACATGGCATTCGAGCCGAGGAGGATCCTGTCCTCGGCGTCGACTATGCCGACGATGACCGCGGCGTCCGTGCGCGGAAAGAGTTCGACGCCGAGGTCGGGGTCGCGCCGCACCCAGCCGCCCTTCTCGACGACGGTCTCGGCACCGCTTCGAGGCGAGTGACTGTGAGAGGCATGCCATCCGGCGATGGCCAGCGCCTCGACGAATGCGCCGGCATCGCGGTCGCTCAGCATGGTGGCCACGTCGCGCAGGTTGAGCCAGCGCGCCTCATCGGCCTCCAGCCGCTCGGCCTCGTCGTCGTCGACGACGACCAGCACGATGCGTGTTCCGGCCGGCTCGGGCGATGACGTCGACAGCGAGATGCCGAGATAGACGCGGAGATCGAAGTCCGCCACCTGGTCTGTGGCGAGGAGCGCCAGGCCCGGGCGCGAACTGAAGTCGTGCGAGGCGAGCGCCCTCCCCCTCCACAGGGGAAGCAGACGGGTCGCGGGATCCGCCCACAGCTCATCGAAGAGCTGCGGACGCACTCGCGCCTCGTGGTCGCGGTCGATCTCCTGCCGAGACAGAGGCAGGTGCGAGAGGAAGGTCGAAGACATGTGAACCAATCGTGCGTGGCGAACACCCCGCTAAGAAGACGCCAGCCCTACCCTGTTGGTATGGCCAGATCCCACTTCACTCTAGCCGCGCTCTCGACCGCGGCCGTTCCCGGGGCGGACATCGTGTCGACCAGGCCGATCGGAACGGGAACGGGCGGCCGATACGACTCCGCCGTCGTCACGCTTCGCGACCGCAGCGAGCTCATCGTGCGCGTGCCCACCTCCCAAGATGCCGAGACCGAACAGTCGCGCGACCTCGTCGCGCTGAACGCCCTCACCGCAGGATTCCGCGGGCGCCTGCCGTTCGCCGTGCCCGAGATCGAGGGCCAGACGCCGGTGGCCAACACCCGAGCCATCGTCTACGGCTACATCCCCGGAGACCCCGCCGTACTGGCGGAACTCGATGCCGCCGATCCCGTGGCGGAATCGATCGGCCGCGCCATCGCATCCATTCATTCGCTGCCCACCTCGCTGGTCACCGACTCCGGCCTCACCGTGCAGACCGCTGCCGATGCGGCACGCGTGGCCCGCATCACGAAAGACAGGGCGGCCGCGACAGGCGCCGTCCCCTCCGACCTGCTGGCCCGCTGGTCGACGGCGCTGGAAGACAGCGCTCTGTGGCAGTTCCAGCCCACAGTCGTTCACGGGTCGCTCTCTCCCGAATCGTTCCTCATCGCGGGAGACCGGGTGACGGGTGTTCTGGGCTGGTCCCAGCTGCAGGTCGGCGACCCCGCGGCCGACCTGTTCTGGCTCAGCTCGGCGCCGAGCGAGCAGCTGGCGACCCGTGTCTTCGGCTCGTACAACCTCGGCCGCAGCACCCCGGTCGACCGCCAGCTGCGCAAGAGGGCGCGGCTCTACGCCGAGCTCGAGATCGCGAAGTGGCTGCTGCACGGCACCGAGAAGCACGACGAGACGATCGTCGCCGACGCCAAGACGATGCTCGCGGGCCTGTCGGTCAGCGTCGAGTCCGACCTGCTCAACCCGCTGTCGACCGACACCGGGCAGATCATGGCCGTCGAGGAGGTCGAGGAGATGCTGCGCCGAACCCCTCGGACCGATCCGTCGTCGTCGCGCGACAGCGCACGGGTGAGCGGTATCTCCGAAGACTAGAACGGCCACAGTTCAAGCAGCTCCTGCTCGGAGAACAGCCGCTCCGGTGCGATGACCGTATCGTCGGCGACGAAGTAGAAGACGGCGTCGATCAACTGTGGATCGATGCCCTTCCACTGGGCGTAGGCCAGACGATAGAGAGCCAGCTGCAGCTGCTTGACCTCGAGGTCGTCTGGAGTGGTCGGCGCCTTGCCGGTCTTCCAGTCGACGACCTGGTACCGGTCGCCGTCGGTGAAGATCGCGTCGATCTTGCAGACCACCACCTGCCTGCCGAGAACGAGATGGATCTCGAGTTCGACCTCGAGCGGCCGCTTGTTCGCCCATTCCGACGCCTCGAACGTCGCCTGCAGGGCTTCGAGCCGGGACTGCTCGAGGGGCAGCTCGTCGGTAGCGGAGTCGCTCTCGTCGGTCGTGGCATCGATGAGTTCGGCGCCGCCCGCCATGCCGTAGCGGTGTTCGACCCACGCGTGAAAACGCGTGCCCAGCCTGGTCTGTCGGAACGGTCGTTCCGGCATCGGGCGACGAAGCGCACGGGCGACAGCCTGAGGGTCGGTGACGTAGTCCTTGAATCGGGAGGCGGCGATGCGGTCGGGAACGGGGGCCACGCCGGCCGCCTCGGCCTCGCGATCGCGCTCCGCGAGCAGTAGATCGAGATCGCGCTGCCAGCGACCCGCCGAGAGCGGCTGGGGGCTCTGGATGCGCGCGCTCACGAGGTCGGCGGCCTGTTCGACGCGGCCCCGACGCGCGCCCAACGGGTCGAGCGGCCAGCGCTCCGTGACGCCGTCGGTGTCGAGGGGGTTGGTCTCATGAGCCGAGTATTCGGGGAGATCGCCGATCACGTCGGCGCGTGAGAGTTCGGCGAGGAACGTCGAGGCACGGCGAGGCTTCGACTGGGTCGCCCAGAACGAACCCGTGAGCAGCAACGAGGTGCGGGCACGGGTGACGGCCACGTAGATGAGACGACGCTCCTCGGCGAGATGCTTCGCCGCCAGCTCTGCCTGGAACGTCTTGACAGCGCCGTCGAACACCTGCTGCGAGCCGAGACCGCGCCAGTCGAGAACAGGAAGAGACGAGGCGTCGCCTCGGAACTCGTACGGCAGCACTCCGAATCGCAGCCATCCCTTTCCCTCCTTGCTCTGGGCCGGGATCTCGTCGGCGACCAGGCGCGGCACGGCCACGACGTCCCACTCCAGCCCTTTCGAGCCGTGGATCGTCAGCAGCTGTACCGTTCCGGGCTCCGGTTCGTCGGTGCGCGGACTCAGGTCGTCGCGCTTCTCTGCCCGGTCGAGCCAGGCGAGAAAGCTGCCGAGGGTTCCGTCGTCGTCGCCCGCGAGGAACGACGCGATCTCGTCGTGCAGTGCGTCGAGCGCCCCCCGCGAACTGCCACCCCGCGAATTCACCCGCTCGTTGGCGGCGAGTTCGACATCGAGCAGGAGTTGCTGCTCGACGAAACGCACGAAGTCGAGGAGGGGCAGGTTTCCGCGTGAACGGAACGTGGCCAGCGTGCTGCCGGCGTGCCTCAGCCGTTCGAGCCCGTTCTCGGAGAAGCGCTCGAGCTGCGGATGCGAGGAGGGGTGCTCGGCGACGAAGTCGAGCGCATCGACGATCGACGCGGAGTCGTCAGGCGCGACCGACTCGCGCATGCTTCGCGTGACGTCGGGCGAGACAGGCCTGGTGAACGAATCTCGCGTCGCCAGCCAGCCGGCGAGCTCGGCGAGCGCCTTGAGGTCGCGCACTCCGATGTTCCAGCGGGCACCCGAGAGCAGCCTGATGAGCGACGATCCGGCCGACGGGTCATGCGTGGCCCGGAGTGCGCTGATGACGTCGACGACCTCAGGGGCGCTCAACAGTCCGCCGACGCCGAGAATATGGAACGGGATGCCCCGTCGATCGAGGGCGGCGGCGAAGAAGTCCATGTGGCTTCGAACGCGGAACAGCATGGCCGCCGACAAGGGTTCGACCGTGCCATCGGGATGGGCCGCAGCATGATCGACGAACCGTTGCGCCAGCCAGTCGGCGACCGCATCGGCCTCCTCGTCGCGCGTGTCGAGGAACCGGTATTCGACCGAGCCTGCCGGGGCCTGGGGTCTCGGTTCGAGGCGGTGCACGTCGACCGGGGATTCGGCCCGAAGAGGCTCGACGAGGGTGTTGGCCGCGTCGAGCACCGCCCGGGAGTTGCGCCAGCTCGTGGACAGCGAATAGGTCGGAACGGTGCCGGAGCCGAAATCCTTGCCGAACCAGCCGAGGTTGCTGGCGCTGGCGCCACGCCACCCGTAGATGGACTGATGGGGATCGCCCACGGCCATGACTCCGTGGCCCGCGAACAGGCTGGCGAGCAGTCGCGTCTGCACGACCGACGTGTCTTGATACTCGTCGAGCAGCACCACCGCGAACCGGGAGCGGTACTGCTCGATCACCTGCGGATGGCGCATGCAGATCTCGAGGGCGAGGGCGACCTGATCAGAGAACTCGACGAGCCCCTTGGCCTGCTTCTGACGGGCGTAGGCGCCCGCGAGATCGATCAGGAGGGGAAGCGCGCTGATGGGCTCGACGGCGGAGGCCACCGACGCGTAGGGCGACGACTTCGCCTTGCCCTCTGTGTAGGGAAGATCTACGAGGTAGCCGAACTGTTCGGCCAGCCCGGCCACGCCGGCGGAATCGACCACGTTCTCGCTGAGTTCCGAGCTGAGACTCAACACGGCGTCGACCAGCTGATCGAGGCTCTTGGCGAGTGGCACCAGCCTGTCGTCGCCCTCGGCCCGCAGCACACGGCGGGCGAGGCCCCAGGCCGCGTTCTCGCCGAGCAGCACGGATTCGGGCTCCCTTCCCACCAGGAGGGCGTTGTCACGAAAGATCGAATTGCCGAACGAGTTGTAGGTGGAGACGGTTGGTCGGTCGAACAGGTCGCGCGAGTCGGCGGCACCGTCGAGCCCTGTCTCGCGGGCGGCCGAGGCCGGAAGGAGCCCGGCGCGCCGAAGAGCATCGATGTGTCCGGAAATGCGCGCATCCAGCTCGCCGGCCGCCTTGCGCGTGAAGGTGAGGCCGAGAACCTCGTTGACCTGCACGAGTCCGTTCGCGAGAAGCCAGACCACCCTGTTCGCCATGGTGGCCGTCTTGCCGCTGCCGGCCCCTGCGATGACGAGCGACGGAACGAGCGGGGCCTCGATGACGGCGCGCTGCTCGTCGGTCGGCCGCGGCATGCCGAGCGCATCGGCGAGTTCGAAGGCGCCGATCATGCGCTCACCGCCCGGATCACGTGGATACGGCACGCGCCGTGGGACCACGGGTCGAGGCAGTGCGAACCGATCTTGGCATCGACGTGGGCGCCGGCCATGCCCGCAGCATCGGCGATGACACGCTGCCGAAACGCCTCGAGCTCCGACTCGGAGCGCGGAGCCTGCGTGTGATCGACGTAGTTCTTGCCCCTGCTCGTCTTGGAGACGATCAGCAGGCGGGCGCCCCCGGGGGTCGAATCGTCGGGAACGCCTGCGATCAGGCCCGCATCGAAGGCGAGCTGATAGGCCCCCAACTGCGCGTTCTCACCGATCTCGCCGGCCGTGTACGCCCGTTTGCCTGTCTTCAGGTCGACGATGACGACCGAGCCGTCGGGATAGAGCTCGACCCGGTCGATCGTTCCCCGCAGAAGCGCACGGTCGACCTCGAGCTCGAAGCCCGACTCGGCGCCGAGGAGGGCGCCCTTGCTGTGGTCGAAGTCGGAGAGGTAACTCGAGAGTCGGGCGACGAGCTGTCTCGCCTCCCTGCGTTTGATCTCGCTGAGCCAGGACGATTCGAAGTACAGCTCGCCCCAGCGCGACTCGACCAGCTCGATGAGCGACTCTTCGCTGCTGTCGAGGTCGGGCGAGGTCGTCGTGGTCTCCATGGCCTCGTGGATCAGGGTGCCGACCTGGGAGGACGTGTTCGACGATCCGCCGCCGAGGTGATCTATGAGCCAGTTCAGCGGGCAGGTCTCGAATGACTCCATGCGCGACGGAGAAACCGTCACTCGAGCGAGCTCATCGGTGAGATCGACGAGGGGCTGCGACGAACTGGCTCCGGCCAGGCCGTACCACTCGGCCGGGTGTGCACCGGGAACACCCTCGCTCGCGAGCGTCGCGAGGGCGGACGCCGCCTGGGAATCGCCGCGTGCCGACACCGTTCTTCTGAGCACGCCGACGAGTCCGCGCAACGAGAGCGGGGTTCGCGACACTGCTCCCGGAACGGGCTCGGGCAGCAGCCGGAACAGGGGCGACGGGGTCAGGTCGTCGTCGTCGACCGCGGTGACGAGAAGCTCGGTCGATGCCCGGGAGACCGCCTGCGCGAACATGCGCAACTCGTCGTGGAGGACAGCCGTGCGCTGATCGGACACCGGAGAGGACTCGCCGCGACGGGCCCCCTCGAGGGCATCCGCACCCAGCAGGGTTCCTCGAATACGCAGGTTGGGCCACACGTTCTCCTGCACACCGGCGACGACGACGAGCACGAACTGCGTGCCGATCGCACCGGCCGGAGAGGTCACGGTGACCGCACGGCCCGTGGCCCCCCTGGCCAGCGTGTCTTCGGGAACGTCGACGTCGAGAAGCTGTTCGAGGAAGACGGTGGCGGGTGCCTCCGGCGAGCGCTCGACGAATCTCTTCGCCGAAGAGAACAGCGAGACCACGGCGTCGAGGTCGTGTCCGACCTCGTCGGCTACGAGCCCCGTGCCGAGCGACTGTGCGCGCCAGGGCTCGGCGAGTCCGCTTGTCTGCCAGATCTGCCACAGAAGCTCCTCGACGCTCGCCTCTGTCGCCACCGCCTCGCGCGTCTCTGCGAGCATCGTCGCGAGCATGCGGGCCTTGCGCGCGACCCTCGGCTCGATGCGCGCGAGAACAAGGGGCATCTGCAGGGCGTCGACGAGGAGCTCGGAGCCCGTGCGCTGCCCGCCGGAGGAGAACTCGAGCTGCCGCAGCGCCCGCTTGAGCCGGCGGAGCAGCACGGCGTCGGCCCCGGCAAGAGGACTCAGCAGCAGCGTCTCCGCAAGGTCGCCGGTGAGCTCACGACGACCGAGGGCGACCTCGAGGATGGAGGTGAAGGCCCGAACGACGGGTTCGTCGCGAAGCGCGACCCTCGCACGCGAGACCCGTGTCGGCACGTCGAAGGAGGCGAGGCCGCGTTCGAGCGGCGCTATCTGCGCCCCGCTGCGAACGATGACGGCCATGTCGTCCCACGCGATGTTCTCGAACACGTGCGCCTCGCGGAGCCTGCGCGCGATGACTCCGATCTCGTCTGAGGGGCTCGTGGCGAGCACGGTGGACACGCCCGGCCTTGCTCGTGAGTGGGCCGGAGTGCCGGCGGGCAGGGCACGTCGCTGGCTGCCCGCCCGTGCCGTGCCGATTCTCGCCGTGACGTCGGCGACCAGCGAACGAAGGGCAGGGCCATGACGATGCACGACATCGAGCACGACGGGCGGCTGCGTGGGAACCCGGAGGTAGTCGTCGAGTCGGCCGAGAGTGTCGGGATGAGCTCCACGGAACGTGCCCGTGCTGATGTCGGGATCGCCGAAAGCGATCACCGAGACACCGCGCCGCGCGAACTCCCTGACGAGGGTGAGCGTGGCCAGCGTCGATTCCTGCGCATCGTCGAGCACGAGGAGCCTGAGCCTGGCGAGCGAACCGACCGCGGCCTCGAGCTCGTCGGGCGCCGACTCGCCCTCTCGAAGAAGCACGGCGGCCTCGCGGGCGAGTTCTGCCGAGTCGAAGCTGCGATCGCGATAGCTGCCCTTGACGCGGTCGTAGCCCTCGATGAATCGCGCCGCCGCCGCCCACTCCGGACGACTGGCCGCGACAGCGAGCTCGGCCAGCCGCTCGGGCGCCGTGCCCGTCTCGACCGCGCGCATCATGAGATCGCGCAACTCGGTGCGGAAACCTCGGAGGCGCCGCACCTCTTCTGAGAGGTGGTCGGGCCATACGGGGCCGGTCGCATCGGCAATGTCTCCTGCGAGCAGCTCGGAGATGATCTGGTCTTGTTCGGCGCCGGTGAGCAGAACGGGCGGCTCCTGGCCGCGGACGGCGGCCACGCCCCGAACGATCTGGAACGCGATCGAGTTCGCCGTGCGGGCGAGAGGCCCGTTCGACGGAACGCCCATGCGCAAGGCCAAGCGGTCGCGGAGGGCGGTCGCCGAAGCACGCGTCGGCGTGATCACCAAGACCTCGTCGGGCGAGAACCCGCGGTTGTGCACGCGATCGCACAGCAGCTCGACCAGGGCGGTGGTCTTGCCCGTGCCCGGCGCGCCGATGACCGCGCAGCTGACCGAATCGCCGAGAGCCAGCACGCTCGACTGGCCGGGGTCGAGGCTCTCGGGCCGATCAATTTCCACGACAGCAAAGCTAACGTGTGCCGCCGACACCCGCGTGCATCCCCCGTAGGCGCTGTTCGCTCTCGGCGAGTGGCCGGCCGGGCCGAACGGCAAGCCCGCCCGGGATTCTGTCCTAATCTGGACGCATGGCCCCAGAGCGGGCCGCAGCATTTGTGAAAGGTAGTCCTGGTGGATATTCGAATCGGCATTGCACACTCCCCCCGCGAAATCAGCTTCGAGTCGAGCCAGTCGCCGGCCGACATCGAGAAGGCCGTCGCCGACGTCCTCTCCGGAGCATCGGGGCACCTGTCGCTCACCGACAGCAAGGGAACCGTGTACCTCGTTCCGGCCGCGACGCTGAGCTACGTCGAGATCGGCGCCGAAGAGGCACGTCGCGTCGGCTTCGTTCTCTAGCCCATGGAGCTGCTCTTCATCACGCTGGGCGGCGCGATCCTCGGCCTCATCGCCAGGTACAGCCTCGCTCACCGTGAGAACCACGGCGTCGCCCTTGTTCCCGCCATCGGAGCCGCGGTCGCCGCCGTCGTCTGGGTGGGCCTCACCTGGGCCGGCCTTCCGTGGGACGGCGGCTGGATCTGGGTGATCAGCCTCGTCGTGACCGCCGCAGTGGTCGGCATCGCTGATCCGATGATCGGCATCTACCGCGAACGCGCCGACATCGCGCGTTTCGTCGCTCTCCGCTCGTCGACCGCCACGAACTAGCTTTCGATGACATCGCTCGCCCGAGCCGAGGAGCTCGATGCGCACGACCCCCTGAGGTCGAGGCGCGATCTGTTCGTCGGTTCGGACGACCCGGGCATCGTCGCCTATCTCGACGGCAACTCACTGGGGCGCCCGCTCCGGGCCAGCGCGACTCGACTCGCCGAGTTCGTGCCCGAGGCCTGGGGCGCCCGCCTCATCAGGGGCTGGGACGAGGAGTGGTTCGACCTGCCCCTCACGCTCGGCGATCGCATCGGAGCCGTCACCCTCGGGGCGGCGCCCGGCCAGGTGGCGGTAGGCGACTCGACGACCGTGCTGCTGTACAAGCTCATCCGCGCAGCCGTCGACGCCCGGCCCGGTCGTCGCGAGATCGTCGTCGACACCGACAACTTTCCGACGGATCGCTACCTCGTCGAGGCGATCGCGGCGGAACGCGACCTCGTCGTGCGCTGGATCGAGTCAGACACCCGCGGCGGGGTCACGGCGCCCGAGCTCGAGGCCGTTCTCAGCGACGACACCGCTCTCGTTCTGCTCTCGCACGTCGCCTATCGTTCCGGCTTCCTCGCCGATGTTCCGGCGCTGACGCGCCTCGCGCACGCGGCGGGTGCACTCGTGCTGTGGGATGTCTGCCACTCGGTCGCCAGCGTGCCGACCGACCTCGACGGCTGGGGTGTCGACATCGCGGTGGGGTGTACGTACAAGTACCTCAACGGCGGCCCGGGATCTCCCGCATTCGTCTATGTGAGACGCGAGCTGCAGGAGAACCTCGATCAACCGATCCAGGGATGGATGGGCCACGCCGCACCCTTCGACATGGGTCCCGGCTACTCCCCCGCGCCCGGCATGCGGAGGTTCCTGAGCGGAACGCCCTCGATCGTCGGCATGCAGGCCCTCCGCGACATGGTCGACCTCATCGACCAGGTGGGCATGCCCGCCATCCGCCGCAAATCCGAGACGCTCACCGGGTTCGCCATCGAGGTCGTCGACGACTGGCCCGCATCGTGGGGTGTCGAGGTCGCGACCCCGCGCCTTGCGGGCAGCCGCGGCAGTCACGTGACCATCGAGCATCCGGCGTTCAGAGAGATGACCGCCGAGCTGTGGCGTCGCGGCGTCATCCCCGACTTCCGCGCGCCGCAGGGCATGCGGCTGGGCCTGTCGCCGCTGTCGACGAGTCACGTCGAGCTGTGGAACGGCCTCGAGGCCGTGCGCGAGCTGCTCGTCAGGCGGTGAGCCCGAGCCCGTCCATGCGGCGGGTGTGCGATGCGATGACCTCGGTGAAGACCGGTTCGATGCGCTGCTCGTCGGAGTTGCGGTTGTCGGTGTGGTGGATCGCGGACCGCGCGACGAGGAGGGTGTCTCCGACGACGCGGCGACCCCACATGGCCAACTGCGAGGCGAGCTTCGGGTCTGCGGCGATGTTGTCGGCCAGGATGGTGGCGATGGCCTGGCGACCGCTCTCGGCATCGAGAATCTGCACCATGCGCGGACCGGACCCGTTCTCGAGGCCCGCAGCCAAGTGGATGAAGAAGTCGTCGAGGATGCCCGCGCTCACGTAGAGACTCGTCAGCGCCTCCGACCAGGTGCCGCCGGCCACGACCTCGCGGTAGTCGTCGATGGCCGCGGCGAACGGCTGCATGATCACGGCCGGGTCGTCGACGTGACGACGGATCTCCGCGACGAGCCGCTCATGCTTGTCGAGGGCCTGCCCTGCCGCGGGGCCGAGCGATTCCTTGTGCGCCACGGTGGGCGCCTGCGTCACGATGCGCGACAGGGACTCGAAGAGCGAGAGCTGGATGTACGCCGCCTGGCCCAGGTAGGGAAGGAGGGCCGGGGTGAGCTCGGCGAGGTTCACGCGCGGCAGTTGAACCGCCTCGCCGCGAGGCTTCAGGCGGGGCACCTCGAGGCGCACCTTGGGCCGGCGAAACGTGAACACCCTCGTAAGCCTAGCGGCGCGCCGCACCCGCCCATGGCCCCAACGCACCCTTATCGGTGCGGATCCAGTAAACTCGGGGAAGCCCTGACACAAATCGGGGCGTCTACGCCGCCCGCCAGGCGCCATCGCCGGCCTCCGACGCGCAGGGGACAGACCACCTCAGTGTCCGAACTCCTGCCGCGACCATTCTCCCCAAGCGGCGTAGCCCGATAATTCATGACAGGGCATCACACAGTGACTTTCACCGATCTAGGCGTCGACCAGGACATGGCCGACGCACTCGCAAGCAAGGGCATCCTCGAGCCCTTCCCCATTCAGACCCAGACGATTCCGTTGGCCCTCGACGGCCAGGACATCATCGGCCAGGCCAAGACGGGCACGGGCAAGACCTTCGGATTCGGGCTCCCGCTCATCCAGCGTCTCGGGCTCACCCCCGAGGCCGGCGTGCAGGCCCTTGTGGTCGTTCCGACCCGCGAACTCGCCGTGCAGGTGACCGAAGACCTCATGCTCGCCACATCGAACCGCCCCACGACGATCGTGTCGATTTACGGCGGAAAGGCCTACGAAGGCCAGATCGAGCAGCTGAAGGCCGGCGCGCAGATCGTCGTCGGAACCCCGGGCCGTCTGCTCGACCTCGCCGGCCAGCGCCTGCTGAACCTCGCCAACGTGCGCGAGATGGTTCTCGATGAGGCCGACAAGATGCTCGACCTCGGCTTCCTCGCCGACATCGAGAAGCTGTTCGCCCAGACCCCCGCGACGCGGCACACGATGCTCTTCTCCGCGACCATGCCGGGCCCGATCGTGGCCCTCGCGCGTCGCTTTATGTCGAAGCCCATCCACATCCGGGCCACCGACCCCGACGAGGGTCAGGTGCAGGCCCAGATCAACCACCTCATCTACCGTGCCCACAACATGGACAAGGACGAGGTCATCGCTCGCATCCTGCAGGCCGAGGGTCGCGGCAAGACCGTGATCTTCACCCGCACGAAGCGTGCAGCCGCGAAGCTGGTCGAGGAGTTGAACGATCGCGGCTTCAACGCGGCGGCCGTGCACGGCGACCTGAACCAGGAGCAGCGCGAGCGCGCCATGGCCGCGTTCAAGGCGGGCAAGAAAGACATCCTCATCGCGACCGATGTGGCCGCCCGTGGCATCGACGTGCTCGACGTGACCCACGTCATCAACCACACCATCCCCGAAGACGAGAAGGCGTACCTTCACCGCGTCGGCCGCACGGGCCGTGCCGGCAAGACGGGCATCGCCGTGACCTTCGTCGACTGGGACGACCTGCACAAGTGGGCCCTGATCAATCGCGCCCTCGAGTTCGGCCAGCCCGAGCCGACCGAGACCTACTCGTCGAGTCCCCACCTCTTCTCCGACCTCAACATCCCGGCCGGCACGAAGGGCCGCCTGCGTCCCGCGACGCCCAAGACGGATGCGCCCGCCGCAGACCGGTCGCCGCGTGGCACGGGCGACTCGCGTCCGCCCCGCACCCGCTCCCGCGCGCCGCGGTCGACCGGGCACGAGTCGGGAACGGCGAACGCGCCGCGCACCTCGTCTGCAGACGGAGCCGGCACGCACACGGGAACCGGTCCCGAGCACCACGACGGCAACAGCGCGCCTCGTCGCCGCACGCGTCGTCGCACTCCCCGCGCTGCGGAGTAGTCGCGTTCGACCTCAGTCGGGCAGCACCGGTTTCCAGCCGGTGCTGCGCTCGACGAGGCGCTCGAGCACCTCGGGCGCAGTCTGGTTCTCGCCCAGCAGGTTCGGCTTTCCCGCTCCGTGGTAGTCGCTCGACCCGGTGATCGCGAGGTCGAACTTGGCCGCGAGCTCGCGCAACCGCTCCTTGCCGTCGGTAGTGTTCTCCCGGTGGTCGATCTCGAGGCCGAACAGCCCCGCGTCGACGAGCCGGGCGAGCTCGTCTTCGGTCACCACGCCGTCGCGTCCCCGGGTAGCGGGATGCGCGATCACCGGCACGCCGCCCGCGGCGACGATCAGCTCCACGCCCGTCAGCGGATCGGGTGCGTAGTGCGGCAGGTAGTAGCCCGCTCGCCAATGCAGGATGCCGGCGAACGCGTCACTGCGAGTCAGCGAGTGGCCCTTGGCCACGAGCGCATCCGCGATGTGCGGCCTGCCCACCGTCGCGCCGTCCTGCGTCTGGGCGAGCACGTCATCCCAGCTGAGGTCGTAGTCCGCGCCGATGGCCTGCACCATGTCCTCCGCCCGGGTGAGCCGGGCAGAGCGGATGCGTGCGGTCTCGGCGACGAGGCCGGCACTGTTGGGATCGAACAGATAGGCGAGCATGTGGATGCTCGCGTAGCCCCGCCTGGTCGACAGCTCCATGCCGGGAATCAGGGCGATTCCAGAACGTCGGGCCTCGGCTGAGGCCGACTCCCAGCCCGCCGTCGAATCGTGATCGGTGAGCGCAACGGTGCCGAGGCCGGCGGCCGCGGCGGCGCGCACCAGATTCGCGGGCGTCTCCGTGCCGTCCGATGCGCTGGAGTGGGCGTGCAGGTCGATCGGCCCTGAGGGGAATGCGGAAGCCATCTGCCCATCGTACGAGTTCGAGTGAACCGGTCCCGCCGCTACGATGAGCCCATGAGGTCGACGGTGCGAGAGGTGCTCAGGCTCGCCGGGCGCTCGTGGCCGCTGCTGCTCCTCTGGTTCCTCGGCGGGTGGATCGTTCGCTGGGTCGTCATCCGCATCGCCGCCGAGCTCGGCGCGATCGACGCGACGCTGGGACTCATCGTTCTGCCGATCGCCGTCCTCGCGAGGCTGGTGTCGTACATCGGCATGTTCCTCGTGCTCCGCGACTCCATGCCGACCTTCACCCGGCTCGCGCGTGGCAATGTCACCGACGGCTCCGTCGAGGAGAGCGCCCTCGGCTTCCGCGACATTCTTCTCTCGAGCGTGCTCGTCTTCTTCGCCCTGTACTCGGCGATGGACCTCATGCGGCAGGATCTGCTGAAGTACGCCGGTCTCGCCATCGAATCCGACAACTTCTTCACCTACGCCGATTCGGGAAATACGGTGCTCGCCGTCACGGCCACTCCCGCATCGATCGCGGTGGCGATCATCGCCTTCGTCGGTCGCTTCGCGCTCAAACGCCTGCGGTCGAGACTGCCGGCCTGGACCTCGATCATCACGGTGTACCTCGAGGCGGTCTGGGTCTTCATCGCCGTGAACGTGCTGTCGAACATCTTCAGCGTGGTGCCCGACTGGATCGACAGCCGTCAGTTCATCCGGTCTCTCGACGAGCTGAGGCAGACGCTCGTCGAGAACTCCCTGACCCTCAAGATCGCCTGGGACGGCGCATCCTGGGTCTGGAATTCGAGCAGCGAGATCGTCTTCCTGGCCCTTTCATGGCTGCTCGTCGCCGGGGTCGTCTACGTGCGCTCCCTGGCGACCTCGCTGGTCGAGGTGCGCCGCCGTGAGCGTCCCCGCAGTCAGGTGCTCGGCGCGCGGTGGGCGTCGGCGCCCGTCGCATTGGCCCGCCGGGCCCGGCCGCTGTTCGACGATGCCATCGAGATCGCGAAACCTCTGCTTCTCAGCGCCAGGGTCATCTGGCGCGGCGGCATCGTGTTCCTGGCCGTCTACGTGTTCGCCTACGCCCTGTGGGTCAGCGTCGGTGACTGGGTTCTGGCTGGCATCTACGCGGCGATCGGCCCCCATCCGTATCGATGGTGGATGGCGACGGATCAGCCGATCGGCTTTCTCATCGATCTTCTCGTCGAGCCCGTTCGCATCAGTCTGCTCGCGGTGGCGTTCGACTTCTGCCTGCGCAGGTCGCCGCGCGCGGCCGACGCGGCGCTCGACGAGCTGTCGACCGACGTCGATGCGCTGGAGACCTCGGACGGAGACAGCTCGAGTTCGAGATAGTCCGGCGACAGCCCGAGCTTCTCGATCACGACCCACGAGCCCGTCTCTGCGGCTCCGCTCGGGATCGTGGCTGCGACGACCAGACGATACGGCTCGCCCTCCGTGTCGGAGCACGTCGTCTGGGAATCGCCCGTCGAGGGGAACTGCCGCGGAAGATCGACGTTGGCGTTCCACCTGCGAGGTTCCGGATGCTCGGGGCTCGTCGCCGAGATCTGCAGGTCGCAGGAGTCGACCGGTTCGTCTCCGGGGGTCACATCGAGCACCGCGACGATGAGGTCGAGGTCCGGATCGAGTTCGAGCTCCTCTCCCCCGTCTGTTCCGCCGCGGACGATCGCGGTGTCCGTGACCTGGAAGTCGGTTCCTCCGTACTCGGCGCTCTCCCCTTCGGCAACCACGATCGCATGCGAATAGAGGCCGTTCTGGTAGTCGAACCACTCGCTCGACGTCGTGAGGATCACGGTTCCCGGAAGGAGCACCGCGACAGCCAGCACGGGCCACCGGTTGCGACGCCACCACGACCGATCAAATGCGACGGGTTCGGTCTCGACGCCGTTCACAGCACCACGTCCACGGGACGCGACACGACGACATCCGATTCGACGGGGAGACCGCGCAGGTCGACATCGAAAGCCAGCCGCGAGTCCAGGATGGATTCGTACGAGGCGTTGATGCCGATCTCGGCTCGGCCGGCCGCCTCGGACGCGAGCGCGGAGTCGGCGACCTCGAAGAGGATCAGGCCCCGCGAGGCGATGCCGGGTCGCATCAGGGAGTTGTCGAGGGTGAGGAGCGACAGGCGCTCGGTGGCGTAATAGGTCGCGTCGCCGATGGTGAGGGTGGGTCTGTAGAGCGACGAGGGCTCGACCGTGGCTGCGAATTCGGCCTCGACGACGACCCAGGTGCCCGTCGTCGGTCCCGTCCACTCGTCGCCGGCCCCTGTCGCATCGAAGCTCGACGCCAGGCGCACAGAGGTCACGGAACCGGTGAGCGTTCGCCCCGTCAGCACGTCGCCCAGGGTGCCCCGTTCGTTGAAGGGGGCGTTGATGTCGTCGCCGTGGGGTGTGATCCCGTAGACCACCACCGTCGCCGCCAGGGCGACGACGACCGTCAGGGTCGACAGGATCGCCCTCCGCGTCACGCGGATCCGGCGGCTCACGGTGTCACCTCGTCGCGTGTCACGTACTGGAGTCCGCGATCGCCGAGCGTCAGCGGAACCTCGGCCGTGACCACGGGATCCGACCAGGAGGCGTCGAAGAGGAATCCCTCCCTGAGCGTCTTGTCGAGCACCCGCACCGTGATGCGTGCGCCCTCCTGGCGTTCCGACGCCGGAATCTCCCAGAGCAGCACGACCTCCTGCTCGACGAACGGCTGAAGCACGGGGCTCGACGACGACTCTCCGAGCCTGATCACCTGATCGGCCTGTGGCTCGCCCGCCGTGCCCTTGAGACCGTCGACCAGCACGTTGTCGTCGACCGTGCTCACGGGAGTGTCCGACACGTTGGTGACGACGGCCCGCACGGCGAGAAAGCGGTTGCCGGGCTCGGGTTCGAAATAGGGGTCGAAGCCGTCGGCGAGCCAGGCGTCCTCGACCGACACGTCGAGCTGCTTTCCGGCGACGACCTGACCGGCGTCCGCCCGGGCCACGGGTGCCTTCGCCACGGTGTCCAGCCCGCCGAATCCGGCCACGGCGCCGACCACCACGACCGCCGCCGAGACCACGTAGACGGCCGGCGTCAGTCGCTCCGCGAGGTCGAGAAGGCGCGACGGAATGCGATCGCGGGCCTCGGGCATGGCTCCAACATAGTCGGCGCACGAATTCGGGGTGGAGAAGGGCGCAGAATGGATGGATGGCCGACGCACAGAACACTGACACGACAGACGCACCCGAGACCCCCGCAGCGAGCAACAGGAGCACGACCCCGGGATCGACGACGTTCCGGGACTACATCGCCAGCGGCTGGGCCGATCGCACCGACGTCATCCCGCCGGCCCGGCCCGAGGCATCCTTCGCCGCCGCGCGTCGGGCCGCGATCTCCGCCCTCCACCCCGGCGAGACCCTGATCATCCCCGCGGGAGACCGCAAACAGCGCTCCAACGACACCGACTACCCGTTCCGCGCGCACTCGGCGTTCTCGTGGCTCACGGCCTGGGGCTCCGACAGCGAGCCGGGCGCCGTGCTCGTGCTCGAACCCGCCCCCGATGGCGGGCACGCGGCGACCCTGTACTTCCGCGAACGGGCGGGCCGCGACTCCGACGAGTTCTACGCGAACTCCGAGATCGGCGAGTTCTGGATCGGTCCGCGCCCGTCGCTGGCCCAGGTAGCCGGAGACCTCGGCATCGACACCAGGGGCATCGCCGACTTCGAGGCCGTGCGCGAGGCCACGGGTTCGTCGACCCTCCTCGTTCGTGAGGCGGCCGGCGATCTGGTGCAGGGAACAGACGACGATCTCGACGCCGCCCTCGCCCGCGACCTGTCCGAGCTGCGCCTGGTGAAGGACGAGTTCGAGATCGAGCAGATGCGCCAGGCGGTCGCCGCGACCGCACGCGGCTTCGACGACGTCATCCGCGACCTGCCGCGCATCTCGTCGCACGAGCGCGGCGAACGCCTCGTCGAGGGTGTGTTCAACACCCGCGCCCGGGCCGACGGCAACGCGGTGGGGTACGACACGATCGCCGCATCCGGACCGCATGCCTGCGTGCTGCACTGGACGAGGAACGACGGCCCCGTGCTGCCGGGCGACCTCATGCTGCTCGACGCGGGTGTCGAGCTCGACAGCCTCTACACGGCCGACATCACCCGCACCCTGCCCATCTCCGGAACCTTCTCCCCCGTGCAGCGCGACATCTACGAGGCCGTTCGAGAGGCCGCCGATGCGGCCTTCGCGATCGTCAGGCCCGGCATCCGGTTCCGCGAGATCCACGCCACGGCGATGGGCGTGATCGCCCGTCGCACGGCCGAGTGGGGACTCCTGCCGGTCACCGCGGAGGAGGCGCTCGAGGCCGACAACCAACAGCACCGCCGCTACATGGTGCACGGAACGAGCCATCACCTCGGCATCGACGTGCACGACTGCGCCCAGGCGCGCCGCGACATGTACCTCGACGGCGTCGTCGAGGCCGGCATGGTCTTCACGATCGAGCCGGGTCTCTACTTCCAGCCGGATGACCTGACGGTGCCCGAGTCGTTCAGGGGCATCGGCGTGCGCATCGAGGACGACATCCTCGTGACCGCCGACGGAGCCGAGAACCTGTCCGCGGGCATCCCCCGCACGGCAGACGACGTCGAGGCGTGGATGGCGTCGCTCTCGTAGGGGAGGCGGGCGCGTCAGCGCTCGAGCACGTTGCGGGCCTTGTTGGCGACATCGGGGCTCACCACGAGGGAGTAGCTGGTCGCGATCACCTGCATCGTCGAGGTGAAGTCGCGGCGACGCCTCGAGATCGAGTAGGTGACGATGCGGAACAGCAGCCCGAATCCGGCGCCGATGAGGCTCGCGGCGGCGATGAACGGAAGCGACGTTGCGGTCGGCGACAAGATCACCAGGAAGAAGCCGAAGAACAGGCCGAGCCACAGGCCGCTCAGCGCGCCGGAGATCGCCGCCCGGGCGTAGCTCTGCTTGCCGATCACCCGTTCGACGCTCTTGAGGTCGTTGCCCACGATCGACACCTCCGCCACCGGGAAGTCGGCGTGCGCGAGCGTATCGACGGCTGCCTGGGCCTCGCCGTAGGACTCGTAGCTCGCGACGATCTCTCCCCGGGGGATCGTGGCGGAATCGCTGGGGGCACGGCCGCCGAAGGGCTTCTGATTGCTCACCCGCCCATCCTCCCATGGCTGCCCTGATGAAGGTCTAAGTTAGAGAGGTGAGTGCCACCAGAGTCTTCGTCGCCAGATTGGCCGGGTGCACCGTCTTCGACCCCGCCGGCGACCGCCTCGGCAAGGTCCGTGACGTGCTCGTGGTCTACCGCAGAACCGAGTCCCCTCGTGTCGTCGGCCTCATCGTCGAGATCCCGGGAAAGCGTCGGGTCTTCCTGTCGATCGGGCGTGTGACGTCGATCGGCAGCGGTCAGATCATCACGACAGGGCTCATCAACGTACGCCGCTTCGAGCAGCGCGGCGGCGAGGTGCGGGTGATCGCCGAGATGCTCGGCCGCAAACTCGACTTCAACGACGGCAGCGGCGAAGCCACCGTCGAAGACGTGGCGATCGAGGAGGTCGGTCCCGGCGAATGGCAGGTGGCGCAGCTCTTCGTGCGTCGCCCCAAGACGGGCGGTTCGCCGTTCGCGAAGGGCGCCACGTCGTTCGTGCAGTGGCGCGAGGTGGTCGAGCAGACCAAGGGCGGCGAGGCGCAGTCCGCCGAACAGCTGATCGCCACCTACTCCGATCTCAAGCCGGCCGACCTCGCATCGACCCTCATGGATCTGCCGCAGGCCCGCATGCTCGAGGTGGCCGAAGAGCTTCCCGACGCGCGCCTCGCAGACGTGCTCGAAGAGATGCCCGAGAGCGAGCAGGTCGAGATCCTCGGCCAGCTCGACGACGACCGCGCGGCCGACGTGCTCGATCAGATGCAGCCCGACGACGCGGCCGACCTCATCGCGCAGCTGTCGGGCGAGCGCGGAGAAGCGCTGCTCAGCCTCATGCAGCCCGAAGAGGCCGACGACGTGAGAATGCTGCTGTCGTACGAGCCCGACACGGCCGGTGGTCTGATGACGACCGAGCCCATCATCGTGTCGGCCGACGCCACCGTGGCCGAGGGCCTCGCCCTCATCCGCCGCCAGGAGATGGCCCCGGCGCTGGGAGCCGCCATCTGCGTCACCCTTCCGCCCTACGAACCGCCGACGGGCAGATTCCTCGGCATGGTCCACTTCCAGCGCATGCTCCGCTATCCTCCGCACGAGCGACTGGGCACGCTGCTCGACTCGAGCCTCGACCCCGTCACGGCCGACACCTCTGCCGCCGAGGTGTCGCGCATCCTGGCCAGCTACAACCTGGTGTCCGTTCCGGTCGTCGACGACAACCACCGACTCGTCGGGGTGGTGACCATTGACGATGTCCTCGACTACCTGCTGCCCGATGACTGGCGAAGTCACGACGGCGACGACCAGAAACGCACCCCGACGCGTTTTCCCGAACGCCTCGGAACAGTTCCCGTTCCCACGAAGAGACCAGTACGCATAGGCGCACGAAGGAGGGCCGGCAATGGCACGCAATAACCGCTCAGACGTCCGTCTCGACGCGCCCAAGGGCCTCCGCAGCAACGTCATCCCCCGTCGCAACCGGCAGAGTCGCGACCGCTTCGGCCGGGGAACCGAGGCCATCGCCCGCGGCATGGGAACTCCGTGGTTCCTCGTCATCCTCACCCTGTTCGTGGTTGCCTGGATGTTCTACAACACCACCGCGCCCGAGGGCCTGCGCTTCGACGATGCCGCGATCGGATTCACGGCGCTCACCCTCATCCTCTCTCTGCAGGCCTCCTACGCCGCGCCGCTGATCCTGCTCGCGCAGAACAGGCAGGACGACCGCGACCGGGTGCAGATCGAGCAGGACAGACAGCGCGCCGAGCGCAACCTCGCCGACACCGAGTACCTGGCGCGGGAGGTGGTGGCCCTGCGACTCGCGATGAAGGACCTCGCCAGCAAGGACTTCATCCGCACCGAGTTGCGCGCGTTCCTCGACGAACTCGACCGAGACGCCGAATCGGATGTCGATGGTCGCCGTGCCGCCGGATCGCCCGGTGCCTGAGACGGTCGACGCGCCGCAGCTCGACCTCGCCGTCAGGCAGGCGCTGACGCGCGTGATCGATCCCGAGATCCGCAAGCCCATCACGGAGCTCGACATGGTGGGGGCCGTCTCGGTCGACGACACGGGACACGCATCGGTCGACCTGAGACTGACCATCGTCGGATGCCCTGCTGCCGACACGATCGAGCGCGACGTGCGAGACGCCGTGTCCGGCGTTCAGGGCGTCACGACGGTCGACGTCGACGTCTCGATCATGTCGTCGGACCAGCGACGCGCGCTCGTCGAGAAGCTGCGGGGGCCTGGCGCTCAGCGCACCGTGCAATTCGGACCCGATTCCCTGACCCGCATCTACGCCGTGACGAGCGGCAAGGGCGGTGTCGGCAAGTCGACCATCACCGCGAACCTCGCGGTCGCTCTCGCCGCCCGCGGGCTGCGGGTGGGCATCGTCGACGCCGACGTCTACGGGTTCTCGATCCCGGCCATCCTCGGCCTCGTCGACGATACCGGTCTCGCGGTGAAGCCCACGCGCGTGGGCGACATGATCCTCCCGCCCGTGGGCCGCGACGTGAAGGTCATCTCGATCGGCATGTTCATCGACTCGGCCCCCGGGTCGGGCGCGTCGGGCGGAGCCGTCGCATGGCGCGGGCCCATGCTTCATCGCACGATCCAGCAGTTCCTCACCGACGTGTTCTTCGGCGACCTCGACGTTCTGCTCCTCGATCTCCCGCCGGGCACCGGCGACATCGCCATCTCCATCGGTCAGCTTCTTCCGAACGCCGAGGTCATCGTCGTGACGACACCTCAGCCCGCAGCAGCGGACGTCGCGGAGCGATCCGGCATCGTCGCCAGGCAGACCGGCCAGCGGATCTTCGGCGTCATCGAGAACATGGGGCCCCTCACGCAGCCCGACGGATCGGTGCTCGACCTCTTCGGATCCGGCGGAGGAGCCGAGGTCGCCCGACGCCTGTCGCAGGGCCAGGAGTCGCCGGTGCCCCTGCTCGTGTCCGTGCCCCTGAGCCTCGAACTCCGCCGGGGCGGCGACACGGGAGAACCCCTGGTCCTTGCGAACCCGTCCGACCCGGCCAGCGCAGCGATCATCTCGGTCGCCGAGGTGATCGCCACCCGAGGCCGACAGCTGGCGGGACGACGATTGGGAGTCTCGCCGCGCTGAGCGGCTCCTCCTCCCCCGCACCTCGGTCGAGCGATCCGTCCACAGCACGCCGCGCCGAGGGCCCGCAGTGGACTCCGGCGTCGGTCGCTGCACCTAGCCTGCCCGCATGATCGACGTCGCGTATCCCGTTCCCTTCGCCATCTCCAGGCGCAGCGCCCGGCACTCCCTTGTGCTCACCAATCGCAGCCCCGAACGCCTCACGGCCCTGTCGTTCAGTCTTCTCGGCGCCGGTCTCCTGCGCACGACCGCCCCGCTCGTGCTCGATCCGGGCCAGCAGGTCAGGCTCACCGTTGCGGGCCAGGAGCTGCCTCGTCGCGGCATCGTCGTCGTGCGGTGGTTCCGTCCCGACGGCTCGGAATATCTATGGCGCATCACGTTCTGATCGGGCGCCCGCCCGAGGTTCACGCGGGCGTGCGAGTATGGTCGCATTCCCGTTTGCGAGAGGGGCAGAGGTGAACGACGACCAGGCCTCGATCGACGCGCAGAGGCGCGAGCTCCAGCGGCGCGTCTTCTCCGCCTCGAGCGAGTCGTCCGACGCCCGCGCCGCCGCTCGCCAGCTGCAGCTGCTCGATTCGCGTCGTCTTCGCGAGGCATCCGACACGCCCGCCGGCCAGGCCGCCGACATCGGTCCCGCACCGCCGGCCCCCGCAACCGCACCCGAGGCATCCGACGACCTGCCCGAGCACGCCGAGCACGCACCCCGCCGGGCGATCGCGCGCCTCGTCACGGCCGTCATTCTCGCGCTGGCCGTCGGAGTCGCCGTCGGCCTGTACGCGGGCACCCCCGCCGACGTCGTGAGCGAGCCGACGACGTCGCGCCCCCTCGTCGACAGCAGCGGCGCGCTGGCTCTCTTCGACCGCCCGCAGGCCGCCGCAGACCTGCCAGACCAGGCGTTGCCGGGAACAGTCATCGGTGAGTCGATCCGGGCGATCGGCGACCCGTTCTTCGAGCTCTTCATCGGTCGCAACGCCGCCAACATGGTGTGCCTCTTCGCCGTGCAGCCGCGCAGCTCCTTCGCCATGTCGTGCGTCACGATCGACGAGTTCCCCTCGACCGGCGTGAGGCTGGAATGGTCGGGCGAGATGCCCAGCATCTCAGCAGACGGCTCGACCGGCGTCGTTCCGTCGGCCATGAGGGCCATCTGGAGGCCGGACGGCTCGCTCGATCTGGGCGGAGGGCCTCGCTGAGGCCGCTCCCCGCCGGTTCAGCGGGTCAAAGCACGAAGACCAAGGGGATCCACCCGAGCACGAGGTCCGCCAGAACGGGAATCACCACGCCGAAGAGCGCGGTCACGGCGACGCAACCGACGAGCACGAGCAGCGCAAGCGTCCAGGGCGACGAGGTCCAGTCCGCCGTCACCGTGTCCTGCGTCACGACCAGATCGTCGTCGCCGGAGAACAGTGCGGTGACCGTATCGGTGCCGTCGACGTCGCTTGTCATAACACCAATCTAACGCGGCGAGACGACTGATCAGGTGGATTCGGAGTCGTACGGCGTGGACTGGTCCTGCGGCACATCCGACTGCACGGCGTCTTTCTTGCGCGAGATGTACGCGGGCTCGGGCCGGGAGACCGGTTTCACCACGGGTGCGGCAGCGGCGGGCGCGTCGTCGAGCAGGGCCTCACGGATGATGCGCCGCGGATCGTACTGCCGCGGATCGAGCTTCTTCCAGTCGACCTCGTCGAACTCGGGGCCCATCTCCTCTTTCATGCGCACCTTCGCCCCATCGGCGTAGTCGCGCAATGTGCGAACGAGGCGGCCCAGCTTGGCGGCGTAGCTCGGGAGCTTGTCGGGACCGAGAAGGAACACGGCGATGACGCCGACGAGCAGCAGCTTCTCGAACGACAACCCGTTGAACACCCTGACAGACTACCTCCGCCGCGTGGCTCGCGGCTGACAGGGCCCCCAGTACCTATGCTTGCCCGGAGGAGAGTGACGTGTCAGGTAAAGAAATGAACTGGAAGTACTCCGAGGACGTCGTCCTGGAGCCGGCTGGGCTTGCGCAGGCCCGCGCGCACTCGCTCGAACTGGGCATAGATCCGGTGTCGCCCGCCGTCGGGGCGCAACTCGGCGTGCTCGCCGCGGCATCCGGCGCCATGTCGATCATCGAGGTCGGCACGGGCGCGGGCGTGTCGGGGCTCTGGATGCTGCGGGGTGCGCCCGAGGCGTCCATCACGTCGATCGACACCGAGGTCGAGTACCAGCAGGCCGCACGTGCCGCCTTCCTCGCGGAGGGCATCCCCTCGAACAGGATCCGCCTCATCGCCGGACGGGCGGTCGACGTACTGCCGCGCATGAACGAGAACTCCTACGACCTCGTTCTCATCGACGCCGACACCGATTCGGTCATCGAGTATGTCGAGCACGGCCTTCGACTCGTGCGCAAGGGTGGAACGGTCGCGGTTCCTCACGCCCTGTGGCGGGATCGGGTCGCCGACCCCGCGCAGCGCGACGACACGGCCACCGATTTCCGCACGCTCATCACCGAGCTGTCGAAGTCGAGCGCCGTCCTCGTCGCCCTGTCTCCTGCGGGCGACGGTCTGCTCCAGATAACAAAAGTCGGCGACTGACCTTCGAGGAGAGCGGGTTCAGAACCCGTTCTCCCGTCGGACCAGCCGCCGAGCTTCGATTCGTGGTGCGCCTGGTTCGACGCGGCCAGGATCAGGCGGGAGTTACAACTCCCGCGAGAGCATCGTGCAGCTCCTTCGCCTCGGCATCATTCACCGAAACCACGAGGCGACCCCCTCCTTCGAGTGGCACTCGCACGATAATGAGGCGTCCTTCTTTGACAGCCTCCATTGGTCCGTCTCCGGTCCTGGGCTTCATGGCGGCCATGCGGCTCCCTTTCGTCGTGAACTTCTATTATCCGCTATTTCGCGACGCTTCCGCCGCACCCGTGCCGGTGCGGATCGCTTACGGGGGTGTCCAGTCCGCCCCGTCGACGCCCCAGCAGAGCAGCAGCCAGCCGGCCTGCGCGGCGATGAAGACACACACCATCGCCACCCGGTAGATCAGGGACTTCGGCTGCGCGACCGCTCCGAGAAGCGGGAACATCGGCATCAGCAGGCGGAAGGTGCTCGACTGCGGGAAGAAGACGGCGAGCAGGTACACGCCATAGCTGAGCACCCAGATGCGCAGATCTGCGCCGAGTCGTCTCACCGGGGCGATCAGGAGGCTCAGCGCGAAGGCGGCGATCAGAAGCACCACGACCAGTCCTCCGACCGGGAACCCGGACTGCGAGTTGAGCCACCAGTTCGCCGATTGGAACCAGGGCGCGAAAGGAACCAGGTGCTGATAGCCGATGTAGGCCGAACGCCAGGCCAGTTCGGTGTCCGTATAGGCCGTCACGTCTCCCGTGACGAGGGCCGCGATCGCCGGCCAGGCCAAGCCCATGACCGCGCTGAAGACGGCGATGAGGCTCACCACGACCCTCTCGCGCCACGGGAACGGCTCGCGGGTGCGCGTGGCGAATCGCACGATCACGTGCAGACCGAGGAAGAGCGCGAACGCGAGGCCCGACGGCCGGGTGAATGCCATGACAGCGATGACCGGAACCAGCCAGCCGTACCGGCGCCGAACGACGAGGTAGAGGCCCAGAACGAGCAGGAACGTGTGGAGCGATTCGGCGTACGACAGCTGGAAGAGTGCCGACACCGGGGCGACGCAGAACAGCACCACCGAGAACATCGCGGTCCGCGCATCCGACAGCACATGCGCCATCAGTTTGAAGAAGACGAGCGCCGCACCGAGTCCCGCGATCACCGAGACCGCGACCGACACCACGGGCCAGGAGAGCGTTGTGACGATCATGAGGCCGCGCACCAGGAACGGGTACACCGGCATGAAGGCCCACGCGTTCTCACCGACGTGGCCGTCGGCGGTCATCGGAAGCTGGTCGGGGTATCCCGTCACGGCCACGATGAAGTACCAGTGGCCATCCCAGATGGTCGCGAAATCGAAATACCCCGGATGCGCGCCCGTCCACGGATTCGCGCCCTGCCCGGCGGCGATCGCCAGGATGATGACGGTGCTGACGATGCGCGCCGCGATGTAGATCAGCGAGACCCGCGCCCACCAGGGCAGAACCCGGTAGCGCACGAGCGCCGCGCGCCTGCGGGTGATCATTCGGCGGCGGACGCTGTTCCGGCGAGCCAGCGCCGCAGACCGTTCTCGCAGTCGGTGATCTGGCTGAGCAGCACGCGCTCGTCGTCGGCGTGCGCCTTCAGGGGGTCGCCCGGCCCGTAGTTGACGGCGGGAACGCCGAGGGCCGAGAAGCGGGCGACATCCGTCCATCCGTACTTGGGCAGCGGCTCCCCGCCGACGGCGTCGATGAACCGGCGGGCGACGGGCGCGTCGAGTCCGGGACGCGCGCCCTCTGCGACGTCGACGATCGTCACATCGAGGCCGGTGAAGACCTGCCTGATGTGGGCCTCGGCCTCCGCTCCGGAGCGCGACGGCGCGAATCTGTAGTTGACCTCCACGACCGCCGCATCCGGAATCACGTTGCCCGCGACGCCGCCGGAGATGCCCACGGCGTTCAGACCTTCGCGGTAGACGAGTCCCTCGACCTCGACCTGGCGCGGCTCGTAGGCCGCCAGCGTCGCGAGAACGGGCGCGAGGGCGTGGATGGCGTTCTCGCCGACCCAGCTGCGTGCCGAGTGCGCCCGCAGGCCCCGCGTGCGGATCTCCGCCCTCAGCGTTCCATTGCAGCCGCCCTCGATCAGGGAGTTCGTCGGTTCGCCGAGGATCGCGAAGTCTCCCTTGAACAGCTCGGGTGAGTTCCTGGCGAGCCTGCCGAGGCCGTTGAGCTCGCTCGACACCTCCTCGTTGTCGTACCACATCCAGGTGATGTCGACGGCTGGCTCGGTGAGCTCGGCCGCGAGCTTGAGCTGCACGGCGACCCCGCCCTTCATGTCGACCGTGCCGCGGCCCCAGAGGTAGTCGCCCTCGTAGCGGGTCGGAAGGTTGTCGTTGATGGGAACGGTGTCGATGTGACCGGCGATGACGACCCGCGACGGCCGACCGAGCGTCGTGCGGGCGACGACGGTGTCTCCGTCTCGATGGATCTCGAGGTGACGCGATCCGCTCAGGCTCGCGACGATGGCGTCGGCGATGGCCGTCTCGTCTCCGGAGACCGACCTCATGTCGCAGAGCTGTCTGGTCAACTCGATCGAGCTGGCGCCGAGATCGAGGAACACGAGCGGGGCGGGAGCGGAATCCGTCATGCGTCCAAGCCTAGATGCCGACGCCGTCGAGGGTGGGCGAGGCGGCCGAGTCGGTAGGCTCGACGCATGAGTTCCGAGCATTCCACCAGCCCCGCCACGCCCGATTTCGCCTGGGCGTCCGGTCTCGCCACCACGTCCGGTGCCGGGGTCGTTCTCGACGCCTGGTTCCCGAGCCCCTCATTGGGGCGGCTGCCCGAGGGGCATGACCGGCACATCGCCCCCGCCGAGCTCGAGGCCCACGCCCAGCCCGACGCCCGGCGCAACGTGACTCTCGACATCGTGACTCTCGAGATCGACCTGCGCGAGCCGCCGGCGTCGACACCGGATGCCTACCTGCGGCTCCACATGCTCTCCCACCTTCTGGTGCGCCCGAACACCATCAACCTCGACGGAATCTTCGGCCACCTGCCGATCGTGGTCTGGACGAATGCCGGCCCTGTGCACCCCGACGACTTCGACCGCCTTCGCCCGTCCCTCCAGCGACAGGGCATCGCGAGCACCGGCATCGACAAGTTCCCCCGGCTGCTCGACTACGTGAGCCCGGCGGGAGTGCGAATCGCCGACGCGTCGCGCGTTCGCCTCGGTGCCCACCTCGCACCGGGTACGACCGTCATGCACGAGGGGTTCGTGAACTTCAACGCGGGCACCCTCGGAACCTCCATGGTCGAGGGCAGGGTCTCGCAGGGCGTCGTGGTCGGCGATGGATCCGACATCGGCGGAGGAGCCTCGATCATGGGTACGCTCTCCGGCGGTGGAACCCAGCGGGTGTCGATCGGCGAGCGCGCCCTGCTCGGAGCGAACTCCGGGATCGGCATCTCGATCGGCGACGACTCGGTGGTCGAGGCGGGCCTGTACGTGACCGCCGGCACGAAGGTCGTGCTCATCGATTCGGCGCCCACTGTCGATGGAGGTCGCCGCTCGGTGAAGGCCGTGGAGCTCTCCGGCGTTCCGAATCTGCTCTTCCGTCGCAATTCGCTCACCGGCGCCGTCGAGGTGCTGCCTCGCACCGGCGCCGGCATCCAGCTCAACGCCATGCTGCACGCCTGAACCCAGCACTCCCCCTCGATTCACAAAGGACTCATCGTGACCTCTCTCGACCCCCAGCCGATCAGCACCGCCGACCTGGCGAACTACTTCGATCACACGCTTCTCAAGCCGGAGGCGACCGACGCCGACGTCGCGGCACTCGTCACCGAGGCCGACGATCTGGGCGCCTACTCCGTCTGCGTCTCCCCGTCGATGCTGCCGTTGGAGCTGCCCTCCGGGTCGTCGCTGAAGATCGCCGTCGTCTGCGGTTTCCCCTCGGGTAAGCACCACTCCGAGATCAAGGCCGCCGAGGCTCGCCTCTCCGTGAGCCAGGGCGCCGACGAGGTCGACATGGTCATCGACGTGGGCGCGGCGAAAGCGGGAGCCTTCGACCGCGTGCAGGCCGATATCGCGGCAGTGCGCGCCGAGATTCCTGCGCCCCGGGTACTGAAGGTCATCATCGAATCGGCCGCGCTCAGCGATGAGGAGATCGTGGCCGTCTGCAAGGCCGCCGAGGCCGCCGGCGCGGACTTCGTCAAGACCTCCACGGGCTTCCACCCGACGGGCGGCGCAACCGTGCACGCCGTGAGCCTGATGGCCGAGACCGTCGGCGCACGACTGGGCGTCAAGGCATCCGGCGGCATCCGCAGCTACGACGACGCGCTCGCGATGATCGCCGCCGGGGCGACTCGCCTCGGAGTGTCGAGCTCCAGGCAGGTTCTCTCCGGCGCACCCGCCACGGGAGACGGCGGCTACTGAGCGCCGGTCGCTCGGCGGCCTCGATGCGGCCGCAGGCGGCCTACTCGACCAGCGGAACGGGCGGAGATGTGCACATCCGACCCGAATACGGCGTCGGCTTGGCGATTCTCCTCCCATTCGGAAGGTTGGGCGGAGATTTCGAGTTACCGGCCGCCTATGCCTCCCGGTATGAAGGAATCTCCGCCCGGGAGGTCTCTAAGGAAACCCGTCGTGGCCTCGATACGGCCGCAAGCGGCCTACTCGACCAGCGCAGAAGGACGCGCAGCGGCCTCGCCGACAGCGTCTACTGAGCGCCGGGCAGGTCGCGCGCCGCGTGGCCTAAGTAGAGCTGCTGCGGGCGGCCGATCTTGGTCTGCGGGTCAGAAGTCATCTCGCGCCAGTGGGCGATCCAGCCGGGCAGCCGGCCGATGGCGAACAGCACGGTGAACATGCGCGTCGGGAACCCCATCGCCTTGTAGATGACGCCGGTGTAGAAGTCGACGTTCGGGTAGAGGCGACGCTCCCTGAAGTAGTCGTCGGCGAGGGCGATCTGTTCGAGTTCCTTCGCGATCTCGAGCAGGTCGTCGTGCACTCCGAGCGCCTCGAGCACCTCGTCGGCGCTCTCCTTCACGAGCTTGGCGCGCGGGTCGTAGTTCTTGTAGACACGGTGCCCGAAGCCCATGAGCTTCACCCCGGCCTCTTTGTTCTTGACACGCTCCACGTACTTGGCGACGCCTTCGCCAGACGCCTGGATGTCTCCGAGCATGCTCAGCACGGCCTCGTTCGCGCCACCGTGAAGAGGGCCGAAGAGGGCGTTGATGCCGGCCGAGATCGACGCGAACATGTTGGCCTGGGTCGAACCGACGAGCCGCACGGTCGACGTCGACGCGTTCTGCTCGTGGTCGGCGTGGAGGATGAGGAGGCGCTCGAGAGCGCTCGACACCACGGGGTTCACCTCGTACGGCTCGGCCATGGTGCCGAAGTTGAGTCGCAGGAAGTTGTCGACGAAGCTCAGGCTGTTGTCGGGGTAGAGGAAGGCCTGGCCGACGCTCTTCTTGTGCGCGTAAGCGGCCATCACGGGCATCTTCGCGAGGAGGCGCATCGTCGAGATCTCGACGTGCTCGGGGTTCGTGGGGTCGAGGGAGTCCTGGTAGTACGTCGAGAGCGCCGATACACCGCTGGAGAGCACCGACATGGGGTGTGCCTGGTGGGGCAGCCCGTCGAAGAACCGCTTCAGGTCTTCGTGCAACAGGGTGTGACGGCGGATGCGCCTGTCGAAGTCGTCGAGTTCGCTCTCGGTCGGAATGTCGCCGTAGATGAGCAGCCAGGCGACCTCGAGGAAGCTGAGCCCCTTGGCCACCTGCTCGATCGGGTACCCGCGGTAGCGCAGGATTCCCTGGTCGCCGTCGATGTAGGTGATGTTCGACTTCGTCGCAGCCGTATTGACGAACCCGTAGTCGAGCGTCGTCATGCCCGTCTGCTTGGTGAACGTCGAGAGATCGATGGAGGACGCTCCGTCGACGCTGTCGAGAATGGGGAAATCGGCGGTGCCCCCGGGAAAGGACAGAGTCGCCTTGCGGGGTTCTGCTGCTTCGGGATGTGATGCTGAATTGTTCTGCCCGACGTCGGTCACGGCGCCTCCTGACGAGTGTTCCTGCCTGATGGTAAGTGGCGGGACGCTAGACGCAGGATGTGTGACCCCGGACCGCGTTGACCCTCCTACAGCCTAGGGCGAAATGGGGGCAACCATGACATCCACACGCAACCGCCGGTTGTCGTTGGAGGATGCCGACAAGGCCACAGCTCAGGCGAGGCGTGCGGCGGCGGCCGCGATCCTCTCGTCTGTCGCGGTGAGCGAGAGCCTCACGTGCCGGGGGAAATGCTCGCCGTAGAAGGGCCCTGGCCCGGCCAGGATGCCGAGCTCGGCCAGCTCGCCGATGGTCTGCCAGGCGTCGACGCCCTTCGTGCCCCACAGGTAGAGGCCGGCCTCACTGCGGTCGATGCGCATGCCGAAGTCGACCAGCGCGGGCCGCAGAATGCTGCGACGCGCCCGATAGAGCTCTTTCTGCGCCGAGACGTGCTCGTCATCGGACAGGGCCGCGATCATCGCAGCCTGCACGGGAGCGGGAGGCATCATGCCCGCATGCTTGCGCACCGTGAGCAGACGCTCGATCAGGCGGGAGTCTCCGGCCACGAACGCCGCGCGGTATCCGGCGAGGTTCGATTGCTTGCTGAGCGAGTACACCGCGAGCAGCCCAGAGCGGTCACCCGCGGTCACCCGAGGGTCGAGCACGCTCGGAACCGGGTCGTTCTGCCACGGCCCGTCCCAGCCCAGCTCGGCGTAGCACTCGTCGCTCGCGACGACCGCGCCCAGCTCGCGCGCCCGCGCGACCGCCCGTGCCAGGCCGTCGACATCCAGCACGGCGCCGTCGGGATTGCCCGGGGAATTCAGCCACACGAGACGTGTCTCGGCGGGCCAGTCGGCCGGGTCGTCGGATGCGACGGCGCGAGCGCCCGCGATCGTCGCCCCCACCGCATAGGTCGGATAGGCGGCCCGAGGATGCACAACGACGTCGCCCTCGCCGAGGCCGAGCATCAGAGGGAGCCACGCCACGAGTTCCTTCGATCCGATCGTGGGCAGCACCTCGTCGTCGGAGAGGCCCGGCACACCGCGACGACGGGCGAACCACCGCGACACGACCGCGCGCAGTTCAGGCGTGCCCGCCGTCTGGGGGTAGGAGTGCGCGTCGGTCGCCGACGCCAGCGCCTCGCGCACCCTGTCGGGCGTCGGGTCGACGGGCGAGCCGATCGACAGGTCGACGATGCCGTCGGGATGACGCCGGGCCGTCTCGGCGTACGGCCGCATGGCGTCCCACGGGTAGTCGGGAAGCGCGCCGAGGGCCACTTACTGCTCGCCGTGCGACTGCGCGGGAAGGGCTGCGATCAACGGATGATCCTTGGCGATGACTCCGACCTTGGCCGCGCCACCCGGGGAGCCGAGGTCGTCGAAGAACTCGACGTTGGCCTTGTAGTAGTCGGCCCATTCTTCGGGGAGGTCGTCTTCGTAGTAGATGGCCTCGACGGGGCAGACGGGCTCGCACGCACCGCAGTCGACGCATTCGTCGGGGTGGATGTAGAGCGAGCGTTCACCCTCGTAGATGCAGTCGACCGGACATTCGTCGATACAGGCCCGGTCTTTGACGTCGACACAGGGCAGGGCGATGACGTAGGTCACAGTGCGTTCGTTCCCTTCATGCCGCACAGAAGTTGGTGCGACTGCATAAGTCTAATTCTTCCCGAACCGCGGCCATGCGAGCACCAGGAGTGCGATGACCGTGGGCGCGAAGGTCCAGACGACGCCGAGCGCGTTGCCCGGCACCAGAATCGATCCGCCTGCGCTGGGCTGCGACAGGAGGAAGATCGTGACGACGATGCCGAAGGCCGCCACGATGGCCGTGGTTCTGGTGCGCAGAACGAGACGGAGGCCGACGAGCAGAAGGAGGACGGCAGGGAGGGCCACGATCAGGCCGATGGGAAGGCTGAACCCGGGCGCGATCGTCCACGTGGACTGGCTCACCGCCGTGCCCATGACTCCGAAGAGCACGCCGAGGCCGAGGCCGACCACCCACGACACGATTCGCGACGACACGGTCTCGGGGGTCGCCACGCGGTGCTGCTCAGGCTGTGCTTCGGTCACCCGTCAAGACTATCCGCGCGTGGCTGGGAGCTTGGCCGGTCGCCCTCCTCGCTATCATGATCGACACGACCGGAAAAGGGTGCTCGATGTCGAACCGATCCAGCCAGGCTGCCGCGAATCCCGAGGGTGATTCCGTCGACGTCGTCGAGCTCGCCGCCCGCAGCAAGCGTGACCTCGTGGTCGACCTCGCCCGGGTCTTCTGCGTCTTCGCGGTCGTGATGATGCACTCCCTGATGGTCGGCCTCCATCGAGACGGAGACACCATCGGGCAGATCAACCCGCTGCAGACGAAGGAGTGGTTCGCCCTCGCCACCTGGGTCGGCCAGATCATGCCCCTCTTCTTCGTCGTCGGCGGGTTCGCCGGTGCCGTCTCGTGGAGAAGCGCCATGCGGCGAGGTACGTCGCCCTCCGAATTCCTGCGCGCACGCCTGGTGCGCCTGCTCAGGCCCGCTCTCCCCCTTCTCGTCTTCCTCACGGTCGTGCTCTGGGTGCTCGTCATCGCCGGCGTCGATCGCGGACTCGTCGATGTCGTGTCGGCCGGCGTGGGGATGCCGCTCTGGTTTCTCGCGGCGTACATCTCCTGCCAGGCGTTCCTGCCGATCGTCCATCGCGCGCACGCCTCGCGCCCTGCCCCGACGATCGGCGCGCTCGTCGGCCTGTCCGCGATCGTCGACACCGCACGCATCCTGAGCGGCGTGCAGGAGATCGGCCTGATCAACCTGGTCTTCGTCTGGCTCGCAGTGCAGCAGCTCGGCTTCTTGTATGCAGACGGCTGGTTCGCGCGTCGCGCCCGCTGGCAACTGCTCGCCGGGGCCGCGGCAAGCTACGGACTGCTCGCGGCGCTCACGTACGGACTCGACCTCTATCCGGTCGACATGCTGACCAACCTCAATCCCGCGACCGTGCCCCTGATACTCCTCGGCGTCGCCCAAGTGTGCATCCTCCACCTCCTCTATCCCGCGCTCCGCGTGGCGATGACCCTCAAGCCCGTGCTCATCGCGACGTTCTTCGTCGGCAGCCGCGCGATGACCATCTACCTGTGGCACCTGCCGATCATCGTGGCGCTCAGCGGCGCCCTCTTCCTCAGCGGATGGGTCGACAGCGAGCCGGGCAGCGGCGTCTGGTGGGCGACCCGACCCCTGTTCGTGCTCGCCGTCTGGGCGATCCTCGCCGCACTCAGCCTCGTCGTCGCGCGCTGGGAGCGCCCTCCGACACCCGCTGCGCCGGGCTCCCGCACCCCCGGGGCCGTGCGCATCCAGATCGCCGCACTGATCTCGTTCGCCGTGTTCGCGGCGGAGATCCAATGGGGTCTCAGCCTTCTCCTGCTCACCCTGACGACGGCGGTCATCGCGGTCGCCCTGAGGCTCGTCAGCACCGACCACGCAGTCACGGCCGATCTCCAGCGCAGCTGACTGGACACGGCGACACCTGAAGAGTTACAGTCAGATCCGGTAAGGCAAGCCTTACCGAATCTCCGAGTCGACCAGCGTGGGCCGCCTCCTCCCCTCGGCGCGGATCGCGCCGCCTCATACTAAGGTCCTGCCCTTGCTCGCGAACTTTCTCATCGGCCTGCGTGAGGGACTCGAAGCGGCGCTGGTCGTCGGCATCCTCATCGCCTACGTCGTGAAGATCCGACGTCGCGATGTGCTGAAGCGCATCTGGCTGGGCGTGGCACTGGCCGTCTTGGTATCGCTGTCGCTCGGCGCGATCCTCACCTTCGGCACCTACGGCCTCTCGTTCGAGGCGCAGGAGGCCATCGGCGGTTCCCTGTCGATCATTGCGACGATCTTCGTGACGTGGATGGTCTTCTGGATGCTCCGCACCTCGAAGAACCTGAAACACCACCTTCAGCACGATGTCGACCAGCACCTCGAGGGTGCCGGATGGGGCCTCGTTCTCGTCGCCTTCCTCGCCGTCGGCCGTGAAGGCATCGAGACGGCCCTGTTCATCTGGGCCGCCGTGCAGGCCACGGGTTCGACGACGCTTCCCCTCGTCGGAGCCGCCCTCGGCATCGTCGTCGCGGTCCTGCTCGGATGGCTCATCAACCGCGGGCTGGTGCGCATCAACCTGTCGAAGTTCTTCGCCTGGTCGGGTGCCGTGCTGATCGTGGTCGCCGGGGGTGTGCTCTCCTACGGCGTGCACGACCTTCAGGAGGCGGGCATCCTCCCCGGCCTGCACAGTCTGGCCTTCGACGTCTCGGCCGCGATCCCGCCCGACAGCTGGTACGGAACCCTGCTCAAGGGAACCGTCAACTTCTCCCCCGCCACGACGTGGTTCGAGGCCGCCGCCTGGGTCCTCTACGTCGTTCCCACGATGATCGTCTTCCTCCGCTCCGTCGCCCGCAAGGCGCCCGCGGCACAGGTTCCCTCTTCTGACAGCAGCAGCACTGCCCGACCAACCCCCCAAGGAGCCCGGTGAAAGCCACAGCAGTACTCACGACGATCGGCGCCGCAGCGACCCTGCTGGCACTCACCGGATGCGTGCCCAACGCGTCGCCATCCGATTCGGCCGCCATTACGGTCGACTCGAGCGCCGACTCCTGCACGGTCAGCACCAACACGGCGTCCAGCGGAACGTTGCGCTTCGAGGTCACGAACTCCGGCGACCAGGTGACCGAGTTCTATCTGCTCGCCGATGACGGCCTGCGCATCGTCGGAGAGGTCGAGAACGTCGGCCCCGGCATCTCGCGCGACCTCGTCGTGCAGGCCCAGCCCGGTGACTACTTCACCGTCTGCAAGCCGGGAATGATCGGAGACGGCATCGGAAACGCCGCCTTCGCGGTCACCGGCGACAAGGTGAAGCTCGCGGGCGACGAGCAGGAGCAGGTCGACGCGGCCGCCACGAACTACGTCGCCTACATCAAGGACCAGGTGGCGCAGCTCGTCACCGGGACCGACACCTTCCTCGCCGCCTATCTGGCGGGCGACGACGAGACCGCTCGCGCGACCTACCCCACCACCAGGGCCAACTACGAGCGCATCGAGCCCGTGGCCGAGTCGTTCGGCGACCTCGACCCGGAGATCGACTTCCGCGAGGCCGACGTGGCGCCCGACGACGAGTGGACCGGCTGGCACCGCATCGAGAAGGACCTGTTCCCGCCGGCGGCGGCCGACAACGGGGGCGTGGACTACGTCGCGCTCACCCCCGAGGAGCGCAGCTACTACGCCGACAAGCTGAAAGAGAACACCCAGCAGCTCTATGACGCCGTGCACGCGAGCGACTACACGGTCACCATCGACGCCATCTCGAACGGTGCGATCGGCCTGCTCGAAGAGGTCGCCAGCGGCAAGATCACCGGAGAAGAGGAGATCTGGTCGCACACCGACCTCTGGGACTTCCAGGCCAACCTCGAGGGCGCACGAGTCGCCTACGAGGGCGTTCGCGACATCGTCGAGACGAAGGACCCGGAGCTCGTGAAGACCCTCGACACCCGCTTCGGCGACCTGGAGCAGCAGCTCGCCGCCTACGGCAGCCTCGACAAGGGCTTCGTCTACTACGACGAGCTCACCCCCGCCCAGGTGAAGGAATTGGCCGACGGCGTCAACTCGCTGAGCGAGCCGCTCAGCGAGCTCACCTCCACCCTCGTCGGCTAGGACACATGACAGACGACTCTCTCGTAGACGGCACGGCGCCGGCCGCCCCGCAGAAACTCTCGCGCAGAGGGCTTCTCGGGCTGGCCGGCGCCGGGGTCGTGGGCCTCGGCGTCGGCGTCGCGGGCGACCGCGGCGTCCTCGCCGCGACCGCCTCGGCCGGCGGATCCACCACGGGCGGCACGAGTTACCCGTTCTTCGGCGAACACCAATCCGGCATCGTCACGCCCGCCCAGGACCGCCTCCACTTCGCAGCGTTCGACATGTCGTCGACGGCCACGAGAGCCGACCTGATCGAGTTGCTCGAGGACTGGACCACCGCCGCCGCACTCATGTGCCAGGGCAAGCCCGTGGGCGAGTTCGGCGCGGTCGACGGTCCATACGACGCTCCCCCGCAAGACACGGGAGAGGCCCTCGACCTTCCGACAGGCGGCCTCACGATCACCATCGGCTTCGGTCCGACCCTCTTCGTCGACGCGTCCGGCACCGACCGCTTCGGCATCGCATCGAAGCAGCCGGCCGAGCTGACCGAGCTTCCGCACTTTCCCGCCGACGATCTCGATGCGCAGCGAACGGGCGGAGACCTGTGCATCCAGGCTTGCTCCGACGACCCGCAGATCGCCGTGCACGCCATCCGCAATCTGTCGCGCATCGCCTTCGGCCGGGCGAGTCTTCGCTGGTCTCAGCTGGGCTTCGGCCGCACCTCGTCGACGAGCACGGCGCAGGTCACCCCGCGCAACCTGTTCGGGTTCAAGGACGGCACCGCGAACATCAAGGCCGAGGAACCAGGCAAGGTGTCGAAGTCGGTCTGGGTGGGCTCGGCCGACGCGCCCGCCTGGATGACCGGCGGCTCCTACCTCGTCGCCCGACGCATCCGCATGACCATCGAGACGTGGGACAGGACGGCCCTCAGCGAGCAGGAGAAGATAATCGGGCGGACCAAGGGAGAGGGGGCTCCCCTCTCCGGAGGCAAGGAGTTCACGGCCCCTGACTTCTCCGTTCTCGGTCGCGCCGACAAGCCGCTCATCGACGCGGATTCGCATGTGCGGCTCGCGCATCCCGATTCGAACGCGGGCAGCGAGATCCTGCGCCGCGGCTACAACTTCGTCGACGGCAACGACAGCCTCGGACGACTCGACGCCGGCCTGTTCTTCATCAGCTACCAGCGCTCTCCGCAGCAGTTCATCGGCATTCAGATGAATCTGGCGAAGAACGACCTGATGAACGAATACATCCGGCATGTCGGGTCAGGGCTGTTCGCCGTTCCACCCGGCGCCAAGCAGGGATCCTACGTCGGCGCCGGGCTCTTCTCCTGAGGCGTGGATCAGCGCATCGTCTGTGACACGATGTACGTCGCCGCCATCACGTCGGTGCCGTTGTCGCCGGTCGAGATGACCACCGAGTGGGCTCCGTCATCGAAGGTGCCGTAGCCCTGTCCCTCGTTCATGCCGGTGAAGTCCGAGGTGAAACCGGCCTTCTCGAGCCCGCTCTTGACCTCGTTGTACGCCGCTTCGGCATCGGTGATGGCGATCTGCACTGTCCAGGTCTGCGTCTCTCCATCGCCGACGGAGACGCCAGAGATGACCTCGCCATCGAGGACGGGAATGTTCTCGGGAAAACCGTCGGGCAGTCCGCCGTCGGTGTTCAGGTCGATCTTCTGACCGTTCTCGCCGGCGACTCCTTCGGCGATGCCCTCCGTGAGTGATTGGGGCGAGCATCCGGTCAGAGCGGGTCCCGCCAGCAGGGCGAGCGCGAGGAAGGGGATGGCGATTCGTGCGCGTGACATGGTCATTGTTTTCTCCAGAATCAAGTGTCACCAGCAGATCTGCTGGTATCTCCGACAGTAGAGATCGGCGCACGGGCACTCGTGAGTGTTCACTACTCAGCTTCGACGCCGTGATTGCCTAGTCGTGCTCCGTGCCGCCCGCGAAACGACGAAGCGGGGCAGCGGATGTGCTCCGCTGCCCCGCTTCGATCAAGACAGGCTAGTTCTTGCCCTGGTTGGCACGCTTGAGGTTGGCCGTCGCGCGGGCGCGAGCGTTGGAGTCGAGTTCCACCTTGCGGATGCGCACGAACTCGGGCGTCACCTCGACGCACTCGTCTTCGCGGGCGAACTCGAGGCTCTCTTCGAGGGTGAGCTTGCGCGACGGGGTCATGCGCTCGAACGTGTCAGACGTCGACTGGCGCATGTTCGTGAGCTGCTTCTCCTTCGTGATGTTCACGTCCATGTCGTCGGCGCGCGAGTTCTCGCCGATGACCATGCCCTCGTAGACCTCCTGCGTCGGCTCCACGAAGAAGCTCATGCGCTCCTGCAGGTTGACGATCGAGAAGGGCGTGACCACGCCGGAGCGGTCGGCCACGATCGAACCGTTGTTGCGGGTGACGATCGGACCGGTCCAGGGGCCGTAGCCGTGCGAGATCGCGTTGGCGATGCCGGTGCCGCGGGTAGTGGTGAGGAACTCGGTGCGGAAGCCGATGAGGCCGCGCGACGGAACGATGAACTCCATGCGCACCCAGCCGGTGCCGTGGTTCGACATGCCGTCCATAACGCCCTTGCGGGCGGCGAGGAGCTGCGTGATCGCGCCGAGGTACTCTTCCGGAGCGTCGATGGTGAGGTGCTCCATCGGCTCGTGCGTCTTGCCGTCGACCTGCTTCGTGACGACCTGCGGCTTGCCGACGGTGAGTTCGTAGCCCTCACGACGCATCTGCTCGACAAGGATGGCCAGGGCGAGTTCTCCACGGCCCTGCACCTCCCAGGCGGCGGGGTTTCCGATGTCGACGATCTTGAGCGAGACGTTACCCACGAGTTCGCGGTCGAGGCGGTCCTTCACCATACGTGCGGTAAGCTTGTGGCCCTTGACCTTGCCGACGAGGGGCGAGGTGTTGGTGCCGATGGTCATCGAGATGGCCGGGTCGTCGACCGTGATGGTCGGCAGGGGGCGCACGTCATCCGGGTCGGCGAGGGTCTCACCGATGGTGATCTCCTCGATGCCGGCGACCGCGACGATGTCACCGGGGCCCGCGCTGTCGACGGGGTACCGCGTGAGCGCCTTCGTCATGAGCAGTTCGGTGAGCTTGACGTTCTGCACGGAGCCGTCGTGACGAACCCAGGCGACCTGCTGACCCTTCTTGATGTTGCCGTTGAAGATACGCAGCAGCGCGAGACGGCCGAGGAACGGCGACGCGTCGAGGTTGGTGACGTGGGCCTGCAGGGGGTGCTCGTCGTCGTACTTCGGAGCGGGCACGTGGGTGAGGATGGCCTCGAACAGGGGCTCGAGGTCGTCATTGTCGGGCAGCTCGCCGTTGGCGGGCTTGTTGATGCTCGCAGCGCCGTTGCGGCCGGATGCGTAGACGACCGGCACGTCGAGGATGGCGTCGAGGTCGAGGTCGGGAACGTCGTCGGCCATGTCGCTGGCGAGGCCGAGGAGCAGGTCCTGGCTCTCCGCGACGACCTCGTCGATGCGCGCATCGGGTCGGTCGGTCTTGTTGACCAGCAGGATGACGGGCAGCTTGGCCTCGAGCGCCTTGCGCAGCACGAAGCGGGTCTGCGGAAGCGGGCCCTCACTGGCGTCGACGAGCAGAACGACGCCGTCGACCATCGACAGGCCGCGCTCGACCTCGCCACCGAAGTCGGCGTGGCCAGGGGTGTCGATCACGTTGATGACGATGGGGCCGCCGGCCCCGTGCTCGGGCGCGTGAATACCGTTGTACGTGACAGCGGTGTTCTTCGCGAGGATCGTGATGCCCTTCTCGCGCTCGAGGTCGTTCGAGTCCATCATGCGGTCGTCGCCCTCGAAGTGGGCGTCGAACGAGTTGGTCTGCTTGAGCATGGCGTCGACGAGGGTCGTCTTGCCGTGGTCGACGTGGGCGACGATTGCGACGTTGCGCAGGTCGGCGCGGGTGGCTTCAGCCATGGAAAAAGTCCTTGAGGATCGGGATGAACCCGAAAGTCGACGGGCTCTTATTAGCGTGGGATATCGGGCGACAACGCCCTGAACGGCTAGACGCCCAGGGGTATGTTGGCCCCGGGAATGGCATCAAGCAACTCTTTAGTATATTCCTCACGCGGGTTTCCGAACACCTCATCGGTTGTCGCGGCCTCCACGATGCGCCCCGACTTCATCACGCTGACGTTGTCGGCGATCACTCTGACCACCGCCAGATCGTGCGTGATGAAGAGGTAGGTCAGCCCCAGCTCGGCCTGCAGATCGGTGAGCAGCTGCAGAATCTGAGCCTGCACCAGCACGTCGAGCGCCGACACCGCCTCGTCGAGGATCACGATCTCGGGCTTCAGCGCCAGGGCGCGAGCGATGGCGACGCGCTGGCGCTGGCCACCGGAGAGCTCGTTCGGGTACCGGGTCACCAGGGCCTTGGGAAGGGCCACCTGATCGAGAAGCTCGTCGACCCGAGCGCGCCTGGACTTCTTGTCTCCCACGTTGAAGACGCTCAGCGGCTCGGCGATCGTGTTGCCGATGTTGCGCAGCGGGTCGAGCGAGCCATACGGGTCCTGGAAGACCGGCTGCATCTTGCGACGGAGTGCCAGCAGGCTCTTGCCCTTCATCGGTGCCGTGTCGGTGCCGTCGATGCGGATCTCGCCGCTCGTGGCGTCTTCGAGACGCAGCAGCAGCTTGGCGACGGTCGACTTGCCCGAACCGGACTCCCCTACCAGCGCCATCGTCGTGCCCTTGGCGATCTGGAAGTTGACGCCGTCGACAGCCTTCAGAGTCGAGGCCGAACCCTTGCCGCCGCGGATCTTGTACACCTTGGTCAGGTCTCTGACCTCGATGGCGATCGGAGCCGAGTCGACGGCGGAGTGCACATCGGCCCGTGATTCCGCGGCCGCGATCAGGTCGACGCCCTCGGTGACGCGAGTCGCTTCGTAGCCGAGGTCTTCCAGAGGCTTCGAGGCCGACTGGATGCGCCGGGACGCGAGGCTGGGTGCGGCGGCGACGAGCCGCTGAGTGTAGGGGTGGATCGGGTTCTGCAGGATCTCCCGCGAGGGACCGGACTCGACGACCTTGCCCTTGTACATGACCACGAGCTGCTCGGCGCGCTCGGCGGCGAGGCCGAGGTCGTGCGTGATGAAGAGAAGGGCGGTGCCGCTCTCACGGGTGAGCTTCTCGAGGTGGTCGAGGATGCGACGCTGCACCGTGACGTCGAGCGCCGAGGTGGGCTCGTCGGCGATGAGGAGCTTCGGATCCGAGCTGAGTCCCATACCGATGAGCACGCGCTGCCGCATACCGCCCGAGAACTGGTGGGGGAACTGCTTGAGCCGCTTGTCGGCATCCGACAGGCCGGCCTCGCTCAGCACCTGGATGGCCCGCTTCTTGACCTCCTGCTTGCCGGTCGCGATACCGTTCGCGCGAATGGCCTCCTCGACCTGGAAGCCCACGCTCCACACGGGATTGAGGTTCGACATCGGGTCCTGGGGCACGAAGCCGATCATGCGACCACGGATGTCTTCCATCTGCTTCTCGTCGAGCGCAGCGATGTTGCGCCCCTCGAAGAGAACCTCGCCGCCCGTGATGCGACCCGAACCGGGAAGGAGGTTGATGATGGCGTGGGCGGTGGTGGACTTTCCGGAGCCGGACTCCCCGACGATGGCGAGGGTCTTGCCCGGCATCAACGTGATGTTGACGCCGTCGACGGCGGTGACCTCGCCGCGCTGCGTACGGAATCCGACCTGCAGGTTCTTGATCTCGAGCAGCGGAGTGGTCGCGGCGTCGCCGCCGATCGGTGAAGTGGATGCGTCGGTGGCGGTCATCGGAGCGCCCTCGCTTTCGGGTCGAGTGCGTCTCTCACGACTTCGCCCATGAGGATGAAGCTGAAGACCGTGATGGACAGGGCGAGTGACGGCCAGATCAGAGTCTGGGGGTGCACGCGGATGTCTCGCTGGGCCTGGTTGATGTCATTGCCCCACGACATGATGCTGCCGCCGAGCCCGACGCCGAGGAACGACAGCGTCGCCTCGGCGACGATGGCCGCGGCCAGGGAGATGGTAGTGATCGCGATGACGGGTGCGATCGAGTTGGGCAGAACGTGGCGCAGCAGGATCTTGATCTTGGAGACGCCCAAGGCCTCGGAGGCCGTGATGTAGTCGGACTGCTTGACCCTGAGGATCTCGGCTCGGAGGACGCGCGCCGTGGAGGGCCAGGCGAAGAGGCCGATTGCCAACGAGATGGTCCAGATGCTGCGGTACTGCGACAGCACCGACATGATGACGACGGCGGCGAGGATGTACGGGATCGAGAAGAAGATGTCGCCCACGCGAGAGAGCGCAGCATCGATCCATCCGCCGTAGAACCCGGCGAATGCGCCGAAGAGCAGACCGAGCACGGTCGTCAGGACGATGACGATGAATCCGACCGAGACCGATGTCGACGTTCCGAAGATGATGCGGGAGTAGACGTCGCAGCCCTGCTTCGTGAACCCCAGCGGGTGCCCTGCGGTCGGATCGCCGTTGCTGAGGGAGAGCTGGCACTTCTCGGTGAACGGGTTGACGGTCGCGAACAGCGACGGCACGAGGGCGACGACGATGATCAGCGCGATGAGCAGACCCGAGATCCAGAAGATCGGCCTGCGGCGAGCATCCCGCCACGCATCGATCCAGAGGTTCGAGGGCTTCTCGTCGACCTTGACGGCGTCGATGGCGACGAGGGGGGTGTCCTCCAGCGGCGCGACGAAGTGCCCGGTGCGGGGCGAGGGCGTGTTATTTGACAAGACGAATCCTTGGATCGAGCAGACCGTAGAGCAGGTCGACGACGAGGTTGACGACGAGGTAGAGCAGCACCATCACCGTGACGAAGGAGACCACGGTCGGACCCTCTCCGCGGATGATGGCCTGATAGAGCGTGTTACCCACACCGGGAACGTTGAAGATTCCCTCGGTGACGGTCGCTCCGACCAGGAGCACTCCGAAATCTGTCGCCAGGTAGGTGACCACGGGGATCAGCGAGTTGCGCAGGATGTGCACGGGCACGATCCGCTTGCGACTCAGCCCCTTGCTGTAGGCCGTGCGCACGAAGTCGAGCCCGCTCGTCTCGATCACCGATGACCGAGTGAGACGCACGATCTGGGCGAAGCTGACACTGGCGAGCACGATGGCCGGCAAGATGAGGTCTTGCAGCGGAGCACCCGAACCGACGGTGGTGCGGGCCCAGCCGAGCTGCACTCCGAAGACGTACTGAGCGACGTAGGCGATCACGAAGATCGGCAGCGAGATCAGGATCAGGCTGACGACGAGAGCGCTCGAGTCGAACAGCTTGCCCTTGCGCAGGCCCGAGACCAGACCGACGGCGATTCCGGCCACCGACTGGAAGATGAGGGCGAGCACGGCGAGACGGATCGTGACGGGGAACGTGCGAGCGAGGATCTGCGTGACCGGCTCCCCCGAGAAGGAGGTGCCGAAGTCGCCACGGAAGATGCCGCCGATGTACAGGAAGTACTGCACGATGAAGGGCTGGTCGAGGTGGTACTGCTGGCGAAGCTGCTCGATCACCGCGGGGTTCGGCGTCTTGTCGCCGAAGAGCGCCACGATCGGATCGCCGGGCATGGCGAACACCATGAAATAGATGAGGAAGGTCGTCCCGAAGAAGACGGGGATCGCCTGAAGTACGCGTCTGAAGATATATCCGGCCATGGTCTGCTCACATCACCGGTTCAAGCTGGTTGCACATTCGAGTTGAGACACCTAACTGTTACGTAGCCGCACGCGCTGGTGTACAGATTACGTCAGCGCGTGCGTGGGGCGGCAGCGATGTCGCTGCCGCCCCACGGGGAAGGGTTAGAGACTAGCCCTTGGTGATCTCATAGAACAGCGGAACGGAG
>NZ_LMLX01000008.1:0-105802 GCF_001422695.1 Agreia sp. Leaf244 | reverse complement strand
GTGCTCCCACGACACCGAACCCGCAGCCACCGCCGCCAGGGTTGCCGGGAGCCGGTCAACGAGGGCTGTGCTGGTGTCGACCAGGACCGCGGTTCGGTACTCGGTGCGGCGGGTCAGCAGGGCGAGCTCGGTAAGGAGTTCGACCCGTTCGACCCGGGCCGTGGACCAGACCGGACCTGCGGTGGACGTGTCAACGGGTGCTTGCCGGTGGAGCTCGCGGGCAGCAGCGGTGACGCGTCTGGCCCTGACCGCGGATAGGCGGGCTATCTGCGTGTCGAGGGCGGCGACCTCATCGAGCGCGACCACGTACGGGTCGGCCGAGAGGGGCGGGGGTGGGGGTGTCATGGGACAAGTCAAACAGTGACCACCGACACTGGGTCGGAACGAGCATTCGATGCTTGACCAGCGGAAACGACTGTGGATAAGTGTCGTTGGGCTTGGGTTGTGGAGGAGGAGTCGTGGCCTGGTGGGGTGCCCTTCGACAAGCTCAGGGAACGGGTCTCGACCGAACGCGGGTGCCCTTCGACAGGCTCCGGGACCGGGGGCCGATACGGCCGCGGGCGGCCTACTCGGCCAGCGCGGGGCGGGGCTGGTCAGCAGCCTCCGCCGATCTGCTCGGAATCGACGGGCCAGCGGATGTCGAGCACGTCGCCCGGCTGTACCTCGAGATAGTCAGAGCAGCGGAAGTTCACCCGGACCACATCGTCGACCTGCAGATTGAAGCGGGAAGCGATCGCCAGCACCTGGTCCTGGTTGGCGACCGTGTAGCTGTATTCGTAGTCGTTCAGCGCGACCGCCGGCCCCATGGCGAACTGCTGGGGACCCGAGTCGCTGACCCACGGCGTCGTCGCCGTGTTTCCCCCGTCGGTCTGCCCACCCATGGCGTTGGGTGAGACGGGAGGCGCAGGCGGTTCGGGAGCGGGAGCCGGCTCGGGCTCGGCAGCCGGAGTCGGTGTGGGCGTCGGGGTCGGCGTGGGCGTCGGAGTGATGGTGACCGCAGGCGCGCTCTGGGTGACCGTGACCGTCGGCGCGGGCTCGGACGCCGGAACGCAGGCGCTGAGGCCGACGAGCAGAACCGTGGCGATGACGACGAGAGGCGCTCTGCGCTGGGCACGATTCATACGATCATTGTGCCCGATGACCCGCGAACCACCGCGATCGTTTTGGAACGCGCGGACTCAATCGGAAATGGGCTCGATGACGCCGACGGGCTCGCGCTTCTCCGCCTGGAAGCGATCCTCGGTGCGTCCGAAAGCCCAGTAGCCCGAAAGCGACAGTTGCGTGCGCGTGACGCCGCGTTCCTTGAAGACATCGCGGAGCTGCTTCATGGCTCCGCGCTCCCCGTGGGCGAAGACCTGCACACGACCCTCGGCCCAGTCGTGATCGGCGACCGCGTCGGCGAGCAGAGTCGTCTTGCCCGCGTGCGCGTCGCGGCGCAGCAGCCAGCGCACCTCGACGCCCTCGGGGGCTCGCAGTTCGATGGCGTCAGCCTCGGTGTAGGTCTCGATGAACGCAACACCGCGCGCGGTCGAGGGAAGGGCATCCAGAGCCGACGCGATGGCGGGGAGCGCCGACTCGTCGCCGGCGAACAGGTGCCAGTCGGCCGTGGGATCGGGAGCGTATCCCCCGCCGGGGCCGGAGACGATGGCCATGTCGCCGGGCTTCGCGGCGGCGGCCCAGGGCCCCGCGAGGCCCTCGTCTCCGTGCACGACGAAGTCGATCGAGATCGTCTTGTCGACCTCGTTCACTTCTCGCACGGTGTAGGTGCGGGTGACCTGGTGACCGTCGACATCGGTGAACAGCATCTTCACGTACTTGTCGGTCTTGTCGTTGCTGACGAACTCGTCGAAACCGGCGCCCCCGAGAACCACGCGAACGAGGTGGGGAGAGAGCCTGAGGGCGCGAACCACCGAGAGGGTGATCTGGGTGCGCGGCTTCCGGGCGCCGGCGGCTGGAGCGGTGAGGGACATGGCATGACCTAACTTCGAGACGAACTTAGGTAAGCCTAACAAGTACGACAGGCGAGGATGCCCTTCGACAGGCTCAGGGAACGACAGGCTCAGGGAACGACAGCCGTTCCCTGAGCCCGGGACGGACTAGCGCTCGATCTTGTCGAGGTGCAGCATCTTCGCGAGGTTCTTGTCGAGCTCCTCGTCGCTGAAGACCTTCTTCCAGTCCTCCTTGATGATGGCGCCGCGGCCGTAGTCCATGGCGATCAGGCACGCATCCGAGAAGGGGTTGTCACCCTTGAGCGTGTTCGCCAGGGCGACCTGCGTGTGGCCGAGCAGGATGGCGCGTGCGGCGGGCTCGGGAACGCCCATCGTGTTCACGGCCTCGTCGAGCGACTCCTTGAGCAGGGCGCCGATCATGCAGGCGATGGTCTCCACGAGGGTGGGCTCGAGCTGGGCAAGCTGCTTCACGGTCGTCCAGTGCACGTCCTGCACCGGGGCGAAGATCGCGCGCACGACCTGCTCGACCTGGGCCTTCTTCGACTCGTCGTCGCTCTCGATCGCAGCGATCGCATCCTGCAGGGCCGCGATTCCGCCGAAGGTGTCGGCGTACTCCTCGGGCGTGTGGCGCTCGACGAAGATCGACGGGTGGCACGGATGCGTCACCGCCTCGATCACGTCGTCGCGACGGGTCAGCAGACCCGCGTAGGCGGCGGCGGGGTCGAGGGTGAGCACCACGGCGCCGCTCTTCATCTGCGGAACCACGTCGGCCGAGACGGCCTTCAGTGCGAGGTCGGGAACGGCGAGCACGACGACATCGGCGTCCACAACAGCGGTGGGGGTGTCGGTGAGCACGCGGCCGGTCGCGGTGACGCGCTCCTGCCCGGCGGGCGAGACCTCGCTGTAGTACACGGTGTAGTCGGTCTTGACGAGGTTGTTGGACACGCGCATGCCCATCTTGCCGCCGGCGCCGATCACGGCGATGGTGAGGTTGTCAGTAGACATTCTTGCTCCTTAGATATGCGAGGTTGTGGTCGTTCCAGTCGTTCTCCAGCTGCACCGTCTCGTCGATGGTGTCGGCGAGGGGAAGCCAGTGTTCGATCACCTGGTTGATGCCGCGTTCGTTCGGGCGAACGGTCTCGAGCAGGTAGTCGTAGTCGAGGAGGCCGGTGCCGAGCGGGGCACCCTCGAGGGTGAAGCCCACCCAGCCGCCACGCCGGGTGAACGCGAAGTCCTTCACGTGGATGTTCTTGACGTAGGGCGCGGTGCGGGCGATCACGTCGCGCGGGTTCTCGAGAGCAGCCACGCTGTTCGCCGGATCGAGGCATATGCCGAGCCGAGAATGCGCCACCTGCTCGACGAGCCCGACGAGGTCGGTCGATGAGACCTGCTCGTAGGTCTCGAGGGCCAGGTCGACGCCGGCGTCGTCGTACGCACCGAGAATCTGTCGCAGCTGCGACTCGGCCTCGGTGAGGGTGGGTCGCGACGTGGGCGAGTAGAGCATGCTGCGCACGATGGATGCGTCGAGCGCGTTCGCGAGGTCGAGATACTTCTCGAGGTGGTCGGGCGTCACGCCCTTCGTGCCGAGCTCGAGCGTGATCCCGAGCTCGTGGGCCAGATCGGACAGGCGCGCGAGCTCGTCGCGCGTCAGGTCTTCGATGGGTGCGTAGTCGCAGAACTGGAACAGCTCGGCGTTCAGTTCCGCTGTGCGGCGCAGCATGTCGAAGGCATCGAGCCGGTTCGGCGCGAGCTCGGAATGCTGCCAGAAGAACGCGTAGGAGCCGAGGCCGATCATCGCCGGGCCCCCGCTTCGTCGAGAACGCGCCCCAACGCATCCGTGTCGTGGGCGAACCGGCCGAGGAAGATGCCGTCGACCTCGTCGCCGAGCTCGGCCAGCAGACCGGGGCCGGCGCTGCCGCCATAGATCACGGCACTGTCGGGTCGGTCTGCCACGGCCGAATGCAGCAGGGCGCAGACGGCCCGCACATATGCGGGTTCCGCGGGCTCAGCCGCACCGATCGCCCAGACGGGCTCGTAGGCCACGATCACGCGACCCGCGGGCGCGCCGTCGAGCGCCGAGCCGAGCTGGCGCAGGCACTCCGCGGCGGCATCCTCAGGAGAGGTGCGCGTCTTCTCGCCGACGCAGAGCACGGGGGCGAGGCCGTTGCGCAGCGCCGCCGACGTCTTCGCGGCCACGATCTCGTCGGTCTCGCCGAACAGGGCGCGACGCTCCGCGTGGCCCACCTCGACGACGCGTGCGCCGACCTCGGCGAGCTCGACGCCGCTGACCTCGCCGGTGAACGCTCCCGCGTCCTCCGTCGCCAGGTCCTGGGCGCCGACGAGCACGGGCGTGCCCTCGAGAACGCCGACGCTCTGCGCGAGCGACACGAAGCTCGGAATCACGAAGACCTCGACGGAGCCGTTCTGCACCGCGGGATGGCGGCGCGCGAGGTCGCCGACCCTCGAGATCCAGTCGAGCGTCTGCGCGTGCCCGAAGTACATCTTCAGGCTCACGCCGACGAGGGTGGGGGTGGTCATCAGCAGGAGCCCGTTGCCTCGTACTCCGAGAGCACGGCGACTTTCTCGGCGCTCGCGCTGGCCTCATCGAAGCGGTACGTCAGCCACTCGCGCACGAGGCGGCGGGCGAGCTCGATTCCTATGACGCGCTGGCCCATGGTGAGCACCTGGGCGTTGTTCGAGAGGATCAGTCGCTCGACAGAGAAGCTGTCGTGGGCGACGGATGCGCGGATTCCCGCGACCTTGCCGGCGGCCATGGCGACACCGATTCCCGTGCCGCAGAAGAGGAGCGCGCGGTCAGCCTCGCCGGAGGCGACGAGCTCGCCGGCCGCGACGCCGATCTTCGGGTAGGCGGTGTGCCCGTCGGCGTCGACACCGATGTCGGTGACGCTCTCGACGAGGTCGCTCGCTTCGAGGTCCTTCTTCAGGATCTCCTTGTAGTCGAATCCCGCGTCATCGCAGCCGATGACGATGCGGAGCTTGTCAGTCATTTCTCTCCTTCAGAGGTGCCGGCCAGGACGGCGGCGATGGATTGCACGATGAGGCCGAACGAGTACGCTCCGGCGTCGGGGGTTCCGAGGCTCTTCTCCGCGTGCGGACGGGCGCGGCCCATGCGGGGCAGCAGATCGGCCGTGGCGGTCGCGGCGGCCGAGGCGGCGTCGGCCGCGGTCTGCCAGGCGTCGGCGAGCGAGGCTCCGCCGTCGATTCCGCTCTTGAGGGTGTCGCGGAAGGGCACGAGGGCGTCGACCATCGTCTTGTCGCCCACCTCGGCCTTGCCGAACGACATGATGCCGTCGACCGCGGCCGCGACTCCGGTAGACACGGACTCGGCCGTCGGCCTGCCCTCGTCGCCCAGAGCGTCGCCGACCGCCGACAGGGCGACGCCCCACAGCGCTCCCGACGTGCCGCCGGCCTTGTTGGCCCAGGCGTTCGCCGACAGCTCGAGAAGGGTCTTCGCGCCCGCGCCCAGGGCGAGCGCCTCGGATGCCGCGGCCGACGCGGCCCGCGCGCCCCGTTGCATCCCGATGCCGTGGTCGCCGTCGCCGGCGACCGCGTCGATGCGGCCCAGCTCGTCGGCGTTGGCGTCGACGACGCGGGCGATCGCCTCGATCGCCTGCACGACGACAGCCGCAGCCTGCCTCGAATCCTCGTCGGCCTCGGGGATCACGACGGCCTGCGCGGCCTCGATCTCGCTGGGATCGAGCTGCTGCACGGCTGCCACCGAACCCTTGCGGTAGGCCGGGGTGTCGGCCGGTGCACGCCAGAAGCGTTCGAGTTCGTCGTCGAGCCAGAACAGCGTGAGCGAGGCCCCCGCCATGTCGAAGCTGGTGACGAGCTCGCCCACCTCGGGGTCGACGACCTCGAGGCCGGCCTCCGCGAGCAGCGTGGCGATGCGTCGGTACACGACGAAGAGCTCCTCGTACTTCACCGAGCCGAGACCATTGAGGATCACGCCGACCCGCTGGCCCCGGGCCGACGAGATGCCCTCGGGCAGCTCCGCGAGCAGCGAGTCGACGAACAGCTCCGCGAGACCGTCGGCCGTGGGCACGTCGGTCTCGTCGATTCCCGGCTCGCCGTGGATGCCCATCCCCACGGCCATGCGACCGTCGGGGACCGTGAAGAGGGGCGCGTCGGCACCGGGAAGGGTGCAGCCCGAGAAGGCGACGCCGAAGGAGCGGGTGCGCTCGTTCGCCAGCTCGGCGACACGAACCACCTCGTCGAGCGAATAGCCCTCCTCGGCCGCGGCCGCGGCCGACTTGAACACCGTGAGGTCGCCCGCGATGCCGCGGCGCTTGTGCTTCTCGGCCGCCGGGGCAGACGAGATGTCGTCGGTCACCGCAACGTGGCGCGTCTGGATGCCTGCGGCGTTCAGCTTCTGCTCGGCCTGGGTGAAGTGCAGCACGTCTCCGGCGTAGTTTCCGAAGCTGAGCAGCACTCCCCCGCCGCGGTTGGCGGCGAGCGCCACAGATTCGACCTGCTGAGCCGAGGGCGACGCGAACAGGTTGCCCATAGCGGCGCCGTGGGCGAGGCCCTGGCCCACGATGCCGCCGAATGCCGGATAGTGGCCCGAGCCGCCTCCGACGACGAGCGCGACGGTTCCTTCGGGTGTGCGGGTGCTGCGCACCACGCCGCCCGCGACCCGGCGTACCTGGTTCGCATTCGCGGCCACGAAGCCGTCGATCATCTCGTCGGCGAACTCGGTCGGATCATTGAATAGGCGAGTCATCTGAGATCTCCTGGGGTGTCGAGAGTCGTATCGGCGGTCAGTGGACGATCGCCGGCGCCTTCGCGTCGGGGTTGAAGGAACCGTCCTTCTTGCCCCGGTACGAGAGCACGACCATCAGCACGGCGGAGAGCAGCAGGAAGAAGCCCACGATCGCCATCGGCACGAAGTACTGCGGTTCGCCCGACGAGTCCTTGGTGAGGTCGGCAACGGCACCCGTGATGTAGGGGGCGCCGAATCCGGCAAGGTTTCCGACGGTGTTGATCAAGGCGACACCCGCTGCAGCGGCGACGCCGGTGAGGAACTGGGTGGGCAATGTCCAGAAGTTCGGCAGCACGGCGAAGATGGCCATGGCGGTGATCGCGATGACCGCGATCGTGGCCACGGGCGACCCGGCGAACAGGGCCAGCGGAATCGTGAGGGCACCGATGACCGCCGGGCCTGCGATGTGCCAGGTCCTCAGTCCGCGCTTCGAGACGTCCTTGGTCCACAGCCACAGCGCGATGGCGGCCGGGATGTAGGGGACGGCCGTGATGAGGCCCTTCTCGAAGACGTTGTACTCGGTGCCGTAGAGCTCCTGGAAACCGTTGATGATCGTCGGCAGGAAGAACGCCAGGGTGTAGAGACCGTAGATGAAGCCGAAGTAGATGAAGGCGAGAATCCAGACACGACCGCTCGTGAAGGCCTGCATAAAGCCTCCGCGCTGCTTGCCGGCCGTGACGGCCTGCAGCGATTCGGTCTTGGTCTTCTCGGCGGCGAGCTCCTCGGTGAGCCAGACCTGCTCCTCCTTGGTGAGCCACTTCGCATCGCTGGGCTTGTCCTTGAGGTAGAACCATGCCACGACGCCGATGATGATCGCCGGTGCGCCGACGCCGAGGAACATGACCCGCCAGCCCTCGAGGCCGAAGAGTCCGTGGGCGCCGATGAGCAGGCCGGCCAGCGGGGCTCCGATGACGGTTGTCAGAGGCTGTGCCAGGTAGAAGAGCGCGAGGATCTTGCCTCGGTGACGCGCGGGCACCCACAGGCTGAGGAACAGAATGGCGCCTGGGAAGAATCCGGCCTCGGCGACACCGAGAATGAAACGCAGGATGGCGAGCTGCTCGAAGTTGCCGACCCAGGTGAAGAGAACCGCGACGATCCCCCAGGTGACCATGATGCGCGAGAGCCAGCGGCGCGCACCGAAGCGGGCGAGCGCCAGGTTCGATGGGACCTCGAGCAGGATGTACCCGATGAAGAAGACGCCCGAGGCGAATCCGACCTGGGTGACCGTCAGGGCCAGGTCGTCGTTCATTCCGTTCGGCGCGGCGAAACCGATGGCGGATCGGTCGAGGTAGTTGATGAAGAACATAAAGGCCACGAATGGAACGAGCCGCCACGCCACCTTCTTGATGGTCGACTTCTCGATTGCTGAGACGTGCGTCTCGGCGCGGGAGGTGGTCATGGATAACTCCTTTGTCACGTCAATTCCGACTGCGCTCCTGCCCCGGCGGACAGCGAACCCCTAACAACCGGTTGACCAATTTAGAAACCATAACGCCTGCTCGGTATTCCGCGCAAGCCGCTAGGTTATGTGGTGCACCGTTTCGCGGTGGTCACGAGTGGGATCGTCGGGGGCTGTTTCTGTGGTGGAGCTGATCTGCATCTGGTGCGGCGAGAACGGCACTCGAATCCGTCGGAGCGCCAGGTACTGCTCCATGTCGTGCAAGTGGCAGGCGAAGGAGATGCGGCGCCGAGCGCGCAGTCATCGGGTCAACGGCGAATTCTCTCGTGCCGAGCTCATCCGACTATGGAGCGAATTCGGCAGACGGTGCGCCTACTGCTCGACAGCCACATCGCGCACGGAGATCCAACCCGATCACGTCTATTCGATCAGTCGCGGCGGCCGGAACGACTACGGAAACCTTCTGCCGGCGTGCGGAGAGTGCAACGCCGACAAGCGCGACCTCTCGCTGGAGGAGTGGGCCGCCGATCGTGAACGACGAGGCCTTCCTCCTCGTCGGACCACGCGCTTTCGTGGAGCGAAGTACGGGCACCTCATCCTGCCTCTGGAAGGCACGAGAACGGATCAGTCCGACGACGCCTGACGAGAGAAGTCGACGAGGTAGGCCGCGGCCGCCGTCAGCACCTCGTGATCGTCCTGGAGGAATCCCAGTCCGACGTTGCAGCCGTTGCAGAGGAGCCCGCGCACACGTCCGGTGCGGTGGTCGTGGTCGACCACGAGACCCGATTCGGAGCTGTCCTCCTTGCCGCAGATCGCACAGCGGCCCGCCTGGGATTCCCGGAGTTCGTCGAACTCCTCCGTCGTGAGCTTGTACCGCTCTCTCAAGCGGCGGCGGCGCAATTGCTCATCGCGATTGCCGGCACCGAACTTGTTCGCGTTCCTCACCGTCATGCATTCGGAGCGCCCGTTCTCGCGATACCGGATGCGCGTCTCGCCGCATACCGAACAGATCGCTTTGCGGTTTTCTGCGTCGATATCTGTCAAGCGATGGCGGACGACCGGCATACTCTCCCCCACGTCTCAGACGATTCAGCCAACCATAACCGTTCTCAGAGGACCGCCGAGGTTGCACTCAGTGCGTCGTTGCACCTAGTGTAATAACGTGACCACCAAGCCGATCCTGATGGATCGCCGAGCCGAGTTGAAGGCCCGGCACCGTGAAGCCATCCTCGACGCTGCGGACTCGCTGATCCTCGAACGAGGACAGGCCCGCTTCAGTGTCGATGAGCTCGCCGACCGCGCCGACATCGCCCGTCGCACCGTCTTCAACCATTTCTCGTCGCTCGACGACGTGATCATGACCAGTTGCACCCGCACCCTCAATCGTGCGATCGATGATTTTCTCGCCGTCGCGAGCGTCACCCCCTCGAGCCACGGCAGCCGCGCGGCGCTCTTCGCCGAGGTCACCACGGCGATCAAGCAGATGGATCTGCCCAGTCTGGTCGCCTACTTCTTCGGGCTCCTCGACGGCGACGACGCCCGCACCCAGAATGCGGACAGCGTGTTCATGCGGTCGACCGAAGGCCTCACGGTCGAGCTCGCCCGGCGCAGCGGCGTCGATGAGTTCGAGGTCGCGGTCCTCGTGAGTACTCTGTTGAACGGCATCTCCGTGGTCGCTCGGCACTGGATGATCCAAGCCGGTGGCACGCTCGACGCCGCGTCTCGGAGCGTCTGGGACAGCCTTCTCGACCGCTTCATCGGTATCGTCCGCGACGGATACTCCGCACCGAGCTGAGTTCCGCCCACCCCCACTCCCCTCTCTCTTCCCAACGATGCGACGTGAGACTCCTCCCCCGTCACCCGCTCATTTCAGAAAGAAGCTGAGGAACATGGCATCCCTCCTCTACCGCCTCGGTGTGTTTTCCGCACGCCGCGCCTGGTTGGTCATCGTCGCCTGGATCGTGATCCTCGGCCTCACAGGAGGAGCGTTCGCGTTGTTCGGGGGCACGCTCACCTCCGCGGTGAGCATTCCGGGAACGGCGACCCAGAAGGTCAGCGACGAACTGGCCGAGAAGTTCCCGTCGGCCAGTGGCGGACGTGGAACCGTGGTGTTCACGACCACCGACGACACCGCCTTCACCGATGAGCAGAAGACGGCCATCGGCGCGCTGCTCGAGAAGACGACCGAGCTCGACGATGTGAAGTCGACGACCAACCCCTTCGACACGCAGGCCCAGATCGACGACTCCGCCCAGAAGGTCGTCGACGGCCGGCAGCAGATCGCCGACGGCACGACGAAACTCGACGACGGCCAGGCACTGCTCGACAGCGCGAAGAGCCAGGCCGCCGCCGGTCAGCAGCAGCTCGACCAGGCACGCGCCCAGGCGGAAGCAGCCGGCCAGCTGGCCGCCGCCCAGCCTCAACTCGACGCCCAGCAGGCGCAGCTCGACGCGGGCAACGCCGAGCTGGCGACGCAGCAGGCGACCATCGACTCCAGCCGCGCCGAGCTCGAGAAGCAGAGCGCCACCCTCGAAGAGGGAGCCAAACTCCTCGACCTGGCCTCGAACATCCGCCAGGTCTCGACAGACGACACGACCGCCGTCGGCACCGTGCAGTTCGACAAGTCCCTCAACCTCGTTCCCTCGGAGGCCAAGGAGGCCGTGGTCGAGGAACTGAGCAACGCCAAGATCGACGGCGTCACCGCCGAGGTGTCCAACGACATCGCCGCGACCATCCCCGAGGTTCTCGGCCCGGGAGAGATCGGCGGCGTGATCTTCGCCGCGATCGTCCTCTTCGTGATGCTCGGCACCCTCATCGGCGCCGCCCTGCCGCTCGTCAACGCAATCATCGGTGTGGGCGTGGGAGTGCTCGCCTCGCTGGCGCTGTCGGGAACGGTCACCATGCTCTCGGTCACGCCCGTGCTCGGCGTGATGCTCGGACTCGCGGTCGGAATCGACTACTCCCTGTTCATCCTCAACAGGCACCGAACCCAACTGCGCTCGGGTCTCGAACTCAAGGAGTCCATCGGCCTCGCCAACGGCACCTCGGGCAACGCCGTGGTCTTCGCCGGCTCGACCGTACTGATCGCCCTGCTCGCCCTCAACCTCACCGGGGTCCCGTTCCTCGGGCTCATGGGAACCGTGGGCGCCGTCTGTGTTTTCGTCGCCATCCTCATCGCGGTCACGCTGACGCCGGCCATGCTCCGCCTCGCCGGCATGCGCATCCTCACCAAGAAGGCCCGCGCCAAGGTCGGCCACACCGATCACCAGGCCCGGGTTCCGAACAAGCCCATGAACACACTGCGCGCAGCGATCACCGTGGTTGCCGGAATCGCCGTGCTGCTCATCGTGGCCCTGCCCGCGCTCTCGATGCGACTCGGCCTGCCCGCCGGTTCCTCCGAGCCGGTCGACTCGAGCGCCTACAAGGCCTACAAGCTCATCGACGACAAGTTCGGCGCCGGTGTCAACGGCCCGCTGATCGTGGTCGCCGATCTCGACAAGGCGATCACCGATGACGAGCTCGTGAGCGAGCAGGTGCGCATCGGAACGCTGCTCAAGGCCGAGAACGACGTCGTGGCCGTGGCCCCGATCGGTGCCAGCGACGATGACCTGCTGCTCGCCTTCCAGGTCGTGCCGAAGGAGGGCCCCACCAGCGAGTCGACCGAGCAGCTCGTGCGCGACCTGCGCGGCCTCGACATCGACGGTGTCGCAGAGCTCGGTGTCGCCGGCAACGCGTCGGGCAACATCGACGTCAGCGAGAAGCTCGCCGAAGCGCTCCCGCTCTACCTGACCGTCGTTGTGGGACTGTCTCTGATCATCCTGATTCTCGTCTTCAGGTCGATTCTCGTGCCGATCACGGCGACGGCCGGATTCGTGCTGTCTCTGTTCGCGGCCTTCGGCGGCATCACCGCGGTGTTCCAGTGGGGCTGGCTGGCCCCCGTCTTCGGGGTGCACGATCCCGGCCCCATCCTGAGCTTCCTTCCGATCCTCGTGGTCGGAGTGCTGTTCGGGCTGGCGATGGACTACCAGTTGTTCCTGGTGAGCGGCATGCGCGAGTCGTACGCGCACGGATCGCCGGCCAGGCTCGCGGTTCAGCGCGGCGTCCATGCCGGGCGCACGGTGGTCATCGCCGCCGCACTGATCATGACGAGTGTTTTCGGCGGATTCATCTTCTCGAACTCCGTCATGATCCAGTCGATCGGTCTCGGTCTCGCTCTCGGAGTGCTGCTCGACGCGTTCGTCGTCAGACTGCTGATCATCCCTGCGGTGATGCATCTGCTCGGTGCGTCGGCCTGGTGGCTGCCGAAGTGGCTCGACCGCATCCTGCCCGATGTCGATGTCGAGGGGGCCTCTCTGCACCGCAAGCACCCCACGGAGGCTCACGAGGCCGCTGGTCCGAAGCATGCCGAGGCGCCCACCTCGTAGTGCTGCGCGAACTCGGCGTGACACGTTGATAATCTGAGCCTGTGCCCGCATTCCCCGATCGACCCGCAACCGATGAGATCAGCGCGGCCCTGAGCTCCGTGGCCAGCGGCACGGCGGTGTCCGCCGTCGCGAAACGCCTGCTCGACCTGTTCATGGGCGGCGACATCGCGCCGGGCACCCGCCTGCCGCCGGAGCGTCAGCTCGCCGCGGCCCTCGGAATCGGCCGCTCGGCGGTGCGCGAGGCCCTCGCCGCACTCGAGATCCTGGGCATCGTCGACGTGCGTCCCGGCAGCGGCACGTACCTCCGCGGAACCGCCTCCGAGCTGCTTCCCGAGACGCTGAGCTGGGGCCTGATGCTCGGCGAGCCGCGCACCCGCGAACTGATCGAGGTTCGCGGTGCGCTCGAGGTCTTCGCCACAGAGCTTGCAGCGAGCCGCATGTCCGACGATGCGATGAAGCGGCTCAACCAGCACCTCACGGCCATGAAGGAGGCGGGCGACAACCGCACCCGCTTCATCGAGGCCGACCTCAAGTTCCACCTCGAGATCGCACGCGGCGTCGACAACTCGGTTCTTGTCACCCTGCTGCAGAGCATTCGTTCGCTGCTGCGCATCTGGGTCGAACGCGGCCTTCACGACACGTCCGACGCCGAGCAGGCCTACGACGAGCACGTTGCAGTGCACGAGGCCCTGCTGTCTCGCGATCCCCAAGCTGCTGCCGACGCGATGCGAGCGCACATGGTGACCGCCACCGAGCGGCTGCTCAGAACGCTTCCGGCCGCCTGATGGCCCGCACGACCTGGCGCTCGATCCTCAAGATCTTTCCGATCGTCATCCTGGTGGTCGACATCCTCATCCGCATCGGCGCGGTCGTCACCGTTCCCCGCAACCGCCGACCCAGCTCCGCCATGGCCTGGCTGCTCGCCATCTTCATCTCCCCCATCCCCGGCAGCCTTCTCTACGCGATGCTCGGCAGCTCCCGGCTGCCGAAAGACAGGCGCGACAAGCAACGCGAGGTCAACGCCTTCATCCTCGACGCTGCCGGACCGCTCGACGGCGCCGAGACCACCACGGCCGAACCCGCTTGGTTCGGCTCGGTCGTGCACCTCAACCGCACCCTCGGCGCCATGCCCCTCATCGCGGGCAATACCGCCACCCTGCTGCCCGACTACGAGGCGTCGATCCAGGCGATGACCGACGCCGTCGCATCCGCAAAGCTGTACGTGCACGTCGAGTTCTACATCCTCGGCCGCGACGAAACCACCCGAGCGTTCTTCGACGCGCTGAAGTCGGCCCACGAGCGGGGCGTCACCGTGCGCGTGCTCTACGACCACTGGGCCACCATGCGCAATCCGCGCGGTCGCTCGACACGCGCCTGGCTGCGGGAGAACGGCATCCGGTTCGAGGAGATGCTGCCGTTCCGTCCCTGGCAGGGAAACTGGCGTCGGCCCGATCTGCGCAATCACCGCAAGATCGTCGTCGTCGACGGCCACATCGCGTTCACGGGGTCGCAGAACATGATCGACTCGAGCTACGACAAGCGAGGAAACATCCGCCGGGGCCTGAAGTGGAAAGACCTGATGGTGCGGCTCGAAGGCCCCGCAGCGCTCGGCCTCGATGCCCTCTTCGTGACCGACTGGTACAGCGAGACGGGCGACATCGTCGAGACCGACGACACGCGCGCCACCCCGTCGGACTCCCCCAACAGCATCGAATGCCAGGTCGTTCCGAGCGGTCCCGGGTTCGAGGGCGAGAACAACCTGCGCCTCTTCAACGCGCTGGTCTACGGCGCGCAGGAGCGCCTGATCATCGCCAGCCCGTACTTCGTGCCCGACGACTCCATGCTCTACGCGATCACCACGGCTGCCGAGCGGGGCGTCGAGGTGCAGCTCTTCGCCTGTGCCGTGGCCGATCAGTACGTGGTCTACCACGCCCAGCGTTCGTACTACGAGACGCTTCTGCGCTCCGGCGTGCGCATCTTCCTCTACCAGGAGCCGACGGTGCTGCACTCGAAGCACTTCACGGTCGACGACGACGTGGCCGTGGTGGGGTCGAGCAACATGGACATGCGCTCCTTCAGCCTGAACTTCGAGGTGTCCCTCATGGTGCGCAGCGCCGACTTCGTCGAGCGGCTGCGCGCGATCGAAGACGGCTACCGCGAGAAGTCGCGCGAGATCACGCTCGAGCAATGGCTGGCCCGTCCGGCGGTGGCCCAGGCGCTCGACACCGTCGCCCGCCTCACCGCCGCCGTGCAGTAGCGCGGTCCGCGCCTCGACAGCTCAGTTCAGACCGCCCAGCCGCGCCGCCGCTGCGTCGCGCACGGCTCCCCGCCGAACGAGGGATGCGACGGCCTCGATCTCGGGCGAGAGGAAGCGGTCGGGCCCCGGCCCGTCGATCTCGGCCCGCACCACCTCGAGCACGGCGCTCGATCCCGCGCCGGGCTCGAGCGGTGCGCGCAGGTCGAGCGCACGGGCGGCCGTCATCACCTCGATCGCGATGACCCTGGTCAGTCCGTCGATGGCGGTGCGGAGCTTGCGAGCGCCGGCCCACCCCATCGACACGTGATCCTCCTGCATCGCCGACGACGGGATCGAATCGACCGACGACGGAACGGCGAGCCGCTTGAGCTCGGACACGATCCCCGCAGCCGTGTACTGGGCGATCATGAGGCCGCTGTCGACTCCCGCGTCGTGAGCCAGGAATGCGGGGAGCCCGTGGCTGCGCGCCGGGTCGAGCATGCGGTCGGTGCGGCGCTCCGACATGCTCGCGACATCGGCCGTCACGATGGCGAGGAAGTCGAGCACGTAGGCCACGGGCGCGCCGTGGAAGTTGCCGTTCGACTCGACACGCCCGTCGATCGTCACGACGGGGTTGTCGACGGCGGATGCCAGTTCTCGGCTCGCGACCAGGGCGGCGTGGTCGACGGTGTCTCGAGCAGCACCGTGCACCTGAGGCGCGCAGCGCAGCGAATAGGCGTCCTGCACCACGGTGTGGGCCGAGGGCCTGTGACTGGCGACGATCGGTGACCCCGCGAGCATCGATCGCAGGTTGGAGGCGGAGAGGGCCTGCCCCTGCTGGGGCCGCAGCGCCTGCAGGTCGGCGGCGAACACGGCGTCGGTTCCGAGTAGTGCCTCGACGCTCATGCCGGCGGCGATGTCGGCACTCGTCAGAAGCATCCGCAGGTCGTGAATGGCGAGGCTCAACTGCCCGAGCATGCCGTCGGTGCCGTTGATCAGGGCGAGTCCCTCCTTCTCGGCCAGCACCACGGGATCGATGCCCGCCGCCGCGAGCGCCTCGGCGGCCGGCATCGCTATCCCGAGGGCATCGCGCACCTCGCCCTCCCCCATCAGGGCGAGCGCGCAGTGGGCCAGCGGCGCCAGATCGCCCGAGCAGCCGAGGGAGCCGTATTCGCGCACGATCGGCGTGATATCCGCATTGAGCATGCCGGCGTAGCTCTCGACCGTCGACAGGCGGATGCCTGTGCGCCCGGTCAACAGAGTCGAGATGCGCAGCAGCATGAGGCTGCGGATGACCTCGCGCTCGACCTCGGGGCCCGAGCCCGCAGCGTGGGATCGAACCAGGCTCCGCTGCAGCTGCGTTCGCTGCTCGCTCGCGATGAACGTCGAGGCGAGGGCCCCGAAGCCGGTGGAAATCCCGTAGTGCGGCGCAGGGTCTGCTGCGAGCGCGTCGATGACGGCCCGGCTGGCCACGACTGCGGCGCGGGCGTCGGCATCGATCTCCACGCGTGCGTCGTGGCGTGCCACGGCGACCACGTCGTCGATATCGATCGGGCCGGTGCCGATATGCACAGCGGTCGAGGCGCGGGTGAGGGTCGATACGGTCTCGGTCATAACACCCATTCGACCGCGGGCATGCGGATGCCGATGGCCCGGATACGACGAAACCGTCTCGTATGCGAGACAGTTGAGCATGACCATCGAATCGGGAGCGCCCGCCGCGAGTGCGGCGTTGCGCATCCTCAGCCACCTGGCGGGCCAGAGTCGGCCTGTGCCCGCCGCGACCCTGGCATCCGCCCTCTCGCTGCCCCGGTCAACGGTCTACAAACTGCTCGGTGTGCTCGTGGACGCCGGTTTCGTGCTGCACTTCGCCGAGATCAGGCGCTACGGCCTGGGAATCGCGGCGTTCGAGCTCGGTTCCGGATTCGCCCGACAGGAGCCGCTCTCCCGACTCGGCCACCCGGTGCTCGCGCTGCTCGTCGACCGCATCGCCGAGAGCGCGCACCTCGCCGTGATGCACGGCCGCGACGTGCTGTATCTCATCGAGGAACGGGCTCCTCGCAGGCCGGCGCTCGTCAGCGATGTGGGCGTACGACTGCCCGCACACCTCACGGCCAGCGGTATCGCCATGCTCGCCGCGATGCCCGCCGCCCAGGTGCGGGCGCTGTTTCCCGATGCCTCGTCCTTCACCCGGCGTGGGGAGGAGACCGGACCGGAGACGTACGGTCGGCTCCGTCGTATCCTCACCGAGACGCGCACCCGCGGCTTCGCCGTCGAGGATCAGACGATCACTCCTGGACTCGCCTCCATCGCGGTCGCGGTCATCGACCACGTGGGATGGCCGGCCGCGGCGATCGCGGTGACCTTCGAGCGCGACGCGCACGATGAGCAGAGCCGGTCCAGGCTCGCGGAGGAGACAACGCGGCATGCACACGAACTGTCGCGGCGCATCGGCGGAGTCACCTCGACGAGGTGACGGCCTACGACGAGGCGGTGCGCCGCATCCTGTCGAAGGTGTCGCGGAGCAGCGCGGCGAGAGGCTCGTCAGAGGGCGAGCCGAGCCAGCGACCGATCGAGACGCTGAACACGGTGGCCGTGAGGTGTGCCGCGAGCACCGCGTCGATGGGGTCGCTGCCGCGCTTCTCGAAACCCGTGCGAAGCGCCTCGACCAGGGCGTCCTGCGCACGCAGCTGCCTCTCGCGCAGCCCGTCGTCGGACTGGATGATTCGATGGCGCTCGATGTAGTAGCTCTTCTCGCGGGAGAACTGTGCCGAGGCCACGGCCTCGAACCCGTCGGCGACGACCTGCAGGGGGCCGAGCGATGCGGGAGCCTCGGCGATGATGCCGGCTGCCTGTTCCGGAACGGCGCGCTCTTCGGCGAAGAGGGCGTCGCGCTTGTCGGCGAAGTGACGGAAGAACGTGCGTGTCGACAGCCCCGCGCGCTCCGCGATCTGGGGAACGGTCGTGGTCGCGAATCCCTGCTCGACGAAGAGTTCGAACGCCGCCCGCTCGAGCCGCCCTCGCGCATCCGGTTGCCAACGTGCCATTTCTCCATCTTAGTGATGACATGGCGTGCCATCATGTGTATTCTGATGACACGCAATGTCATCACTCGCACACCACACAGAGGACGCCCATCATGCCTACGAATTCCGCCGCCTTTCTCACCGCCCCTTACGCCGATCTGACTGTCGCCGAGGCTCCCTACACAGCTGCCGCGGCAGGCGAGCTGGTGATCCGCGCACGCGCCGTCGCCGTGAACCCCCTCGACGAGATCAAACAGTCAACCGGAAACGTGATGTACGGGTGGCTGCCCAGCCCCACCGTGCTCGGCGAGGATGTCGCGGGTGAGGTCGTCGAGGTCGGCGCGGGCGTCTCGGGCTTCACTGTGGGCGACCGCGTCATCGCCTACGCCGTGGGCATGGAGAAGAACCGCAATCACGCCGCCGAAGGCGCCTTCCAGCTGTTCACCGTCGTGCAGGCGCAGCTGACCGCTCGTATTCCCGACGAGCTGTCGTTCGAGGACGCCGTCGTGCTCCCCCTGGCCATCTCGACAGCCGCCTCCGCCCTGTTCCAGAGCGACCAGCTCGGCCTGCGGCATCCCACGAGCGGCGCGGCCGGTGCAGATGCCGACCCCACCGAGTGGGTGGTCGTCTGGGGAGGATCGACGAGCGTCGGAAGCAATGCCATCCAGCTCGCCGTCGCGGCCGGCTACTCCGTGCTCACAACGGCGTCGCCGTACAACCACGACCGGATGCGGGCGCTCGGGGCCCGACACGTCGTCGACTACCGCAGCGGCTCGGCCGTGCGAGACGTCGTCGCCCTCATCGAGGGCCGACCGGTGGCCGGCATCATCGCCGTGGGAACGGGATCTGCCGAACCCGCCCTGTCGATCGCCGTCGCGACCGGCGCCCGCCGGATCAGCCTCACCAGCCCCTCGGTCTCGATGAGCAGCCTTCCTCGCCGCCGCGCACCGCTGGCACTCGCGGGATTCGGACTGCGGATGCTCTCGCGCACCGTACCGCTGATGGTGAGCAGCCGCCTTCGGGGAATCCGCACGCGATTCGTCTGGGGCAGCGCGTTGATGAACACCGAGGTCGGACCCATGCTGTGGGGACGCTTCCTGCCCGATGCGCTCACCGCGGGCCGCTACGTGACCGCGCCGAGGTCGGAGGTCGTCGGCACCGGCCTCGAGAGCATCCAGCCCGCTCTCGACGCGCTTCGAGCCGGAGCCTCGGCGACGAAGTTCGTCGTCACGCTCTGACGCTTGTTCAGGCGTAGCTGTCGAATGCGGCGAGCAGTCGAGTGACCGAACCGCCGAGGTTCCAGTCCTTCGACAGCCTCTCGAGCTCGTCGCGTGCGTCGCCGCCGACCGGCGCGAGCCCGGCGCCGACCTCGGCAGGCGACGCCAGGTCGAGGTCGGGCACCACTGTCACGACCGTCGGCGCCACGTCGAGGTAGTCGCCGGCCGCCGCGATCTTGGACCGCACCGACGCGCTCAAGCCGCTGTCGGCATCCTGCGCAGCGTCGCGAATCGACTCGAGCGTGCCGTATTCGGCGAGGAGGGTCGCGGCCGTTTTCTCGCCGATACCAGCGACCCCGGGCAGCCCGTCGGAGGCGTCGCCCCTGAGGGTGGCGTAGTCGACATACTGGCTCGGAAGCACCTTGTACTTGGCGACGATCACCTCGTCGGTGACGAGTTCGAGGTTCTTCATGCCGCGCGCGGTGTAGATCACGCGCACCTCGTGCTCATCGTCGACGAGCTGGAAGAGGTCGCGATCGCCGGTCACGACATCGACGGCGGAGTTCGCGCGAGCAGCGTACGTGCCGATCACGTCGTCGGCCTCGTGATCTTCGGCGCCCACGATCGCGACCCCGGCGACCTCGAGCACGTGGCGAATGAGCGGAATCTGGGCGACCAGCCCCTCGGGCACCTCTTCGACGTCGGGCCCGTTCTTCACGGCCTTGGCCACGCGCTGCGCCTTGTAGCTCGGGACAAGAGCGACCCGCCACGTCGGGCGCCAGTTGTCGTCCCAGCAGGCGATGAGGTGAGTGGCCTCGAACTCCGTCGTGAGCCGCGCGATCATGTCGAGCAGGCCGCGCACCGCGTTGACGGGCGTGCCGTCGTCTCGCTTGATGGTGTCGGGCACCCCGTAGAACGCGCGGAAGTAGAGCGAGGCGGTGTCGAGCAGCATCAATCGGTCGGCCATGATCGATCTTGACACGCTCGACCCCGTTCGTGGTGTCGAGACCTCGGATGCGATCAGGCCGTCGCCTGCGTATCTCGACGTCGTGTGGAGACGACCACGAGCGAGAACGAGACGGCACCGAGAATCGTGCCGCCGAGCATCCCCAGAGAGGCGAGACCTGCGCGGTCGAGATCGCCGTAGGAGGGGACGACCGCGTTCACGATGACAACTCCCATCAGGAGCGGAGTAAGGATCGAGACGAGCGCGCCGATGCACACCGAGAAGGGCGCGGCACGTCGAGCCACGACGGCGGCGAGCACGCTCGCGATCAGGGCCACCGCAGCGGCGATGAGTTGAACGAGAACGAACGCTCGGGTGTTGAGCGCGAGCGACGCGTCGCTGCCTCGACCCGACAGCTCGACCAGGAACGTGCCCCCGACTACAGGGGCAGCGACGAGGCCGAAGACCACTGCCGCGATCAGGCCGATCACGGCCCAACCGATCCCGAGCACGGCGATCGCACGGGCGTCCAGGTCCTCGAGGGCCACGGTCCCCCTCGTCCTGCCGGAACGGCGACCCAGGCGCCCGTCGATACTGCGCGGCATTCGAGCCCCTCTCGCCCGCGGGCACAGCCCGACCGGAACCGCTCCGCCTCCAGGACTCGAACCTAGACCTAACAGCTCCAAAGGCTGTCGTGCTGCCATTACACCAAGGCGGATCGCGCACTCCGTGGAGCACGCATTCGCCAATTCTGCCAGACACGAACGGTGCCGACGGCCTCGGCCCCACATAATGGATGCGTGGCAGATGCGACTCCCCGGGATTCCGTCGACGGAATCGTCGACGCGTGGGAGCGCGAGCGACCCGATCTCGACTTCGCTCCGTTGAAGGTCCTCTCCCGGGTCTGGCGGCTGTCGCGGCACCTCGAGCGCACGCGACGAACAGCCTTCGCCACCAGTGAGCTCGAGTCGTGGGAGTTCGACGTGCTCTCGGCCCTGCGCCGCGCCGGCGAACCGCACCAGCTCAGCCCGAAGGCCCTGCTCGAGCAGACTCTCGTCTCATCGGGCACCATGACGAACCGCATCGATCGGATGTCGCGGCGCGGCCTGGTCGAGCGCCGCACCGACCCGCACGACGGCCGGGGAATCCTCGTGTCGATGACCGACGAGGGTCGTGACCGAGTGGACGGCGCCATCACGGCGCTCGTCACGGCCGAAGGCGAGCTGCTCGGCCGCCTCAGCAAATCCGACCAGGAGCGCATCGCGTCCCTCCTGCGCAAACTCAGCGTCGACTTCGACTAGGTGGGGCGTCTTATTCTCCGTCGTTTCGGCGTGCTCACGTCTGCCCTGCTGACCCTGCTGCTTCTGGCCACCGGCGTTCCGGCGAGCCCGGCCAGCGCTGCCGACGACGTGCGGGCGGATGCCGCATCCATCGCCCCGACACCGGCCACGGTCTTCGCCGACACGGCCGCGCGACTGGTCGAGGCGGCGACTCCCCCGGCGTTCGACCCCGGCTTCATCATCACCGACGAACTCTTCTACGACGGTGACGCCCTCGATGCCGGCGAGGTGCAGGCCTTCCTCGACGAGCAGGTTGCCGCCTGCGCCCCGGGCATCGAGTGCCTCGCCGACTACACGCAGGAGACCGTCACGCGCGCGGCGGATGAGGTGTGCGGGGCCTACAGGGGCCGCGAGTCAGAGACCGGCGCCGAGATCATCGCCAAAGTCGGCCTCGCCTGCGGCATCAGCCAGAAGGCCCTGCTCGTTCTGCTGCAGAAGGAGCAGTCGCTGGTGCGCAACCCCGCCCCGACGGCCGGCGACTTCTCGTTCGCCACGGGATACGCGTGCCCCGACACGGCGGCCTGCGATGTGGAGTACTCGGGCTTCTACAACCAGGTCTACTGGGCGGCATGGCAGCTGAAGCGCTACGCGAACCCTCCGGGAACGAGCGAATTCTTCACGAACCGGCCCATCGGCGAGCCGAGCCCGATTGCGTACAACCCTGAACGCTCCTGCGGCAGCGCCGACGTGACCCTGAAGAATATCGCCACGGCCGCGCTGTACTACTACACGCCGTACCAGCCGAACCCTGCCACCGTCGCGGGCAGTCCCGACGACCCGTGCGGCGCCTACGGCAACCTCAACTTCTGGCGCTTCTACTCCGAATGGTTCGGCGACCCGACCCGTGGGTCGATCACACAGGGTGCACTCGAGAACGTGTCGGTGGTGCGCGGACGCATCGTCGCCGAGGGCTGGGCGATCGATCCCAGCTCGGTGCGCGCATCCATTGACGTGCGTATCACGGTGACGGATGCGGCCGGCCGCCTCTCGACGACGACCGTCAGGGCCGGCGCGACATCGGACGGCGCGCTGTCGGTCAGCCGCTTGTCAGGACGCGACCACGGCTTCAGCGGGGGCACGGCGCTCGAGGCGCAGGGACTCGTCCGCGTGTGCGCGGTGTCGCTGCCCCTCGAGGGCACATCGTCGAGCCTTCACCCGCTGGGCTGCGCGACGGTGTTCGCGCTGACCCCCTGGCGCTAGTCGGTACCCGAGTCGAACGCCGCGCCCTCTGAGGCGAGGTCGGTGGCGCGATCCAGCGCCTCGCCGCCCTCGGACTCCTCGACCGCGTCGAAGATCTCTGTCGACTCGCCCTGTTCGAGCTGACCGACGAGCTCGGCTGTCGCGCCACCGACAAGACCTGCTGCGGCGTACTGCTCGAGGCGCGCACGCGAATCGGCGATGTCGAGGTTGCGCATGGTGAGCTGGCCGATGCGGTCGTCGGGGCCGAAGGCCGCGTCGCCGACGCGCTCCATCGAGAGCTTGTCGGGGTGGTAGCTGAGGCTGGGGCCCGTGGTGTCGAGGATCGTGTAGTCGTCGCCGCGGCGCAGTCGCACCGTGACCTCGCCGGTGACGGCCGAGCCGACCCAGCGCACGATGGATTCGCGCAGCATGAGCGACTGCGGGTCGAGCCAGCGGCCCTCGTACATGAGACGGCCGAGGCGGCGACCCTCGGAGTGGTAGTTCGCGATGGTGTCCTCGTTGTGCACCGCGTTGAGCAGGCGCTCGTAGGCGATGTGCAGCAGGGCCATGCCCGGCGCCTCGTAGATGCCGCGGCTCTTGGCCTCGATGATGCGGTTCTCGATCTGGTCGCTCATGCCCAGCCCGTGGCGGCCTCCGATGGCGTTCGCTTCCAGCACGAGGGCGACCGGGTCGGAGTACTCGACGCCGTTGATGGCGACCGGGCGACCGGCCTCGAAGCGCACGGTCACGACCTCGGAGGCGATCTCGACGTCGTCGCGCCAGAAGGCGACGCCCATGATGGGCTCGACGATCTCGATGCCGGCGCTCAGCTCTTCGAGCTTCTTGGCCTCGTGGGTGGCGCCCCAGATGTTGGCGTCGGTGCTGTAGGCCTTCTCCACGGAGTCACGGTAGGGGAAGCCGCGGGCGACGAGCCACTCGCTCATCTCCTTGCGGCCGCCGAGTTCACTGACGAACTGCGAGTCGAGCCACGGCTTGTAGATGCGCAGGCGCGGGTTGGCGAGCAGTCCGTAGCGGTAGAACCGCTCGATGTCGTTGCCCTTGTAGGTGGAGCCGTCGCCCCAGATGTCGACGCCGTCTTCCTTCATCGCGCGAACGAGCAGCGTGCCCGTGGCGACGCGACCGAGCGGCGTGGTGTTGAAGTAGGTCTTGCCGCCGGAGCGGATGTGGAACGCGCCGCACGCGAGGGCGACGAGGCCCTCCTCGACCAGGGCCGACTTCGCGTCGACGATGCGCGCGACCTCGGCGCCGTACTCGAGAGCCCTCGCGGGCACCTTCTCGATCTCGGGCTCGTCGTACTGACCGATGTCGGCCGTGTAGGTGCACGGAACGGCACCCTTCTCGCGCATCCACGCGACGGCCACGGAGGTATCGAGACCACCGGAGAATGCGATGCCGACTCGTTCGCCGACCGGAAGACTGCTCAAGACTTTAGACACGACGACAATCCTACGAGTGATCAGCCCTCGAGAAGTTCCGTCAGCTCGAGCCAGCGCAGTTCGACGGTGTCCATCTGGTCGCGAAGGGCCTGGACTTTCTGCTGCATCTCGCCCAGACCCGCGTAGTCGCTCTGGTCGTGCTTCGCGAAAGCCACATCCATCTCGGCGATCTGCGTGCCGAGCTTCTCCATCTTGCGGCCCGCCGCGGCGAGCTCCTTCTGGGCGTTCCGCAGCTCGGCACCCTGAAGGCCGGTCTTCTTGGCCGGGGCGTCGGCGGAGCCCCCCGCAGCGATACGCGCCTGCTCCTTCTGCTGGGCGAGGCGCAGTTCGAGGTACTGCTCCACCCCACGCGGGAGGTGGGTGAATCCGCCGTTCATCACGGCGTACTGGTTGTCGGTCACGCGCTCGAGCAGGTACCGGTCGTGGCTCACGACGAGCAATGTTCCCGCGTAGGAGTCGAGGAGGTCCTCGATGGCCGCGAGCATGTCGGTGTCGAGGTCGTTGGTCGGCTCGTCGAGGATCAGCACGTTCGGCTCGTCGAGAATGATGAGCAGCAGCTGCAGACGGCGCTTCTGTCCACCCGAGAGGTCTTTGACGGGGGTCGAGAGCTGAGCGCTGGTAAAGCCGACGCGCTCGAGCAGCTGACCCGGAGTCATCTCTTTTCCGCCGGAGACGTACGAGCTCTTCTGTCGGCCGATGACCTCGCTGACCCGGTCGTTCCAAATGTCCTCGAGCTCGAACAGCTGCTGGGTGAGTGTGGCGACCCGAATGGTCTTGCCGCGCTTCACCTTGCCGGATGTCGGCAGCAGGGTTCCCGAGACCAGGCTGAGCAGGGTGCTCTTGCCGGCTCCGTTGACACCCAGAATTCCGGTGCGCTCGCCGGGCGCGATGCGCCACGTCACGTCTTTCAGAACCTTCTTGCCATTGTCGTACTCGACCGAGATGTTCTCGAGGTCGACCACGTCCTTGCCGAGGCGCTGCATGGCCATCGCTGCCAGTGAGACCTTGTCGCGCACGGGCGGCTCGTCCTCGATGAGGGCGTTCGCCGCATCGATGCGGAACTTCGGCTTGGCCGTGCGGGCCGGAGCGCCGCGGCGAAGCCACGCCAGTTCCTTCTTCATGAGGTTCTGGCGCTTGGCCTCGCTGGTGGCCGCCATGCGGTCGCGCTCGACACGCTGCAGGATGTAGGCCGCGTAGCCTCCCTCGAACGGTTCGATCAGCCGATCGTGCACCTCCCACGTGGCGGTGCAGATCTCGTCGAGGAACCACCGGTCGTGTGTCACGACCATGAGCCCGCCGGAGTTCGTGGCCCAGCGCTTGCGCAGGTGCTGCGCGAGCCAGGCGATGCCCTCGACGTCGAGGTGGTTGGTGGGCTCGTCGAGGAAGATCACGTCGTGGTCGCCGATGAGCAGCTTCGCCAGCGCGATACGTCGGCGCTGGCCACCAGACAGGCTCGAGACGAGCACGTCCCACGGGATGTCCGAGGCCAGTCCCGAGATCACGTCGCGGATGATCGGATCGCCGGCCCAGACGTGCTCGTCGATGTCGCCGACGATCGTCTCTTTCACCGTGAGGTCGCCGTCGAGGTCGTCCGACTGGTCGAGCATCGCGAGGGTCACCCCGTTGCGGCGGGTCACCCGGCCTCCGTCGGGCTCGATGCGGCCGGCGAGCAGACGCAGAAGGGTCGACTTGCCGTCTCCGTTGCGACCGACGATACCCACGCGATCGCCTTCGTTGAGACCGATGGTCACGGAGTCGAAGATGACACGCGTCGGATATTCGAGATGGAGCGATTCCGCTCCCAGTAGATGGGCCACCTGTCGAGGTTACCCGCCATCCGACGGCCGCCCCGCCGGTCAGCCCAGAAAGCGCCTGACGACGGAGTCGATCGCCCGGGCAGTGAGGGCGATCGATTCGAGGTCGATGTGCTCGTCGTTGCCGTGGATGAGGTGTCGGAACCGCCCGTAGTCCCAGCGCTTCGACAGCACCGAGAATCCATAGGCCCGTCGCCCCTTCGCGCGATAGAAGCGTGCGTCCGACCCGCCGGCCGCGATGATCGGCAGGGGCACGGCCCCGGGATACGCCTCGTCGATCACGGCGGTCAGCACCTCGAACAGCGGAGTGTCCATCGGCGAGACATTGGCGGGGCTGAACGACGCCCCCACGATGTCGACGATCTCGATGTGCCGCATCAGGTCGCCGAGGGCGCTCGTGACGTAGGCGTCGACCTCCTCGGGCGAGATTCCGGGCAGCTGCCTGATGTCGAGGTCGATGCTGGCCTCGCCCGGAATGACGTTGATGGCGTCGCCCGCACGGATCACGTTGGGCGAGATGGTCGTGTGCGTCGTGGCGTGCGCATAGCCGGCCAGTTCGCCCAGCTCCGGCAGCGCACCGAGGATCTCGGCGACGGAGGTGAGCCGGCGTGCGACCTCCGGATCGAGGTCGAGCGCGTCGACGTAGCGCGGCCAGTAGTCGCCGATGACGGCGCGCGGGGCGAAACGCGTCAACCGGGTGACGGCCTCGGCCGCGATGACACCCGCATTCGACGATCCCCAGGGCGCCGAGCCGTGCCCGGGTATTCCCCTGATCAGCAGGCGACGACGGGCGAGGCCCTTCTCCCCCACCGTGACGGTCACCGAGTGCGGGGCGTCGGAGGACCCGCCCACAGGGATGCCGCCCGACTCCGTCAGCACGTAGTCGGCGTCGATGAGTTCGGGGTGATGCTGCATGAGCCACTCGATGCCGAGGCGGCTGCCGCCCTCCTCGTCGGCGACGGCCACGAAGACCAGGTCGCCCCTCAAGGCACGGCCCTCGGATGCGACGGCGCGGGTCGCGACGGCGTAGGCGGCCGTCAGATAGAGCATGTCGAGTGTTCCGCGGCCCCAGAGCTCGTCGCCGATGATGTCTGCGGCGAACGGGTCGTGACTCCAGCCCCCGTGCATCACGGGCACCACGTCGATGTGCCCGACGAGCGCGAGCGACGGGACTGTCGGATCGGTGCCGGGGATGCGCACGACGAGGGTGGCTCGACCGGGCGCGGATTCGACGACCACGGGATCGACGTCGACGCCCTCGAAGAAGCGACGCAGAACGTCGGTGTTCCTTATCTCTTGGCCGGATGCGTAGGTTCCGTCGTTCACGCACGCGCTGCGGATGAGGTCGCGCAGCAGCGCCAGCGTCTCGTCGCCGAGAGAGGGAGAGTCGGTCATCACTCCAACTTATCGCGCCCGGGTCGCGCGTTTCGTCATGGGGCCGGTCCCGGCGCCGGTAGCGTGATTGCATGCCCGACGAAACAACAGCCGAACTCATCGACGCCCACCTGCTCACCGTGCAGGACTTCCCCAGCGAGGGAATCCTCTTCCGCGACGTCACGTCGGTCTACGCGAACGGTCGGGCATTCTCCTCGGTCGTCGACGCGTTCGCCTCGCACGACTGGGGCCAGGTGGATGCCGTGCTCGGCATCGAGGCGCGCGGGTTCGGCATCGCGGCGGCGATGGCCTACGCCCGCGGAGTGGGCATGGTCTCGGTTCGCAAGGCGGGCAAGCTGCCCGGTGACCTGCTGAGCGAGGACTACGCCCTGGAGTACGGCACCGCGACGCTGCAGGTGCAGCCGGACGTGCTGCCGGAGGGTTCGCGCGTCGTGATCCTCGACGACCTCCTCGCTACCGGCGGCACTCTCGCGGCCGTCGTGAAACTCGCCGAACGCGCCGGCTGGATCGTGGCGGGAATCGGCGTGGTCATCGCTCTCGATGACCTCGGCGGTCGCGCCGCTCTGCCCGGTCACGAGGTGCTGGAGCTCAGCACCTACCCGGCGTCGTAGGCCGCCTGCCACGCCCTCCTGCGCCGGTCGAGTAGGCCGCCTGCGGCCGTATCGAGACCATTTCGCGGAGCGATTTCGATACGCCGGCTCGTGCCTCGCGCGGCTACCCAATCAGCGCCGACGTCGCGTCGCGTCGTCGTGCCCCTCCCAACGCGCCGGATGGGCCTGACGGCGCCACGAAAACCGCTCTTGCAGAGCAAACGGCCCTTCGACAGGCTCAGGGAACGCCACGCCCGACTGGCTCTTTACGCCACCCTGCTGCCGACGGCGAGCTTGCGAGCCGGCGTCTTCATTCGCGCGATCGCCCAAGCGAGTGCCCCCGCCGCCAGCAGGAGGTGCAGGGCGAGGCCGACGAACCACGACGGCAGCGTCTTCTTGTACGTCTCCTCCTGGGTCGGTCCCGGTTCGAACGTCGCCGTGCTGCAGTAGTCGAACTCCGGGCTCAGGTCGGGAGGCACCTGAACCGCGCGAACGAGAGATGCGACCCCGGTGAACAGATCGGTCGGGCTGCCGTACTCGCTGAACTGCGGCGGCGTGGCATCGGCCAGCACGACGTAGGGGTTCGCCGAGAGGATGGGCCAGAAGAGGTCGAATCGGGGTGCGGAGTAGGTGGAGGCCGTCGGAGGACCGCAGGTGTAGGAATCGCTGCCGTCTTCGTAGATCGCCTGCACAGTGGTGGCCTTCACCTCCGACTGAATGGCGACCCCTCCCAGGCCGAAAGCGATCAGCGTGCCGAGGCTCAATGCGGCGACGGCGAGATAACTGACGACGATCGAGAACAGGGGCCGGCCGAGGATCGCCGAGAGCCCGACGCCGACGGCGGCGATCACTCCGAGTTCGACGGCGAGAACCAGCAGCGAGACGAGGACGGTACCGACCGAGAGGCCTCCCAGGGCGGCGGCCACGACGAGGAAGGGCGAGGATGCCACCAGGAACGCCAGGGTTGCGATCCAGGCGGCGAGAAATTTGCCCAGCACGATCTGTGTTGCCGACACGAGGGTGACCTGAATGGTGGCCAGGGTGCCCGCCTCGCGTTCCCCGTTGATGGCGTTGCCGCTCAGCGCCGGGGCGATGAGGGTGCCGAGCATCAACACGAAGTAGATGATGAGCGAGTACAGCCAGCCGCCGCTGTCTTCCCCGCCGAAGCTGGTCGTCGCCAATCCGACAAGCACCGTGACGATTCCGATAAGCACGACGAAGACGCCCAGCAGCACGTACCAGGCCACGCCGCGCACGCGCTGGCGCAGCTCGAGGCCCACGATCACGCCGATCCCCGCCCAGAGCTTCACAGTCGTATCCCGTCGCCGGGCTCGGCCGGTCTCGCTTGAAGGTCGAGGAAGGTGTGCTCGAGGTCGCCCGTCGCAGGGGCGAACGAGGTGACCGCGACGCCCGCCGACACGAGCGCGCCGAGCAGGGCGGCGGCACGCTGTTCCGTGTCGACCGAGACGAGTATCCCTGATCCGTCGGCGCCGATCGCCTCTGCTGGTGTGCCGGCGGCAATGAGCGCCGGCGCGATCGACGTGGGCTCCAGAGCCCGGATGCGCCACGGCCGCGCGCTCGACGTGGCTCTGGCGACGCGTTCGGCGCTGATGGACGCGCCTCGCTCGACGTAGATCGCGGCGTCGGCGACTTCATCGAGCTCCGCGAGCACGTGACTCGAAACGAGAATCGTTCTGCCCTCGGCCGCGAGCCGACGCACCAGGATGCGCAGTTCGATCCGCGCGGCCGGGTCGAGGCCGGATGCCGGTCCATCGAGCAACAGCACCGAAGGGTCGTGCACCAGGGCCCTCGCAAGGCTGAGCTTCTGCTTCTGCCCCCGCGAGAGCACCCTCGTCGGTCTGTCGGCAAGCTCCCACAGTTCGACCAGGTCGATGAGCTCGTCGGCCCTGGCCGCGGCCTGCGCCACATCTCGGCCATACATGCGCGCGGTGAGTTGCAGGGTGGTGCGCACCGTCAGGGACGCCCAGGAGCCGAGCGTGTCCGGCATCCACCCCATGACCGCCCTGACGGCCATCGGATTGACGACGGGATCGTGCCCGGCGATACGGATCGAGCCCTCGTCGGGCGCGAGCAGGGTCGCAAGCATCAGCAGCAGGGTGGTCTTGCCGGAGCCATTGGGACCGACCAGTGCGGTGACCGTGCCCGGTCTTGCCTCGAAACTGATGTCGGTGACGGCGCGAACGCTGCCGAACGAGCGCCGCACCCCCTCGACCGCGATTCCGTCGGTTGTCGTGAGCATCATGACGCCTTTCGAAGTGCGGTCGTTGTGTGTGGTCTAGTCCGAGACGACTCGGGCGCCGTGCACGGGCCCGGTGACGCGCACGACGCGGTGCCGGGCCGCGCTCAGGGCGATCTGCAGCTCGAGCGCGGTGTCGAGGTTCTCGGCGAGGAACGCGACCGTCGGCCCGGAACCCGAGACCAGGCCGGCGAGGGCGCCGTTCGCCTCTCCGAGCTCGAGGATGCCGGTGAGCGCGGGGTTGAGATGCAGCGCCGGGGCCTGCAGGTCGTTGTAGAGGGCGTCGGCCAGCACGAGGGCGTCTCCCGAGCGGAGCGCCTGCAGTACGGCGGTGTCGACAGTGGGCTGCGTCTGGGCCGGAAAGATGTCCTGCGCGTGGCGGTCGCGGTGCCTGTCGAGTTCGCGATACACCTCGGGCGTGCTCGATCCGAAGTCGGCGAGCACGAGCACCCAGTGGAACGATCCCTTGGCCAGTGCGGGGCTCAACTGGTCTCCGCGGCCGGTGCCGATCGCGGTTCCCCCGGTGAGGGCGAAGGGAACGTCGGCGCCGAGACGCGATGCCAGGGTGAGCAGCTCGTCGCGTCCGAGGTCGGTGCCCCACAGCGTGTCGCAGGCGACGAGCGTGGCGGCCGCGTCGGCGGAACCCCCGCCCATGCCTCCGGCGATCGGAACGTTCTTCTCGATCTCGAGGTGCACGCCTCCCCGGTAGCCCGCCTTGCGCGCCAGCATGCGCGCGGCCCGGATTGCCAGGTTGGTACCGTCGACCTCGAGGCCCGAGCAGTCGATGCTACCGCCGAAGGTCACGGAGAAGTCATCGGCGATGCTCGCCCGCACGTTCTCGTACAGCGAGACGGCCTGATAGGCCGTGGCGACGTCGTGGTAGCCGTCATCCATGACCGCCCCGACCTTGAGGAAGACGTTGATCTTGCCCGGCGCCCGAACGTGCACTGTGGACAGCGCCCTCTGAGTGACCATGCAAACAACCTATATGCAACCGGAGGCGAGCTCCGACCGCAGCACTCCGAGCGACCCGCTACGCCCGGCCGAGGCCGGCCAGCACAGACACGAAATCGGCGAGGAACGCCTGTCGGTCGACATCGAGAACGACCTGCGTGTCCGGGGCGGGCGTCACGGGCCAGCTCACGGGCAGACCCTCATGCGTTCGCAGCAGGTGGGCGCGCGTCGCGAACCCGTCGGTGGTGATGTTGACCGGGCCGCTCAGCGACGACGTGATCCATTCGGGCTGCACGAGCAGCGCTGCGGCCAGTCCGTCGTGGGCTGGTGAGACCCGGCGTCCCCACGAGAACTGATAGAAGTCCATGTAGGCCTCGAGGATCGCGGCCGAGAAGGTGCCCCACTCCGTGCCCGCGCGGTGCAGAGCCTGCACGGCGACCTCGTCGACGATGGTGCCGGCGGTCACGTTCACGCCCACCATCACGAGGTTGGTGCGCGGCGCGGCGAACACGCGCGCGGCCGCCTCGGCGTCGTTGTGGATGTTGGCATCCACCATCTGCACGGTGCCGAGCGGGGGGAACGGCCCGGAGCCGCCCATGATGACCGTCGAGCGGAACAGGGTCAGCAGCTCCGGCTCGATCTCGAGCGCGAGCCCGACGTTCGTGAGCGGACCGATCGGCAGCAGGTCGTAGTAGCCGGGGCGCGAGCGAGCGAGCTCGACCAGCAGTTCGGCCGACGACAGGGGCGACAGGTTCTTCGGCGCCAGCTTCTCGCTGTACAGGTCGCCGAGGCCGTCGCCTCCGTGCACGTGGCCGGCGATGCGCGGCTCGCCGTTGATCGGTCCCGCGGCTCCTCGTGCGACGAGTGTGTCTTCGAGCCCGGCGATCTTCAGCACACGGGCGATGTTCGCGACCGCGTCTTCGACCGGGGTGTTGCCGTAGACGCTCGTGATCGCCGAGATCTCGGCGTCGTCGCGGCCCGCCAGGTAGAGCAGCGCGAGGGCGTCGTCGATTCCGGTGTCGGTGTCGACGATGATGTGGCGCACGTCGCTCGGCTCTGCTGCGGTCATGCGAGGGTCTCCTTGGGGGTGAGGGCGTGCGTGCGTCGACGCGTCACCACGACGCGCATGATCACGAGAACGACGAGGGTGATGGCGTAGGGCGCGGCATCGGTGAGCTGCTGCGGGGCGCCGATGCCCTGCAGCCGGAAGCCGAGGGCCTCGGCCGCGCCGAATCCGAGGCACGCGACGGGCAGCCAGAAGGCCTTGTTGGCAACGAGGATGACCGCGGCGACGGCGATCCATCCGCGCCCGGCGGTCATGTTCTCGGTGAACAGGGTCACGTTGCCGAGCGACAGCTGGGCTCCGGCCAGGCCGCAGAGTCCACCGCCGAGGATAGTGACCCATGTCTGGTACCGGGCGACGCCGATGCCCAGCGTGGCGGCGGCATCCGGATGCTCGCCCACGCCGCGCAGGCGCAGCCCGCCGGGCGTGAGCCGCAGCCACAGGCCCGCCGCCACGATGAGCACGAACGCCAGCGGCACCAGCACGGACTGCCCGGCGAACACGTCGCCGATCACGGGGATTCCCTTCAGGAAGGGCATGGTGCCGATGCCGTCGAGGCCCTGCGGCGCGAACGATCCGGAGGTGTCGAAGAGAACGCGCAGCAGAAAGCCGGTGAGTCCGAGCGAGAGAAGGTTCGTGCCGATCGCGATGATGATGGGGTCGGCCTTCCACCGCGCAGCCCCCACCGCGAGGATCACGGAGTAGATGGCGGTCGAGAGCACGGCGACGAGCACCCCTGCCCAGGCGTTTCCGGTGTAGTAGCTGCCCGCGACGGCGGCGAATGCGCCCCACAGCATCTGCCCCTCGAGGGCGATGTTGAACACGCCGGCCTGCGCGCACAGGGCTCCGGCCAGGGCGGCGAAGAGGATGGGCGTCGCGCTGGTGAGCACGGCCGCGACGAAGCTCCACTCGAAGATGCTCATCAGCTGTCCTTTCCGGCGCCGGCCCGCCGACGATCGAGAACCACGCGAAGCGCGAGGATCACAATGACCACGCCCTGCAGCACGTCGGAGAGCTGGCGGGGAACCTCGGCCGTGCGCTCCATGCTCGCTCCCCCGACCTGCAGGATGGTGAACAGGATGGCGGTGACGGGCACGAGCGCCGGTCGGCCCCCGGCGAGCAGCGCCGCAGCGAGACCGGCGAAGGTGTAGCCGGGCGAGATGAGCGCCCCGTCGATGAAGCGGTAGGGCGACGAGAGCACGATGATCGCCCCGACCAGCCCGGCCACGGCGCCGGCCGACCCCATCGCTCCGAGCGCGAGTCGCCCGGGCTTGAGGCCCGCGTATTCGCCGAAGCGGCGGTTCGCTCCCGTGACGCGCAGCTCGAAGCCCACTGCCGAGCGCGAGTCGACGACATAGAAGATCACCATGACGGCGATGATGAGCAGCAGCCCGACCGTGGTGTAGCGCAGGTCGCCGAGGCTCCAGATGTGCGCGTCCTCCGGGAGCACGGGTGTCTGGGCGTTGCCCGATCCCTTCTCTGCCAGGGGAAAGCGCACGAGGTACGAGGCCACGGCCACGGCCACCGGCGACAGCAGCAGGGTCGAGATGATGATCGGGATTCCGAAGCGCGTGGCGAGCGGCGCCGACACGGCTGCGAATCCACCGCTCACGAGCATCGCCGCGATCAGCGCGAAGGGCACCGCGACGATTCCGGGCAGACCGAGCTGGCTGGCCACGACGTAGGCGGTGATGCCTCCGAGCACGAGCTGCCCGTTACCGCCCAGGTTGAACTCGCCCATGCGCAGCGGGATCGCGGCGACGAGTCCCATGCCGCAGATGAAGCCCCAGACCGAGAACGTGTAGTCGAGGTTGCGCACGTCGAGCGAGCCCTGCAGCACGGCCGCGTAGGCGTCGATCGGGTTGAGCCCGGCCAGCAGGATCACGACCGCGCCGATGAGGATCGCCAGCACGACGGCCCCGATGGGAACGACGGCGGGATGACGGGTGAGTCTCGCGATCATGCTGTCCACTCTTCCCCGGCCGCCGCGGCGGCCCCGGCCATGGCCGCACCGATGCGCTCGGCGCTCGCCTGCGACCGGTCGAACTCGGCCACGATCTCGCCGGCGAACATGACGAGCACCCGGTCCGCCAGGGCCAGCAGCTCCGAGATCTCGTGCGAGACGAGCAGGATGCCGCGGCCCGAGGCCCGATAGTCGAGCAGGCGACCGTGGATGGCCTCGATGGCCCCCACGTCGACGCCCTGGGTGGGCTGCTCGGCGATCAGCAGCGGGGCGTCGAACGACAGCTCCCGGGCGATGACGACCTTCTGCGCGTTGCCGCCGGAGAGCGATCCGACCGGTTGCTTCTCGCCCGAGGTGCGGATGTCGTACGACGAGATCTGCTCGCTCGCGCGCGTGCGGGCGGCGACCAGAGACATCCAGCCCCTGCCGAAGCCTTTCGGTCGGCCGATCGGCGGCTGTCTGTGGTGGCCGAGCGAGAGGTTCTCGGTGATCGACATGGTGACCGCGCTGCCCTCGCCGCGCCGGTCTTCGGGAATAACCGCGAGGCCGGCGGCTCGACGGGCGGCGACGGGCGCGCCCGTCACGTCGTGGTCGCCGAGCCGGATGCGCCCGGCCGAGACGGGGGTCGTTCCGAGAATGGCGGCCACGAGGTCGTGCTGGCCGTTACCCGAGACGCCGGCGATGCCGACGATCTCGCCGCGGCGAACCGAGAGCGAGACGTTCGAGACCCTCTCGACGCGGGCATCGGTGACCGACACGCCCTCGACCTCGAGCACCGTGTCGCCGAGCGTTCCCGTTCCGGGGTTGGCGACGATGTCGACCTCGCGGCCGGTCATGGCACGCACGAGCTCGGCCGACGTCGTGTCGGCGGTGACGAATCGACCGGAGACCCGGCCGTCGCGCAGCACGGTGACCTCGGTCGACACGTCGAGCACTTCTTGGATCTTGTGGGTGACGAGCACCACCGTGGTGCCGTCTTCGGCAGCCCGTCGGATCACCGTGAACAGCGAGGTGACCTCGGAGGGGGTGAGCACGGCGGTCGGCTCGTCGAGGATGAGGATTCGGGCGTCGCGGTGCAGGGCCTTGAGGATCTCGACGCGTTGCCGCGCTCCGGCCGACAGGTCTCCGACCCTGGCCTGCGGGTCGGTGTCGAGCCCGTAGCGGTCGGCGAGGCTGCGCACGCGCTCGGCTGCTGCGGCGCGAACGATACGGCCGCCCCGAGTGGGCTCGGCGCCGAAGACCACGTTCTCGGCCACGGTCATCGAGTCGAAGAGCCGGAAGTGCTGGTGCACCATGCCGAGTCCGGCAGCGATGGCGTCGAGCGGACTCTGGAAGGAGCGCGTCTCTCCGTCGACCACGATCTCGCCCGAATCCGGGCGCACGAGACCGAACAGGATCGACATCAGGGTCGACTTTCCCGCACCATTTTCGCCCATCACGGCGTGAACGGTGCCCCGGGCCAGCACGAGGTCGATGCGGTCGTTCGCCACGACGGCATCGAACCTCTTGCTGATCGCTCTCAGCTCTACTGCGGCGGTGCTCATCCGGCGGTGAGGGGATCCTCGACGGTGATCTCACCCGAGATGATCTGGTCGCGGACTTCCGCCACCTTCTCGATCACATCGGGGTGCTCGGCGATGAGGCACTTCGACGACGCGACGTCGTCTTCGAGGCCCGTGACGCCCACGCCGCCCTCGGCGAGGCCGTACGACTTGAAGCCGCCGCCGTTGCCCGCGAAGATGTCCTTCACCGCGTTCTCGACGGCGACGTCGACGCGCTTGATCGAGTTGTCCACGACGTTTCCGGGCGACTCGAGGCACTGGTTGGAGTCGACACCGAAGGCCTTGAAGCTGCCCGCGGCCGCAGCCTCGAACACACCGAGGTTTCCGGCGGAGGCCGCCGCGTTCACGTAGTCGGCACCCGAGTCGGCGATGATCTGGGCCTGCGCCTTGGCACGGGCCTGGTCACCGAAGGGGTTGTCGCCGCCCACGTACTGCTGGGTCGTCTTGACCTCGGGGTTCACGCTCTTGGCCCCCGCGAAGAAGGGGTCGATCCAGCGGTGGATGAACGGGGTGTCGAGAGCGCCGATCGCGCCGATGCTGTTCGTCTGCGTGAGCAGGCCGGCCTCGACGCCGATCAGGTAGTTCGACTCGTACTCCTTGAACACGGCGGCGGTGAGGTTGTCGGTGGGCTCTTCGGCCGAGGTGTCGATCAGCAGGAACTGCTGGTCGGGGTTGTCGGCGGCCGCGGCCGTGACCTGGTCGAGCACGCTGAACGAGACGCCGATGATCACGTCGGGCGCGGCACGCACGGCCTCGTCGATGTTCTGCTGGATCGACGCCGGGTCCTTGCTCTCGTAGATGTCGACCTTGGCGCCGTTCGCCTTGCCTGCGGCCTCTGCACCCTCGACGGCGAGCTTCAGGAAGTTGTTCGAGCCGACAGCGGTCGGCGTGATGAGGATGATCGACTTGTCGAGCGACGCATCGTCGGACGAGCCGGAATCCGATGACGAACAGGCGGAGACGCCCGCGACGAGCGCGGCCGTGAGGGCGACGGCGCCGATGCGCCGAGTGAGAGTGGACATGGGTGTCTCCAGGGTTGCTGTCGGGAGGGGGTGCGATCCAACGCTAGCAAGGGTCGAGGGGGTCGATTCACCCCCTCGTCACAGACGGTAACGGGTGTCAGGCGTCGGCCGAGGCGCGACCGATGCGGTGGAAATCCTCCATCGTCAATGCTTCTCCACGCATCGTGGGTTCCACTCCGGCCCGCTCGAGCACGGCCTGGGCCTGCTGCGTGTCTCCGAACACCGGGATCAGCGACTGGCGCAGCATCTTGCGGCGCTGCTGGAAGGCGGCATCGACGACCTCGAAGGTGCGCACGCGCACCTCCTCGGTGTCGGGCAGGGTCTCGTGACGCTGGAACGACACCAGCACCGAGTCGACGTTGGGAACGGGCCAGAACACCTGCCTGCTCACATTGCCGCTCGTCTTCCAGTCGCCGTACCAGGCGGCCTTCACGCTCGGGCTGCCGTAGATCTTCGACCCGGGAACGGCCGCGAGCCGGTGCCCGACCTCGGCCTGCACCATCACCACCCCGGACTGGATCGACGGGAAGTGCTCGAGGAAGTGCAGCAGCACGGGAACCGAGACGTTGTACGGAAGGTTCGCGACCAGGCGCACCGGCGCATCCGGCAGGCTCTGGATGCTCATGGCATCGTCGCGCACGACCGTCAGGCGGGCGTCGGGCTGCAGGGCGCGAACGGTGTCGGGAAGCTGCGCGGCGAGACGCTTGTCGATCTCGACGGCCACGACGCTGGCGCCGGTCTCGAGGATGCCGAGGGTCAGCGACCCGAGGCCCGGCCCGACCTCGACGACGGTCTCCCCCGGCTGCACTCCGGCGACGCGTACGATGCGCCGCACCGTGTTGCCGTCGATCACGAAGTTCTGCCCGAGCTTCTTGGTGGGCGTCAGGTCGAGCAGTTCGGCGAGGTCGCGGATCTCGGCGGGGCCGAGGAGCTTTCCTTCGACAGGCTCAGGGAGCGGAGGGGTCATTCGGCGATCACCGGCTCGGAATCCCAGGTGCCGTAGACCAGCTCCGTGTTCGAGGTGATCTGGGCTGCGAGCATCGACACGTCGGCGCCGAGATGCGACGCCATGAAGCGCAGCGTGTGCGGCAGCAGGTACGGGGCGTTCGGTCGCCCGCGCAACGGGGTCGGGGTGAGGAAGGGCGCATCCGTCTCGACGAGCAGCAGCTGGCGGGGAGCGACCTCGAGTGCGTCGCGCAGGTTCTCGGCGTTCTTGAACGTGACCGTTCCGGCGAACGACATGTACCAGCCGTTCTCGGCGCAGATGCGGGCCATCGCGCCGTCGCCGGAGTAGCAGTGGAACACGGTGCGCTCGGGCGCGCCCACGCGCAGCAGCGTCTCGATCACGTCGTCGTGCGCGTCGCGATCGTGGATCTGCAGCGCGAGTCCGTTCTGCTTCGCGATGTCGATGTGCGCCTCGAACGAACGGAACTGCGCAGCCCGCCCCTCCTCCGGCGTTCGGAAGAAGTCGAGCCCGGTCTCGCCGATGGCCCGAACCCGCGGGCGCGTCGCCAGCTCGGCGATCACGGCGAGCGCGTCGTCGAGTTCGCCTGCTGCGTCATACCGCGGCGCCTCGTTGGGGTGGATGGCGACGGCCGCCAGCATGCGCGGCTCTCGCGCGGCCTGCTCGGCCGACCAGATGCTCGACTCGACGTCACCGCCGACCTGCACCACCCCGCGCACCCCGACGCTCGACGCGCGGTCGAGCTGCTCGAGGTAGTCGAGCACCTCGCGCTCCCCGTTCCCTGAGCTTGTCGAAGGGCCATCCCCGTCGTTCCCTGAGCCTGTCGAAGGGGGCGGGTCCAGGTGCGTGTGATTGTCGTACACGCCCACCACGAGCGGCTCGGGCAGCGGCGGATAGCTGTGGTCGGTAGGCACGACTACGCGCCCGACCCGTCGGACTCGCTCGACTCGATCCGCGGGAACAGTGGCTGGAGGGCGGAGACCGTCGTGCCGCCTCCCCACTCGAATGCCGAGCGGATGGGCTGGTCGGAGACCTCGCCCGCACCGTTCAACGCGGTCCAGAGCTTCGCCGAGGCCTCGGGGATCACGGGCGAGAGCAGCACGGCGAGCGTGCCGATTCCCCGCACCGCCGTGTTCAGCACGGTTCCGAGTCGTTCGCGGTTCGCCGGATCCTTCGACAGCGCCCACGGCTCCTGCAGGGTGATGTAACCGTTGAGCTCGTCGACGAGCTGCCAGATCGAGGCGATGGCCTCGTGGATGGCGAGTCGCGAGATGGCCTCGTCGGCGGCGGCCGTCACCCGCACCTCGGTGTCGCGGATCGCCTGATCCGGCGCATCCAGAACCCCGGCGTCGGGAATGACGCCGTCGAAATAGCGGGTGACCATGGCGATCACGCGCGAGGCGAGGTTGCCGAAGCCGTTGGCGAGCTCGGCCTGGTAGCGCGCCGACAGGTCCTCCCAGCTGAACGAGCCGTCCTGGCCGAAGTTGATGGCGCGCAGGAAGTAGTAGCGGAAGGCGTCGGAGCCGAACGTGTCGGTGATCTGGTTCGGTGCGATGCCCGTGAGCTTCGACTTCGACATCTTCTCGCCGCCGACGAGCAGCCAGCCGTGGCCGAAGACCTGCTTCGGAACGTCGAGCCCGGCGGCCATCAGCATGGCGGGCCAGATCACGGCGTGGAAGCGGGCGATGTCTTTTCCGACGATGTGCGTGGCGGGCCAGCGGCGGGCGAACGCCTCGTCGTCGTGGCCGTATCCCGCGGCGGTGATGTAGTTGAGCAGGGCGTCGAACCACACGTAGACCACGTGCGACGGGTCCCACGGAACCTTGATGCCCCAGTCGAACGTCTGGCGCGAGATCGAGAGGTCGGTGAGGCCGCGGCGCACGAACGACACGATCTCGTTGCGCACGCTCTCGGGCTGGATGAAGTTGGGGTTCTCCTCGTAGAGATCGAGCAGCCGCTGGCTGAACTCGCTCATCTTGAAGAAGTAGTTGCGCTCCTTCAGCAGCTCCACGGGCTTCGAGTGGATCGCGCAGACGAGGACGCCCTCGTACTCGCCCGTGCCGTCGACCAGGTCGCTCTCGGCCTTGTACTCCTCGCAGCCCACGCAGTAGTAGCCCTCGTACTCGCCGGTGTAGATGTACCCGGCGTCGAAGAGGCGCTGCAGGAAGAGCTGCACGTTGACCTCGTGACGCTCATCGGTGGTGCGGATGAAGTCGTCGTTCGAGATGTCGATCGTCTTGAGCAGGGGCTGCCACGCCGTCTCGACGAGACGGTCGGCCCACTCCTTGGGCGTGACGCCGTTGGCGGTGGCGGTGCGCAGGATCTTCTGGCCGTGCTCGTCGGTTCCGGTGAGGAACCAGGTGTCGTCACCCGCCTGGCGGTGCCAGCGCGCGAGAACGTCTGCGGCCACCTCTGTATAGGCGTGCCCGATGTGGGGCACGTCATTCACATAGAAAATAGGCGTGGTGATATAAAACGAGGAGCCGTCGGACATGCTCCCCATCATAAAGGCGCGCTTCCCCCGCGCCTCCCGTGTTACGGGCTACAGAAGCGGCAGCTGCGCCTGCTCGTTCGCCGGCGTGCGCCCCGTGCGCTGCTCGAGCGCCGCCTCGTACAGGTCGCGCCGCGACAGCCCCGTCGCCTCGGCGATCGCGGCCGACGCATCTTTCAGCCTCGTGCCGTCGGCCACGAGCTCCAGCACCTGCGCCACCCCCGTGGGCAGGTCGACCTCGAGCGGCTGCGCCCCGGCCACCACGATAACGATCTCGCCCTTCACACCGGCCTCGGCCCACTCGAGCACCTCGGATGCCGTGCCCCGCTTCACCTGCTCGTACAGTTTCGTGAGCTCCCGCGCCACGGCGACGCGGCGATCGGCTCCGAGGGCGCTCACGATGTCGGCCAGCGAGGCGGCGATGCGGTTGGGCGACTCGAAGAAGACCATCGTACGGGCCTCCCTCGACAGGCCCTTCAGAACCTGCAGCCGCTCGCCCTGCTTGCGGGGAAGAAAGCCCTCGAAGGTGAAGCGGTCGGTGGGCAGGCCCGAGACCGCGAGCGCCATGAGCACCGCCGACGGGCCGGGGATCGCGGTGACCTCGACGCCCGCGGCGACGGCGGCGGCAACGAGGTGGAATCCGGGGTCCGACACGGTCGGCATGCCGGCGTCGCTCATCACGACGAGATCGGCCGTGCGCGCGAACTCGACGAGCTCCGCCGCCTTCTCCCTCTCGTTGTGATCGTGCAGCGCCACCAGCCGGGGCCGGTTCTCGAGGTTCAGCGCGCGCAGCAGCTTGATGGCGACGCGCGTGTCTTCGGCGGCGATGAGTTCGCAGGCCTCGAGCGTCTCGACGAGCCGCACCGACGCATCCTTCAGATTGCCGATGGGCGTGCCCGCGAGGATGATCATGGCCTCAGCGTACCGACTGGCGCATGCGGATCGTCCGGGCATACGGCTTTCGCGATTGGCCCGTGTCACCGGCGGCACCTACGATTGGCGGGTGACCGATCCCCGACTCCCGAGCGACGTCGATGAGCGCCTCGTCTCAGCCGGGCTCGACGACATCGACACCCGTGCCGCTGCGCCCGAACCGACCGGTTCGCGACTCGACGACTGGTGGGGGCGCATGCTCTCGACCCCTCAGAGGCAGCGCCTCTGGGCTTGGGGCGGGCCGATCGCTGTCACCCTTCTGGCGGCCGTCCTGCGACTGGTGAACCTCGGGCATCCGCACTCGCTGGTGTTCGACGAGACGTTCTACGTCAAAGACGCCTACACGACACTGCGCAACGGCTACGAGTCCACGTGGCCCGCCGATGCCGATGAGGCGTTCAACGCGGGCGACACCGACGGTTTCCTCCAACAGGGGTCGTTCGCCGTTCATCCGCCCCTCGGCAAATGGGTTATCGCTCTCGGGCTCGCCGTCTTCGGCGCCGACTCGAGCGTGGGCTGGCGCATCTCGGTCGCGGTCTGCGGAATCCTTCTGGTGCTGCTGACCACGCTCGTGGCCAAGAAGCTGTTCCGCTCCACCTTCCTCGCCACGGTCGCCGGATTCCTGATGGCCATCGACGGCCACGCCATCGTGATGAGCCGGGTGGCCCTCCTCGACGGCATCTTCGCGCTCATCGCCCTCGCCGGCGTGGGCGCGGTTCTCATGGACAGGGAATGGCACAACCGCCGCCTCGACATGAAGATCATGGCGTCGGAGAAGCGCGGCCGGGTACCCCAGTGGGGCCCTGCCCTGTGGTGGCGCCCGTGGGTGCTGGCCGCGGGCATCCTGTTCGGCCTGGCGTCGAGCGTCAAATGGTCTGGCCTGTACTTTCTCGCGGCCTTCGCCGTGTATCTCGTCGTCGTCGACGCCCTCGCACGGCGTCGCGCGGGTCTTCCCCTGTGGGCTGCGGGTGCGATCCTCAAGCAGGGTCCGGTCACATTCCTGCTCACGGTTCCGATCGCGATCGTCGTCTACCTGTCCACCTGGTCGGGCTGGTTCCTCACCTCGGGCGGAATGTACCGCCAGTGGGTGCAATCCTCGGGTGAGTACTGGACAGGCCCGCTCGCCTGGGTGCCCAACTGGGCGCAGAACTTCTGGCACCTCGAGGCGGCGGTCTACAACTACCACGTCAACGAGCACACGCCTCATCCCTACCAGGCGAATCCGCTCACGTGGCTGTTCCTCATCCGCCCCACCCAGATGTACATCCGCACGATCGAGAACGGCCAGGGCGGCTGCGGAGCCGACACCTGCTACGAGAACATCACGTCGATCGCCAACCCCATCATCTGGTGGGCCGGCACTGCTGCACTGCTCTACCTCGTCTACCGTCTCATCCGCAAGCGCGAATGGGTCGTCGGCTTCGTGCTCATGGGCATGGCCGCGGGGTACCTGCCGTGGCTCCTGTACATCAACCGCACGATCTACCAGTTCTACACGATCGCCTTCGAGCCCTATCTGATCCTCGGGCTGGTCTTCGTGATCGGGCTCGCGTTGGGCAGACGCACCGACCCGCGATGGATGCGTGTGGGCGGCGTGCGTGCGGTCATCGCGTTCCTCGTCATCTGCGCTGCGGTCAGCGCCTTCTTCTATCCCGTCTGGACCGCGCAGCCCGTCCCCGGATGGTTCCTCTCGCTGCACTACTGGCTGCCCTCGTGGCGCTAGGGCGAGCCACGCCCGCCTGGCTGCCCGGCATGGCTGTGGCCGGCGTCGCCGCGCTCGCCGCCTTTCTCGTCCACCTCGCGGTTCCCGCCGTTCCGCTGCTGACGGCGGCGGTCGCGCTCGGCATGATCGTCGCTCAGATCCCCGCGCTGCGATCGCTGCTCGACGGCCCGCTCAAGCCGGGTCTCTCCCTCTCGGCGCGGCGCCTGCTGCGCATCGGAATCGTGCTGCTGGGCCTCAAACTCAGCCTCGTCGACATCGCCGGGCTCGGCGTGGTCACCATCGTCGCCATCGTGCTGGTCGTCGTGCTCACCTTCGGCGTCACGCTGCTGCTCGGCCGCATGGTCGGCCTGCCCGGCCGCCAGCCGCTGCTCATCGCCGCGGGATTCTCGATCTGCGGCGCATCCGCCGTCGGTGCCATGAGCGCGGTGACCCGGGCGAAAGACTCCGAGAGCGCGACTCCGATCGCGCTGGTGACCCTCTGCGGAACCCTCGCGATCGTGCTGCTCCCCCTCACCCGCATCCCACTCGGCTTCGACGCCTCGGAGTTCGGCACCTGGGTCGGACTCAGCGTGCACGACGTGGGCCAGGTCGTCGCGACGGCTCAGATCGCGGGCCCGGTCGCCCTGTCTGCCGCCGTGGTCGTGAAGCTCACCCGCGTTCTCACGCTCGCTCCGATGGTGGCGATCGTGGGGGCGGTCGAGCGGCGCCGCACCCCGCTCTCCTCCGATTCAGCCGTTTCGGCCGTCGGCGAGGGCACGTCGAAGCGCCCGCCGATCGTGCCCCTTTTCGTGCTCGGATTCCTGGCGGCCGTGATCGTGCGCTCGGTCGTCCCCCTGCCCGACGGGGTGCTCGAGGTGGCCGATGTTTTGCAGACTGCCCTGCTCGCCACCGCCCTGTTCGCGCTCGGCACGGGCATCCGGTTCGCCGAGCTGGCGCGCACGGGCTGGAAGGCACTGATCGTCGGCCTCGGCTCGTGGGTCTTCATCGCGGCCCTTTCGGTCGTCGCCGTGTGGGTGACGACCGGCCTCAGTGCGCGCTAGTCCACTCCGCGCTGGCTGGTCTACGCCATCAGGCGTGCTCCACCGGGAGCCACAGCTCGCAGGTGGCCGTGCTGAAGTCGTCGGAGCGATCGAGCACCGCGACGATGGACGGGCCCGGTCGAAGCCGCCACGGGTTCGACGGGAACCAATCGGTCGCCGTGGCCGCCCAGACCTCCTGCAGAGCAGCCGGATACTCGCCCTCGGTGCGGAATACCGCCCAGGTGCCGGCGGCAACGTCGATCGTGTCGAGGTCCTCCGGCGGCCTGGTCGTGTCGGCAAGGGCGACGCCGTGCAGATAGGTCAATTCGGTGTTCTCGGTGTAGTCAGGGTCGACGTCAGCGCTGACCTGGAGCAGGCCGGCCGGATCGGTGTCGCTCAGGTCTTTGAGGCGCGCGTGCTCCGATACCGCGATAGAGGCGACATGGGCTTGGATGTGCGGGTTGATGCCCTCGTGGATGAGCGGCACGCGGGCGGCGTGGCCGACGAGGCGGAAGGCCGGTCGATCGATGATGCGGGTGTCCATGGTGATGTTCCCTTCTACGGTCAGGCGGAACCTGAGCTGCGGTTGTGTACGAAGGGGGCCGCCATCACGCCTGACATCGCCGGGACTCACCCCGTGCACGGAGCGAAAGGCGCGACCGAAGGCCTCGGTCGACCCGTAGCCGAAGCGCACCGCTATACCCAGCAGGTCAGCGTGCCCGAGAACGTCTGCTGCAGCGACCGACATGCGACGACGACGGATGTACTCCGACAGCGGCATGCCCGCCAGCGACGAGAACATCCGCCGGAGGTGATACTCCGTCGTGCCGAGTTCCCTCGCCAGCGAGGCCACATCGAGGTCGTCATCCAGACGATCCTCGACCAGCTCGACCAGCATGTTCAGTTCTGCGATCATGGCGCCTCCTTCGACCTCTACACTCGCTGGTCGCCTCGCTCGGCACCCTACTATCGCGGTCCGATCGGATCGGCTGCACAGGATGTCAGTGCAGCACCTTGAGCCCCACAACGCAGGCCACGATCCCAATCACGAGGAGCAGCTTCACAAGCGAGACTCCTTCTCCCCCGAAGAACATCGCGTAGCTCACGGTGAGGGCGGCTCCGATGCCCACCCACACGGCGTACGCGGTGCCGACGGGGATGTCGCGCATCGCGAAGGCGAGTCCGACCATGCTCGCGGCGAGCGCGCCGACGAACACGACGCTCGGCCAGAGCCGGGTGAAGCCCTCCGACCTGCCAAGGGCGGTCGCCCACACGGCCTCGAGGATTCCGGAGATGACGAGGATGATCCATGACATGACTGTTCCACTCCTTAGTGGTGGTCAGTCTTGTCGCGTTCCGGGTACTGCGCCCTCGTCCGGTGGCCGTTGTGCAGGGCCATCACAAAAGACTTTCACGGCATCCTGCGAAACCTGTGTGCAGAGCCGACGCCACGGCTCACGCGAACGTCTGGTGACCCACCACCTGCAGCAGGGCGAGCTTCTCGGCAGCCTCGGTTCCCGGCGACGCCGTGAGCACGAGCAGCGTCTGCGACAGGTTCTCGGTGAAGAGCGCCTGGCAGTCGACATCGATCTCGCCGATCTCCGGATGCACGAGCGTCTTGTGATCGTCAAAGCGATTGCGCACCTCGTGCAGTTCCCAGATCGCAGCGAACTCCTCGCTCGTCGCCAGCAGCTCGGACACGATCGCCCGGCCCCTCTCGGACTCTCCCGCCGCCGACACCGACGCGCGCAGGGCGGCGACCTGGATGCGGCTCTGGTGGTCGTGGTCGCGCTGGGGATACCGGCTGCGCGCCCCAGGATCGGTGAACCAGCGGTACACAGCGCTCGCGGCCAGGCCGGTGAACCGCGTCTCGTCTCCGAGCAGTGCGGTCGCCATCGCGTTCTGCGCGAGCGTCTCCCCCAGGTCGGAGAGCACAAGGGCGGGGGTGTCGTCGAGCCGGTCGAGAACGCGCATGAGGGCGGGCGCCACGTGGTGCATCGCGAGCGCCCGACGCGGCGCGTTGTGACCGGTCAGCCGGAACAGGTGGTCGCGCTCGTCGGGCGTCAGTCGCAGCCCACGGGCGATCGCGGCCACCATCTGCTCCGACGGCTGCGGTCCACGCTGCTGCTCGAGCCGCGAGTAGTAGTCGGTGGACATGCCCACGAGCAGGGCGACCTCCTCGCGCTTCAGACCGGGGGTTCGCCGCCGCGATCCGTCGAGCAGCCCGACGTCGCGCGGCTTCAGCGCCTCACGACGGCGCCGGAGGAAGTCTGCGAGAGCGGGTCTGTCCATGTGTCCATCGTGGCGGTGTGCGGCCGCGGCAACAAGGGACTGCGAATCCATGGACAAGCGCTCCCTTCTGCGCCATGCGTGATCGGTGTTGAGTCGAGCCATGAACATCACCGGAAACACCATTTTCATCCCCGGCGCCACGTCGGGACTCGGACTCGGCCTGGCCCTGCGCTTTCAGGCAGCCGGCAATCACGTGATCGTCGGCGGGCGCCGCACGGAGCTGCTCGACCAGATCGTCGCCGAGCACCCGGGAATCGACGCCGTGCAGATCGACACCGCAGACCCCTCCTCCATCGAGCGGGCCACCCAGCAGGTGATTGCCGAACACCCAGAACTCGACGCCGTGATCCTCATGGCCGGAATCATGGAGTTCGAAGACCTGCACACGGCCGACTTCCTCGAGACGGCCGAGCGCACGATCGCCACGAACCTGCTCGGTCCCATCCGGCTCATCGCGGCGCTCGTGCCTCACCTGTCGAGCCGCCCGTCGGCCGCGATCGTGACCGTCTCGTCCGGCCTCGCCTTCGTACCGCTGCCGGCCACGCCCACCTACAGCGCGACCAAGGCCGCCATCCATTCGTTCTCGCAGAGCCTGCGCGTGCAGCTGGCCGACACGAGCATCCAGGTTCTCGAGCTCGCGCCGCCGAAGGTCGCCACGACGCTGCTCGGCCAGCAGGACGACCCCGACGGCATGCCCGTCGAGGAGTTCCTCGACGAGACCATGTCGATCCTCGAAGCGAATCCGGATGCCGAGGAGATTCTCGTAGACCGCGTACGGTTCCTGAGATTCGCCGAGGCCGAGGGCCGCTTCGACGACGTGCTCGCCCTGCTCAGCGGTCGCGCGTGAATGCCCTCACCGACGTGCGGAACGCGTCGCCGCCCACGGCTGCGCTCGAGGAGGACTGGATTGCGACCAGCCATGAAGCGCCAATAGCCTTCGCTTATGTTCCTGAAGAAGACTGCACGCTCGTCTGAGTCGAAACAGGAAAAGTGGGGGCCGTCAGTCATCTACCTGGGGATCGGCGTGGCCGCGCTTTCCCTGATCGTCATCTGGTGGTCGGCGATCTCAGAAAGCGAGCCGGCCGCCGGGCGCCCTGCCACCCTCATGATCTTCGGTATTCCAGCCGGCCTTGTCCTCATCATCATCGGGGCCGTGAGGACCTTCCGAGACCAGCGACGCAATGCCGATCATTGAGGTCGCGTTCGTCGACATGCTCATTCGCTGACTTCGCGCTGAGTTGGGCGGCGCTCAACCGTCGTTCTTGACGGCCGACAACGGGTTCGTGATGGTCTCGAGCGACTTGCGCTCGGCATCCACCCCGAAGATCAGCGCGATCAGACCTCCCACGAACATGATCGCGGCACCCAGGAAGTATCCGAAGGTCAGGGGCCCGCGGTCGGTACCGTCGCCGATCAGGATGCCGTAGAGCAGCGGGGCGACCGAGCCGGCGATCTGGCCGAGTGCGAAGAAGTACGAGATGGCCTGGCTGCGGATCTCGAGCGGGAACGTCTCGCTGACGGTGAGATAGGCACTGGATGCTCCGGCCGAGGCGAAGAAGAACGACACGCACCAGAAGATGGTCTGGGTCGTCGCATCCAGCACGTCCATGCTGAAGAGCACGGCCGACGCGGCCAGCACCGCGGCCGAGACGCCATAGGTGAGGAAGATCATCTTGCGCCTGCCCCACACGTCGAAGAGGTGCCCGAGCAGCAGGGGGCCGAGCAGGTTTCCGATCGCGAACGGGAAGAAGAAGTACTGCGTCGACGAGGGAGACGTGCCGTAGAAGTTCTGCAGCACGAGCGCGTACGTGAAGAAGATCGCGTTGTAGAGGAACGACTGGGTCACCATCATCGTGGCGCCCACGAGGGTGCGCTTCGGGTAGAGCTTGAAGAGCACGTGCACGATGGTCTTGAACGGCACCCTCTCGGTCTGTGTGACCGTGATCGCCTTGCTCTCGTCGACGGGTTCGATGTCTCCGCCCTGGTCGTGCACACGCTTCTCGATGTCGTCGACCGTCGACTCGGCCTCCTCCTCGCGCCCATGGGTCATCAGCCAGCGCGGGCTCTCGGGGATGTGCCGGCGCAGGTAGATGATCGCGAGTCCGAGCACCGGGCCGATGAAGAAGCCGATGCGCCAACCGACGTTCTCATCGAAGACGTCGGGGTTAAGCAGGAACAGGTTCGCGGCCGAGCCCAGGGCCGCCCCGCCCCAGTAGGTGCCGTTGATGGCGATGTCGACGCGGCCCCGGTACTTCGACGGGATGAGCTCGTCGATGGCCGAGTTGATGGCGGCGTACTCGCCGCCGATGCCCATGCCCGCGAAGAACCGGAAGACGAGCAGGAACCACATGTTCGGGCTCAGGCCCGCGATGCCGCTGGCGATCAGATAGATCGCGAGGGTCAGGATGAACAGCTTCTTGCGCCCGAGCTTGTCGGAGAGCCGTCCGAAGATGAGCGCGCCGGCGATCTGCCCGAACAGATAGACGGTTCCGAGCAGTCCCACCTCGGCGGCGGTCATGTCGAGCGACTTCTGGAACCCGGCCGAGGCCACGATCTGGATCTCGAGCCCGTCGAGCACCCACGAGAAGCCCAGCCCGACGACGATCGACCAATGGAATCTGGTCCACGGCAGACGGTCCATACGGGCGGGCACGAGGCTCCGGACTCCGCCATCCTTGTCGCGAGCTGGTGTAGACGTGGACACCGGAACTCCTTCTCGTCGGTTGCAGAACGTCAACAGGTTAGTCACCCCGAGAAAGTGCTCCGCAGCCGGTGCGGATCGGGCCTCGGGAGGTCTAAACTCCGCGCGGCGATTCGTGCCATCCACGCCTCGAAGCGCTCGCTTTTCCCGCGAGCCGAGCCAGGATGTTGCGCGGCGGATGCTCGTGCGCCGGTCGAGCATTAGGGTCTGGATGTGACTGCTTACGTCTCCCTCTTCGACCTGTTCTCGGTGGGCATCGGCCCCTCGAGTTCGCACACCGTCGGCCCCATGCGCGCCGCACTCGATTTCGTCGACCGACTCCGCGCATCCGGTTCTGTCGATGCCGTGAGCCGCGTGACCTGCACGCTGTACGGCTCGCTGGGGGCCACCGGCCTCGGCCACGGCACGCCCGACGCCGTGGTCGCCGGGCTCATGGGCCTCGACCCGGAGACATGCGATCCGACCCTCGTTCACGGCGCCTGGTCAGGACTGGTTCGCGGGTCGTCGACCGCGCTGCGCGACGCGGGCTTCCTCGAGCTCGCGTCGGGCGGCGACCGGCGATCGATCGAGCTGGGCGGCACTCATCCGGTCGCGTTCGAACAGTCCGACATCGCGTTCGAGCCGCACACCCGACTGCCCGCGCACCCGAACGCCCTCAGCCTCACGGCCTGGGGCGACTCGGATGCCCTGCCCGTGCTCAGCGAGACGTACTACTCGGTCGGTGGCGGGTTCATCCAGCGCGACGGCGACGACTCGTCGAGCATTCAACTCGTCGAGCATCCCCTGTCGTTCGCGAGCGCCGACGCGCTACTCGAGGTCTGCGAATCGACCGGGCTCAGCATCGCCGAGGTCGCGTGGCGCATCGAATCCGAGTTGCACGGCGAAGAGGCCGTTCTCGCGCAGCTCGACCGCATCTGGAACGCCATGGAGGCGTGCATCGACGCCGGCCTGCACAACACCGGCACCCTTCCCGGAGGACTCGGCGTGCCCCGCCGGGCCGCGCGCCTGCGCGAGCGCCTCGAACTCGAGCGCCTGACCGCCACGGGCGACCACGACACGTCGACCGAGTGGCTGCACGCCTATGCCCTCGCGGTGAACGAGGAGAACGCGTCGGGCGGCCGGGTCGTCACGGCACCCACCAACGGCGCCGCCGGCATCGTGCCCGCGGTCGGCCGCTACTACCTCGACTTCGTGCGCGGCGCCGACCGCGAGGGAATCCACCGCTACCTGCTGACGGCCACCGCCATCGGCTCGCTGTTCAAATCGAACGCATCGATCTCGGGCGCCGAGGCCGGATGCCAGGGCGAGGTCGGCTCGGCCTGCGCCATGGCGTGCGGTGCGCTGTGCGCAGTGCTGGGAGGTACGCCGCGCCAGGTCGAGAACGCGGCGGAGATCGCCATGGAGCATCACCTCGGCCTCACGTGCGATCCGGTGGGCGGCCTGGTGCAGGTTCCGTGCATCGAGCGCAACGCGATCGCCTCGTCGACCGCCGTGAGCGCGGCGCGGCTTGCCATGAACGGCGACGGCACCCATCTGGTGTCGCTCGACATGGTGATCGAGACGATGCGCCAGACCGGTGTCGACATGTCGACGAAGTACAAGGAGACGAGCGAGGGCGGGCTCGCCGTCAACGTGATCGAGTGCTGACGGCGGATTAGAAGAGCGTGGCGTCGCCGTCGTCGAGGCGGTGCGACGAGCGCAGCACGGCCGGTCCTCTGGCGAGCTCACCGCTGCTCAGCGGTTCGCAGCGCAGCCCGCCTCTGCCGCGCAGCGCCTTGTGCGCGCCGGGGGCGAGCATCACGTCCATCCACGCGCACGGGTTGGCCGGACGGTGCGCGTGGAAGAGCACCGGACCGGAGCCCGAGTCGAGAGAGAAGTCGGCTCCGCGCAGGCGGTCGACATCCACACCGCGAATCAGGATGTTGCGGCGCGTGTCGAGCGGGTCGAGCGCGTGGGCGAGACCCAGGGTTCGTTGCACGTGTTCGACTGATTCGACGGCCATGATCGTGACAGAGGCCGTGCGGTGCGCCGCCTTGCCGAAGTGGCGGTCGCCGACGATACCGAGGTGCGCCCTCACGGTCACCCGCGCAAACTCTTCCGGACCGACCGCGGGCCTGGGCCCGTCCGACGGGCGGCCCTCGTAGCGGTGGATGCTCGACGCCAGCAGGTGTTCGATGCTCACCCGGTATTCGAACTCGAGAGCGGTTCCGGATGCGTCCTCCACAGCACACAGGCTAGCCGAGGCTTTGTTACCCCCGCTTACGAGGGAGGCTGCGCTGTCGGTGGCCCGGGTTAGCGTATGCGTGTGAACACCGTTACCCCGCTCGCGCCTGGGCCCTACCTCGCGTCGCCCTCCGTGTCGACCCAATGGCTCGCCGACCACCTCGGGGCCGACAACCTCGCCATCGTCGAGGCCGCGAATCGGGTCCGGCTCCGCTCACTCCAGCTCGATGTCGCCGCCACCACGGTCGTCGTCTTCGACGCGAGCGACGGGCTGTGCGCGCAGGAGTCGGCACGGTCGCTCCGCGAGGCCGGCTACGAACGCGTCGCAATTCTCACCGGCGGCCGCGCACGCTGGCTCCTCGAAGAGCGACCGGGCGACCTCGACTCCCTGGCGCATCGCGGCGGCAGGCCGCCTCTATACCCGGGTCACGTCGAGCCCCGCCTCGCGCAGCTCGGCTAGCGGCTTCGCGCGGGCCGAACCGCCCGTGATCACTCCGTCGACCTGCGAGACCTCTGCCACGCGGCCCAGATGCACCTGGCCGATCTTCGACCCGTCGGCCAGAACGATCCTGCGGGTCGCGGCCCCGAGCATCCGTCTCTTCACCTCCGCCTCGGGCAGGTTGATGTTCGTGATGCCCCGCTCGGCATCGACACCGTTGCATCCGATGAAGGCGATATCGGCGTGCAATGTGTCGAAGAGACTGTCGGCCAGCGGATTGACGAGGGAATGCTGCAGCGCCCTGAGCGTGCCGCCCGTCACGATCACGGTGAAACGGGGCAGCGCCCGCTCGAGCTCGAGGGCGATCTTCAGGCCGTTCGTTATCACGACCACATCGTGCAGCTCGCTGCGTTCGACCAGCGCTCGCGCGAGCGCCGCGGCCGTCGTTCCCACATCGACGATCACGGAGTCTCCCGGCGACACCAGCGACGCGGCGTGGCGCGCGATGCTCAGCTTCTCCCGCCGCTGCGAACCGAGCGCCTCTTCGAAAGCGGGCTCCGTGCGCCTCGGCGAGGCGGCCATCACGGCGCCCCCGTGCACCCGAGCGAGGTCGCCCGACGCCTCGAGCGCGTCGAGATCGGATCTGATGGTGACCTCGGAGACGCCGAACGATGCGCTCAGCTCGGTGACCCGCACGAAGCCGACGGCCGACAGCAGGTCGAGAATGCGCGTGCGTCGAACGGCGGCGGGCGCGCTTGCGAATTCGTGGTCGACCATGGTCTGACTTTCGTTTATTTGCGATTGCTTGTCAATTCTTGCCGTGCCATACTTTCGCATGTTCTGATCTCGAGCGCGCCGCGCGCTCCCACCGAAGGGTTCGCCATGACCGCCATCGTTGTTCGCGAGACCGTGCTCGCAGACGGGCGCCAGCTCATCTATTTCGACGATGCCGACACGACGCTCCCTCCCGAGCGCCGGCCCGACGAGCGAATTCTCGACCCTCGCCCCGTCACCGCGACCATGAGGCAGGATGTGCTCACCGGCGAGTGGGTCTCGATCGCCGCGGCACGCCAGAACCGGGTCTTCCTGCCGTCCAACGACGCCGATCCGCTCGCGCCGGCGACCCCCACGAACCCCTCCGAGATTCCCGACAACTACGACGTGGCCGTCTTCGAGAACCGCTCCCCCTCGTTCGGCCCCCTGCTGCAGGACGACGACGCGCCTCTCGGCCTGGCGGACCTCGCCGAGCTGGGACTCGAGCGCACCCGCACGTCGGTGGGCCGCTGCGAGGTCGTCTGCTTCAGCCCGGCGCACACCGGATCGTTCGCGTCGCAGACGCCCTCGCGCGCCCGCACGATCGTCGAGGCATGGGCCCAGCGCACGGCGGCACTGAGCGCGATGCCCTCGATCGAGCAGGTCTTCCCGTTCGAGAACCGTGGCGCCGAGATCGGCGTCACCCTCAACCACCCCCACGGCCAGATCTACGCGTACCCCTACGTCACGCCCCGCACGACGAAGCTCCTCGACTCGATCGACCGCTTCGGTCCGGACATGTTCGCTCAGATCCTCGAGCGCGAGCAGTCCTCTGAACGCGTTCTCCTCCGCGGCGAGCACTTCACGGCGTTCGTGCCGTTCGCGGCACGCTGGCCCATCGAGGTGCATATGCTCCCGCACCGCCACATCCCCGACCTCGCGGCGACGACCTCCGAGGAGCGCGACGAGCTGGCCGTGCTCTACCTGCGGCTGCTGCGCGGTATCGACGCTCTCTACGACACCCCCACCCCCTACATCGCCGCCTGGCACCAGGCCCCCGTGAACCGTGGCCGCGATGACGTGAGGCTCATGCTTCAGGTCACCTCGCCCCGCCGCGCAGCGAACCGCCTCAAGTTCCTCGCCGGATCCGAAGCAGCCATGGGCGCCTTCATCGGCGATGTGCCCCCCGAGACATCCGCGGCGCTCGTGCGCGACGCGATCGCCCGCGCAGACCTGGAGAACCCCGTATGACCCACGACGATTTCACTTCGCAGGCGGCGGCCGACTTCCTCGACCGCTTCGGCCGTGCAGCCGACGGCGTCTGGTCGGCACCCGGCCGCGTCAACCTCATCGGCGAGCACACCGACTACAACGAGGGCTTCGTGCTTCCCTTCGCCATCGATCGACGCACGTGGGCTGCGGTCGGGCTGCGCGACGACAACACCGCGCGGGTCACGAGCACGTTCAGCGAAGACGAGGTCGAGGTCGAGCTCGCACAGGTGAGCCCAGAGATCCTCGACGGCTGGTCCGCCTACCCGCTGGGTATCGCCTGGGCCCTCGGAGAGAACGGCATCGACCTCGCCGGCCAGGCGGGATTCGACGTGCACATCTCCTCCGACGTTCCCGTCGGCGCGGGGCTGTCGTCGTCTGCGGCCATCGAGTGCGCCGTCGCGATCGCCCTCGACGAGCGCTGGCAGCTCGAACTCGACAGGCCGACGCTCGCACGCGTCGGGCAGCTGGCCGAGAACAAGGCCGTGGGCGCTCCCACGGGCATCATGGACCAGTCGGCGTCGCTCCTCGGGCGACGCGATTCCGCAGTCTTCCTCGATTGCCGCTCGCTGCGCTCCGAGATCGTCGACCTCGGCTTCCAGGCCGCAGGGCTCGAGATCGTCATCATCGATACCAAGGTCAGCCACTCTCACGCGACGGGCGGCTACGCGGCGAGACGCGCATCCTGCGAGGCCGGCGCCGCCGCCCTCGGCGTCGAGAGCCTCCGCGACGTCGGCGTGGCCGATCTCGATCGCGCTCGCGAGGTCATGGACGACGAGACCTTCCGCCGCGTTCGCCACGTCGTCACCGAGAACGCCCGCGTGCTCGCCACCGTGCGGGCGCTGCGCGAAAGCGGCCCCCTGGCCATCGGCGAGATCCTCGACGCCTCACACGTCTCGATGCGCGACGACTTCGAGATCTCGGTTCCCGAGCTAGACCTCGCTGTCGTCGCGGCTCGTGAGGCCGGCGCCATCGGCGCCCGTATGACCGGTGGAGGATTCGGCGGAGCCGCTATCGCGCTCACCCCGTCGCACCTCGTCGCCGAGGTCACATCTCAGGTCGCCGCGGCATTCGCCGAGGCCGGATACACGGCCCCGGAGATCTTCACGGTCAAGCCCTCGGACGGGGCGAAGCGCGAGCTCTAGTCGTCCGTTTCACTGAGCGTCACACCCGCCGGCTCGTAACCTACCCATAGACTCGAACAGCGCTCACGTAAAGAGGCGGGCGCCACACGGTTGGAGTTGTTGGTTCAGTGACGAGACTTCGTGAGAGCGCTCCCATCCTGGTGGCGATCCTCGTTGTCGTGGCTCTCGTCTGCGCTTTCTCCGTTGCGACGTCCGCGTACCTCGATCGGCAGGCCACAACCGGTGTCCGTGCCGAGCTCTCCGCTCAGACGGGTGAAGACCTCGCCCTTCGCGCATCCCTCGATATCGCCGACGATGCCGATCAGCAGGATGCCGAAGTCAGGCGCGCGATCGCGAAAACGTTCGATCGCGTCGAGGTCGAGTTCGAGACCACTCGAACGCTGGAAGCCGGCGCCATCTACTCGACCAGCGACCGGTCGGGTCCGGCGGAGGCGCTCACCGTTCCCGATCTCGCGTCTCGCGCCGACTTCGAAACGGGAGCCGCACCCGTCGGCGCCGACGAGGTGGCAGTGCAGGCGGATGCAGCGGCCACTCTCGGCCTGCACCTCGGCGACGAGGTCATTCTCAATCGCGCACCCTTCACCGTCTCCGGCACGTGGCGCGCCCTCGACGCCCTCGACCCTCGCTGGTACGGCGATGAGTCGGTCGAGACGGGTGGATCATCGGACCGGTTGGGCCCGTTCGTCATCACCGAAGACGCGTGGACCCGCTTCGACCTTCCGCCGAAAGCGGTGTGGACGGTGGTGCCCGCCTCGATCGACGACTTCACCTCGATCAACGGCAGTTCCGTGAGCGCGGCGTGGGGCACGGTGCAACGGGCCTGGCGCGGCGAGGTTTCGGGGTTCGATTCACTGCAGGTCCAGCGCCAGCTCGCCCGCACGCTCGATGATTTCGATGAGCGCGTCGAGGGGCTGAAGGCCATCGAGCCTGCTGCCGCAGTGCTGGTTGCGGGCAGCGCACTGGTCGCGCTGTGGCAGCTCGTGCAACTTCTGGTCGCCGCACGCGAACGGGAGACTCTGCTGTTCTGGGCCCGGGGCCGGTCGACGACCGCGATCGCCTCGCGCGTGGCCGGTGAGGTTGCCGTCACCGCCGTGCTGGGCGCGGTGGTCGGCGTCTCCGCCGTCGCACTCGGCCTGTTCGCGGTCTCTGAGGCAGGTCAGGGCACTCTCGTTCGACCCAGCGCTTTCGCCGTTCCGGCCGTGGTGCTGATCGGTGCGATCGTGATCGCCGCCGTGTCCTCCTACCGGTCGACCACGAGCGTGACGCAGTCGACACAGGGCGGCCGCGGCGGCACCAGGGCCCGCCGCGCGGCACTTCCCGGCGCGGTCCTCCTCGTCGCCATCGCGGCAGCGCTCTCGGTCTGGCAACTACGGCGATACGGGTCACCGCTCACGCCCGACGCGGAGGGGACATCGAGCATCGATCCCATCGTGGTCGTCGCCCCGGCCGTCGCCCTCATCGCGGTCGTGCTCACAGCGCTGGCCGCTTTTCCCGCTGTCGTCGGTCTCTACGCGAGACGCACCCGGAACTCCGGCGTGGGCACCCACCTCGCCGCTCGCACGCTCGCGCGCCAGACGGCACGCATCGCAGCCCCGCTGGTCATCGTCGCCCTGGCGGTGGGGGCCGCCACAGTGGCGGCGACCTTCTCCGCCACGTGGGCGCATCTCTACGCGCAGAACGCCGCGCTTCATTCGGGTTCAGACGTGCGCATCTCGTCGCCCCTGGCACCGCTCTCGGCCGAGCAACGCGACACGGTGGCCGCAACGAAGAACATCACCGACGTCGTCCCGGTCGACGTGCAGACTCTCTCGGTCGGCACGGTCACGGGATCGGTGGTTGCCACAACCCCCGATGCCCTGCGACAGGGTGCAGACGACGCGGGTGGAATCTTCTCCCCCGACGATGCGGCAGACGCCATCCACGCAGATGACCCGGAACCGATCATTCCCGTCGGCGCCACGAGCCTGACACTCCGAGTCGAGGCGCGCCAATTCGACGAGTCACCCGCCGTGAGCGCCTGGATCGCCGATTCGCTCGGCAGCCTGCGCAGGGTGGTGTTCGAGAGCCCGACGATCGACGCGGACGGCGTTCTCGCCTATACGGTCGCCCTTGTCGACGGCGCCAACACTGCCCCGGGGTCACTCGTCTCGCTCGACATCTCGTTCGCCAACCAATCGTTCGATGCGGTTCGGCCCAGTTTTCGACTCAAGAGCCTCGACGCCCAGGTCGACGGCGCAGCCGAGACTGTCGAGCTCGGCCAATTCTGGCTGATCGACACGCTGAGCGAGTTCTCGATTCCTCCTGAGAGCACCACCACCGGCGATGGTTTCGTGCTGGATTCGCCGCTGCCGTCGCTGCGGATGACGGTCTCCAGCGACGGCACAGCGAGCGACTACCTGCGTCCCCCGATCGTCGTCTCCGAGCCGCTCGCGCGATCCCTCGACCTGCAGATCGGTGACACTATCGCGCTCAGCCTGCGCGATGCCGTCGGCGACGCCAACGCCGTGGTCACGGCGATCGTGCCGGCGATCCCTGCCGCCGACAGCGATAATGCAGTGCTCATCGACCTGTCCGTGATCAACCATCTTCACCAACGGGTCAGCAGCGCTCCGGCCGAATCCACCGATCTGTGGGTCACGACCGCCAGGCAGCAGCAGGTGCGCGACTCCGTGCGCGGCGTCCTACCCGCGAACGCCCATATCGGACTGCGCGATGACCCGGAGGCTCGCCAGGTGTTGGGCGCCGCGGCGATCGCCTTCTGGGCCGCCGCCTCCGCCTGCTTGCTGTTCGCCTTCATCGCGGTGGGTTCGGCGTCGAGTTCGCGGCTTCGCTGGGGCCGCGCCGATATCGCGGCGCTTCGCGCACTCGGAATGCGGGCGGGTGAACAGTCGGCGGTGCTTGTGCGAGAGCTGGTGCTTGTGCTTGTCGTGGCCGTTCTCGCCGGTATTGCCGCCGGAGTGCTCGTCAGCGTGCTGACCGTGCCGCAACTCGCGCGTGCCGCCGTCGATCGCGGATACCTCTCGTCTACCGCGACGCTCGCGGTGGACTTTCCCGGGCTCATCCTGCTGCTGGGCGCGCTCGTCGTGGGAGTCGCAGTCGTTCTCATAGACCTGAGCAGACGTGTCCGATCTCTCGCATCGCGGCTCCTGCCGAGTGAGGGGCACGAATGAACGACGTCTCCTCACCCGCTCGCCTGCTCGTCGATCACCTGCGAGCCGGGTTCCGGGCATCCCTTCTCGTCGCTGTTCTCGTCGCGGCGACGGTCTTCGTCTCCGCAGCGGTGCCGAGGGCGTTCGCCGCGGTCGCAACCGCGGAACTGAGCTTCGAACTCGGCCAGGAGAGGCCCGCTCGCCTCGACCTGAGCGGCGAAGGACGTGTCGGCCTGCCCCCGTCAGATGAGGGAGCGACGGCCGAGAGCATGCTCGGTGAAACGGACAGCGTGATCGACGAGCTTCCGTCGACGCTGCCGCATCCGCTGGCCGATGGTGCCGGAGCCGCTGTCTGGCTGGTCAAGAGCACAACGGGCGCGAGCTCGAGCAAGGCCGACGACAGCGTGGACCTCTCGCTGCGGCTCGCCGTGGACCTGGGGTTCGACAAGCGACTGCGGTACGTCGCGGGCGAGGCCCCGCTTGCCTGGACACCCGACCAGAACGCCTCCGCAGAACAGAATCCCATCGAGATAGCCATCTCGCAGAAGTCGGCGACGGAGATGAAAGTCGGGGTCGGAGACATTCTGCCCTATTCACCGGCCGCCCTGAGAATCGCGGGGATCTACGAACCCACCGATCCCGACGATGCGTACTGGAGCCACGCCTACGACCTCGAACACCCGTTGGTCATCCGCGAGACCGGCAAACCCCCGACGATTCAGGCGTCGGTCTACGTCGCGCCAGACTCGATAGCCGCACTGCGCGAATCGTTCGCCGCAGGTGCTCTCCTTGCCTGGATCCCCATCGACGCGACCGCGTATTCCTTCGCAGACAGGGAACAGCTGGCGACGCAGATCCGCAACCTCACGGCGACACCGGTGTCGCTTCGTGAACCCGGCGCTCTCACCCTCACGTCCTCGTTCACCGACGTGATCGAGAGTACGGCGCTGAAGGTCGCTGCGATGGTCGCCCTCGTCGCGCTGTCGGTATCCGGTCTTCTCGGTGTTCTCCTGGCGACGTACGCTCTGAGTGTTCAGACCCTCGTGCGCCGTCGTCGGTTCGCGCTCAGCCTCGCATCGGCCCGGGGCGCCTCGCTCGGTCAGCTGCGCGGGGTTATGGCCATCGAGGCCGCGGTGATCTCGCTTCCCGGGTCGATCGCGGCGATGGTGGTCGCCGCGATCGTCTTGCCGGAGCGGGTCGGGCTCGATGGATTGCTCGCGCCGGTGGCCCTCGCGCTCAGCCCGATCGTGCTCGCAGCGGTCCTGGTCTCGCCCGCCGGCCTGCGCGACTCGCGCCACGACATCTCGGTGCGCTCGACATCGCGCATCCGGTGGGTTCTCGAAGCGGCGCTCGCGGGCGCCGCCGTCGTCGCGCTAATGCTCCTGCAGCGTCGCGGACTCGTCCCGTCGAGTGACGTCTTCGGTGTCGATCCGCTGCTCGCCGCGACCCCGCTGCTCCTGGCAGTGTCCGTCGGACTTCTGGGGTTGCGAGTGTTCCCCATTCCCCTGCGCGCGGTGCGCGCGATTGTTCGCGGGCGGCTGGCGCCGGTGGCCGAGGTGGGTTCGGCCCGCGCCATCCGGGAGCCGGCCGTCGGTGCGATCGCGGCGCTCGCTCTCGTCGTCGGCGTATCCATGGTGTTGTTCTCGACGATCATGATCAGCACCGTCGACGCCAGCCAGCGGCGCGCGGCGGCCGAGATCGTGGGCGCCGACGCACGCGTCGACGCCCACGATCTGCCCGGCACGCTGCTCGACGACATTCGCGAACTGCCGGAGGTCGACGCTGTCGCGGCGCTGACGGTGCAGGAGAACCTGGCTCTGACAGACGAGGCGGGCACCACCCGCGTCGACGTCGTGCTCGTCGACCCGGCCGCGCTCGCGGCGGTGCGAGGCGACCTTCCCGGGCTCGCGTCATCGACCTCATCACCGCGGCCCGTCCTGGTCTCCCAATCGTTGGCCGACCTTCTGCGGGGCACGTCGGTGCGGCTAGGAGATATTCCGGTGAAGCTCGCGGGCGTTGTCTCCGACACCGCGATCCCCGGGATGCCCGACACCTGGCTGATCATCGACGACGACGCGGCAGCCGAACTCGGCGTGGACGAGCAGGGGCCGACGAGCGTTCTCATCGATCTTGTGCAGGATTACGGCCCGGCCAGCATCGACGCGATTCGGAGCGCCGTGCTGAGTGCCCAGCCCGACCGGTTCGTCGAGTCCGCAGGCACCTACGACGTGCGCTCCGAACTCCTCCAGCGAAGGACGGCCCCTACCACCGCGGCGATAGAGGCATCTCTTGTGCTCACGGCGGGGGCGACCCTCGTCTTCACGGTGCTCATCATCGCGCTCGCAGCCATGGCGTCTGCGGCTTCCCGAAACCGCGTGGTGGCCGTGATGAGAATCATCGGCATGACGCCGCGACAGGTTCGCGCCCTCGTGGCGTGGGAGTTCGGGCCTGTCGCGCTCGCGGCTCTTCTGCTGGGCGCGGCCCTCGGAGCAGCTCTGCCCTACCTTGTGACGGCGGTGCTCGACCTTCGCGGATTCATCGGCGGCACGACACTGCCCACGCCGATGCTCGATCCACTCTGGATCGCCGGCGCTGTGGGCATCTACGCGGTGACGATCGTGGTCGCCGTTCTCGTCGCGGCGGCATTGGGACGACGGTTCGCCCCCGCATCAACCCTCAAGATGGGAGAGTCATGACGCTTCAGATCGAGTGTTCAGACCTGGTCAAGATCTTCTCGACAGAGGAGGTGGAGGTGCAGGCGCTGCAGGGACTGACGCTGCGGGTCGACCGAGGCGAGTTGATCGCGATCGTCGGCGCTTCGGGCTCGGGCAAGTCGACACTGCTCGCAATCCTCACCGGCCTCGAGATCCCCACGGCGGGCAGGGCGATCGTCGCCGGCCACGACCTCCTCGCCATGTCGTCTGCCCAGCGAACTCAGTACCGACGACACACCGTCGGCTTTGTCTGGCAGCAGACCTCCCGCAACCTCCTGCCGTACTACACGGCGCGCCAGAACATCGCGATGCCGCTCGCGCTCGCGGGTGTGCCCCGGCCACAGCGCAAGAACCGTACCGAAGAGCTCATAGAACTCCTCGGCATGGGCGAGTTCGCGGGGCGCCGGCCCGCACAGCTCTCGGGAGGCCAGCAGCAGCGCGCATCCATCGCGGTGGCGCTCGCGAACGACCCCGAAGTGCTCTTCGCCGACGAGCCGACCGGCGAACTCGACGAAGTCAACTCGCAGCTCGTGCTCGATGCCCTGGGCGCGGTGAACCGCGAGCTCGGAGTCACCGTTCTCATCGTGACGCACGACGAGGAGGTGTCGACGAAGGTGCGCCGCACGGTGCAGATCCGTGACGGTCGCCTGTCGACCGAAGTGCATCGCAGCACCGAGACAGATGAGCTCGGCCAAGAGCAGCACCGGTCGCAGGAATTCGTTGTGCTCGACCGGGTGGGGCGCCTCCAGCTCCCGCAGGAGTATGTGCGCAGTCTCGGACTCAGCGGGCTTGTTCGAGTGGAACTGGCGGATGACCACGCGCAGGTGCATCCGTCTGATCAGCCGACAGCGGCCGAAGCGAAGGAAGACGATCGATGAGCAACGACGTGGTGCTGCGAGCCGAAGGTCTGACACGCACCTACGGCAGTGGAGCAACGGAGGTCCGGGCGCTCGTCGACGCGACGCTCGAGGTTCGCGCAGGTGAACTCGTGGTGCTGCGGGGGCCGTCGGGTTCGGGCAAGACCACCCTGCTCAACCTTCTCGGCGGGCTCGACGTTCCCACCGCGGGCGTGGTGTCGCTGGGCGAGCGACAGGTGACCGGGGCGAGCGATCGCGATCTCGTCGATCTGAGACGGCGAGAGATCGGCTACATCTTTCAGACGTTTGCGCTGCTCTCTGCGCTCACTGCGGCAGAGAACGTCGAGCTGCCGATGCGGCTCGTCGGGGTCGCTGCAGGGGAACGCGCCGCACGAGTCGACGAACTATTGTCGGTGGTCGGGTTGGCAGAGCACGCACAGCAACGGCCGGACGAACTCTCCGGCGGCCAGCAGCAGCGGCTGGGAATCGCACGAGCCCTCGCCAACAACCCCCGGCTGATCATCGCCGACGAACCCACCGGGCAGCTCGACAGCGTCAACGCGGAGGCGATGATGTCGTTGATCTCGGCCCTCGTGCACGAGCGCGATGTCGCGGCGGTCGTGTCGACTCACGACCCTCGGATGGCGGCACACGCCGACCGCATTCTCGAGATCCGCGACGGCCACCTCGTAAGACGACGCGGACGCCACTCGCTACCCCTCGGCGTTGCCGAACGCGAGCTGTAGCCCCTCTGCGTCGGTCACCGGCAACCTGCACACGAAGTCGGTGCAGAGGTAACCGGTGTGCAGCCCGGACTGAGTCGTGCGCCCTTCGAGCAAGGCGAACCCCGCGTCGGCCCACGCGCGCGCCTCGGCGTCGGTCACGACGACCGTCGGCGACCAGGCGTGAGACCGGGCCGCGTCGACGAGGTCGTCGGATGCCTCATGGCCGGTTTCCGACAGCACGATGACCAGTTGCTCGCTCGGCTCGATCAGCCTCTGCACGAGCTCGAGCGTGGCGCCGTAGCCGATGGGGCGCTGGAACGCCTCCTCGCCCACCGAGCCGATCGCCCCCGACACCGCGTCGCGGTAACGGCTGTCTCCCGTGAGACCGAACAGGGTGAGGGCCGCGTCGCACACCGCGCTGGTGCCCGAGGGATACGCACCCTCCGAGGTGTCGGCGACGGCCGCGATGTTCTGCGCCGAGAGCACGGAGTCCCGACCTCCCGGGGCGACGAAGCCCGCGTCGAGCACCGCATCGACGAGCCGACGCGCACCGACCGCGTAGTCCACCCGGCCGGTCACCGTTCCGAGCGCCAGCAGTGCGCCGGCGAACGCCCCGTAGTCCTCGAGCGTCGCGGCCGCATCCGACCGACGCCCGCCGATGGATGCGCGCACGAGCGCGCCGTCCGGTTCGAGATGCGACTCGAGCACGTAGTCGGCGGCCCGCGCCGCGGCTGCGATCCACTCGGGCCTGTCGAGAGCGAAGCCCGCCCGCGCGAGGGCGGCGATGGCGAATCCGTTCCAGCCGGTGAGGATCTTGGCATCGACGGCCGGAGGCGTCTCGAGAGCTCGACCCGCGGCATCCAGCGCGTAGTAGCCGCCCTCGCTCCGCGATCCGGCAACGGTACTCTCGGAATCCTGGGCCGACCCGAATCCGCCCTCCGGCTGCTGCAGCACGGACGTGAGGAACGACGCGATTCCCTGGGCGGTCTCGCGCGCCTCCGCCGCGGCGGCATCCGGGCTCGACCCGAGTCTCGCGTAGTCGTCGAGCAGCAGCGCATTGTCGTAGAGCATGCGCTCGTAATGAGGGTCGCTCCAGTCGCGATTGACGCTGTAGCGGAAGAAGCCGCCCTCGACCACGTCGCGCAGCGGCGAGCGGCTCATGGCGAGCAGTGTGCGCGCAGCAAGCGGGTTGCCTCGGCGAAGAAGCAGCGACAGCACGGGGGCCACGGGGAACTTCGGGGCGCCCCCGAAGCCGCCGTGCTGGGTGTCTTCGTAGCCCTCGAGCTCGCGCTCGACCGCTCTGAGCCGGGCCTCGGCGTCGGAGGGGATCGCGCCTTGCGGTGTGGCAGCGGCCGCCTGCGTCAGCGCATCCGAGATCGCCGCTGCGGTCAGATCGACCTGGTCACGTCTCGCCTGCCAGGCGTCGTCGACGGCGTCGAGAACCTGGCTGAACGACGGGTGACCCTGAACAGGCGTCGGCGGAGAGTAGGTGCCCGCGAAGAACGCCTTGCCCTGCGGGGTCACGAACACGTTCAGCGGCCAGCCGAGACCCTGCGTGAAGGCGCCGGCCGCCGCGAGGTACACCGAGTCGACCTCGGGATGCTCCTCGCGGTCGACCTTGATCGCCACGAAGCGGGAGTTCAGCTGCTGCGCCAGCTGCGGGTCGGAGAACGACTCGCGCGCCATGACGTGGCACCAGTGGCAGGTCGAATATCCGATCGAGACGAGAACGGGAACGTCTCGCCGCGCCGCCTCATCGAAGGCCTCCTCGCCCCACGGAAACCAGTCCACCGGGTTGTCGGCGTGCGAGCGGAGGTAGGGACTGATCGCGTGCTCAAGCCTGTTCACTGTGTCGGCGCTCTGCCCGGTCGCTCGGTCAGTTGACCTCGTCGGGGTGCCCGCCGACGCGGCCGTCCTTCTCGAGTGCGGTGATCGAGGCCTGCTCGTCGTCGCTGAGCTCGAAGTCGAAGATCTCGAAGTTCTCGACGATGCGGTCGCGGCTGTTCGACTTGGGGAAGATGATGTTGCCGAGCTGGATGTGCCAGCGCAGGATCACCTGGGCCAGCGACTTGCCGTGCGCATCCGCGATCGCCTGCACGTTCGGATCCTTCAGCAGTGCACCGTGCGCCAGCGGGCTCCACGCCTCGGTCGCGATGCCGTGCTCCCGTCCGAACGCGGTGATCTCGCGCTGCTGGAACTCGGGGTGCAACTCGATCTGGTTGACGGCGGGAACGACGTCGGTCTCGCCCAGCAGGCGGGTGAGGTGCTCGACCGTGAAGTTCGAGACGCCGATCGACTTGGCGCGACCCGACTCGCGGATCTTCTCGAGCGCCTTCCACGCCTCGACGTAGTTGTCGTTCGCAGGGGCCGGCCAGTGGATCAGGTACAGGTCGACGTAGTCGAGCTGCAGGCGGCCGAGGCTCTTCTCGAATGCGGCGAGGCCCGAGTCGTAGCCCTGGTCTGCATTCCACAGCTTCGTGGTGATGAACAGCTCGTCGCGATCGATGCCGCTGGTCTTGATGGCGTGCCCGACGCCCTCTTCGTTGCCGTAGATCTTGGCGGTGTCGATGTGGCGGTAGCCCACCTCGAACGCCTCGCTGACGACCCGCGACGTCTTGTCGGGATCGACCTTGAAGACTCCGAAGCCGAGCTGGGGAATGGTATTGCCGTCGTTCAGGGTGATCGTGGGGACTGAGGATTCAGAAGTAGTCATTGGTCAATGCTGTCACGTTCGCCCGCCGAGGAGACGGCCTTGACGGCGTGGGCTACGAGGTTCCGACCGGTGTCGAGATGCCCGATCCGCTCCACCAGCTCGGCCGCGAGGTCTCGCGTGCCACGGCCCAACGTCGGCGCCTCGTCGAGGCTCGCCACGAGCTCGGCGGCATGCAACGCCTCCACGGCGAGGATCTGACGGTGAAGCAACACCTGTCGCTGCAGCAGGCGCACCGCGAGGGGCGCGAACGAGGCCTGGTCCTCCACCTCCGACAGCGTGGTTCCGGATGCCGACACCGGGTTGGCGAGGTGCCTCACCTCGGCGAGCATGTCGGCCGCCGCGTACCAGGTGAGACCCGGAACGGTGTTGCGGCCCGCGCGCCGGAGCGGCGTCGCGAGACCGGAGAGCACGGCGATGCGTCGCTCGGAGATACCGGCCGCGTGGGCGACGGCGACGCGCAGACTCTCGAGGGCCAGAACCAGACCGAGCGGCTCGAAGTTTCCGTTCGACACCAGCGCTCCCCCGGCTTCGGACTCGTCGAGCACCACGAGCGGGTTGTCGGCCGCAGTGTTGAGCTCGGCCTCTACGGCCGCCGCGGCGAGCGCGATGGCGTCGCGGAGGGCACCGTGCACCTGCGGAACCGTGCGGAACGACAGCGGATCCTGCACCGACGCCGTACGCCCGGCATCGTCGAGCAGGCCGCCGGCCACCCGCGCCAGGATGGTCCGGGCAGTCTGCTGCCTTCCGGCCGAGCGGCGCGCGTGCACGCGCGGGTCGAATGGCGCCAGCGAGCCTCCCGAGCCGACGGCGCCCAAGGCCTCGAGCGACAGCGCCGCGACGGCGTCTGACTCGTCGACGAGCGCCCGCAGATCGGAGATCGCGAGAGCGCCGACGCCGATCGAGAACGAGTTCGCGCTGATGGCCGCGAGCGCCTCCCCCGCGCCGAACGGCAGGGTGTCTCGCACGTGCGCCGCCACCTCGGCGAGCAAGGCGAGATCGGATGCGCCGACCGAGCCCGTCGTGTAGACCTCGGGAAGCGGGCCGCCGTCGAGAAGCCGCGCGTAGGCATCCGCCAGCTCGGGTCGCACGCCCGAACCGCCAAGGCTGAAGCCGACCACGCGGGCGAGGACCAGCGCGCGCACCTCGCGCTCGGCGAGGGGGTCGCCGATGCTGCCGCGGTGATTGTCGATGACACGGTTCTGGAAGGCGGCGATCTCGTCGGCTGCCACGAGCGTGTCCCGACCGGCGCCCAGCTGGGTGTTGAGACCGTAGACGGCGGATCCCGACTGCTGCACCGACTCGACGACGCGACGCGACCGGGCGATCGTGTCGACGACATCCGGGGCCAGCTCGACCGTCGCACCGTCGGCCACGGCGACGACGTCGTCGATCGTGACCGGCTGCCCCTCGAGTCGGAGCGCGGGCATCAGAAGTCCAGGAGGTTGCCGCGCAGGCCGCCGTCGCCGAACTCGCGACGAATGAGCCCTCGTCGGCGCAGCACGGGCACGAGCGGATCGAGGGTGCGGTGCACGTTGGCGGGATGCACTTGGCCGGCGAAGAGGAATCCGTCTCCGCCACTGGCCTCGCCGAGCGCCTCGAGGTGATCGACGATCTCGTCGGCCGTGCCGATCACGGCGAGACCGTCGCGATTGGCGCGCACCTGCAGGATCTCGCGCAGCGTCGACCCGGGGGGCGCCGACTTCACGAAGTTGTCGAGGGTTCCCTGGTTGCTGTTGGTGGTGAGTTCGGGCAGGGGCGCGTCGAGGTCGAACGCCTTGAAGTCGACTCCAGAGAGGTACGAGATCGACTGCAGCGCTTCGTCGATCGCGGCCTGGTTGAGATCCGAGCGCCGGGCCTTGACGCTGGCCGTCTCCTCGGCATTCGCGGTGACGATCGGCGTGACCGCGAAGAGCACCTTCACGTGGTCGGGATTGCGGCCTGCCGCCAGCGCGACCTGGCGGATGCTGTCGCGGAACTCGCGGTTGCGCTCAGGCGTCGACGACAGCGCGATGATCACGTCGGAGTTCTGCCCCGCGAAGTCACGGCCACGGCCGGATGCCCCCGCCTGCACCATCACGGGTTCCTGCGGCATGGGAGCGGTGTTGATCGGGCCGCGGACCTTGAAGAATCGGCCGTCGTGGTTGATCGGCGCCACCTTCGTGAAGTCCGCGAACACCCCGCGCTCGGCATCCTCGAGCACCGAGTCGGGTGCCCAGCTGCGCCAGAGTTTGCGGATCACGCTGACCCACTCGTCGGCGCGGTCGTAGCGCAGGTCGTGCTCGATCTGCAAGGCGCGCCCGTAGTTCTGGGCGGCGAGGTCGCTTCCGCTGGTCACGACGTTCCAGCCGAGGCGGCCGTCGGCGAAGTGCTGCAGCGTGGCCAGCAGGCGGGCCGCTGTGAACGGTTCGTAGAACGAGGCGCTGAGCGTGGGCACGATGCCCAGGTTCTGCGTCGCCGACAGCAGGTACGGCACCAACGGCAGCGGGTCGTGCTTCGGTGCGAAACGGGCGTTGGCGAGGTTGACCTCGCTCGTTCCGCCGTAGGTGTCGGGAACGGTGACGCCGTCTTCGATGATCAACAGGTCGAGACCGCTGTGCTCGAACAGCCGAGCAGCGTCCTGATAGACGTCGGGCTTCTTCCAGTCGTAGCCGATGCCGTAGGTGGGATCACCCCATCCCTGCACGCCGAAACCCGCGCCGAGAAACCATCCGAAGTGAAGCAGAGCCATAGAAAGAGCCTAAAAGTAGAAGAGCGGGCGTGCCGGGTCGAAGGGGCCGGTCAGATCGAATAGGTGCCGACGCCGATGTCGGTGAGCCACTCGTCGTCGAACGCCTTGGTCAGATAGTTCGCTCCCGTGTCGGGGGCGATCGCCACCACGACCGATCCCTCGGGCGCCGTGGCCGCGACCCGCAGGGCGACGGCGACGGCGAGGGCAGACGACGGACCCAGCAACAGGGCTTCCGACGCGGCGAGCGTGTGCACCGTGTCGTAGATCTCCTGGTCGGAGACCACCAGGTACTCGTCGACCACTTCATGGTGGTAGGTCTGCGGCCAGTTCGCCTGGGTCCAGCGGTTGCCCGCGCCCTCCACGTTGATCTGGCCGGCGACGTTGCCGCTGTAGGTCGACCCGGTCGGGTCGGCCCCGATGACCCGGATGCGATCGGCCGAGACGTCTTTCAAATACCGGCCGGTTCCACTGATGGTTCCGCCGGTGCCGACGGACGCGACGAGGTGCGTGACCTTGTGGGCCGTCTGTCGCCAGATCTCCGGCCCGGTGGTCTGGTAGTGCGCGCCCGGGTTGCTCTCGTTCTCGTATTGAGAGGGTCGCCAGGCGTTGGGCAGCTCGGCCGCGATGCGGTCGGCGATGGCCCGCGCGTTGTTCGGGCTCTCGGGCGGCGCCTCCCAGTCGGCCTCGACCAGTCGCGCTCCGTAGGCCTTCAGCACGGCGCGCTTCTCGTCGGAGATGTAGGCGCTGTGGATGATCACGACGGGGTGCCCGGTGAGGCGGCCGACGAGTGCCAGGCCGATGCCGGTGTTTCCCGAACTCGACTCCACGATCGTGGCCCCGGGCTTCAGCGCACCGCTCGCCTCGGCCGCCCGAACCATGTGCAACGCGATGCGGTCTTTCGCCGATCCGCCGGCGTTGCGACTCTCGAGCTTCACCAGCACGCGCGCCGGCAGCCCATGGGCGAGCACGTTGAGCTCGATCAGCGGAGTGTTTCCGATGAGCGAGACGACAGAGGGCGTGATGTCCTCGACGAGGTCGACACAGGGCTCGTCTCCCGACGCCGCAGCGGCCAGGGGATGCGTGTCGATGTTCGTCATGGGTCGAGCGTACGACCGGAGCCGTCGCACACGGGCCGCTGTGTCGCTCTGTTACGCACAGCACGCCCTCACTCGGTCGGCGCTAGCATGGCTCGCGGTACGGACAAGCACTCAACTGGAGGTCGTCGCATGGGCACAGGATCACTCGTCTTCGCCGGCGGAGGTGTCGCCGGAATCGCCTGGGAGCTGGGCGTCGTGCAGGGACTTCTCGACGCCGACCCTGCTCTCGTCGACCGGCTGCTCGCGCCGTCGACCCGGTTCATCGGAACCTCCGCCGGTTCCGCGGTCGCCGCGCAGCTCGCGGGCACAACCGGTCTCGCCGCGTCGTTCGCCGCGCAGCTCGAGGAGGAGACCGCGGAGCTCGGGGCAGACGTCGACGTGCAGGAGCTGCAGGCGCGCTTCCTCTCCGCCGTCCAGGGTGCGACCTCGCCCACCGACGCGCTCCAGCGCATCGGCCGCCTCGCGCTCGAGACACCGTCTGTCGACGAGTCGGTTCGTCTCGAGGTCATCCGATCGCGTCTCGCCGACAGCGAGTGGCCCGAGCGCGACCTGAGGATCACCGCCGTCGAGGTCGAGCGCGGCGAGTTCGTCGTCTTCGACCGGTCGAGCGGCGTCGACCTCGTCGACGCCATCGCCGCCAGCTGCGCCGTTCCGGGCGTCTGGCCGCCGGTCACCATCGGCGGTTCCCGTTATATGGATGGCGGGGCCCGGTCGGGCAGCAACGCCGACCTCGCCGCCGGCTCCGATTGGGTCGTCATCGTGACGCCCCTTCCGGGCGTGGGCGATCCCGGCGTCGGCACCGTCCCCACCGCCGAGCTCGAGGCGCTCGGCGGCGCTCCGACCGTCATCGTCTACGCCGACGCCGCGTCCATCGCGGCCTTCGGGCCGAATCCCCTCGACCCCACGACCCGGCGCGCATCGGCCGAGGCGGGCCGAGCGGTCGGCCGCGCATCCGCCGCCCGCATCGCGGCCGCGCTCGGCCAGGCCGACTGACCGTGCTGTACGAGAGCCGGGGCGCGCGGCCGAGGGTCGATCCGGATGCGCTCGTCGCGGCATCCGCCATCGTTTCGGGCGATGTGACGATCGGTGCCGGCTCGCGCATCATGCACGGCGCGGTAGTGACCGCCGAGGACGGACCGGTCGTGATCGGGGCCGACGTCGTCGTGCTCGAGAACGCGGTGATCCGCGGGCGGGCGCGCTATCCCGCCATCATCGGCGACAGCGTGATGATCGGGCCGCACGCCCACGTGAACGGGTGCGTCGTGGGTGAGGGCGCGTTCCTTGCCACCGGTTCATCGGTCTTTCCCGGGGCGACCATCGGCGACGGGGCCGAGGTGCGCATCAACGCCGTCGTGCAGGTGAACACGCGGCTCGCTGCGGGCACCGTCGTTCCCATCTCCTGGGTGGCCGTCGGCGATCCGGCACAGCTGTTCTCCCCCGACAGGCACGACGAGATCTGGGCCGTGCAGCGCACCCTGAACTTCGTGGGCACGGTGTACGGAGCCGGTCCGGAGGCGACGATGGCCGACATCATGCGATCGCAGTCGGAGTTCTACGGGGAGCACCGCCGAGACACGACACTGCCCGGCTGAGTCGCTTCCGCCGGCGCGAGGGTTCCGAGCTTGAGCCCGAGAGGCGCGAGCACGCCGAACGCGACGACGAGAATCGCCACACCGATCATCGCGCCACGTAGACCTGCGGTGCCCGATAGCAGGCCGACGTAGACGGGTCCGAGAAGGAACCCGATATAGGCGGTGGTGGCGATCGTCGATGTCGTGCTGCCGCGAACGTCATCGGCGGTACCCCGCACGGCTTGACTCAGCAGAGTGGGGAATAAGACGGATGTTCCGGCTGCCGCCAGCGCGAGCCCCGCGAGAGCCATCGCCACATTCGGCGCGGCAGCGACGACCAGCGTGCCTGTCATCGCGATTGCGGCACCTCCCACGAGAAGCACGGCAGCAGGCATCCTGTTCGAGAAGCCGACAGCGAATCGGGTGATGGCGGCGCACGCCGCAAACGTCGCCGGCGCGATGGCAGCAAGAGCCGCCGACGCCTTCAGCTCGTCTACGAGATAGATCGCACCCCAGCTCTGGTGGGCGTTCTCGGCCGCGAAACCGAGCGCCCCCACGAGGCCCACGGCGATGAACGGCAACAGGAGACTCGGCTGTCGGCGCACGGGTGGAGAGCGATGGGCGGCGGTCGCCGTGGAGGCTGTTCCGCGGGCGAACACCACGACGCCGCTCGCGAGAATCACAACGCCGGAGAGGAGGAAGATCAGCGGTGCTCCGCCGCCGCTGCCGAAGATCGCGGCGGCTCCGAGACTGCCGATCACGACGAACGATGAGAAGACAGCGTGCGCGAGCGTGATGATGCGACGGTTCGATCGCGCCTCTTCGCCACCGGCCAGAGCATTGGCGGCGACGTCGGACGCTCCTGATGCGGCACCGACCAGCAGCATGCCGACGCATACGGCCACGATGTCCCGGGCGAGGATCGCGACGAGGATTCCGGAAAGAGCGAGGCAGCCGATTAGCAGGCCGGTGATCCGGCTTCCGAATCGATCGACCGCACGCCCTGTGAACAGCATCGCCGGCAGCGCGCCGAGACCCACGCACAAAAGGGCCCCGCCGAGTTGCGCGTCGGACACTCCTGCGGTCTGCCTCAAGGCGGGCAGAGCCGCACCCCACACGCCCCAGAAGACGCCGAATCCGGCGAATGCAACAAAGGAGAGTGGAATGCGGTTCATTTGTGTAACGATACACACTGCGGCGATAGACTGGCTGCATGGCATCACAACGCGTCACTATGCGGCAGGTCGCCGCCGAAGCGGGCGTCGCCTCGATGACCGTCAGCTACACCTACACGAGACCGGATCGCGTTGCTCCCGACACCCGCGCCCGGGTACTGGCCGCCGCTCAGCGCCTCGGCTACGCGGGCCCCGACCCGGTCGCCCGATCCCTGCGCCGTGGAGCCACGGGAAATCTCGGTGTCGTGATGGGGGAACACCTCAGCTACGCCTTCGAGGACCCCCAGGCCGCCCGATTTCTCGCCGGCGTGTCGAGCGTCTGCGTCGAGAAGCGGCTAGGGCTTGTTCTGATTCCCAGCACCGGCGACCCGGAAGACGTCGACCGGGTGCGCGAGGCGGCCGTCGACGGCTTCGTGTTGTGGACGACCGACGAATCAGACGCGGTTCTCGACGCCGTCGCGGCGACAGGCCGACCAGCAGCCATCCAAGGCGGTCCGACCGTTCCGGGGATCTCTGTCGTCTCCCCCGATGATCGCGGCGCAGCTCGAGCCATGGCGTTTCACATGCTCGCCGGAGCCGCGTCTCCTCTGATCCTGTCGATGCCCCTCGACCGCGGCAGGCGGGCGGGACTGCATCGAGGACCGGACACGTCTGTGAGCTTCCCCGTTACCCGGGCACGACTCGAGGGTTATCGAGACGCCGCCGAAGAGGCGGGTCGGCCGTGGCAGGACATGCCCGTCGCCGTCGTCGCCCGGCACAGCCGCAACGACGCAAGGCTGGCCATCGAGGACGCGCTCGCCCACGTGCGCCCCGACGTCGTCATCGCCATGAGCGACCAGCTCGCCGCGGGCGCCGTCGATGTTCTCGGCTCGAGCGCTCTTGTCAGCGGGTGGGACGACAGCGAGCTCGCACGGGCGTTGGGCTTCTCGAGTGTGAGCCAGTCGCTGTACGACCAGGGCGTCGCGTGCGCCCGCATCGCCTCGGGAACCATGACGACGGTCGAATCCCCCACGTGGAATCTCGCTCTGCGCTGACCCGGCCCGCACAGAAACCGCCGTTCCCAGAGCCTGTCGAAGGGCACCCACGTCCGATCCAGACCCCGTTCCCTGAGCCTGTCGAAGGGCACCACCGTCCGGTCCAGACCCCGTTCCCCGAGCCCGTCGAAGGGCCCACCCTCGTTCCGCGCCTGCGCCGGCCGAGTAGGCCGCCCGCGGCCGTATCGAGACCCGTTCCCTGAGCTTGTCGAAGGGCACCCCCACCAGGCCACGTCCTCTCCTCCACAGCCCACCTTCCCCGACACTTATCCACAGACGTTTCCGCTGGTCAGGCATCGAATGCATGTTCGGAACCAGTGTCGGTGGTCACTGTTTGACTTGTCCCATGACATTCGAAAGCCCACCCTTCTCGGCCGACCCGTACGTGGTCGCGCTCGATGAGGTCGCCGCCCTCGACACGCAGATAGCCCGCCTATCCGCAGTCAGGGCCAGACGCGTCACCGACGCCGCCCGCAAGCTCCATCGCCAGGCACCCGTCGACACGTCCACCGCCGGTCCGGTCTGGTCCACAGCCCGGGTCGAACGCATAGAGCTCGTCACGGAACTCGCGCTCCTCACCCGTCGCACCGAACACCGCACTGCCGTCCTCGTCGACACGAGCACGACTCTCGTCGACCGGCTCCCCGCAACCCTGGCCGCGGTCGCCGCAGGTGCTGTTTCGTGGGAACACGCCGAGGTCATCGCGAAGCACGCCGAGAACCTCGACGGCGACGCACTGGCCACGTACGACGCCCGCCTGGCGGTGCTCGCTACGGAGGTGAACCCGAAGCAGCTGGAGAAGAAGGCCCGCCACGAGGTGGAGCTCGCCCAACCATCGACCGCGGTCGAGCGAGCAGAGAAGGCAGCGGGGACGCGCCGCATCTATGTCGATCCGGCAGCAGATGGCATGGCCCAACTCACCCTCCTCGCACCCGCCCCGGAGATCCACGCCATCGCCGACAGGGCCGTGCGCCTCGCGGCGGGACTCAAGACTGCAGGGGACCCGCGGAGCACGGGACACCTCAAGGTCGATGTCCTCACCGACCTGCTCCTCAACGCAGAACCGTCGATCCCCGGAGCAACCCGCGGTATTCGCGGTCGGGTGCACGTCATGGTTCCCGCGATGACGCTGTTAGGTGTTGGTGAGGAGGCGGCCATCCTCCGCGGCTACGGACCCATCGACCCAGCCACAGCCGCCCAACTCACCGCCGACGCGACGTCATGGCGGAGAATCCTCACCGACCCGATCACGGGACGCATCCTTGCCACCGACCCCCGGGACTACCGGCCGACCGCGGCAATGATCGACCACGCCCGACTCGTCCACCCGGAATGCGTGTTCCCCGGGTGCACGGTCCCGTCGGAGCAGGCGGACATGGACCACACCGAGGACCACGCCTACGGCGGAGGCACCATCCCCGAGAACCTCGCCCCGCTGAGCGCGGGACATCATCGGGCGAAGCACCACACGAGGTGGCAGTTCATCCAGAACGGAGACGACACCCTCACCGCAACCTCACCCGCAGGCCACGTGTACACCGTCCGGCCAAAAGGGCGGATGCGGCCCGCACCCAAGGCACTGATCACAGCGGTGGCGGCCGCCAGAACAACGACCACCGACGAGGAGGAACTCGCCGACTGCCCCTTCTAACCAACCCGACACCCGGGGTCTCGATACGGCCGCAAGCGGCCTACTCGACCGGCGTAGGGAGACGAGAACAGCCCAGCCCTCCCCTGCGCCGATCGAGTAGCGGCGCGAGGAACGAGCACCGCGAATCGAGATCACCCCGACCGTGGCAGAACCACGGCGCATTCCGTCATGCTGGACGCATGGAAAGCCGTCACGTCAGCCGCGTCATCTCGGCGAGCCCGCAGACTGTCTACGAGGTCGCCGCGAACGTCGACAACCTGCCGATTTGGGCGTCCGGGCTGGCGCATTCCGAGGTGACCCGTGAGGGTGACACCCTGTGGGTCGACTCCCCCATGGGTCGTGTCTCGGTGCGCTTCGTCGCGCCCAACGAGTTCGGCATCCTCGATCACGATGTGACCCTGCCATCGGGGGCAACCGTCACCAACCCGCTGAGAGTGATCGCCCACCCGAACGGGGCGGAGATCATCTTCACCGTGCGCCAGCTCGACCTCAGTGACGACGAATTCGACAGCGATGCGACGACGGTCGGAGAAGACCTCGACCGTCTGCGCGAGCTCGTCGAAGAAGCTACGAGGTCTCGACCCGGTACTTGAACCCGACGTGAGACGCGTCGAAGCCGAGCCGCTCGTAGAAGCGGTGCGCATCCACGCGGGCAGCATCTGACGTCAACTGCACGAGCGGCACACCGGAGACGCGAGCGTCCTCGATCGCCCAGCGCATCATCGCCGCACCGATGCCGCGGCCGCGCTGGCTCGACGAGACCCGCACGGCCTCGATCTGCAGGCGAGACGCTCCACGCCTGGCGAGACCGGGAATCACCGTGAGCTGCATGGTCGCAACGACCGCACCCACAGAGTCGACGACGACCAGCAGTCGCTGGGCCGGGTCCCGGTCGATCGCGGCGAAAGCGGCCTCGTAAGCCTCCCGATCGCTGGCATCGGCCGAGTCACCGCGCGCCGCACTGATCGGGTCATCGGCCAGCAGATCGATGATCACCGAGAGGTCGGCGACCGTCGCACGCCTGAGCATCACGTGACCATCGGGCAGATCAAGAGTCACAGCATCCATTCCGGCCACGATACCGGCCGAGACACCAGCCATGAGGGCGCGACCGGCGGCGGAGAATCTAGAATGGAATGCCCATGGATTCCCTCCCCCGTATCGTCTTCCCCCCTGAACTCCCGGTCAGCCAGCGTCGCGACGACATCGCCCGCGCGATCGCAGAGAACCAGGTGGTCATCGTCGCGGGCGCAACGGGATCGGGCAAGACGACGCAGCTTCCGAAGATCTGCCTCGAGCTGGGGCGCGAGGCGATCGGCCACACTCAGCCCCGTCGACTCGCGGCACGCACGATCGCCGAGCGTATCGCCGAGGAACTGGGCCAAGAGGTCGGCGGCCTTGTCGGCTATCAGGTGCGCTTCACCGACAAGGCGTCGAAAGACACCCGCATCAAGCTGATGACCGACGGAATCCTGCTCAACGAGATGCACCACGACCGCATGCTCTCGAAGTACGACACGATCATCATCGACGAGGCCCACGAGCGGAGCCTCAACATCGACTTCCTGCTGGGCTACCTCAAGCAGCTGCTGCCGAAGCGACCCGACCTCAAGCTCATCATCACGTCGGCCACGATCGACCCGCAGAGCTTCTCCAAGCACTTCGACGACGCCCCGATCGTCGAGGTCTCGGGGCGCACGTTCCCGGTGGAGATCCGGTACCGACCGCTGGTCGCGGACGCACCACCGGAGGGTGACGATGACGACCCTTCGACAGGCTCAGGGAACACGACCCCCGACCGCGACGTCTTCGAGGCCATCGGAGACGCCGTAGACGAGCTGGGACGCGAGGGCGACGGCGACATCCTCGTCTTCCTGTCGGGAGAGAACGAGATCCGCGACGCCGAGGAGTCACTCAAGGGCAAGTTCGCCAACCGCAGCTCGGCGGGCGGCGTCACAGAGATCCTCCCCCTCTACGGTCGCCTCTCGAGCGCCGACCAGCACCGCGTGTTCCAGCGCAGTAGCACTCCCGGTGTGCGCCGGCGCATCGTGCTGGCCACGAACGTCGCCGAGACCAGCCTCACGGTGCCCGGCATCAAGTACGTGATCGACGCCGGCACGGCGCGCATCAGCCGCTACAGCGTGCGCTCCAAGGTGCAGCGTCTGCCGATCGAGGCGATCTCGCAGGCCTCCGCGAACCAGCGATCGGGCCGTTCGGGCCGCACCAGCGATGGAATCGCCATCCGGTTGTATTCGCAGCAGGACTTCGAGAAGCGCCCCGAGTTCACCGAGCCCGAGATCCTGCGCACGAACCTCGCCGCCGTCATCCTGCAGATGATCTCGCTCGGCCTCGGCGACATCGCGTCGTTCCCGTTTCTTCAGCCGCCGGAGTCGCGCGGCATCAAAGACGGCCTCGACCTGCTCGGCGAGCTGGGCGCGCTGCGCACGGCATCGTCTTCGTCGGCGTCGTCGTCAGACGCGAACACGAGAAGCAAGACACCGGATGCCCAGCCACGGCTCACGAGGATCGGTCGCGACCTCGCGCGCCTGCCCATAGAGCCACGCTTCGCCCGCATGGTGATCGAGTCCAAAGAGACGGGCACGAGCCGCGAGGTGATGCTCATCGTGGCAGGGCTCACGATCCAGGATCCCCGCGAGCGCCCGCTCGAACGGCGACAGCGAGCCGACGAGCTGCACGGTCGCTTCACCGATCCGACGAGCGACTTCCTGACCCTGCTCAACCTCTGGAACTACCTCGAAGAGAAACAGTCCGAGCTGTCGTCGAGCGCGTTCCGCAGACTCTGCAAGAACGAGTTCCTCAATTACCTGCGCATCCGCGAGTGGCAGGACGTGTATCGCCAGCTGAGGCAGCTCTCGAGGCCGCTGGGGCTAACGATCGGCGAGCCCGCGGTGAACCCCGACGGAATCCACCGGTCGATCCTGTCGGGCCTGCTCTCGCACATCGGCCTGAAGGACGCGGTCAAGAAGGACTACGTGGGCGCACGCCAGTCGCGCTTCAGCATCTTCCCGGGGTCGGTGCTGAACAAGAAGCAGCCCGCCGCCGTGATGAGCGCCGAGCTGGTCGAGACGAGTCGCCTGTTCGCGCGTATGAACGCGGCCATCGACCCGGCCTGGGCCGAGAAACTGGCGGGCGACCTCGTCAAGCGCAGCTACTCCGAACCCCGCTGGGAGAAGAAGCAGGGCTCCGTCGTCGCCTACGAGCGGGTCACGCTGTTCGGCGTTCCCATCGTCGAGAAGCGGCGCATCCAGTTCTCTCGTGTCGATCCGTCGTACGCGCGCGAGCTGTTCATCCGCCACGCACTCGTCGAGGGCGACTGGGAGTCGCAGCAGGCGTTCGACCGGGCGAACCGCGCCTTCCGCAAAGAGCTCGAGCAGATCGAGGAGCGAAGCCGCCGCCGCGACCTGCTGACCGACGACGAAGCGGTGTTCGACTTCTACAACGAGCGCATCCCGCGCGACGTGTTCTCGCAGCGCACCTTCGAGGGCTGGTGGAAGACGGCGAAGCACGACACCCCCGACCTGCTCACCATGACCATCGACGCGCTGGTGCCCGAGGGTGCACCCGAGATCGACGAGAACGAGTACCCGACGACGTGGCAGCAGGAGGACCAGCGCCTGGGCCTGAGCTACCGCTTCGAACCCGGCACCGAAGATGACGGCGTAACTGCGACCGTGCCCCTCGCGTTGCTGCCAAGACTCAAGCCCGAGTCGTTCGAATACCAGGTGCCCGGCCTGCGCGTCGAGCTCGTGACGGCGCTCATCAAGTCGCTTCCCAAGAACATCCGTCGCAATTTCGTGCCCTCGACAGACTGGGCGGTGCGCCTGGTCGCCGAGACGCCAGAGGGCGGAGGCGACGAGGGGTATCTCGCAGCCCTGGCCTCCACGATGTCGAGGCTCGCCCACGTCTCGGTGTCGGCATCCGACTTCGACCGCGAGCGCCTGCCGTCGCACCTGCGCATGTCGTTCCGCGTCGTCGACGAACGGGGCAAGACGCTCTCGGTCGGCAAGGACCTGCCCGCCCTGCAGCAGAAGCACCGCGGCGCCGCCCGCGAGTCGGTGGCGAAAGCCACGACCCGCATCTCGAGCGACCTCGAACGCTCCGGACTCACCACCTGGAGCATCGGCGAGCTGCCGCGGCTCGTCGACACGAAGCAGCACGGCGGAGTGATCCGCGCCTACCCCGCCCTCGTCGACGACGGCTCGTCGGTGTCGCTGCGGCTGATGACCTCGCCCGACGAGCAGGCCCTCCAGACGCCCGACGGCATCGTGCGCCTGCTGCTGCTCGCCGTGCCCTCTCCGCTGTCGTATGTGCGCGAGCACCTTACGCAGAATGAGAAGCTGATGCTCGCCACGAGCCCGTACCAGAACGTGCAGGCTCTCTTCGACGACTGCCTGCGCGCGGTCGCGCAGCGCGTGCTCTTCGAGGTGGCACCGGATGGCATGCTCTGGAACGAGGCCGGCTTCCAGACGGCCCGAGACCGCCTCTCGGCGACGGTCATGGACGAGCTCTACGCGACCGTTGGCGTCGTCACCACCGTCCTCTCTGCGGCGCGCGATGCGGAGAAGGCGCTCAAGGGCGTCACGAGCATGGCCCTGCTTGCGGCGCTCGGCGATGCCCGGGAGCAGCTGAAGGGGCTCATCTACCCGGGCTTCGTATCGGCCACGGGAACGACCCAGCTGCGGCAGCTACCCCGCTATCTCAAGGCGCTCACGCAGCGGCTCGACAAGCTCGCCGAGAATGCGGCCCGCGACAGGGCCTGGATGACCGAGGTGCAGGCGGCGACGAGCCGCTACACCGATGCGGGCGGCCGCATCCCCCTCGCCCCGCATTCGCCGCCGAACATCGTGCGCGCGCGCTGGCTCCTCGAGGAGTTCCGGGTGAGCCTGTTTGCGCAATCGCTCGGAACGGCGGAGCCTGTCTCTATGCAACGTATTCAGAAGGCACTTGTACCGGCTGGACGGTAGAGTAGAGAAGTTGTGAGCAGCTACTCGAATCTCCTGAAAACCCGCGGGGTCGCGCGCATTATCGCCGCGCAACTCACCGCCCGGTTTCCCTTCGGCATGCTCTCGCTCGCCTTCCTTCTGCACATCGAAAGGGTCCACGACTCCTACGGCGCGGCCGGCCTGGTCCTCGCCGCCCTGAGCATCGGCCAGGCGGTCGCCGGCCCCCTCACCTCGCGGCTGATGGGTGTCTGGGGCATGCGCCAGGTCATCACCATCACGATGATCATCTGCGCCTTCGCCATCTCGGCCATCGCGCTCCTGCCCCTCACCATCCCGGCCGCCATGGGCGTCGCTCTCGTCGCCGGCCTGACCATGCCGCCCATCCAGCCCGCCGTGCGCACCATCTACCCCAAGATGGTCAACTCGAAGCAGCTCACCCCGCTCTTCTCGCTCGACGCCTCGGCCCAGGAGATCATCTGGGTCGTCGGCCCGGTCATCACCACGTTCGTCTCGACCCAGATCGGCACAGTCTGGGGCATCCTCCTCGCCGTCGTCTTCCTGGTCGGAGGAGGCACCTGGTTCATCGCGAGCCCCGAGCTGGGCCGGGTGCGCATCCCCCGCTCGCGCCGCAAGCTGGGTGCCGTGCTCGCCAAGCCTCCCGTGCTGCTGGCGACGATCGTCGGATTCCTCCTGGTTGCGGCCTGCGCGGCGATCGAGGCCGGCGTCGTGGCCACGTTCGGTCACGATGGCCTCGAGGCCGGAATCGTTCTCGCGATCTTCGCCGTCGGCTCCCTGGTCGGCGGTCTGTCGCTCGGCCACGTTCCTATCGGGCCGTGGGCACTGGCCCGCCGCATGCTGATCGTGTTCGTCGGAACAGCACTCGCGGCCGTGTCGCTCAACATCTGGTGGCTCGCCGTCACCCTGTTCATTGCGGGTGTCGGCATCGCCCCGGCCCTTGCCGTGATGTTCTCCATCGTCTCGGCGAGCGTGCGCTTCAGCGACACGGCCGAAGCCTACGGCTGGGTCGGCACGGGTCAGCTCATCGGAGCCGCCGTGGGAAGCGCGTTCGCCGGATTCCTCATCGACGGCCAGGGCGCCTCGGGCGCCTTCTACGTCGCCGGCGTGCTGGGCCTGCTCGGGTTCCTCGTTCCGCTCGTCGGAAAGCGGTGGCATCCCGATCTTCGCGGAAAAGACGCCAGCCCCATTCCCGATACCGAACCCATCCAGACAGTGAGCGGACTCTGACTCCTGGAGCGTAGTGTCGATACAGTGCACCCTCTGAGAGACAGCCTTCGTCCGCTCGCAAGCCTCGCGGCCACTCCTCCGCCGTTCGATCCGACCGTCGCGCCCGAGAACCCCCTCGAGCTCTTCGTGGCGTGGTTCGGCCAGGCCGTCGAGGCTGGTCAGCTCGAACCGCACGCGATGACGCTCTCCACCGTCGACGCCGACGGCGTTCCGGATGCCCGGGTGCTGATCCTGAAGGACCTCACCGACGACGGCTGGTGGTTCGCCAGCAGCTCAGCGAGCGTCAAAGGCGTCGAGCTCACGGCGAACCCCGTCGCCGCCCTCACGTTCTACTGGCCCACCGTCGGCCGCTCCGTGCGCATCCGCGGCGCGGTGACGCGGGGCTCAGACGACGAGAACGCCCGCGACTTCTCCCGCCGCGGGCTGGGTGCCCGCGCCGTCGCGCTCGGAAGCCCCCAGAGCAAGCCGCTCGGCAGCCGCGACGAGAGCGAGGCCGCCATCGAGAAGGCCGCGCGCGAACTCGACGCGCATCCAGAGCTGGTGTCGCCCACCTGGACCCTCTGGTGCGTCAGGCCGTCGACCGTCGAATTCTGGCAATCGGATGCCGAACGCCGGCACCAGAGACTGCGTTACAGCAGTCAGGGCCAGAGCTGGTCGACGACACTGCTCTGGCCCTGACTCGAGGCTCTAGAGCCCGTTGGCCTTGGCGACTTCGCCGTACCAGCTTGCGCTGGGCTTAGGCGTGCGCTCGAAGGTCTGCTTGTCCCAGCCGATGAGGCCGAACGTGGGAGCGAAGCCCGAGGCCCACTCGTAGTTGTCGAGCGCGGACCAGTGCTGGTAGCCCAGCAGCGTGATGCCGTCTTCGATGCACGCGTGCAGTCCCTCGAGCGCTCCCCGGGTGTAGTCGATGCGACGCGGGTCGTCCTGGGTGGCGATGCCGTTCTCGGTCACCATGACCGGAGTGTGGTCGCTCAGCTCCCACGCCGCGCGAACGCCGATGCCGGCGGCCGGAGGGAAGTACTCCCACTGCGTGAGCGTCTTCTCCACGTCGGCGGCGGGCGGGCGGATGCCCTCCGGTCCCACGATGTTGCGGGTGTAGGCCTGCACACCGATGAAGTCGTCGCCGGCGGCGTTCTCGAGGTACCAGTCCTCGGCGGGGTAGGCGATCTCGCGCTTCTTCTCTTCGGAGCCGGGCTCGTCGGCCGCCTCGAACGCCTGGGTGGCGATCGTCCAGCCCGTCTTGAGGCCGGAGACCTGCGACAGCACCTCCCGGGAGCGCTTGTGCGACTCGAGCAGCGCGTCCGCCACGCCGAGGTCGGGCTTGGGCAGGCCGTAGGCGACGAGGTTCGAGGCGTCCTCTCCCCCGGCGAGCATGGCGGCGATGTTGGGCTCGTTGATGGTGCAGACGTAGTTCACGCCCTCGGCCACGACGGGCAGCGCGAGCTCGGTGTAGCGGGCGAAGAGGTCCGCGGCATCCGCTGCCCGCCAGAAGCCGTCGTTCTCGAACCAGCGGGGCACGGTGAAGTGCATCAGGGTCACGATCGGCTCGATGCCGAACTCGTGGCAGGTGTCGACCATTCGCCGGTAGTGGTCGACGGATGCGCGCGAGTAGAGGCCGCGCTCGGGCTCGATGCGCGACCACTCGATGCTGAACCGGTAGGAGTTCAGCCCGAGCTCGGCGAGCAGGCGGATGTCGTCGCGGTAGCGGTGGTAGCTGTCGGCCGCGTCTCCCGAGGGCTCCACGATCGTGGTGCCCGGCTCGTTCTCGTGAACCCACCAGTTGCTGTTGACGTTGTTTCCCTCGATCTGGTGGGCGGCGGTGGCCGCACCCCACAGAAAGCCGTCGGGGAAGGTGAGCATCAGGATTCTCCTTTGTGTTCTCCACTCGACCAGAAGCCGTCGAGCAGCTCGGTCGTGTAGTTCGGGTTGTCGATATTCGGCAGGTGTCCGGCGTTCGGGATGACCTCGTAGCGGGCTCCGAGCCGCAGGGCCATGGCGTGCTGGAATGCGATGGGCCAGGCGTCGTCGGCGTCGCCGTGCGCCACGAGCACGGGCAGCCCGGTCTCGCGCAGCTCGTCGCTCGAATCGGGCGTGTCCCTCAGGATCGCGGCCAGGGCGAGAAAGTTGTCGTCGCTCGACGTGGCGGCACGCTCGCGCACGAACACCTCGTCGGCGTTCGTGGCGCCGAGGGGATTGTTGTGCTCCCACCAGGCCAGCGTGCCGTGGCGGGCCACGAATGCGGCGTCGTCGACGTGATGATCGGGCCCTTGACCGCCAGGACCCGAGCAGAGCATCGTCAGGTCGGCGAAGACGTCGGGGCGCAGGATGGCCGCCGCACGGGCGACGAGTCCGCCGAGGCTGTGGCCCACCAGGTGCACCGGTCGACCACGGGCGATCCGTTCCGCGACGACGACCGTGTCTTCAGCCAGCTTCTGCAAGGAGTACTCGTCGACACCGCGGGGCGCGATCGAGTCCGCCTGTCCGCGCTGGCTGTACGAGAACGACTCCCATCCCCGTTCCGCGGCGAGCGCGACGAGAAAGCGGTGGTCCTCCTTCGAGCCCGTGAAGCCCGGCACGAAGAGGGCGACGCCGCGCTCCTCAACCCGGGCCAGCGCGCGGAAGGCCGTCAGGCCGTCGAGGGTGAAGATCTCGAGCGAGTCGGGCAGCGCCAGCCCGCCGAACGTCACGCCACGTCCTGTCGGCCGGGGTTCGGGATCGCGTCGAGCAGTCTGATCGTGTACTCGTCAGTGGGATTCCGCAGCACCTCGGCAGTGTTGCCGCGCTCCACGACACGACCACCGTTGAGCACCATGATGTTGTCGGTCACCACGCGCGCCGACAGCAGGTCGTGCGTGATGTAGAGCAGCGAGACGCCCCACTGCTCGCGCAGGTCTTCGAGCAGCGCGAGCACACCGGCGCGCAGCGACACATCGAGCATCGACACCGGCTCGTCGGCGATGATCACCTGCGGGTCGCTGGCGAGGGCGCGGGCGATCACCACGCGCTGGCGCTGGCCGCCCGACAGCTGGTGCGGAAGCTTCGCGGCGAACTCCTCGACCGGCGACAGACCGACGGTGTCGAGCAGCTCGAGAACCCGGCGACGCGCATCCAGGCCCTTCAGACCGGTGAAGTTCACCACCGGTCGCGTCAGCGTGTACTCCACGGTGTGCAGCGGGTTGAGCGCGGCATAGGGGTCCTGGAACACCATCTGCACGTCGCGGTGCAGGCGCCGGAACTGGCCGCGGCGAAGCGATCCCACGTCGAGGTCGCCGAAGCGTACGCTGCCCGACGACGGCTTCTCGACCGCGGTGATCAGCTTGGCGAGCGTCGACTTGCCGCTTCCGGATGCGCCGACGAGCGCGAGCGACTGGCCCGGCTCGAGCGTGAACGAGACGTCGTCGACGGCGGTCACCTGCGACTCGCCCCGACGCGGCGCCGGGTACACCTTCGAGACGTGGTCGACGACGATGGCCTTCTGGTCCTTGCGCCGGGTGCGCGACGACACGGTCGGTGGATGGGCGTTGGCGGGCGCGCGGTGGCGGTCCTCGAAGCCGGGCAGCTCCACGACCTCCGCGCGCGGGTCGGCGTAGTGCGACAGCAGCATCCTGGTGTAGTCGTCGCCGGGCTTCTCGAGGATCTGCCGCGACGGCGCATCCTCGACGATCTCGCCCTCGTGCATCACGAGCACGCGCTGCGCCGACTCGAGAACGATGCCGAGGTCGTGGCTGATCAGCAGGGCGGTGAAGTTCTCCTTCTTCTGCAGCTCGATGATGGTGTCCATCACGGCGTGCTGCACGAGAACGTCGAGCGCCGTGGTCGGCTCGTCGAAGACCATGAGCTTCGGTTCGAGCGACAGGGCGAGGGCGATCGACACGCGCTGGCGCATGCCGCCGGAGAGCTCGCCCGGGTACCGGTCGAGAACGGAGGCGGGCAGCTCGACCTTGCCCACGAGTTCGGCGGCGCGCGATCCCCAGTCAGCGCGGGCGATGTGGCCGTGCGCCCGGAAGATGTCGACGAAGTGGTTGCGGATGCTGCGCACAGGGTTCAGCGCGTTCATACCCGACTGCAGCACCATGGCGACGCCGCCGTGGCGCTGCTCGCGCAGCTCGCCGGGCGACAGGCTCGCGATGTTGACGCCGTCGAGCAGGATGCTGCCGCCCGCGATGCGTGCCGGCGGCTTCGACAGGCCCGTGACCGCGAATCCGAGGGTGGACTTTCCGGAGCCGGACTCGCCCACCAGCCCGACGAACTCGCCGTGCTCCAGAGTGAACGACACGTGGTTCACCGCGTGCGTGCTGCCGGTGCCCTCGCCGTAGTCGACAGAGAGGTCGGTGATCTCGAGCAGGGCGGTCATCGCTGCTTTCCTTCCCGGAGGCGCGGATTGGAGATTCCGTCGACGCCGAAGTTGATGAGGGTGAGGCTGGTCGCCAGCAGGGCGATGCAGAGGCCGGGTGCGAACAGGAGCGCCCACTGGCCCGTGAGGAGGGCGTTGGAGTTCTGCGCCCAGAAGAGCATCGTTCCCCAGCTCACCACCGTGGTGTCGCCGAGGCCCAGGTATTCGAGTCCGGCCTCGGCGAGGATCGCCGCAGTCGCCGCCCCGAAGAAGTTGCCCACGATGAGCGAGGTCATGTTCGGCAGGATCTCGCGGAACACGATACGGAAGGGGCGCTCGCCGCTGAACACGGCCGCGGTCACGAAGTCGCGCGATCGCAGCGACTGGGTCTGACTGCGCAGCACGCGCGCTCCCCAGGCCCATCCGGTGATCACCACGACCACGATGATCATGCCGATGCCGCCTCCCGAGAGATAGGCCGCGATCACGATCATGAGCGGCAGGCCCGGGATGACGAGGAACAGGTTGACGATGAAGTTGATCACGTCGGCGCCGAATCCGCGCACGTACCCCCAGCTGAGGCCGACGAGAACCGCGATCACGGTCGACAGCAGGCCTGCGACGAGGCCGACGAAGATGCTGATCTGCGATCCCCAGATGAGCTGCGACAGCACGTCCTCGCCGGCAGCCGTCGTGCCGAGCCAATGGGCGGCCGACGCATCCGCCGACCGATCGAACCCGTTCTGGCGGGCGCCGTACGGGGCGATCAGCGGGGCGAACACGGCGATCAGGATGAACAGACCGAGGATGACGATGCCGATCCGGGCCTTGCCGTTCGACCACACGGTCGATGCGACTCGCAGCACAACCTTGAGCGGGCTGGGTGCGGGCGCGATCGACGCTTCCTCGATGGCGCGCACAGCGCGGGTCGAGGGGGGAATGCTCTGGGTGCTCATCGGCGGGTCCTCGGGTCAAGCACGCCGTACAAGATGTCGACGAGGAAGTTGGCGATGAGCACGCTCACGGTGATCATCAGGAACAGGGCCTGCATCAACGGGTAGTCCTGGTTGGTGACCGCGTTGAAGAGCAGGTAGCCGATGCCGGGGTATCCGAACACCCGCTCGACCAGGATCGATCCGCCGACGACGCCGCCGAGCGCGAGCCCGAACGAGGTGAGGTTCGGAAGGATCGCGTTGCGGGCGGCGTAGCGCAGGGCGACGGTGCGGGGCTTCAGCCCATTGGCCTCGGCGAAGGTCACGTAGTCGTCGCCGATGGTCGAGATCATCGTGTTGCGCATGCCGAGGATCCAGCCGCCCAGCGAGGTGATGAGGATCGTCAGCGCCGGCAGCGCCGCGTGGTAGATTGCATCGCCAAGGAAGCCGATGGTGAACTCGGGCGTGGCCGTGGGTCCGTAGGCGCCCGAGGTCGGGAACAGCCTCCCCACGTATCCCGCGAAGAAGAGCAGCAGAAGCGCCGTCCAGAAATACGGAAACGCGCTGGCGAACGATCCGGCCAGGGTCGGCAGGGTGTCGAGCCAAGTGCCCCGCTTCCACGCGGCGAGAACGCCGAGCAGCGTGCCGAGCACGAAGGCGATGATGGTGACGACGCCGACGAGCACGAGCGTGTAGGGCAGCGCGGTGCTGACCAGTTCCGACACGCTCTGGGGGTAGAACGTGTACGAGACGCCGAAGTCGAGCGTCACCACCTGGTGCAGGTACGCCACGTACTGCTCCAGGATGTTGCCGGTCGGCACCCCGAGCTGGGCCTCGATCGCCGATTTGGTCGCCTCGCTCACGGGCCCGTTCTGCGCGAGCTTCGCCAGTGCGGCGTCGGCCGGCGATCCGGGCATGAGTCTCGGCAGGATGAAGTTGAGCGTGATGGCCGCCCACAGCGTGAGCAGCAGGAGCCCCGCCTTGCGGGCGATGTAGCCCAGGGCTCTTCCTGAGACCCTCCCTGGAACCGTGGGCGCGATCGTGACGCTAGTCATCGTTGACCTTCTTCAGATGGGTGAGTACGAGCAAGGGAGTGGATTCGTAGGTCTTGGGCGACGCGTACGGATCAGCCTCGCTGGGCCAGCCGGTGAACTTCGCGTCGCTCATCAGGCCCCACGACCCGCCGTAGTAGAGGCTGAGCACGGGCAGGTCGTTGTAGACGATGTTCTGCAACTGGAAGCCCAGCTGCTTCTGCGTCTCCGGATCGATCGCCAGCTTGTAGTCCTTCAGCACCGCATCGGCCTCGGGGTTGCTGTACCGCTCGTAGTTGAAGACGGCCTCCTCGCCGACCGGCTTGAGGTAGTCGCTCGAGAGCAGCTGGTTGAAGTCACGGAAGATGGAGCCCGTTCCGCCCGTTCCTCCCATGGCGAGGTCGTACTCGCCGTTGCGCAGGGCCAGCTGGTAGGCCGCGGGCTGCGGGCTCTCGACCTTCACATCGATGCCGATGGCGCCCCACTGCTTCTGCACCTCCTGAACGCCCTTGAGCCAGTCGTTGTAGCCGTTCGCCGTGGTGATGGTGAAGCTCAGCTGCGACCCTTGAGCATCCACCAGCTTGCCGCCCTGCTGCGTGTAGCCGGCCTGGGCGAAGTACTCGAGCGCCTTCTGCTGGTTCTGAGCGATCAGGCCCGAGTCGGGAATCGACGGATCGAGCAGGCTCTGCTGATACGGCAGCAGGATGTTGGTCTGGCCAGCCACATCCATGTAGCCCTCGGCCGCGGAGTCTCCCACGGCCTTTCGGTCGAGCGCGAGCGAGAGGCCCTGGCGAACGTTGAGGTCGTTGAACGGCGCCTTCGTGAGGTTCGGGAACAGGGCGACGGTTCCTCCCGGCGGGAACCAGTAGGTGTTCTTGTTGCCGGCTCCGACCCAGGCCCCGTCGACGTCGGAGATGAACGAGTAGGCCCAGTCGTAGCCCTTGGTGGCCACGTCGAGCTGCGTGTTGGTGGCCGGCAGGATGATGTGCTCTGCGGCCACCTTCTCGGCCTGCCAGTAGTTGGGATTCTTGTCGATCGTGTACTGCTGGGCGGCGAAGTTGCCGAGCGTGTACGGGCCCGTGCCGACGGGATCCGGGTTGCGGAACGTTGACGGATCGTCCACGTCCTTCCAGATGTGCTCGGGAACGATGAGGGTCGTCGCGATGAGCTGCGCCGCCGGAACGTCTGGCGCCTTGAGGTGCACGGTCACCGTCGTGTCGCTCGTCTCGACGGTGTCGATGTAGGTCCAGATGCCCTGCAGGTCGAAGGTCGGGTACTTCTTGAGCAGCTCGAAGCTGAACGCCACGTCTTCCGGTGTGAACGGCTTGCCGTCGCTCCAGGTGACGCCATCGCGGATGGTGAACACCACGGTCGACGGGTCGGGCAGCGCGTAGCCCGTCGCGAGCCAGGGGTGCTCCTCGCCGGTCACGTTGTCGAGAACCACGAGCGGCTCGTACATGTACCAGGCGGCGGTGCGCTTGTTCGTCATGTACGGGTTGACGTTGCGCTCGAACAGGGGCGAGCCGTTGTCGGCCGCGATCAGCATCGTGTCGTCGGGAATCGACGGATCGGGTGCGCTCTCGATCTGGATGCTGCAGGCCGCGAGCCCCGAAGTCAGCACGATGGCTGCGACGATGGCGCCCAATCGGCGTCGGGATGGGTGCTTCATGGGAACCGCTTCTCTCAGGTCGACGATGAACTGACGGGATACTGATCTATCCGCTGAGCCCAACTGTATGCGCTTACAGTTGGACTTCGCAACCCTGAGATCGCAACCCCACGGCCGCAACCCCGACCGCGCCCCTACGGGCAGCTGTCGCGCAGAACCACCTGCACCGGGAGCACGAGCGACTGCGCCTCCAGAGACGGATCGTCGAGCCGGGCGGTCAGAGCCTGGATGGCGGCCCGACCGAGTTCCACCATCGGCTGGTGCACGGTCGTCAGGCGCGGGGTCGAATGCCGACCCGCCGCGATGCCGTCGAATCCGGTGACCATCACGTCGTCGGGCACGCTGATCGATCGGCGACCCATCGCATCCAGAACCCCGAGCGCCGTCTGGTCGTTCGCGCAGACGATCGCCTCGGGCATCGCCTCGATGCCCAGCGCGATCTCGCGCCCGCGCACCCTGCTGAAGTCGCCTCGCACCAGCTCGACGGACACGCCCTCCGCGCCGTCGACCGCCGCACGGAACCCCTCGAGCCGCTCCCTGTCGTCGGGCGAATCCTCGGGGCCGGCGATGTACATCAGCCGCCGCGCGCCCGTGCCGAGCACGTGCTCGGTGATGGCCCGCATGCCGGGGGCGTTATTGACGCTGACGTGGTCGAACTCGTCGGTTCCCCTGGTGGCCGCGAGAACGACGACCGGGATGCGCCGGGCCACATGGGCGAGCAACTCGTCGGGCACGGTGCGCGCGAGCACGGCCAGGCCGTCGACGCGCCCCGCGATGTCGTTCACGATCGCCTCGCGCGACGCGCCGCGACCGGCGGCCACCATCAGCGCGAAGCCGCGCCGCCAGGCCTCGATCTCCGCCCCGCGCAGCACCTCGTCGAAGTAGTAGTTGTGGGTCTCGGGGTCGCCCGTCGCGTCGTCGCGCACGACGGTCACTCCACCGGATGCCGCCACGAGGCGCCCGTCGGATCCTGCGACATCGTCGTGGCCCGGAAAGAAGAGTCCGATCACGTTCGTGCGCCGGGCCGCGAGTCCGCGGGCGTTCGCGCTCGGAACGTAGCCGAGGTGACGCACGGCCTCGAGCACGCGCTCCCTCGTCTGCTCCTTCACGGAGTCGGGGTTGCGCAGCACGCGCGACACACTGGCGATCGAGACGCGGGCGCGCTCGGCCACGTCGTACACCGTCGGTGCCTTTGCCATGATCGCGTCGTCCTCCCTCGTGCCTCTAGTCTGCACGACGCCCCCGCACCGACCGCACGCCCAGCATCGTCGATACGTGTCGTCGATAATGGAGGGATGCCGACTTCTCCCCTTGTGACCCTGTCCGACGGACGCGCCATCCCCCAGCTCGGCCTGGGCGTCTACAAGGTGTCGGACAGCGAGGCGACGGATGCCGTCGGTCACGCGCTCGAGGCCGGGTACCGACACATCGACACGGCCGCGTTCTACGAGAACGAGCGCGGAGTGGGAGAGGGCATCCGCTCGAGCGGCATCGCACGGCACGAGGTCTACGTGGCGTCCAAAGTGTGGCAGAGCGACCACGGCTACGACGAGACCCGACGCGCCTTCGACGCCAGCCTCTCCAAGCTCGGCTTCGACTACCTCGATCTCTACCTCATCCACTGGCCGGCGCCGAAGCAGAACCGCTACGTCGAGACCTGGCGGGCGCTCGAGAGCCTCAAGGCCGACGGGGTCGTTCGATCGATCGGCGTCTCGAACTTCCACCCTCATCACCTCGAGCGTCTGGCGCAGGAGGGCGGCGAGACGCCCGTGATCAACCAGGTCGAGCTGCACCCGTGGCTGCAGCAGCAGACGACCCGCCAGTACGACGCCGCGCACGGCATCGCGACCGAAGCCTGGTCGCCGCTGGCCCGGGGCCGCATCCTCGACGATCCCACGCTCGCCGCGCTGGCCTCGAAGCACGACCGGTCGCCCGCCCAGATCGTTCTGCGCTGGCAGCTCGACCTCGGCAATATCGTCATCCCGAAGTCGATCACCCCCGCGCGCATTATCGAGAACATCGATGTCTTCGACTTCGCGCTCGACGATGACGACCGCGCCCGCATCGCCGCGCTCGACAGCGGTCAGCGCACGGGAAAAGACCCCGACGACCTCGACTGACCCACCGCTCGTTCCCTCAAGCGCCGTTCCCTGAGCCTGTCGAAGGGGCAGCGCCGAGACTCTACAGATCGTCGATGTGCAGGTGCGTGCAGGTATCGGCGAAGTCGGAGAAGTTCGACAGCTCGGGCTCGTTGCCGGCGGCGATGCGGCACTGCCGCTGCCCGAGGCCGGAGCCCGAGGGCATCACGGTGTCGAGCACCTGGATGAGCCGCAGGGAGTTCTCGTCCGCGCCCGAGAGACCCTCTCCGCCGAGACGATTGAAATCCACGGCGTGCCCTCCCCCATCGACGTAGTGCGCCGAATAGATGCCGGCGCCCTCGATCTGGCCGGTGCACTTGCGATTGATGTCGCTGACTCCCGCGCTGCCGAAGGTTCGCACGGCCACCACGATGGCCGCCAGGATCTGCGTGTCGATTCCGCAGTTGCCCACCGACTGGCCGGCGGCGATCCACTCGATCTCGGGCAGGTGATCGGGGTCGGAGCCCGTCAGGCGTCCGGCCTGGATGTCTCCGACCAGCTCCAGGGCGAGGGCCTGGGCGTCGTCGGAGATCGGGGCTCCCGGAGCCGAGCCCGCTGACGCTGCAGCGGCCGCCGCAGCAGCCGCCGCCGCCGCGGCCGCAGCGACTCCGGCCTGATAGTCCGCCTCGGTCGTGGCGACGTTCTGGGTGAGCGATGCGAGCTGGGCCTGCAGCTCCGACTCATGCGACGTCTGGGCGTTCACCGCTCCGACCGCCGCCTTCTGGGCGGCCTGAGCGTCGGCGAGCGCCGACGCGGCCGTGTCCGCGAGAGCGGCGAGCGCATCCCTCGCCACCTGCGCCTGGTCGTTCATGGCGGCGGCATCGTTGCTCTCGGTCTCGGCCGTCGCGTAGACGCCCGAGACGGTCTCGCTCAGCTTGCTCAACGAGCCGAGCCGCCCGAGAAGGTCATCGCTCTCGCTCGACGAGTCGGTGATCAGCATCGTCGTGACGTCTTCACCCCCGCCCAGCCGGGCGAATTGGGCCGCGAGCTGTGCGGCCTGCTTCTTCGACGCATCCGCCGACGCCTGAAGTGCCGCCGCACGGTCTGCCAGCGAGTCGGCCGTCGCCTGGCCGTCTTCGAGCGCCTTCTGGGCCTTCTCGTTGAGGGTCCACTTGGCATCGGCCTGCTGCTGGGCCTGGGTCGCCTCGTCTTTCAACTGGGCGATGAGCTGCGTGATCTCGTCGACCTCGGACTGCTTGGCCGATTCGCTGGCCTTCGCCGCCTGCACGTCGTCCCACGACGGATACTCGTCGGCCTGCGCGGCGCCTCCGGAAAGAACGCTCGCCCCGAGCAGGGCGGTGACGACCAGTGCCGTGACCGTGCGATTCGTGCGACGTACTCTGTTCACCGGTGTCCTCGTTCTCGTGGGGCCGCCTACGAAAGTAGCCCTGAGCACGGAGACCGGCGTGCAGCAACACGCCGCCGGGCGCTCACGCCCAGCAGCTTGTCACCAACGCCCGTGCACGGCCTCGCGGAAGTACCGGTCGTAGATGCCCGTCACGCCCTCTTCGAATGCCTCGCCGAGGTATCCCACCGAACCGGCAGCGGCATTCGCCCGGGCCTGCGCCACGTTGCGCGCTCCCGGAATGACGGTGCCTACACCGGGGCGCGATGCGACCCAGGCCAAGGCGGCCGCGGCGGGAGTCGTGCCGTCGGGAACGAGCGCGGAGAACTCCTGAGCCGCAGCGACGCCGGAAGCGAAGTCGACACCGGAGAAGGTCTCGCCGACATCGAAGGCGCTGCCGTCGCGGTTGTAGGTGCGGTGGTCGTCGGCGGCGAAGACCGTGTCGGCCGTGTAGCGGCCGCTGAGCAGACCGGATGCGAGGGGCACGCGGGCGATGATCCCCACGCCGGCCTCGAGCGCAGCCGGAAGAACGGCATCGAGCGGCTTCAGCCGGAACGCATTCAGGATGATCTGCACCGTGGCGGTGCCGGGCCGCGCGATGGCCGCCAGTGCCTCGTCGCACGTCTCGACGCTCACTCCGTAGTTGGCGATGACGCCGTCGTCGATGAGGGTATCGAGAGCGTCGTAGACGGCATCGGAGGAGAGGACCGAGGTGGGTGGGCAGTGAAGCTGCACGAGGTCGAGCGTCTGCACGTTGAGGTTTCGCCTCGACCGATCGGTCCACTCGCGGAACTTCTCGAGCGTGAAGTTCTCGGCATCCTGCGCCTCGCGGCGGCCCATCTTGGTCGCGACGGTCACCTCGCTGTCGGGATGCGCCTCGAGGTACTCCCCGATCAGCTGTTCGCTGCGCCCGTCTCCGTAGACGTCGGCGGTGTCGAAGAAGGTGACTCCCGACTCGACGGCGGCGTCGAGAACGGCGTGGGCCTCGGCTGCGCTGACGTCACCCCAGTCCGCTCCGAGCTGCCAGGTGCCGAGTCCGATGCTCGATACGGTTCGTCCAGTTCGTCCGAGGGTGCGATAGTCCATGCGCCGAGCCTAGGCGGTGCGGCTGCCCGCCCATAACGGGGCCATAACGAGAGCGTAACCATCGGGTCTCGCTCACTCCGCTCCCAGACAACCGTCCCTAGCGTGAGCGTCATGAAGAGATTCGCGCTCACCGCCGTCGCCTCGGCCGCCGCACTCCTGCTTCTCGCCGGGTGCTCGAGTTCCTCTGGAACGTCCTCCCCATCCGAGGGAGGACGGCCCGTGTCGCCGCAGCAGGACAAGTCGGCCTCGGGCACCGCCGAAGACGGCTCCGTGCAGGCGGATGCGCAGGTCATCACGACCGGCTGGGTCTCGATCAGCGTCAGCGATCCGGCCGCCGCGAGCGCCGATGCCGCCGAGGTGGTCGAGACGCACGGCGGACACATCGACAACCGATCCGAGCAGGCCGGTACCGGATCCCAGTCCGCGAGCGCGCAGCTCACGATCCGGGTGCCCGAAGACCAGGTCACCCAGACGCTCGACGAGCTGAAGAAACTCGGCACGGTCGAGTCGGTGTCGATCTCGTCGACTGACGTCACCTCGCAGACCACCGATCTGGATGCCCGAATCACGGCCATGCAGGGATCGGTCGACCGTCTGCTCGACCTGATGGCCGCCGCCACCGACATCGATGATCTGATCACGCTGGAGACCGCGATCTCGACTCGGCAGGCGGACCTCGATTCGCTGAAGGCGCAGCGCGACTTGCTGGCCGACCAGGTCGCCTACTCGACGATCGACCTGCAGCTCTATGAATCCGGCGCCGTGCCCGCGGGCGGGCCGAAAGACTTCTGGGGCGGCCTCGTCGTGGGCTGGAACTCGCTCCTCACCGCCCTCGGTGGCGGGCTCGTCGCGATCGGTGTCGCCCTTCCCTGGCTCCTCGTGCTCGCGGTGCTCGCCGCGGTCACGGTCATCATCGTCCGTGTGGCATCCCGACGAACCCCCACTCCCACTCCCCCTCCCTCGACCGATTGATCTGACACCCACGTTCGATAGCATGGCGGCGGCGCCCTCCGATCTGGAGGACACCGCCGTCTTGCGAAGGAGCTCACCGTGTCAGATTCACCCGCCACCACCGAAGAACCTCGCATCCACAAGGGCCTGGCCGGGGTTGTGGTCGACACGACCTCCATCTCCAAGGTCAATCCCGAGACCAACTCCCTGCTGTACCGCGGCTACCCCGTACAGGAACTGGCCGCCCTCTGCTCCTTCGAGCAGGTCGCCTACCTCCTGTGGCACGGCGAGCTCCCGACCGACGAGCAGCTCGCCGACTTCGAGCGTCTCGAACGGGCCCAGCGCGCCCTGCCCGTCGCCGTGCGACGCATCATCGACGAGCTGCCGCTGACGGCGCATCCGATGGACGTGCTGCGCACGGCCGTGAGCGTCATCGGCGCGAGCGACCCCCGGGCATCCGATGACTCGCCCGAGGCCGAGCTCGAGAAGGCGATCGGCCTCTACGCGCGCATCCCGGCGATCGTGGCCTACGACCAGAGGCGACGCCACGGCGACGATGTCGTCGAGCCGCGCGACGATCTGGGCTACTCGGCGAACTTCCTGCACATGACTTTCGGCGACGTTCCCGAGCTGGTCGTGGTCGATGCGTTCGACGTGTCGATGATCCTGTACGCCGAGCACTCGTTCAATGCGTCGACCTTCACGACCCGGGTCATCACCTCGACGCTCGCCGACCTCTATTCGGCGGTGGTCGGCGGCATCGGCGCGCTGAAGGGCCCGCTGCACGGTGGCGCCAACGAAGCAGTGATGCACACCTTCGACGAGGTCGGCCGGGCGGACAAGGCGGCCGCGTGGCTCGACACGGCCCTCGCCGAGAAGCGCAAGATCATGGGCTTCGGCCACCGCGTCTACAAGCACGGCGACTCGCGCGTGCCGACGATGAAGACGAGCCTCGACGCGCTCCTCGAGCACTACGACCGTCCCGACCTCGGCGCCCTCTACGACGCGCTCGAGACGACCATGACCGCACGCAAGAACATCCTGCCGAACCTCGACTACCCGTCGGGCCCGGCGTACCACCTCATGGGTTTCGACACCGAGACGTTCACTCCGCTGTTCGTTGCGAGCCGCGTCGTGGGGTGGACCGCGCACATCATGGAGCAGCGTGCCTCGAACTCACTGATCCGCCCGCTGAGCGCCTACTCGGGCCCCGACGAACGGCACGTCGAGGGCTGACGATCAGCACCTGCTGAGGTCCTAGAACGACAGTTCCGGGTGCTGGCGCAACCAGAGTTCGCGCCGCAGCTCGAGGTCGCGGGTCACCGCGTCGTCGATGATTGCCGCGTCGATCCGGCCCGACTCGACGGCGCCGACGACCGCGGCGATCATCGCGTCCACGTCTCCCGGGGTCACGTAGAGCAGCAGGTCGTTGCCGGCTGCCACGGCCCTGATCGCGTTCTCGTCGGGATTCGCGTACTCGGGAATCCCTGAGGCCTCGAGCATGCCCATGTCGTCGGTGACCGTCACGCCCGTGAAGCCCAGCTCGTCGCGCAGCACGGAGTGCCAGGTTGCGGAGAGGCTCGCGGGCTGCGCGTCTACAGGCGTGTAGGCCAGATGGCCGAACATCACGAGTTCGGCACCGGCGTCGATGCCGGCCTGGAACGACGGCGCATCCCGTGCGCGCCATCCGCCCAGGTCGACGTCGCTCTGCGGCACGCTGGAATGAGAGTCGCCCGTCGTCTCACCGTGACCGGGAAAGTGCTTGAGCGTGCTGAAGACGCGACCGTTCTCGCCGGCCACGGCGGCCGCCACCCGCGGCGACGCTGCCGAGGCATCGCCGCCGAGCACCCGGCTGAACATGAACGAGGAGGGGTCGGCCGTGACGTCGGCGACGACGCCGAAATTGACAGAGACGCCGGATGCGGCGAGCAGTTCCGACCTACCGGTGAACGCGTCCTGCGTCGATGACTCGGGCTCGGCAGACAGGGTGTCGGCGCCGGCGAAGCCGTCGTAGGGCAACCGTGTGACGTCACCGCCCTCCTCGTCGATGGCGATCAGCGGAGCCAGGCCCGCGCCGCCCGACGAGACGCCGGCCGTGAGGGCGGCCAGTTCCTCCGGTGTCGCCGGCACGTTGTCCCCCATGAGGATGAGACCTCCCAGTCCCCTCGACGACACCGTGGCCTGCCACGCCGGCCCGTCGACACCGGGCGCGCGCACGATGAACATCGAGGCGACTTTCTGCTGCAGGGTCATCGCGTCGAGTCGCACCGCGACGTACTGGGCCGTCAGCTCGTCGACGGATGGCGCGGGCTGGGCGGCCGCAGGCTCGGGCGTCGCCGACGACGACGACGACGATGATGGCGCCGGCGCCGGCCCGGTGTCCGCTCCTGCATACGGGCCGCCCGGGAACGACGTGCACGAGGTCAGGAGCAGAGCGAGACAGGCGACGGCGGGCAGCGTGGCGAGACTACGACGCACCATAGGCCCGGGAGAGCTCGACGTAGTGCCTGGCGTTGGCACGGATGCCCTCGCGCTCGTCTGCGCTCAACTCGCGCCGTACCTTGCCCGGCACTCCGGCCACCAGCGAGCCGTCGGGAATGACAGTGCCCTCGAGAACGACCGCTCCAGCGGCGATGAGGCAGTTCGCGCCGACCACTGCGCCGTTCAGGACCGTGGCGTTCATGCCGACGAGGCTGTCGTCTCCGACCGTGCAGCCGTGCAGCACCGCGCCGTGTCCCACGCTCACCCCGTCGCCGACGAGAGTCGGATAACCGGGATCCGCGTGAACCACGACGTTGTCCTGAAGGTTGCTGCGCTCCCCCACGGTGATGTCGGCGGAGTCGCCCCGCAGCACGGCGCCGAAGAAGACGCTGCTGTCGGCACCCAGCCGAACCCGACCGATGACGGTGCTCGTGGGGGCGAGCCAGGTCGTCTCGGCCGGCTGCGGCGCGTGGCCGTCGAACGATAGGAGACTCATTCGGCCACCGGCCCCAGCAGTGAGTTGGCGACAGTCGCGTGGGCGGACTCGTCGTCGGACGGATGGAACAGCCCGGCGAGCACGTCGCGGTAGAGGCGCCCCAGCTCGCTCGAGTTCGACATGGCCGAGCCGCCGGTCACTCGAATCGCCTGGTCCACCACGAGCCGCGCGGTCTCGGTCGAACGCACCTTGAGCCCGACCAGCTTCGCGAACCAGGAGGCACCGTGGTCGACGAGACCGTCGACGTCCTGCGCCATCCGGTCGATCTGCGGCGCGAGCGCGTCGAGCGCGATTCCCGCCTCGGCCACCCGATGCCTGATGTCGGGGTCGGATGCGTAGGGTCGGCCTCCCGACTTCAGGCTCGTGCGGCGGTGGGCCGCCTCGACGGCGAGCTCGAGCGCACGGTCGGCGATGCCGGCATACACGGCGGCGACGAGCACCTCGAAGTTCGCGAAGATGGCGAAGACCAGCGGGTCTGCGCTCGGCCCCGGCGCGATGCGGCGGAACACCCGGTCGGCCGGGGCCGTCACTCCCTCGAGGATCGTCGTGTGGCTCTGGGTCGCGCGCATGCCGAGCGTGTCCCAGTCCTCGTCGATGCGGTATCCGTCGGCGGCCCTGTCGATGAACGCGTGCACGAGCTTCGGCGCATCCGGGCTCGTGTCGTCGCGCCCGAACACGCCGAGCCTGGTCCAGACCGGCGACAGCGAGGTGAAGATCTTGCGCCCCGTGAACGAGTACGAGCCGTCGGGGTGGGCGTCGGCGCGGGTGCGCGAGTCGAGAAGAACCAGATCGTTGCCCGCCTCACTGTTGCCGAACGCGAAGATCTCGCCCTGAACCGCCTCGTCGAGCACGAAGGCCAGTGAGTCGTCTCCTCGGTCGTGGAGCGCCTTCGCCACCCCCGACCACACGAGGTGCATGTTGATGGCCAGGGCCGTGGCGGGCGCGGCCGCGGCGAGGCGACGCTGCTCGCGGGCCACCTCGGCCAGGCCCAGCCCGAGCCCCCCGCGCGCGGCCGGTGCGAACAGGCGCAGGTAGCCGAGGCGGGTCAGCTCGTCGAGGTCTTCGTGGGGAAAGGTGTTGTCACGGTCGTAGCCGGCTGCGCGCGAACGGATGCGTTCGATCACGTCGTCGGGGATCAGCGGGGAGGACACCCACCCACACTACGCCCGGCGCTTCTTCTCGGCCGCGGGCTCCTTCTTCGCAGCGGGCTTCTTCGCGGGAGGGGTCTTCGTGGTCGGGCTCTTCTTGGCCGCAGGTTTCTTCGCCGATGTCTTCTTCGTCGACGTCTTCTTCGCGGCGTTTCGCTCGACGCTGCGCCTCAACGCCTCCATGAGGTCGATCACCTCGCCACCGGTCTCCTTCTCGGGCTGCTCGCCGAACGTCGCCTCGGTGTCGAGAGTCTCGCCCTGCTCGAGCTTGGCCTCGATGAGCGTTCGCAGCTGCTCCTGGTAGTCGTCGGTGAAGTCCTCGGGCGAGAAGTCGCTGGCGAAGCTGTCGACGAGTGCGCTCGACATCTCGAGCTCCTTCGCGGTGATGCGCACCCGTTCGTCGAGCGCGGGGAACGTCGCCTCGCGCACCTCGTCCGACCAGAGCAGGGACTGCAGCATCAGAACGTCGCCGTGCACCCGCAGAGCTCCGAGTCGCGTCTTCTGGCGCAGGGCGAAGTGCACGATCGCGGTGCGGTCGGTCTGCTCGAGAGTGCGCCGCAGCAGCACGTACGACTTGGCCGACGAGGAATCGGGTTCGAGGAAGTAGCTGCGGTCGAGCATGATCGGGTCGATCTGGTCGCTCGGCACGAACTCGACGACATCGATCTCACGGCTCTTCTCCTCGGGCAGGCTCGCCAGGTCGTCGCCCGTGAGAACGACGGTGCGTTCGCCGTCGTCGTACGCCTTGTCGATGTGGGCGTAGTCCACGACCTTGCCGCAGATCTCGCAGCGTCGTTGGTACCGGATGCGCCCGCCGTCCTCGTCGTGCACCTGGTGCAGCGCGACGTCGTGGTCCTCCGTCGCGGCGTACACCTTGACCGGCACGTTCACGAGGCCGAACGTGACGGCGCCCTTCCAGATCGCTCTCATAGAGACGAGTGAACTCCTCTTGCGGCGCAAGCACTAGCCCTTGACCCCCGGGGCGTGAGGAGAATGTCAGCATGAGCGCGACGAAACAGGTGGTGTCGGTGGGCGGACAGCGCCTCACCCTGACCAACCTCGACAAGGTGCTGTACCCCGAGACGGGCACGACGAAGGGCGAGGTGCTCGACTACTACGCGTCGATCGCCCACGTGCTGATCCCGCACTCGCGAGCAAGGCCCGCCACACGCAAGAGGTGGGTCAACGGCGTCGGAACCGACGAGCATCCGGGCGAGATGTTCTTCCAGAAGAACCTCGACGACTCGACACCCGACTGGATTCCGCGCGGCACGATCGAGCACAAGAACCACTCGAATGACTACCCCCTGGTCAACAACCTCGCCACCCTCACCTGGTTCGGCCAGATCGCGGCCCTCGAGATCCACGTTCCGCAGTGGCGCTTCGCCCGAACCGGCGAGGCGAAGAACCCCGACCGCCTCGTGCTCGACCTCGACCCCGGAGAGGGTGCCGGCCTGCAGGAGTGCGCGGAGGTCGCGAGGGAGGCCCGCGCGATCCTGCGCGACATGGGGCTCGACCCTATGCCCGTCACGAGCGGGTCGAAGGGAATCCACCTCTACGCCGCCCTCGATGGCAGGCAGACCTCCGACGAGGTCTCCGCGGTCGCCCACGAACTCGCCCGCGCCCTCGAGGCCGCTCATCCCGACCTCATCGTCAGCGACATGAAGAAGGAACTGCGCCGCGGCAAGGTGCTCGTCGACTGGAGCCAGAACAACGGGTCGAAGACCACGATCACGCCGTACTCGCTGCGGGGCCGCTCGCATCCGATGGTCGCAGCTCCCCGCACCTGGCGCGAACTGGCCAGCCCGTCTCTCGCCCAGCTCGATTTCCAGGAGGTGCTGCGGCGAGTGAAGCGCCGAGGTGATCCGCTGGCCGACCTGGTGAAGGGGCACCTCGACGCGCTGGAGCCCACGACCGACCGGCTCGCGACCTACAGGCGCAAGCGCGACGCATCCAAGACGCCCGAGCCCGTGCCCAGTGAGGCCGCACAGCCGACGGAAGGGCAGTCGTTCGTCATCCAGGAGCATCACGCCCGGCGGCTGCACTACGACTTCCGACTCGAGCACGACGGTGTGCTCGTGAGCTGGGCCCTCCCGAAGGGTGTGCCGACCTCGAAGACAGAGAATCACCTCGCCGTGCAGACCGAGGATCACCCGCTCGCCTACGGCTCGTTCGAAGGCACGATCCCGGCCGGCGAGTACGGCGGCGGCGAGGTGAGCATCTGGGATGCCGGCACCTACGAACTCGAGAAATGGCGCGACGGAAAAGAGGTGATCGCCACCCTGACCGGCACGAAGCCGTCGGGGCTCGGCGAGCCGCGCAGGTTCGCGCTCATCCACACCGGGGGCGGCGGCCGGGCGGAGAACAACTGGCTGATCCACCTGATGGACCCGGTGCAGCAGCCGGGCCCGTCGCATCCGGTCGCGAAGCAGGCACCCCTGTCTCCCATGCTGGCGATGCTGGGAACAGCGGAGTCGGTGCGTGCCGACGACTCGCCCGCGGGCTGGGCCTTGGAAATGAAGTGGGACGGCATCCGCGCGATCGCCCGGGTCGAGGGCGGCGCCGTCCGGCTCACGAGTCGCAACGGCAACGACCTCACCCGCAGCTTCCCCGACATCGCCGAGGCCGTGGCGCACTCGATGGACGCCTCTGTCGACTGCGTGCTCGACGGCGAGATCGTCGCACTCGATTCCCGGGGCCGGCCCGATTTCGGACGCCTCCAGGGCCGTATGAAGCTCACAAAGAAGGCCGAGGTCGAGCGCGCGATCGACCAGACGCGGGCCCACTACTTCGTCTTCGACGCGCTCGAACGGGGCACGGAGTCGCTCGTCTCCCGCGGATACGACTTCAGACGCGAGGCGCTGGAGAAAATCGTGCAGACCGACACCTCGTCGCTCGTGCAGTGTCCGCCCGCCTACGAGGGCGACCTCGACGAGGCCCTCGCCGCGAGCGCAGAGCTCCATCTGGAGGGCGTCGTGGCGAAGAAGCGCGACTCCACCTACAGGCCGGGCAAGCGCTCGCCCGCGTGGGTCAAGCTCAAGCTCCACAAGACGCAGGAGGTCGTGGTCGTCGGCTGGAGGCCGGGGGCGGGCAGGCGAGCGAACACCATCGGCTCCCTGTTGCTGGCCGTTCCTCAGGACGGCGCGCTGCGCTACGCCGGACGCGTCGGAACGGGGTTCAGCGAGCGGGACCTCGCCGAGCTGCAGGCGAAGTTCTCCCGCATGGAGCGCAAGACCTCGCCCGCCGAGGACGTTCCTGCCGCCGATGCGCGCGACGCCCATTGGGTCACCCCGTCCGACGTCGGCGAGGTGGAGTTCGCGGAGTGGACGTCGACGAACCGCCTGCGCCAACCGGTCTGGCGAGGGTGGCGCGTCGACAAGAAACCCGACGACGTCGTGATCGAAGATCCTCGGCCCGCCTAGACCCCTAAAATCGATTCCATGACCACACCCCTCGACGCAGCCTCGCTCGTCTTGGAGGTGCTGTCATGGGTGGGCCTCATCATCGGCGTGCCGCTGCTGATCGGCGGCTACGTTCGCCGACTCGCGTTCAGCGGCTGGACCGAGACCATGGCCGTGATCGTCTCTCGCCAACCGATCCCGGATGCGCCGGGCGGCGACGACTCGGCCGCCCACGTCTTCCGGTGGCTGGGCGACGACGGCCACCTCTACGAGCTGCCCGCAGACACCGAGGAGACGGCCCATCTCGAGGAGGGCGACGACGTCACCGTCTTCGTCAACCCGAGACGCCCCGACCAGGCCCGCACCGACCCCGCGCACAGGGAAGGGCACCTGCTGCGCCTGCTCGGCTACATCTTCCTCGGCGTCGGAGTGCTCAGCGTCGTGCTGTCGATCGTGATCGCCGTCGTCGAGTAGCGGCGCGCTCCAGCTCGACCGCTCTACAGCTCGAAGCGCGCGGGCTCGATGTCGTCGAGGGCGTACCGGATGCGCGTGCGCATGTCGAGCGACATCTCCGGCAGGGCGTCGAGCGCGAACCAGCGGGCCTCGGTGTTCTCTCCGTCGGCCGGATAGGGGTCGCCGGAGACGTAGCGCATGCGGAACGTGAGATCGAGGTACTCGGACTGGTCGCCGTTCTCGTAGGTCAGCATCGGGAGGGTGTGCACCCAGGAGAGCCGCTCGGCGACGGCCACGACCCCTGCCTCCTCGAGCACCTCTCGGGCCGCCGCCGTTGCGGGCTGCTCCCCGGGATCGATGATGCCCGTGACAGGAGTCCAGGCGCCGTTGTCGGCACGCCGCACCATGAGCACGCTGCCCTCATGCGTGACCACGGCCGTGATGCCGGAGAGCCACAGAGGAGCGTTGCCGATCTTCTCGCGCAGGGCCAATACGAAATCTGGAGTCGCCATAAGACGAGACTATGGTGCCGAGCGCGCGCGGGTAGAATCGACCGGTTATGACAGACCTCCCCCCGCACCCCGAAGCGCCGCAGAGCGGCTTCACCGCCGACGAACTCGAGGTGACCCTTCGGGTGCTGGCGCAGTTGCACACACTCGAGCAGGAGCATCCGGATTTCGTGGCCGTGCGACGCGCGACAGCCAAGATGTTCAAGGCCGTCAAGAACCACGGCCGGCAGGAGAAGCGAGCCCGCATCGCCGCGGCCGACAGAGCCGTCGTGGCCGCCACCGCCACGGGAGCATCCGATCGCATCGACGACGAGACCCGGGGCATCCCGCTCGCCACGGCCACCGAGGCGCCGACGGCCGGCACGCTGCTCAAGTCGCGCGCCTGCTACATCTGCAAGCAGCACTACACCGTGGTCGACGCGTTCTACCACCAGCTCTGCCCCGACTGCGCGGCCATGAGCCACGCGAAGAGGGATGCCCGCACCGATCTCACCGGCAAGCGGGCGCTGCTCACGGGCGGTCGCGCGAAGATCGGCATGTACATCGCTCTGCGTCTGCTGCGCGACGGGGCGCACACCACGATCACGACCCGCTTCCCGCGCGACGCCGTTCGCCGCTTCTCCAGCCTTCCCGACGCCTCCGAATGGGTGCACCGGCTCAAGGTCGTCGGCATCGATCTGCGCGATCCGGCCCAGGTCATCGCCCTCGCCGATGCTGTCGCCGCCGACGGGCCCCTCGACATCCTCATCAACAACGCCGCCCAGACGGTCAAGCGCTCCCCCGGGTCGTACGCACCGCTGACCGACGCCGAACTGGAGCCGCTGCCCACCGACAGGCCCCTGCCCGAGCTGGTCACCTTCGGCCACACCAACGATCCGCACCCGCAGGCGCTGGCGGCCTCGGTGGCCGCGCACCCCATCCTCGGATCGACCGCGCTCGTCGCCGACAAGCTCACGGCGTCCGAGCTGACCAGCCTCGCGATGGCGCCGGGATCGAGCTCGCTCGACCGACTCGCGGCCGGAACCGCGATCGACGCCGGCGGCCTCGTCCCCGACCTGCACGACGTCAACAGCTGGACCCAGAATGTGGAGCACGTCGACCCGCTCGAGATGCTCGAGGTTCAGCTCGCGAATACCACCGCGCCGTTCATCCTGGTGAGCCGCCTGCGCCCCGTGCTCGCGGCGTCCCCCGCGCGACGCACCTACATCGTCAACGTCTCGGCCATGGAGGGCCAGTTCGGCCGTCGCTACAAGGGCCCGGGGCATCCGCACACGAACATGGCCAAGGCGGCGATGAACATGCTCACCCGCACCAGTGCCGGCGAGATGCTCGAGAACGACGGAATCCTGATGACCAGTGTCGACACCGGCTGGATCACCGACGAGCGGCCCCACCCCACCAAGGTGCGGCTGGCGGAGGAGGGCTTCCACGCCCCGCTCGACCTGGTGGATGGCGCGGCCCGGGTATACGACCCGATCGTGCAGGGCGAGGCAGGCGTTGACCTGCACGGCGTCTTCCTGAAGGACTACAAGCCCGCCGCCTGGTAACGGCGCCGGGCGGGCGGCGCTAGGCGCGGTCGAGCCACCGCAGAACGCTCATGGGCACGAAGACCGCGGCCGACGAGAGCAGCACGCCGCCCACGAACACTTCCCCGATGAATCCGCCCTCACCATCGAATGCGTACGCCATCACAACCATCCCGGCGACGAAGGCAGCCAGGCACAGGACGAAGACGATCACTCTCATGGAAACAACTACCGTTCGGTCGGGGCGGCACCGCGTGCGCCACGTGAAAAAGACTGTTCTCCCAGACTATCGCGAGCCCGAGTCCTCCGGCTCACGCAGCTCGCGCCTCAGGATCTTGCCCACGTTCGTCTTGGGCAGCTCGTCACGGAACACGATGTACTTCGGGCGCTTGTAGCCGGCCAGACGCTCCTTGAGGTACCCGCGGATGTCGGCCTCGGTCAGCGACGGATCCTGGCGCACCACGAACAGCTTCACGGTCTCGCCCGAGTGCTCGTCCTGCACGCCGATGACGCCAGCCTCCTTGACCCGGGGATCGCTGAGCACGGCCTCCTCGACCTCTGCCGGATACACGTTGAAGCCGCCCACGACGATCATGTCCTTCATGCGGTCCACGATCGTCACGTAGCCGTCGGCATCCATGATCGCCACGTCACCGGTGTGCAGCCATCCGTCGGGCCCGATCGCCTTCGCGGTCTCCTCCGGCTTGTTCCAGTAGCCCTTCATGACCTGGGGGCCGGAGATCACCAGCTCGCCGCGTTCGCCGAGCGCAACGGCACGATCGTCATCGTCTCGGATCTCCACGTAGGTCGAGGGCAGAGGAAGACCGATCGTGCCGAGGCGCGCTGTTCCGACCGTAGGGTTGACCGATACGACGGGAGACGCCTCGGTCAAGCCGTACCCCTCCACCATCTGCGTGCCCGTTCGCCGCTCCCACTCCTCGGCGACCTGAGTGCGCAGGGCCATGCCGCCGGCCACGCTCAGCTTCAGCGGAGCGAAGTCGAGCGTGTCGAAGTTCGGCCTGTCGAGCAGGGCGGCAGCGAGTGTGCTCACGAGGATCAGGACGCTCGGGCGGTACTTGGCGACGGTCTTGATGAGGGCATCCGTCTCACGGGGATTCGTGATGAGCACGTTGTGCGCCCCGAAGTGGAAGAAGCCCAGGCAGTTCACCGTCAGACAGAACACGTGGTACAGCGGAAGAGCGGCGATGACCGTCTCCGCGCCCTCCTGCAACGCTACGCGAATGGGCCCCATGATCTGGAACTGGTTCGCCAGCATGTTCTGGTGCGTCAGCATGGCGGCCTTCGTGCCGCCTGTCGTGCCGCCCGTGTATTGCAGAAAGGCCAGGTCTTCGGGGGCGAGGCTCGGAGCGTCGAGAACGAGCTGCGCTCCCCTGCTGAGGGCGTCGCGGAAGGAGATCGTTCCGGCCAGCGAGTGAGCGGGAACCATCTTCTTGACGTAGCGCACGGCGAAGTTGGTGAAGGCGCGCTGAGGCAGCGGCAGCAGGTCACCCACGGATGTCAGGATGACGTGCCGGATGTCGGTGCCCCCGATCTCCTGATCGAGTGTCACGGCGAAGTTCTCGAGCACGACAATGGCCACGGCACCCGAGTCGACGAGAATCGACTTGAGCTCGTGGGCGGTGTACAGCGGGTTGGCGTTGACCACGACGAGCCCCGCCTTCAGCGCCCCGAACATCGCGACAGGGAACTGCAGCAGGTTGGGCAGCTGGATGACGATGCGGTCACCCGGAACCAGGCCCAGTTCCTTCTGGTAGAACGCGGCCATGCGGTCGGACAGCTGGTCGACCTCGCGGAACGACAGTGCGTGCCCCATGTTGGAGAACGCCGGCTGATCGCCGAACTTCTCGCACGTGGCCGCGACGAGTTCCGGAATCGAGCGGAAGGTGATCTCCGGAATGTCGGAGTCCTGTCCGGACGGATAGCTCGCGAGCCATGGTCGGGGTGATTCGGGATGATTCTCTACTCTGAGCACCCTACGACTTTACCCGTCCCTGAAGACGGTCGTGCTCTGCGGGCATTCGTGGTTAAACGAGAAATGGCCACCCCGTGTGGGGTGGCCATTCGTGTAATAGGAGTCCGGCGGTGTCCTACTCTCCCACAAGGTCCCCCTTGCAGTACCATCGGCGCAGAG
>NZ_LMLX01000007.1:0-138892 GCF_001422695.1 Agreia sp. Leaf244 | reverse complement strand
CTCCGTTCCGCTGTTCTATGAGATCACCAAGGGCTAGTCTCTAACCCTTCCCCGTGGGGCGGCAGCGACATCGCTGCCGCCCCACGCACGCGCTGACGGAGCCGGTTCGCCGCACCCGACTTGCCCTTCCGTGAGGACACCTCACGCGGTAGCGTTTTCTGTATATACGAATACGGCGTAGCCGAATTAGATTGGCTGCGTGTAATCGCACTGATTCTCTTGGTGCCGGTCGAAATATATGGAGGTATTCAAAATGACCAAAGAAGACGATCTCAAGACCACCTACCTCAGTTACATCGAGGCAATCAACCTGCGCCAATTCGATCGAATGAGTGAGTTCGCGCACGATCGCCTGACATTCAATGGGGAGTCGGTGACGCGAGAGGACTACGTGGCCACGATGCGTGGACACATGGACGCGGTGAAGGATTTCGTCTGGAAGCTCGAGGATCTCGTCATCCAGGGCGATCATGTGGCCGCACGGCTAACTGACACCGGAACACCGGTGAAGACGTGGCTCGGTATAGAGCCGACAGGCGCCGAGGTAGAGTTTACGGAGTACGCGTTTTATCACTTTCGTGATGGCCGTTTCGAACACATGTGGTATCTGTTGGACGCCCTGACAATCGAAGACCAGTTGAAAACACACGTCTAGTCCCGACCGAGGAGGGCGCGGGGTGCCCAACGGTCGTCGACTCCCCATCTGGGCCGGGCGCACCGCCGCACTGCTGGGCATAATGCTCGTGGCGTTCAGCCTTCGGCAGGCGGTGGCAGCGATATCGCCGATCCTCGGCGACATCCGCGCGGATATTCCGATCTCGAGCCTCGGCGTCGGATTACTCGGCACCCTGCCGCCCGTCTTGTTCGCCGCGTCTGGTTTCATCGCGCCACGGGTCGCGCGCGGAATCGGTCTCGACGGCGGCATCGTGCTCTCGCTGCTGCTGATGACCTCAGGCCACATCGTTCGGGCAGTATCCCCGAATTTTGCGGTACTGGTCGTCGGCAGCATCGTGGCGTTCGCCGGTACGGGGATCGGCAACGTTCTACTGCCGTCCATCGTTCGACGCTACTTTCCCGACCGGGTCGCCGTGCTGACCGCGGTATACGCGTGCATTGTCGGCGTGAGCACGGCTGTGCCCGCCGCCCTGGCCGCCCCGGTTGCCGACGAGACGGGCTGGCGATTCTCGCTCGGAATCTGGTCGGTGACCTCGGCGATCGCGCTCGTTCCGTGGCTTGTGATTCTCTTCCGGCAGCGGCGCCAGCAGCTCGACGATGCCCTCTCACGCGAAGCGCCGACTCCCGCCCTTGTCACGCATCTGTGGCGGTCACGAGTCGCCCTGTCGATCACCCTGGCATTCTCGACCAGCACCATCTGCACCTACGCGGCCTTCGCATGGTTGCCCGAAATTCTCGTAGACATCGCCGGGTCGACACCTACCGAGGCCGGGATTCTCCTTGCGGTCACCGGCCTCATCAGTGTGCCGGGTTCGCTCGTCGCGCCCCTGCTGGTCTCACGGTTGCGTAACGTCGCCTGGCTCATCGGCGTGGGTATCGCGAGCTTCGTTCTCGGCTACCTCGGGCTGCTCTTCGCCCCCGACGCACTCACTCTGCTGTGGGTGCTGCTCATCGGCTCCGGCTCGATACTGTTCCCGGTGAGTCTCGTGCTCATCAACGTGCGCACCCGAACCCACGCCGGCACGGTTGCACTGAGTGGCTTCGCCCAGGGGACCGCGTACGCGCTCGGCGCACTCGGCCCGCTTCTCGTGGGGCTGCTCCACGATCTGAGCGACGGGTGGATCCTGCCGCTGCTCTTCCTTGTGGCTGTCGCGCTTGTGGCCATCCTTCCGGCCATCACACTGGCCAAGCTGGCGTTCGTGGAAGACGAGCTCTCCAGCTAGGACCGTATCGACCCATGATCCGGTGCACGCACGGGGCTCATCAAATCGACGAGTCGACTCACGCAGATCGGGACGCTGTTTCCAGGTTGCTGCGAAGAGATGCGCCGAGGTCGGGGTCGACGTTGGTCCAGTACTGGATTGCGCGCTCCCGGATCTCTGGGACTGTGGTGGCGCCGACCGCACCGGTGATCGTCTCGAGGAATCGCGCCTTGGCGGCGTCGTCGAACACCTCGCGGTATAGCGTGCCGGGCTGGCCGAAGTCGCTGTCCTCCGAGTGCAGCGTGGCGGCCGAACGCACGAGCTCGCCGTCCGACTCCCAGCTGCCGACTCCCGCGCGTTGCGGGTCGGCCACGGGGCCGCCGAACGAGTTCGGGGCGTAGACCGGAGCCGAGGCCGGCTTGAAGCCGTGGCGGGCCGCGCCGTCCTGCGAGTAGCTGTTCACGGGCGACCTGGGCGCGTTCACCGGGAGCTCGTTGTAGTTCGTACCCACGCGGTATCGCTGCGCGTCGGGGTAGGAGAACACGCGGGCCATCAGCATCTTGTCGGGGCTGATGTCGATGCCGGGTACCGTGTTCGCGGGCGAGAAAGCGGCCTGCTCGATCTCGGCGAAGAAATTCTCCGGGTTGCGGTTGAGCGTGTGCGTTCCTACCTTGACCAGAGGGTAGTCGGCGTGCGGCCAGACCTTGGTCACGTCGAAGGGGTTGAAGCGGTACGACTTGGCCTCGTCGTAAGGCATGATCTGCACCGAGATGTCCCACGAGGGGAAGTTGCCCTGGGTGATCGCGTCGTGCAGGTCGCGGCGGTAATAGTCGGCGTCGGCACCGGCTATGTGCTGCGCTTCGTCTCCACCCATCTCGATGTTGCCCTGGTTCGAGACGAAGTGGTACTTCACCCAGAAGCGTTCGCCGGCAGCATTGATCCACTGATACGTGTGAGATCCGAATCCGGGCATTTCACGCCACGAGCGAGGCAGTCCACGGTCGCCCATGAGGTAGGTGACCTGGTGTGCCGACTCGGGTGAGAGCGTCCAGAAGTCCCATTGCATGTCGGCGTCGCGCAGGCCGGAACCCGGCAGACGCTTCTGTGAATGGATGAAGTCGGGGAACTTGATGCCGTCGCGGATGAAGAAGACGGGAGTGTTGTTGCCGACGATGTCGTAGTTGCCCTCAGAGGTGTAGAACTTCACTGAGAACCCGCGCACGTCGCGCCACGTGTCGGGAGAGCCCTGTTCGCCCGCGACCGAAGAGAATCGCTGGAGGGTGGGAGTGGATGCACCGGGCTGGAAGACCGCGGCTGAGGTGTATTCGGATACGTCGCCGGTGACGACGAATTCGCCGTGTGCTCCGCCACCCTTGGCGTGGACGACACGCTCGGGAATGCGCTCGCGCGCGAACTGGGCCAGCTTCTCGACGAGATAGCGGTCGTGCAGGGCGGTGACGCCGTCGGCGCCCGCGGTGAGGGAGTGGGCGTCGCTCGGAACAGCGGAACCCGTCTGGCTTGTCGTGTACCGGTCATCAGTCATGGATCTAACCGACCCTTCTCACTCGTATTCGGTCGAAATTCGGAGATGAAGAACTAGCTGTGGGTACACCGTAGCCATAATTATTCGGGGGAGCAACGGCAGTCTGGACCGTTCGAGAAGAGAGGCAGAACTACCGAGCGGGGTGCGCAATTACAGGTTGACAGGCCGGGCAGACTTGGGATTGCCGCCCCGCCGGCGGGGGATCCGCCCCGCCGGCGAGGCTTCGACGTTCGACCTCAGACTTGAGCGGAATAGAAGCTGGCGGGGTCCCCGGCAAGGCTGGATTTGACCGACCGGGTCCACTGGTCGAGGAGGACCTCCCAGGTCTTGGTTTCAACGCCATCGAGCACAGCGCTGACGACGTCGGCCGGCGCAAGCTTCTCGCCGTCGAAGCCGCTGGTCATGTCGGTGTCGGCAAGCCCGAGGTGGACGCCGGTGACGACCGTCCCCTGTGATTGAAGTTCGATCCTCACACTGTTTGTCAGTGCCCATTCGGCCGCCTTGGCTACGTGGTACGCGTTGTCGCCCGGGTAGGCAAACCACGACATCGCCGACAGCATGTTCACGATTGCGCCGCCGTTGTTGCGTCCAAGGATGGGCGCGAAGGCGCGGACCATGTTCAGGGTGCCGTAGAAGTGCGTGTCCAATTCCGAACGAATCAGGCCAAGGTCGCCATCGACGAGGTTCTGCCACGTGTTGTTGCCAGCGTTGTTGACCAGCAACGTGACGTCGCCCGCACGCTCGGCGGCGGCACGTACCTGGTCGGGGTTCGTGACGTCGAGCTCGAGAGCCTCGACGCCCGGGATGTCGATATCAGCGATGTTCCTAGCGGCCGCGTATACCTTCGACGCTCCGCGGTCCAAGAGTCCCTCGGCGAAGCTCCGGCCGAGACCGCGATTGGCTCCGGTTACAAGTGCAATTGATCCTTCAATATTCATAGTCGCGAGCCTAAAACCTGACGCTAACGTCAAGGGCAAGTATATTTTGGAAAAACATCGGTGTCTCTTCAACAAGCAGACAGGGGAGGCTCGTCTACAGCCGACCATGGCCTGCGTCGAGGAGCTCATCCATGGGCGAGGATTTGTAGTTGAAGCACGCCGACGCCGGCGGCCGCGACGGACAACAGTAGCGCCGCGCGTTGCCACCACGGCAGCTTGATTCCGCGGACCGCCAAGGCGGTGATGACGACGAGCGTTGCGACGAGGCTCACTGCGGCCAGCCACAGCGCGGTCGACGTCGACCCGAGTCCTAGGGCGGAGAGTGCCAACAAGACGACTGGTGCCAGGATAACGACCACGGCGCCGAGACAGGCGCGGATCACGTGGCGTACCTCTGCGATGGAGAAAAATCGATCATGGACAACCATGTGAGAAAGCAACTCGGCCATCAGGGCGGCGACGACTGTCGCGCCGGCCGTCACGGCCACGACGGAGAGGGCTTCCGTCGCCGTCGTCTCCGGGTGGGTGATCAAAATAAGGATCACTGATAGGGATGTGAACGCGACGTAGATGCCTTCGCGGAGCGAGTTGGTCTGCTGAGAAGGCGTGGCCCTGGAGGCGAAGCGCCTCCGAGAGAAATTGTCGCGAGAAGTATCAATGACTACAGTGTAGCCATAATGACTATTGATACTGATGTTCTGATTATCGGGGCTGGCGCAAGCGGACTGACGCTGGCATGTGACCTGGAGCGTCGCGGTGTGCGGTATCGGATCATCGAGGCGTCCGAGCACGGCTTCCAGGGTTCGCGAGCCAAGGGTGTTCAACCGCGAACGGCCGAGGTCTTCGATGACCTCGGAGTTCTCGAGGCACTCGAACCGCGATCCACTCTCTATCCGCCGCTCGGGCTGCACATAGGCCCATTCGCCCTACGACGTACGATGATCAAAATTCATAAGGCGTCGCCCGACATCCCGTATCCCAACACGCTCCTCGCGCCTCAGAATGCCACGGACCTGTCGCTCCGCGAACGACTCCAACAACTTGGCGGGCACGTGGCGTATGGCACGAGACTGATCTCGTATGAGCAGGATGCGCTAGGGCTCTCGGCGGTCATCGAGAATGGCGAGGGTCGAAGCACGATCCGCACCCGGTTCCTGATCGGAGCTGATGGTGGATCAAGTACGGTGCGCCGGGGCGCAGGTATTCCGTTCGTTGGAACCACCGACGAAAGCGATCGAATGATTGTGGCGGACCTCGATCTCACCGGACTTTCACGCACACGATGGCATATCTGGCCACGCAATGGAGGCCGATTCATGGCACTCTGCCCCCTCCCGGCAGGGCCGTTCCAGTTGATGCTCAGGCTCAAACCCGCCGATCCGGCACATCTTGACCAAGCCGCGATCGAGTCACTGGTGAGGCAATACACCGACCGCGTTGGATTGAAGGTGCGCAAAGTTCTGTGGTCATCCGTCTGGAGACCCAACATTCGACTCGCTGAACGGTATCGCCGGGGCAATGTGCTGCTCGTTGGAGATGCGGCACACGTGCACCCTCCCACCGGAGCGCAGGGTTTGAACACCGGCGTTCAAGACGCCTACAACATGGGTTGGAAGTTGGCGCAGGTCATCGCGGGTGCGCCCGATGCGCTGCTGGACAGCTACGAGAGCGAACGGAGGCCGGTCGCCGCTCGTGTGCTCGGTCTGGCTACGGCCCTCTATGCGAATTTGAAGGATCGCCCGCTGGCGGCTGCCGCTCGCGGAGACGAGGAACGGCAGCTCGCACTCAGCTATCGGGGTGGTGCTCTGGCTCCCATGGCAGACAGTTCACGCGAACCGGGGGCTTCGGTGATGCCGGGGGATCGTGCACCCGATTCATCATATATCGACGCCGAGAAGAGGCAGGGGACACTCTTCGACCGGTTCAGGGGACCACACTTCACTCTCATCGCGATAGGCAGCACCGCCATACTCGAGGCACATCAGATGGCCTGGCCACAAACCGGCGCGGGACTGGAGTTCCTTCTCCTCGAAGGCCAGGGGAATGCAGACTTTCGCCGAATCTATGGTGTCGACGACGCGCTGGTACTCGTTCGCCCGGACGGATACGTTGCCGCCGTTGCCACAACTGCGAATGCTCTGCAAGCATCACCCCAGCTGACGACTCTGCTGCCGCAGTAAACATCCGGAGAAGTGATCACATGACCGGACTCGAGACCCTCGTTCTCATCGGATTGACGATTTTCTTCGGTGGTGCGTTTGCGGCGAAGGTAAAACTCCCGCCGCCGCTCGTGCTCCTTGTCATCGGCGCGGGTTTGGGCTTCATTCCTGTTCTCTCGGATGTCGCGCTGCCGCCCGACGTGGTGATTCTCCTTTTTCTGCCCGCCCTCCTGTATTGGGAGTCACTGAACTCATCGCTTCGCGAAATTCGCAGAAATATCCGGGTCATCGCCCTCGCATCCGTCGTGCTCGTGTTGATCACGGCTGCAGTGGTCGCCCTCATAGCGAGTGCATGCGGTCTCCCATGGCCGGTAGCGCTTCTCCTCGGCGCAATTCTCGCCCCGACGGACGCGACGGCAGTTGCGTCGGTCATCGACCGCTTGCCCCGACGCGCGGGCACCATATTGCGCACAGAGAGTCTCGTCAACGACGGCACCGCGCTCGTGCTCTATGCGATCGCTCTCGGCTCGGTGGTCAGCGGATCCTCGATATCTCTTGGAGGCGCAATCATTCGGTTCGTCGCATCCTACGCATTCGGTATCGCTATTGGATTGGTGGTCGGACTAGCGGTGGTTCAGCTGCGCAAGCTCGTGCGAGACCGTCGGCTCGCGAACACGCTCAGTATCCTCACCCCGTTCCTAGCCTTCCTTCCGGCGGAGTTCTTCGGAGTATCCGGAGTCGTAGCCGTCGTATCGTGCGGGTTGCTCCTCAGCCAGACCGGGCCGACCCTGATAACAGCAAGCATGCGTGCTCAATCGTTCGGGTTCTGGCAGCTCAGCACATACATTCTGAACAGCTCTCTGTTCGTCCTGATTGGATTCGAGCTTCATGCGGTCGCTTCCGGTTTGGGCTCGGAGTGGATTGGGTCCGTTGCGTTCGGCGCGCTCATCGCTGTCGTTGTCTTCGTCACCCGACTCGTCTGGTTCAACACGCCGCCATACATTATTCGTCTGGCAGACCGTCGCCCGCAGCAGCGGTCGCGCCGAATCGGATTTCGCGGTCGAGTACCCAATGCCTAGGCGGGCTTCCGGGGAGCAGTATCGCTTGCTGCCGCGCTTGCCATACCGACTGAGACGAACGCAGGAGACCCGTTCCCGTTTCGTGACCTCATTATCGCCAGTACCTTCATAGTCATCCTCTTCACCCTGACCGTTCAGGGCCTGACGATGCCGGCGATCGTCCGGTGGGCAAGACTGCCGGCCGACCCGACGGAACTCGACGAGGAACTGCTTGCCGACCAGGCCGGCATTCGCGCCGAGTTGAACGCTCTTGCTGAAACGGCGAAAGCCATCAGAACATCTGCTGCCACTGCTGACGCTGTCCGCGCGAGTTTGGAGACCCGACTGGCGCGAATCTACAGAGAAGACGGGAATCCGGGCGCTGCTCGGAGGGCTGAGAATCAAACCGACGAGGAATCTCATTTGAGAACGGCATTGCTGCCCTTCAAGCGTCAGGCGATTCATGAACTTCGGCGGACAGGGGCGATAGACGATGTCGTGCTGAGACGCGTAACGGCTCGTGTAGATCTCGAAGAACTTCGGCTATCGGCCTTCGACAACGCCGAGGTCGACCGGAACGAGTAGAAACGGCGTTTCCTCGGAATGCCGACGAGTCATGCCTGTCGTCGTGCTCGGCTGCTAGTCTTTTCTGACGTTCGCGTCAGAGGTAGTGTTTTCGGTAGCGTTCGTGAGAGGACCTGAGTTGCGAATAGGCGAGCTTGCTCAATCCACGGGAGTGAGCCCCCGCGCACTGCGCTACTACGAGGAGCAAGGTCTGCTCGTTGCCGATCGAAGCACCTCAGGTCAGCGGAACTACGCCGACTCCGCGGTTGAAAAGGTGCTCTTTTTCCAAGACATGTATGCGGCCGGTCTCAGTAGTCGGAACATCGCGACGCTTCTGCCGTGCATCGAGAGTGGCCATACCACTGCCGAACAACGTGACATGCTCGAATTCGAGCGAAATCGCATCCGGATGCGCGTGGGCCAACTGACGTCAGCCCTCGACCGGCTCGACGGCGTCATAGCCGCAACGGGAGCGCACCCTTAGTCAGGCCCTGACTATTTAAGGACGGCGCCCCTTGAGGGCGGTAGTAACGAAGCTCAGCAGCATGGCGGCGGCGAGACCCGCACCTATGCCTACGGCGGTATCGAACAGGCGAAGGAGCGGCTGTATCCAGCCGGGTGCAGGAGAAGCGAGGTCGGCCACGACCAGGACAACCACTGACGTTATTCCGGTCAGCGCAGCATCCTCGGGTCGTCCGATCACCACGGCGATGAGGGTGCCGATAGCGACTACTGCCCCGATTCCGACTGGCACCACGGGAAAAATGAGCAGATACACGAAGCAGATGGCAAAGCTCAGTGCGGTGGCGGCAAGCCGGGTCCAAGCGCTTTTTGAGCCTTCCCTGACGCTGGCCCGATAAACAAAAATTGTCGCGAGCACTGCCCACATCCCGCCGATTTCAACCGAATTCTTGGGCTCACCGAGCAGCGGCCCGACCAACAGGACCATCAGGAGGTAGACGCAACTGCAGACCACTCCAAGCAGGACTGCGGCGATAAAGTCACGGAGGGTAGGAGCAGTCAGGCGCATTTCATCCCTCGCAGACGGTGAGCACGTGTGCCCAGAGCACGGTGGCGGCACACGTCATGGCTGCCTGACCGCGCTCACTGCGGCGAGAATGACGTCGGCGACTTCGTCTGCATGCGAGATGAGGGTCGCATGCGAGCCGCCCTCGACCTCAGTCACGGTTGAGCCGAACTTCCTGGACTTGTCTCGCTGATAGTCGGGATTGATGACCTTGTCTTCGGTTCCGAAGATCCACCAGGTCGGAACGGCCTTCCACGCGGGTTCCACAGTGAGAGGCTCGCTCAACCCCAGGCGTGACAGAGGACGCTGGTTCGCGGCCTGGACCGCAGCAGAGGCTTCGGGGAGGTCCGCGGCGAAGACGCGGTGGTATTCTTCCTCGCGAATCGAGACTTCGGCTGTTTCGGAACCGGGATAGGTCCACGGCTGCAGGGCATCCGCGAGAGCAGGCTTCGGATAGTCTTCCGCCGACGCTCCCGCCGTTTCTCCCTTGTCGATGCCGAAAGCAGACACAAAAACGACCGCTTTGACATTCGGCTGGCCGCTTCCTGCGTATGTCACGACGGGGCCCCCGTAGCTGTGCCCGACGAGCACGACATCTCCCTCTGTCTGGGAGACCACACTCTTGACGTATTCACCGTCGAATGTGAGACCGCGCAGCGGGTTCGCCACGGTCTTTACCGTGACGCCGAAGGCCTGAAGTCGCTCAATCACGCCGCTCCACGAAGAGCCGTCCGCGAATGCACCGTGAATCAAGAGAACCGTTACTGACATGGGTATGACCTTCCGTTTGTGAAGACTTTCGCTTCGGAGTACCAACTGCACGGCGAGAGGGCGCTGCCGTCACTTATCGGGCGGCGCCCTCCCGCCGGGGAGGCGTGCTACTTCACCGACTTGGCGGCTTTGATGATTACCTGCGTCACCAGAGCGGGCTTCTCGAGCATCGACAGATGACTTGCGGCACCTTCCGTGACGTTTCCCCCGGCGCGTTTCGCCATGATCCGCTGCTGAGCTGGGGGGAGCACCTTGTCCTGCGTTCCAATGAAGAACCAGCTCGGTATCGTCTTCCAGGCAGGCTCGCTGGAGAGCGCCGTTTCTACCGCCGAACTGTTCGTGGGACTCTGGCTCGCAGCGAGCATCTTCGTCTCGACGGATGGCAGGTTCGCAGCGAAGATCGTCCTGTATTTGTCTTGGCGGATGTACGTGTCGTTTTCTCCCGGCTGCATCCCCGGAGAGTGAACCGTGGTGAAGACGGTCTTCGGGTCGACATTCAGTAAGGATCCGGGCTGGGCGGCGTTGAGGCTTTTCGCGCTCTCTCCTATGTCAGGAGCGTAAGCATCTACGTAGACGAGCGCCTCGACGTTCGGCAGACTGGTTGCGGCATTCGTGATGACGACTCCGCCATATGAATGGCCCACCAAAACGACCGGGCCCGTCGTAGCCTGCTGGATATAGCTGATCAGATAGTCCGTGTCGCTTTGCAGCCCCCTGAGAGGGTTAGGGGCAACGAGCACCTTGTATCCGGCCTTCTGCAGAGCCGTAGTTATAGGCGCGAAGCTGGATCCGTCCGCCCAAGCGCCATGCACGAGCACTATCGTCGGGCGGGGGCCGTTCGTGGAGGACGGGGCCGCGCTGGCGGCCGGCTGAGTGATTGCACTGAGCGCGGAAGAAAGAAGCACGATTGCTGCAAGAGTCAACAATCTCGTTCTGATCAAAGCGGCACTTCTGCTGAACATAAGCGTTTCCTCTCGTGGGGACGATCGTCTAATCCTCTGAAGTCTTCAGAGCTAGGTGTTCGCGCCGGACAACGGCTTGTCGTGGATGGGTCACGTGGGGGAGGGCCGGGTGTGCGGCCTACGCTCCTGCGTTTCCATGTCCGACCATCGAAAGCGGATCGATGACCGAGTCGAATGTCTCTTCATCGACGTCGCCGGATGCGAGCGCCGCTTCCTTGAGCGTCTGACCATTCGCGGATGCTGCCTCGGCGATGTGCGCCGCCTTTTGATATCCGATCACGGGGCTCAGCGCTGTGACGAGCATCAGGCTCTCACCCACGTAGTACTTAATCTTGTCGAGGTTGAGTTCAGTGCCGCTGACGGAGAAGGTGCGGAATTTCTCCATTCCGTCGGCAAGAATGCGGGCCGAGTGCAAGAAGTTGTTGATAATGATCGGCCGCATCGCGTTGAGCTCGAAGTTGCCCTGGCTTCCCGCCAATGCCACGGCCGAGTCATCGCCGAGCACCTGTATGGAGATCATGACAATCGCCTCGCACTGGGTCGGGTTCACTTTGCCGGGCATGATTGAGGAGCCCGGTTCGTTCTGCGGGAGGAGCAGTTCGGCGAACCCTGTCCGCGGGCCGGAAGCGAGCCACCTCATGTCGTTGGCGATCTTCATGAGCGCGACGGCGAGTCCGCGTAGGGCCGCATGCGCACGGACCATCGCATCCAGCGACCCTTGGGCCATGAACTTGTTCTCAGCGGTGATGAATGGTTTGCCGGTCAGCTCGGCGATCTTGGCCGCGACGTCCTTGCTGAATCCAGGGGGTGCGTTCAGGCCTGTGCCCACGGCAGTCCCCCCGAGAGCTAGGGCGAGGAGCCCTTCTCGACTGTGCTCGATCTCCTCGATGCACGCGCGGAGCTGCGCCGCGTAGCCGGACCATTCCTGGCCCACCGTGAGCGGCACGGCATCTTCGAGATGGGTGCGACCGATCTTGACTACCTTCTCCCACTGATCTGCTTTGGCCTCAATGGCCGTAGCGAGTTCTCGCGTTTGGGGGAGCAGGTGGTCGTCAATCTCCTGAAGGCTGGCGATGTGCATAGCTGTAGGGAAACTGTCGTTGCTCGACTGGCCCATGTTGACATCGTCGTTCGGCGCAACCGGAATCTGGCTTCCAAGTTTTCCGCCGAGGAGTTGCGAGGCCCTGTTGCCGATGACCTCGTTGACGTTCATGTTGCTCTGAGTGCCCGAGCCCGTCTGCCATACGAAGAGCGGGAAGTGGTCATCGAGCGACCCGCTGATGGTTTCCTCGGCAGCTTGGACGATCGCCCGAGTCTTCCAATCCTCCAGCCGTCCGCCTTGATTGTTGACCAGGGCTGCGGCTTTTTTCACGTACCCATACGCGTGATAGACCTCTTTGGGCATGTGATCGTTGCCGATCGAGAAGTGAATCAACGAGCGCTCGGTCTGCGCGCCCCAGTACTTGTCCGCAGGGACATCCACCTTTCCCATACTGTCGAATTCTTCGCGTTTTCCGCTGGCGTCGATGCCGATGGCGACGTCACGGAATTGCGGCTCGGACTTCTTGTCATTGCTCATTCTCTGGTCTCCTCCGATTTCCTGACGTCAGTCCGTATAGACCGGTTGCCACATCGCGTCTTGAACCGACTGGACGAGATTGTCGAGTGGAAGTGTCGCGACACCGTCCTCGCCGGCCGCTTTCGCCACAGCGAGGGCGACAATGGCCGACGAAGCTCGGAGGTCGTCGACCGGAGGCAAAAGCGACGCCCCCGGTAGCGAAACATCCACTTGGCTCGCCACGGCTTCGGCGGCGGCCAGCAGCATGTTGTCTGTCACATGCTTGGCACCCGAGACGATCGTTCCCAGCCCCAGGCCTGGATACAGCAGCGCGTTGTTAGCCTGGCCGATGGTGTAGGTCACTCCGTTGTAATCGACCGGGGGCACCGGGATGCCAACGGCAACGAGTGCGCGGCCGTCGGACCACTTCACGGCGTCATCGGGCATGACCTCGATCCGACTGGTCGGGTTGGACAGCGGCAGCAGGATAGGGCGTTCCACCCCTTTTGCCAGCGCCCGGACGACATCCTCAGTGAAAGCTCCGTGGTCCGTTGATGTGCCGATAAGGATATTCGGCTTGACCTTCTCGATGGTCGTGAGCAGGTCAATCTCGCCGTCGCTCCAGGACGAGACCTCAGACGAGGGGCGCGCGTAGACGGTCTGGTAGTCGGGGAGATTCTTCATGTTGTCGATCACGAGTCCGTTGATGTCGACAAGGTAGATGTTGCTTTTCGCTACCTCGGTTGTCGCTCCGTCGCGGAGCATCGCTGCATGGATCTGGTCCGCCATTCCGGTGCCGGCCGTCCCCGCGCCAAAGACAACCACTTTCTGCTCCGACCACCGGCCGCCCGTCACCTTCAGACCAGAGAACGCGGCAGCCATGACGATCGCGCCAGTGCCCTGCATGTCGTCGTTGAAGATCCGGTATTTCGCGGAGTTGTCGACAAGGATGCGGCGCGCGTTGGCGGGTCCGAAGTCTTCAAAGTGCAGAAGAGCTTTCGGGAAGAGCCGCGCCGCGGTCTTCAGGTAGGCGGCGATGAACTCGTCGTATCGCTCGCCCCTGATCCGGGCGTGCCTGTTGCCAAGATAACCAGGACTGTTGAGAAGCCCCTCGTTGTCGGTTCCGACATCCAGATTGACTGCGAGCACCCGGCTGGGGTCGATGCCCGCTGCGGCCGTGTAGATGGCTAGCTTCCCGATAGAGATGTCGGTTCCGTTCACTCCCCAGTCGCCGATGCCCAAGATCTCTTCTGAGTCAGACGCGACGATCAGATCGATGTCGTCGGTTCCGAGGCCCAGCGAACTGAACGACGTCTCGATGTCATCGAGGTGGTCGATCGAGAGATAGACGGCTCGGGAATCCCGGAAGTCAGCGGACCACTGCTCGATGGCGTCTCCGACGGTGGGGTCATACACGACGGGAAGAAGCTCAGCGATGTGATCGACCAGGAGCTTGTAGTACAGCACCTGGTTCTCGTTGTGCACGCCGTTGAGGTAGGAGTACTTATGAAGGTCCGATGGCTGCTGCTTCAATTGCGCGTAGGCGCGAGCAGCCTGCTCGTCGAGGGTCTCGACAGCTGATGGCAGGCGTCCGACGATTCCGAGCGCGTCTCGCTGCGCGAGTGTGAATGCCGTACCGCGGTTGCGGAAGCGGTCCTGGAGAATGGTGGGCGTGATGGGCATGGTGTCGCAGTCCTTTCAGTTCTCAGTAGCCGTTACTCGCTGACCGGGGTTTCCGGCTCCATGTCGTAGGAACTCTGGATCTGGTCGGGTCGCGTGCCCAGCCCATCGGTGGTCTTTTTGTCCCAAGGCGCCATGATGAGGCTCTTGGTCTCTTCGAGCATCGACTGGGGTTCGAGGTTGCGATATGTGTCCACCTCCCCGGCCGCGACCGCAGTCATGGTGGCGTAGACGGCCTCCGGATCGAACTGTGCGCGAGGAAAAGAGAGCTTCGAGTAGTCGTAGAGACGCTGCGAGGGGTCGTCCTCCCAGCTCTCCCAGGTCTGGAAGATCCGGTCATTGAACCCGGTCAAGAACGGGCCCGGGTTGACGGTTGCCACCTCGATCCCGAATTCCTGCAGCTCGAGTTTCATCGTCTCCGCGATGGCCTCGACCGCATGCTTCGATGCAGAGTAGATGCCGGTGAAGGGGTTCACGTTCAGTCCCTCCCGCGAAGAGACCCAAACGATTCGGCCTGTGCCCCTCTTGACCATCTGCTTTGCAATTCCCTGGGTGAGAAGCAGCGGGCCGGTCATGTTCACTTCCCACTCGTGACGGATGTTCGCCGCGGGGATGTCGACGACCGAGCCACCTTCACCAACGCCAGCGTTGTTCACGAGAATTTCTATGTCCCATGCGAGCGCCTTGGCTCGATCCCCTTCGACCGTCACGTCGAGCTTCTCGACCTGAAGAGTGACACCCCGGGCCGCCGCCTCTCGCTTGAGCGTCTGGACCTGGGCATAGATTTCGACGCCGGCGACGACATCGAATCCTTTCTCCGCCAGTCGCATGGCCACTTCGTGACCAAATCCGGTGCCAGCGCCGGTGATGAGAACTTTCTTCATTTCAATACCTCTGTCCTTGGTTTGTTGTACGTGCACGGCGATCAAGTCGATCGGACCGATCGGATTATTCGGGGATGGGAAATATGGGCGCAACAAATAACGCCCCACGGGACGTGAACCGTCGTTCGGGAGTGAGATGACTGGAGATTCAGCGTGAACTGTCGTTCATGCGAACGTGGGTCGAGCGAGCGAACCCGCTTTGGGCCTCGACAGCCAGAGATTCAGCCGACGCTGTTGGGATCAAGTCGATCTGTCGGAACACCGTTGTTATACGTTGCAATGCCGTTGCCCATCGACCAGTCGGCTGGTTGCACGGTGATCAGGTTGAAGAAGACATCTTCACGACGGAGATGAAGCCGCTCGTGGAGCTCATCTACGACGGCCTTGTAGAAGGATGCCTTCTGCTCCGGAGTAGCGACGTCTAGGAAGATGAGCTGGATGAAAACGCAGTCCTCAGATCGATAGATCCCGAGGTAGTCGGGATCCGCGATGATATCTCCGGGAGGGTGTTCCGTGATGACCTGAAAACGATCTTCGGGCACCCCCAAAGTCACGATCATCTTGTCGTAGACGACGTCCGCGATCGTGCGGCGATACTCAGGAGACTTACCGACCGTGAGGTCGATTCGTGCGAGTGGCATGACACATCTCTTTCTCTCATTATTCGTGGAAAAACAGGGAGACGAAGAAACAGTTACGGTTACACCGTAGCTAGAATTACCGAGCAAAAGCAACGACTTAGGTGATGCAATCGCGCGAGGATCAACTCGGTTTCAATAGCCCATGTCGCTTTTAGTAGGCCAGCTGGCTTGTCGGGCTTGTTGCGTATTTCGAAATTAGAGCTTCAATGACGACCCTGGAAAGAGGTAAAATTGCGCAACGACGGGGCGAAAATGCACGTGACGAGCAAGACGCAATGAGGGCGCGAATCGACGTACGCGACATCAGGTCGGATGACTTGCGTTTTCTCGCGGCAGTTGCGAACACGGGCAACCTGTCGTCGGCGGCGAGCGGCCTAGGCGTTGATCATTCAACGGTGTCTCGCAGGCTCAGGGCACTGGAGAAGGCTCTGAAGGCGCGTCTGATACTCAAAGGCCTGAACGGGTGGGAACTGACCGATGCCGGTCGAGCCGTGATCGGACATGCCCGGTCGGTTCAGAGCGCTGTCGAGTTAGCCGCAGAAGCAGTAGCCGACACCCGAACAGACTCGATAGTCGGTAAGGTTCGGGTAACGTCGGCCGATGGTTTCGGGACTCTTTTCGTCGTGCCGGCCATAGCGCGTGTACAAGCGAGGCATCCGAATCTTCGCGTCGAACTCGTTACGGGCGCGCGCGAACTGGCGCTGAGGGATTCGAGCTTCGACCTTGGAATAACGTTGGGTGCGCCGCCCGTATCGCGCCTTTATACCGAGCGGCTGTGTGACTACGACGCCGCCTTCTACGCCAGCCAGGACTATCTGGACAAGCACGGTGACCCTGAGTCATACGAAGAACTTCGAGCGCACTCGATTATCTACTTCGTTGACTCGCTTCAGAGAGTAAGAGAACTGAAGCTCGACGGCGAACTGGCCGAGTCCGCAGTCAACTTCAGTTCAACCAACATTTTTGCGCAAGCCGAGGCTGCACGATTGGGTATGGGGATAGTGCTGCTGCCCAAATTCATTGCGGGGACTATTCCGGCGTTGCAACCGATCGCGGCACACGTTCCATCTCAGCGCGTAGAAGTGACACTGGCGTCGCGAACAGACGCGCTGGATCGTGAGGATGTCTTAGCTGTGCGCGCGGCCCTCCACGAGGAGGTCCGAAATCGGAGGAGTGAACTCATATGGAACTCTCCGCGAGCTCACCAAGCCCACTCTACGCAAGCGGATCGTGTGTGACCCGCACGGGCATGCCTCGCGCTCCAGCGGGGGTATTGCGCAAATCTCGACGCCACGATCGAGGCGGAGTGTGTCCACTTGATCGCCTGACGGGCGCGAATTCGTTCGGTTGGGTCGATTTACACGCATAGAATCCTCGTGGAGATGTATGCCAGTAGGATCATCGATTTCTCGCTCTGACCGCAGAGATGAGGTCGCACAGCGATGGGAGACGCAAAGCAGCGCATGGACACCGTGACGATTAATGAGCCGAAGCGTGGCCCCGGACGTCCAGCCCTGGGACGAGACCGCATTGTGCAATCCGCTCTCAGTATCCTCGACGACGAAGGCAGTGAGGCGGTCACGCTGAGGGCAATCGCAAAGCGATTGTCGTCCAGTACTGCGACCATCTACCGACACGTCGAGAGCAGGTCCGAGCTTTTGGGGCTCGTGATGGACAACATCCTGGCCGAGGCGGATGCAGAGATTCGATCTGTGCTGAGGCCGGATGCAGCCTGGCACCAGGTCCTCCTGGACACGGCTACTGTCTCGTACCGGGTATTGAGAAGCCACAACGCTTCTGCGAGTTTGTTGGACAACCCATTCCCTCTTGGGCCAAACGGCATGATCGTCAGGGAGCGCATGCTGGAAGCGCTTTTGCGCACCGGCTTCCCCCCTGTTACGGCGGTCAACGCTGTTGCCACGATCTCCCATTACGTTGTTGGATTCGCCGTGCAGACCGACGCCCCAGTCACCCGATCCGCCATACGGGAACGACTCACAGGCGAGGGTAAGAACCCCTTCCCCGCAACTGCGTCTGTCGTTCACCTGCTTCCAAGACCTCTGGATGAGGAGTTCGCTTTCGGTCTCGGTCTCATTCTCAAGGCGCTCGAAGCCGAGCGGCCGGACGAGCGCGATCTTGAGCGGGAACACCCAGCGTCGTCCTAGTCGTTGCCTCCAATCGTCCGTCTCAGGGTCGAAGTTCATGTCTCGCGTGCGTTGTGGCCCGAAGGACTGCCTAGCGATGAACACGCTGTAACTCGACGATAGGTGCACAGACCTAATGAAAGCCATAGGCATTGTTTCGCACCCGCTGTGCATTTTTGCAAGGCGAGGAACTGATCCGAAAGGATGAACCGCCCGAGCGGTTACCCGTTGATCACCGCGTTCCGTGTACTCCTTCTACGAGCTCGGAACATAGGCCCACGCTCGGGTTCCGGACTCTAGAACGACCGAGATTCTGTGGAACGTCCTCCGCTCGTACACGTCCGCATCGACAAGCTCCTTCGGGGTCACTTCGAGAATGGCCCCGCACACCACGTCCTGCGTCGATCCCGTCTCAACCAGCGCCGGATGCATATCCAGTCCGCTCAGTGCGACGACCTCGGCATCGTCAATGCGGATATCTCGCAACGCCCAACCGTGCAAAGAGTCTGCACGGGCTACGAGGGGCCGTCCGAAGAGTGAAGCCTGTACGACGGGGTCTTGCAGCGTTCCGAACGAGAATATTCGTTCGACGTGCCGCTCTTCCGGCCGTGTCACGCTACCCAGACCGTCTTCAGATTGCAGAACTCTCGGATGCCGGCGTTCGAGCTCTCCCTGCCGTGTCCCGAGCTCTTGACCCCTCCGAACGGCAGCTCGGCGAAAGAGCTCGTCATTCCGTTGACGAAGACTGCTCCGGCATCGAGCTGATTGACGAACCACGTCTGGTCATCGTGGTTCGAGGTCCAGATCGACGAACTGAGACCGAAGCGCGTGCCGTTGGCCACGGAGAGTGCTTCCTCGCGACTATTGACACGGTAGAGGGTGGCGACTGGCCCGAATGCTTCTTCCTTCACAATCCGCATCCCGTCGTGGAGGTCAGCTATCACCGTCGGGGGGAAGAACCAGCCAGGCCGGTTCGGGGCTGTCCCCCCTGTGAGGATCGAAGCGCCTCCGGCTGCGGCGTCGTGGACAAGATCGAGGAGGTCGTCCCGTCCCGACTGTGTCGCCAGTGGCCCCACATCCGTCGCTTCATCGAGTGGATCACCGACGGTCAGGGCTTCCATTTTCGAAACGAAGGCATCGACGAAATCGTCGTAGATTGCACTGTGAACGATGAACCGCTTCGCCGCGATGCAGGACTGACCGTTGTTCTGGACCCTTGCCTTGACAGCGGATGTCGATGCGGCGTCGATGTCGGCGTCCGGCATGACGATGAACGGATCCGAACCACCGAGTTCGAGAACACTCTTCTTCAGGTTCTTGCCGGCGGCAGTCGCTACAGAGCGTCCAGCCGGTTCGGACCCGGTGATCGAGACGGCCGCAATTCGGTCGTCACCAATGAGATCTGCGATGGCCGATGAGCCGATGAGGAGGGTCTGGAACGCGCCGTCCGGAAATCCGCCCCGCTTGAAAAGCGAGTCGAGATAAAGGGCGGCGCGCGGAACATTCGAGGCGTGTTTCAGGAGGCAGGAATTTCCGGCAGCCAGAGCGGGAACAGCGAACCTGATTACCTGCCACAACGGGAAATTCCACGGCATGACCGCGAGGACGGTGCCGAGGGGCTGCCAGGTGGTCCAGGCCTTCGATGCGCCGACGCTTGAAGGATCCCCCTGCCGTGCGTCCGCCAGGAAATCTGCAGCGTTCGTCGCAAAGAAGCGCAGCGTGTGAATGCACTTTTGTATCTCACGTTGCGACTGGTGGATCGGCTTCCCCATCTCGATGGTGATGGCGCTCGCCAACCAATCCACATCCTGCTCCAGCACCTCCGCCGTCGAGAGCAGCCAAATGGCTCGTTGCTCCATTGAGCTTGCCCTCATAGCGGCGCTTCCCTGGGCGGCCAGATCCAGTCGGCGCTCCACCTCCACGTCCCCATGAGGTTCGAAGATTTCCAGCGTGATGCCTGTGGTGGGGTTGATCGTGGCGATCGACATGGGTACTCCTCGTCATCGATGGCGCCAGTGCTGTCGCGCCCGCAGAAGAAATGATTACGGTGTAACCACTAATATTAGGTCGCAACCACGGGCGACGGAAAGGGGGTGGCGTGCAGCTCTTCCATACTGAGTCTTCTATTTTGAGAACAACGTAGCCAAAACTTGCAATCGGATCTACAGTAACTGCCATGAGCAAACGACCAGAACCCACGATCCGCCTTCGCGACTTCGATCTCGACCGGGTCGCTACCAATCCACTCACTGACGGTTTCATTCAATGGTGCGTTGTCACGCCCGACCTTGATGACGCGTGCGAGAAGATCGAAGCGCTGTACGGGGCTGCCGGGTTCTACGTGATGGAGAACGGTCCTCTCAACGACGTAAAGCTCCGAGGCGAGCCGATCGACATCCGCGTGGACATGGCCCTGGGCTACATCGGAGACATCAATGTCGAAGTCATCAGGCCGCGGCCAGAAGGGGACGACAACATCTACACCGAGTTCCTGGATGCCCATCCGGAGGGCGGAATGCACCATTTCGGGTTTCAGGTTCATGATTACGACGCCGCTGTCGACCATCTCATGGAGAATGCCGGGCCCATCGAGCAGGAGGGCTACTTCGGAACCGGTGGCACAAGGTTCGCCTACTTCGACACGCGGAGCACCACCGGCCTCTACACCGAGCTTCTGTGGTTCGACCCGAGCTCATCCAGCCTGATGGCTTCGCTCAAGCGCGCCGACGGAGCCGCGCTCCTCGAATGACGCACGCCAAAGCCGTCGTCTCGTCTGACCGGGGCGCAAGGCGGCGCCCCTAACCAATCTGGAGGTAGAGCAGATGCCGAAACAGACACATGTCACCGTTCCGCTCACATCCCGGTTCATTCGCGGTGCGCATCGCCTTGAGGCGGGCGAGAACGGAGTGGTGATTCACCGCCTCCCCGAATGGGCGCTCGAGCAGGCCGCCGACGCTCAGTTGGCGCTGGTGGAGACTCAACCATCCGGAGTTCGGATCGTCTTCAGTTCAGTCGCAACATCCGTCGACGTCACGGTCCGTCGATTTCGAACTACTCTCGTCGGCTTCCCGGAACGTCCGGATGGGGTGCTCGAGCTAGCAGTGGACGGTGAGGTCATCCAGCGCCAGACGACCGACGGGGGAGACACGACGACGATCGACATGGCGACAGGGGCCTCGGCGGTCAGAAGCGGCCCGCTTTTCGTGGCACGATTCGCCGGTTTGCCAGAAGTGTCGAAAGTCATTGAAATCTGGCTGCCCCATAACGAAAGCCTGGAAATCGTGAGCGTGACGGTGAACGCTGCAGTCGACGTCGTTCCCGCTCAGGACCGGCACTGGGTGCATTACGGCAGCTCGATCAGCCAGGGCTCGAATGCGATCCGCCCGACCGACATCTGGCCGGTTGTGGCAGCCCGCACGTCCGGGGTCGATCTGACCAACTTCGGGTTCGGGGGGAGCGCGCTGTTGGACGCGTTCATGGCGCGGATAATCTCAGACGTCAGCGCTGACGCCATCACGCTCAAGATCGGCATCAATCTCGTCAACACCGACGCGATGCGGCTTCGTGCCTTTCGATCAGCTCTGCACGGGTTCATCGATGTGATCCGTGATGGCCACCCTCTGACGCCGCTCGTTCTGATCTCACCCATCTATTGCGGGATACACGAAACCACCCCGGGGCCCAGTGGATTTGATCTTACTGAGATCGCGGGCGGCAGAGTCCGATTCGTGGCGGACGGAGCCCCCGGAGAGAAGCCCGCCGGCCAACTCACGTTGACCATCATTCGCGACGAGATGGAGCGGATCGTCAGGGAACGCGCGATCACGGACCCGCACCTCCACTATCTGGATGGCCTCTTGCTCTACGGTGAGCACGATGCTCGCGAGCATCCACTGCCCGATAACCTTCACCCGGATGAGTCGACGCAGCGCATGATGGGGGAGAGGTTTGTGCAGCTCGCCATCAACCGCCTGAATCTCTTCACGAGCCCTGAGGGTGACCTGGATTCGGGAGCCGGTTCGAGGGACGTTTCCACCGCACCGGGCTCGTGACGACGGCAGGGGGAATCCCGGTCGCGTCTCGAAGCGCGGAGCTGTTGAGGCACGCATCTCGTATCGAGCTGTTGCTGGATCTGGTATTCGTCTTCGTCGTGAGGCAGGTCACCGAGGTTGTGGCGGCAGAGCCTTCGATCATTGGTGTTACTCGTGCCGCCGCGATACTGGCGGTCGTCTGGTGGATGTACGACGCGTTCGTCTGGCTCGGCAACCAGATGACAGCAGACCGCCTCGCGTCGCGAGTCGGTTTTATAGCGGCGATGATTGCATTCCTCCTCATCGCCGACGCGATTCCTGGCGCTTTCGGTGATTCTGGTCTGCTCTTCGGTTTCGGTCTATTGGCTGTCGTCGTGATCCACTTCAGCATGTTCGTCGTTTTTGGCGGCGAAGGATCCACGGGGTCGATCCTCCGCGTGTTGCCCACAAACGTGGGAGGCGCAGTTCTCGTCATCGCGGCCGGCTTCTTCACCGGACCGGTCGACTGGATTCTCTTCGGCGGCGCAATCCTCGTTTTCATCTCAACCTCGCTCACGGACGGTCCTCGGCGGTTCGATCTCGGTGGTGCTCATTTCGTCGATCGTCATGGCCTCCTGATGATCATTGCTTTCGGAGAGACGATCATTGCCGTCGGGGCGGCTTCTGATCACCGCGCCTTCGACTTCTCCCTGATCGTCGGTACCGTGCTCAGCGTCGGGATCGTTGCCGGAATGTGGTGGTGCTACTTTCCTGGTGGCGATAGCCATGCTGACGATCCATTCGCCTCGTTGCTGCGTCGCAGACGTGCGTCACTCGCTCTAACGGCGTTCGGTCTCGATCACTTTCTGATGATTCTGGGGGTCGTTCTTTTCTCCGCGGGAGTGCGTCTGCTTATCGACGACGTCTTCGTCGCGGCGGATCCTGTCGCGGCCTGGCTTCTCGCTTTCGGTGTAGGCCTCTTTCTGAGCGCGAATGCCCGCTATCGCCAGGAGCTGGGGTTCGGAGCTGCCAGGGAACGCTATGTCGGGGCGATCGCGGCTCTTCCACTCGGGGGTCTGGGTCTCGTGGCTCCGATTGCGCTGGAGATGGTGGCGCTGCTCTCGCTTCTTGCCCTGGTGGTGCTTGCCGACCGACAACGCCGACCCGAGTCTCGTTGATCCCAGAGCGTCAGGATGGCCGCCGGCGAGGAGGCATTGACATGATGAATTGTTTCTGGCTACGTTGTAGCCAAGAGTCCGGGTGATTCGTTCCCCGTCGCATGCGGTATGTCGCTTCGGGTCTCGAATCCCGGCCTGTTCGTAAACCAGCTCGTTCACTGAGGAGAAATTCATGTCGGACATCGAACACGATGATTTCATTGCTGACGCCCGGAGGTACGCCAGCCAGGCGAGCTACGACGTGCAGAAGTTGCCCGAGGACTCCATTGAGCGCCAGGCCCTCCACAACCTCGTTTCTGCGATCGATTCCCTGATTCAGGCTGTCGATCCGAACTGACGGTTACCACCCCAGAGCTGACGGTTACCATCCCAGAGCTGACGTGATCGATCGGAATAAGCATGAATGTATTTGTCGTAGGCATCACCGGCGGAGTCGGTATGAAGGTCGCACGCAGGCTTCGCGAGCGGGGTGACAACGTAGCAGGCCTGATCCGGCATGACGATCAGAAATCGAAACTGAGCGCGATCGGGGCCGACGGTAGGACAGGCGATCTCGTCGAGTCCTCAGCGGAGGAGCTCGCTGGCGTCATCGGAGATGCGGAGGCTGTTGTCTTCACTGCCGGAGCAGGGGGGTCCGACGACGAGGCCACCACCGCGATCGACCGGGACGGGGTCATCAAAACGATAGAGGCAGCCAGTCTTGCCGGAGTTTCACGGCTGATTTTGGTGTCCGTTTTTCCGGAAGCGTGGCGAGATCGAAATCCTGGTGCAAGTTTCGAGCACTACATCCTCATGAAGAAGGAAGCGGAAGTAGCCGTAACTCATAGTGACCTTGACTGGGTCATCGTGAGGCCATCTGCGTTGCAGGATCATCCCGGGCGGGGGAGGGTGGTCCTTGGCCCGGCCGAGATCCATGCCGAGATCACCCGCGACGATATTGCCGCGACTATCGTCGAACTCGTTCACCAGCCTCGGATCAGCAGGAATATCCTGGAGGTCTCGGAGGGTGATACGCCGATTGCCGAGGCTGTCGCCTCGCTCATGGCGTAGCTGAGCGACGTCTGTGAGGTGAGTGACATGCGATGTGTTCTGGTCACGGGCGCTTCGGGAGGCATCGGTGCGGCTGCAGCCACGAGATTCGCCCAGGCGGGCGACCGGGTGGCACTTCACTACGTGAAGAACCGCGCCGGGGCGGAGGCGGTACTCGCGTCCTTGCCCGGCGAGGGGCATGTTCTCGTGTCGGGTGACGTCCAGGATCCCGACGCAGTTTCCCGAATCATCGCGTCGGCGATCACACAGCTGGGGCAGCTTGATGTGCTCGTGGTGAACGCGGCGGTGGCGCCCTCCGCCGACAACCGTCACGTGCTGGGCGAGATCGGGTATGCCGAGTGGGTTGCCGACTTCAGGAGAATGATCGACGTGAATCTGCTGGGGGCGGCGAATCTTGCGTGGGGAATCGCAGATCACCTCATCCAACGCCGATCACCGGGCGCGATTGTCAACGTCGGCTCGCGCGGCGCTTTCCGGGGGGAGCCCGAATACCCTGCGTATGCATCGAGCAAGGCGGGGTTGCATGCACTGGGACAGTCGCTCGCGGTAGCGCTCGCCCCGCACGGCATCTCGGTCAGTTCGGTCGCTCCGGGATTTGTCGCAACACCGAGACAGCTGTCGAAACTCGATGGCGCGGAGGGAGATGCTCTTCGAGCGCAGAGCCCTTTCGGGCGCGTCGGCACTCCGGCCGAGATTGCGGAAGCCGTGTTCTGGTTGGCTTCCCCCCAGGCAGTGTGGTCGTCGGGCGCCATTCTGGACGCGAACGGCGCGTCCTACCTCCGGACGTAGCACCGACAATCACATCTTTCTATCTAACGAGGAAGGAACAGGGAGGCCGTTTCGCCCTGAAGCTGACGAGCTATCGAGGGTCGATCGAGGACGACATTGATCCAGTCGAATCGCCCGTCGCGGAACCGGTACATGGCGAACTCGAGGAAGTGGATCTGCGCACCATTGGGCTGAAGTCCAAGCCACTCTTTCGTGGGCGTTCCATGATCGAGCAGCCTGACGAATACGTCGTTCTCGTCGATGACGAATTCGTCTACCCACCACGTGAAGTCGGGCACGCTGTCGATGTGAACTTCCATCGCCGCCCGGTACTCGGCGCGCGTCATCTGTTGGCCGTTGAAGCTCAGCGAGTCATGGGTGAACTGCTCCAGTTCATCGAGACGGCGGTGATTGATCGCGTCGATGTAGCGGCCGTACAGATCGCGAATGTGGTTCTCGTTCTGGCTCATGTCATGTCTCCTCATCGGTCTTGGTAGCACGGCGCTCATCTCGATTGAGGATGAAGATCGTGGTTGAGCAAGAGAACTCGCGCCGGTTACACTGTAGCCAAAATAGTGCGACCTAGGCAATCCGCCAGCAGGTGGCCCGTGATCGAAATGGTGGGACTCATGAGTACGTGGTTCATAACCGGAACTTCGTCTGGATTCGGTCGGCTGATGACGGAGAGGCTGCTCGATCGAGGACATTCGGTAGCGGCAACACTCCGCCGCCCAGAGGTGCTGCGCGACCAATTTCCCGATGCCAAGGATCGGCTCTGGCTGGCCGAACTGGACGTGACCGATAGTGTCGCTGTTGAACGAGTCGTCAGTGAGGCCTTCGCTCATTTCGGTGTCATAGATGTACTCGTCAATAACGCAGGATATGGCACGTTCGGCGCAGTAGAAGAGCTCACTGGGGAGCAGATCAGGCGAGCGATCGCGACGAACCTCGTTGGTTCCATTGACGTTGCCAAGGCCTTCATTCCTCGGCTGCGCGCCCAGGGCCACGGGCGCATCATTCAGGTTTCATCGGCGGGTGGTCAGACTGCCTACCCGGGGTTCTCGGCGTACCATGCAAGCAAGTGGGGCATTGAGGGCTTTATGGAAGCTCTGGCGGCGGAGGTTGCTCCATTCAACATCGGTGTCACCTTGGCTCAGCCGGGTGCCACTCCCACCGGATTCACGGCCGGACGCGACGACGGTGTCATCCTCGAGCCGTACGACGTCGGGCCGGTTGGCGACACGCGTCGCGGCATAGCAAACGGAGCTTTTCCGATTCCTAACGATCCCGCAAAAATAGTGGACGCCATCATCGACAGTGCGTTGGCCGATAATCCACCAATGAGATTGCCGCTCGGGCTCGACACCGATGCCGATCTTCGGGCTGCCTATAGACGGCGCCTTGAAGCTCATGACGCTCTGCAGGAGACTGCCCTCAGCGTCGGCCTGGATTGAGCCTCAAATACCGGTGGTTTCGTGAAGCCGGCTCGATTCCGAGTCGCCGTTTTCTAGTCTGAAAGGCAACGTATGGAACTGCATGGCAGCACGGCCCTCGTGACGGGCGCTAATCGTGGAATCGGACGGCATTTCGCCATCGAGTTGATCGATCGTGGAGCAAAGGTCTACGCCACGGCCCGCCGTCCCGAGCTCGTGGATGTGCCGGGAGCAATCGTGCTTAAGTTGGACATCACCGACGAGGCATCAGTCCGAGCGGCTGCCGATGCAGCGGAGGATGTGAATGTCCTGATCAACAACGCTGCGTCCACAGTTGGCGGGAATCTGGTGACCGGAGACCTGTCCAGCATCCGAGCAACTATGGATTCGAGCTACTACGGCACCCTGCACATGATTCGCGCTTTCGCGCCTGTTCTGGCCGCAAATGGCGGCGGGGCCATTTTGAATGTCCTATCGGCGGTTGCATGGACAACGATTGACGGCAACACCGCCTACGGAGCCGCAAAGTCCGCAGAATGGGGTCTCACCAACGGGGTTCGACTGGAGTTGGCCGCGCAGGGCACCTTGGTCTCGGCTTTGGTGCCTGGAGTGACTGCGACGGAAACGATGCGCGAGTACGCCCAGGAGGCCGGCATTCAGATTCGTGACGGGGCCCTGAATGAGCCAGTTGATCTCGTTCGTCTGGCTCTGGATGGCCTTGAAGCGGGGGACATCGAAATCCTTGACCGGTTCGGCCTTGAGGCCAAAGCGACTCTGGCTGGTCCGCCGCAGGCTTTCGACCTCAACAGGGCTCTTCGCTGACCCGTTCGTCCGTGGCCGTGGCCTAACGGTCGACAGCTGGCCCATTCGCCGTAACCCTTGACTTGTTCACTGAACAAGTAGAGACTCGTCGCGATGACCGATGCCTGGCGTGATTCGTCTGCAGTCATCCGCCGGAGCATGTTTGTGCGCCGGATGGGTCTCAGATGAGGGTGGTATGCGTGGACGCCGTAAATGTACAGGTCGACGGGAAATCGGGCGGAACCGATGGCGCAGCTCTGCCGGGCTTCGGAGGACTGTGGATACTGCTCGGCCCGATCCGCTGGCGACTGCTTGTCGCGTGCGTGATCGGGGCGATCGGGGCCGCCGCTTCCATCGTTCCGTTCATCGCAGTGGCGCAGCTCGCGGGGGTTCTGCTGGCGTTTCAAGAGGGCGCGGCGACTGCCGTGTGGCAATGGGGGTGGGTCGCTGTGGCGGCGCTACTCGTGCGGTTGATGTGCGTATTCGTCGCCGGTGGGATCACGCATTTCGCGGATACTCGATTTCAGTTGATCGTGCGGAGGCGGATGGCGGCGCGACTCGGCCGAGTGCCTTTGGGGTGGTTCACGGCGCGTACGTCGGGAACGGTGAAGAAGGGCGTTTCGGACGATGTGCTGCACATGCATCACTTGGTCGCGCACACGGCTCTGGAGATCGTCGACGGGGTGGTGGTTCCGGTCGTGACGCTGGTGTACCTATTCAGCATCAACTGGGTGATGTCACTCTTCGTGATGCTGCCTCTGGTAATTGGGATCGCTCTGTACGCAGCGCAGATCGCGAAAGTCCGGCCGCGGATGGCGGAATACTCCACGGCGATGGGTGAGATCAGCGGCACCGCGGTGGAGTTCGTCCAAGGCATCAGCGTCATCAAGGCCTTCGGGCAATCCGGACGGGCCTACCGCCGGTTCCTAAACGCGACCAAGCGCTTCATGGAATTGATGGTGGGAGTCACGAGCGGATCGATGCGGCCCAGTGCCCTCGCCGAGGTCGTGCTGGCACCGTTGACATCGCTCGTGATAGTGACCGCTGCGGGTGCAGCCCTGGCCGGGGCGGGGTGGATCAACCCGACCGATGTGATCCCCTTCGTGTTACTCGGTCTCGGAGTGACCGCACCCGTAATGGCGCTCTTCTTCAGCGCGACAGCGACAACGCAGGCGGCTGAGGCCAGCGAACGGGTTCTCGCTCTACTGGCCACTGAGATGCTGCCGACGTCAGATGCGCCCCGCGTACCCGCGGACTCCACGATCGCATTGGAGGACGTGCGATTCAGCTACGACGGAGAACACGCGGCACTCGATGGCATCGATCTCTTACTTGCTCCAGGCACGACGACCGCGCTGGTGGGGCGGTCTGGCTCCGGCAAGACGACGATCGCGAAGCTAATTCCTCGCTTCTGGGACCCTGACGCCGGGCGAATTACCTTGGGCGGCATCGATCTTCGTGATATCGCGCCGAGTGAGCTGTACCGGCACGTGACGTTTGTGTTCCAGGATGTGCAACTGCTGAGTGCCTCGGTCGCGGAGAACATTCGTCTCGCCAAGCCCAACGCGACACTTGCCGAAGTTGAGGCCTCTGCGCGGGCTGCACAGATCCACCGTCGCATCCTTGAACTGCCTCGAGGGTACGAGAGCGTGGTGGGCGAGGACGCCTTGCTCTCCGGAGGGGAGGCGCAGCGCGTCTCGATCGCGCGGGCGTTGCTCGCCAACGCTCCGGTCCTGGTCCTGGACGAGGCCACGGCGTTCGCCGATCCAGAGTCCGAAGCGCTCATTCAGGATGCGCTGTCCGAGCTTGCCGTGGGGCGCACGCTACTGGTGATCGCCCACCGACTCTCGACGATCCAGGGGGCGGATCAGATCGCCGTTGTGGAGCATGGACGCATCGTCGAGCGGGGCACGCACGACGATCTCCTCGCGCGAGCGGGAACGTACGCCGGATTATGGGCGAACCACGAGAGATCAGCGTCCTGGCATCCCGAAGTCCGTCCCACCGCTGGTTCCACGATGGAGGTCAACCGATGATCCGACGCATGCTACGCGTAATGGGAGACGATGCACCCACCTTGCGTCTTCTTATAGCGCTGACCGTCGTAGGCGCCGCCCTCCAGGGCGTCGCGTTCGTCCTGCTCGTTCCGCTCATCCAGGCCTTGTTGGAGGGCGACTTCCCGCGGCTCTGGCTCTGGGTCGGGATAGAAACAGCGATTGTCTTGTTATTCGGAGTGCTCAATTACCGGACAAAGATGCTTGGGCTGACCTCTTCTGTGTCGCTGACTTCACGTCTGTGGCAACGCCTCGGAGACCATATCTCGAAACTTCCGCTTGGCTGGTTCGACGCAGATAAGGTCGGATCGGTCTCGCGACTCGCGAGCGTCGGCGTGTTCAGCGTGAGCGGATTCCCGACGCAGATGCTTGGCATGCTAATCAATGCATTCGTAACGCCCGCCGTGGTCGTTGCCCTTATGTTCGTCTTCCAATGGCAGCTCGCCCTGGTCGCAGCTATTACCGCCCCGCTATTGTGGGCGGCCTATCAACTCGCCGGCGCGATCGTGGGAGCCGTCGATCGGCGCACCCACGGCGCCAATGTCCGCACCGCGAATCGACTGATCGAGTTCGCTCAGACTCAGCCGGTCCTGCGAGCATTCGGTCGCACGGCTCACGGCCACAAGATGCTCGATGACGCCCTGGTGGCACAGCGCAAGGCAGACAACACGCTGATCGCCTGGGGCGGTGTGGTCGGTGACGGGATCTTTCGACTCACCGTCCAGGCGGCGTTCACCGTCATCCTCCTCACCGGCATCACCCTTGCAGTCAACGCCACCATCGGCCCGGTGCAGTTGATCGCGCTGCTCATTCTCGCGACCCGATTCGTGCAGCCGCTGATGGAAGGGGCGGCAGCGGGCGGCGCCATGCGTACCGTGCGTAACAATCTCGACCGGATGGACACAGTCTTCGGTACCTCGCCGTTGCCTGAGCCCACAAGCGATGTCGCATTGGCGGAGCCCAGCGTCGAGTTCGAGCACGTGCGCTTCGGGTACGGCGACCGTGAGGTGCTGCACGGCGTCACCTTCACGGCGGCACCGCGAAGCATGACCGCGCTCGTCGGGCCATCTGGTTCTGGCAAGACGACGATAACTCGCCTCGTTGCCCGCTTCTGGGATGTCGAATCGGGCAACGTGAGGGTCTCCGGTGAGAGCGTCCGCTCGATGCCTGTGGAGCAATTGATGGCGCAGCTGTCGTTCGTTTTCCAGGACGTGTACCTGTTCTCTGGCACCATTCGCGAGAACATCCTGATGGCCCGTCCAGATGCCACGGGTGATGAGTTGCACGAGTCGATACGTCTGGCGCGAGTTGACGAGATCGCCAACCGCCTGCCCGGTGGACTGGACACCCCGGTCGGCGAGGGGGGCAGCGCACTGTCTGGTGGCGAGCGCCAGCGGGTCTCGATCGCGCGGGCGATTTTGAAGGACGCTCCGATCGTGCTCCTGGATGAGGCCACTGCCGCTCTCGACGCAGAGAATGAGGCACTCGTTCAGGATGCCCTGAACGCTCTCACTGCCAACCGCACCCTCATCGTCGTCGCCCACCGTCTGCAGACCATCGCTGCCGCAGATCAGATCGTATTCCTCGAGCAGGGAACCATCGCCGAACGCGGCACCCATGATGAGCTGATCGCTGCGCAGGGTCGATATGCCGACTTCTGGCGCGAACGCAGCCGTGCACGGGGCTGGCGTCTGGGGGCAAGGCCTGACTCCAAGATCGAATAATCCCATCGAATCCGATCTCGTCCGCCAAGTCGGCACCCAGCGAGGGGTGTCAGCTCTCGATGAGTTTCGAGCACAATGTAGCGTTTAACGGTACGGTGCGAAGTGGGCCACGTCGTCTAACGATGGAGAAGGAGCGATCGATGAGCAGCGAAATCATCTACCAGGATGCGACGTCACTTGCGGAGCTGATCAGGTCCGGTGATCTATCGCCTGTCGAGGTGGTCCAAGCGCACCTCGACAGGATAGACGCCGTCAACCCCGACATCAACGCGATCGTGACGCTTGCCGACGACGTTCTAGAGAAGGCCCGAAAAGCCGAACGCGCCGTGCGGGAGGGAGGAAAGCTCGGAGCATTCCACGGCGTACCGTTTACAGTGAAGGACTCGATCGATACCGGCGGACTCCTGACGCAACGTGGATCACCGATTTTTCGTGGACGTACGCCGAGTTCGGACGCGACCGTCGTCACCCGCATGAAGGCCGCCGGCGCGATTGTCCTGGCAAAGACCAACCTTCCCGAGTTCTCCTACGCCACGGAGACAAATAACCTCCTTACCGGCCGGACCAACAATCCGTGGGATCTCGATCGGACACCGGGAGGCTCGAGCGGCGGAGAATCCGCAGCAATAGCCGCAGGAATGTCCCCGATCGGCCTCGGAAGCGATGTCGCGATCTCGCTACGCGGCCCCGCGGCCCACACGGGAATTGTTGCGCTGAAGGCCAGCCACGGCCGCATCCCCATGACGGGCCTGTGGCCGAGGGTGCCGCGTCGCTTCTGGCATGTGGGGCCGATGGCGCGGAGCGTCAGGGACATCGCGCGTGCGTACCACCTACTCGTCGGGCCGGACGGTGCCGACGGGTTCGCGGTAACCACGCCTGAAACGGATCTCGGAATCGGCGACGATCGACGACCACTGCGCATCGGGTGGGCGACGTCGCCGGAGTTCGGGCTCATTGACTCCGAGGTATCGGCCACAGTAGAGGCTGCCGCCGACGCGCTAAGGGACGCTGGCGCTCACGTAGAGCATGTCGACATCCCATCACTTGCGGAGCTGGACACAGTCGAGCTGTTCTGGAAGCTGCAGGTCATGGAGGCGAAAGCGGCCTTCCATGAGGTCACAGACGGACACGAATCGGAGGTGTACAAGTACGTCAGGACCGTCTATGACACTCCTGACACGGGTATGCGAGATTTCGTCGTCGCCGAACAGCAGGCCGAGTCGCTTCGAGACGTGTTCGCCTCCTATTTTCACGAGCGCGACGTCCTGATCTGCCCGGTTACGCCGGTTCCCGCGCACGGCCACGACGCCGCAGAACTCTCGATCGACGGTCAGATGACGCCGAATGTGCACATCATGCAGGCCACCTCTCCGTTCAACATCACCGGTCTTCCCGCGCTCTCCATGAGATTCGGGACAAGTCGGGACGGACTACCTATCGCCGTGCAGATTGTTGCACCCTGGTTGGCTGAATCAACAGTCCTGCGGGTGGCGGCGGAGCTGGAGCGCGTCAGTCCAGTGCGCGGCGCGCACCCCGACTTGTGATGGGCGCGTACAAGGGCTGGGAGCACCGTTGACTGTATATCTGATTTTGGTTACGTTGTAGCCATCTTTCCTTAGGAGGTCAAATGGCTCGCGTTCTGTTCGATCTCACTGCTGCGCAGTACTGGACTCTGAAAGATGGTCACCGCCATCCGACCGGATATTGGGCCGAAGAGTTCGTCGCTCCATACCGCGTCTTCACGGGCGCCGGTCACGAGGTCGTCGTGGCTACACCCGCGGTACGAGTCCCCACGGTGGACACCATGAGTTTGCGCGATGGGATGGAAGGAGGGCAACATGCATCTCTCCGTCTAGAGGAAACGATTGAGGCGGCGGAGGAACTCAGGCACCCGCTCGACCTGAGGGAGGTCGACCTCGACGTGTTCGGTGCCGTGTTCTACCCAGGCGGGCATGGTCCGATGGAGGATCTGTCCGTTGACCTTGTCTCGGGGATGCTCTTGCGGAAGGCGCTCAACTCCGGAAAGCCCTTGGGGGTTGTGTGCCACGCGCCCGCGGCGTTCCTTGCCACGCGAGACGAGAAGGGCGACACCCCCTTCGCGGGGTATGAAGTGACCGGCTTCTCAAACGATGAGGAGGCCGATGTGGGCTTCGCCGAGAAGGCGAAGTGGCTCATGGAGGACAAGGCACGTGAGCTACCCATGAAGTACTCCTCGGGTCCGAACTGGGGCGTTTACACCGTGGTCGACCGAAGCCTGTTTACCGGTCGGAATCCGGCATCGTCAAGTCCCGTAGCCACTGAAAAATTGAAAGCTCTTTGAGAGGGACCACCGATGATTTCTGAGATCACGACGTTCGACGCGACCCGCCTCGCTAACCTCATTCGATCGGGCGAGCTATCTCCCGTGGAAGTGGTCCAGGCTCACCTGGATCGCATCGCATCTGTCGACCCGAAGATCAACGCGATCGTCACTGTTGCGGACAACGCGTTGGCCGAGGCCAAGCGGGCCGAAGCGGCGGTCAGATCGACTGACCGACTCGGCCCGCTGCACGGGGTGCCTTTTACAGTCAAAGATTCCATCGACACGGCGGGCGTGCTCACCCAGAGAGGATCTCCGATCTTCCGTGGCAGGACGCCGGACAAGGACGCTGTCAGCGTGACGCGCATGAAGGGTGCGGGCGGCATCCTTCTCGCCAAGACCAACCTCCCCGAGTTCTCCTACTCGACAGAAACAGACAATCTGCTCACGGGCCGAACCAATAACCCCTGGAACCTGCAGCGCACCCCCGGAGGGTCCAGCGGCGGAGAATCCGCAGCAATCGCGGCTCGCATGTCCCCGCTCGGGCTCGGCAGCGACCTGGCAATCTCTGTACGGGGACCGGCAGCCCACACGGGCATCGTCGCACTCAAGGCGACGCACGGACGCATCCCGACGACCGGAATCTGGCCAAGGGTGCCCCGGCGCGACTGGCACGTTGGGCCGATGGCGCGCACGGTACGCGACATCGCGTTGTCGTACTCGATCCTGCAAGGCCCCGATGGCGTCGACGGATACTCGATAGTGCCTCGCGCAGTCGCCGCTGGTCTTGGTGCCTTTCCGCAGCGTCAGCTCAGAGTCGGGTGGTTGGTCGAGCCGGGGTTCGGCCCGATCGACTCGGAGATCGCCGCGACCGTCGAAGCGGCAGCGGCGGCACTGCGCGCCGAGGGAATGGTCGTGGAGGCGGTTCGCGTACCCGCGCTGGAGCGGGACCTTCCGTTGAACATTTTCAACAAGCAGCACGTGATGGAGCTCAAGCCCGCGTTCGCGGAAGCCACGCGCGGACACGAGGACGAGATGTTCTCGATCTCGAGAGCGATGCTCGCTACTCCAGACACGTCGGTCGCGGACTATGTGCTCGCAGAGCAATGGATGGAGGAGCTGCGCGACGGATTCGCCGAATACTTTGAGGGATATGACGCCTTGATTCTCCCCGCAACGCCGATTCCGGCGCACGCTCACGGAATGAGCGAGTTCGTCATCAACGGTCAAACCGTCCCGGCGACATACATCCAGAACGCGACGGTCCCATTCAACATGACGGGCCTGCCGGCGCTGTCGATGCGCTTCGGCACAAGCAGCGATGGACTTCCGATCGGAGTGCAGATCGCGGCATCGTGGCTGGCCGAGTCCACAATCCTTAACATCGCTTCGGTTCTTGAATTAGTGAGCCCCGTCCGCAACCTTCACCCCACCATCTCCTAGGTGGAGCCCGCGTCAGACCTGAGACGAGATACATCGAAGTCTGCAGACCATCGCCGCCGCAGATGAACGCAGCAGTGCGCGGGGCTGGCGTGTGGGGGCAAAGGCCTGATTGTCCATCGCGCTGCCGCGCACCGTGACGATCGCGGTCGCGCCCGTAGGCTGGGGCATGACGATTAAACACACGAGGGAGGCGCGATGGCCGCGAAGCGCCACAACCGGGATGACGTCGTGCGCGGAGCGTTTGCGGTTCTCGACGAGTCGGGTATCGAGGCCGTCACACTCCGTGGCGTCGCAAAGCGAATGGGACTGCACCAGAATTCCGTGACTTTCCAAGTCACCAGCAAGGCGTTCCTGTTCGAGCTCATGGCCGAGGTCATCCTCGGCGAACTCTCTCTCGATGACCTTCCCGAGAAACCGCCTGAACGGATCGCGGAGGTCAGCAAGCGGCTCCGGCTCGCGATGCTCTCCCACCGAGACGGTGGACGGGTGATCGGAGGGACGGATACCGCCGACGCCAACGCCTTGGCATACGCCGACGTCACCATCTCTGCGTTCCTGGAGGCGGGCGTGAGCGCTGTCATTGCTACCCGAGCCAGCGTGGCGCTGCATTGCCTGATCATCGGGCTCGTCGAGGAAGAGCAGGCAGAACGGCCGAACCCGCGCCGGCACCATATCTCGCCCGATGACTACCCGGGACTGGCGCACATCGGGGGACTGCTCGACGAGGATTCCTATACCGAGCGAGCCGCGTTCGGTATCGAGGCGCTCATCAATCAGGCCCTCCTGACGGCCGAGGTCCGGTAGCCCTCGCTCGACGCGAGCCTAAACGGTGCGGAATGGGACAGGCGACGAGAATTTGCCGCGCACGGGGAACTCCGACACCCGAATTCGAGCCGATCCGTACGGAACGAGCGCGACGTCGACCGGCGGGCCAGCGTCGATCACCGGGCTATCTGGAACTCTGCCCGCCTGGGCGCCGTCGAGGGTCCAAGACGGGGTATGGGCGCCACGCACGTCGAACCGTAACGGAGCATCCGCAAGGCTGAAAGGCACGGGACCGGGCGCCCGCCTGATGACCGCCCAATCAGGCGCGGCATCGACGCTGTCGATCGCAAAGTTCCAGGATGTTCGAGGGCGCACCTCCCATTCTCCGAGGCCTGGGGCGCCAGCGACAGGAATCCAATTCTCGGGCACGCGGAGCGCGAGTTGCAATGGTCCGAAGCGGAGTCCGATAGCTCCGCGGTCTCGTTCGATCACTCGGGGACGCATGGGTAGGAGCAGTCGGATGAGACTCCCGTCGCGCCAGGTGCGCTCGATCGAAACGTATCCGTCGTCGAGAAGTCCTCTGAGATCTACTGCCTCTCCGTCGACAGTCAGGGTGGATGTGTCAGCCCACGCAGGGATTCGAAGTCGGATTGCGCGATCGAACTCCCGTTCGGTACGGACACGAATGGAAATGACCTCGTCGAACGGATACTCGGTATCGACCTCAAGTCGGATGTCCTTCCCTCCAGCGTTGGCATCGATGACGGCCGGGGCATATGCGATGACGCGCAAACCACCGTCCGGATCCTGCACCCACAGCGACCGGACGAGCTTGGGCCAACCCTGATGCAGGTTGGCCGTGCAGCATCCGAAGTGCGGTTCGAGACCGAATATGTTCGCATCGTCGCTGGAGTGGGTCCACGGTCGACTGGCGACGGACACGAGGACCTGGTTTGCCTGCTGGTGATATTGATGTGCCGTCATCTCTGGATTGCAGGCGGCCGCAAGCAGGTTGAAGGCCAGCGACTCGAGACGATCACCATAGACGCCTCCGCCGTAGATCTGAGCGCAGTTTTCAAGCGTGAACATCAACTCGACGACCTGGCAGGTCTCCAGTCCGGCGGTTGCCTCGCGTCCGCCGAGCCACTCGTCGCCGGAGAAGAACCCGTGCACCTGACCGTGCCACCGATCGAGTGCTGCGAATGAGCGTTCCGTCGCCTCTCGGCGGTCACAACCGTCGACAGCGCTGGCCACGGCACCGGTCTTCAGCCCCATAGCAACATTGGTGCCATGTGTCAGATGGTGAAACTCCCGAGCCGGGCCGCTGATCAGCTGCTCACCGAGGTACGTGTCCCAGTCGGCGGTCTGCTTCAGGAGCAGGGCCGACAGATCGAGAAGCCAGCTTTCCCCGGTGCGAGCATGGAGCCACAGCACGCTCAGCACGTTATCGGCCCCTCGTGCGCACGCCCAGTCCGTCAGCGGCTCTGTCGGAAGGTGGGCCAGTTGGTAGCGCAGATATGCATCGACGAATGCAGGAACCCGTTCATCGCCCGTCGCATCTGCGTACTGCGTGATCGCCTTTAGCGCTACGGTCCGGGGCCACCAGTCGCGATTGGTTGCCGGCCCGAAGAACCCGGACGAGTCTTGCGAGTCCAAGATCCACTCGATCCATGGGCGCGCTCGTGCGATCAGTCTCGGATCGTCGAGAATGTAGGCGAGTGGGACGAGTCCGTCGAGATAGTACGGCCCCCGCTCCCAGCTCTCGCCGTTCCCACCCAGCCATGCGCTGTCGGGACCGACATCGGTCCACATCTCTTCCAGTCTGCCCGTGAGCCCATCGGCCTGGAGGCGAAGTTGATCGAATAACCAGCCGCGAGGACGTATGGCGCCAGGAGGCAGCTGGGTGGATCGGCCGTGGAGCGATGGCTTCAGCATGGCGAGCCTTTCTTTGCCGGGAAGATGAGTGTTGGTGTCGACGTCATCCGCGGAGCGCGCCGTTCACCAGACCTGAGACGTAGTAGCGCTGCAGGAAGAGATAGACCACGAGCACGGGGGCGATCGACAGCACGATGCCCGCCTGGAGGGCTCCGTAGTCGACGACCCCGTACGCTCCGGATTGCAGGCTGACCAGCATGATCGGCAGCGTGTACTGAGACCCGTCGTTGAGGAAGATGAGTGGAGCCAGGAATTCGTTCCAGGATGCGATGAAGGAGAAGAGCCCTACTGTCACCACACCGGGCATAACGAGTCGGAGGGACACACGGCGTAGGACGCCGATGTCACTGCACCCGTCGACGAGTGCTGCTTCCTCGAGCTCTCGCGGAATGGACTCAAAACTATTTCGCATCAGGATGACTCCGAAGGGCAGTTGGAACATGATGAGGATGAGGGCGACCCCGAACACCGTGTTCGTCAGGCCCAGGCTTCCCAGGACGATGTAGAGCGGCAGGAGAATGGTTGCGTATGGCACCATCAGGATCAGCAGGGTCGAGCCGAACAGGAGCCGTTTACCCCTGAAATCGAAGCGCGAGAAGCCGTAGCCTGCCAGCACCGTGACGAACACCGTCCCGCCGACGGACAGGACGCTGATCAGCACACTGTTGCCCAAGTAGACGCCGATTCCCTCTCCGTAGCTGGAGAGCTTCTCGTAGTTGCCAAGGGAGAAGGTCTGCGGGAACCAGGTCGGGGGTTGCTGGTTCGCCTCTGCGGGCGACTTCACCGAATTCAAGACAGCCCCGATGATGGGCAGAAGGAAAGCTGAGGCGAGGATGGCGCTGAACAGGTGATACCCCGTGCCCGCGATGGCGGACCGGCGGCGGTTCCTTGCCGGCCTCCGACCGCGTGCGAGGGTGATCGCCGCAGTACCGGACGATGGGGCCATTCGGTCATCGCTCTCAGGTCAGTCGTTCTTTGCGCGAAGGAATCGGAATTGCACCGAATTCAGGACGACCAGCGCCGCCAGAAGCACGATCGACAGCGCAGCTGCTTCTCCGAGGTCGAACTGCTCGAAGGCTGTGTTGTAGACGGCGAACATTATGGTGACCGTGCTGTTGTCGGGGCCTCCCCGGGTGAGGACGAGGAACTGGTCGAACGCGAGCAGGGACCCCGTGACAGAGAGCATAAAGAGCAGGGCCAGGGTGGGGCGAAGGTACGGGAAGGTGATGTACCGCAAGCGCTGCATGGTGCTTGCCCCATCCATCCTCGCCGCTTCGTACAGCTGGTCGGGAATCGACTGCAGCCCCACGAGCAGCACCAGCACTTGGAATCCGATGAACTTCCACACAACGAGCGTTAGCACGGTGAACAGCGCCTGCGGTGGCGTGCTGAGGAAGCCCCACGGTCCGTCGGTCAGCCCCACCGCCTGGAGCACTTCGTTCGCTATCCCGTTCTGGTCGTTCACGCTGGTGTACCAGATGAGGGAGGCCGCGGCGGTCCCGACAACGTAGGGCAGGAAGAACGCCGTTCGGTAGAAGCGCGCGCCCCGCCGCCGAGAGTTGGAGATCGCCACCAGCACGAAGGAGACGGCGAAGATGATAATTGTCGCAATGAGGGTGTAGATCAGAGTGAAGCTGATGGCTCCCAAAAACAGGTCATTGGAGCCGATCGCGGCGTAGTTGTCCATACCATTCGGCGTCGGTCCGCCGAGGAGCGGCCAGTCCTGGAAGGACATGAATACCAGGACACCGAGCGGGATGAGGAATACCACTGCGACCACGAGCGCGAGTGGTGCGACAAGAAGCATCCCTAGACCGGATGAGCGAGCGCGTCCGCCGAACTTCCGCCGCAGGCTTATCGACGTGGTGTCGGTCTTCTCCCTCAGGGCTGTCATCGTGATCTGCGTGATCGGGTAGAGGCGGTAACTCCCCGGTCCGACGGGGCGGGGACCTTATTGGGCATCGTCGATTATCACCTGGATCTTCTCCTGCGCCTCTGCAAGAGCGGCGTCATCCCCGTTGAAGATGTAGGCGCGCAGACCCTGCAGCCAGGGACCCGTTGCGCTGTTGAAGATCTCGCCGTAGGGGAGCGTCGCCGGCGTGTATCCGTTCTGCAGGCCCTCGATTGCCTCGATCATGATCGCGTTGTCCGCCGTGTAGTCGTTGTCAGCGAGATCGTACCTCGGCGTCAAAAACCCGCCTTTCGCCCAGACCTCGAGCTGCGGCTCATCTGTCAGCGACCACTCCAGGAACTCGGTCGCGGCCTCCACCTGGTTGGACGAACGGGTGATTCCCACTACGTCCCCGCCTACGAAGGTGGCGCTCGCCGAACCGTCTGGCGCCGGCAGGGGCGCGATCCCCCAGTCGAACGGGACGTCCGCAAGCCCACCGAAGTTGAAGGTCCCCACCGGAAGGATGCCTATCTGGCCGGCGTTGAATGCTGCGGTCCACGTGGCTCCATCGTCAGACTGTGCAGCCGAGGGCACGAGATCGTCGGCGAAGAGCTTGCGGTAGAGGTCGGCCACGGAAGCCATCGCGTCGCTGTCGACATCGGCCTTCGTGCCGTCATCTGAGAGGGGAGGCATGCCTGCGGCAGCGGCGTACGGCATCACGGAGAATGACATGCAGCCGGCGCAGTTCCCCGCGAAGTAGAACCCATAGATGTCGCCGCCCAGGGCGCGCACAGCACTGGCCTGCTCATAGATTTCATCAAAGCTCGTAGGCGGTGCTTCCGGGTCAAGACCTGCCTGCTCATAGAGCGACTTGTTGTAGATGATGAGTGAGGACTCGACTAGCAGCGGCAGGCCGTAAATCTTGCCATCCTTACTGGCGGCTTCTTGGTGTGCTTGCGAGAGGTCGTCCTTGAACGGGAGGGAGTCCGCCAAGTCGGTGATGTCTAGGTAGATGCCATCCGCGACGTAGTTCGGCGAGTAGACGACGTCGGATCCAAGGATGTCGGGCAGCGAGTTCGAACCGGCCGCAGCACCCACCTTCTGCTGGTAGGTATCGCCGGGGATGACGGTCAAGTCGATCTGCGTGTCGTGCGTGGAGTTCCAGAGGTCGACGAGCACCTGGACGGGCTCGCCCTCGGTGTGGCGGACCCACATCGTCATCTCGCCGTCGGCGCCGTCGTCAGACCCGCAGGCAGTGAGCACGAGGCCCATCGACACGACTGCGATCGCCGCGGCGAAACGATGCCGTCGCATCCCGCGGCTGATTCTGACGCTCATGATTTCCCCTTTGAACTCAGTAAGGCCACCGCATTCCGGAAATCGCGGCTAACGATTTCCGTTTACCATATAGTCGAGATTCACGCGGTCGCAACGTAATTGATGTAACGATGTCAGAATAATTTCAGGAAACATTTCCGAGGAGGCGCAGTGACGCGCAGGCAGTTGACGACGGTGACCGACGTGGCCCGTCTCGCGGGAGTCTCCCCGGGTACTGTGTCCAAGGCCCTCTCCGGACAGGGCCAACTGCGCAGCGCTACCCGCGAACGAGTCCTCGCTGCCGCAAAGGAGCTCGGGTACCGGCCCAGTCAGCTTGCCAAGAGCCTCCAGACAGGGCGCTCGTACATGGTCGGTGTCCTCACCACCGACAGCATCGGTCGGTTCACCATCCCCATCCTGACCGGCGCCGAGGACGTGCTCGAGGCTGGTCAGGTCTCGATGATGCTCTGCGAGAGCAGAGGTGACCGCGTGCGCGAGCGGCACTACCTCCAGACGATGCTCTCTCGAAGAGTGGACGGCATTATCGTCACCGGGCGATCGAGCGACGAGCGGCCTTCGATCGGCGACGATCTCCCGGTACCGGTCGTGTACGCACTCAACAAGTCGACCGATCCGTCGGACATCTCGGTGCTCCACGACGACCGCAACGGCGCCGCGCTCGCCATAGAACACCTCATTAGTACGGGCCGTCGCCGGATCGTCCTCATCTCGGGGCCTCCACATCACGCGGCGACGACCAATCGACATTCAGGGACCATCGAGGCGCTCCACCGCGCAGGCCTGCATCTTGCTGCGGACCCCGTTTTCGGACCCTGGAGTGAGGAGTGGGGCCGAGAAGCCGCAGCGTGGCTCGTAAGAGCGGGCGTCGAATTCGACGGGGCGTTCTGCATGAGCGACCAGATAGCGCGCGGGTTCTCCGACGGCTTGCGCGAGCTCGGGCTGCGCGTGCCGAACGACGTTGGCATTGTCGGCATGGACAATTGGGACGCAATGGTGGGCGCATCCCGACCACCACTGACCACCATCGACCTCCAGATGTCGAGACTGGGATACGTCGCGGCGAGCCTGATGCTTGCGCAGATCGATGGAGAGGACATTGAGGGAGGCAGTCGACTCGTACCGAGCATCCTCGTAATGCGCGAGTCGACGCGGGTCGCCACCGCCTGACGTCGAGTTGCAACGGAGGATCCAACGAAAGTCACTAAGAAGCGGGCCTATTCTCGGTCGCTCACTGCAGCGATTATCGAGCGGCTAGTCGAGGGTCGACCAGAATTCGCGGAGCGCTGCTGCTGCCGGGACGGGGTTTTCGACCGGCCACCAGTGGCCCAGCCCTTCGAGAACGACGACTTTGGCCCCGGCCTGATCTGCGGCCCAGCGATGCATTGCCGCAGTGCCATTGCCGTCGTCTGCGCCGGCGATGAGAGACAATCCTGGTCGCGTGGCCGCGTTGGGCAGTCCCCGACCAGCGTCGGACATAAAGGGCTGGGCGGCTGAGCGAAGAAGGGACAGCACGGCTCGGCTCATCTCGGCGTCGAGACCCGCGGCGATGCGCTCTCCGGTCGGACCGTGCATGCCTAGACCATCCACTACGGCAAGGCGTTCCGTCAGGGTGCCCTCGAAGAGCTGCGCCACGAGTTCCTCTCCCTTTTCCGGTGTCTGCCAGGTCTGGGCAAGCGGATGCCAGACGTAGTCGGGGGAGTACACACCGAGGCCGTCGGACACCCAGCTGCGGAGAAGGTCGGGCCTCGTCATGGCGATCTGGACGGTGTGGGCGCCTCCCCAGTCGTGGCCTACCAGGTCAACGGGTCGACCGAAGGCCTCAAGCTGGGAGGCGAGCCAAAACCGGTATCCCGTCGCGGAGACGTCGAAACCGCTGGGAATCGGTGCGCCGAACCCCGGGGGAGAGACGAGGAATGCATCGGCCCGATCCAGCTCGGAAAGCAGCGGCCCCCAGACCGCGGCATTCTCGGGATTGCCGTGAACAAAGACCAGGGGAGTTCGTTCAGCCACTATTTTCTCCTTGTGTCGAGTCGCGATCTAATTCCGCGGCCGTTTCGGGTCGAGTCGTCAGCCAACCGCCCCGCAGCGACAACACAAGCACCGATACAGGTGCGAGGGGACCTTCAATATAGCCGGTTGTGAATACAGTGTAGCCATAACAACTCGACGCAGGTTCGGACTGTTTCCCCGCGAAGACGCAGCGCACCTCCGTCGACTCGCACATCAGGCAGTCGACTCGGCCGGGTCCGCGACCTGGAGCGATATTGCACCAACGGCAGAAGAGTGCAATAATGCACTCTATGAATGAAAGTGCAACGATCGATCGGCGTCAGCGGCGCATGGTCGAGACGGCATCCCGCCTCACCTCGATCTCGCGTCGGCTCACGGCCGAACACGGGCTCGGCGGGTTCACGATCGAAGAGCTCTGCGACCTGGTCGGCGTCTCGCGGCGCACCTTCTTCAACTACTTCCGCACGAAAGAAGACGCCGTCATCGGCGCCGATCCCGAGGCCGAGTCGCTCGTCTTCGCCGAGCAGTTCCGGGCCCGCGGGTCGCGCGGCTGGCCCGTGGTGATCGACGACCTGCTCGAGCTGGCCATCCATCACTTCGGTGCCATGGAGGGCACGGCCGAGGAGCACGCCCACTTCTTCGCCGCCCTCGACCGCGAACCGCGACTGCTCAAGCGCTTCATCGGCATGAACATCGAACGCGAGAAGCAGGTGATCGCCCTCGTCGCCGAACGCGAGGGCGTCACGACCGACGACCTGCGGGCGCAGGCCGTCGTGCACATCTTGTTCAGCCTTCTGCGCAGCGTCGGCGACCGCCTGCACGACCTCGCCGGCCCGCCCGATCTCGCTTCCCTCCTCACCGAGTCCCTCGCCGCCGCACGCATCGTGATGGCCGCTCCCACTCCTCGAAAGGCCCACCCGTGACCACTGCTTCCACCGCCGAGAGGCCGATGCTCCTCACGAAGAGGCGCATCTGGATCATCTTCGGCGCACTCATCGCCGGCATGCTGCTCTCGAGCCTCGACCAGACGATCGTCTCCACCGCCATGCCCACCATCGTCGGGCAGCTCGGCGGCGTCGAGCACCAGGTCTGGCTGACCACGGCCTACCTGCTCGCGACCACGATCGTGATGCCCGTCTACGGCAAATTCGGTGACGTTCTCGGCCGCCGCAATCTGTTCCTCATCGCCATCGCGCTGTTCACGATCGCCTCGGTCGGCTGCGCATTCGCGGGCGACTTCACCCAGCTCATCGTCTTCCGCGCCATGCAGGGCCTGGGCGGCGGCGGACTCATGATCCTGTCGCAGGCGATCATCGCCGACATCGTTCCGGCTTCCGAGCGCGGCAAGTACCTCGGCCCGCTGGGCGCGATCTTCGGCCTCTCCGCCGTCGGCGGCCCCCTGCTCGGCGGATTCTTCGTCGACCACCTCACCTGGCAGTGGGCGTTCTACATCAACATCCCCGTGGGCATCGCGGCGTTCGCCATCGCCTGGTTCGCGCTGCGGCTGCCGAGCAAGAAGGCCACGCAGCCGATCGACATCCTCGGTGTGATCCTGCTCTCCGCCTTCACGACCTGCCTCATCTTCTTCACCGACTTCGGCGGCGACAAGACCGACCACGGATGGACAGCCCCCGAGACCTGGATGTTCGGAGGCGGCATGCTGGTCGCCGCCATCCTCTTCGTCATCGTCGAGGCGCGCGCGAAAGACCCGGTCATCCCGCTGGCGCTCTTCAAGAACCGCACCTTCGTCAACGCGACCCTGATCGGGCTCACCCTCGGCCTCGGCATGTTCTCGGCCATCGGCTTCATCCCCACGTTCCTGCAGATGTCGTCGGGAACCTCCGCCGCGGCATCCGGACTGCTGATGCTGCCCATGATGGCGGGCCTCATCGGCACGTCGATCGTCTCGGGAATCGCGATCACCCGCACGGGCCGCTACAAGCTCTTCCCGATCGTGGGAACGCTGCTGACGGCCGCCGCGATGGTCGCCATGACGACGCTGACCGCCGACACGCCTATCTGGCTGATCTGCGTGTTCCTGTTCGTCTTCGGCGCGGGCCTGGGCCTCATCATGCAGGTCGTCGTTCTCGTTGCGCAGAACTCGGTGAACCCGTCGATGGTCGGAACCGCGACGAGCACGAACAACTACTTCCGCGAGGTCGGCGCCTCGCTGGGTGTGGCCGTGTTCGGCACGATCTTCACCACCCGCCTCTCCGAGAACCTCACGACGGTGTTCACGAACGCCGGCGCCAGTGCATCGGATGCCGCGGCCTCGACATCGACGCTCGACCCGCAGACGCTCTCCCAGCTGCCCGACAGCGTGCGCGACGGCATCGTCACGGCCTACGCCGACGCGCTGGCGCCCGTGTTCTGGTACCTGCTGCCGTTCATCGGCCTGGCTTTCCTGCTGTCGCTGTTCCTCAAGCAGATCCCGCTGTCCGACGTCGCCGGCCTCGTGGCCCGCGGAGAGGCCGTCGGGGGAGAGGAAGCCGAACGCCTCGAGGCCGAGGAGCGCGCTGCCGCGGTATCCGCCTCGGACAGCACGGATGTGCCCGAGAGGTCACACGCCGACGACCGCAGCTGACCGCGGCCGCCAGACCAGCGTGAGCACGATGCCGATGGCGGCGCCGAAGACCGTCTCCACGAGGCGATCGGCGATGAGTGCGCCGCCGTCGGCCGCGTGGGCGAGTTCGACCATGCACAGGGCGAGGGGTGTGACGAATACCATCGTCAGGCCGTAGTTGCGGCCGACGAACAGTTCGGCCGCCACCTGCAGCGCGACCACGACGGCGATCGTGCCGAGCGCGGGCAGGTCGAGTGCGAAGAGAACGGCTGCGAGGCCGATGCCGACGACCGTGCCCAGGATGCGGTGGCCGGCGCGCACGAGCCGCGCCGTCGCATCCGGGCCCGACAGGGCGGCCACCACCGCGACCATCGCCCAGTACGGATGCCCGATGCCCGCCAGGGTGGGCACGGCTCCGGCGACCAGGACTCCCGTGACCAGGCGCGCGACGGCGGATGCTTCGCCCGGCTTGGCGAGGGCGTCTCGGAACGACACGGCGAAGGTCGAACGAGGCCGGTGCCTGGCAGACGGCCGGACCGCTCCGACGGCGCCGACGGCCAGCGACAGAGCTGCGCTGGCGGATGCGACGGCCAGGGCGAGACCGATCGTTGCGGGCGAGCTCGGCACCGATGCGCACGCCGCGACGGCGAAGGCGACGAACAGCGCGCCGGGCGGGTGGAGCGCGACGGCGTTCGACAGCAGGGTGGCGAGCGCGGCGGCGGCCGCGACGACCGGCACGACGATCCACTCGCGCGCGTCGGAGATGCCGACGGCAGTTCCGACCACGACGGCCGAGACCATCATGGCGGCCGCCACGGACTGCATGCGGAACCGGGCCAGGTGGCTGTGGCTTCGCCCGTACAGCGAGGTGAACGCGCCGAAGGTGGCGTACAGCGACAACTCGAGGTGGCCGGTGAACCAGAGCGCGAGCAGAGGGGCGGCCATCGAGATGCCGGCGCGGAGGGCCACGGTGTGCGCCCCGTTGTGCGGGCCGAAGGCGACGAGATGGCGGGCGCGAGGTAGGGTGGCGGAACTCATTGGATATAGTTTACTAGTAAATTACTTCTGGGAGGGCCGATGATCGACCGCACGCCCGACGCGCGCCGACCGGCGGACGCGGTCGACGACATCCAAGCCGAATGGCGTCGGCTGAGGCCAGACCTCGATCTCGACGCCATCGGCATCGTGGGGCGCGTGCTGCGCAGCGCCGCTCGCATCGTGCACCACAGCGACGACGTGCTCGCCGCCCACGGCCTCACCCGTGGAGAGTTCGACATCCTCGCCGCACTTCGGCGCTCCGGTGCGCTGATGTCGCCCGGCGAACTGCGCACCATCTCCCTCGCGACCGCCCCGTCGACGACGAAGAGGCTCAAGGGGCTCGAGCATCGCGGCCTGGTGCAGCGGTCGTCGAACCCGGCAGACGGCAGGGGAGCGTTGATCGCCTTGACCGACTCCGGCCGCGCCCTCACCGACGAGGTGTTTCCCCTGCAGCTCTCCGCCGAGGAGGCTCTTCTGGCCGGACTCACGACCGACGAGCGCGCCGCCCTCGAGCGCTCCCTGGCGCTGCTTCTGGCCAGTATCGAGCGCGAGTGAAGCGCAGGCCCGCTCCGTACCTATAATTCGACGTATGCTCCGGGGGATGATTCGCGCGTCCCACCCGGGGCCCGCCGCCGCCGTCACGCTCGTCACCGTGGTCCTGGCCATCGGAACGGGCGTCGAGCCGATGCGGGTCGTCCTGGTCGGTGCTGCCATGCTGGCGGGCCAGCTGTCGATCGGGTGGAGCAACGACTGGATCGACGCCGACCGCGATACGGCCGTCGCCCGCTCGGACAAGCCCATCGCATCCGGTCTGGTCACCCGCTCTGCGGTTCGAGCCGCGGCCATCGCGGCCGCCGCGATCGCGATCCCGCTCTCCCTGCTGCTCGGCCCCCTCGCGGCGGTCGTGAACATCGTGGGCATCGCATCCGGCTGGAGCTACAACGCGTGGCTCAAGCGCACGCTCGCATCGGGAGTGCCCTATCTCGTGACCTTCGGAACGCTTCCGCTGTTCGTGACGCTGTCACTCTCGGAGCCCCGACCCTCGACCTGGTGGGCGATCGCCGTGGGAGCGCTTCTGGGCTTCGGCGCGCACTTCGCCAATGTGCTGCCCGATCTCGCCGACGACGCCCGCACGGGAGTTCGGGGACTGCCGCACGCCCTCGGGCGCGGGGCGTCGAGCGTGATCGCCTTCGCCTCGCTGGCACTCGCCTCGATTGTGGCATGCCTCGGTATCGCGGCCGCCTCGCCCGCGCTCGTCGTGGTGGCGGTGATCGGGCTCGTCGCCGGGGTGGCCCTCGCGGTCGCGGGCATCATGCTGGCCCTGACCAGACCGCCGACGCGACTGCTGTTCCAGCTCATCATCGCCAGCGCCGTCGTCGACGTGATCCTGCTGGCTGTGGCGGGACCGGCTATCGTCGCGCGGTGATCAATACCAGTGCGGCGAGCGGGCGTTCCAGCTGGACAGGGCGTTGCACGGGGTGCCGTATCTGTCGCTGATGTAGATGAGACCCCAGGTGATCTGGGTGGCTGCGTTGGTTCGCCAGTCCGTGCCGACGCTGTCCATCTTGTTGGCCGGCAGCGACTGCGGAATTCCGTAAGCGCCGCTGTCTGTGTTGTAGGCGTTCACGCGCCAGCCCGATTCCCCGTTCCACAGCCTGACGAGGCATCCGAACTGGTCGCCGCCCCAGCCGTAGTTGCCGAGAACCGATGACGCGTACGCCTGCGCTTCGGCCGGCGATGCCACCGACGACGAGTCCGGCACCCACGAGCTGCCGTCCCCTCCGGAGTCGGAGGCCGCTGCCGCTGCTGCCGCTGCGTCGGCAGCAGCCGCGTCGGCGGCTGCTTTGCGCGCGGCCTCCTCGGCGATCTTGGCCTGGCCCTCGCGGTAGCCCTGCTCGGCAGCTGCGGTCGAGTTCTTGAGAGAGGCGAGCTGCTCGTAGAGGGTGGCGCTGTGCGCCTTCTCTTCGGCGACCTGGGCATCGACCGCAGCCTGGGCGTCTTCGGCGGCCTCGAGCGCTGCCTGGGCCTCGGTCGACAAGCGATCGCGCTCGGCGAGCGCGGCATCGGCCTGGGCCCGCAGCGACGAGGCGTTGTTCGCCGCGATCTCGGCCGCGTCGCGCAGACCGACCGTCTGCGAGGTCAGCTGGCTCATGGTTCCGAGCTTGTAGAGGAGCTCGTCGGACTTCTCCCCGTTGAGCAGCAGATTGACCGTGCCGTTGTCGCCGCCCGATTTGTAGAGCTGGGCCGCGATCTGGCCGACCTGCTTCTTCGTGGCCTCGGCCGTCGCCGCCGCCTGGTCGGCGCGGGTCTCGAGGTCGTCGGCGGAGGTCTGCGCCGCGTCTCTGTTGTAGGTCGCGATGTAGTACTCCTCACCGCGCTTCAGGGCCTCGTTGCTGAGGGTGGTCGCCGTCTCCTCGAGCTCGTCGAGCAGCCCGGTGATGCGGTCGGCCTCCGCCTGGGCGGTGGCCTCGTTCTGCTTGGCGGCCTGCACGTCATCCCACGAGGGGTAGTCGGCCGCGCGGAGCGGCCCGGCGGCCGCACCCGTCAACGGCACCGCGACGAGCGCGGTGACCGTTGCGAGCACGCCGAGGAATCGCAGAACGGGGTGGGCCATGGTTCAAGGGTAGGCGACCCGTCTGGGAATCCCGGGATGAGGGGGACTACGAGAAGATCGGGTCGCGGGTGCGGCTGCGCTTGAGCTCGAAGAAGCCGTCGTACGAGGCGACCGCGACCACGCCGTCCCAGAGGGCGAGCGCCTCGTCTCCATGGGGAGCGGGGGAGATGACGGGGCCGAAGAACGCCACGCCGTTCACCGCGATGATCGGGGTTCCGACGTCGTCGCCGACGAGGTCGATGCCACTGCGGTGCGACGCGCGGAGCTCGGCCTCGAACTCGAACCGGCCATCGGCATCCGGAAGCGCGCGATCGGCGATCGACGCATCGAGACCCGCCTCGGCCAGCGACTCGGCGACCACGGCCTCGACGTCGGTCGCCCGCTCGTCGAGATGGATGCGCGTGCCGAGCGCGTCGTACAGCGGCTTGAGCGTGGCCTCGCCGTGCAGCGCCTCGGCGGTCGCCACCACCCGGGCGTAGCGCAGGGCACGGGGGAAGAACGCGCGGTAGGACTCGTCGACGTCGTTGTTCTCGTTGAGGATCGCCAGGCTCATGATGTGCCAGTGCACATCGAGGTCGCGGTGGCCCGCGACCTCATCGACCCAGCGGCTCGCCATCCACGCCCAGGGGCAGGAGGGGTCGAACCAGAAATCCACGCGTGTTCTGTCATTGGTCATGGTGCAATCCTCTCAACTGTGTCGTCGCATGACGACATTCATCGCGCATTCAGGATCTCGTTTCCTCGGCATGGAATAATCCGGGAGGTACATGCATTTGTATCGAAGTGGGTTCTGCTCCCACTCCCTTCTGTCTCAGACGAAAAGAGAAATCATGACCGACACGATCACCATCCCGGGTTACAAGGCCGGCACCTGGACCATCGACCCCTCGCACTCCGAGGTCTCGTTCAGCGTTCGCCACCTGCTCATCAGCAAGGTCAAGGGCAAGTTCGAGAAGTTCGACGCCACGTTCACCACGGGCGAGAACCCCCTCGACTCGAGCGTCTCCGCCAAGGCCGAGGTCGTCTCGATCAACACGAACGACGAGAACCGCGACGGTCACCTGCGCACCAATGACTTCTTCGACGCTCCCACGCACCCCGAGCTGACCTTCGTGTCCACGGGCATCCGCTACGAGGGCGGCGACTTCCTCGTCGACGGCGACCTCACCATCAAGGGCGTCACCAAGCCCGTCACGTTCGACCTCGAGTTCGGCGGCTTCCAGGACGACCTGTACGGCAACTACAAGGCCGGACTGACCGCGACCACCAAGATCAACCGCAACGACTTCGGTGTCAGCTGGAACGCGCCGCTCGAGACCGGCGGAGTCCTCGTCGGCGACGAGGTCACCATCACGATCGACCTTCAGGCCTCGCTGCAGAAGTAGTCGCACCCCCGGCGGGTCATCCGCCTGTCGAAGCCGTCGCCCGGAATCACCGGGCGGCGGCTTCGTCGTTTCACGGGAGAGCGCGCCGTACCGGCCTGTTGGCGACTCGCTGCAGGATCGCGCTGAGCAGGTAGACAAAGAACGCCCACGGGCCGACGAACGCCGACAGCACGACCACGACGACGCCCAGCCCCACGGCGATGAGGCCGTTGGTGCGGAATCTGCGCCGGGTCTCGTCGGACAGGCCTTCCACGAGTCCGCGCTTCGAGCCGGTCGCGTACTGCCACTGCGCCACTCCCATCGCGACCACGAACAGGAAGTTGAGCGGCAGGGCGAGCCGCCCCGCCAGAAGCTCCGAGTACTCGCTGTTCAGGCTCGTGGTGAAGGGGATCAGCACCACCCCGAGCAGCCGCACCGTGTTGAGCAGGGTCAGCGTGCCGTCGATGCGTTCGAGGTACTCGAACTGCCGCACGTGCACCGACCAGAGAAAGCACAGCAGTAGAAAGCTGATCACGAACGAGAGCAGGTTCTGCTGCAGCCCGAGCAGCTGGTGCCACAGCTGATCGTTCGTCTTGGCCTTGTCGAACCCGTCGATCGTGAGGTCGAGCACCAGCAGGGTCGCCGCGATCGCGAAGACGCCGTCGGTGAAGGCCTCGACCCGTCGCGTCGAGACCGGCTGCCGTGCGGCCGAGGGGGGTTCCGCTGCCATGATCCGACTTTAGCGGCGTGCGGCCGTCAGGCCGAGGGCTTCGAGCGTCTCGTGCGGCCGCTCGACATGGGCGAAGTGGCCGCAGTCGCCGATCTCCGCGAGCGTCGCCTGCGGCATCGCCCCGAGCAGGCCCGTGAGGTCGCGGTACGGCACGAACGAGTCCGTGTCGCCCCGCACGGCCCAGACGGAGCAGCGGATGCCCCGCCACCGCCGCGCCGCATCGTAGCCGCGCGTCGCGTCGGCGGCGCGCACGAAGCTGTCGGGCCGCACCTCGTCGGCCAGCGCGTCGATCACCGAGCGCGGCACGCGCAGAGGGTGCCGGAACAGGGGACTCACGGCGAGTCTCAGCAGCCCACGGCGCCGCACGGCCTGCACTAGCCCGATCCCGCGGTCGTCGCCCATCCGAAGCGCCCGGAAAACGGCGAGCAGCATCGTGAAGCCGGGCACGGCCGAGAACGATCGCACCGGGTGCTCCACGCTGGCCAGCACCGAGAACGCCGTGGCCGAGATCAGCCGCACGGCCTCGACGTTGCCCGGTCGGGTCGCTGCCAGGTGCAGCGCGATGAACGCGCCGAGGGAGTGTCCCGTGATGTCGGCGCGGTCATATCCGAGCCGGGTGTGCACGACCTGCCACACGACGTCGGCGAGGGCGTCGAGGGTGAGCTGCGACCGGATGCGCGGGCCGGGCGAGGCGCCCCAGCCCGGCAGGTCGATGGCGACGACATCGGTGAGCGGGCGGCCCGCAGCGACCGCGGCCTCGAGCAGGGGCGTCCAGGTGGTCCACGATCCTGCCGCGCCGTGCAACAGGAGGGTTGCGGTCGATCCGCTCTTAGTGGGCGAGTGGTGCACGCGGACCGGCCCGAGAGGGGTGTCGACCGTGAGCGGTACGAGCTGCAGGGATGCCGCGTCGTCGACCAGGCCGAACGGGGCGTACTGCGGGGAGGCGGTGTCGAGATCGGTCATGTCTCCCCGTATTCGTAGGCGGCACAGGCGATGGATTGCGCCCGCGCAGCCCGGGCGTCGTTCAGGAGCCGATCACGCGTCGATCACGCGTCGATCACGCGTCGATCACGCGTCGACGACCGTGGTCGATCCGGGCTCCAGGCCGAGATACCGGGCGTAGCCCGCCGCAGCTCTCTCGACGCGCCCCACGGTCGTTCGCGCCATCGGTTCGAACGCGGTGGCCACCGTGTCGACCGTGCCGCGGCGGACCGTGCGCCGCCACGTGCCCACCACCTGCCCCTTCGCCACGACCATGGGCAGGAAGATGCCGTTCGCCCCCGGCACGACCCGCTCGCTGTGCTCGGGCGGAAGCACCGCATCGCGATCGGCGTACCCCAGGAGATACTCGTCGAAGCCGGGCAGCAGCAGTACGGGGGGAGCGGGAGAGGCCTCGGTCTGCTCGGCGCCGAGGTAGTAGACCGTGTCGTCGACGACGAGCTGTCGCAGTCGGTCGCCCGCACCCTCGATTGCTCTCCGGGCCTCCGGCACGAGGATCTTGCTCCACCACAGGAGGTCCCGCACTGTCGCCGGTCCGTGGGAGGTGAAGTAGCGCACGGCGAGCTCGGTCAGGGCCTCGTCGGGCGTGAGGCGACGAGGCTCGGGGATCCATTCGTCGGTGAGAACCACCGCCTGGCCCGAATCCTGCATCGGTCCGAAGCAGATGAGCCCGGTGTGAGCCAGGTACCAGAGCAGGTGTCCGCCTCGCTGATGGTCGGTGGCGACTCCGGATGCGTCGAGCTCGGCGAAGAGTTCGGCCCGCGACAGTCGGACGCCGCCCTGGAGGGCCCCGCGCACGACGTCGGCGGCGCGGGCGAAGACCGACTCGTCGAGGCCGAGGCCCGCGTGCCTCGTGGCTGCACCCCGCACGATCCTGTCGCGGGTGAGCTCGAGCATCCAGCCGAGATCGACCGCCGGGGTCACGTGGAGCGTTCCCCGAAAGGGCCACGAGCGCACGATCGCGCCCGTGTCGAACGCCCGGTCGACGTCGGCGAGCGTCGTGGAGGGACTGCGCACGGCCAGCGCCCACTGCGCGCTCGACAGGTCTTGCGCCTGCAGCGCGAGCATCGCCGTGGCCACGTCGGCGGGTGCGGTGAGCGTGCTGCCCGCGAGCTGCTGCGCGGCAAGCCGGAGGTTCGCGATCAGGGTGCGGTCTGTGCGGCGCATCTGCCTATTGTGCGCCCCGGCTCGCCCGCCGCACTACGAGGCCTCGCGCGCCTGGTGGCGCTGGGTCTGCTGCCACTGCGCCCACAGCGCCTTGAGGTCCCACGCATTGGTCGCCTCGATGGAGATGCCGCGCTCGCCCGTGCGCCTCGTCTTGCCCTGGATCACCATGAGCTTCGTGCCGAACAGCAGCGCACCCGCACGGTCTTGCGCCTCTTCAAAGAAGGTCGAGTCCGAGCATCCCGAACCGTCGTCGAGGCTGATGAAGACCACGCGTTTGCCACTGCGCATCGGTGGCGTCTGCGTGGCGACGCGGATGCCGGCCACCAGCACGGTGGTGCCGTTCCAGCACCCGAGCAGCTCGCTCGCGGGGATGACGCCCAGCTCGTCGAGCAGGGGGCGGTAGCTCTCGATCACGTGCTCGCTCACCTCCATCTGCAGAACATCGAGTTCGGTCGCGACGCGCTCGACCATGCTCGGTTCGGGATTCGCCTCGGTGAGCTGCTCGCGGTCGTCGACGAAGATCGGCAGTGTGGGCTGAGCGTTGCGCGTCGCCGGGCGTTTGGACCGGGCGACCAGCTCGCGCACCCGGGCCATCACATCTCCGCGGGTGGGCTGTGCGCCGCCCGACGAGCCGTCGTGCGCCGCGAGCGAGTCAAGGGCCCCGACGAGGGCGAGTCGGGTGAGCAGCGCGCGCGACGGTGCGGCCCGCTGGTAGAAGTCGCCGATGCCCGCGTAGGGCTGGCCTGCGAGGATGCGGTCGAGTTCTGCGGAACTGATGCCGTGCACGTCGCTGAGCGACAGCCGTATTCCCAGGATCACGTCGTCGGGATCGGCGAGCACGCCGTGCGATCGGGGCGGCTCGATGCGCTCGACCCTGTAGATGTCGCGCGAGGCGCTGACATCGAGCGGCAGGATGGGCACGCCCATGCGCCGGGCCTCGGCGAGCAGCAGCCGGCGCGGATACATGCCCGGGTCGTGGGTGAGCAGGGCGGCAACGAACTCGGCCGGATAGTGGGTCTTCAGCCAGGCGCTCTGAAACGTCGGCAGCGCGAAGGCCGCCCCGTGGGCCTTGCAGAACCCGAAGGAGCCGAAGCCCTTCAGCACAGCCCAGATGCGATCGATCGCGGCGTCGTCGTAGCGACGGACTCCCGCGGCGTCGACGTTGGCGGCGGTCTCGAGCCGGAACCGCTGCTCGACCATCGCTTCGGGATGCTCGATGGTTCGTCTCAGCTCGTCGCCCTCGGCGAGGGTGACCTGCATGCACAGGGCGAAGATGCGCAGGATCTGCTCGTGGTAGATGACGACGCCGTAGGTGCTCTCGAGGAAGGGGCGGAACGTCGGGTGCAGGTACTGCGGCTGGGCGAAGCCGTGCTTCACGTCGAGGAACGGAGCCACCATGTTGCCCTTCATCGGCCCTGGCCTGAACAGCGAGATATCGGCGATGAGGTCTTCGAACTCGGTGGGCTGCATCTTGCCGATGAGTTCGCGCTGGCCCGGGCTCTCGATCTGGAACATGCCGAGGGTGCGGGTCGTTCGGATCGCCTCGAACGTCGCCTCGTCGTCGAGCGGGATCTCGTCGAGCTCGATGATGCCGTCGGCGCTCACGTAGCGCGCGTCGACCGGAAGTCCGCCGGCATGGGCGGCGCGACGGCCGTGGATGCGCTGGATCTCGGACACCGCGTAGGCGAGGGAGCTCTGCATGCGCACGCCGAGCACGTCGAGCTTCAGCAGGCCCGCGTCGTCCATGTCGTGCTTGTCGTACTGGCTCATCGGAAGACCCATGCCGCTCGGCTGCACCGGGGTCGTGCTGAGCAGGTCGTCGTTGCCGAGGATCACGCCGCACGGGTGCATGCTGATGTGCCGGGGAAGACGGTCGAGCCGTTCGGTCAGATCGACGAGCATGTCGATCTGGGCGTCGTTCTTCACGAGCGCTGCGATCTCGCGCAGCTCGGGCTTCTCGGTGAGCACCTGGCGGAAGTCGCGGGCGTTGAACCGCCACAGGTTCGTGGCGACGAGGTCGATCTGGGCATCGTCGAGCCCGAGGGCGAGTCCGGCGTCGCGCGCCGCACCCCGTGCCCGGTAGGTGTTCTGCATCGACATGAGGCTGACCCTGTTCTGGCCGAAACGCTCGAAGATGGCCCGGTAGATGTCGTGCCGTCGGGCGGACTCGACGTCGATGTCGATGTCGGGCAGGGTCGACCTCGCGTTGCCGAGAAAGCGCTCGAACAGCAGATCGTGCCGCGCGGGATCGACGTTGGAGATGCGCAGCAGGTAGTTCACCAGGCTGCCCGCGCCGGAACCGCGCGCCTGGTTGCGCACATTCATGGAGCGCATCAGCGACGACACCTCGGCCACGGTGAGGAAGTAGCTGGCGAAGCCGAACCCGGCGATCGTCGAGAGCTCGTCGTCGAGGCGCGTTCGCAGCGACTCGAGCTCGCTCGGTTTCGCATCGGCATAACGCTCGAGCAGCCCTGATTCGCTGCGGCGGCGCAGTTCGACGACCGGGTCGCCCTCGATGCCGAGCACGGCCGAAGAGGGGATCTTGGGGCGACGCCAGGCCAGGTCTGCGTGCGCGTCGAGCCGGCAGGCGTCTGCAAGGCGTTCGGTGGCGGAGAGCAGCTGTTCGGCGGCGGATCGGGGCAGGGCCGAATGATCGACGACGAGCAGGGCGAGCCGCCTCATGGTCTCGGCGGGCTTGAGCCAGGCCTGCGCATTGGGCTGCGGCTGGAAGGCGCCGAGGGGTCGGAGCCTGTCGGCCGCGTCGAGCACGTCACCGGTGACGGCGTCGTCGGGTTGCAGGTAGCGCACGGCATTGCTGAGAACGGCGGGAACACCGACCGTGTCGGCCAGCTCGAGCAGGCGCGCGGCATGCCGGATGCTCGCCCGGTCGCCCGGCTCGGTGAGGTGGCACACGATCTCGACCGCGAGCGCGCCCGGCAGCAGGCGCTTCCACTCGGTCAGAAGAGAGGCCGCCAGAGAGAGGTCTGCGGCGGCGACGGCCTGTGCCACGTCGGAATCGGGTCCGAGCAGCACGGTCGCGACGGGGCCGGATTCGCCGAGGATGAACCCGCTCGGCCTGGACTTCTGCACACCGACATCGCCAGGCTGCCGGGGCATGCCGTCGGCGGCCGGGCTGTGGGCCGCGCTGATGAGACGGCAGAGCGCGGCCCACCCCTCGCCGGAGTTCTGGCCGTGGGCGAGCACGGTGATGCGGGCGGGCGCCGCCGCCGCGGCTGTCGCGAGGTCGGCGGACGCGCCGCGTCGTCGTTCGGGCAGTAGCGCGAGATCGACGCCGACGATCGCGTCGATGCCGGCGGAGAGGCAGGCGCGCACGTGGCGGATCGCGCCGTAGAGGCCGTCGCGATCGGTGATGGCCGCGGCCTCGGCGCCGTCGTGCACGGCGGCGGCCACGAGGGCCTCGGGCTGCGACGTGCCGAAGTGCGCCGAATAGGCCGACGCGACATGCAGATGAGTGAACCGGGCCATGGTCGTCAGGCGAAGAGCTGTGCGTCGAGCACGTCGTCGGATGCGCGGCTCAGGCTCCAGACGCCGGTGGCCGCGTGCAGACCGAGGTCGAACGTGCCGTCGAGCAGGGAGGCGCCGGAGGTGAGGGGCAGGGCGTCGACCCTCCACATCTCACGGTCGATCAGGGTGTGGCCCGCGCCGCGCGGCGCACGGGCATCGAGCTGCCACCAGGGACGTCGCGCGAACCAGCGTTCCGGGGCGCTGATGACCCCGTAGACGACACCTCGCCACACGAAGCGCGCGGGGGAGCCGTCGTCGGACAGCTCGACGCTCACGGGTTCGTCGATGTTCATGGGCCGCTCTCCGATCGGGAGACATTCGAATATATCTTCTATATTCGAAGTGTACGAAGCAGCACCGACATGCGCCAGTCGACCCGGCGTGGCGGCAGACGACTCAGGGTGCCAGACGTCTCAGAGTGCCAGGCGACTCAGAGAACGCCGGCGTCGTGGAGCTGGTCGGAGAGGCCGGCGCCGTCGGGCGCGTAGACCCAGGTGGCCCCGGTGCGCTCGGTGTGCACCTCGTCTTTCGAGCGGCCACCGGCCAGCACGGCCTCGCTGTTCGAGAGCTGCCGGATCGCGACCGCGGCGACGTTCTTCGGGAAGTCGGTCGTGAACTCGGCGTAGATCTCCTCGTCGTGCTGGCCGTCGTCGCCGATCAACAGCCATCGCATGTCGGGGAACTCCCGGGCGAGCCGGCGCAGGTTCTCACGCTTGTGTTCGCGCCCGCTCCGGAACCAGCGGTCGTGGGTCGGCCCCCAGTCGGTGAGCAGCAGCGGGCCCGCGGGGTAGAGGTTGCGCGAGAGGAAACGAGTGAGGGTGGGAGCCACGTTCCAGGCGCCCGTCGAGAGGTAGATCACGGGAGAACCCGGGTTCTCCGTGGTCAGGCGCTCGAGCAGCACGGCCATTCCGGGCGTGGGCACTCGGGCGTGCTCGTCGAGCACGAAGGTGTTCCACGCGGCGAGCAGCGGACGCGGCAGCGCCGTGACCATCACCGTGTCGTCGATATCGCTCACCACGCCGAAGCGGATCAAGGGGTCGAGCACGAACACGGGGGCCTCGACGGTCTTGCCGCCCTCCGTTCCGATCGTGACCGTCTGCCAACCGGGCTCGAGCGCGACCTCGATGACGACATCCACGACCCCGCCGCGGTCGGCCGCGACGGTGTGCGACTGTCCGCCCGCCTCGATCGTGACCGGCACCTTGCCGAACGGCACGCTCGTGAAGCTGCGCCATCCCCTGATGCTCTCGATGTGCTTCTGGGCCTTGCGGTCCGCTCGCGAGCCCGGGCGCGGAGGCGTCGTGAGAAGCACTCGGGCGAGTACCCGCAGCCACGTGGTCGAGCCGTATCCCGCGTAGGGGATGATCGTCGGGACCTTGCCGCTGGCCTGCGCACGCTTCTGCCGGAACTCGTGCACGGCGTCTTCGATGCGCGCCGCGCGATGCATGATGACCTCGGCACCCTGCTTGGCCGAGAGTGTCTTGTCTGCTTTCCGCACACCCCAGTGTTGCACGCATCCCCTGTCGGGGTCGGGGTCAGTGAATCGGCAGCACGAGTTCCGGAGAGTCGTTGCCGACCGTGCCGACGGCCGTGCCGACCGTGTGGAACACCATGTCGTCGGCGAGTTCCTCGGCCGCGAGGGAGATCTCCGCCAGAAGCCGTGCGTCTCCCGTGGTGCGCGGGTCGAGCCAGTCCTCCATGAGGCCCGGCTCCAGGAACACCGGCATCCTCTCGTGCAGCGACGCGAGCGGGCCTGCGCCCTCCCTTGTCAGGATCGTCGTCGACAGCAGCCAGCGCGCGGGGTCGTCGGCCGCAACGGTCGGGTTGCGCCACCATTCGTACAGGCCCGCGAAGAGGATGGGCTCCTCGTCGCCTGACGACACGAACTGCGGCGTCTTGCCGCCGTCGGGCGCGACCAGCCACTCGTAGTAGCCCGAGGCGGGGATCGCCGCACGGCGGGAGACGACGGCCTCGCGGAAGGCCGGTTTCTCAGCGGCGGTCTCGATGCGCGCGTTGAACAGGGGTGCGGATGCCGTGGGCTCGGTCGCGAACGACGGCACGAGTCCCCAGCGCGCCGCCTCCAGCCGCCTCAGCACCTCGGGGGCGTTCTCGTCGGTCGCCGCGGCGCGATTGACCGCGTCGATGATCACCGGGATGCGCTGGGTCGGCGCGACGTTCCACGACGGCTCCGGCAGGTCCGCCCCCTCCACATCGACGTCGAAGAGGGCGACGAGGTCGCCGGCTGCACGGGACACGACGAAACGACCACACATGTGCTCTATTCTGCCGCCCCGGCGCAACTAGTATGATCACGACATCCCCATTGAAAGGATCGGCGCCGTGCCCAACAACGTCTTCGAGGAAACCCGCGCCGAGGCCGTACAGGTGCGCAACGAGCCGATCCAGGCGCGCAGCTCCGACCGCATCGCCGCCCTGCTCGACGCCGCCGCCGCCGTTGTCGACGAAGTGGGCATCGAGCGCCTCACGACCGCCCTCGTCGCCGATCGCGCCGAAGCTTCTATCGGCACCGTCTACCGCTACTTCCCCGACCGCATCGCGGTGCTGACCGCCCTCGGCACGCGCAGCGTCGAGCGCTTCCTGCGCCAGTTCGAGGCAGACCTGGCCGAGAAGAAGCCCGCCGGATGGGTCGACGCCGTCGTTGTGTCGATCGGATCGTCCGTGGCGATGCACCGTGGCGAGGTGGGATTCACCTCCATCCGGCTCGGTGACCTCGTCTCCTCGCCCGAGACCGACGTCTCGCGCATCAAGTCGCACCGCATCGCCCAGACCCTGCGCGACGTGCTCGTCGACGACTACGGAATGCCGCAGGACGCGGCCCTGCTCACGCGTCTCGAGATCGCGGTCACCATGATGGACGCCCTCCTCGTGCGCGCGTTCATGCTCGGAGGCACCGGCGACGAGAAGATCATCGGCGAGTGCGAGCAGATCGTGCACGACTACCTCACGGGGCACTACGAGAGCGACTCGCAGACCGTCTGACGCGCGACCGGCTGCACCTTAGCCTGCCGGACACAATTCGTCATGCCCAGCGGGTGTGCTTTGCCTATCGAGGCGCTCCGTGTTTGGCTGGTCATACACGCGTGCACTCGGGCGCGCCAGACGAACGGGCCAAGACATGATCGAGTTCCGTCAGGTGTCGAAGCAGTTCCCCGACGGCACACTCGCCGTCGATGACTTCAGCTTGGTCATCCCCTCGCGCAAGACCACGGTCTTCGTGGGCTCCTCGGGCTGTGGCAAGACCACCATCCTCCGCATGATCAACCGCATGATCGACCGCACGTCGGGTTCGATCGAGATCGATGGCGAAGACATCGTCGGACTCGACAAGGTAAAGCTCCGTCGGCGCATCGGCTACGTCATGCAGAACTCCGGCCTGCTGCCTCACCGCAAGGTCATCGACAACGTGGCGACCGTCCCCCTGCTCAACGGCGTGCCGAAGAAGCAGGCCCACGCACGGGCCATCGAGCTGCTCGACACAGTCGGCCTCGATCGTTCCCTCGCGAACCGCTACCCGAGTCAGCTCTCGGGCGGGCAGCAGCAGCGTGTGGGTGTCGCGCGCGGGCTCGCGGCCGACCCGAACATCCTGCTCATGGACGAGCCGTTCGGCGCCGTCGACCCCCTGGTGCGCGCCGAACTGCAGCAGGAGCTCATCCGCCTGCAGCGCGAACTCGACAAGACCGTCGTCTTCGTCACCCACGACATCGACGAGGCCTTCCTCCTGGGCGACCAGGTCGTCATCCTGCAGAAGGGCGGCGTCATCGTGCAGAAGGGGTCTCCCACCGAGATCCTCAGCGCCCCGGCGAACGACTTCGTCGCCGACTTCATCGGGGCGACGAAGGGCAAGCGGGCACTGCACATCGACCGCCGAGACGGCCGCGAGGTCGTACTCGACAGCGAGGGCCGCGCGGCCGGGGTGCTGGTAGACGGCCCCACCGGCGGCAGCAAAGACGCGCCCGCATGAACTGGGTCATCGAGAACCTGCCCCTCATCGGCCAGCGCACCCTCGAGCACCTCGCCCTCAGCATCCCGCCGATCGTCCTGAGCTTCGTGCTGTCGGTTCCGCTCGGCTGGCTGGCCAACCGCTACCGACCGAGCCGCGGCGTGCTGCTCACCGTGCTCGGCCTGCTGTACGCGGTCCCGTCGCTGCCCCTGCTCATCGTTCTTCCGATCATCCTCGGAACCGGCGCGAGGGACTCGATCAACGTCGTCGTCGCTCTCACCCTCTATGGCATCGCACTGATGGTGCGCACGACATCGGATGCGCTCGGCTCGGTCTCGCAGGACATCAGCCAGTCGGCCACCGCGATGGGATTCTCGCCCTGGACGCGCTTCTGGAAGGTCGATCTGCCGTTGGCGGGGCCGGTGCTGCTCGCCGGCATCCGGGTCGTGGCCGTCAGCACCGTCAGCCTGGTGACCGTCGGCGCGGTCCTCGGCATCAAGAGCCTCGGCCTGCTCTTCACTGACGGATTGCAGCGCAACATCGTGGCCGAGGTATTCGCCGGCATGGTCGCCACCATCGCCCTCGCCCTGGTGATCGACGCCGTGCTCGTGCTCATCGGCAGACTGGTGATGCCATGGACGCGCGCGACACGCGTCGCCTCGACCCGCCGCGCACGTCTGACAGCAGAGGCGGCCGCATCGTGAACCTCCTCATCGAGGCATTCGCCTGGATCTTCGATCCCGCACATCAAAGCGGTCCGAACGGTATTCCGATCCGCCTGGTGCAGCACCTCACCATCAGCCTCGTCGTGCTGGTGATCTCGAGCGTCATTGCCATTCCCCTCGGCTATCTCATCGGCCACACCGGCCGCGGTCGTAGCCTTGCCGTGAGCCTCACCGGAGGGTTCCGGGCGCTTCCGACCCTCGGACTGCTCATCATCCTCGCGCTCTGGCTCGGCATCGGCGTGGAGGCGCCCGTCATCGCCCTGGTGGTGCTTGCAGTCCCGCCCATCCTGGCCGGCGCCTACTCCGGTTTCGAGGCGATCGATCGTCGCACGATCGACGCCGCCAGGGCCGTGGGAATGACGGAGTGGCAGATCGTGCGCAAGGTCGAGATTCCTCTCGGCCTGCCGCTTCTGATCGGCGGCCTCCGCTCCGGCACGCTGCAGATCATCGCGACGGCCACGCTCGCCGACTACGTGGGCGCCGGCGGGCTGGGGCGGTTCATCTTCGTGGGCTTGAAGTCCAACGACTACCCGCAGATGCTCGCGGGTTCTGTTCTCGTGATAGCGCTCGCGTTGCTCAGCGAGGGAATCTTCGCGATCATCCAGAAGTTGGTCGTACCACGCGGCGTCGTCGCGAACCAGAACACAGACGTCCGCACGCCGTCATCCCGACGCGTGGCGGTGGTGGGGTCTCCCACCGAAGAGAGGAAATAACGATGTTCACAGCAAACATTAAGAAGGGCCGGGTCGTCGCAGGCGTTATCGCGGTCGGCGCCGTGGTGGCGCTGGCAGGGTGCGCAACGAGCGATCCGCTGGACGCCGGATCGAGTGACTCGGCCAGCACCGACTCCATCGTCATCGGTTCGCAGGACTACTACTCGAGCGAGATCATCGCCGAGATCTACGCCCAGGCGCTCGAGGCCAACGACTACACCGTCGACCGCCAGTTCCGCATCGGTCAGCGCGAGGTCTACCTTCCCGAGATCGAGGACGGCAAGATCGACCTGTTCCCCGAGTACACCGGAAGCCTGCTGCAGGCGCTCGAGCCCGACACGACGGCCACGACGAGCGATGACGTCTACACCGCGCTCGAGTCGGCCCTGCCCGACGGCCTGCGCGTGCTCGACAAGTCGGAGGCATCCGACCAGAACTCGTACACGGTCACCGAGGCCTACGCCTCCGAGAACAACCTGACCGACATTGCGTCGCTCAAGAACGTGAAGACCCCGATCGTCGTCGGCGGCAACGCCGAACTCGAGACCCGTCCCTACGGTCCCGCCACGCTGAAGGAGAAGTACGGCATCGACACGACGTTCCAGTCGATCGAGGACTCCGGCGGACCGCTGACCGTGAAGGCGCTCGTCGACAACACGATCCAGCTGGGAAACATCTACACGGCCGACCCCAACATCAAGTCCAACAACCTCGTGGCCCTCACCGACCCCGACGGACTGTTCGTGGCCGACAACGTCGTTCCCGTCGCATCGACCAAGGTCGACGACAAGGCGGCCGACATCATCAACAAGGTCAGCGCAGCGCTGACGGAAGACGACCTGGTCGACCTCAACTCGCAGAGCGTCAACGACCAGAAGTCGGCCGAGGTCATCGCCAAGGCCTGGCTCGACGAGAAGAAGCTCTTCTAGTCGCCGATCTTTGAGAGAACGGGCCCGTCGACCTCGGTCGGCGGGCCCGTTCTCATTCCCGTTCCGGAGCGGGTTCGTTCTCCGGCGCGCCGTCCATGTGCCGCTCCTCGCCGCGGGCGATGAGCTTCTTCACCACGATCACCGCGATCACGAAGACGACGATGACCCCGACGAAGATGTACCCGGCGAAGTGCAGCCGGTCTGCCAGTTCCCTGTATCCGCCCGCAGCGGCCGACCCGGCGGTGACGTAGGCGAACGACCAGATGACGCACGCGGGCAGCGTCCACGCGATGAAGCGCCGGTAGGCCATCGTGCTCATGCCGACGGTGACGGGGATCAGCGAGTGCAGCACGGGCAGGAAGCGCGACAGGAACACGGCGATGCCGCCGCGGCGATCGAGGTAGCGCTCCGCGCGCTGCCAGTGCCGTTCGCCGATGCGCCTGCCGAGGCGGGAATGACGGATGCGCGGTCCGAAGTAGCGACCGAGCATAAAACCGATGCTCTCGCCGGCGAGGGCTCCGACGATCGATGCGAGCGCGAGGGCGAAATACTGCACGGGACCCTGCACCCCGGTCGCCGTGACGAGCAGCACGGTGTCTCCGGGCACGATGAGCCCGAGCAGGATGCTTGTCTCGAGAAGCATGGCGACGCCGGCGATGAGGGTGCGCCAGACGGGGTCGACGCTCGACACCGTGTCCAGGATCCAGCTGAGAATCTCGTTCACGCCTCGAGCCTATGACCTGGGCGCCGATAGCGGCTGGGCATGCGCCGGACTAGAACAGGGTGATGAGCACCGCGACCGGTGCCGCGACGAGGGCGACGCCCGCAGTGAGCACGAGTGCGCGGGCCGCGGGGGAGAGCGCCCCGGGCGGGGAGATGAGGCGAGACACCCGTGCCCCGAGCGTCTCGGGGTCGGCTTCGGGCACGATCTCGTCGGATACGACGGGTGCGGTCGCCGGGTCTCCGTCGCGCCAGGGCGATCCGACGATCGCGATCGCCGTGGCGAGGGACGCGTCGTCGACCTCGCGGCGGGCATCGTCGTCGGCGAGCATCTCGACGAGGGTGGCGACCGCCTTCTCGGCCCGGTTCGCGATGGGAAACCACGGGAGGGCGATGTTCCATGCCTTGAAGGCGAGCAGCACCAGGTGGTGGTATTGGCGCAGGTGGGCCCGCTCGTGGGCCAGCACCGCGCGCAGCTGTGCGGCATCCAGAACCCGCACGAGCCCCTCGGTGAGAACGGTGATCGAGCGCACCCCCGGCAGGCAGTAGGCCACGGGCGCGGGGAAGTCGAGCATGCGGGTTCCCGGGCTGCCCTGCACCGGCGAGCTCAGCAGCTCGATCAGGGCCCTGTGCCGCCGACGTTCGCGCGCGGTGGTGACCGCGGTCGTCGCGAGACTCAGCACGATGTGCGCTCCGAGCACGACGGCGCCGGCCAGCGACACGATCTGGAGGGCGCCGGTCTGCGCGGGGACGGGGCCGTCGAGCAGGTGGCCCGACAGCAGGGTGGATGCGACCCCCAAGTCGTTCTCGAACGGCGTCAGTCCGAACGCGAGCAGGGCGCCGATCATCGACAGGCCACCGGCGAGCGCGATGGCCTGCCAGAGCGCCAGGGCGGTGCCGGGCGCGCGGGCGGGCCACGCGGCCCTCGACAGCGCGATGGGAACGGGCCACGCCAAGGCGAGGGCGAGGATCGCGAGCCCTGTCCAGGCTCCGAGCACGGCTAGAGCCCGGTGCCGCGGGATGCGAGCAGTCGGCGAAGCGTCTCTGCCTCGGTCGGCGAGACGCCTCCGACGAATCGGGCCAGCGCGTCGTCTCGATCGGGTGCCAGTTGCAGCACCTCGTGCATGAGCTCGGCCGTGTGCTCCGACCGCGAGTTGACCGCGTGGTAGCGGTGCGGCCTCGTGGCGCGGGTGCGCGAGACGAACCCCTTGCTCTCGAGCCGCGAGAGCACGGTGAGGAGGGTTGTGGTGGCGAGTTCGCGTCGTTTCGCGGGAGCCTCGGCGGCCACCAGTCGTTCACCGAGCTCGGGTGAGGAGAGGCCGTCGGGCGAATCCCAGAGTGCGTTCATGACGGAACGCTCGAGGACGCCGAGAGTGATCATGGGTCCAGACTACCTTTTCGTTCGAGGATGTTCTACGCTCTGTAGAAGAAGGATTTCTACATTGTGTAGAAGTCTACTTCCGAAGGGGAATCCCAGATGAACGAGTGGCTCGATCCACTTCTCCTGTCGCGCTGGCAGTTCGGCCTCACGACGGTGTACCACTTCTTGTTCGTGCCGCTCACGATCGGCCTTGCGCTCACCGTCGCACTCTTCCAGACGGCATGGGTTCGCACCGACAAGGAGAAGTACCTGCAGCTGACGAAGTTCTTCGGAAAGCTGTTCCTCATCAACTTCGCCATGGGCGTCGTCACGGGCATCGTGCAGGAGTTCCAGTTCGGCATGAACTGGTCGGACTATTCGAGATTCGTCGGTGACGTCTTCGGTGCGCCGCTGGCGATGGAGGGGCTGCTGGCGTTCTTCTTCGAGGCGACGTTCATCGGCCTGTGGATCTTCGGCTGGGACAAGCTGCCCCGGGGCCTGCACCTCGCCACGATCTGGGCGACCACCATCGGCAGCGTCCTCTCGGCCTATTTCATCATCGCGGCCAACGCGTTCATGCAGAACCCGGTCGGCTTCCAGATGAACGAGGAGAAGGGGCGCGCAGAGCTGACCGACATCTGGGCCCTGCTCACGAACAAGGTGGCGCTCGCGGCGTTCCCGCACACGATCTTCGCCTGCTTCATGGTGGCCGCCGGCCTCATCGTCACAGTGGCCGCCTGGCACCTCTCGCGCAACCAGCACCTCGACACCATGCGACCTGCCCTCAAGTTCGGCCTGTGGATGATGATGATCGCCGGAGCGCTCACCGTCTTCACCGGGGACTCGCTCGGCCTCGCCATGGTGCAGACCCAGCCCATGAAGATGGCGGCCGCCGAGGCGATGTACACGACGTCGACGGGAGCCGACGCCTCGTTCAGCATCTTCACCCTCGGAACGCCTGACGGGTCGAGCGAACTGTTCTCGATCCGCATCCCGTATCTGCTCTCATTCCTGTCGACGCACACGTTCGACGGCACGGTCGAGGGCATCAACGACCTGCAGGCACAGTATGTGCAGCTCTACGGCCCCGGCGACTACACGCCGACCATCTGGATCACGTACTGGGCGTTCCGCTGGATGATCGCCCTCGGCGTGCTGCACGTCTTCACCGCGTTCGTCGGCCTGGTACTGACCCGCAAGAAGAGCGTCTTCGGCGCCAAGGTCCTGTCCGGCCGCTGGTCGAAGTGGGTGTGGAAGGCTGCGATCTGGGCGTTCCCGCTCTCGCTCGGCGCCATGATCATGGGGTGGATCTTCACCGAGATGGGCCGCCAGCCCTGGCTCGTCTTCGGCCTGCTCAAGACGGCCGACGGAGTATCACCGAATGTCACAGGACTCGAGGTGCTGATCTCGCTGATCGCCTTCACCCTGATCTACGGCACGCTCGCCGTGGTCGAGTTCAAGCTCATCAAGAAGGCCGCCCAGAAGGGTCCGGACGATCTGCCGCAGCCCGACCCGGAGACCGGAGTCCGCAGAGTAGAAACGACGGTGTACTGACTATGGACCTTCCCACCCTCTGGTTCGGAATCATCGCATTCCTCTTCATCGGCTACTTCGTTCTCGACGGCTTCGACTTCGGCGTCGGCATGTCCATCCCCTTCCTCGGCAAGGACGATGTCGATCGCCGCGTGATCATCAACACGATCGGGCCGATCTGGGATCTCAACGAGACGTGGCTGATCGTCGCCGGAGCCGCGATGTTCGCGGCGTTCCCCGAGTGGTACGCCACGCTGTTCTCCGGCTTCTATCTCGCCCTTCTGCTGATCCTGCTTTCGTTGATCCTGCGCGGCGTCTCGTTCGAGTACCGGCACCAGCGCCCCGAGGCCTCGTGGAAGCGTCGCTTCGACGCCATGATCGTGATCGGTTCGGCTGTTCCCGCCTTCCTGTGGGGGGTGGCGTTCGGCAACATCGTTCGCGGTGTTCCCCTCGACGACGGTTTCAACTACACGGGTACCTTCTTCGACCTCCTGAACCCGTATGCGCTGCTCGCGGGCCTCACCACGCTGCTGCTGTTCTTCACCCACGGAACGATCTTCGTCTCGTTGAAGACCGACGGTGCCCTGCGGCAGAGAGCTCGCAGGCTGGCGACGCGATCCGGCGTCCTGACCATCGTCGTCGCGGCATCCTTCCTGCTCTGGACGACCCTGGCCTATGGCAGCTTCCTCTCCGCGGTGCTGTCGGCGGTCGCGGCGGTCACCCTCATCGCAGCCGTGCTGGCGAATTCCCGGGGAAGGGAGGGCGCAGCCTTCGCCTCGATGGCCGCGACCGTCGCGTTCGCCGTGCTGAGCCTCTTCCTGTCGCTGTTCCCCGACGTGATGCCGGCGTCGAACGACGCTGCCAACAGCCTGAATATCGTGAACGCCTCATCGACGCCGTACACCCTCCAGGTGATGAGCTGGATCTCCCTCATCGCGCTTCCCTTGATCCTCGCCTACCAGGGCTGGACCTACTGGGTGTTCCGCAAGCGGGTCACCCGTGCGCACATCGAGGGTGTACAGACGGCACACTAGACGAGTGAAACCTCTCGACCCCCGGCTGCTCGCCTACGCCCGGGCGGCCCGGGCATTCCTGGCGGCGGGCGCGGTGATCGGCCTGGCCCAGACGGCCTGCATCGTCGCGTTCGCCTGGCTCCTGAGCCAGGTGATCGTGCGAGCCATCGCCGGCGAGGGCCTGGCCGCGCTGGTGCCGATGATCGTCGCGCTCGCGGGCGTCGTGGCCGCGCGGGCCACGCTGCTCTGGCTCGCCGAGGTCACCAGCACCCGCGGGGCCGCGAGGGTCAAGAGCCAGCTTCGCGCCCGCGTCCTGCGGGCCGTCGTCGACCTCGGACCGGGATGGATGGCCGGGCGCAACGCCACGTCGGTCGCCACCGTCACCGGACCAGGGCTCGACGCCCTCGATACCTACTTCTCCCGCTACCTTCCCCAGCTCATCCTCACGGCCATCGCCACTCCGGTGGTCGTGCTGGTCATCTTCCTGCAGGACTGGCCGAGCGCCCTCGGGGTCGTTCTGACCCTGCCGATCATCCCCGTCTTCATGATCCTGATCGGCTGGGCGACCCAGACCGTGCAGAAGACCCAGTGGCAGTTGCTCACGAGGCTCTCCACGGGATTCCTCGACATCGTCGGCGGTCTCTCGACGCTGACGCTGTTCGGGCGGGCAGCGCGCCAGGCCGGGCGCATCCGGGATGTCACCGAGCAGTATCGCGTTCAGACGATGAAGGTGCTGCGCGTGTCGTTCCTCAGCGGATTCGTGCTCGAGCTCGTGTCGAGTCTCGCCGTGGCCGTCGTCGCCGTCTCGGTGGGCCTCCGGCTGATCGACGGCTCGCTCGGCCTCTCTGTCGGCCTGTTCGTGCTCCTCCTCGCGCCCGAGGCCTTTCTGCCGATCAGGCAGGTCGGCACCCAGTTCCACGCCGCGGCCGACGGGGTCGCGGCCGCCGACGACGTGTTCGACATCCTCGATGCAGCGGCAGCGGCAGCGAACAAGGGTGTCGTCGATCCGGAGGCGGGGCTCGACGAGACCGTCGGCCCGCACACGGGCCATCTTCGCAAGCCCCGGTCGTCCCGGTCTCTCGTGCTCTCCGGCTTCGGCGCGGGCTACGACGGCCGTGCGGTGATCGGTCCCCTCGATGCGGAGTTCGCCCCCGGCGGGCTGACCGCCGTCATGGGCCCCTCCGGCGTGGGCAAGTCCACCCTCGTCGCCGCCCTGCTCGGATTCGTTCCGCACACCGGCCGCGTGACGCTCGGCGACGCAGACATCGCATCGGGGGAGACGGGTCTCGACTGGATCTCGTGGTGCGGCCAGCGCCCGGGGCTCATGGCGGGCTCGGTGCTCGAGAACGTGACCCTGGGCAGCGCCGCCCCTGATCGCGCCCGAGCCGCGCGCGCCCTCGAGATCGCCGCCGCAGGCGAGATCGACCTCGATCGACCGCTCGGCGTGGCCGGTGCCGGACTGTCGGGCGGGCAGGCGCAGCGCATCGCCATCGCGCGGGCTGTCTACCGGGCCCTCGAGCGGCGGTCGTCCGTGCTCGTGCTCGACGAGCCGAGCTCGGCCCTCGACGAGCAGACCGAGGCGCGGCTCGTGCAGGGGCTCGCAGCCCTCGTCGAGAGCACGGGCCTGGCCCTGGTCGTCGTGACGCACCGAGAGGCGATCGCCCGCGCTGCGGACGGCATCCTCGCGCTCGAGCCCGCAGCGGTGGTGGCCTGATGCGCACGACAGAGGTGCTGCGCCTCGCTCAGCCGCGCGCGCGCCGATTCGCCCCCGGTGCGCTGCTCGGCCTGCTCAGCGCCCTCTGCGCCGTCGGACTGATCGCCACCTCGGCCTATCTGATCACCAGGGCGGCCGAGATGCCGCCGATCCTCTACCTCAACATGGCGATCGTCGGGGTGCGGGCCTTCGCTCTGGGCAGGGCCGGCTTCCGCTACGCGGAGCGCCTCGCCAGCCACGACGCCGCGTTCCGCACCCTGGCGACTCTCCGCGTGGGCATCTACGAACGACTCGTTCCGCTGGCACCCGACGGCCTGTCGGGCACCCGGCGCGGTGACCTGTTGACCCGCCTCACGGCCGACGTCGACGAGCTGCAGAACCTGCCGCTGCGCGTCGTGCAGCCTCTGCTCATCTCGGGCGCCGTCGCCGCAACCAGCGTGGTCACGGTCTGGATCCTCCTGCCGGCGGCCGGCATCGCCCTCCTCGTCGCCCTCGTGTTGGCCGCTCTCGTCGGCACGGTGGTCAACAGCGTCATCGCGGCACGGTCGGAGCGCTCGATCGCCCCGCTCCGGGGCGCGTTCGCCGACGAGGTACTCGACACCGTCGTCAACCTCGACGTGCTCACCGCGTTCGACGCGACCGGATCCCGCCTGGCCGCCGTCGAGACCGCCGATCGTCGACTGACCCGCGCCGTGCTCTCGAGCGCCGCCGGGTCGGGGGTCGCCACAGGCATCCTGTCTCTTCTCGCGGGTGCCGCGAGTGTCGCGGCGCTCCTGGTGGGCATCCCCGCGCTCGCGACGCCCGGCTTCGACGGACCGGTGCTCGCGATCATCGCGCTTGTGCCCATCGCGGTCTTCGAGGTCGTGTCGAGTGTGCCCCTGGCGCTCGCGGCACTGCGCCAGGTGCGTTCGAGCGCCGAGCGGGTCGCCTCCGTCGTTCCCGACGCCGTGCCGACCGAGATTCCCGTCGACGGGCCCGGCGTCTCATCCCGCACCGCCGAGCCGACGGGCACGGTCATCGAACTCCGGGGGGTCTCGGCCACCTGGCCGCAGGCGGCTGCGCCCGCCATCAGGGGCGTCGACCTCACCATCTCGCCGGGCGACCGCATCCTGGTCACGGGAGCCAGCGGCTCGGGAAAGACCACGCTCGCGCACGTGCTCGTGCGGTTCCTCGAGTTCGAGGGCTCCTACAGCCTGGGCGGTGTCGACGTGCGCAGCCTGCCGCTCGCCGACGTGCGCCGCGTCGTCGGGCTCTCCGAGCAGATCCCGTACCTGTTCGACGAGTCCATCCGCCAGAATCTGCTCTTCGCCCGCGACGACGCGAGCGACGCCGAGCTGCTCGGCGTTCTCGAGAGGGTCGGGCTGTCGGGGTGGGTCGAGGGCCGGGGCGGCCTCGATGCCCGGGTCGGCGAGCGCGGTTCGCTCGTCTCGGGGGGCCAGGCCCAGCGCATCGCCCTTGCCCGGGCTCTGCTCGCCGACTTCCCTGTGCTCGTGCTCGACGAGCCCACGGCCAACGTCGACGCCGACCGGGCCGACGCGCTCCTCGTCGACCTGCTCGCGGCATCCACCGACCCCGACGGTCGCCGCGCCGTCGTGATCATCAGCCATCTGCCGGTGCCCGACGACCTCATCACCTCACGCCTGCGGCTGGGCTGAGCCTCCGTCAGGGCACAGCCTCGGTCAGGGCAGGGGGCGAACGAGCGCGTCGAGGCGCCGCTGCCAGAGCGCAGCGCGGCGCGGGTTGCGGGTGAGTCTCGGGCCATTCCTCCACGAGGTGACGACACGGATTCCGTGAAGCGCGTTCACGACCCAGACCTCGCACCCGGCGAGCTGCGCCGCCGTCGCGAACTCCTCGCCCGACTCCGTCGCGGTGGCCGAGGCCAGCAGGCGAATGGACTTCGCCGTCACGCTGTCGACACGGCGGAGGGATGCCGACGGTGCGATCAGCCGGTCGCCCCTCCACCACAGGAGGGCGCTCGTCGCGCCATCGACCACGTGACCCGTGGCCGACACGATCACGGGCTCGTCGACGTCGTCGCGGGCGGCCTCGCTCTTCAGCGCGCCGAGGCGCTCGATGTCGGGGCCCTTCACTGAGGCCACGGTCCTCGGGTCGCCCGCATCGAGAGAGGCGACGCGCACGGAGGCGCCGAGCGGAGGAGCGGGACGGATGCGCAGGGCCAGGGTCGTCTCGTCGCCCGTTCGCAGCGCGTCGACCCGGGGGAACCAGTCGCCGGTGCGGGGGAGCTCGGCGACCGCCACGTTCCAGAACCGCTCGGCCGACGCGGGGTCGATGCGGGTCTCCGACGCGAGCCCGGCCAGGAACCTGTCGTGGTGCAGCTGCAGGGCCCGCACCCCGCCGTTCGCGACCAGCCAGCTGTCGGCCACCTGCACGCCCTGATGGGTCGGCTCGGTTTCGGTCTCGACCAGCGCCTCCCCGGTCCAGGCGAGAAGGCGGGGCGTGATCACACGGCCTACGCTAATACAGTGTCCCGCCGCCTCCTCACCAGAGCACTGCAGCACTGGGTCGATCCCGAGCGGGTGTTCGTCGAGGTCTACTCTCGGCAGCCGAACGCCTTCTGGCTCGATTCCGGCGTCGACGCCACCGCGGGTACGAGCTATCTCGGAGCGGGCGAGCCGATCGCGTCGCCGCACGACCTGGCGGGGCTCGTCGAACAGCTCCGAGATCGCAGGAGCGAGGTCGCCCTCGCCGATGGCCCGGCCGACGGATTCGCCCTCGGCTGGGTGGGGTGGCTCTCCTACGAGTTCGGCGCGGCCCAGCATGGCGTCGACACCGAGCCGACCGGGCTGCCCGGTGCCGCGCTGCTCTGGGTCACCCGCGCGATCGCGTTCGACCACGACGCGGGCATCGTCACCCTCCTCGCACTCGACGGCGAACCGGATGCCGCGGGCTGGCTCGACCGCACGGCCCGGCTGATCGACACGGCCCGGCTGGGCCGCGACCCCGCCCTCGAGCCGTTTCCGCTCCCGGGACCCCGCGGCATCCGGCCCCTCGAGCGGGCACCGCGGGCGCAGTGGCGGCACAGCGCCGACGACTACGAGCACCTCGTGCGCGACTGCCAGGAGTCGATCAGGCAGGGCGACGCCTACCAGCTCTGCCTGACGAACCAGATCACCGCCGCCGTGCATCCCGACCCCCTCTCGACCTACCTCGCGGTGCGCGCCTCGAACCCGAGCCACCACGGCGGCTACCTGCGCATCGACGGGGTAGCGCTCGTCAGCGCGAGCCCCGAGCGGTTTCTGCGGGTCGACGCGGGCGGCTCGGTCGAGACGAAGCCGATCAAGGGCACCCGTCCGCGCGGCGAGACCGACCACGACGACGCCCGCCTGCGCGCCGAGCTCCTCGCCAGCGACAAGGAGCGCGCCGAGAACCTCATGATCGTCGACCTGATGCGCAACGACCTCTCGCGGGTGGCGCTGCTCGGCTCGGTCGAGGTCACCCGTCTGCTCGCCATCGAGAGCTACAGCTCGGTGCACCAGCTCGTCAGCACGGTCACGGCGCAGCTGGCGCCGGGCGCCGACTCCCTCGATGCCGTCGCCGCGCTGTTCCCCGCCGGCTCGATGACCGGAGCACCGAAGATCAGCGCCATGCGCATCCTGGCAAGGCTCGAGGGCGGACCGCGCGGGGTCTACGCCGGTGTCTTCGGCTACCTCGGTCTCGACGGGGCGCTCGACCTGGCCATGGTGATCCGCAGCATCGTGCTCACCGCCGACGGCGCATCCATCGGCACGGGCGGGGGCATCACGGCACTATCGGTGCCCGAAGACGAGGTCGAGGAGACGCGCCTCAAGGCCGCACCCCTGCTGTATGCGCTCGGCCTGTAGGCGGCAGGGCGGCTACAGCGCGCCGGGTTCGCCGACGGCCAGGTGGCATCCCGCCGCATGGTCGTTGACCAGACCCGCGTACTGCATCAGGGCGTAGAGGGTGGTCGGTCCCACGAAGCGGTAGCCGAGCTTCTTGAGTGCGGCGCTCGCGGCCGCGGACTCCGGCGTCGACGCGGGAATGGAGGCGTAGGACTCGGGGGCGGCCGTGCGCCGCGGGGGAGCGAAGCCCCAGAGGAGGGAGTCGAGAGCCCCCGGCTGGTACTCGACGAGTCGCTTCGTCGCCCCTGCGTTCGAGATGGCGGCGCTGATCTTCGCTCGGTTGCGCACGATCTGCGCATCCGCCAGCAGCCGGTCGAGGTCACCGTCGTCGAAGGACGCCACCCGCTCGATGTCGAACGACGAGAACGCGTCGCGGAAGGCCTCGCGCTTGCGCAGGATGGTGATCCACGACAGCCCGGCCTGGAACGTCTCGAGGCAGAGCTTCTCGAAGAGCGGCTGGTCGCCGTGCAGGGGCCTGCCCCACTCCTGGTCGTGGTACGGCAGCATCTCGGGTGCCGAGTGGGCCCAGCTGCAGCGGGTCGTTCCGTCGGCATCGGTGATGGTCGCATCCACGCCTTCAACGATACGCGGCGGGCAGGTTTAGTACGATGGATTGCTGCCGCGCCCCGGTGCCACGGAAGAAGTCGTGCATCCCGGGTGTCCACCGCGGCGATCTTGGCCCCAGCAGCCGAACCCAAGCAAGAATTGAGAGTCGCGTGACCATCGAAACGACGAGCGCCGAGCAGTACGATCCCCGCAACGACCCGGCCCTCCACTACGACTTCGCAGCCATCCAGAACAAGTGGCTCCCTCGCTGGGACGAGATGCAGCCGTTCAAGACCGACCTCGACGGCGACAAGCGCCCGCGCAAGTACGTGCTCGACATGTTCCCGTACCCGTCGGGCGACCTGCACATGGGCCACGCCGAGGCGTACGCACTCGGAGACGTCATCGCCCGCTACTGGCGCCAGCAGGGATTCAACGTTCTGCACCCTATCGGCTGGGACTCCTTCGGCCTGCCGGCGGAGAACGCCGCCATCAAGCGCGGCCTCGACCCGCGCCAGTGGACCTACGACAACATCGAGCAGCAGAAGCGCAGCATGCGCCGCTACGCCGCCTCGTTCGACTGGGATCGCGTGCTGCACACCAGTGACCCCGAGTACTACAAGTGGAACCAGTGGCTGTTCCTGCAGATGTACAAGAAGGGCCTCGCCTACCGCAAGGCCAGCTGGGTCAACTGGGACCCGGTAGACCAGACCGTGCTCGCCAACGAGCAGGTGCTGCCCGACGGCACCTCCGAGCGCAGCGGCGCCGTGGTCGTGAAGAAGAAGCTCACCCAGTGGTACTTCAAGATCACCGACTACGCCGACCGCCTGCTCGACGACCTGAACCAGCTCGAGGGCTCGTGGCCCTCGAAGGTGCTCAGCATGCAGCGCAACTGGATCGGCCGCTCGATCGGGGCCGACGTCGACTTCGCCGTGGAGGGCCGCGACGAGCCCGTCACCGTGTTCACCACGCGCCCCGACACGCTCTTCGGAGCGACCTTCATGGTCGTCGCCCCCGACTCCGACCTCGCCATCGAACTGGCGGCCGAGTCGACCCCCGAGGTGCAGGCTGCCTTCAAGGCCTACCTGACCGCCGTGCAGAAGAGCACCGAGACCGAGCGCCAGGCCACCGACCGGCCCAAGACCGGTGTGTTCCTCGAGCGTTACGCGATCAACCCGGTCAACGGCGAGCGCATGCCCATCTGGGCCGCCGACTATGTGCTCGCCGACTACGGAACCGGCGCCGTCATGGCGGTGCCCGCGCACGACCAGCGCGACCTCGACTTCGCCCGCGCGTTCGACCTGCCGATCCGCATGGTCGTCGATGTCACCGCACCCGCGACCGGCGCCATCCCGATCATCACCGACGAGATGCTCGACGATGAGAACTTCGGCAGCTACGACCCCGCCGTCACGGGCATCGCGCTCGCGGGCGACGGCCGACTCATGAACTCGGGACCGCTGAATGGTCTCTCCAAGGTCAACGCCATCAAGAAGGCCATCGAGGTCCTGCAGCAGCAGGGCGCAGGCAGGCCGGCCAAGAACTACCGGCTGCGCGACTGGCTGATCTCGCGCCAGCGCTACTGGGGCACGCCCATCCCGATCATCCACGGCGAGAACGGCGAAGAGATCCCCGTTCCCGAGGACCAGCTGCCCGTGCTGCTGCCCTCGAGCGACGGTCTCGACCTCAAGCCGCGGGGCAGCTCGCCGCTCGGCGCCGCGGAGGACTGGGTCAACGTGATCAATCCTGTCGACGGAACGCCGGCGCTGCGCGATGCCGACACGATGGACACCTTCGTCGACAGCTCGTGGTACTTCCTGCGCTTCCTCAACCCGCACGACAGCGAGAAGGCGTTCGACCCGAAAGACGTCGACAAGTGGGCTCCCGTCGACCAGTACGTGGGCGGCGTCACGCACGCGATCCTGCACCTGCTCTACGCACGCTTCATCACGAAGGTGCTGTTCGACCTCGGCCTCGTCTCGTTCACCGAGCCTTTCAGCGCGCTGCTGAACCAGGGCATGGTGCTCATGGACGGGTCGGCGATGTCGAAGTCCAAGGGCAACATCGTGCAGCTGAGCGACCAGCTCGACGAGCACGGCGTCGACGCGGTGCGCCTCACCATGGCCTTCGCCGGCCCGCCCGAAGACGACATCGACTGGGCAGACGTCTCGCCGGCCGGTTCGTCGAAGTTCCTGGCACGCGCGTGGCGTCTGGCGGGAGACGTCACCAGTCGCCCCGAGGTCAACTGGCGCGACGGCGACATCGCCCTGCGCCGAGTCACTCACCGGTTCCTGGCCGAGGCTCCCGGACTCATCGAGGCGTTCAAGTTCAACGTGGTCGTGGCCCGCATCATGGAGCTCGTCAACGTGACCCGCAAGGCCGTCGACTCGGGCCCCGGTGGCGCAGACCCCGCCGTGCGCGAGGCCGTCGAGACCGTGGCCCTGGGGCTCAGCCTGTTCGCGCCCTACACGGCGGAGGACATGTGGGAGCGCCTCGGCTACCCGGCGTCCATCTCGGCGTACGGCTGGCGTGGAGCCGACCCGGCCCTGCTCACCGAGGAGTCGGTGACCGCGGTCGTTCAGGTCGACGGCAAGGTGCGCGACCGCCTCGAGGTGGCGCCCACGATCGCCGGCAGCGACCTCGAGTCGCTGGCGCGAGCATCCGCCGCCGTGCAGCGGGCGATCGGCGACCGGCAGATCGTCAACGTCGTGGTGCGCGCGCCGCGCGTGGTGAGCATCGCGACGAAGCCGGCCGAGTAGCGGCCCACCCCTCCTCACCAATCGCCCCGGTGCGCGTGCTGTTCACAGTGCGCACACCGGGGCGATCGTCGTCGGTGGTCGCGCGCCTACCGTGATGACATGGATGCCGAATCGCCGCCACCGGCGCGGGCTCGGCTCGGCATCGGGGTCGGCGCAGGCATCGTCATCGTGCTCGCGGTGCTCGTCGTGGCCGTGCTGGTGTCGGCGCTGGCGCCGCGGGGCAGCAGCGAGGTCCTCGTGACGAACCCGGGCGGCGCCACGAGCGAGTCGATCTCTGACAGCACGGCTCCGCCGGGTCCGGATGCCGATGGCCAGGCGGCCGCGCCGGTCATCTTCGTACACGTGCTCGGCCAGGTGGCGAAGCCCGGGCTGTACGAGCTGCGCGAGGGCGCCCGAGTCGTCGACGCCGTTGCCGCAGCCGGCGGATACACGGCGGAGGCCGACCAAGCGCAGCTGAATCTCGCCCGGGTCGTCGTCGATGGAGAGCAGCTTTATGCGCCGGCGGTGGGCGAGGTTCCTCCGCAGCCGCCAGAGGGTGCGGCGACCGGTGCGGGTGACTCGGCGCCCGCCGCGGTCGATCTGAACACCGCCGACGCGGCTGCCCTCGAGACCCTTCCCCGCATCGGACCGGAGACGGCGAAGAAGATCATCGACTACCGAGACGAGCACGGGCCGTTCACCTCGCTCGACCAGCTGCTCGAGGTTCCGGGAATCGGGCAGAAGACGCTCGACGGTCTTCGCGATGCGGCGGTCGTATGACCGGGGCGGCGGCGGGGGAGCAGCGTTCGACGAACTCGCGGTTCGCCGATCATCGCCTCACGGTTCCGGCCGGCGTCACCTGGGCTGCGGCATTCGTGCTCGTCGCACGACCGCACGCCGCTGCCGCAGTTCTCGTGGGCGTCGTCGCCGCACTACTCGTCTGCCTGCTGCTCTGGCGCGCACTGACGGCGAGACGCCGGCTGTCGCCGTGGGGTCGCGTCGGGGTGGGCCTGCGCCAAGTGTTTCCCAGTCTCATGGTGTGCGCCGCGCTCTGCTCGTGCGTGGCGGCGGGCGTGCTCGTCATGCAGCCGGCACGAGAGCCCCCGCTGCTCGTGGAGCAGGCGCACGGGGCCATGACCGCGCAGCTCTCGGTCACGGGTACTCCCTCCGAGACGGCGCACTCGGGATTCGGCGGAGAGGCCGTGTCGGGCGTGCGGTTCGAGGCGACCCTCGAACGCATCGACGACGGCCGCGGTCGCAGCGACGTGACGTCGACGCGGGTCCTGCTCTTCGTCGACGGCCTCGACACGGCCGATGCCCCCGCGATCGGGTCGACCATCCGCGTCGAGGGCCGTTTCCGCGCCACCGACGACGGGTCGCAGACCTCCTGGCTCGTGTTCGTCGAGGGTCATCCCCAGATCATCCGGCAGCCGGGCTGGCACCTCGCCTGGGCGGCGGGACTTCGTGCAGGGTTCGCCGACGCCGCGCGCAGTCTCCCGGGCGACGGTGCCGACCTGGTTCCCGGGCTCGCGTTGGGCGACGACTCGCTCGTCGACGCATCGCTCGATCAGGCGATGAAAGACAGCGGGCTCAGTCACCTCACGGCCGTGTCCGGTGCCAACTGCGCCATCGTCATCGCGGGCGCGCTGCTGCTCGCCGGATTCGCCGGGCTCCGTCGGGTGGCGCGACTGTGCGCGGCCGGGGCCGTGCTCGTGCTCTTCGTGGTGCTCGTGACTCCGCAGCCGAGTGTCGTGCGGGCGGCGGCCATGGCCGCGATCGTGCTGCTGTCGATCGGTGCATCGAGATCGGCGCGGGGAGTGCCCGTGCTCTGCCTTGCCGTCGTGAGCCTCATCGTCACCGATCCGTGGCTCTCGCACAGCTTCGGCTTCGCGCTGTCCGCTCTCGCCACCGCCGGCCTGCTGGTGCTCACTCGTCCGCTCACGACCGTGCTCCGACGGTGGATGCCGTCATGGCTCGCCGCCGTCATCGCCGTTCCGCTCGCGGCCCAGATCGCCTGCCAGCCGGTGCTCGCCCTGCTCACGCCCACGATCGCGCCGTACAGCATCCCGGCGAATCTGGTCGCGGCTCCGGCCGCGCCGGTCGCCACCGTCATCGGGCTGCTGGCCTGCCTCCTCGGCGCGATCGTGCCTCCGCTCGCCGTTCCGGCGGCCTGGCTGTGCTGGCTTCCCGCCGCCTGGATCGGGGCCGTCGCCCGCTTCTTCGCCGACGCGCCCGGCGCCCGGTTGCCCTGGGTGCCGGGCGTCGTCGGCGCCCTTCTCGTACTCGCGCTCACGGGGTCGGCGCTCTGGGTCGTGCTCGCCTCCCGCGCACCGCGACTCCGTCGTGCGGTGGGCGTGTTGCTGGTCACGGCGGTCGTGGGGGTCTACGGGGGAGTGCTCGTCGGAGGCACGATCGCACTCCGACTCTCCGTGCCGCAGAACTGGCGCATCGCGGCCTGCGACATCGGTCAGGGCGACGCGGTGCTCGTGAGAAGCGGCGACTCCGTCGCCCTCGTCGACACGGGCCCGGAGCCGGAGGCCCTCCGATCGTGCCTCGAGAGGATGCAGATCGACCGCATCGATCTGCTGGTGCTCACGCATTTCGATCTCGACCACATCGGCGGTGTCGCCGCGGTGGCGGGAATGGTCGACACCGCACTGATCGGGCCGACCGACGAACCCGCCGACGAGGCCGTGGTGCGACGGGTGATCGAATCCGGTGCGTCCGTACACGAGGCGGTACGCGGAGATCACGGGGTACTCGGCGCGCTGTCGTGGAGCGTGCTGTGGCCTCTCGAGCGCACGACGCTGCGAGGCAACGGGGCGAGCGTCACCCTTCGCTTCTCAGGCGACCTCGACGCCCTCTTCCTGGGCGACCTCGGCGAGAGCGATCAGCTGCAGCTCCTGGCCGAGGGGCCGCTCGCTCCGGTCGACGTCGTGAAGGTGGCGCACCACGGCTCGGGCGACCAGAGCGCCGAACTCTATGATCGCATCCACGCCCGCGCCGGCATCATCTCCGTGGGCGCCGACAACGACTACGGGCATCCGAACGACCGCATCCTCGCAATCCTCGCCGACGCGGCGACGCAGGTCTTCAGAACAGACCGGATGGGGCTGATCGTCATCTCCGTCGAGGGCGGCGAACTGGTCGCCTGGAGCGAGAAGACCCCGTCGGCTGTCGGCGCGTCCGCGCTGTCGGCAGGGGCGACTAGGCTCGATCACGACGATCGACGGAGTGAGGATACGTGGCGACTGCACGCGGCGCAAAACCAACGGCGAAGGCCGCCATCCCGCAACTCTCGTGGGAGCAGGTGCGCCCTGCGCCGGTCGTTCTGGTGTCCGGCACGGAGTCGTTCCTCGCCGAGCGCAGCATCCGTCAGCTGCGAGACCTGCTGAAGCTCGAAGACCCCAGCATCGAGGTCTCCGACATCGACGCGTCGTCGTATGCTCCCGGCGAGCTCCTCACCGTGGCCAGTCCGTCGCTGTTCGCCGAGCCGCGCATGATCCGGGTGTCCTCCGTCGAGAAGTGCACCGACGACTTCCTTCTCGAGACCATCTCGTACCTCGAGAATCCCGCCGACGACACCTACCTGGTTCTCCGACACGGCGGTGGCGTGCGGGGCAAGAGACTGCTCGACGCCATCCGATCGGGTTCAGGCGGCGGCATCGAGATCGTCTGCGCCGAGCTCAAGAAAGACGCCGAGCGCTACGAGTTCGCCGCCTCCGAGTTCCGCGCGGCCGGTCGTCGCGTCTCGGCCGGGGCGCTCAGGGCGCTCGTCGCCGCGTTCTCCGACGACCTCGCCGAGCTCTCCAGCGCCTGCCAGCAGCTCGTCGCCGACGCATCGGCCGAGATCACCGAGGCCACGGTCGACCGCTACTACGGCGGAAGGGTCGAGGCCAGCGCGTTCGCCGTGGCAGACATGGCGATCGCGGGCAGGCATGGCGAAGCCCTCGCCCTCGCGCGCCACGCCTTGGCCTCCGGGGCCGACCCCGTGCCCATGGTCGCCGCGTTCGCCATGAAGCTGCGCACCATGGCGAAGGTGCTCGGCACGCGCGGCGGATCGGGCCAGCTCGCCGGCCAGCTGGGCCTCGCGCCCTGGCAGATCGACCGAGCACGCCGCGACCTGGCCGGATGGTCGGGCGCGGGTCTCGGCCGGAGCATCCAGATGCTCGCCGAGACCGACGAGAACATCAAGGGCGGCAGTCGCGACCCGGTCTACTCGCTCGAGCGCATGATCGGAGTCATCGCCGAACGCGGCGAATCGCCCCGCTGACCCTCCAGCACGAATGAGCTCGAGGCACGAAAAAAGCCCCGCAATCGCGGGGCTTTTTTCGTGCGGGTGCCTCTTTAGAGGGAGGCGACCGTCTTCGCGAGAGCCGACTTGCGGTTCGCGGCCTGGTTCTTGTGGATGACGCCCTTCGAGGCAGCCTTGTCGAGCTTCTTGCCCGCTGCGGTCAGCGCGGCGAGGGCCTTGTCTTTGTCGCCAGTGGCGACAGCGGTCTTGGTGGCGCGGATGGCGGTCTTCAGCCCACTCTTGACGGCCTTGTTGCGCTCCTGAGCCTTCTTGTTGGTGCCGATGCGCTTGATCTGCGACTTGATGTTTGCCACGAAATAACCTCTTGTATGTGTTCGGATGAATGCAATGCGATCGACCGGCGACCGCGAGTTCGCTCCGCATAGTAGGACGGAAGCGTAAGCCAACAGGCAACGTTACCAGACGGGTGCCGTCTCGACAATATCGAGGCGACCCGAAAGGCGTGCTGCGTGTGCGGACTGCGGCGTTTCACCGTACCCCGACCGAGGCGTAGCGTTAATGGTCTCATGCCACAGCTCGCATCCCACATCGATTCCGTTCCCGCGTCGGGAATCCGCCGCATCTTCGAGATGGCCCTCGCGCTCGACGACGTGCTGATGCTCGCCGTGGGGGAGCCCGACGTCGACGTGTCGGCCGAGATCCTGAAGGCGGGGTCCGACGCCTGGCTCGCCGACGAGACGAATTACGGGCCCAACGGCGGCCTGCTTCCCCTGCGCGAGGCGCTCGTGCGCAAGCTCGCCCGTGAGAACGACGTCGTGGTCGACACCGAGCAGGTCTGGGTCACCTGCGGCGGCATGCAGGCCCTCTACCTCGCCATGAGCCTCACGCTCGCCCCCGGCGACGAGGTGCTCATCCCCGATCCCGGGTATTCGACCTTCGCGATGAACGCAGCCATGATCTCGGCCGTCTCCGTTCCCTACCCCCTGCGACGCGACAACGCGTTCCTGCCCGATCTCGACGAGCTGCGACGACTGGTCACCCCGCAGACCCGCATGATCATCATCAACTCGCCGTCGAACCCGCTCGGTGCCATCTTCCCCATGGAGACGCTGCGGGCGCTCGTCGACTTCGCCCGGGAGCACGATCTCTGGATCCTGAGCGACGAGGTGTACGAGGCGTTCAGCTACGAGGCTCCCCATGTCTCGGTCGCCAGCCTCGACGCCGACGATAGGGTCTTCTCGGTGTTCTCCCTGTCGAAGACCTACGCGCTCACCGGCGCCCGGGTGGGCTACCTCGTGACGCCTCCCGGTCTCGCGACCACGATGCGCACGGCGCAGGAGGCGATGATCAGCTGCGTCAACACGCCCGCCCAGCTCGCCGCCCTCGCAGCCGTCGAGGGCGACCAGTCGCACGTGGCGGCCGCCGGCCTGCACTATCGGCAGAACCTCGAGGCCGCCACCGCACTGCTCCAGCAGCGCGGCATCGAGTACCTCCAGCCCTCGGGCGCGTTCTACCTGTGGATCAACGTCGGCTACGCGACCGGCGGCGACGTCGCCGGATGGGCCGAGCGCTTCCTCCTGGAGAAGCGCGTCGCCGTCGCCCCCGGCAGCGCGTTCGGCCGCGGGGGAGAGGGCTGGATCCGCATCTGCGTCGCGGCGGGCCTCGACGACCTGCTCGAAGGCATCCGGCGCCTGCCCGAGCCCGTGATCCGCGGATCGGATGCGCACGCGGCCGAACGTGAGGGCGTCACGGTGCGCCTCGCCAGGCCCGACGAGCACGACCTGATCGGGCGCCAACGTCTCGACGCCTACAAGCTCGAGTTCACGATCGGCGACGACTATGCCGTGCAAATCCTCGACGTGCCGCACCACGCGACCGTCGGCGAGGTCTGGGTCGCCGTCGACGACGTGACCGGCAGCATCCTCGGGTCGGTCACGACGCCGCGGCCCGGCGAGCTTCTCACCCCGCTCGGACAGCCGGGCGAGTTCGACTTCAGGCTGCTCGCGGTCGACCCGGCAGCGCGCGGTCGCCGGATCGGCAGCATCCTCACCGACTTCGTGATCGAGCTAGCGAGGCAGCGCGGTGCCCGGCGCGTGGTGATGAACAGCGGAACCGAGATGACGACGGCCCACGGGCTGTATGAGCGGCGCGGCTTCTCGCGCATGCCGGATCGCGAGAACCCTCCGGGGATCGAGCCGTCGCGCGCCTACGGCCTCGACCTCTGAGGCGTCGCTCAGAGAAGTCGCGGCCGCAGGCGCGTGTGCGAGGTCGGCTAGCCCTTCGACGCGAACGAGCCGGTGCGCAGCTCGTCGAGGATGCTCGGACCGTTCGGCTCCCAGCCCAGATCGATGCGTGCTGCGCTTCCCCGTGCCTGCTGGTCGAGCAGCAACGCGTCGGCGAACGCCTCGCCGAGACGGGCCCGGGTCTCCTCGACGGTGTGCTCCTCGACGCGGGAGTCGAGCTTCTGGCCGACCGCGGCGGCCTCGCCGATCTCGCGCACGGTGGGGTTCTCGCCACTGGCGCCGATGTAGGTGGAGCCGGACTCGCCGAGATCGAAGGCGAGGATGTACAGCTCGGCCAGGTCGTCGACGTGCACCGTCGTCCAGTGCTGCGAGCCGTCGCCCACGAGCTGCACGGCGGGCGCCGTGCCCGAGCCGTACTGGCCGTCGACGAAAATGCTCGGGATGCCCGCACCATGCCCGAAGACGATGGCCGGCGCGATGAGGGTGGTGGAGACGCCCTGCGCCTCGAGTACGCGCTTCTCGATCTCCCAGCGCCACGCGGTGATGGGCGGGGCATTGCGGGGTGAGTCCTCGGAGATGTCGGGGTTGCTGCCCCACACCCAGATGCCGCCCGTGTGCACGTAGCGCTTGTCGCTGCCCTCGAGTCCGGCGAAGACGGCCGTCACGAATGCGTCGTCGACGTCGCGGCTGGAGTCGTCGCCGGGGGAGGCGAGGTGGATGACGCCGTCGCTCGCGATCGCCTGTTCCGTCACCAGCTCCGAGTCGGTGATGTCGCCGATCACCGCCGTGGCTCCGAGAGCCTCGACCTTGGCGGCCTTCTCGGGCGAGCGCACGATGGCGGTCACGTCGCGCCCCTGCAGTCGGAGCTGGCGGAGGACTGCAGAGCCGATGAAGCCGGAGGCGCCGGTAAGGAGAATACTCATGACCATATTCAACCGCGCCGGAGAACCGACCGCCTCCTCTCCATGACGAAAAGCGTCGGCCTCGAACAACGTGAGAGAATGGGCGCTTACCTGCCGTACGACACAAGAGGAACGTGTGAGCCCGCTAGCTACGAAGGCCCTGGAGCCGGCATCCACCGACCCCGCGTTCATTCGCAATTTCTGCATCATCGCCCACATCGACCACGGCAAGTCCACGTTGGCCGACCGTATGCTGCAGATCACCGGTGTGGTGAGCGACAGAGACATGCGCGCCCAGTACCTCGACCGCATGGACATCGAGCGCGAGCGCGGCATCACCATCAAGAGCCAGGCCGTGCGCATGCCCTGGTCGCTCGACGGCCAGACTTACGCGCTGAACATGATCGACACCCCGGGCCACGTCGACTTCACCTACGAGGTGTCTCGATCGCTCGCTGCGTGCGAGGGCGCCCTCCTGCTCGTCGATGCCGCGCAGGGCATCGAGGCGCAGACGCTGGCGAACCTCTACCTCGCGCTCGACAACGACCTCACGATCATCCCGGTGCTCAACAAGATCGATCTGCCCGCTGCAGACCCCGATAAATACGCCCAAGAACTGGCGAGCCTGATCGGAGGCAAGCCCGAAGACGTGCTGCGCGTCTCGGGCAAGACCGGCGTGGGCGTGCCCGAACTGCTCGACCGTCTGACGGCCCTCGTTCCCGCGCCCCAGGGCGATCCGGATGCCGCGGCTCGCGCCATGATCTTCGACTCGGTGTACGACTCCTACCGCGGCGTCGTCACCTACGTGCGCATGATCGACGGCAAGCTGTCGCCGCGCGAGAAGATCCAGATGATGTCGACGCGGGCCACGCACGAGATTCTCGAGATCGGCGTCTCCTCGCCCGAGCCCACTCCCAGCAAGGGTCTCGGCGTCGGCGAGGTCGGATACCTGATCACGGGTGTGAAAGACGTTCGCCAGTCGAAGGTGGGCGACACGGTCACCACGCACGCCAAGCCCGCCACCGAGGCGCTGCCCGGATACACCGAGCCCCTGCCGATGGTCTTCTCGGGTCTGTATCCCATCGACGGAACCGACTACCCGGCGCTGCGTGAAGCCCTCGACAAGCTGAAGCTCAGCGACGCGTCGCTGGTGTACGAGCCCGAGACCTCCGTGGCGCTCGGCTTCGGCTTCCGCTGCGGCTTCCTCGGCCTGCTGCACCTCGAGATCATCAACGAGCGGCTCGAGCGCGAGTTCGGGCTCGACCTCATCGCCACGGCTCCGAGCGTCATCTACGAGGTGACCACCGAAGACAAGAAGACCGTCACCGTCACCAACCCGAGCGAATTCCCGTCGGGCAAGATCACCAGCGTGCAGGAGCCGATCGTCAAGGCCGCCATCCTGGCGCCCAAAGACTACGTCGGCGTCATCATGGAGCTCTGCCAGAGCCGTCGCGGCACTCTCCTGGGCATGGAGTTCCTCGGCGAGGACCGCGTCGAGATCCGCTACACCATGCCGCTCGCCGAGATCGTCTTCGACTTCTTCGACAGCCTCAAGTCCAAGACCGCGGGCTATGCCTCGCTCGACTACGAGCCCGTCGGAGACCAGGAGGCCGACCTGGTGAAGGTCGACATCCTGCTGCAGGGCGAGCAGGTCGACGCGTTCAGCGCGATCGTGCACCGCGACAAGGCCCAGGCCTACGGCGCCCTCATGACCGAGCGCCTGCGCAAGCTCATCCCGCGCCAGCAGTTCGAGGTGCCCATCCAGGCGGCCATCGGCGCCCGCATCATCGCCCGCGAGTCGATCAGGGCCATGCGCAAAGACGTTCTCGCCAAGTGCTACGGCGGTGACATCAGTCGCAAGCGCAAGCTCCTCGAGAAGCAGAAAGAGGGCAAGAAGCGCATGAAGATGGTCGGCCGCGTCGAGGTGCCGCAGGGTGCCTTCATCGCCGCGCTCTCCGGCGACACGGAGACGAAGAAAGACAAGAAGTAGCCGATGGCACAGCGCTCCACCCACACCGGCGAGTCCCTCACCTACGCGGCCGTCGGCGCCTCGCAGGCCGCCGACCTCATGTTCTATCCGCCCAAGGGGTACAGGCCGGCCGAGGACAGCATCCGCATCGGCTCCGGTCGCGACCGCTTCGAGGCCGCTGCGGCCACCCTGCTCGCCTGGGGCGTGCAGAAGAACAGCGGCATCGTGGTGTCGAACATCGAGTTGCCCACGCCCAGCGACACCGACTACGCCGGACTCGTCTACGACGCCGACGGCACGCCGCTCGCCCCGCGCGACGTCAACCCCGAGCTCACCTACTCCGAAGACGGCACGCCGCAGATCTCGGCCGGGGTCACGGCCGACCTGCGCATCCGGGCCTACGGCCGCCAGGTCACGGCACCCGTGCGCGTGGTGCTCGTGATCGACGAGCCGAACGAGGCGGGCTTCGCCTACGGAACCCTCCCCGGGCATCCGGAGGAGGGCGAGGAGAGCTTCGTCGTCACCCACGAGCCCGACGACTCGGTCTGGTTCACGGTTCGCGCCTTCTCCAGGGGCAGCACGCCGTTCTACCGGGCGGTATCGCCACTGCTCCGTCGCCAGCAGCGACTGATGACGAAACGCTATCTGCGGGCTCTTCTTCCCGGACGCGCAGCGTGAGCACCCTCCGCATGATCAGCTGTCTCTGATGGGTGCCGCGCTTCCCCTCGGCGATCCCGCCCCCCTCGACGGCATGCTGCCCGCGGATTCCGCACGGGATGCGGCCTCCCGCAACTTCGGCGTGTACCTGCACGTTCCGTTCTGCCGGGTGCGATGCGGCTACTGCGACTTCAACACTTACACGGCCACCGAGCTGCGAGGAGCCAAGCAGTCCGACTATGCGTCGCAGGCCGTGGTCGAGGTCGAGCTCGCCCGTCGTGTTCTCGACGAGTCGGGGGTGCCGGCCCGGCCCGTATCGACGGTCTTCTTCGGGGGAGGCACGCCGACGCTGCTGCCCGCCGAGAACCTCGTTCGCATGCTCGCCTCCGTGCGCGACGCCTGGGGGCTCGAGCCGGGCGCAGAGGTCACGACAGAGGCGAACCCCGACAGTGTCGATGCCGACTACCTGAAGACCCTCGCCGACGCGGGGTTCACCCGGGTCAGCTTCGGCATGCAGTCCGCCGTTCCCCACGTGCTGCGCACCCTCGACCGCACCCACGACCCCGAGCGGGTTCCGCTGGTCGTGCAGTGGGCGCGCGAGGCCGGGCTCCAGGTGAGCCTCGACCTCATCTACGGAACGCCGGGGGAGTCGCTCGAGAACTGGCGCACGTCGCTCGAGAGCGCCCTCGCGTCGGCTCCCGATCACCTGTCGGCCTACGCGCTCATCGTCGAGCAGGGCACGAAGCTCGCGCGGCAGATCAAGTCGGGAGAGGTCGAGGAGCCCGACGACGACCTCGAGGCCGACATGTACGAACTGGCCGACGCCATGCTCGCCGCGGCCGGATACTCCTGGTACGAGGTCAGCAACTGGGCCGCAGACGAGAGCTTCGTATCGCGGCACAACCTCGCGTACTGGCTGGGGCACGACTGGTGGGGCGTTGGCCCCGGTGCCCATAGCTACGTCGGCGACACCCGGTGGTGGAACGTCAAGCATCCGGCCGCCTACGCCGAGCGCATCGCCGCGGGCCACTCGCCGGCCGCCGGCCGAGAGACACTGGATGCCGCGACGCGCGAGACCGAGCGCGTCCTGCTCCTCACGCGCATCCGGGAAGGCCTGCGCGTGGACTCGCTCGCGGCGGAGCCGAGACGAGAGGTCGCCGGCCTGATCGCCGACGGCCTCATCGACGGGCGCTCCGCGATCGCGGGCACCGTGGTGCTGACGCTGCGCGGTCGGCTGCTCGCCGACGCCGTCGTGCGCCGACTCACCGATTAGCGAGCCGGCGAGACGGCTACTTGACGAAGCGGAAGATCAGCGGGTAGCGGTAGAACTCGCCCGCGTTCGACTTGACGGCGGCGATGATCATGAAGATGATCGCAGCGATTCCCAGCGGCACGGCGAGGATCGTGCCGATGAAGAACGTGGGAATGCCGATGAGCACGAGGGCCGCCATGTAGATGGCCAGGGAGATCTGGAAGTTCAACTCCTCGAGGGTGTGCTGCCGGATGAACTCGCCCCGGCTCTTCAACACGAGGTATCCCACGAGCGCGGGCAGGAATCCGAACAGGATTCCTCCTAGGTGGATGAGCGTCGACCAGAGGCGCTGATCCTGCGGCGTCATCGGCGGCTGGGGCTGGTATGCGGTCTCGAACGGAGGCGGGGCTGCAGTCATGTCACCCATTAAACCAAGAAGCGCCGGCCGACACGAGGTGTCGACCGGCGCTCAGTGCTGAACGGGCTATGTGATGGGGGATTACTTGACGGGGGATTACTTGATGAGTCGGATGGCGAACGGGTACCGGTACGTGCCGCCACCGTTGACCTTGACGCCGCCGATGATGGGGAAGACCACCTGGGCGGCCAGCACGGCGAGCCAGAGGAGAGTCACGATGATGCCACCGAGGATAGGAATGAAGCCGAGGATCACGGCGACGATGGAATATGCCACCCACGCGATCGCGATCGTGATCTGGTAGTTGAGCGACTCCTTGCCCTCCTGGTTGACCAGGGGGCCACGGTCTTTGAAGACCAGCCAGATGATGAGGGGAGGGATGAAGCTCAGCACGCCACCGAAGTGCGCAAGCGAGGCCCACAGCTTGTCGTCGGACTGGCTCAGCGGTGCGCCCGGCGCCGCGGCCGGCTGCGGCGTGTAGCCGGGAGGCGGCGTCTGGCCTGCGGACGGCGAACCGTACTGCGGTGGAACGGAGCCGCCGGCCGGTGTTCCGAAGTCAGGCGGCACCTGCCCTGCCGGTGGGGTGTACGGGGGAGGTGTCGGCTCGCCCGAGCCCGGATTGTTCTGCGGCGTCGAGTTGGGATCGGACATGAGTCGCGGCCTTTCGTCACTGGATGTGGGCTTCAGCACAAGATACTGCGGAACGGGTTCGGCGGGCAATGATCCCCATGCTCTGTGGGCGAGATATAATTGGCACTCAGGATCTCGGAGTGCCAATCGTTCGCGGGCCTGTGCGGGTGATCGATGTGCAGACGAGAGAGAGGTGACGACATGGTCTCGGACCGCAGCCTCGAAGTGCTCCGCGTCATCGTGCAAGATTATGTGGCCTCACGCGAGCCTGTCGGGTCGAAGTCGATCGTCGACCGGCACTCCTTCGGCGTCTCGGCCGCGACCATCCGCAATGACATGGCCCTCCTCGAAGAAGAAGAGCTGATCACCGCCCCGCACACCTCGTCGGGCCGTATCCCCACCGACAAGGGATACCGGCTCTTCGTCGACCACCTCGCCGATCTGAAACCGCTCACCCCGGCTCAGCGGCAGGCCATCGAGACGTTCCTCGGCGAGTCCGCCGACCTCGACGACGTGCTGGCGCGCACCGTGCGCCTCCTCTCCCAGCTCACCCGGCAGGTCGCCATGGTGCAGTACCCGTCGCTGCAGCAGGCCCGTTTCCGTCATCTCGAGGTGGTGGCCCTCGCCCCGCAGAAGCTGCTTCTCGTCGTGATCACCGACTCCGGCCACGTTGACCAGCGGGTCGTCGATGTGCCCGGCGAGGTCGACGTCGACTTCATCGGCGAGATCCGGGCCAAGCTCAACACGGCGCTCGCGGGCGTCGGCGTCGTCGAGGCGGCGGCCCGGCTCGCAGACATCCCCGGTATGTTCGCCGCGTCCCGGATGCCCGTGGTGCGGGTCATCGTCGCGGCGATCGCCGAGCATGTGGCGGCCACGCGACACGACAAGCTCGTGATCGCCGGGGCATCCAACCTCGTGCGCACCGAGAACGACTTCCACGGAAGCATCCTGCCCGTGCTCGAAGCGGTCGAGGAGCAGGTCGTGCTGCTTCGGCTGTTCAGCGAGCTCGAGGCCGACCAGCGCGGCGTATCCGTGAGCATCGGCCGTGAGAACGCTCCGTTCGGGCTGGGCGAGACGTCCATCCTGGCGAGCGGGTACAGCGCGCAGGGCGGATCGCTCGCCCACCTCGGTGTGCTCGGCCCGACACGAATGGACTACTCGAGCAACATCGCCGCGGTGCGCGCGGTGGCCCGATATCTCTCCCGAGCACTCGGGGAGAGTTGATCCTGTACTTTCTCGCGCCGATCCGGCGACGACCCGATCCGACAGAACGCTGCCGTCCCACGGCCAGCGAATCCCGAATCATAAGGAGACGCCCGCGTGGCTGACCATTACGACGTGCTGGGTGTGGACAAGAGCGCCACGCCCGAAGAGATCAAGAAGGCCTATCGACGGCTTGCCCGAGAGCTGCACCCCGACGTCAACTCGGCGCCGGATGCTGAGGAGAAGTTCAAGGCGGTCACCCACGCCTACGACGTGCTCAGCGACCCCGGCCAGCGGCGCGACTACGACCGCGGCCCCCAGCAGGGCTTCCCGGGCGGCGCCGGCGGTTTCGGCGGCTTCGGTGACATCTTCGAGACCTTCTTCGGAGCACAGGGCGGCTCGCGGGGTCCGAAGTCCCGTGAGGAACGCGGCCAGGACGCGCTGCTCCGGGTCGAGATCGACCTCGGCGAGGTCATCTTCGGAACGCACCGCGACCTCGAGGTCGATACGGCCGTGGTCTGCGAGACCTGCAACGGGTCGTGCTGCCAGCCCGGCACGTCTCCCGTCACCTGCGACATCTGCGGCGGCAGCGGCCAGATCCAGCGGGCAGTGCGCTCGCTGCTCGGCAACGTCATGACGAGCGCACCCTGCGGAACCTGCCGCGGCTACGGCACCGTCATCCCCGCGCCCTGCGTCACCTGCCAGGGCCAGGGTCGCGTGCGCGCCCGGCGGTCGATTCCCGTCGACATCCCCGCCGGCGTCGACACGGGTCTGCGGCTGCAGCTCATCGGCCAGGGAGAGGTCGGCCCGGCGGGCGGCCCGAACGGCGACCTGTACCTCGAGATGAAGGTGCGCCACCACGATGTCTTCAGCCGCAACGGCGACGACATCCTCTGCACGCTCGAGGTGTTCATGTGGGATGCGGTGCTCGGCACCACGTCGACGGTCACGGCGCTCGACGGCGACATCGAGGTGGAGATCAAGCCCGGCATCCAGAGCGCTGAGATCATCACGGTCAAGGGCCGCGGCATAACGCATCTGCGCGGGCAGGGCAGGGGAGACCTGAAGATCGGCGTGCAGGTCACCACACCGACCAAGCTCGATCACAAGCAGAAGGAGCTCATGAAGCAGCTCGCCCAGGCCCACAAGTACCCGGCTCCCAACCTCGGGCACTTCCAGCAGGGTCTGTTCGCCAAGCTGCGCGACCGCTTCCTCAACGTCTGAGCATGAGTTCGCTCTTCCTCCGCTCCGACCTGGCTGCCGTGCCGCACGCGGTCGGCGACGGCGTGGCGCTGGCGGGTCCGGAGGCGCGGCATGCCGTGACCGTGAATCGTCTCCGCGTCGGAGAGGTCATCTCGATCGGAGACGGCGCCGGGCTCGTGGTTCGTGGCCCGATCACGGCCGTCGAGGCGGGAGCGCTCGAGATCCGGGTCGAGTCGGCGGCCCGTGAGGAGGCTCCGGTTCCCGAGGTCTGGCTCGCCCAGGCGCTCGCCAAGGGCGATCGAGACGAGCTCGCCGTGCAGGCCGCGACCGAACTCGGCGTCTCCGGAGTCATACCCTGGGCCGCGGAGCGCTCGATCTCGAAGTGGTCCGGCGCGAAGATCGCCAAGGGCATGGAGCGCTGGGGCGCGATCGTGCGCGAGGCGGCGAAACAGTCGATCCGGTCGTGGGTGCCGTCCGTCGAGCAGCACATGACCACCAAGCAGCTCGCCCGGCTGGCCGAGGACGCCACAGTTCTCGTGCTCGATCCCACGGCCGAGGCGCGCCTGTCCGAGGTCGTGCTGCCGCCGGATGCGCGCATCCTCGTTCTCGTGGTCGGTCCCGAAGGCGGCATCGCCCCCCACGAGCTCGACCTCTTCGAGCGCCAGGGCGCCATCCGGGTGCGCCTCGGCGGCGAGATCCTGCGCACCTCCACGGCCGGCCCATCCGCGCTCGCCGTGCTCAACGTGAGACTGAAGCGCTGGTGACCGGCCTGCGGGTGGACTGTGCCGAGAGCGAACGTGCCGGTCGGCACCCGCGACGGCGGGCTTCGCGCTCTTAAGATAGAGGCATGTCACCCACAGCCGACTCGCCTTCGATCTTCTCGCGCATCGTCGCGCGCGAGATCCCTGCCACCATCGTGGCCGAGACCGACACCGTGATCGCCTTCGAAGACATCGCCCCCAAGGCGCCCGTGCACGTTCTCGTGGTTCCGAAGACCGAGGCGTACCGCAACGTCGTCGAACTGGCCGAGGGCGACCCGGCCCTGCTCGCAGAGGTCGTGGCACTCGCATCCCGCATCGCCGACGAGCGCGCGGGCGGCGAGTTCAGGCTGGTCTTCAACACCGGTGAGGCAGCGGGCCAGACCGTGTTCCACGTGCACGCGCACGTTCTCGCGGGCGGGCTCGGAGAGGACTCCCTTGCCGACGGCTGAGAATTCCACACCGGGCGAGGCCAGACTCTTCATCGACGGCATCGCCATGGTGCGCCTGCTCGGTCCGCAAGACCGACTCCTGTCGACGATCGAGAAGCAGTATCCGGGCGTCGACGTGCATGTGCGCGGCAATGAGGTCACCCTCACCGGCGATGACGCAGACGAGGTCGAATCGGCCCGACGCCTCGTCGACGAACTCCTCGTGATGATCAAGAACGGACAAGATTTGACCTCCACCGAAGTCACGTCGAGCGCAGCGATCCTCGACGCCGACAAGACCGCGAGCCCTGTCGACCTGCTCGGCCAGGCCATCCTCTCGACGCGGGGCAAGAGCATCCGGCCCAAGACCGCCGGCCAGAAGGCATACGTCGACGCGATCGACCTCAACACCATCGTCTTCGGCATCGGCCCGGCCGGCACGGGCAAGACGTACCTGGCCATGGCCAAGGCCGTTCAGGCCCTGCAGCGCAAAGAGGTCAACCGCATCATCCTCACGCGGCCGGCCGTCGAGGCGGGGGAGCGCCTCGGCTACCTGCCCGGAACGCTCACAGACAAGATCGATCCCTACCTGCGCCCTCTCTACGACGCCCTGAACGAGATGCTCGATCCCGAGGTCGTTCCGAAGCTTCTGGCCGCCGGCACGATCGAGGTCGCCCCCCTCGCCTACATGCGCGGCCGAACGCTGAACGACTCGTTCATCGTGCTCGACGAGGCTCAGAACACGAGCCCCGAGCAGATGAAGATGTTCCTCACGCGACTCGGGTTCGGGTCGCGCATGGTGATCACCGGCGACATCACCCAGGTCGACCTCCCGGTCGGAACGAGCGGGTTGCAGCTCGTCACCCGGGTGCTCGGCGACATCGACGACATTCATTTCGCCACCATGACGAGCGCCGACGTCGTCCGACACACCCTCGTGGGTCAGATCGTCGACGCCTACACGAAGTACGACCAGATCCAGATGGCACGGAAGGCCGGCGAGAAGATCGGCGCCTCCGAGCGAGACCAAAGGTATAAGAAGCAGCGATGACGATCGAGATCAACAACGAGTCCGCGATCGAAGTCGATGAGACGGCGATCCTGAGGCTCGCGACCTACGCGCTCGACCAGCTGCACGTGCACCCCGATGCCGAACTGGCGATCGTGCTCGTCGACGAGGCTGCCATGGAGCAGCTCCACGTGCAGTGGATGGACGAGCCGGGTCCGACAGACGTCCTGAGCTTCCCTATGGACGAGTTGCGCCCGGGAACAGAGGACGCCCCCACCCCTCCCGGCCTGCTCGGCGACATCGTGCTGTGCCCCCAGGTGGCGGAGGTGCAGGCGGTCGGCGCGGGTCACTCCACTCTCGACGAGCTCCAGCTCCTGACAGCCCACGGTGTTCTCCACCTCCTCGGCTTCGACCACGCCGAACCCGACGAGGAGAAGGAGATGTTCGGTCTGCAGCGAGACATCCTCACCGGGTTCGCGGCCACTGAGCGCCGCCGCCGTACATGATCACAGCACTCTTCCTGGTCGCGGCATTCATGCTCGTGGCCTTGGGCGGGCTGTTCGCCGCGACGGACGCGGCCCTCGTCGTGCTGTCGCGCGCCGATATCGCCGAACTCGCCGAGAAGTACCGGGCGAAGAGGTCGCTCCGCGCGATCGCAGCAGACCCCAGCCCCCACATGAACGTGGTCAACTTCGCCCGTGTCGTCTCCGAGACGACCGCCGCAGTGCTGGTGACCATCGTGCTGTCGGTGTGGATCGAAGGTCCGTGGCTCGTTCTTCTGTTCGCCGCGCTCATCATGACCGTCGTGTCGTTCGTGCTCGTGGGGTCGAGCCCGCGCAGCGTGGGCAGGGCGCACCCCCAGGCGGTTGTGGGACTCACAGCTCTGCTCGTGCACAGCCTGCGGGTCGTGCTCGGCCCCATCGCGGGCGCGCTCGTGGCGTTCGGCAATCGCGTCACTCCCGGGCGTCCCCGTTCCGCCGCGTTCACCTCCGAGCAGCAGCTTCTCAGCATGGTCGACGAGGCGACCGAGCTCGATGTGCTCGAGGAGGAGGACAGGGAGCTCATCCATTCGATCATCGACTTCAGCGACACCGTCGTGCGCGAGGTCATGATCCCGCGAACCGACATGGTCACGGTCGACGCCACGGCCACCGTGGGCCAGGGCATGGGGCTCTTCCTCAGCACCGGAGTGTCCCGTATGCCCGTCGTCGCCGATGACGTCGACGAGATCGTCGGCATCCTGTATCTGCGCGATGTGGCGCGTCTCGCCTACGAGAAGCCCGCCGCGCTCGACAAGCGCACCGTCGGCAAGCTCGCGCGCCCTGCCCTCTTCGTTCCCGAGTCGAAAAAAGTTGACGACACGCTGCGACAGATGCAGCTCGACTCCAATCACCTCGCCATGGTTGTGGATGAGTACGGCGGAATCGCCGGTCTTGTGACCCTCGAGGACTTGATCGAGGAATTGGTCGGAGACATCTCCGACGAGTACGACCGAGAGATCGTGGAGGTGGAGAACGTGTCGGAAGGCGTCTATCGCGTCAGCGCGCGTCTCCCCGTCGACGAGCTCGGCGAACTCTTCGACCTCGAGCTCGACGATGACGACGTCGACTCCGTGGGAGGGCTCCTGTCGAAGGAGCTCGGGCGCCTGCCCTCGAGCGGCTCCCAGGTCACGACGTCGGGCCTCGTCCTCACCGCCGAACGCACCGAAGGCCGCCGCAAACGAATCAGCACCGTCCTGGTGCAGCGAGACCAGTCGGCGCAGCCGCTCGTCTCAGAGAGAGGACCCGAGTGACCGACCCCGGCACCGACAGCCCGACACGCGACTTCCGGGCGGGATTCGTCTCGTTCGTCGGTCGTCCCAACGTGGGAAAGTCGACCCTGACGAACGCCCTCGTGGGCGAGAAGGTGGCGATCACGTCCTCCAAGCCGCAGACGACGCGTCGCGCCATCCGCGGCATCGTGCATCGCGAAGATGGACAGCTGATCCTCGTCGACACACCGGGCATGCACCGACCGCGCACGCTCTTGGGCGAGCGGCTCAACGCGATCGTGCAGACCACCCTGGGCGACGTCGACGTCATCGGGTTCTGCATTCCGGCCAACGAGAAGCTCGGCCCTGGCGACCGCTTCATCAACGAGCAGCTCGACAGCTTTCCCAAGGCCAAGAAGGTCGCGATCGTGACGAAGATCGATGCGGCCTCGCGGCCCGCGGTGGCCGAACAGCTTCTTGCCGTGTCGGAACTGCGCGACTGGGAGGCCGTGGTTCCCCTGTCGGCCCAGAGTCGCATCCAGCTCGACACCCTCTCGACCGAGCTCATCCGCCTCCTTCCCGTCTCTCCCCAGCTGTACCCGGCTGAACAGACCACCGACGAGGGGCTCGAAGCGCGCATCTCCGAGCTCATCCGGGAGGCCGCGCTCGAGGGGGTGCACGACGAACTGCCGCACTCGCTCGCCGTGACCATCGACGACATCATCGAGCGCGACGACCGCGAGCTGGTCGAGATCTACGCCAACGTGTTCGTCGAACGCGACAGCCAGAAGGCCATCATCATCGGCAAGGGCGGGTCACGGCTCGGCGCGGTGGGCGCCACCGCCCGCGAGCAGATCGAACCCCTGATCGGCAAGCAGGTCTTCCTCAGCCTGCGTGTCAAGGTCGCCAAAGACTGGCAGCGCGATCCGAAGCAGCTCGGGCGGCTCGGATTCTGAGCACTCCCTGTCGGCGCGTATGCCGACGCGACCGGTAGCCTGTAACCCGTGATAACGAAAGAGAATCCGTTCGGCCAGGTGCTCGTGGCCCTCGTCACCCCGTTCACCGCCGATGGCGAGGTCGACTGGCCCAGTGTCGAGAAGCACATCGACAACGTCATCAGCCATGGAGCAGACGGCATCGTGGTGTCGGGAACGACGGGGGAGACCTCGACGCTCACCGACGCCGAGAAGCTGCAGCTCGTGCAGGTCGCGAAGTCCGTTTCGGCCGGTCGGGCGAAGGTGCTCACCGGCGGCGGATCGAACGAGACGGCCCATGCCATGCAGCTCGCCCGCCAGAGCGAGAAGGCCGGCGCCGACGGCAACCTCGTCGTCACGCCCTACTACAACAAGCCCACCCAGGCCGGGCTCCTCACGCACTTCCGTATGATCGCGGACTCGACCGACCTCCCGGTCATCCTCTACGACATTCCGGGCCGCACCGGCGTGCCGATCAAGTACGAGACGATCCTCCGCCTCGCCAAGCACCCGAACATCCTCGCGATCAAAGACGCCAAGGGCGACTTCAGCGAGGTGAGCAGGGTCATCAACCAGACCGACCTCATGTACTTCTCCGGCGACGACGCCAACGTGCTGCCGCATCTCTCCATCGGCGCGACCGGGCTCATCGGGGTCACGAACAACATCGCCTCGGGTCCGTACCGGGTCATGGTCGACGCGGTCAACGCCGGCGACCTCGCCACGGCGACAGCGGCGCACCAGGCGCTCGAGCCGCTCGTGCGCGCCGTCATGACCCACGTTCCGGGCACCGTAGCGGCCAAGTACATCCTGCACGGTCTCGGCCGCATCTCGAGTCCCCGGGTACGACTGCCGCTCGTCGGTCCCGAGGAGTGGGAAGCCGCGCAGATCGAGAACGAGATCGACTTGGTCAAGGGAATCCCCTCGATCGACTTCACCAACTTCCGCCCCGACCGCAATGCCGCCGCCGGCGGCGCACTGCCGAAGGTCGCGGGCACAACACGCTGACCCTTCGGGGTCGGCACCACGAGCTAGGAGGGCACATGCCCAACATCGCATACGAACCGCGCGCCCTCGCCCCTGACACCCTCCGGATCATTCCGGTCGGTGGCCTCGGCGAGATCGGCCGCAACATGACCGTCTTCGAGATCAACGGCAAGCTGCTGATCGTCGACTGCGGCGTGCTCTTCCCCGAAGAGCATCAGCCCGGGGTCGACCTGATCCTCCCCGACTTCTCGATCGTGCGCGATCGACTCGACGACGTCCTCGGCATCGTGCTCACACACGGTCACGAAGATCACATCGGCGCCGTGCCCTATCTGCTGCGCCTGAAGCGCGACATCCCCCTCATCGGCTCGGGCCTCACGCTCGCGCTCATCGAGGCGAAGCTCAAAGAGCACCGCATCAAGCCCTACACGCTGACCGTCGCCGAGGGCCAGATCGAGCAGTTCGGGCCGTTCGAGCTCGAGTTCGTCGCCGTCAACCACTCCATCCCCGATGCCTTGGCCGTAGCAATCAAGACGGTCGCAGGCACCGTCCTGCACACGGGCGACTTCAAGATGGACCAGCTGCCGCTCGACAACCGGCTCACCGACCTCCGTGCGTTCGCCCGTCTCGGCGAAGAGGGCGTCGACCTCTTCCTGGTCGACTCCACCAACGCCGACGTGCCGGGATTCACGGCGCTCGAGCGCTCCATCGGTCCCGTGCTCGACGACGTCATCCGCCGCGCTCCGCGCCGGGTCGTCGTGGCCAGCTTCTCCTCGCATGTGCACCGCGTGCAGCAGGTTCTGGATGCCGCGCACAACAACGGCCGTCGGGTCGCCCTCCTGGGTCGGTCGATGGTGCGCAACATGCAGATCGCGGCCGAGCTCGGATACCTGCGGGTGCCCGAGAACGTGCTCATCGACTTCAAGAAGGCCGGGGACATCCCCGACAACAAGATCGTCTACATGTCCACGGGCTCGCAGGGTGAGCCGATGGCCGTGCTCAGCCGCATGGCGAACGGCGAGCACCAGGTCGAGATCGGCGAGAACGACACCGTCATCCTCGCCTCGAGCCTGATCCCCGGCAACGAGAACGCCGTCTACCGCATCATCAACGGACTCATGAAGCTCGGCGCCAACGTGGTGCACAAGGGCAACGCGAAGGTGCACGTCTCCGGTCACGCGGCCGCCGGCGAGCTGCTCTACTGCTACAACATCCTGAAGCCCAAGAACGTGCTGCCCGTTCACGGCGAGCAGCGCCACCTGGTCGCGAACGCGAAGCTGGCACAGCAGACCGGCATCCCCGAAGAGAACACGATCATCGCGGAGGACGGCACGGTCATCGACCTCAAAGACGGCGTCGCCTCCGTCGTCGGCCAGTACGACCTGGGCTTCGTCTACGTCGACGGCTCGAGCGTCGGCGAGATCACGGACGCCGATCTCAAGGATCGTCGCATCCTCGGCGAGGAGGGCTTCATCTCGATCATCGTGGTGATCGAGGCGCAGACCGGTCGCGTCGTGGTCGGCCCCGAGATCCACGCGAAGGGCTTCGCCGAAGACGAGTCCGTCTTCGACGATGTGAAGCCGAAGATCGTCGCGGCCCTGGCCGAGGCATCCAAGAACGGCATGCACGACCAGCACGCGATGCAGCAGGTCGTGCGCCGCACGGTCGGTCGCTGGGTCAACACGTCGTACCGTCGCCGCCCGATGATCGTGCCGCTCGTCATCGAGGCGTAGAGCACCGCTACACGTTGGGCCCGGCGATCGTCGCCGGGCCCTCGTTCGTTCCCGGCGTATCGGCCGCGCGCCTCGTTGGTGTGACCTCGACGGCAAGGGCCACGAGCCCCGCGGCGAGCAGAAGCATGGCCAGGGTTCCGAGACCCGGGTAGATGTGTCCGGGCTGCACGAGCACGGCGCCCGCGACCGCGAGGACGCCGCCGGGGAGTGCGCGCAGCCGTCGCCGCACGAAGACCGCGACCGTCGCCGCGAGGCAGGCGATCACGAGCGAGACGACGCCGATGAGGCCGACCTCGCGGGCGATCTCGTAGACCGGAGCCTTGCCTTCCGTCACGCCGGCCAGCTGGAGCGTGCCGGCCGCGACGCCGGCCAGGAGATCGAGCGACGTGTAGAACGTGGCGAACCCGTAGCCGGCCACGGCGGCGACGATGCCGAGCGCTCTGCTCGTGCGACGCGCGATCAGCCACGGGGCGAAGCCGATCAGCGGAAAGACGGGGATGAGCACCAGGTGCATCAGCTGCCAGCGCGCCGCAGTGTCAGCCGTCAGATGGTGCGGATGCAGCAGGCCGATGAGCGCGCACGCCAGGGCTGGAATCGAAACGAGCAGCACGAGACGGAGGCGAGGCGACATGGCATGAGGGTACGCCGAAATCAGACACCCGGCCCGCGCAACCGGCGATCGTCGGCACCCCCGGGTAGCGTGACACCATGGCTACGAGTACCAAGTCGACCTCCCGCGCACGCGGTGCATCCTCCGGTCGCGCGGGTGCGTCCACGGGCGCACGAAAGACGCCCACGCGCGCTGCGGCGACCCAGAAGACCGTGCGCCTGAACCCGGCCGCGAAAGACGATCGCGGCCCCGGTCTCGTGACTCGCGCCTGGCTGGGCATGGCCCACGTCGTCGGCGGCGCATTCCGCGCGTTCTCTCCGGCAGAACTCGACAAAGCCGAGCGGCGCGACGGACTGCCGTTCCTGCTCGTGCTGCTGGCGATCGCCGGCGCGGTCGTCGAGTGGTTCCTGGTCTCCAACACCGTGGCCGTCGCCGTCGAGGCGTGGACCTTCGGGCTGCTGTTCGGACGGGTGGCCTACGCCCTGCCGGTGGTGCTGCTCCTGCTCGCGGCCTGGCTGTTCCGGCATCCCAGCTCCGTGCACAACAACGGCCGCATCGGCATCGGGCTGGGTCTTATGCTCATCACGGTGTCGTCGCTCTGTCACATCTACGGCGGGCAGCCCAATCCGTCGGGCGGGCAACTGGCCACGGGCGGCGGCATCCTGGGGTGGGTCCTCGCGGCACCACTGGTCGCACTGATCACGCCCATCGGCGCGACCATCGTCGTTTCGGCCCTCCTGCTGTTGAGCGTCTTCATCCTCACCAAGACTCCTCCGAACCGCATAGGATCGCGGCTCCGCGAGCTGTACGCCTACCTGTTCGGAGCAGCCTTCCCCGACGAGGCGGAGCACCGCGAGGCGAAGAAGGCGGCCAAGGCCGAGAAGGCGGCGAAGGCCGCCGAGGCCGACGTGCTGACGACCGAACAGATCGATCTCGCCGCCCGCGAGGTCGGCTCCGACGGTCTGCCCTGGTGGAGACGCAACTCGTCCCAGCGTGAAGAAGACCCCGAGTTCGACGCCCCCGCGATGGCGCCCCGTGTCGAAGATCGCACTCCGGCGTCAGACGAGCCGTTCGCCAGCGCCGCAAGCGTGGCAGACCCCGACGACGACGACGCGCAGGCCGCACTTCTCAACGACATGAAGGCGGCCGAACGCGCCGTCCGACGCTTCACCGGCGAGGTCCGACCGGGCGCCGCTCCGCAGACGAGCCTCCTCGACGACGCGGCCACCGAATCGTCCTCGGCGTATCCGCCGCCCCCGGTACGCGTCGTGCAGCCGGAGCTCGAACTCGACGACGACTCGGTCGGGTCCGGCATCGAGATCGACACGCCCGCCGCCGACTACAGGCTTCCCGCAGCGGCCAGCCTCAAGGTGGGCGGACCGTCGCTTGCACGGTCGGCCGCGAACGACGAGATCGTCGCCGCGATCACCGAGGTGCTGAAGCAGTTCTCCGTCGACGCGACCGTGACCGGCTTCTCGCGAGGCCCCACGGTCACCCGGTACGAGATCGAACTGGGCCCCGGTGTCAAGGTCGAGCGGGTCACGGCCCTGTCGAAGAACCTGTCGTACGCCGTGGCGAGCAACGAAGTGCGCATCCTCTCGCCCATTCCTGGCAAGAGTGCCATCGGCGTCGAGATTCCCAATACAGACCGGGAGATCGTCTCGCTGGGCGACGTGCTGCGTTCGTCGAAGGCCGCGTCCGACAACCACCCCATGACCATCGGTGTCGGAAAGGACGTCGAAGGAAAGTTCGTCATGGCGAACCTGGCCAAGATGCCCCACCTCCTCGTGGCCGGCTCGACCGGTTCCGGAAAGTCGAGCTTCGTCAACTCGATGGTCACGTCGATCCTGATGCGCGCGAAGCCCAGCGAGGTGCGCATGGTGCTCATCGACCCCAAGCGCGTCGAGCTCACCGCCTACCAGGGTGTGCCCCACCTCATCACACCCATCATCACGAACCCCAAGAAGGCGGCCGAAGCGCTGGCCTGGGTGGTCAAAGAGATGGACATGAGGTACGACGACCTCGAGAGCTTCGGCTTCAGGCACATCGACGACTTCAACAAGGCCGTCGTCAACAACGAGATCATCCTTCCTGCGGGCAGCCTCCGGCAGCTGAAGCCCTACCCCTACCTGCTCATCGTCGTCGACGAGCTCGCCGACCTGATGATGGTGGCTCCCCGCGACGTCGAGGATTCCATCGTGCGAATAACACAGCTGGCGCGCGCCTCGGGCATCCACCTCGTGCTCGCCACGCAGCGGCCGAGCGTCGACGTCGTCACCGGACTGATCAAGGCGAACGTGCCGAGCCGGCTGGCCTTCGCGGTCACCAGCGTCACCGATTCGCGGGTCATCCTCGACCAGCCCGGCGCCGACAAGCTCATCGGCCAGGGCGACGGTCTCTTCCTCCCCATGGGCTCCTCCAAGGCCATCCGGGTGCAGGGCGCGTGGGTGAGCGAGGCCGAGATCGCGACCGTCGTTCAGCACGTCACCCACCAGGCTCGACCGGAGTACCGTGACGACGTGGCCGTCGAGGCCGTCAAGAAGAACATCGACGCCGATATCGGCGACGACCTCGAGATCCTTCTGGCCGCGGCGGAGCTCGTCGTGAACACCCAGTTCGGGTCGACCTCCATGCTCCAGCGCAAACTCAAGGTCGGCTTCGCGAAAGCCGGGCGCCTGATGGACCTGATGGAGTCGCGCGAGATCGTCGGCCCGTCCGAGGGCTCGAAGGCCCGCGACGTGCTGGTGACCGCCGAGCAGCTGCCCGAGATCCTCGCGATGCTGCGTGGTGCGCCCGCGGCAGCTGCGCCCGCAGCAGCCGCATCTCTCGCTCCCTCTGCTCCGGCGGCAGGCGCGGCCGACGACCCCTACGCCGACGACCCCGTGGCGAGAGGTCTGGAACGGTACCCTGAGGAAGAGGGCGACTCAGACGAGGATGCCTGGGGCCTGACCGGCAGAGAGTAGACGAACGTGACCGAGGCCGCTCCGCGGGTGAGCAACTGGAATCTCCCGAACATCATCACGGTCGTCCGCATCCTGCTGGCGCCGGTGTTCTTCTGGATGCTGCTGGCCGACGGCGGTGCCGACACACCGCTGCGCTATGCCGCTGCGGCCCTGTTCATCGTGGCGATCGCGACCGACGGCATCGACGGGCACATCGCTCGATCCCGCAACCAGGTCACCGACCTGGGCAAACTCCTCGACCCGATCGCCGACAAGGTGCTCACGGGCGCTGCCCTCGTCGGGCTGTCCATCCTGGCCGAGCTTCCCTGGTGGGTCACGGTGATCATCCTCGTGCGCGAGGTGGGCATCACCGTGTTCCGTTTCGCCGTCCTCAGCGACCGGGTGATTCCGGCATCGCGCGGGGGAAAGCTCAAGACGCTGGCCCAGTCCATCGCCATCTCGCTCGCCCTCGTGCCGTTCCCTTCGCTGTTCGGCAGCTGGTTCGACTGGGTCAACATCATCACGATGTCGATCGCGTTCGTGCTCACGGTCATCACGGGGATCGACTACCTCGTGCAGGCGCGCCGCCTCAGCAGATCGGCCAGAGCAGCGTCGTGACCGACTCCGCCGGGCCCGACGAGACCCGCAGACTGATCGAGGAGCTCCGTGAGCGGCGGCTCACGGTGGCCGTGGCCGAGTCGTTGACCGGCGGTCTCCTGGTGGCCGAGCTGATCCGCATCCCGGGCGCATCGCATGTTGTGCGCGGGGGAGTGGTCGCCTACGCCACCGACCTCAAGAGCACGCTGCTCGGCGTCGACGCCCGTCTCCTCGCCACCCGTGGTCCGGTCGATCCCGACGTGGCCGTGCAGATGGCATCCGGTGCGCGAAACCGCCTCGGAAGGGAGCAGCCCGCCGATTGGGGGCTTTCGACCACGGGGGTGGCTGGCCCCGGCGCCCAGGACGGACATGAGGCCGGCACCGTCTTCATCGGCCTGGCCAGCGACGGAGCGGAGTCCTCCCACAGGCTGCAGCTTTACGGAGACCGCGACGCCGTGCGGCAGCAGACCGTCGCGGCGGCCATCCGGATACTGCTCGACGCGGTGCTCGCGACACCCTCCGGTGAAGCCTGATCTCATGGCGTTCAACCAATCCGTCTGCCCGAGCGCCTCGAATTCCTCATAAGAACTATCCGGATGCGGTATCGAAGTCGGGAATGAACGGCATTTCCATCTCGTTACAACTGATGTCATTCACAGAAAAGACGGTTCAGTGTCGTTTAGAGTTTCAGACAGTACCGGTCGGGCTTTGTCCGATCGGTCGCATCGTATTGACGCAAGACAAACAGCAAGGAGGGGTCCAGTGATTTTAGTTCGCCAAGAAATCGGCGACGTGCTGCGAGACTTTCGTCTCCAGAAGGGTCGCACCCTTCGGCAGGTGGCCAGCAAGGCGAGTGTCGCCCTGGGTTACCTCAGCGAAGTCGAGCGTGGACAGAAAGAGGCGTCGAGTGAGATCCTCGCGTCGGTGGCCGAGGCCCTCGACACGCCGATCTCCGTCATCATGCGCGAGGTCGGAGACCGCCTCGCCGTGATCGAGGGTATCGACACGATTCCCGACACCGTCCCCGACGAATTCGTCGCGGGCTACGATTCCAAGCTTCTCGCCCGGTAGTTCCACTCCGGCACGAGATCGACCATGCGAGGGCCTCGTCACGATTGATGTGACGAGGCCCTTCGCTATGCCCGTGGGTGCATCCGGGCAGTGAGGACACCATGAGACTGAGCGAATTCCGACAGGCGGTCGCCGACGAGTTCGGCGTGGCATACGGCCGTGTGGTCACAGGGGACCTCGTCATCGCCGAACTCGCCGACAGAACAGCCGACGATGCGTTGAAGCAGGGTGTGGCGGTGCGGCAGGTCTGGCTGGCTCTCTGCCGTGCCAGCGGGGTGCCCGAATCACGCTGGCACGGTGTGGGCCTGCCCGCCCCGCGCTCCTGATTTCTCGTCGATTCGAAGCGACACGCCCCGTGCCGCTCGAATATATGTTCTAGACCTGTGTAGTCTCCTTCACAGCAGAAGTGTTGGCCGTGTTGTCCACTGTCCGACCCCGCCCCGACCCCCGTGTCGGTGGTCGTGTCTACAGTCGGATCAGACGCACACCACGATGCGAACGCCTTGTCGACACCCGGTTCGCCGGAGCGACAGCCTATAGGCGAAAAACTCACGCGACGGATTCCGCGCACGACAGAAGGAGACAGCAATGCCATCAGATGCCACACGAGAAAAGGCACTCGAAACCGCACTTGCACAGATCGACCGACAGTTCGGCAAGGGGTCCGTCATGCGCCTCGGCAGCGACGATCGGGCGCCGGTCGAGGTCATCCCCACGGGGTCGATCGCCCTCGATGTCGCGCTCGGAGTCGGAGGGCTCCCCAGGGGCCGCATCGTCGAGATCTACGGCCCGGAGTCCTCGGGAAAGACCACCCTCACGCTCCACGCGATCGCCAACGCCCAGAAGGCCGGCGGAATCGCCGCGTTCATCGACGCAGAGCACGCTCTCGACCCGGCCTATGCACAGAAGCTCGGAGTCGACATCGACGCACTCCTCGTTTCTCAGCCCGACACCGGTGAGCAGGCGCTCGAGATCGCCGACATGCTCGTGCGAAGCGGCTCCATCGACCTCATCGTCATCGACTCCGTCGCAGCCCTGGTGCCGCGTGCAGAGATCGAGGGAGAGATGGGCGACTCCCACGTCGGTCTGCAGGCACGACTGATGTCCCAGGCTCTCCGCAAGCTCACGGGTGGCCTCAGCACCACGAACACCACCATGATCTTCATCAACCAGCTGCGCGAGAAGATCGGCGTCTTCTTCGGCAGCCCCGAGACGACCGCGGGTGGCAAGGCGCTCAAGTTCTACGCCTCCGTCCGCCTCGACATCCGACGCATCGAGACCCTGAAAGAGGGAACAGACGCCGTCGGTAACCGCACCCGGGTGAAGGTCGTCAAGAACAAGATGGCGCCGCCCTTCAAGCAGGCGGAATTCGACATCCTCTACGGCATCGGCATCTCCCGCGAGGGCAGCCTCATCGACTTCGGTGTCGAGCACGAGATCGTTCGCAAGTCCGGTGCCTGGTACACCTACGAAGGCGAGCAGCTGGGCCAGGGCAAAGAGAACTCTCGCCGGTTCCTCACCGAGAACCCCGAGGTCGCTGCAGAGATCGAGACGAAGATTCTCACCAAGCTCGGCATCGGCGCAGACAAGGCCGCCGCCGCTCCGGCTGCGCCCGTGGCCCTGGCATCGAAGACACCGGCGCGCAAGGGCGCCTGACCCTTCGTCGTTCATCGAACCGAACAGAAAGGCCGCGATCGTGGTCAGATTCACCCCATCCTCCGACGAGACAGTCGATGGTCCCGAGGGCGACGTCCCCGAGAAGACGATGGCTCCGGTCGCCTTTCTGTTCGGTTCGCCCGACGAACAGCCCCAGACCGGTCGTCACCCTTCCGGCCCGGTCGCCGTGCCTGTTCTCGACACTGCCGGGCTCACGTCCGAGCAGGTCGACGAGCAAGAGCTGCAGCTCGCCGACCTCGAGAATCTCGTTGTGCGGGCCCTGGCGCGAAAAGACCTGTCCGAATGGCAGGTCACCGAGATCCTCGCGGCGAACGGGGTGCACCCCTCGGCATTCGAGGGCTTCCTCACGATCTACCGGTCCAAGGGGTATGTCGACGACTACGCGTTCGCAGAACGCGAGATCGAGCGCCTTCACCGGCGCAAGGGGTTCGGCCGCAGCCAGATCCAGCGCGAACTCGGTGCCAAGCGCATCAGCCAGGAGATCGTCTCCGACCTGCTGACCTCCCTCGACGACGACGATGAACTCGCCCGCGCGCTCGAGCTCGCAGAGAAGAAGGCTCCCAGCCTTCTGCGTCTCGACCGGGCGACGGCGGAGCGCCGTCTCAGCAGCTTCCTGCAACGCAAGGGATATCCGTCCAGCGTTGTTCGCGATGCCGTCTCCAAGACGCTGGTGGCCGGCACGAGCACGGTTCGCTTCCGCTGAGAAGGCCCGGGGCCTGTCGCACCCCGCGTCGAACGTAAACTGACACCATGAGCAGCGTCACCGCCCCGCCCCGCACACGAACCTACGAGGTTCGAACCTTCGGGTGCCAGATGAACGTCCACGACTCCGAGAGGTTGTCGGGGTCGCTCGAGGCGGCGGGCTACGTGAAGGCCGACCCCGGAACCGAGGCCGACACCGTCGTCATCAACACGTGCGCCGTGCGCGAGAACGCCGACAACAAGCTCTACGGCAATCTCGGCTATCTGGCCAGCGTGAAGCGCCGCCACGACGGCATGCAGATCGCGGTCGGCGGGTGCCTTGCCCAGAAAGACAAGAACACCATCCTCACCAAGGCCCCCTGGGTCGACGTCGTCTTCGGCACGCACAATATGGGATCTCTCCCCAGCCTGCTCGAACGCGCCCGGCACAACGGTGAGGCGCAGATCGAGATCCTCGATTCGCTCGAGACCTTCCCCTCGACCCTGCCCACTAAACGTGAGTCGACCTACAGCGGCTGGGTGTCGATCTCGGTCGGCTGCAACAACACCTGCACGTTCTGCATCGTGCCCGCGCTGCGAGGCAAGGAGAAAGACAGGCGTCCAGGAGACGTACTGGCCGAGATCCAAGCCCTCGTCGACGACGGCGCCATCGAGGTGACCCTGCTCGGACAGAACGTCAACTCCTACGGCGTCGAGTTCGGCGACAGGTTCGCCTTCTCCAAGCTCCTGCGGGCGGCAGGAGCCATTCCCGGCCTCGAGCGCATCCGCTTCACCAGCCCGCACCCCGCGGCGTTCACCGACGACGTGATCGACGCGATGGCCGAGACTCCGTCGGTCATGCCCCAGCTTCATATGCCGCTGCAGTCGGGCTCGGATCGTATCCTCAAGGCGATGAGGCGTTCCTACCGCTCGGCCAAGTTCTTGGGCATCCTCGACCGTGTGAGGCAGCAGATTCCGCACGCGGCGATCAGCACCGACATCATCGTCGGGTTCCCGGGGGAGACAGAAGAGGACTTCGCAGAGACGCTGAGGGTCGTCGAAGAGGCGCGGTTCGCCACGGCCTTCACCTTCCAGTACTCGGTGCGACCCGGAACTCCTGCGGCGACCATGCCCGACCAGGTTCCGAAGGCGGTGGTGCAGGAGCGCTACGAGCGGCTGGCCGCCCTGCAGGATCGCATCTCCTGGGAGGAGAACCAGCGCGTCATCGGCCGTGAGGTCGAGGTGCTCGTCGCCAACGGTGAGGGTCGCAAAGACTCCGACACCCATCGGCTCAGTGGCAGGGCCGAGGATTCCCGTCTCGTGCACTTCGAGGTCACGGCCGAATCGACCGTTCCTCGACCCGGCGACATCGTCACTGTCGTCGTGACGGAGGCAGCGCCGTTCCACTTGATCGCCGACTCTGATGGGCGGCCGCTCAGGGTCCGTCGCACGAGGTCGGGTGACGCGTGGGATCGCGCGGCGGCAGAGTCCTGCGGTGTCCCGGCACAGCCCAGCGGGTCCGCGTCGGCCGGGCCGCGGCCCGTCTCGCTCGGCCTTCCAACGCTCCGCGTGGGCACCGTCCCCATCTACGACCTCGCCGACGGTGAGCGGTAGCCGCCCGAGCGGTGACTCGACCGTCGCAGACGTGATCGCGGTCGTCGGGGCGACGGGCACGGGAAAATCCGGCCTCGCACTCGACCTCGCAGAGGGTCTCGCGCATCGTGGCCTGGTCGCCGAGATCGTCAATGCCGATGCGATGCAGTTGTACCGCGGCATGGACATCGGAACGGCCAAGCTGTCGCTCGACGAGCGCCGGGGCATCCCTCATCACCTGCTCGACGTGCTCGATGTCACCGCCGAGAACTCGGTGGCCGACTACCAGGCGGCTGCTCGCACGGCGATCGACGCGATCCTGGCGAGGGGGCACGTTCCGATCCTGGTGGGCGGTTCGGGCCTGTACGTGTCGAGCGTCATCTTCGACTTCACCTTCCCCGGCACAGACGCCGTGATCCGGGCACGTCTCGAGGCAGAACTCATCTCCCACGGTCCGGGAACGCTGTACCGGCGGCTCGCCGAGCGCGACCGGCCCGCGGCCGAAGCCATCGGCTCGCAGAACGGGCGTCGCCTGGTGCGAGCTCTCGAGGTGCTCGAGATGACAGGAAGCACGCTGACGGGAACGCTACCCGCGGCTCCCGTTCCCTGGCGCAGCTCGACCATCATCGGCCTCGAGATGCCGCGACCCGAGTTGCTCCTTCGCCTCGACGAGCGGGTGCAGGTCATGTGGCGAGACGGAATAGTCGAGGAGGCGCACCTGCTGCTCTCGGCGGGCCTCGACCCCCGAACCACGGCGGGCAAGGCGATCGGATACGCCCAGGCCCTCGCACAGCTTGCAGGAGACCTCTCGGCCGACGAGGCCATCGAGTCGACGCAGGCACTCACGCGCCGATACGCGCGCCGACAGGTGGGCTGGTTCCGGCGGTACGACTCGGCGCTGACACTGGATGCCCGTGACCCGGCCGCGTCGGCCCGGGCGCTCGACGAGACCTTAGGCTTGCATGATGGCGACTGAACTCCACTTCACCAAAGGGCACGGCACCGGCAACGACTTCGTGCTCTACACCGACGCCGACGGCACCAACGACCTGACGCCCGCCCAGGTGGCGGCCATCTGCGATCGACACTTCGGCGTCGGCGCCGACGGGGTGATCCGTGCAGTGCGGTCACAGAACGTCGCCGACGGCCAGGCCGCACTCGCCGAAGAGCCTGCCGCCGAGTGGTTCATGGATTACCGCAACGCCGACGGGTCGATCGCGGAGATGTGCGGCAACGGCATCCGGGTCTACGCCCGCTACCTCATCGACAACGGGCTCGTCGAGCTGAATACCGGTGACACGCTCGCGATCGGCACGCGGGCGGGAGTCCGGGACGTGCAGCGCAGCACCACGGGCTTCCAGGTCGACCTGGGGCGGTGGCGACTCGAACAGGGCGAACCCCTCGTGCGCGCCCGCAACCTGGCCGTGGCCCGTCCAGGGCAGGGCATCAATGTGGGGAATCCCCATATCGTCGTCGCCCTCGCCGACGCCGACGAACTCGCGTCGGCCGACCTGAGCTACATTCCGCAGGTCGACCCGGAGCCGCGCGACGGAGCGAACATCGAGTTCGTCGTTCCCCACGAACCCCTTGTCGCCGACGGCGTCGGACGCATCACGATGCGCGTTCACGAACGGGGCAGTGGAGAGACGCTCTCCTGCGGCACGGGAATCGCTGCCGCGGCCCTCGCCACGAGGCATTGGGCCGGGCGTGGAGCGCCGAACATCTGGCGGGTCGACGTGCCGGGCGGAACGGTGGGGGTTCGCATGTTCGCCGCGGAAGACGGCGAGCACGTCTCGCTGTCAGGGCCGGCCGAACTCGTCTTCGAGGGCGACCTGTCGTTGGCGTGACGCCCGGTCAGGACGAGGCGCGAGCCCGAAGAACGCGGTAGCCCTTGTTCGTGGCGGCTCGAGTCACCTGGAGATCGTTGGGGAACTCCGCCTGAAGCCAGCGCTGCAGCGAGTCGGAGCCGAGGTTGCGCTGCACGACGAGCCAGGCATCCGACCCGGTCTCGAGCCGGGGGAGCCACGTCTTCATGATGTTGTGCAGCTCGGCCTTGCCGACGCGAATCGGCGGATTCGACCAGATCGTCATGAACCGAACGTCGTCGGGAACATCCGGCGCGAGGACGGCGTTGATATTGGTGAGGCCGAGGCGCTCGGCGTTCGAACGCACCAGATCGAGAGCCCGCTCGTTCACGTCTACCGCCCAGACCTGAGCCCGGGGCGACAGCAGGGCGAGCGTCAAGGCGACGGGTCCCCATCCGCAGCCCAGATCGAGCAGATTGCCGCCGGGCGGGGGAGCCGGGGTGTTGGCGAGCAGCACCTGCGTGCCGGCATCGATGCGGTCGGGGCTGAAGACGCCACCGGCGGTGACGAGCGAGTAATCCGTATCGGCGAGGCGCACCGAGATCTCTCGTGGGATGAGCGGGCTCCCCGGGGTGGCCGAGAAATAGTGCTCATTCGTCATAGAGGGACAGTAGCAAACCGGGAGGGATATCCTTGAGTCAGATGACCGAAAACACTGAAGCAACAACAGAGGCTCGCGACACCGACGACGTGGTCGCGAGAGTGCTCGCCAGGGCGGAGACGCGGGCGGCCGGCTATTCGCTGTTCACCAACTCGGCGGCACAGGCCCTCCAGCGTGACACCACGGGCCGGGAGTCCGGATTCGACGGCGACCAGAGCGAGCGCGAGGACCGCCAGGCGCTTCGTCGTGTCGTGGGTCTCTCCACAGAGCTCGAAGACGTCACAGAGGTCGAGTACAGGCAGCTCCGCATCGAGAATGTCATTCTCATCGGCGTGTACACCCAGGGCAGCCTGACCGATGCCGAGAACTCCATGCACGAACTGGCTGCGCTGGCCGAGACCGCCGGAGCCGTCGTGCTCGAGGGTCTCCTGCAGCGCCGTCCGACACCCGACCCCAGCACCTACTTCGGCAAGGGCAAGGCGCAGGAGCTGCGCGACCTCGTACAGTCTCTCGGCGCGGACACCGTCATCGCCGACAGCGAGCTCGCTCCCAGCCAGCGTCGTGCGCTCGAAGACGTGGTCAAGGTCAAGGTGATCGACCGCACGGCCGTGATCCTCGACATCTTCAGCCAGCACGCCAAGAGCCGCGAGGGCAAGGCGCAGGTCGAACTCGCGCAGCTCGAATACCTGCTGCCGAGGCTCCGAGGCTGGGGTGACTCCATGTCGCGCCAGGCCGGTGGCCAGGTGGGAGGCGCGGGCGCCGGAATGGGATCCCGCGGACCCGGTGAGACGAAGATCGAGCTCGATCGTCGCCGCATCCACACGCGCATGTCGAGGCTGCGCAAGCAGATCGTCGAGATGAAGCCGGCGCGCGACGCGAAGCGGGCGAATCGCAAGCGCAACGCCGTGCCGTCGGTGGCGATCGCTGGTTACACCAACGCCGGAAAGTCGTCGCTGCTCAACAGGGTGACCCGCGCCGGTGTGCTGGTCGAGAACGCCCTGTTCGCCACGCTCGATTCGACGGTTCGCAAGACCACGGCGAAAGACGGTCGGCAGTACACCTTTGCTGACACGGTCGGCTTCGTGCGCAATCTGCCCCACCAGCTCGTCGAGGCCTTCCGGTCGACCCTCGAGGAGGTCGCAGACGCCGACGTCATCATCCACGTCGTCGACGGCGCGCATCCAGACCCCGCGAGCCAGCTCGCGACGGTGCGCGACGTGATCGGCGAGGTCGGGGCGCGGGGCATCCCCGAGATCGTGGCCTTCAACAAGAGCGACCTGATCTCCGACAGCGATCGCATCGTGCTGCGCGGCCTCGAGCCACGCAGCGTGTTCGTGTCCGCACGAACCGGCGAGGGCATCGCAGAGCTGCTCGAGATGGTCGAGCAGGCGCTTCCACGGCCGACCATCACGGTCGACGTTCTGCTTCCGTACGAGCGCGGCGACCTGGTCGCGCTGCTCCACGACCACAACACCGTGCTGAGCACCGACTACGAAGAAGGCGGAACCCGGGTGCGCGCGCTCGTCAACCCGGAGTACGAGCAGGCCCTCGAGGAGTTCGCGGTCGCCCACTGACCCGCAGAACCCACGAGGTCTCCCTCAGACCGAACACCGAGAGAGGGCCCCCGGCGAATGATCGCCAGGGGCCCTTTCTGTGTGAACGGGGAGTCGCGTCTGCGTCTGCCTCAGCGAACCGAGCGAAGAACCGACACGACCTTGCCGAGCACCTGTGCATGGTCGCCCACGATCGGTTCGAAGTTCGAGTTGCGGGGCAGGAGCCACGTGTGGCCGTCGCGCTGCCTGAACACCTTCACGGTCGCCTCGCCGTCGAGCATGGCCGCAACGATGTCGCCGTTCTCCGCCGTCTGCTGTGACCTGACCACGACGAAGTCTCCGTCGCAGATGGCGGCGTCGATCATGGACTCTCCCACGACCTTCAGCATAAAGAGGTCTCCGCTGCCCACGAGCTGGCGGGGGAGAGGGAACACCTCCTCGACCTGCTGCTCCGCCGTGATCGGAATACCTGCGGCGATCCGACCCACCAGAGGCACAAGGGCCGCGTCGCCCATGGGTGCCGAGGACTCGGACTGTTCGCTGGTCTCCGTGACCGAATCGGGCGTCGGGACGTCGATCAGCACCTCCATGGCGCGTGGCCTGTTCGGGTCGCGCCGAAGGTAGCCGCTCAGTTCGAGCTGGTTGAGCTGGTGCGTGACGCTCGACAGCGACGCCAGGCCGACGGCGTCTCCGATCTCCCGCATGCTCGGCGGATATCCGCGCTGACTGACGGAGCGCTGCACGACCCCGAGGATGGCCAGCTGCTTCTCCGAGAGACTCTTGCGTCGTCTCGTTCCACGTTCCGTGGTCATTTCTCCTGCTTTCCGGGCGGGTCGTTTGCGGGTGTGCCGGTCGCCGTCGACGAGCGATGTCGGTGGCTGCTGATGCACTGTCGGTGGCTGGTGATGCAATTCATATCGACAGTCGAAACTGTATCCAACTCAGGGTGCAAACAAAACACATGTTCGAGTGTGTCGCGATATTTCTCGGCTTTCGAACTTGATCTATCGAACATTCGAAGCTATATTCGGAACACAGCTTCGTATCCGGTGCTCCCGGCCGAGCACCGGATACGAATTTCTCCTGGAGGTTGCCATGACCGCTCTACCCGCTCCCACGACGAACACCGTCCACCTGCGCATCACGCGCCGTGGTCGCATCGTGCTCGCGGCGCTGGCGTCGCTTCCCCTTGTGGCCGCCCTGGTCGCCCTGGCCGTGTTCGGTGCGAACAGCGCCGTCGCCAGCGGCGCCGAGTCGTCCGCAGCCTCGCAGTCGTTCGACTACGTCACGGTGCAGGCAGGCGAGACCCTGTGGGGCATTGCAGAAGAGATGGCGCCGACGGCCGACCCGCGCGATGTCATCGCAGACATCGTGAGCCTGAACCAGCTTCCTTCCTCTGAGGTTCAGCCGGGCCAGCGTCTCGCCGTTCCCAGCAAGTACTGATCACCGTCGGCGCCGGGGCGCGTGGCACGGTGGAGTAGTCGCACTAAAATCGTCGAGTGACCTCTCTCGAAGACCTCCCGATCCGTGACGACCTCAGGGGCAAGTCCCCATACGGCGCACCTCAAAAGCACGTGCGCATCGAGCTGAACGTCAATGAGAACACGCACCCGATTCCCGAGCCGGTTGCACGAGACATCATCGAGTCCCTCGCCCGTGCGATTCTCACGATTAATCGATACCCCGATCGCGAGTTCACTCAGCTTCGCGACGGCCTCGCAGAGTATCTCGGGCACGGTCTGACCCGAGACAACATCTGGGCCGCCAACGGATCGAACGAGATCCTGCAGCAGATCATGCAGGCCTTCGGCGGGCCGGGCAGGTCGATACTGGGCTTCCCGCCCACCTACTCGATGCACTCCATCATCGCCTCGGGAACGGGTACGACGTGGATCGGTGCTGAGAGAGACGCCGACTTCGAGATCTCTCCGAGCACGGCGGTCGCGGCGATTCGCGAACACGATCCCGACATCGTGATCTTCTGCTCCCCGAACAATCCCACGGGCACCCCGCTGTCGCTCGACACCATCGAGGCCGCCTACGACGCCACAGACAAGATCGTCATCGTCGACGAGGCCTACGCCGAGTTCGCGCCCGCCGGTGCGCCATCGGCGCTCACTCTGCTGCCGGGCCGTCCGCGACTGATCGTCTCCCGAACGATGAGCAAGGCGTTCGCGTTCGCGGGTGCGCGGCTCGGCTATCTGGCCGCCGACCCCGCGATCGCGGATGCGCTGCGCCTCGTTCGGCTTCCGTATCACCTGTCGTCGCTGACGCAGGCGGCGGCGGTGGCCGCGCTGCAGCACTCCGCCGAGATGCTCGCGATGGTCGACGACATCGCGCACGAGCGCGATCGCATCGTCGAGCGACTCGCCGAGCTGGGCTACCACCCCTGGCCCACGTGGTCGAACTTCGTGCTGTTCGGGGGCGTCGAGAATCCGCCGGAGGTCTTCGAGACCCTGCTCGAGAAGGGCATCATCATCCGCGACCTGGGCATCCCCGGTCACCTGCGGGTGAGTGCGGGCACGCACGCCGAGACCACGGCCTTCCTCGACGCGATGGCCGCGCTGTCCTGACTCAGGGCTCCGCCTGTCGGCAAGAACGGCAGGTGCGGCGCCGTCGTCGGTAAACTGGAGACATGGCACACCCTTCCCGCACCGCCCGCCTGCAGCGTGCGACCAGTGAATCCAGCATCGACCTCTCGCTCGACCTCGACGGCACCGGCGAGAGTTCGATCTCGACCGGGGTGCCGTTCTTCGACCACATGCTCACGGCTTTCGCGAAGCACTCCCTCACCGACCTGACAGTGACGGCGACCGGCGATATCGCGATCGATGTGCACCACACGGTCGAAGACATTGGAATCGTTCTGGGCACGGCGATCAAGCAGGCCCTCGGCGACAAGTCGGGAATCTCGCGGTTCGGCGACGCCCTGGTGCCCCTCGACGAGGCCCTCGTGCAGGCTGTCGTCGACATCTCCGGCCGGCCGTTCCTCGTGCACACCGGGGAGCCTGCCGGCTTCGAGTTCCACCTCATCGGCGGCCACTTCACCGGATCGATGGTGAGGCACGTCTTCGAGGCGATCACATTCCACGCAGGTCTGACCGTGCACGTCACGGTGCTCGGGGGTCGTGACCCCCACCACATCGCCGAGGCCGAGTTCAAGGCATTCGCCCGCGCCTTCCGCCAGGCCAAGGCCTTCGACTCTCTCGTCTCGGGAATCCCGTCGACCAAGGGAGCCCTGTGACCCGCAAATCCGTCGTCGTCCTCGACTACGGCAGCGGCAACATCCACTCCGCGGCCAAGGCGCTCGAGAGGGCGGGAGCGGATGTGGTGCTGTCGCGCGATCGAGCGCGCGTCATGGAGGCCGACGGCCTGTTCGTTCCCGGTGTCGGAGCGTTCTCCGCGGTGATGGAGCAGCTGCGCAGCGTGCGCGGCGACGAGCTCATCGACCGGCGACTGGCCGGCGGACGCCCCGTTCTCGGAATCTGCGTGGGCATGCAGGTCATGTTCGACCGCGGGGTCGAGCGAGGTGTCGACACCGAGGGGCTGGGCGAGTGGCCCGGCGCGGTCGATCAGCTGCCCGCCGAGATCCTGCCCCACATGGGCTGGAATCTCGTCGACGCGCCGAGCGAGTCGGTGCTGTTCGAGGGCATCCGCGACGAGCGGTTCTACTTCGTGCACTCCAATGCCGCCCAGCAGTGGCTTCTTCCCCCTCAGCCTCCGCTGCCCGCCCCGCGCGTCACGTGGGCCGACCACGACGGCCGGTTCATCGCCGCTGTCGAGAACGGCCCCCTCTCGGCGACCCAGTTCCACCCCGAGAAGTCAGGCGAGGCGGGACTGCGCCTGCTGCGCAACTGGATCGCGTCGCTCTGACCCGACACCGATTTCGTCGGGTCCACCAGAATCGTTAAGATCGCACGGGGTGTCCGCACGTGCGCCTGACAGAGACCAGAAGGACGCCATGAGCGAGTTCAGCACCAAGACCCCCGCCCTCACCCTGCTGCCGGCCGTCGACGTCGCGGGCGGCAAGGCCGTGCGGCTCACGCAGGGCAAGGCGGGCACGGAGACGAATCACGGCGACCCCGTCGATGCCGCGGCCGACTGGATCGGCCAGGGTGCCGAGTGGATCCACCTCGTCGACCTCGACGCCGCCTTCGGGCGGGGAGACAACCTCCACGTCATCAAGCGCGTCATCCACGCGGCCAAGGGCGTGAACGTGGAGCTCTCCGGCGGCATCCGAGACGACCGCAGCCTCGAGACCGCCCTCGAGACAGGAGCCAAGCGCATCAACCTCGGCACCGCGGCGCTCGAGAACCCCGAATGGGCGGCCAGCGTGATCGCGAGCTACGGCGAGGCCATCGCCGTGGGTCTCGACGTGCGGGGCACCACGCTTGCCGCACGGGGATGGACCGAGGACGGGGGAGACCTGTGGGAGGTCCTCGCCCGACTCGAGGAGGCGGGCTGCGCACGGTACGTCGTGACCGACGTCACCAAGGACGGCACTCTCAAGGGGCCGAACGTCGACCTTCTCAAGCAGGTCATGGAGCGAACGGACCGCCCGGTCGTGGCGTCCGGCGGCATCTCGAGCCTCGACGACATCGCGGAACTCCGGTCCCTCGTCTCCCTCGGACTGGAAGGGGCGATCGTGGGTCGCGCCCTGTACGCGGGGGCCTTCACCCTCGCGGAGGCGCTGGACGTGGCATCTGACTGAGCATCCGGGCGAGCATGCGCACCACGACGCCGGGGCGACGGACTCGGCGGGCCAGCCGTGGGCCGGCCGCTCGTTCGACACGAACTTCTTCGCCGGCGACTCGGGGGATGCGCCGGAGCGGCTGATCGAGGCGCTCCGCCGGTTCCGCGCGTCGGAGCTCGATCAGCGGGACGTGCTCGACGCCGTGCGCGATGTGCGCCTGCTGGTGCCGCTCGTCGCCCACGCGGGGGAGACGGGCCTCGATTCGCACGGCCGCCGTATCGATAAGACCCAGGAGCTCTCGCTCGTCACGGTCAGCGCGCCGGACGGACGTCGGGTGCTCCCGGTCTTCACCTCCACCGAGGCCATGACGGCCTGGAATCCGGCGGCCAGGCCCATACCGGCGTCGGCCCGCCGTGCAGCCCTCGCCGCAGCGGGAGAGGACACGCCGCTCATGGTGCTCGACGCCACGAGCGACACGGAGTTCGTGTTCCGTCGGCCGATGCTCAGGGCCATCGCCGAGGGAACCCCGTGGGTTCACCCGGCCGTCGACCCCGCCATCGTCGCCGAGGTCGAGCGGTCGATCATCGGTGTGCCGGCCGTCCGTGCCGTACGGCTCGTAGACGGCGATCCGGATGCCCGGCTGTCGGGCCCGCAGGTCGTCGTCGAGCTGGGGCTCGTGCCCGGCCTGACGCGCCCGGAGCTCGACGAGGTGCTCGCCGCCCTGCAGCAGCGCTGGCAGCTCAGCGAGCGCATCGCCGATGGCGTGGATTCGCTGGGCGTCAGGCTCGCCGAAGCCCGCTGAGCCTGCCGGTCAGTTGACCGGGCCGGTGAGCTTCTCCCCGGGGCCCTGGCCGACCGCATCCGGAATCGCCGATGCCTCGCGGAACGCGAGCTGCAACGAACGGAGACCGTCGCGAAGACTGCGGGCGTGCTGGTCACCGATCTCCGGCGAGGCGCTCGTGACGAGCCCCGCGAGGGCGATGATGAGCTTGCGCGCCTCATCGAGGTCGATCTGGTTCTCGGGATCGTCGGCGAGTCCGGTCTTGATGGCGGCGGCGCTCATCAGGTGCACGGCCGTGGTGGTGATCAGTTCGACCGCGGGCACCTCGGAGATGTCGCGCGTGGCGGAGGATGCCGAGTCGTCGTATGCAAAGCTCATGATGCGAGTCTAGGTCGCCCGCGACGCCGGACTATGCCGTCGGCCGTTCCTCTGCTAGTATCTTCAAGGCTCTGGGGAACATGTACGCCCCCAGTACGAAAAGTGGAGAATCTCCCACCCGCACACCGCTTCAACAGGTTACCGGGTAGATTGCACTCCGCTCCGGGTCAGAAGATTGATCCGGGGTAGACAGGGTGCGGTGCACGACACGGCGATCGCCGAGGATGTGCGCAGATTATTCAAGGTTCGTGGCTGCGTTGTCACCTACGATCGCGCTGCCGAGCCCGGTGCCCAGACATCAACCGTCTGTGGGCGCCGCACCAGCGATTGAAGGAGTAACGCATCAGCGATCCCCGTACCAACGACCGTATCCGGGTTCCCGAGGTCCGCCTCGTCGGACCGGCCGGTGAGCAGGTCGGCGTCGTCAGTATCGACGTCGCACTCAAGCTTGCCCAGGAGGCAGACCTCGATCTGGTTGAGGTGGCCCCCAATAGCAAGCCGCCCGTTGCCAAGATCATGGATTACGGCAAGTTCAAGTACGAAGCTGCGCAGAAAGCCAAGGAAGCACGCCGCAACCAGGCGAACACGATCCTCAAAGAGGTTCGATTCCGTCTGAAGATCGACGTGCATGACTACGAGACGAAGCGCAAGCGCGCCGAGGGATTCCTCAAGGCGGGCGACAAGGTGAAGGCCATGATCCTGTTCCGAGGCCGCGAGCAGTCGCGACCCGAGCAGGGAGTCCGCCTCCTCCAGCGCTTCGCCGAAGACGTGTCCGAGTTCGGCACCGTCGAGTCGACGCCCACGATCGATGGCCGCAACATGGTCATGGTCATCGGGCCCCTGAAGAACAAGTCCGAGGCGAAGGCCGAGGCGAATGCCCAGCGGGCCGCGTCGAAGTCCCGTCCAGGTGCAGACGAAGCGGCGGACGAGACCCCCGAGGTCGCGTCACCGGCTGCAACAGACACCGTCACGGCAGACTCTGCCGAGACGAAGTAGCACCCCACATACCGAGCACGTCCCAAGGAGATATCAATGCCCAAGATGAAGACCCACTCCGGGTCCAAGAAGCGCTTCAAGGTCACCGGCACCGGCAAGCTCATGAAGCAGCAGGCTGGAATGCGTCACAACCTCGAGGTCAAGTCGGCGAAGCGCAAGGCTCGCCTGAACCAGGACCAGGTGTTGGCTCCGGCCGACTCGAAGGTCATCAAGAAGCTTCTCGGCCTGTAGTCGCCGACTCCACACGGAATAAGGAATTAGGAAATGGCAAGAGTAAAGAGGGCCGTCAACGCCCACAAGAAGCGTCGGGTCATCCTCGAGCGCGCCAGCGGTTACCGCGGACAGCGTTCGCGCCTGTACCGCAAGGCCAAGGAGCAGGTCACCCACTCGCTCGTCTACTCGTACCGCGACCGTCGTGCCCGCAAGGGTGACTTCCGTCGCCTGTGGATCCAGCGCATCAACGCTGCGTCCCGCGCGAACGGCCTCACGTACAACCGCCTGATCCAGGGTCTCGGCCTTGCGGGCATCGAGGTCGACCGTCGCATCCTGGCCGACCTCGCCGTTCACGAGCCCGCCACCTTCGCGGCGCTCGTGGAGAGCGCTCGTGCCGCCCTCCCCGCCGACACGTCGGCGCCGAGGACCGCAGCCTAATAAGCTGTAGGGAGCATCCACGTTCCCTGACCCGAAAGAGGTCGCATGTCCCTCCTGGATAACCCGCGGTCGCCGCGGGTCCGGGCAGTGGCAAAACTCGCCAAGAAAGGAGCCCGGTCTGAGACCGGGCTCTTTCTCTTGGAGGGGCCACAAGCCGTTTCCGAGGCGCTGACCTTCGCGCCCGACCTCGTCGTCGACCTGTTCGCCACGCCGTTCGCCCTCGATCGCTACGCCGACATCGGCGCCGCGGCAGAGCAGGCCGGTGTCGAAGTCGAGTTCGTGACCGAGACCGTTCTGCAGGCCATGGCCGACACGGTCACGCCGCAGGGGTTCGTCGCCGTATGCCGGCAGTTCCCCACTGCGCTCAAAGACATCTTCAGCGCGTCGCCGCGTCTGATCGCCATTCTCGAAGAGGTGCGCGATCCCGGCAACGCCGGAACGATCATCCGGGCCGCCGACTCGGCCGGCGCCGACGCCGTGATCCTCACGGGTCGCAGCGTCGATCTCTACAACCCCAAGGTCGTGCGTTCCACGACGGGGTCGCTCTTCCACCTGCCTGTCGCGGTGGAGGCGAGCCTCGCCGACGTGCGCGCACGGGCCACGGAAGCAGGCATCCAGATTCTCGCCGCCGATATCAAGGGCGACGACATGCTGACGGCCCGCAACTCCGGCGTTCTCGACGCGCCGACGGCGTGGCTGTTCGGCAATGAGGCGCGGGGCCTGAACGACGAGGATCTGGCCCTCGCGGACCACGCGATCTCGGTTCCCATCTACGGCCAGGCGGAGTCGATGAACCTGGCGACGGCAGCATCGGTGTGCCTCTACGAGAGTGCTTTCGCACAGCGCAGCGAGTGATTCCGGCGCAGGAGAGCGCGCCATGAGAGCGATCACGGTTGGGTAACCGTCGACCGTCCGACACACGCCGGTAACACGAGGTCCCCTACTGTGGGGGTCATGGACTCAACCAACACCGATGGCCCTGTCAACGACGCGGTGGCCGGTCCGGCGACGTCGAACATCTCCGTTCGTCGGGGTGAACCTCTCGTCGTCCTCACAGATGTCAACAAGCACTACGGCGAACTCCATGTTCTGAACAACATCAACACGGTCGTCAATCGTGGCGAGGTCGTGGTGGTGATCGGCCCCAGCGGATCCGGCAAGTCGACGTTCTGTCGCGCCATCAACCGGCTCGAGACGATCGATTCCGGCAGCATCACCATCGACGGCAAGGTCCTTCCCGAAGAAGGCAAGGCCCTGGCCCAGCTGCGTGCCGACGTCGGCATGGTGTTCCAGTCGTTCAACCTCTTCGCCCACAAGACGATCCTCGAGAACGTCACTCTGGCCCCTATCAAGGTGCGCAAGCTGTCGAAGAAGGCGGCCGAGGCGCGGGGCATGGAGATGCTCGACCGCGTCGGCATCGCGAATCAGGCCAACAAGATGCCGGCCCAGCTCTCGGGCGGGCAGCAGCAGCGCGTCGCCATCGCGCGATCGCTCACGATGCAGCCGAAGCTCATCCTCATGGACGAGCCGACGAGCGCGCTCGACCCCGAGATGATCAACGAGGTCCTCGACGTGATGGTCGGGCTCGCGAAAGACGGCATGACCATGATCGTCGTCACCCACGAGATGGGCTTCGCGCGCAAGGCGGCCGACCGCGTCGTCTTCATGGCCGACGGCCGCATCGAAGAAGAGACGACCCCCGAACAGTTCTTCACGAACCCCCAGTCGAACAGGGCGCAGGACTTCCTGTCGAAAATACTCGACCACTAAACATCGGTGGTCGGGCACGCAGCATACGGAGAGAGGTACGAAACCGATGAGAGCATCGAAAAAACTGAGCATCGCCGCGCTGGCCGCGGCGACCATGATCGCCCTGGCCGGATGCGCCGGGTCGCTCGATGAGGCCGAGACCACCACGACGCCGGAGCCGGCACCCACATTCGCCGCCGGGTCGACCATGGAGCGCCTCGCGGAGTCGGGCACCATCACGATCGGCACGAAGTTCGACCAGCCGCTGTTCGGCCTCACCGACATCGACGGAACCCCCAAGGGCTTCGACGTCGAGATCGGCAAGCTGATCGCCGCGAAGCTCGGCATCGCCGAAGACAAGATCGTCTGGAAAGAGGCCGTCTCGGCCAACCGCGAGCCCTTCATCCAGAACGGCGAGGTCGACATCGTGGTCGCCACCTACACGATCAACGACAAGCGCAAAGAGGTCATCTCCTTCGCCGGTCCGTACTACGAGGCCGGCCAGTCGATCCTGGTGAAGGCCGACAACGACGACATCAAGTCGGAGAAGGACCTCGTCGGGCAGCCGGTCTGCTCCGTGACCGGCTCGACTCCTGCAGCCAAGCTCACCGAGATCGGTGCGGAGCCGCTGCTGACCGACACGTACACGAACTGCCTCGAGCCCCTCCGCGGCGGCCAGGTCGTCGCTGTCTCCACCGACAACGTGATCCTTGCAGGCCTCGCGCAGCAGAACGAGGGTCAGTTCAAGGTCGTCGGCAAGCCGTTCACCCAGGAGCCCTACGGCATCGGACTGGCGAAGGACGACACCGACTTCCGCAACTTCATCAACGACGTGCTCGAGGAGTCGTATGAAGACGGCAGCTACGAGGCCGCGTGGGATGCCACGGCGGGCGAGGTCCTCGAATACGTGGAGCCGCCGGCCGTCGACCGGTACTGATCCACAGCCTGCTCGGAGGGCCGGCCGCGATGTCCGCGGACGGCCCTCCGGACAGGTCGACACCTCGACCGTCCCTCCTCATGAGATGAGCCCACAGTGAACGCCGTCATCGAGAACCTGCCCCGGTTCATCGAAGCCTTTGGGATGACCCTGTGGCTGCTCGCTACCTCCGGCGTCTGCGCCCTCATCATCGGCACGGTGATCGCCGCAATGCGCATATCGCCGGTGCCCTCGCTGAACGTCTTCGCGAGCGTGTACACCGAACTGCTCCGCAACACCCCGTTGACGCTCGTGCTGTTCTTCTGCTCCTTCGTGCTGCCCCAGCTGGGCTCGCGGCTGCCCTACGAATGGGCGGCCTTCATCGGTCTCACTCTCTACACGTCGCCCTTCGTGGCCGAGGCCTTGCGCTCCGGCATCAACGGCGTCGCCGTCGGCCAGGCCGAGGCGGCCCGCAGCCTGGGGCTCGGCTTCATGCAGTCGACGACGCTCATCATCTTTCCGCAGGCCTTCCGCATGGTGATTCCGCCGCTGATCAACGTGCTGATCGCGCTCACGAAGAACACCTCGGTCGCCGGCGGGTTCTTCGTCTTCGAATTGTTCTCAGCCGCCAAAGAGCTGGCGAATGCCAACGGCAACGCCGTGATCGCCATCCTGCTCGCCGTCGCGGCCTTCTACCTTGTCGTCACCATTCCGCTCGGCATCCTGTCCGCGCACCTCGAGAAGAAGCTGGCGGTACAGCGATGAGCGCCTCCGTTCTGTTCGACACCCCGGGGCCACGCACCCGCCGCCGCTCGCGCATCGCCTCGGTGATCGTGGTCGTTCTGATCGCGGCCGGCCTGGCCTGGGTCGTCTACACCCTCGCCCAGCCGCGCGACTCCTCCGGCATCACGCTCCCGGGCTACTTCGATGCGTCGCGCTGGGACATCTTCGTGCTGGCCGAGCTCTGGGTACGCATCGGGGGAGGCCTCCTCGCGACCCTCCAGGCCGCCGCCGTCGCCGCGGCGATGGCCCTCGTCATCGGGGTGATGTTCGCCATGCTGCGCACCTCGGTGCACGCGGCCGTGCGCATCCCCGCCACGATCGTGCTCGAGTTCTTCCGCGGCATGCCCGTGCTGCTGATGATGCTCTTCATCCTGCTCGTGGCCTCGACGGGAGCGTTCTGGGCTGTCGTCCTCGCCCTCGGTATCTACAACGGCGCGATCATCGGCGAGTCGCTGCGCGCGGGCCTCGCCGCCCTGCCCCGGGGGCAGCGAGAGGCCGGGCTGAGCCTCGGACTGACCCGGTTGCAGACGAAGACGTTCATCGAGTTCCCGCAGGCCTTCCGCCAGATGCTGCCGGTGATCATCGCGCAGCTGGTGGTGCTGCTGAAAGACACCAGCCTCGGCTACATCGTCGGCTACAACGAGCTCATCCGCACCACCATGAACAACCTCGGCAGCAGTGTCGGCAACCGCTACCTCTTCTCCCTGTTCCTCGTGACGCTCGTGATCTACCTCGCGGTCAACCTCTCCCTCTCGGCGGTGGCACGACGAGTCGCGCGTCGACGCAGCCCGGGCAAGATCCTTGCCAAGGATCAGATCACCCCGACCGCATCGATCTCCGCGCTCGGTGCCCCCACCAGGAACCCCGAGGACCGCACGACGGAGTAGCTCGTCGCGGGTCGCTAAACTTGTGACTCGTGTCTGACCCACTAGTGATATCCGACGAGTCCGTCGCTGCAGCCGTCGATGCGGCGTTGTCCGCCATCGCGGCAGCCGATGACTCGACCGCCCTGAAGGCCGCGCGGAGCGCGCACGTGGGGGAGGCGTCGGTGCTGTCCCGCCTGAACGCCACACTCCGCGACGTCGCCAAAGATCAGAAGGCTGCCGCGGGCAAGCTCATGGGCCAGGCCCGCGCCCGGGTTGCCCAGGCCCTCGCCGCGCGGGAGTCCGAGATCGTCGCTCACGAGGAGGAGGCTCGGCTCGAGGCCGAATTCGTCGACGTGACGGCCCTGCCGACGCGCGCCCGTGTGGGCGCCCGGCATCCGCTGTCGCTTCTGCAGGAGCGTATCGCCGACATCTTCGTGGGCATGGGATGGGAGGTCGCGGAGGGCCCGGAGCTCGAGAGCGAGTGGTTCAACTTCGACGCGCTCAACTTCGCACCCGATCACCCGGCCAGGGCCATGCAGGACACGTTCTTCATCTATCCCGTCGAGTCGCACCTCCTTCTGCGCACGCACACGTCGCCGGTGCAGGTGCGGTCGCTGCTTTCTCGCGAGCTTCCCGTCTACGTCATCGCGCCGGGGCGGGTCTACCGCACCGATGAGCTCGACGCCACGCACACACCCGTCTTCATGCAGGTCGAGGGCATCGCGATCGACAAGGGCCTGACGATGGCCCACCTGCGCGGCACCCTCGAGCACTTCGCCCGCGCCATGTTCGGCGAGGGCGCCAAGATCCGCCTGCGCCCCAACTACTTCCCCTTCACCGAGCCGAGCGCCGAGATGGACGTCTGGCAGCCGAACGCCAAGGGCGGCGCGCGCTGGGTCGAGTGGGGCGGATGCGGAATGGTCAACCCGAACGTGCTTCTGTCGGCCGGCATCGATCCCGAGGAATACCAGGGCTTCGCCTTCGGCATGGGCATCGAGCGCACCCTCCAGTTCCGCAACGATCTCAACGACATGCGCGACATGGTCGAGGGCGATATCCGCTTCAGTCAGCAGTTCGGAATGGTGGTCTAGCCCATGCGTATCCCACTCGGATGGTTGGCGGAATTCGTCGATCTCGCCCCCGGTTCCACGATCGACGATGTGCACGCCGCGCTCGTCAAGGTCGGGCTCGAAGAAGAGGGCTCGCACGGGTTCGACCTCACGGGCCCCATCGTCGTCGGCGAGGTGCTCGAGTTCGTCGAGGAGCCGCAGTCGAACGGCAAGACGATCCGCTGGTGCAGCGTGCGTGTCGCGCCCGAAGGCCAGACGGCAGCGGATGGCGGAGAGGACGTGCGCGGAATCGTCTGCGGCGCTCACAACTTCGTGGTCGGCGACAAGGTCGTGGTGACGCTCCCCGGCGCCGTCCTGCCCGGCGACTTCGCGATCGCCGCACGCAAGACCTACGGCCACGTCTCCGACGGCATGATCGCGTCGAGTCGTGAGCTGGGCCTGGGCGACGAGCACGACGGCATCCTGCGGCTCGTGACACTGGGCCTCGATCCCGCCGTCGGCACAGACGCGCTCTCCCTGCTCGGGCTCGACGACCAGGCGGTCGAGGTCAATGTCACGCCCGACCGCGGGTACGCCTTCTCCATTCGAGGAATCGCGCGCGAGTACGCCCACGCGACGGGTGCGGCGTTCCGCGACCCGGCCCTCTCGCCCCAGTTAACCGACGCGTCGGGCGTCAGCGTCGTCATCGACGACGACGCCCCGATTCGCGGTCGCGTCGGCGCCACGGTCTTCATCACGCGCGTGGTGCGAGACGTCGACCCGACGAGGCTGACACCGCCGTGGATGGCGACCAGACTGAACCTCGCCGGCATCCGATCGATCTCGCTCATCGTCGACGTCACGAACTACGTGATGCTCGAGCTCGGCCAGCCCACCCACGGCTACGACTTCGACAAGCTGAGCGGCGGCATCCGCGTACGTCGGGCGAAACCGGGCGAGACGCTCGTGACCCTCGACGACCAGAAGCGGTCGCTCGACCCTGAAGACCTGGTGATCGCCGACGAGTCCGGTCCCATCGGGCTCGCGGGCGTCATGGGCGGCGCCTCGACCGAGATCGACTCCTCGTCGCGAACCGTGCTCGTCGAAGCCGCCAACTTCGATCCGGTGTCGATTGCGCGCACCGCCCGCCGGCACAAGCTGCCGAGCGAGGCCTCGCGTCGCTTCGAACGCGGCGTCGACCCCGCGGTCGCCGCTGCTGCAGCCGCGAGGGTGGTTCAGCTGCTCGTCGATCTGGGAGGCGGAACGGCCGACGAGCTCGGCTCGTCGTACTCGCAGCACGACGCACCGGCTCCGGTGGAGCTGCCCGACGGCTATATCGCTGGTCTGATCGGTGTCGACTTCACAGCCGAGGAGATCCGCACCTCACTCGCGGAGATCGGTGGCCAGATCGTTGAGGTCGACGGTGGTCTCGTGGTGACACCGCCCACGTGGCGCCCGGACATCACCCACAAGTCGGCGCTCGCCGAAGAGGTCGCCCGCATCGTCGGCTACGACCGCATCCCGAGCGTTCTTCCCGTCGCGCCGCCGGGTCGGGGGCTCACCAGGGAGCAGCTGCTCCGACGTCAGGTCTCGCAGACCCTGGCGTCGAGCGGTCTCGTCGAGGTGATGGCCTACCCGTTCCTGTCGCAGGCCGCGACCCAGCTCTTCGGCTCGCGTTCGGGGGAGCCGGTCACGGCCATGCGTGTGGCGAACCCACTCGACGCCGAGGCTCCGCTGCTGCGCACGACCCTGATCCCGGGGCTGCTCGACATCGCGCGTCGCAACCTGTCGCGCGGCCTCCTCGACCTGGCGCTCTTCGAGACCGGTCTCGTGTTCCTTCCTGAGCCCGGTGTCGTGTACGGGCAGACCGAGCTGCCGCCGGGCGGCGCTCGTCCCAGCGACGAGGTGCTGGCACAGCTCGACGCGGGCCTGCCTCCTCAGCCACGACACGTCGCGTTCGTCCTCACGGGCAACGCCTGGGAGAAGCAGCCGGCACTCGAGGCCCGTGCCGTAGGCCTGGCCGACGCGCTGGATTCGGTGCGGCAGCTCGGGCTCGCACTCGGTGTCGACATCCGTGCCGTGCAGGGCTCGCACCCCGCCCTGCATCCGGGTCGCACGGCGTCGCTCACCGTCGGTGATGTCGTCGTCGGTGTCGCGGGGGAGCTGCTCCCTCGAATCGCCGAGGAGGCACACCTGCCCCGCGTCGTCGCCGTCGCCGAGATCGACCTCGACGCGCTGATCGCCGTGTCGCCGCGAGAGATCGCGGTACGACCGATCTTCGGCTTCCCTGCGGCGACGCAGGACCTGTCGCTGGTCGTTCCGCGCACGACGCCCGCGGGCGAGGTGTCTGCGGCCGTGGCGCGAGGAGCCGGTCCTCTGCTCGAAGACATCCGATTGGTCGACGACTACCGGGGCTCCGGGGTGAATGACGATCAGAAGTCGCTCACGTTCGCGCTCCGCTTCCGCGCGACCGATCGCACGCTGACGGCGAAGGAGGCGTCTGACGCCAAACTCGCCGGCCTGGCGGTCGCATCCGAGGAATTCGGCGCGACACTCCGCGACTGAGCCTGAACACACGGGTCCGGCCGACGCTGATGCGACGGACGGACCCGTGGTGCGTGGCGCGCGGGGCTGCGGAACTAGACCTACTTCTTGCCGCCGCCCAGCAGGCCGCCGAGCAGGTCGCCGATGCCGCCGCTCGAGCCGCCCGAACCGCTGGTCTTGCCGCCGCCCAGCAGACCCCCGAGCAGGTCGCCGATGCCTCCGGATGACCCTGAGGCCGTGCCGCCCGACCCTCCGCCGAGGAGACCGCCCAGCACATCGCCGATTCCTCCGCCCGACGTCTCGGCGGAGCCCTTCGTGTCACCGCCTGTCTTGGCGAAGAACTTCTGCGCGAGCCACGCGAGAACGATCGGCGCGACGATCGGCAGGATCTTCTGGATGACGGACTGGGTCGTCGACGTCTTCGTCGAGGCCAGGGCCGACACGACCTGATCCTTGTTGCCGCCGAAGATGTTCGACACGATCTTCTCGCCGTCGTGGGTATCGACGGCGTCGACGTCGACACCGCCGTCGAGCAGGGAGCTGTCGGAGTGCTTCTGCAGTGCCTTCTCGAGCGACTTCTCGCCCTGCGGCGTCGCGCTGTTGGCCGCCAGACCGGAGACCAGCGCGGGCAGCGCCTCGTCCACGGCCTCCCTCGCCTCGGCCTCGCTGACGCCGAGTCTCGTGGCGATGGCACCGATGGGAAGCTGCCTGGCCAGTTCGTCGAGTCCATCCATGATGAGCCTTCTTTCCCTCTGGCGGGCGCGCCGTCGCGCCCGGATCATGCTTCCACAGTAGTGACGCCGCCGCGGCTGGGCGGCGCGCGCCGTCGGTGAATCCGGTCGCCTCCGTGAGAGCGACTAGATTTAAGGCATGACTTTTTCGGTGGCTGTTGCCGGTGCGAGCGGATACGCGGGTGGCGAGGTGCTCCGACTGCTCGCCGACCATCCCGAATTCGAGGTGGCGACCGTCACGGCGCACGCCAACGCCGGACAGCGCCTGATCGACGTCCATCCGCACCTGCGATCCCTTGCTCATCTCGAACTCGTCGACACGACGGCCGAGAACCTGGCCGGCCACGACGTCGTCTTCCTGGGACTGCCGCACGGCAAGTCCGGCGAGCTGACCGAGCAGCTCGATGCGTCGACGCTCGTCGTCGACTGCGGCGCAGACCACCGCCTCGTCGACGAGAAGGACTGGGCCGAGTTCTACGGCGGCGAGTTCTACGGCTCCTGGCCCTACGGGCTTCCCGAACTCCTCCGGCACGACGGGTCGAGGCAGCGCACAGCGCTCGAAGGTGTGAAGCGCATCGCCGTTCCCGGCTGCAACGTCACCGCCATCTCGCTGGGCCTCGCGCCCGGCCTGGCCGCCCACGTCATCGAGGGTGAAGACATCGTGGCTGTTCTCGCTGTCGGTCCCTCGGGGGCAGGCAAGGCGCTGCGCACCGATCTTCTCGCCTCCGAGATCCTCGGATCGGCCAGTGCCTACGGTGTCGGCGGGCGGCACCGCCACGTGCCGGAGATCATCCAGAACCTCAGCGGCGCATCGGGCGAACGCACCTCGGTGTCGTTCACGCCGATGCTCGTGCCGATGGCCAGGGGGATCCTGGCCACCTCTACCGCTCGACTGGCGCCCGGAGTCACCGCGAGCGATGTACGGAGCGCCTGGGAGCTCGCGTACTCCGACGAGCCGTTCGTGCATCTCCTTCCCCAGGGCCGCTTTCCGCGCACGGCCGATGTCCTGGGCGCCAACGTCGCCCTGGTCGGGTTGGCGGTCGATGAGGCCGCAGGCCGCGTCGTGACCGTCACCGCCCTCGACAACCTCGTCAAGGGCACGGCCGGTGCCGCCATCCAGTCGGCGAATATCGCGCTCGGTCTGGCAGAAACGACCGGCCTGCCGGTGAATGGAGTCGCACCGTGAGTGTCACAGCAGCGCAGGGATTCGTCGCGGCGGGCGTCGCCTCAGGGCTCAAAGCGTCGGGTGATCTCGACGTCGCGCTCGTTCAGAACCTCGGCCCCCGCAGCTCGGCTGCTGCGGTGTTCACCAGCAACCGCTGCACGGCGAACCCCATCATCTGGTCGCGCCAGGCGATCCTCGACGGGTCGATCGAGGCCATCGTGCTCAACTCGGGCGGCGCCAACTGCTACACCGGCGCGTTCGGGTTCCAGACCACCCATCAGACTGCGGAGCAGGTCGCTGCCCGCCTCGGCATATCGTCGGGCGACGTTCTCGTCTGCTCCACCGGGCTGATCGGAACGGGCGACCAGAGCTTCCGCGACCGCCTGCTGGCGGGCGTGGACGTCGCGGCGCCCGCCCTGACCGGCGAGGGTGGCCCGGACGCCGCGCGTGCCATCATGACGACGGACTCGCATCCCAAGCAGGCCTCCGTGACCTCGCCGTCGGGGTGGGTGATCGGCGGCATGGCCAAGGGCGCCGGCATGCTCGCCCCGGGACTTGCGACCATGCTGGTGGTCATCACCACCGACGCCGATGTCTCAAGCCCCGAACTCGACTCCGCACTTCGCGCCGCGACCCGGGTGACGTTCGACCGCCTCGACTCTGACGGCTGCATGTCGACCAACGACCAGGTCACGCTCATGGCCTCCGGCGCATCCGGAATCGTGCCCGACCCAGCCGAATTCGCGGCCGCCGTCCAATCGATCTGCGCCGATCTCGCCGAGCAGCTGCAGGGCGATGCGGAGGGTGCGAGCCACGACATCACGATCGAGACGATCCGGGCGGCATCCGAAGACGACGCCGTCGACGTCGGGCGCGCCGTGTCGCGCAGCAACCTGTTCAAGGCGGCCGTGTTCGGCAACGATCCCAACTGGGGACGCGTGCTCGCCGCCGTGGGAACGACCCAGGCCGAATTCGATCCCTTCGACATCGACGTGACGATCAACGGGGTGCGTGTCTGCTCGGCGGGCCAGCCCGACCAGCCGAGCGATGCCGTCGATCTCTCCCCGCGCGCCGTGCACGTGCTGATCGACCTCAAGGTCGGCACATCGACGGCCACCATCCTCACGAACGACCTCACCCACGACTACGTCCACGAGAACAGCGCATACGCCACCTGATGACTGACATTCCTTTCTCGCCCACCGCAGGCGACAAGGTCGCGACCCTGATCGAGTCGCTTCCCTGGCTCAAGAGATTCCACAACCAGATCATGGTCATCAAGTTCGGCGGCAACGCCATGGTCGACGAGGCGCTGCAGAAGTCGTTCGCCGAAGACATGGTCTTCCTCCGCTATGCGGGCATCCGGCCGGTCGTTGTGCACGGCGGCGGGCCGCAGATCTCTGCCATGCTCGATCGCCTCGGCATCCAGAGCGAATTCCGCGGCGGATACCGGGTCACCAGTCCCGAAGCGATGGATGTCGTGCGCATGGTGCTCGCCGGACAGATCAGCCGCGAGATCGTGGGACACATCAACGAGCACGGACCTCTGGCCGTCGCGTTCTCAGGAGACGATGCGGGCCTGTTCGCCGGCCGCAAGCGCACCATCGAGATCGATGGGGAGCAGATCGACATCGGCCAGGTGGGCGACATCGTCAGCGTGAATCCGGATGCCATCCGGCAGCGACTCGACGCGGGGTACATTCCCGTCGTGTCGTCGATCGCGCCCGACGCCGACAACCCCGGCCAGTCGCTCAACGTCAACGCCGACGCGGCCGCCGCGGCACTCGCCGTCGCGCTGGGAGCGGTGAAGCTGGTCATTCTCACCGACGTGGCGGGTCTGTACAGCGACTGGCCCAACAGGGACTCGCTCGTGAGCAGCATCGATTCCGAGGCGCTGCGCGCGCTGCTGCCCGGTCTCGAATCGGGCATGATCCCGAAGATGGCCGCCTGCCTCGAAGCCGTCGACGGCGGCGTGGCCAAGGCCGCGATCATCGACGGACGCACACCGCATTCGATCCTGCTCGAGGTCTTCACCCGCAGCGGCATCGGCACCGAGGTCAGCCGGGAGGCATCGTGAGCACCGAAACACCATGGACGAATAGATTCGGCGATTCCCTGATGAAGTCGATGGGCGCGCCCCTCGGGCTGCTCGCCCGCGGCGAGGGATGCTACGTCTGGGACGAGTCCGGAAAGCAGTATCTCGACTTTCTGGCCGGCATAGCCGTCAACTCGCTCGGCCACGCGCATCCGGCCTTCGTCGAAGCCGTGTCTCGCCAGGCCGCGACCCTGGCGCATGTCTCGAACTACTTCACGACGGCCCCGCAGCTCGCCCTCGCCGAACGGCTCAAGCGCATCACGGGGGCGGGGGCCGAGGGTCGTGTGTACTTCGGCAACTCCGGCGCCGAGGCGAACGAGGCCGCATTCAAGCTCGCGCGGCTCAATCGCGCGGGCGGCAACCGCCACCGGGTGCTGGCCCTGCACGATTCCTTCCACGGTCGCACGATGGGCGCACTGGCCCTGACCGGAAAGCCGAGCCTGCGCGACGCATTCGAGCCCATGCCCTCCGGCGTCGAGCACATCGACTCGACGATCGAGGCGCTCGAGCGGTCGATCGACGGATCCGTCTCCGCGCTCATCGTCGAACCGATCAAGGGGGAGGCCGGCGTGGTCGACCTGCCCGACGGGTTCTTGGTGCGTGCCCGTGAGCTGACGGCCGAGCACGGTGTGCTGCTGATCCTCGACGAGATCCAGACCGGCGCCGGCCGCACGGGTACCTGGTTCGCCTACGAGCAGTTCGGCATCCTCCCCGACGCGGTGACGATGGCCAAGGGCATGGGCGGCGGATTCCCCATCGGTGCGCTCGTCACGTTCGGATGGGCGTCGGAGCTCTTCCAACGGGGCATGCACGGCTCCACCTTCGGCGGCAATCCTCTCGCCACGGCGACGGCCGACGCGGTCCTCAGCGAGATCGAGGCGGCAGGGCTCCTGCAGAACGCGGCGCTGCGCGGCGAACAGCTGCGGCAGATCATTCGAGACATCGGATCTCCCCGCGTCGCGGAGGTCCGCGGTCGCGGACTTCTCGTCGGCGTCGGTTTGACGACACCGGTCGCGGGTGCGGTGGCTGCGGCCGCCCTGGCCGCCGGGCTCATCGTCAACGCGGCGAACGACTCGAGCATCCGCATCGCCCCGCCGCTCATCGTGGGCGACGCCGAGCTCGCGCTCTTCGCAGAGCGGTTCCGCAGCGCCCTCGACGCGGTGCCCGCCTCCTGAGCCTTCGCGGCCCGCGCTAGTCTTTCCCTTTCCGCCATTTATCGAAAGATCTCCCGTGACCAGACATTTCCTGCGCGACGACGACCTCTCACCTGCCGAGCAGGCTGAGATCCTCGACCTGGCATTGGAGCTCAAGCGAGACCGATTCCAGACGCAGCCCCTGGCCGGGCCGCAGACCGTGGCCGTGATCTTCGACAAGTCGTCCACGCGCACCCGCGTCTCGTTCGCGGTCGGCATCGCCGATCTGGGCGGCAGCCCGTTGATCATCAGCATGGCGTCGAGCCAGCTCGGCGGCAAGGAGACCGCCTCCGACACGGCCCGGGTGCTCGAGCGGCAGGTCGCGGCGATCGTCTGGCGCACCTATGCGCAGACTGGTCTGGAGGAGATGGCGAAGGGAACGACGGTTCCCGTCGTGAACGCCCTCTCCGACGAGTTCCACCCGTGCCAGCTGCTCGCCGATCTGCTGACCATCCGTGAGCATCGCGGGTCGCTCGCCGGGCAGACCGTCGCCTTCCTCGGAGACGGGGCCAGCAATATGGCGCAGTCGTACCTGCTCGCCTGCGCCACGGCGGGCATGCATGTGCGCATCGGGGCGCCGGCCGAATTCGCACCGGATGCGGCCGTGTTGGCCGACGCCGAGGCTCGTGCGGCCGAGACCGGGGGATCCGTCGCGGTGCACGTCGACCCCGCCGACGCGGTCCGCGATGCGGACATCGTGGTCACCGACACCTGGGTGTCGATGGGCAAGGAAGATGAGAAGGCCGAGCGCGTGGCGATCTTCGGCGGCTACCAGGTCGATCAGGATCTCCTCGACAAGGCGAAGCCGAACGCCCTCTTCCTGCACTGCCTTCCGGCCGACCGCGGCTACGAGGTCAGCGCCGATGTCATCGACGGGCCGCAGAGCGTCATCTGGGACGAGGCGGAGAACCGACTCCATGCCCAGAAGGCGCTTCTGGTCTGGCTCCTCCGCCAGCAGGCGCCGGTCACCGTGGGAGACTGAGAGCGATGAGTGAACACGACGTCTCCAACCGCGCCGGCGAAGCGGGAGCCCTCTGGGGCGGACGCTTCGCGGGTGGCCCCGCCCCCGAACTCGTCGACCTGAGCCGGTCGACCCACTTCGATTGGCAGCTCGCCGCCTACGACATCGCCGGATCGCGTGCCCATGCGCGGGCCCTGGCGCAGGCCGGGTACCTCGCTGCCGACGAGCTGACCGGCATGCTCGATGCACTCGACGCACTCGACTCCGACGTGGCCGACGGCACGTTCCGGCCGCTGGCATCCGACGAAGACGTTCATTCGGCGTTGGAACGCGGGCTCATCGATCGCGCCGGTGTGGATCTCGGCGGCAAGCTCCGCGCGGGGCGGAGCCGCAACGACCAGATCGCCACGCTCGTGCGCATGCTGCTGCGCGACCATGCCGCGCGCATCCGTCATCTGGTGACCGATCTCGTCGACGCGATCGCGGCCCAGGCCGACAGGCATTTCGGGGCGATCCTTCCCGGGCGCACCCATCTGCAGCATGCCCAGCCCGTGCTGCTGTCGCACCACCTTCTCGCGCATTGCTGGCCGCTCGTCCGCGATCTCGAGCGCTTCGTCGACTGGGATCGTCGAGCGAACTGGTCGCCCTACGGGTCGGGAGCCCTGGCGGGAAACACCCTGGGCCTCGACGCTCAGGCGGTCGCCGTCGAGCTCGGCTTCGACCAGAGCTCCTGGAACTCGATCGACGGAACGGCGAGCCGCGACGTCGTGGCGGAGTTCGCCTTCATCACCGCTCAGATCGGCATCGACCTCTCCCGCTTCGCCGAGGAGATCATCCTGTGGAACACGAAGGAGTTCGGCTTCGTCACGCTGTCCGACTCCTACTCCACGGGCTCGTCGATCATGCCCCAGAAGAAGAACCCGGATATCGCCGAGCTCGCTCGGGGCAAGTCCGGTCGGCTCATCGGTAACCTCACGGGCCTGTTGACCACGCTCAAGGGACTCCCGCTCGCGTACAACCGCGACCTGCAGGAGGACAAGGAGCCGGTCTTCGACTCCATCACCACGCTCGAGGTGCTGCTGCCGGCGTTCACGGGGATGGTCGCAACGATGACGTTCCATACCGACCGCATGGCGGAACTCGCGCCGCAGGGGTTCTCCCTCGCCACCGACGTGGCGGAGTGGCTGGTGAAGCAGCACGTGTCCTTCAGGGATGCCCATGAGATCACGGGCGCTCTTGTGCGGTTCGCAGAGGAGAACGACCTCGAGCTCGACGAGTTGAGCGACGAACAGTACGCCTCGCTGTCGCCGCACCTGGTGCCGGCGGTGCGATCCGTGCTCACGATCGAGGGGTCGGTGTCGAGCCGAGACGGCCGCGGCGGAACCGCGCCCGATCGAGTCAGGGAACAGCTTGCGGCGCTCACGCAGAGCGTTCGTGCCCTTCAGGCCGCCGCCGCACCCGAGATCGGAGCCTGATGACCCTCCGCAATGAGAACAACAAGAAGAAGCGCAGCCGGCCGCCGATGTCTCGGCGCACGACCTGGATCGTCGTGGCCGTCGCCGTTGCGGTTCTCGTGTTCGTGGTGATCGTCTCGGTGGTCTCGGGCAAGGGCATGTTCTAGACGGTGTTCACGCCGGCGTCGAACGAGTCGGGCTTCTTCGACAGGTCAAGCGTCGAAGTCGCTCCGTCGTTGCTCGGCGCGCGGCTCACCCGGCACTCTCCGCTGGGTGACATCTCTCTGCGCATCACAGAGGTCGAGGCATACCTGGGCGTCGGGGAGGATCCGGGGTCGCACAGTTTTCGCGGGAAGACAGCGCGCAACGCGGTGATGTTCGGACCGCCGCTGCACCTCTACACGTATTTCACCTACGGCATGCACGTGTGCGCCAACATCGTCTGCTCTCCGGAGGGACAGTCCTCGGCCGTGCTGCTGAGGGCGGGCGAGATCGTCGCCGGTGCGGAGCACGCGCGATCGAACCGCGGGGAGCAGGTCGCGTTCCGCGATCTCGCCCGGGGACCGGCCCGGCTCACCAAGGCGATGGGCATTCCGCTCTCAGACGGCGGGGCCGACCTGACGGGTGCGGTCTACACGCTCGAGCTCGATGACCAGGTTCCGGATGTCGGCACGAGTGTGCGCACGGGAGTCAGCGGGCCGGGTGGACTCTCCGAGTACCCGTGGCGGTTCTTCATCCCGAACGATCCGACCGTCTCGCCCTATCGGGCGAGCGTGCCGAGGAAACGCGATTGACCCGTCGACCGCGTTCTACCGCAGGACGAGTGCGCAGGCACCGGCCCAGACGAAGCTCGCGAGGGTTCCGATGATGAACCGCTCCTTGGCCTCCGGCGCCGCCAGTTCGCTGAAGCGGCCGACGCCCTTGATCGCGATGATCACGGCGACGGCCTCGGGGAACCCGGCGACGATCGAGCCGGCGATCGCGAGTCGCTCGAGGACTCCGATGGTCGTTCCTCCGCGCAGCACCTCGACCGCCGGGGTTCCCATCGCCTGAGAGGGCGACGCGGGGGAGGTGCGGGGGGCCTCTTTGCGTCGGCGGAAGATGCCGAGTGGCGAGGAGGGTGCGGGTGCGGCGGCCGGAACCGCCTGCGTCGAGTTCTCGCCGATGAGGATGCCTCCGTGCGCTCCGGCGCGGCTCGCTCCTCGGGTTGCGAGGCGCAGAGCGAGCACGGCGAACGGTCCTCCGCCGACGGTCGCCAAGGCGAGTGCAAGGGCAGTCGTGAGGACTCGGGTGATGGGTTGCGCGGAGTCGTCGTGCGGAGCGAGCGCCTCGCAGGCCAGTGCTGCGACGAGACTGCCTGCGGCGAGGACGGTGGTTGCGGCGAGGATGACGTCGGCGGATCGAGCACCGCGCGGTCGTCGAGGCCGGGCGCCGCTCGTTCGCAGATCGAGGGCGAGAGCGATCACGCTCGCGAGGAGACCCGCGGCGAGGAGGACAACGATCACGGTGTTCACGTCAGACCTCGTCTTTCGAGTGTTCGGATGATTCGGTGAGCCGCGACAGCAGCCGGCTGAGGGGTGCGTGGGCTTCGAGGTCGATTCTGACCTGGGCCGCCGACATCCGGTCGCTCACCGCCTGGGGTGTGATGCCGAGGATGTCGGCGGCCTCCCTCTGCGTGCGTCCTTGGGCGAGCAGGTCGTAGACCTGCCATCCCTGTTCGGTGCGGCGGTCGCGCACCGAGAGCAGGAGAAGCATGAGGGCCTCGATGTCGGTCGCGTCGGTCTGCCTCGAGGGCGTTCCGTCTCGGAAGGCGAATCGCAGGGGCGACTTCTTTGCCGAGTCGACGGCCGCCCTGGCCGCGATGAAGGCGGGGCCTCGAGTCTCGCGTGTCGACGAGGCCAGGGGCCGCTCGACGTCGCCTGTTCCGAGCCCGACGCTCCAGTCGCCCGTGCGGGTGAGTTCGAGGACCATCGCGACGGCGGTGGCCGAGTCGACGACGAGAGCCTGCAGCTCGTCACCGGCGTTCCTGTCTACCGGCAGGGCGAGTCCCGCTCCGAAGACGTCGTCGAGGTGGGCAACGGCCGGTGATACGAGGTCGGCGGAGTGGCGGCTGTCGACCTGGTCTGCGGTGATGACGAACATGGGATCCCCTCTAGTCAAGGCTGGAGCCTTGATGTCTCGATAATCAAGTCTATAGGCCTGATTGACAGCACATCAAGGCCAGAGGCCTGTTCCATTCGCCCGAAGCACCCCGATCGCCGCTGATACTGTGATCAGGTGTCGATGATCCAGAGCGAACTCCTGTCCCGCCAGCACAACGATTCCTCGTTCGACGACGTCTGGGACGAGATCGAGTGGCGCGGCCTCGTCCATGTCTCCACCGACCGGGACTCTCTGAAGAAGCTTCTCTCAGGGCCGCCGATCACCTACTACTGCGGATTCGACCCGACCGCTCCGAGTCTCCACTTGGGCAACCTGGTGCAGATCCTTCTGCTGCGCAGATTGCAGCTCGCCGGGCACCGGCCTCTCGGTCTTGTGGGAGGGTCGACCGGTCTCATCGGCGATCCGCGCCCCACCGCCGAGCGCACGCTCAACACCAAGGACACGGTCGCCGAGTGGGTCGAGTACCTCCGGGGTCAGATCGAGAGGTTCCTGAGTTTCGACGGCGACAACCCGGCTCGCATGGTCAACAACCTCGACTGGACGCAACCTCTCTCGGCGATCGACTTCCTCCGTGACATCGGCAAGTACTACCGCGTCGGCACGATGCTGAAGAAGGATGCCGTCAGCGCGCGGCTCAACTCCGACGCCGGTATCAGCTACACGGAGTTCAGCTACCAGATCCTGCAGGGCATGGACTTCCTCGAGCTGTACCGCACCTTCGATTGCGTGCTCCAGACCGGCGGCAGCGATCAGTGGGGCAATCTCACGAGTGGAACGGATCTCATCCACCGGGCCGAACACGGCAGTGCTCACGCGATCGGCACACCGCTGATCACGAACTCCGACGGAACGAAGTTCGGCAAGAGCGAGGGCAACGCCGTCTGGCTCGACCCTGCACTCACGAGCCCGTACGCGTTCTACCAGTTCTGGCTCAACACGCTCGATGCCGACGTCATCGCGAGACTCAAGATCTTCACTTTCCTCTCCCGCGCCGAGATCGAGCGCATTGCGGTGCTGGTCGACGAGGAGCCGTTCCGCCGGGAGGCCCAGAAGACGCTGGCCTACGAGGTGACCTCGCTCGTGCATGGCGTCGCCGCCACCGAATCCGCGATCGCCGCGGCCCAGGCCCTCTTCGGGCAGGGAGACCTCGCCGATCTCGAGACGGAGACCTTGGTCGCCGCCCTGCGCGAGCTGCCCAACACCACGTGCATGCCGGATGCCCCGATAGCGCAGCTGCTAGTCGATACCGGGCTGACCAAAAGCGCGAGTGAAGCGCGGCGCGCCATTGCCCAGGGCGGTGTGTATGTCAACAATGTCGTGGTCTCAGAAGAGTCGGCCACGATCAGCGGTTCCATGCTGAGCGGGGGAGTGGCGGTGCTCCGCCGGGGCAAGAAAACACTCGCGGGAGTCTTCGTCGAGTGAAGAACCGCGGGATTCCGGGGCGACACGCCCGGGCTGCACGCCGGTTTTGACGGTCGCAGAATCTGCCCGTAATGTTTTCTCTTGTCACCCCACAGGTGCGGAAAGCCGAAGAGCTTCCGGCCTCAAGCGGGACCAAATCCCAAGCTGAATCAGATTCGCTCTAGAAGTGTTCTGTAGGACTGCTTTAGGATGTATAACGCCTCTTCCCAGGAACGTTCTGTTGGAAGTCGTGTTGAGCGCCCGGAATCATCCGGAACACCGCAAAAACACGATTTGACAGAAACGAAGATCGGGTCTAGGCTTGAGAAGTTGCCTCGATGTGATGCTGTGCCGGTTGGTGTGGTTGATGTCGGGTGCGTCCGATCCTTGAGAACTCAACAGCGTGCACTAAGTCAAATGC
>NZ_LMLX01000006.1:0-141197 GCF_001422695.1 Agreia sp. Leaf244 | reverse complement strand
AATGGCGCGACCGAGTTCGGTTCCGGTGTACCCGTGAACATCGCGTCGATCCTCACCTACATCGCAGCTCAGCTGCTGGGTGCGATCATCGGTGCCGTGTTCGTGTGGCTCGCGTACAAGCAGCACTTCGACGAGGAACCCGACGCGGCGAACAAGCTCGGCGTGTTCTCCACGGGACCGGCGATCCGCTCCTACGGCTGGAACCTGGTCACGGAGATCATCGGAACGTTCGTGCTCGTGTTCGTGGTCATCGGCTTCGGCGGCGGACGTCAGGGCGAGGGCGGGCTTGCTGCCCTGGGTGCTCTTCCCGTGGCGATCCTCGTGATCGCGATCGGCGCATCCCTCGGTGGCCCGACCGGGTACGCCATCAACCCGGCCCGTGACCTCGGCCCGCGCATCGCGCACTTCATCCTCCCGATCAAAGGCAAGGGGTCCTCCGACTGGTCCTMCTCCGACTGGTCCTACTCCTGGGTCCCCGTCGTCGGCCCCATCATCGGAGGCGTCCTCGCCGGCCTCGCCGCCGTGCCGCTTCTCCCCATCCTCACCTGACACACAGCGGGCCCGCACATGATCGTGACGGGCCCGCTTCTCGTGTCACCCACGAACCTCAGGACTCAACAAAGGAGTTAGACAATGACGGACTACATTCTCGCAATCGACCAGGGCACGACCAGCACCCGGGCGATCGTCTTCGACCACTCGGGCTCGATCGTCTCGACCGGCCAGCTCGAACACGAGCAGATCTTCCCCAAGGCGGGCTGGGTCGAGCACAACCCCAAGGAGATCTGGGACAACACGCGTGAGGTCATCGGCCAGGCGCTCTCGAAGGCCAACATCACGCGCCACAACATCAAGGCCGTCGGCATCACCAACCAGCGCGAGACCGCCGTGGTCTGGGACAAGAACACCGGCGAGCCCGTCTACAACGCCATCGTCTGGCAGGACACCCGCACCCAGGAGATCGTCGACCGCTTCGCCGCCGACGGAGGCGTCGACCGGTTCAAGGACACCGTGGGCCTCCCCCTGTCGACGTACTTCGCCGGCACCAAGATCGTCTGGATCCTCGAGAACGTCGAAGGCGCGCGTGAACGCGCCGAAGCCGGCGACCTGCTGTTCGGCACCACCGACAGCTGGGTGACCTGGAACCTGACCGGCGGCGTGGATGGCGGCGTGCACATCACCGACGTCACGAACGCCAGCCGCACCCTCTTCCTGAACCTCGAGACGCTCGAGTGGGACGACGACATCCTCGCGGTGTTCAACGTGCCGAAGTCGATGCTGCCCGAGGTGAAAAGCTCGTCGGAGACGTATGGGCTCGTCCACGACTCGAGTCTGCTGCGCGAGGTTCCCGTCGCAGGAATCCTCGGCGACCAGCAGGCCGCCACCTTCGGCCAGGCCGCCTTCGACAAGGGCGAGGCGAAGAACACCTACGGCACCGGAAACTTCCTGATCTTCAACACCGGAACCGACATCGTCAAAAGCGAGAACGGCCTGCTCACCACCATCGGCTACAAGCTCGGCGACGGCGAGACCCACTACGCCCTCGAAGGCTCCATCGCCGTCACCGGCTCCCTCATCCAGTGGCTGCGCGACAACCTCGGAATCATCCAGAGCGCTCCCGAGGTCGAAGCGCTCGCCGACACGGTCGACGACAACGGCGGCGCCTACTTCGTGCCCGCCTTCTCGGGCCTGTTCGCGCCGCACTGGCGATCGGATGCCCGTGGCGCCTTGGTCGGCCTGACCCGCTACGTGAACAAGGGCCACATCGCCCGCGCAGCGATCGAGGCGATCGCCTTCCAGACGCGCGAGGTCCTGGATGCCGTGAATGCCGATTCCGGCGTGCCGCTCACCGAGCTCAAGGTCGACGGCGGAGCATCCGCCAACGACCGCCTCATGCAGTTCCAGGCCGACATCCTCGACGTGCCCGTCGTGCGACCGGTCGTGGCCGAGACCACGGCGCTGGGCGCGGCCTACGCTGCCGGCCTGGCCGTCGGCTTCTGGTCGACCCTCGACGAACTGCGTGACAACTGGCAGGAGGACAAGCGCTGGACTCCGAGCATGGATGCGGCGGAGCGTGACCGTCTGCTGCGCAATTGGAAGAAGGCCGTCACGAAGACCCTCGATTGGGTCGACGAAGACACCCAGTGAGTCAGTGACGCGTGGCTTCGGCCCACGTGTCGAGAGTGGCCGTCGCCGCACCGGAATCGATCGTCCGGGCGGCGGCGGCCATTTTCTCGCGCAGACGCTCGACGATCGGCCGCCGGCCCTGCTCCGGGTCCGAGGCGAGGTCGAAGGCCACGAGTCCCGCTGCGGCGTTGAGCAGAACGATGTCCCTCACCGGCCCGGTCTCCCCCTGGAGCACGCGGCGTGCGATGTCGGCATTGTGCTCGGCGTCGCCGCCGAGCAGATCGCCGATCTGGGCGCGGGCGATGCCGAGGTCGCGAGGATCGAGGTCATGCTCGACGACCGCTCCGAGAGAGACCTCCCAGATGTGGCTGTGCCCTGTCGTGGTCAGCTCGTCGAGCCCGTCGTCGCCGCGGAATACCAGAGCCGTGGCGCCGCGCGTCTGGAAGACGCCCACGAAGATCGGCACGCGATCGAGTTGCGCGACTCCCACAGCGGATGCCTCGGGTCGGGCAGGATTGCACAGCGGGCCCAGGTAGTTGAAGACGGTGGGCACGCCCAGCTCGCGTCTCACGTTCGCCACGTTGCCGAAGCCGGGGTGGAACTTCGAGGCGAACGCGAAGGTGATCCCCGCCTCGTCGAGAACCTCTGCCGTTCGCACGTTCGTGATGTCGAGCTCGACGCCGAGAGCCTGCAGCACATCGGAGGATCCCGACTTCGAGCTGGCGGCGCGGTTTCCGTGCTTGACCACCGGCACGCCCGAGGCCGCGGCGACGATCGACGCCATGGTGGAGACGTTCACCGTGCCGTGCCTGTCTCCCCCCGTTCCGACGATGTCGAGGGCCATCGGGTCGACGTCGAGGCTGACGGCGTGCTCGAGGACCGCATCACGGAATCCGACGATCTCGTCGACCGTCTCCCCCTTGGCCCGGAGGGCGATGAGGAATGCGGCGAGCTGCGCGTCGGATGCCTGGCCCGTCATCACCTGGTCCATCGCCCACGACGCCTCGGAGACCGAGAGGTCGTCCCGGGCGAGAAGCGAGGAAAGGATTTCGGACCAGGACTGTGAGTACGCCATAGCCTGATTCTAAAGGCCGAACGGCTTCCGCCCGGGTGTCAATGGGCTGCGCCACTCACACCCAAATGCAAAAACCCTGTGCTGATATCGGACATAATGGAGAAGTGACGAGCAGCTCCCTGACCCAGACTTCGAGTGCCCCGCTGATCCAACGACCGAACGTCGTGGCAGTGGGCACAATCGTGTGGCTCGGAAGCGAGGTGATGTTCTTCGCCGGCCTCTTCGCCATCTACTTCACGCTCCGCAGCACCTCCGGTCCGCTGTGGGAGAGCGAGTCGAGTGTTCTCAACGTGCCGTTCTCGCTGGTGAACACGATCATCCTCGTGGCGAGCTCGTTCACCTGCCAGGCGGGTGTCTTCGCAGCAGAGCGTCTCCAGGCGCGCGCCACGGGGTGGCAGCCGAACAAGTGGGGCACCACCGAGTGGTTCTTCCTCACCTACCTCCTCGGCGCGATCTTCGTGTCGGGCCAGATCTTCGAGTACGCGACGCTGGTGTCCGAGGGCATCTCCATCAGTTCCAGCGCGTACGGCTCCGCCTTCTACCTCACCACCGGTTTCCACGGCCTCCACGTCACCGGCGGCCTCATCGCATTCCTGCTCGTGATCGGCCGCATCTTCGCCGTCAAGAACATGGGGCACCGCGAGGCGACGAGCGCCATCGTCGTGTCGTACTACTGGCACTTCGTCGACGTGGTCTGGATCGGCCTGTTCCTCGTCATCTACGTGCTGAAATAGATCAACCGGCCCCCACCCGAACCCCGGTCGACGCATGAAGAGAGTTGTGAAAAGAGTGAAGAGAATGGCCCGAAAAAGCAGCACGGCAAACAGACGTCATCCCCTGGCGACTGTTGCCCTGATCGCAATCGGACTCCTGTTCACGGGCGGTGGATACGCGCTGTTCAGCAGCACGGCCACGGCCGAGACGAGCACCGCGTCTCAGACCACCATTGACGAGGGCAAGAAGCTCTTCGCCGCGAACTGCGCCAGCTGCCACGGACTCGACCTCCAGGGCACCGGCGAAGGCCCCAGCCTCCTCGGCGTGGGTGCGGCCTCGGTCGACTTCCAGGTAGGAACGGGACGCATGCCGATGGCCATGCAGGGCCCGCAGGCCATGGAGAAGGCGCCGCAGTTCACGGCCGAAGACACCGAGGCTCTGGCCGCCTACGTCGCCTCCCTCTCCCCCGGCCCCGCCGTTCCCGACGAGAGCCTGCTCGATGGCGAAGGCGATGCCACGAACGGCGCCGAACTTTTCCGCATCAACTGCGCCATGTGCCACAACGTCGCCGGAGCCGGTGGAGCGCTCACCGAGGGCAAGTTCGCGCCCGCGTTGACCGGTGTCGCCGCCGTGCACATCTACGAGGCCATGGTCACCGGCCCCCAGAACATGCCCGTCTTCAACGACAAGAACCTGTCGCCCGAAGACAAGCGCGATGTCATCACGTACCTCAAGTACCTCGAGAAGAACCCGTCCCCGGGCGGATACGAACTCGGCAGCCTCGGCCCCGTGGCCGAGGGACTCTTCGTCTGGATCTTCGGCCTGGGTGCCATCGTCGCCCTGACCGTCTGGCTCACGGCGAAGTCCAACTAGTCCGGCGGCCCTGCCGCGCACACATTCTTCACCGAGGCGAGGACGTTCCCCACAGGGACTTCCTCGAAGAAAAGCTCGAAAGGCAATCACATGGCACATGACGATCTGAGCGGCAAGGACATCACCGCTGTTTCGTCGGCTGGCGTCTCGCACGAGACGGCAGCTCCTGGCACGGCCGTCGTCCCCACCGAGACGTTCGAGAACCCGGGTTTCCCGGCTCACCGTCCGCGCGTGACCGACACCGATCCCAAGGCCGAGAAGAAGGCCGAACGACAGGTTTACACCTTCTTCTACCTCTCGATCGTCGGCAGCATCTTCGCCATCGCGTCGTACATGGCCTTCCCCATCGAAGACGGCGACACCGGAGCCCTGCGACTTCACACGATGATGCTCGGCCTCGGCATCGTGCTCGCCCTCTTCGGCCTCGGTCTCGGTGCCGTGCACTGGTCGAAGAGCCTCATGGCCAACCAGGAGGGCATCGACCAGCGTCATGCCGTACGTGGCAGCGACGAGACTCGCGCCCGTGCTGTCGAGATCTTCAAGGAGGCCAACGAGGAATCGGGCTTCGGCCGCCGCACGCTCGTTCGCAACACCCTCCTCGGCGCCCTCGTCGCCTTCCCCCTCCCCGCGGTCGTCCTCTTCCGCGGCTGGGGCCCTCAAGACGAGAACCCCGTCGAGCTGCTCGAGCACACCATGTGGGAGAAGGGCGCCCGCCTGACCCTCGACCCGTCCGGCCTGCCGATCAAGGCATCCGACGTCACGCTCGGGTCCGCGTTCCATGTCATCCCCGAAGGACTGAACGAGTCCGAGCACCGTCTCGAGGAGAAGGCGAAGGCCTCCGTCCTCCTGATGCGCCTCGACCCGGCCAAGCTCAAGGAAAGCCCCGAGCGCGCGGGCTGGTCGTACGACGGCATCGTCGCCTACTCGAAGATCTGCACGCACGTCGGATGCCCCGTCGCGCTCTACGAGCAGCAGACGCATCACCTGCTGTGCCCCTGCCACCAGTCGACATTCGACGTCACCGAAGAGTGCAAGGTCATCTTCGGACCGGCGAAGCGTGCACTGCCGCAGCTGCCCATCGCCGTCGACGGCGAAGGCTACCTGATCGCCCAGAGCGATTTCCACGAACCCGTCGGCCCGAGCTTCTGGGAGCGATCTTCATCATGAGTACAGTGACCACGCCGGAGACGGCACCAGCACCAGCTGCAGCGCCGACACGGCCGTCCGCGCCGCGAAGCACCTCCAGCCGCTTCACCGAGGCTGCCGCGAACTACATCGACGAGCGCACGAGCATCTCGGGCGTCGTCAAGGAGTTCGGTCGCAAGATCTTCCCCGACCATTGGTCATTCATGCTCGGTGAGGTCGCGCTCTACAGCTTCGTCGTCATCCTCCTCACGGGAACGTTCCTCACGTTCTTCTTCCAGGCATCCATGGCCGAGGTCGTCTACAACGGCTCCTACGTGCCGCTCAAGGGCGTGGAGATGTCCACGGCGATGTCGTCGACGCTCAACATCTCCTTCGATGTGCGCGGTGGTCTGCTCATCCGCCAGATCCACCACTGGGCGGCCTTGACCTTCATCGCGGCCATCGGCATCCACATGCTGCGCATCTACTTCACCGGTGCTTTCCGCAAGCCGCGTGAGTTGAACTGGGTCATCGGGTTCATTCTCTTCATCCTGGCGCTGGCCGAGGGCTTCACCGGCTACTCGCTTCCCGACGACCTGCTCTCCGGCAACGGCCTGCGCATCATCGACGGCCTCATCAAGGGACTGCCCGTCGTCGGCACCTGGATCTCCTTCCTGCTCTTCGGCGGCGAGTTCCCGGGAACCGACATCGTCGGCCGACTGTATTCGCTGCACATCCTCCTGCTGCCCGCGATCCTCGCCGTCATGCTCGCGCTCCACCTCGTCTTCGTCGTCGTGCACAAGCACACGCAGTGGTCGGGTCCGGGCCAGACGAAGGACAACGTCGTCGGCTCCCCCATCCTGCCGATGTTCGCGGCCAAGGCCGGCGGATTCTTCTTCATCGTCTTCGGCGTGATCGCACTCATGGGAACGTTCTTCACGATCAACCCGATCTGGAACTACGGCCCCTACGATCCGTCGCCCGTCTCTGCGGGAACGCAGCCCGACTGGTACATCGGCTTCGCCGACGGCGCTCTGCGTCTGATGCCGCCCGGGCTCGAGTTCGAGCTCTGGGATCGCACCTGGTCGTTCAACATCATCATCCCCGTGCTCATTCTCGGCGGCTTCATCGTGGCCGTGCTCGTATATCCGTTCATCGAGGCGTGGATCACCGGCGACAAGCGGGAGCACCACCTGCTCGACCGTCCCCGCAACGCGCCGACCCGTACAGCGATCGGCGTCGCCGGAGTGCTGTTCTACGCGGCTCTCTGGGGCGCTGCGAGCTCCGACATCATCGCCACGCACTTCCAGCTGTCGATCGAGGGTGTCATCCACGTCAACCAGGCGCTTCTCATCCTCGGACCGATCATCGGCTACCTGGTCACGAAGCGCGTCTGCCTCGCTCTCCAGAAGAAGGATCGCGAGATTGCGCTTCACGGCTTCGAGTCCGGTCGCATCGTTCGACTGCCCGGCGGCGAGTACATCGAGGTGCACCAGCCCGTCGACGAGTACGAGCGGTGGAAGCTGATCGACTACAACGACTACCAGCCGCTCATGATCCGCCCCAACGCCCGCGGCCAGATCACCGCTGTGCAGCGTTTCCGCGCCGGACTCTCCCGGTGGTTCTTCGAAGACCGCATCGCGCCGGTCAGCCCGAAGGAGCTCGAGAGCGGAAGCGGCCACCACTAGGCCGTTCTCTACGTCACGAGAAGGCGGTCCTCCCTGATGGGAGGGCCGCCTTCTGCCGTGGTCTCAGTGTTCCCTCAGACGCAGTCCGAGCCGTGGTGGTCGGACGTGCTCACGCGAGGAGCGCGCCGCCGTCGACAGGAATCGAGGCGCCCGTCATGAACGATTGCGTCATCGCGTAGAGGAAAGCCTGGGCGACGTCGTGGACCTCGCCGACGCGTCCTATGGGGAGAGCGGCTGCCTGCTGATCGTACATCGCCTGCTGGTCCTCGGCGCTCATTCCGTTCCACAGTGGGCTGCGCACGATTCCGGGCTCGACGACGTTCACCCGGGTCGGGGCCAGCTCCACGGCCAGTGCGCCGGCGAGACTCGTGGTCGCTCCACACAGGCTCGATGCGACCGACCAGCCTGCGCCGGGGCGGGTACGTGCCGAACCGGAGGTGAGGGTGATCGATCCGCTTGGCCGGATGTATCGGGCGGCGACGCTGACCACGTTCAGGGCGCCGAAGAAGCGCACCTCGAAGAACGCGCGCGCCTTATCCATGTCCATGCCGTCGACGGGCATAAGACTGAGCGATTCTCCGGCCGTGTAGACGAGGTGGTCGAAACTTCCTGCTTTCTCGAAGAACGCGGCAACGGCCTCGGTGTCTAACACGTCGAGTGTGTGACCGGTCGTTTCTGCGGGGAGTCCTCCCAGCGCTGCGTCGACGCTTGCCTGCCGGCTTGAGGCGACGACGACCTCGGCCCCTGCGTCGATCGCGGCGTGAGCGGTAGCTAGACCGATTCCGGATGTGCCGCCGATGATGACGACGCGCTTATTGCTGAGGGACATGAGTGGGTTCCTTTCGTTGAAGCCGGATCGAGTCTGCGCGTCGACCCCGCCCACTGTCCAAGACCTCCTTCGTGCTGCGTGATACCGATCGGGTATCACGTACCTGTGGGAGGCTTGCACCATGAGTGCCGATCTGGATCTGCGAAAGCTGCGCTACTTCGCCGCCGTCGCTTCCGAGCTGAATTTCGGGCGTGCCGCGGAGCGATTGATGATCGCGCAGCCGGTACTGTCCCGTCAGATTCGGGCGTTCGAGTCCGAACTCGGTGTGCAACTGTTCGTTCGCGGCACTAGCGGTACGCAGCTCACAGAGCACGGCGAGCTGCTCTACAGGGAGTCGGAAGCGCTCCTGGCCTCGGCATCGGCCGTTCGACGGCGAGTCGCGATCGCGGCACGCGGTGAGTCCGTGTTCACTGTCGGGTTCATGCCAGGGCTTACGGTCACGGAGGCCGTGCGAGCATTCCAGCGGACCCACGCAGACGTCACGATCCAGGTGCTGCGTACCGGTTGGGATGATCAGGTGAGCGTGCTTCATGACGGTCGCGCGGACATCAGCTACATTCGACGACCCTTCGAACCGGCCGGCTTGGCAACAGAGCTGCTGTTCTCCGAACCGCGAGTGGCCGTGCTGCCCGCAGATCACGATCTCGCAGCAGCACCCGGGGTGCTGATGAGCGAGCTCGTCAACGAACATCTCTTGCAAGATCCGGCCGCCGTACCCGAATGGGCGTCGTTCGCTGCAGAGATGCGCCGGCAGCAAGGTTCGGCACGCTCAGCGAGTCGCACTGTCGAAGAAAAACTCGAGCTCGTTGCAGTCGGCCGGGGAATCGCGATTTTACCGCTGTCGACCGCGATCTTCTACCGACGGCCGGACATCAGCTTCGTGCCTGTCATCGATCTCCCACCGACAGAGGTCCATCTCGGCTGGGAGAAGGGTCGACAGTCGACACTGGTAGACGCCTTCGTCACCCATGCGCGTGAAGCGAACCGGAACACCGCCTAGGCGATAGGGGCGCGCACCAAAGCGACCGACGCCACGACAAAGGGCCCGTCTCGGCGATGCGAGACGGGCCCTGAGAGCGTGCGAAGCGAACTAGCGGGCGAAGTATCCGCGGTAGTACTCGTACACCCAGCCGACGATCGCGACGAGCACGAGGGCGACTCCGATGAACGTGATCCACGTGCCAACTGCGAATCCGAGAAGCATGAGCGAGGCGGACCCGGCCAGGATGACGGGCCACCAGCTCCACGGGCTGTAGAAGCCCATCTCGGGGTCTCCGTCGTCGATGTCGGAGTCGAGGCGATCCTCGGGAAGATCTCCGCCCTGAGCACTGTAGACGCGCCCCAGGTAGAAGGCGAGGAAGGCCGCGAGCATGCCGGCCAGGCCGATGCCGAGAGCACCGACCCACTCGACGTTGCCCGTGTCGATGATGCTCCAGAAGATGTAGACAGCGGCCAGGAGGACGCAGAAGACCGCCAGGATCCAGAAGAGGTTCTTATTGGCTCTCATGTCTTACTTCACCTTCTCGGATGCCGTGTCGTACGTCGGTGCGTCGGGCGCGTCCTTCGCCGGGCCCACTCCGAAGGGGATGCCCGCCTCGGGGTGGTTGAGGTCGAACGCCGGCGACTCGCTGCGGATGCGCGGGATCGACGTGAAGTTGTGGCGCGGCGGCGGGCACGACGTGGCCCACTCGAGCGAGCGCGAGTAGCCCCACGGGTCGTTGACCGTGACCTTCGGGGCGCGACGGGCCGTGATGTAGACGTTCAGGAAGAACGGCACCAGTGAGGCGGCGAGCAGGAACGCACCGACCGTCGAGACCTGGTTCATCGACGTGAAGCCGTCGTCGGGCGAGTACGTCGCGTAGCGTCGCGGCATGCCGACGACTCCGAGCCAGTGCTGGATCAGGAACGTGGTGTGGAAGCCGATGAACAGCATCCAGAAGTGCCACTTGCCGAGCGTCTCGTTGAGCATCTTGCCGGTCCACTTGGGCCACCAGAAGTAGAACCCGCTGAACATGGCGAACACGACGGTGCCGAAGACGACGTAGTGGAAGTGCGCGACCACGAAGTAGGAGTCGGACACGTGGAAGTCGAGCGGCGGCGATGCGAGGATGACGCCGGTGAGTCCACCGAATGTGAAGGTGATGAGGAACCCGATCGCCCAGAGCATGGGCGTCTCGAACGTGACCGAACCGCGCCACATGGTTCCGATCCAGTTGAAGATCTTCACACCCGTCGGCACCGCGATGAGCATGGTCATCAGGGCGAAGAAGGGCAGCAGCACCGAACCGGTGACGTACATGTGGTGGGCCCACACAGTGACCGACAGGGCGGCGATCGAGATCGTCGCGTAGATCAGGGTCTTGTAGCCGAAGATCGGCTTGCGGCTGAAGACGGGGAAGACCTCAGAGACGATGCCGAAGAACGGCAGCGCGATGATGTAGACCTCGGGGTGGCCGAAGAACCAGAACAGGTGCTGCCAGAGCAGCACTCCCCCGTTGGCCGCGTCGTAGACGTGCGCCCCGAGGATGCGATCGGCTCCGAGGGCGAAGAGGGCCGCGGCCAGCACGGGGAACGCCATGAGGACCAGGATCGACGTGACGAGGATGTTCCAGGTGAAGATCGGCATGCGGAACATCGTCATGCCGGGTGCGCGCATGGTGATGATCGTGGTGATGAAGTTGACCGCACCGAGGATGGTTCCGAATCCGGAGATTCCGAGTCCGATCACCCACAGGTTGCCGCCGTCGCCGGGTGTGAACGTCTCGCTCGAGAGCGGCGCGTAGGCGAACCAGCCGAAGGATGCCGCGCCCTGGGGGGTGAGGAACCCGGCCACGGCGATGAGGCTGCCGAAGCTGTAGAGCCAGTACGCGAAGGCGTTGAGTCGGGGGAACGCGACGTCGGGCGCACCGATCTGAAGCGGCATCAGCACGTTGGCGAAGCCGGCGAACAGCGGCGTCGCGAACATGAGCAGCATGATCGTGCCATGCATCGTGAAGAGCTGGTTGTACTGGTCTTTCGTCTGCAGGATCTCGAGGCCGGGCTCGAAGAGCTGGGCACGGATGACCAGGGCCATCACTCCGCCGAGGCAGAAGTAGATGAACGAGGAGATCAGGTACATGTACCCGATGGTCTTGTGGTCGGTGGAGGTGATCCACTTGACCAGCACGTTGCCCTTGCGCTCAGCGCTTCGGGACTGTCCGTCGGTGAGCGTCTGACCGGTGGTCGGCGCTACGGCTGTGGTCGTCATCGTTACGTTCCCCTACTCCGCTACCCGGGGCGACGTCGTGCCGGGGAGGTTCTGATTTCTGTCGTACTCGTGTCCGAGCTGGCCGTTGAATCCGGCGTCCTTCAGAGACTGGATGTACGTGTCGTACTCGTCTTGGGAGACGACCTTGACGTTGAAGAGCATGAGCGAGTGGTACTCGCCGCAGAGCTCCGCGCACTTACCGCTGTACGTTCCCTCGCGCTCCGGCGTGACGTACATGTAGTTCGTCTTGCCGGGGATCATGTCTTTCTTGTACAGGAAGTCGATGACCCAGAAGGAGTGGATGACGTCGCGAGCCTCGAGCTGGATCTCGACCTTCTTGCCCACGGGCAGGTACAGGGTGGGGATCTCGGACTCGACCAGGCTGCCCTGGGCGTCGTCGGGGTCGGGCTGGCCCTGGATGCCGGCGGAGTAGACGTCTTCGTCGACGTAGTTGAAGTCCCAGGCCCACTGCTTGCCGTAGACGGCGATCGTGACGTCGGGGTCGTCGTACTTGGCCTCGATGGCCGACTGGTCACGGGCGGTGAAGGCGAAGAAGCCCAGCACCAGGATGAGCGGAACGACCGTGTAGAAGATCTCGATCGGCATGTTGTAGCGCAGCTGGGCGGGGAGGCCCGTCTGGCCGCGGCGACGACGGTAGACGATGACCGCCCAGAGCGTGAGGCCCCAGGTGATGACTCCGACGATGAGGAGCACGATCCACGACGTGACCCAGAGCCCGATCACACGGTCGACGTTGTTCGTCGTTCCGGGCTCGGTGGGCAGCCACCCCTGCAGCTGCTGCTGGGTGCAGCCGGCAAGGAGGAATGCGAGGGTGGCAGCAATGGGAATTGCGGCCCAGCGGAGACGTCGAGAGCGCACCAGTGACCTTTCGGAAGACTGTGGAAGGAACTACCCACAAGTGTAGAGAACCGAGGCCTAGCCTACTCGACATAACACGCCCGCCTGAATCCACGAAGGGAGCCGCTTGACAGCGACTCCCTTGAGGAACAGCGGATTTCCGGGCCTCATGGGGCCCGAACATTCAGTGGAACGAATCGCCGCAGGCGCAGCTTCCTCCGGCATTGGGGTTGTCGATCGTGAACCCCTGCTTCTGGATGGTGTCCTCGAAGTCGATGGTTGCTCCGTCGAGGTACGGCACGCTCATCTCGTCGACGATCACCTCGACGCCGTTGTAGTCGACGACGGCGTCTCCGTCGAGCTGGCGCTCGTCGAAGTACAGCTGGTAGATGAGGCCGGAGCATCCGCCCGGCTGCACGGCGACGCGAAGGCGCAGGTCTTCACGGCCCTCCTGCACGAGCAGGCTGCGCACCTTCTCGGCGGCGGCGTCGGTGACGCCCACGCGGTGGCTGGGCGCCTCGGTCTGGGTCATTGTGGTGTCGCTCATGGCTGCTCCTAGGAAGTCGGGAAAGCACGTGCGGCGCGGTGCGCGGGAGACCCGCTCACGAACGTCGGTAGTGGTCAGTCTAAACACGCAAACCGTGCGCGGGCGGATTTCATTCCGAGAGCTGGGCGAGAGTCTTTTCGTTCAGTCGCGCGAGAAGAAGGGCTTCACTCAGGATCGCGCGCTTGAAGACGCCCAGGTGCTGCGACTCGTTGGGGCTGTGCGCTCGGGTGTCGGGGTCCTCGACGCCGGTCACGAGGATCTGCGCATCGGGAAAGACGCGGGAGAGATCGGAGATGAACGGGATGGATCCGCCGATGCCGGTGTCGACCGCGTCGACGCCCCAGCCGTCTTTCATCGCCGCCTTGGCCTCGCGTACCGCCCAGCCGCTGGTGTCGACGAGGAACGCGTCGCCGAGGTCGACGTCGGTGATCTCGAGCGTCGCTCCGAAGGGCGCGTGGGCACGGAGGTGCGCCTCGATGGCGGCGAAGGCGTCGTGCGCCTTCTGTCCGGGAGCGATGCGTGAGCTGATGCGCACGGCCACCTGGGGCAGAAGGGTATTGGATGCGTTCGCGACGCTGGGTGCGTCGATTCCGGTCACCGTGATGGCCGGCTGGAACCAGAGCCGCGACAGGATGGCACCGTGCCCGACGCTCCGCACTCCCTCCAGGAATCCGGCCTCCTCGGCCAGCTGACTCTCGGGATACTCCGGAGTCCCGCCCTGCGTTCCGACGAGGCCGTCGACGGCGACCGACCCGTCTTCGCCATGCAGCGACGCGAGCAGACGGACGGCCGCGAGCATCGCATCCGGCGCCGCGCCCCCGAACATGCCCGAGTGCGACGCGTGCTCGAGGGTGCGAACCGTCAGCTTGAATGTGACGTTGCCACGCAGGCTGATGGTGAGGGCGGGGGTGTCGACGTTCCAGTTGTCGGAGTCGGCGACGACGATGACGTCGGCGCCGAGCTGCTCGCGGTGCTTGTCGAGGAATGCTGCGAAGGAGCGTGAGCCGAACTCCTCCTCTCCTTCGATGAAGACCACCAGGCCCAGGTCGAACTCGTTCTCCGTCGCCTCGACCAGGGCGCGCACCGACGCGATGTGCGACACGACGCCGGCCTTGTCGTCGGATGCGCCGCGTCCGTACAGGCGATCGCCCCGAATCGTGGGTTCGTAGGGCGCCGACTGCCAATCGGCCTCGTCGCCGGGGGGCTGCACATCGTGGTGCGCGTAGAGCAGCACGGTCGGGCGTCCGTTCTTCGCCGCCCTCGTCGCCAGCACGGCGGGCTGTCCGAGACCCCCCTCGGGCGTCTCCGCCTGCGAGACGACGACGGAGTCGAAGGCTCCGGTGTCGTCGAGCAGCGCGGCCACCGCCGCTGCGCTCTGGGCGACGAACGACCGGTCGAAGGCCTCCCACGACACCGAGGGAATGCGCACGAGGTCGGTCAGGTCCGAGACGGATGCCGGCATGTTGCGCTCGACGATCTCGCGCACCGTCTGCTGCGCTTCGGTGAGAGATGGATTGGTCGTGCCCGTGTTCTCAGTCATAGAGGTAAACTTTATACTTCTGCACTTTTCGGCAAGGACGTACCTCGTGGCCAAAGACAAAGCACCCGCTCTCGACGCGCAGCTCGACGACGCACCGCTCAGCGGCAAGGGTCACGCAACCCCGACGCGCAAGGAGCGCGAGGCAGCGAACAGGCGTCCTCTCGTCGCCGGTGATAACAAAGAGGCCCGCAAGGCGTCGCGCGCGAAGCTGCAGGAGTCTCGCGACAGGGCCCGCATCGGCATGGCCAACGGCGAGGAGAAGTTCCTCCCGATCCGCGACAAGGGCCCCCAGCGCCGCTACATCCGCGACTACGTCGACGCCCGGTTCAGTCTCGGCGAGGTCATGATCCCGGTCATGTTCGCCGTCATTCTGGCGACCCTCGTTCCGAACCCGACCGTTCAGACGGCCCTGATGCTCGCCCTCTACGCATTCGTCGTCCTCGTGGTGGCCGACAGCCTGCTGCTCGGCTGGCTCGTCACGCGCAAGCTGAAGGCGAAGTTCGGCGACGACCGCGTCGAGAAGGGTGTGCGCTGGTACGCGGCCATGCGCGCCCTGCAGTTGCGCCCCCTCCGCCTGCCGAAGCCGCAGGTCAAGCGCGGCAAATACCCGGTCTGATCCGCGGGTCTCGACCAGGCGACAGAACAGGGCTGTTCTTGTGAAGTTCACCACGACCATCGTTCTCGACGGCAACAACACCGGCATCGAGGTTCCCGCCGAGGTCATGTCCGCACTTGGAACCGCGAGGAGGATCCCCGTCGTCGTGACCGTGGGCGGCCACAGCTATCGCAGCAGCGTCGCGCCCTACAAGGGCCGGCTGATGATCTCTCTCAGCGCGGCGAACCGTGAGGCGGCAGGTGTGTCCGGCGGTGACGAGGTCGAGGTCACTCTCGAGCCCGATACCGCTCCCCGCGAGGTGGCCGTTCCGGCCGACCTCGCCCGCGCTCTGGACGGCGACTCTGCCGCGAAGGCCCGCTTCGACGGGCTCTCGTACGGCAATCAGAACCGAATCGTGCTGTCGATCGAGTCGGCGAAGACCGAGGCCACACGCCTCCGCCGGGTCGACGCCGCGCTGGCCGAGCTCCGCTAGGCCCGTTCAGCCGCGAGAAGTGTGTCGAGCCCGCGATTGATGCGGCGCGCCCACAGGGGTCCGAGGTAGAGGAACGCGGTGTATCCCTGCACGAGGGTCGCTCCCGCTCGGAGTCGCTCGACCACGTCGTGCGCCGTCTCGACGCCGCCGACGGAGATCACGCAGAGCTCTGCCGGAACGACAGCCCGGATGAGGCGCAGCACCTCGAGGGATCGCACCGCCAGGGGTGCCCCCGAGAGTCCACCGGCGCCGGCTGCCGCCACGATCGTCGGGTCTGTGCGCAGGCCCTCGCGGGAGAGGGTCGTGTTCGTGGCGATGATGCCGTCAAGGCCCAGGTCGACAGCGAGCCGGGCGACTCTTTCTACTTCGTCGTCGGTGAGGTCGGGCGCGATCTTCACGAGCAGCGGTGTCGAGCCTGCCTCGGTCTTGACCGCCTTCAAGAGCGGCTCCAGCTTGTCGATCTCCTGCAGCCCGCGCAGCCCCGGGGTGTTCGGGGAGCTGACGTTCACGACCAGGTAGTCGGCCACCGGGGCTAGCGCCCGTGTGCTCGAGATGTAGTCGCCGATCGCGTCGTCGACGTCGACGATGCGGCTCTTGCCGATGTTGACGCCGATCACGGGCCGGTCGGGATGAGCGGTCGCCCGTGCCACCCGCAGTGAGGCCTCGGCCGCTCCCCCGTTGTTGAACCCCATCCGGTTCACAACGGCCCGGTCGGCGATGAGACGGAACAGGCGGGGCCTGTCGTTCCCCGGCTGGGGATGCGCCGTGATGGTGCCGACCTCGACGTGCCCGAATCCGAGGGCGCCCAGGCCCTGGATGCCGCGCGCGTCTTTGTCGAAGCCGGCCGCCAGTCCGAACGGGGTGGCGAAGTCGAGGCCGAGGGTCTTGACCGCGTGCGACGACCTCGATGAGGTGAATCGTCGCGCGATGCGGCCGATGCCGAGGCGCGGAATGAGGCGGATCACCGTGAAGGCGAGGTGGTGCGCACGTTCGGGGTCGAGGCGCGTCAGAACAAGGGAGAAGAGGAGCGCATACATCACTCGACCGTCGCCTGCTTCTCATCGGAAGAGCGTGACGCCGCATGCTCGACGCGCAGCAGGGTGATGGCCTCCTCGAAGTCCTCCAGCGAATCGAAGCCCTGGTACACGCTCGCGAAGCGCAGGTAGGCCACCTCGTCGAGTTCTCGAAGAGGCTGGAGGATGGCGAGACCGATGTCGTTCGCCTCGATCTGCGCGGCCCCTGAGAGGCGCACTGTCTCCTCCACGCGCTGGGCGAGGATTGCCAGGTCGGAGTCGGTGACGGGTCGACCCTGGCAGGCCTTGCGCACTCCGCTCACGATCTTGTCTCGGCTGAAGGGCACGACGACACCGCTGCGCTTGATCACGTTGAGGCTCGCGGTCTCGGTGGTGCTGAAGCGTCGGCCGCATTCAGGGCACTGGCGCCGACGCCGTATCGCGAGGCCGTCGTCGGTGGTTCGCGAATCGACGACTCGGGAGTCGGGGTATCGGCAGTAGGGGCAGAACATGGGGGAAGGCCTACCTGTCTGTGGATGAGAAACGGGCGGCCACGGCCTCGGCGTGCGCCGGCAGGTTCTCCGACTCGGCGAGGGCGTGGATGCGGCCGCTGACGTCGCGGAGGGCGGCGCTGTCGTAGCGGATGACCTGCTGCGGACGGAGGAACGTGTAGGCGCCGAGCCCCGAGGAGAACCGGGACTGGCCCCCGGTCGGGAGCACGTGGTTCGAGCCGGCGAGGTAGTCGCCGAGGCTCACGGGCGAGTACGCACCCAGGAAGATCGCCCCGGCACTGTGGATCGCGGGAAGGAGTGCGTCGGGATCGCTCGTCTGGATCTCGAGGTGCTCGGGACCGTACGCGTTGCTGAAGTCGGCCGCCGCCGCGAGGTCGTCGACGAGCACGATGGCCGACTGCACGCCGTCGAGCGCCACGGCAACCCTGTCGGCGTGACGCGTGGACCGGGCGGCGCCGTCGAGGAGCGACCGAACAGAGTCGGCGAGCCGTGCCGAGTCGGTCACGAGCACGGCAGCGGCGAGTTCGTCGTGCTCGGCCTGGCTCACCAGGTCCGCCACGACGAACGAGGCGTCGGCAGTGTCGTCGGCGATGATCAGGATCTCGGTGGGACCGGCCTCGGAGTCGATGCCCGCGCGCCCGTGCACGATGCGCTTGGCCGCGGCGACGTAGACGTTGCCGGGCCCGGTGATGACCTGGACGGGGTCGAGACCGAGCGAGGGGATGCCGTGGGCCAGTGCGCCGATCGCACCGGCACCGCCCATGGCGTAGACCTCCGTGATGCCGAGGAGACCCGCGGCACCGAGGATGGTCGGGTGCACCGAGCCGCCGAACTCCTTCTGCGGCGGCGAGACGAGGGCGATAGAGGAGACCCCGGCCACCTGCGCGGGAACCACGTTCATCACAACGCTCGACGGGTACACGGCCTTGCCGCCGGGCACGTAGAGACCGACCCTGTCGACGGGCTGCCACCGCTGCTCGACGAGCGCTCCCGGACCGAGGGTCGTGGTCGTGGGCGGGGGAACCTGGGCGCGCGTGGCCTGGCGAACCCTGTCGATGGCCGACTCGAGAGCCGTGCGCACCGCCGGGTCGAGGTGATCGACGGCATCGTCGATCTCGCTCTGGGAGACACGGATGGACGTCGGGGCGACGCCGTCGAACCGCGCAGCCTGGTCGAGGATCGCCAGCTCTCCCCGAGCGACCACATCATCGATCAACTCCTGCGCGGCGAGCTGCGCGACCGACACATCGGTCAGCGAACGAGGCACCAGGTCGCTGAGTTCGGAAGGGCTAGGCTTGTGACCTCGGAGGTCGATCGTCTGAATCATGGCCTGTTCATTGTATTAGCCGTTCCCCGGTGTCCTCTCCTCGGGGAATAGCCCGCACTCTGTGCCGCGTTGGAGGAATGCGTGACCGATACCACCAAGCCCGACGCCCCCGAGGCGACACCCAGCCAGCCGCAGACTCCAGACGACCTCCTGGCCTTCAAGCAGGCGTTCCGTCGCCACGCCGCCGGTGTGGCCGTGGTGACGGCACTCTCCCCCGAGGGCGATCCCGTTGGCTTCACCGCCACGTCGCTGTCGTCGCTCTCAGCGGTGCCGCCCATGGCGACCTTCAACATGGCCCGCTCGGCCAGCGCCTGGCGCGCGATCTCCGAGACCGAGTTCGTCGCCATCCACATGCTCGGTTCGCGCAACCGTCCGGTGGCGGAGATCATGTCGGGCGACCACTCACTGCGCTTCGCGGGCGATCACTGGCACCGGGGACCGCACGGCCTGCCGGTTCTCAATGACGTGACCGCGTGGATGGTGGGCCGGATCATCGGGCGCCTGCCGCTGCACAACAACGCGGTCGTCGCCGTTCAGATCGAGCAGGGCGGCCTCGGCGACGACGACGAGGCCCTGCTGTATCACGAGCGCTCCTACCGGCTGCTCGGCGATCACGCGTAGCCGTCAGGCGAGGCAGTTCGGCCCGAGAAGGGACTTGAGCTCTCCGTAGAGGTCGGCCGAGACGCGCACCGGGTAGGGGATCTCGAACACACGAGCCGTCTGGCCCTTGACCAGCTTGAGCCTGACCTCGGTGTCGCCCGAGTGACGGATGAGCACGTCGTTCAGCGCCTTGACCGTGTCTGTGGTCGCTCGCGCCTCGGTGAGGGAGATCTCGACCGGGCCGAAACCGCCCGCCTGGCCGAGGTCGGGCGAGAACAGGCTGAAGGCGTGCAGGTTCAGTCCGTCGTCGCGCATGCTCACGCGCCCCCGCACGACGACGATGGAGTCGTTCGTCAGCGCTGGCGCGAACTCCTGGTAGGACTTGCCCATGAACATGGCCGTGACCTCACCGCCGAAGTCCTCGATCTGGATCATGCCGTACTGGTTGCCGCTGTTGCGGGCCGTGCGGTGCTGCACGTTCGTGATCAGGCCCGCGACCGTCACCTGGTCGCCGTCTTGAGTGTGCTCGCTCGCGAGCAGATCGGTGATCGAGGTCGAGGCGTGCTTCGCCAGAGGGATCTCGAGGCCGGCGAGGGGGTGGTCGGACACATAGAGGCCGAGCATCTCGCGTTCGAACGCGAGCTTGTCGCGCTTCGTCCACTCGGGACGCTCGGGCACCTGGCTCTCGGTCTGCGGTTCGTCCCAGAGGCTGTCGAAGTCGAATCCGACCTGGCCGTTGGCCTCGGCCCTCTTGTCGCTGACCGCGCTCTCGACCGCATCCTCGTGGATCTCCATGAGTGCGCGGCGCGACGATCCGAGCGAATCGAAGGCGCCGGCCTTGATCAGCGACTCGATCGCCCGCTTGTTCGTGACGGGCAGGGGGACCTTGCGCAGAAAATCGTGGAACGACTCGAAGCGGCCCTTCTGCTCCCGGGCACCCTTGATTCCGTCGACCACGTTGAACCCGACGTTGCGCACCGCGCCGAGACCGAAGCGGATGTCCTCCCCCACGGCCGCGAAGAATCCGATCGACTCGTTGACGTCGGGCGGAAGCACCTTGATGTTCATGCGACGGCATTCGTTGAGATAGATGGCCATCTTGTCTTTCGAGTCGCCGACGCTCGTGAGAAGCGCGGCCATGTACTCGGCGGGATAGTGGGCCTTGAGGTAGGCGGTCCAGTAGGAGACCACGCCGTACGCGGCGGAGTGCGCCTTGTTGAACGCGTAGTCGGAGAAGGGCAGCAGGATGTCCCAGAGCGTCTGGACGGCGGCCATCGAGTAGCCATTCGCCTTCATGCCCGCGGAGAAGCCCTCGAACTGCTTGTCTAGCTCGGACTTCTTCTTCTTGCCCATCGCGCGGCGCAGGAGGTCGGCCTGGGCCAGCGTGAAGCCGGCGAGCTTCTGGGCGATCGACATGACCTGCTCCTGATAGACGATCAGGCCGTAGGTGGTTCCGAGCACCTCGAAGAGGGGCTCCTCGAGCTCGGGATGGATGGGCGTGATCGGCTGCAGCGCGTTCTTGCGGAGCGCGTAGTTGGTGTGGGAGTCGGCGCCCATGGGGCCGGGCCGGTACAGCGCGAGCACGGCCGAGATGTCTTCGAAGTTGTCGGGCTTCATGAGCCTGAGGAGGGAGCGCATCGCGCCACCGTCGAGCTGGAAGACTCCGAGGGTGTCGCCGCGGGCCAGGAGCTCGTAGGAGGGCACGTCGTCGAGTTCGAGATCCTCGAGGACGGGACGGTGACCCCGGTTCGATTGGATGTTGTCGAGCGCGTCGTCGATGATCGTGAGGTTCCGGAGCCCCAGGAAGTCCATCTTGATGAGGCCGAGGGCCTCGGCCGCCGGGTAGTCGAACTGGGTGACGATCTGGCCGTCCTGCTCCCGCTTCATGATCGGGATGATGTCGATCAGGGGCTCGCTCGACATGATGACGCCGGCGGCGTGGACACCCCACTGCCTCTTGAGGTTCTCGATGCCGACGGCCGTGTCGAACACGGTCCTGGCTTCCGGGTCGCTCTCGATGACCGCGCGGATGTCCGAGGCCTCCTTGTAGCGCGGGTGCTTCGAATCGAAGATGCCCGAGAGGGGGATGTCCTTTCCCATGATGGGCGGCGGCATCGCCTTGGTGAGCTTGTCGCCCATGCCGAAGGGGAAGCCGAGCACGCGGGAGGAGTCCTTGAGGGCCTGCTTCGCCTTGATGGTTCCGTAGGTCACGATCTGGGCGACCCGTTCGTCGCCGTACTTCTCGGTGACGTACCTGATGACCTCGCCGCGGCGACGGTCGTCGAAGTCGACGTCGAAGTCGGGCATGGAGACGCGGTCGGGGTTGAGGAACCGCTCGAAGATCAGCCCGTGGCGGATCGGGTCGAGGTCGGTGATGTTCATCGCGTACGCCACCATGGATCCGGCGCCCGATCCACGGCCGGGGCCGACACGGATGCCGTTCTTCTTCGACCAGTTGATGAAGTCGGCGACCACGAGGAAGTAGCCGGGGAATCCCATCTGCAGGATGACGCCGGTCTCGTACTCGGCGCGTTCGCGCACGTCGGCGGGGATGCCGTTCGGGTAGCGCGCGGCGAGACCCGTCTCGACCTCTTTGACCAGCCAGGTGTCTTCGGTCTCGCCCTCGGGCACCGGGAACCGCGGCATGTAGTTGGCACTGGTGTTGAAGACGGTCTCGCAGCGCTCGGCGATGAGCAGCGTGTTGTCGCAGGCCTCGGGGTGGTCGCGGAACAGATGCCGCATCTCCGCCGCCGACTTGAGGTAGAACTCGTCGGCGTCGAACTTGAAGCGGTTGGGGTCTGACAGCGTCGACCCTGACTGCACGCAGAGCAGGGCGGCGTGACTCGTCGCATCATGGGCGTGCGTGTAGTGCAAGTCGTTGGTTGCGACGAGTGGAAGGTCGAGCTCCTTCGCCAGGCGGAGCAGGTCGGGCATGATCTGGCGTTCGATGCCGAGGCCGTGATCCATGATCTCGGCGAAGTAGTTCTCTTTGCCGAAGATGTCGCGGTAGTCGCTCGCGGCCTTGCGCGCCTCGTCGTATTGACCCAGGCGCAGGCGCGTCTGGATCTCGCCGCTCGGGCATCCGGTGGTCGCGATGAGTCCCGTGGAATACATGCTCAGGAGCTCGCGGTCCATGCGCGGCTTGAAGTAGTAGCCCTCGATCGAGGCCCGCGACGACAGGCGGAACAGGTTGTGCATGCCCTGCGTCGTCTCGGAGAGCAGCGTCATGTGGGTGTACGCACCCGAGCCGGACACGTCGTCACGACCGGAGTTGGGACCGCCCCACTTGACACGGGTCTTGTCACCGCGAGCCGTGCCCGGTGTGATGTAGGCCTCGGTTCCGATGATCGGCTTGATGCCGGCCTCGGTCGCCGTCTTCCAGAAGTCGAAAGCGCCGAACACGTTTCCGTGGTCGGTCACGGCGACAGCCGGCATGCCCTGTTCGACAGCCGCCTCGATCAACGGTTTCACCCGCGCCGCACCATCGAGCATCGAGTACTCGCTGTGCACGTGGAGGTGAACGAATGAATCGTGGGAAGGCACAGATAACTCCGACTACAGCTGGGTGAGAGGACTCAAGTTTACGACGGCTCCCCCGACGGAGGACCTCAGTCGGCTCGGAGAATGTCGAGCGCGTGCTGCAGGTCGAGCGGGTACTGCGACTCGAACGAGACGTACTCGCGGGTTCGCGGATGCACGAATCCGAGCCGCTTGGCATGAAGCCATTGCCGGGTCAGCCCCAGGCGCGCAGAGATCGTCGGATCGGCGCCGTACATGGAGTCGCCGACGCAGGGGTGCCTCTGCGCGGCCATGTGCACGCGGATCTGGTGAGTGCGGCCGGTCTCGAGGTGGACCTCGAGAAGCGACGCCGAGGGGAAGGCCTCGAGGGTCTCGTAGTGGGTGACGCTCGGCTTGCCGGCCGCGGTCACCGCGAATTTCCAGTCGGACCGCGGGTGGCGCCCGATGGGAGCATCGATGGTGCCCGCCAGCGGATCGGGATGACCCTGCACGACGGCGTGGTAGATCTTGTCGACCTCGCGGTCGTGGAAAGCCTTCTTGAGCCAGGTGTAGGCGTCTTCGCTCTTCGCGACGACCATCAGGCCGCTCGTGCCGGCGTCGAGACGATGAACGATGCCCGCGCGCTCGGAGGCGCCGCTCGTGGAGATGCGGAAGCCTGCACCGGCAAGCGCGCCGAGAACGGTCGGTCCGGTCCAGCCGACGGACGGGTGGGCGGCGACGCCGACCGGCTTGTCGATCACCACGATGTCGTCGTCGTCATAGACGATTCCGAGGTCTGGCACGTCGATCGGAACGATCTGCACCTCGGTCTTCGGGCTCCACGTGACCTCGAGCCACGAGTCGGCCCGCAGACGGTCGGACTTGCCGACGGCAGCACCGTCGATGGTCACTCCGCCCGCATCGAGGATCTCGGCCGCGAAGGTGCGCGAGAATCCGAGCATCTTCGCCAGTGCGGCGTCGACTCGGGAGCCGTCGAGGCCGTCCGGAACCGGGAATGAACGGCTTTCCGCCATCAGGAGTTCTCGCCCGGTCGAGTCGCGGGCGACTCCTCGAGCTCGGCGCCGTCGTCGTCGGCGCGAACGGGCCGTGACCCGTCGAGACCGACCCCGCGAAGGGTCAGGATGAGGAAGAGCCCCATGCTGACGACGATGGCCGTGTCGGCGATGTTGAAGATCGCGGGCAGCAGAGGGATGCGGAGGAAGTCGACGACATGGCCGATTCCGAAGCCCGGCTCGCGGAACAGGCGGTCGGTCAGATTGCCGAGCACTCCGCCGAGCAGCAGGCCGAACACGATGGCCCAGCCGAGAGAGCGGATGCGCCGTGCGAACCACACGATGAAGACGGTGACCGCAGAGGCGAGGATCGAGAAGATCCAGGTGTAGGCGTTGCCGATGGAGAAGGCAGCGCCCGGGTTCTTGACGAACTGGAACTGGAGGAGGTCGCCCAGCACAGGGACGACCTCATCCGGTTTCAGCGTTGTGACAACGAGGTACTTGGAGCCTTGATCGAGGATTAACGCAGCGATTGCAACGAGAACCAGGACGATCAGGACCCTGGGACTGGCCTTCGCGGCAGTCCTAGCCTCCAAAGCCGGTGTAGCTCGGTGCGGCGGAGTTGGATCCGCCCTCGGTGCCTGAGGAGTCGAGCTCGCGGAGCTGGCCCTCGATGTAGCTCTTGAGCTTCACGCGGTAGTCCTTCTCGAACGAACGCAGCTCGTCGATGCGGTGCTCGATGCCGGCCTTCTCCTGATTGAGGCGGGCGAGGTCGTTGCGCTGCTTCGTCTCGGCCTCGGCGACGATGCGTGCTGCCGTCGCGTGGCCCTCGGCGATGAGCGCATCGCGCTTGTCGGCACCCTCTTTGACGTGCTCGTCGTGAAGACGGCGCGCGAGCTGGAGCAGGTTGGTGGTCGAGGCCGCGTCGTCTTCGACCGAGGTCGGCTGAGCGGCGACGGGGGCCGGTGCGGCGGCCACGGGCTCGGGCACGACCTCGTCGGCAACAACGGGCTCGTCGGCAACGGGCTCGGCCACGACGGGCGCGTCGACGGCCGCCGAGGGGGCGGATCCGCCGGAGGAGAGCTGAGCGCGAAGCTCCTCGTTCTCCTGGGTCAGTCGACGGAGTTCTACGACGACCTCGTCCAGGAAGTCATCGACCTCGTCCTGGTCGTAGCCCTCGCGGAACTTGGTCTGCGCGAAGCGCTTGTTAACAACGTCTTCTGGAGTTAACGCCATGTTCTTCCACCTTTATTACTTTTGACGAACGGGATATCGCTAACCAACGCTAGCAATAAACACGGCGCTGGGCAGGAAGGCCCTCGTCGCACGTGTCTCGATTGTGCATGACACACCCTACAACGAGCTACACCGAATACCTGACGAAGTTCAGGATCGACATGGCGATGATGACGAGCAGCATCACGATGCTCCAGCCGAAGTCGAAGGCGACCGGGCCGAGCCTGAGGGGCGGGATGATGCGCCGGAAGAACTTGATCGGCGGATCAGTGACTGTGTAGGCGACCTCGGCGACGAACAGAACGAACCCCGCCGGGCGCCAGGATCGCTGGAAACTCTGCACGAGATCCAGGACGAAGCGCCCCCACATGAGGAAGAAGTAGACGAGCAGCGCGTAATACGCGACCGACGCGATGATGATGACGAGTGAACCCACTCTTCAATTATGACTGGACGAAGAAGGAAGACTCCGCACGAGTGTCTGTCGTGGTGTCGCCCGAGACCGAGACATGCGACGGCGAGAGCAGGAAGACCTTGCTCGTGACGCGCTCGATCTTGCCGTACAGACCCTGCGAGAGGCCGCCGGCGAAGTCGATCAGGCGGCGCGCATCGGCATCCGTCATCTGCGACAGGTTGATGATGACCGGAATGCCCTCGCGGAAGTTTTCGGCGATGACCTGGGCATCTTTGTACTGCTTGGGGTGAACAGTGAGGATCTCGTTCATTTCAGTGGGTGCCACGTTCTTCTGGATGTGCGTCTTGCGCAACGGAGTCACCGGTGCTCGCGTTGCGGCAGGTGCGGCGTGCGTCTGAGCTGAGTGGGATTGGGGGGCGGGAACCGGGGCGACGGGACCGGGGGCAGGAGTTTCGTACTCCAGCTCTTCGTCCGCCAGGCCCAGGTACACCATCGTCTTGCGAAGCGGGTTGGCCATTGTGTTCCTCCGGTATGTGGTTCAGGTGCCTAGTCGAAAGATTAACCGTCCGTCGGCCGATTTCCCGTGATTGCGGTACCAATTCGTAGGTGTGTCGCACCTTCGGCGATGGCCTCCTCGAAATCGGCGGACATGCCCATGGAAAGCGAGACGGCGTCGGGCGCGACGCGCCGGATGCGATCGGACAGCTCACGCACGCGCGCGAAGGCCGCGCGGGGGTCGGCTCCGATGGGCGCGACCGCCATCAGACCCTCGAGCCGGATGCCCGGGGCGGCGAGGGCGTGCTCGACGAGTTCGTCGAGGGCGCCCGCAGCGACTCCCCCGCGTGCGGGATCGTCGGTGAGGTTGACCTGGAGGAACACCCGGGTCTCGGCGTCGTCGGAGGCGAGGGCGTCGATCAGCGAAGCCCGATCGACGGAATGGATCATGTGGGCATAGGCGCGCACCTGGCGGGCCTTCTTGCCCTGCAGCTGCCCGACGAAATGCCACCGCAGGTCTTCGAGGTCGGCGAGTTCGGCCGCCTTGTCGCGGGCCTCCTGATGCCGGTTCTCGGCGAAATCCCGAATGCCGAGGCCGTGCAGCTCCCGGATGAGAGTCGAAGGATGGAACTTCGTGACGGGAATGATCGTGAGGTCGTGCGCACTCCTGCCCGATCGGGTCGCGGCCTGCGCGACCCGATCGGTGACCTCGAAGAGTCTCGACGCGAGGGTCACTTGAGGAAGTCGGGGACGTCCAGGTCGGTGTCGTCGTCCTCCGACGCGGGATCGAAGGCGACGGCTCCCGTGAGGTGGTGCTCGCCCGTCTGCGACCATGCCGGAGCCGGAGTCTCTACAGGCTCCTCGGCGTGGCGCACCGGCGCCAGGGTGGAGATGGCGGTTCCGCCGGGGCCGTAGGGGTCTTTCTCGTCTGCCGAAGCGACGAAGCTGCCCCGCCGCTGCTCGGTGGCGTCTCCCCCGTCGAAGCCCGCGGCGATGACCGTGACGCGCACCTCGTCGCCGAGGGTGTCGTCGATGACCGCACCGAAGATGATGTTCGCCTCGGGGTGCACGGCATCCTGAACGAGCTTGGCGGCGTCGTTGATCTCGAAGATTCCGAGGTTCGATCCGCCCTGGATCGACAGCAGCACACCGTGGGCGCCCTCGATGCTGGCCTCGAGAAGCGGAGATGCGACGGCGAGCTCGGCGGCCTTGATGGCCCTGTCGGCGCCACGGGAGGAGCCGATGCCCATGAGGGCGGATCCGGCACCCTGCATAACGCTCTTCACGTCGGCGAAGTCGAGGTTGATGAGGCCGGGGGTGGTGATCAGGTCGGTGATGCCCTGCACGCCCGCGAGCAGAACCTGGTCTGCCGTGGAGAACGCCTCGAGCATGCTGATGCCGCGATCGCTGATCTCGAGAAGCCGGTCGTTGGGAACGACGATGAGGGTGTCGACCTCGTTCTTGAGGGTCGCCACGCCGTCTTCGGCCTGCGACGCGCGACGCTTGCCCTCGAAGCCGAAGGGCTTCGTGACGACACCGATTGTGAGCGCGCCGATGGACTTGGCGATGCGCGCGACGACCGGCGCTCCACCCGTTCCCGTTCCGCCGCCCTCGCCCGCGGTGACGAAGACCATGTCGGCGCCGGACAGGGCCTCCTCGATCTCCTCCGCGTGATCTTCTGCGGCTCGTCGGCCCACCTCGGGGTCGGCACCGGCGCCGAGGCCGCGCGTGAGCTCACGGCCGACGTCGAGCTTGACGTCGGCGTCGCTCATCAGCAGCGCCTGGGCGTCGGTGTTGATGGCGATGAACTCGACACCGCGCAGTCCGAGCTCGATCATGCGGTTGACGGCGTTGACGCCACCGCCGCCGATTCCGACAACTTTGATGACTGCGAGATAGTTCTGGTTGGTTGTCACGTCCGGCCTCCGCTGGAACCCTAAACCTCTAGCTGAGACTTAAAGTTATATCGAGTATGCATTTCTTGTTTCGAACCTAAGGGGATCGCCGTGTCCTGCCTCTCCACAGGCCCCGCGTGTCGCGAACTGCCGGACGAAAGCGACGCGGGCCGGGCGAATCGTTCGCGATCAGTGGGTGATCGGGGCCTCGGGCGATGAGACGTCGTATTCGGTGACGTTCGGAATGCCCGGATTCGAGATCATGCTCGCCACGATGCGTGCCTTGAGGGCCGAGTCCTCGGCGCTGCCCCACACCACACGCTGGCCGCTCGTCAGCGCCAGGGTCACGGAGTCCGGGGTCGGGGCGCTCACCGAGTCGACCTGGGCAAGGAACTCGGGAGTGAGGGCGAGCAGGACAGAGCTCGCCGCGGCGAAGCCGGGCGAGTCGACAGGCGTCGCGGCCGTGTCGATGATCGGGTAGCCCGCAGCCCGTTCCGGGGTGGTCTCGACGACCACGCCGGCGGCATCCACCAGGGTGAAGGCGCCGTCGACGGCGACGGTGACCACGGGCCGCCTCTCGACGATCCGCACGACGAGTGTGTCGGGCGGCCTGGCCTCGGTGACATAGCTCTGGATCAACGGGAAGGTCTCGAGCGTGCGTTTCACCTCGCCGAAGTCCACGAGTGTCAGGGGGCGCCCCAGCTGATCGTCGAGGGCGGCCGACACGGCGGCCGCATCGACGCGGGATGCGCCCTCCACCGTGATCGTGCGCACGGCGAGCAGGGGCGAATACGCCGTGAGCACGACGAGCAGCACGAGGGCGACCGTGCCGGCGAGGGCGATCAGGTACTTGCGACGGCGGGTGCGGGTGCCCTGCGTGAAGCGTCGGGCCTCGGCACGTTCGTACCTCCGCCGGCGCCTCTCGGCATGGGCGAGGTTCTTCTGCGCCTCGTGCGCCGACTCGACGGTCGGGTCGGTGCGACGGGTGAGCCACCACGGCTTCGACGCCGGGTCGTCGTCGCCGTCTCCTCCCCCGCTGCCGCCGGGCGCCTCGCCGAGCGGGCCGGTCGACACGTCGGGCAGCGCAGGCAGGTCGCGGAGAGGCCTCTCCGTGATCGTCGCTGCTGAGGTCGCCGACGGAATCACGGGGATGGGCTCGGTGATCGCGTCGACGTCCGACGCGTTCTCGCGCTTCGGACGCCGGACCACGGGGGGCCGACGCCGCGTGGAACGCCCATCGTTCGAGGCGGGCGGCGTCTCGGCGGGAGGGGGCCCGGCGGGCGGCGGGGTCACGCCAGGAGGTCGTTTCATGCCGCGGGCGGCGCCTGGGTCTCGCGGGCCAGGGCCTCGAGCAGCTGCGGCACGATGAGGTTGACGTCACCGCAGCCGAGCGTGACGACGTAGTCGCCTTCTCGCGCGATCGACGCCGTGAAATCGGCGGCCTGCTGCCAGTCGGCGATGTAGCGCACGGCGGCGGGATCCTCGAACCTCTCGGAGACGAGTGCGCCCGTGACACCGGGAACGGGGTCTTCGCGGGCGCCGCACACGTCGAGCACGACCGTGAAGTCGGCCGTGCGCTCGAGCGTCTCCGCGAACTCTGCGGCCATCAGCTGCGTACGCGAGTAGAGGTGCGGCTGGTGCACGGCGATGATCCGTCCGCCGCCCACGACCGTGCGCGCCGCCGTCAGAGCCGCGGCGACCTCGGTCGGGTGGTGCGCATAGTCGTCGTAGACGCTGACGCCCCGCACCGTGTCGTGCAGCTCGAACCGGCGACCGGTTCCGCCGAACCGGCCCACGGCATCCAGAATCTGAGAGGCCTCGAAGCCCATCCCCACCAGCACGGCGAAGGCGCCCGCGGCATTCAGCGCGTTGTGCCGCCCCGGCACGAGCAGCGTGCCCGCGTAGTCCTCGCCGAGATAGCTGATGCGGAAGGCGACCACGTCGCCCGTCTCGACCGAGTGGAGCCTCACGTCGGCGCCGTCGCTCTCACCGAAGGTGAGCACCCGACGGGCGTCGAGTCGTTCCGAGACGCGGACCGCGCCGGCGTCGTCGGCCGAGATCACGACGAGCTCGGATGCCTCGTCGGCGAACCGCACGAACGCGTCCTCGACCGCCTGAACGGAACCGTAGTGGTCGAGGTGGTCGGGATCGACGTTGGTGATGAGCGCGACGGCCTTGTCGTACAGCAGGAAGGAGCCGTCGGACTCGTCGGCCTCGAGCACGAAGATGTCGCCTGTTCCGCTCGCGGAGCTGGTGCCGAGCGCGGATATGACTCCCCCGTTGACGAAGCTGGGCTGCTGGCCGAGCTCGATCAGGCCGGTCACGATCATTCCCGTCGACGTGGTCTTTCCGTGGGCTCCGGCGACGGCGACGAGGCGGTGACGGCCCGCGAGCCAGGCGAGGGCCTGGGAGCGGTGCAGCACCGGAATGCCCCGCTCCTTGGCGAGGAGATACTCCGGGTTGTCGGGCCAGAGGGCGCTCGTGACCACGAGCGTGTCTGCATCGCCCAGGTTCTCGGCGGCGTGCCCGATGTTGATCGTGGCGCCGAGATCGCGGAGAGCGCGAGTGCCCTTCGACTCCTTCGCGTCGGAACCCGAGACCCGGAGGCCCGCCTCGATCATCAGTCGCGCGATGCCGCTCATGCCCGACCCGCCGATTCCCACGAAGTGCACCGATCCGAGTTCGGCGGGTATCTGCTGGCTGAGGTCTGGCTTGATCACGGTGCTGGGGCTCATCTCTTCGAACGGAACCGGACACGGCGTGCAGCCGGTTCAGATGACAAGGTTACGCTCTCGCCAGCGCGCGACGGATCAGCTCGACCAGCCGCGCGTCGCCGTCGGCTATGCCGACGTTGCGGGCGGCATCGGCCATCCCCGTGATCCGCGCCCGGTCGGCGAGCAGGCTGAGCAGTTCGCCGTCGACGAACTGCGGCGTGAACCGCGCGTCGTCGACCAGGATCGCCGCATACGCCTCGACGAGATCGTGCGCGTTGACCTTCTGCTCGCCGTTTCCTACGGGATAGGGCACGAGAACACTGGGCAGGCCGAGCACGGCCAGCTCCGACACTGTGGCAGCCCCCGCCCTTGCCACGACCAGGTCGGCGGCGGCGAAGGCGAGGTCCATGCGGTCGGAGTACCGCACGACCCTGTACCCGTCGACACCCGGATCGACCAGGTCGGGCTTGTCTCCCCAGATGTGCAGGATCTGCCACCCTGCGTCGAGGACCGAGCCGTAGGCATCCCGGATCGTGTGGTTGAGCCTCTGCGCGCCGAGCGATCCTCCGGTGACGAGGAGCACAGGCACGTCGCGCGCCAGACCGAAGGTGTCGCGCGCGGTGGCGGACATCGCGGCCGTGTCGAGCCGGGAGATCTCACGCCGGAGCGGCAGCCCGGTGAGCGTGGCATGCGGCAGGGGCGTGCCGGCGAAGACCACGCCGACATAGGGCGTGAACCGCGCACCGAGCTTGTTCGCCAGGCCGGGTCGGGCATTGGCCTCGTGGATGACGACGGGAACGTGTGCGCGTCGGGCCGCGAGATAGGCGGGTGCGGCCGCATAGCCGCCGAATCCCACGACCACGTCGACCGACCGCTCCACGATGAGTGAGCGAAGCTGCTCGACGACGCCGAGGAGGCGGGGGAAGAAGGTCAGGGCAGCCCCGCTCGGCCTGCGAGGGAACGGAAGCCGCGGAATGGTGACGAGCTCGTAACCGCGGAGCGGCACCAGCCTCGCCTCGAGGCCTTCGGCCGTGCCGACGACGATGATCGTCGCCTCGGGCTCGCGACGCCTCACCTCGTCGGCGGTGGCGAGCAGGGGGTTCACGTGACCCGCCGTGCCCCCTCCCGCAAGAAGGTAGGTGGTCATCGGGTCGCCTTCTCGGCGGGCGCGTCGGCCATCAGGTCGCGCTGCCGCGCGATGGAGAGGACGAGCCCGATGCCGACGAGGGTGGTCACGAGGGCCGAGCCTCCCGAGGAGATGAGCGGCAGGGGCACGCCGAGGACGGGGATGACCTGCAGCACCACGGCGATGTTGACGAAGGCCTGCCCGATGATCCAGACCATCGCCGATCCCGTGACGACCCGCGAGAAGAGATCGGTGGAGGACCTCACGATCCGAAGGAACGAGACCGCCAGCACCACGAAGAGAGCCAGCACCACGATGGCGCCGACGAGGCCGAGCTCCTCGCCGATGATCGCGAAGATGAAGTCGTTGTCGGCAGCGGGCAGCCAGAGCCACTTGGCCTTGCTGTTGCCGAGGCCCACTCCGAACACCCCGCCGGCGGCCATGGCCCAGTCGGCGTGCTGGTTCTGGTACGACAAACCAGACTGGTCGCCCGACCCGATGCCGAGGAAGTTCTCGATGCGGGAGAGCCGAGACGAGCTCGACAGGGCGATGATGACCGTGAGAACGAGGCCGATGATGACGGGGATCACCAGCATGCGCAGCCTGACGCCGGCGAAGAACAGGGCCCCGAAGACGAGGGCGGTCATGATCATCACGGTTCCGAGGTCGCCGCCCAGCATTACGACGAAGATGCCGAGGCCCGCGACAGGAAGCGCAGGGATCAGCACGTGGCCCCAACGACCGAGGTACGGCTCCTTCTTCGCGAGGATCACGCCGAGCCAGGCGACGAGCCCCACCTTGATCAGCTCGGACGGCTGCGCGTTGAAGCCGCCGATTCCGATCCAGTTGCGGTTGCCGCCCACCTCGATGCCCAGGGGCGTCGTGAGCACCAGGAGCTGCAGCGCGATTCCGGTGACCAGGGGAAGCCAGGCCCAGCGCCGCCAGAAGCGCACGGGCAGCTGCGAGATGACCAGCATCAGCGGCACGCCGACGATGGCGAAGACGGCCTGGCGCCAGAAGACGCCGAAGGAGCCCTGCGATCCCGCGTACGACGAGATCGAGCTCGACGAGAGAACCATGACCAGGCCGAAGAGCAGGAGGAAGAGCGTCGTGCCGAGAAGGAGGAAGTAGCTTCGCGATTCTGGTTGGAACGCGCGACCCAATGAGATGCGGGCGCTTCTGCCCCCGCGGGTGCGGTCAGTCGTCGGGGGCCGAGTCGCCGTGCTCGCGCCCGGCATCCGGCTGCCCGCCGTCTGCGGCGGCAGCGTCTGCGGCGTCAGCGTCTGGGGCCGCACCGGTCGGGTCCGCACTGTCGGTCGTGTCGTCGTCAGCCGGATCGCCTCCCAGGTAATGTCGCACGGCGCGTGCAAAGCGGTCGCCACGGTCGGAGTAGTCGGTGAATTGATCCATCGACGCGGCGGCCGGTGCCAGAAGCACCACGTCACCGGGCACCGCGAGGGCGGCAGCCAGTTCGACAGCGACCGACATGACACTTCTAGTCTCCGTGCCGGTCACCTCTCGCACCGGAAGGTGGGGCGCGTGTCGCTCGAATGCCTCTCGCAGTGCCGTGCGGTCCTCGCCGAGGAGAACGACTCCGCGCAGCTGTGCGGCGCGGGCGCGGACCAGCGGCTCGATGTCGACGCCCTTCAGCAGTCCCCCGGCGATCCAGACCACCGACGGATAGGCGGAGAGCGACGCGGCCGCGGCGTGCGGGTTGGTCGCCTTCGAGTCGTCTATCCAGGTGATCTTGTCGCGCATCCCGACCACCTCGATGCGGTGGCGGTCGAGGCGGAATGTCTCGAGCGCGGTCCTGATGTCCGGGATCGAGACTCCCACGCTGCGGGCGAGGGCGGTGGCCGCCAGCACGTCGGCAACGGTGTGGGGGGCGCCGAGGCCGAGCCCGGCCAGGCGGGACACCGTCGTGATCTCGAGCGCGGAGCTGAGCCTGTCGTCGTGGAATGCACGGTCGACGAGGATTCCGTCGACGATTCCGAGGTCGCTGGGCCCGGGCACTCCGAGGTCGAACCCGATGGCTCGGGCACCCTCGACGACCTCCGCGTCTTCGACCATCTTCAGGGTGAGCGAGTCGGCCCGGTTGTAGACGCAGGCGGCGCGGGTGTTCGTGTAGACGCGAGCCTTCGCCGCGACGTACGCGTCCATCGAGCCGTGCCAGTCGAGATGGTCCTCCGCGACGTTGAGGCAGACGGCCGCCCACGGAGACATGCTCGACGTGGAGTGCAGCTGGTAGCTCGACAGCTCGACGACGAAGACATCGAATCCCTGCGGGTCGCGGACCGCGTCGAGCACCGGGACGCCGATGTTGCCGCAGGGCGCCGCCCTCAGCCCTCCGGCCGCCAGCATGGCGGCCGTCAGCTGCACGGTGGTCGTCTTTCCGTTGGTTCCGGTGACGGCGATCCACTCTGCGGGCGCACTGCCCGCACCGGATGTGCCGACCTTGTCGCGCAGCCGCCAGGCGAGTTCGACGTCGCCCCAGACGGGGATGCCCTTCTCGATCGCCCAGGTGATGACCGGATGATCCGGGTGGAATCCCGGAGACACGACCAGGAGTTCGGGATCGAGGGTCTCGAGCTCCTGCGGAACCGAGGCCAGTGGGCTCGCCTGCACCAGCTCGGCGCCGATGACGTCGAGCATGAGCCTGTAGCGGTCGTCGACCTTCTCTGCGACGACGAGAACGCGCGAGCCGAGCTCCGCCAGCGTGTCGGCTACGGAGAAACCGGTGATCCCGAGCCCGAGAACGCCGACCCGGAGGCCCGACCAGTCGTCGTTCCAGCTGGTGAGTCCGAGCGCCCTGCCGTAGGCGGGCTCGGTCATCGGGAGATCCATTCGAGGTAGAACGACCCCACGCCGGCGGCCACGAGGAGTCCGGCGATGATCCAGAATCTCACGACGATCGTGACCTCGGCCCATCCCTTGACCTCGAAGTGGTGGTGCAGCGGGCTCGCAAGCCAGATGCGCTTGCCCCGGGTGAGCTTGAAGTAGGTGAGCTGGATGACGACCTGCCCGGCGACGATGACGAAGATTCCGCCGATAACGATCAACAGCAGCTCGGTGCGGCTCAGGATGGCGAGGGCCGCAAGGGCTCCGCCGAGCGCGAGCGACCCGGTGTCGCCGAGGAAGATCTTCGCCGGGTTGGTGTTCCACCACAGGAAGCCGATCAGGGCGCCGACGATGGCGGCGGCGACGATCGCCAGGTCCATCGGGTCTCGCACCTCGTAGCACTTGCCGAGCACGTCGGGGTCGAGCTGCGGGTTGAAGCAGTTCTGGCTGTCCTGCCAGAAGCCGATGAAGACGAAGGCGCCGATCGCGAGGATGCTCGACCCGGGCGCGAGGCCGTCGAGACCGTCGGTGAGGTTGACCCCGTTGGACGTGCCCATGACGATCACGCAGACCCAGACGACGAACGCGATCACCACGATGGCGGGCACGACCAGCATCGTGAAGTTGATGTGGGTGTCACGCACGATCGAGATCGCCGTCGACGCCGGCGTCAGTCCGTTTTCGTCGCGGAAGTTCAGCGCTAGCAGCGCGAACACGACTCCGACGACGATCTGTCCGACGAGCTTGGCGATGGGGCCGAGGCCCAGGCTGCGTTTGCGATGGGTCTTGATGAAGTCGTCGATGAACCCGACGATGCCGAGTCCGACCATGAGGAACAGGACGAGCAGCGCCGAGATCGAGATGCCCCGGTGCGTGAAGAGCAACGCCACGAAGTATCCGAACAGTGTGGCGAGGACGATGACGATTCCGCCCATCGTGGGCGTTCCCCGCTTCACGTGGTGAGACTCGGGGCCGTCCATGTTGATGAACTGGCCCCAGGCCAGGCGCTTGAAGAGTCGGATGAAGACGGGCGTCATGAAGAGCGTGAAGACCATCGAGAGGGAGCCTGCGGCGAGAAGGGTGATCATGCGAACAGCTCCCCCAGACGATCGCCGAGGAACCGGAGGCCCGCGGAGTTCGACGACTTGACGAACACGATGTCGCCCGCACGCAGATCGGGTGCGAGCACGTCGTAGGCCTCGTCGGCGGTCTCGACGAACAGGGATTCGCCGTCCCAGGACCCCTCGTGGGTCGCGGCGAGGTGCAGGGCCCTTGCCCCCTCCCCCACGACGACCAGCTTCTCGATGCCGAGCCGCACGATCATGCGGCCGATGCGGTCGTGCTCCTCGAGCGAGAACTCGCCGAGCTCGCTCATCTCCCCGAGCACCGCGACCTTGCGCGACGACGGCGTCGCGATCTGGGCCAGCGTCTTGAGGCCGGCGACCATCGAGTCGGGGCTCGCGTTGTAGGCGTCGTTGATGATCGTGACGTCGTCACGGCCCCCGAGCACCTCCATGCGCCACCGTTCGGCCCTGGTCACGGTCTGCAGAGCGTCGACGATGCGATCGATGCCGACGCCGAGGCTCTCCGCCGCGGCGGCCGCGGCCAGCGCGTTCATCACGTGGTGCTCGCCGAGCACACGGAACCGCACCGGGCGGCTGTCGCCGGACGCCAGTGTCAGAACGAAGTCGGTGCCGGATGCGTGGGCGACGACGTCGTGGGCGCGCACGGCCGCGCGCTGGTCGAGGCCGAACCAGACGACGCGTGCGGCGGTCTTGTCGGCCATCCCCGCGACCCGGGGGTCGTCGATGTTCAGCACGGCGACGTCGGTGGCCTCGAGGTCGGACACCATCTCGGTCTTCGTGGCCAGCGTGGTGGCGATGCCGCCGAATTCGCCGGCGTGCGCCAGTCCGACGGTCAGGACGACGCCGACGTCGGGCTTGGCCATGCGGATGAGGCGCGTGATCTCGCCCGGGCCGGATGCGCCCATCTCGGCGACGAGGTACCGGCTCGACGGCGTCAGCTTCAGCATGGTGAGCGGCGCGCCCACCTCGTTGTTGAACGAGTCGCGCGGCGCCACCGTCTCGCCCTCGGTCTCGAGGATCGAGCGGAGGAGGTTCTTCGTGGTCGTCTTGCCGTTCGAGCCCGTGATGCCGACGATGCGGAGCAGCCCGTGCTCGCGGACCCGCCGAACGACCTCGGTCGCGAGGGCGCCTAGGGCGAGCACGGCGTCGTCGACGATGATCTGGGCGACGGACGCGTCTGACGGCCGTTCGGCGATCACCAGCGCGGCGCCGGCCGAGACCGCCTTGTCGATGAAGAGGAACCCGTCGCTGAACTCCCCGGGCTTCGCGACGAAGATGCCGCCGTCGCGGATCTCGCGCGAGTCGGTGTCGACCGTTCCGGCGACGACCGTCTGCGGCGATGTTCCCGCCGCCACGACCGTGTCGGGAAGGACGAGTCTGCCGCCGATGATGCCGGCGATGTCGTCAAGTGTGAGTTGGAGCATGAGTCAGAGCCATCCGTATTCCTGCAGGGCGAGCCGTGCCTCGTCGCGCGCGGAGTAGGGGATCTTCTCGCCCCCGACTTCCTGGTAGTCCTCGTGGCCCGGTCCGGCGTGAAGAATCACATCGTGCTCGCCGGCAACCGAGAGAGCCTTGCGGAACGCGAGTCGAGGATCGGGAACCTCGTAGAGTTCGACGTCGTCTCGGGCCGCACGCGCGGCATCGAGGAGCACGGCCCTGATCGAGGCCGGGTCTTCGGTGCGCGGGTTGTAGTCGGTGATGACCACCACATCGGCGAGGCGCGCGGCGATCGAGGCCATGTCGACCCGTTTCGTCGTGTCTCTGTCGCCGTCGGCGCCGAACACCATGATCACCCGGCCATCCGTCACCCGCCGGAGCGCCTCGAGCGTGCTCTGGAAAGCATCCGGGCTGTGGCCGTAGTCGATGTACACCCGTGGGCCGGTGTCGGCCGACACCCGCTCGGCGCGACCGGGCACGAACGCGTCGATCCCGCCGTCTCGCTCGAGTACGTGCGCGATCGCCTCGAGGTCGTAGCCCGACTCGACGAGCATCACGATCGCCAGGGCGGCGTTCTCGGCCATGAAGCGGCCCAGGATCGGGATGCTCGTCGTGAGGGATCGGTGATCGGGGCCCTCGATGGTGAATCTCGTGACGTCGACGGTCTCCTCGAGGATCTCGACCTGCCAATCGGCCTCGATTCCCGGCCTCGTCGAGATGGTGGCCACGGGAATCCGCGACTCCTCGGCGAGGCGCGCCCCCCACTCGCCGTCGACCAGCACGACTCCCCTGCGGGCGCGATCGGGCTCGAACAGTTCGCGTTTGGCCTCGAAGTAGTCGTGCATGCTGCCGTAGTCGTCGAGGTGGTCGTGGGTGAGGTTCGTGAAGCCCACCACGTCGAAGACGATGCCGTCGATGCGGTGGCGGGTCAGCGCCTGGGCGGAGACCTCGATGATAACGGAGCGCACCTCCGCCTCGCGCATGCGGGCGAGCAGGGCGTGAACCTCGGTCGCCTCGGGGGTCGTCAGCGTGCTGGTGATGCGGAGGTCGCCGATGCCCCGTTCGGCCGTGGTGCTGAATCCGGCGACGATGCCGAGTTGACTCAGGATCGCGTCGAGGATGTAGGTGACACTCGTCTTGCCGTTCGTGCCCGTGACCCCGAACAGGGTGGGCGGATCGTCGAGCGTGCGATAGATCCACGCGGAGACCGCTCCGAGAGCTTCGCGCGGCTGCGGTGTGACGATCACCGGCAGACCGCTGTCTTCAGCGAGCACCGCCCCCTCGGGGTCGGTGAGCACAGCGACGGCTCCCCCCTCGGCTGCGGCTCTGGCAAAGGACGCGCCGTGCACGTTCCGGCCGGGAAGGCCCACGTAGAGATCGCCGGGGACGATGTCGTTCGACGTCAGGCTGATGCCGGTGACGGAGTCGGGCGAGAACTCCCCCCGCTGCTCGAGGCCGAAGTCGACCACGAGCTGGGAGAGCGATCGTGCGATCGGGTGTTCCGGGCGCAATCCCTGCGAAACCCGATCCGGCACAGATGACTCCTTCATTCAGTAAGTGGTGGGCAGCTCGGGCGCGGGAACCGTGGACGGCTGCACCCGATAGGTCTTCAGCACCTGTGACAGCACCTTCTGGAAGACCGGCGCTGCCGCCAGTCCAGATGTAATGGTAACGGGCTTCCTGATGGTGACCGAAACGACGTACTGCGGGTCGTCCGACGGCGCCATGCCCGCCATGGAGGTCAGATACGCGCCGCCGTAGGCTCCGGAACCGTCGCTCATCTCGGCCGTTCCGGTCTTGGCGGAGACCCGGTAGCCGGGGATCTTGATCGCATCGGCGGCGTAGCCCGTCGTCGCGACGGACTCCATCATGTGCACGGTGTCCTGGGCCGCCTGGGCGGAGATGACCTGCTCTCCGGTCGATGCCGCCGGAGCGTCGGTGACCGTTCCGTCTGCGTGTCGGCATCCCTCGAAGAGCTGCACGGGCATTCGCACGCCGTTGTTCGCGATCGCCTGGTATGCGCTGGCCATCTGCACCGCGGTCACCGTGAGGCCCTGGCCGAAGGTGGTGTTGTAGATGGTCTGGTCGTCGAGCTGCGTCGGTCCGCTCACATCGCCGGGCAGGATGTCGCCGCTATCCTCTCCGACGAACCCCACCTCCGTCTTCTGCCCCAGGTGGAACTTGTTCATGTAGTCCCATCGCTGATCGACGGACATGTTGTTGCTCAGCATCGAGATGCCGGTGTTGGACGACTGCTCGATGACCCCGGTGAGGGTCCAGGGCATCGGTGCGTGGTAGAACGAATCGTGGATGACGGCGTCGCCGGATGTGTACTCGTATGGCGCGAGCACCTGGCTGTCGGGCGTCGCGGCTCCCGCATCGATGAGGGATGCGGCGGTGATCGACTTGAAGGTCGACCCTGGCTCGAACGGGTCGCTGAACACCTTGGCGCCGCGATACTCGGGGTCGGTCGCGTCGATGTTGTTGGGGTCGACCGTGGGGTATTCCGCGGCGGTGAGGATCTTGCCGGTCTTCGCCTCGGTGACGACGACGGTGCCGGACTCGGCGCCGACCTCGGTCACCCGCTGGGCCAGCGCCTCCTGGGCGAAGTACTGGAGGTCGCTGTTGATCGTGAGCTGAACGTCTCCGCCGTCGACGGCGTCCGTGACGGTCACCGTCGATCCGGGGATCGCCACCCCGTCCTCTCCGGTCTCCGTCACCTCGGTGCCGTCGGATCCTGCGAGGCACTTGTCCTGCGTCAGCTCCGTGCCGGCGAGGGCGGTCCCGTCTTCGCCGACGAAGCCGACCAGGTTGCCGGCGACGCTGCCGTCGGGGTAGGAGCGGGACTGGTCTGCCTTGTAGTACAGCCACGGGATGTCGAGGGCCCGGATGGCGTTGTAGGTGGCCACGTCGACGGACTTCGAGATGAGCGCGTAGCGCGACGAGGGATCCGCGGAGAGGATGGCCGTGATGGCGGCAGGATCGAGCCCCATCGCCGTGGCCAGCTCACCGATCGCCTGGTCGGCCGTGACGGTCACCTCACCGGAGCCGTCGGCCGCGGGCCGTTCGAACTCGTCGACAGCGGACGGGTCGGCCTCGATGGCGTAGCGGAGGATGCTGGTGGCCAGCACGACGCCGTTCGCGTCGAGGATGTCGCCCCGCGTGCCCAGAGTGACAGCGCTGTCGGAGCGGCTGGCGAGCGATGCCGCGTTCAGCCCCTCCGCCTGCACGACCTGGATGTCGACGAGCCGGACGACGAACACAGAGACCACGGCCACGATGAGGAGCACCGCGATGGCGACGCGCCCTCGGGTTGTTCTGGTGGTCGTCGAGGTCACATGCGGCCTTTCATTCGGCTGGTGAGCGGGTCACCTGTCGGTCAGTGCGTCTGAGGAGAGGGAAGCGCACCCTGCCACGGTACTGTCGGGTCGGGCGCGGCGGCCTGAGGCGCGCTCGACGCATCGGGAACCGGTGCGGCGACGACCTGCTCGGGCTGCAGAAGCGAGTTGGGAACAAGAGCCTGGTTGGCCGAGATCGGCGCATTCGCGGCGGATGCCGGTGTGGGCGACCCCAGAACAGCGCCGTCGGAGAGTCGGAGGTAGACCGTGTTGCCGTTGGAGACCATACCGAGCGCCTGAGCGTTCTGCACGAGGTTCTGCGGCGACGAGAAGGCGGTGAGCTGCTCTGTGAGGGCCTGGTTCGTTCTGGCCAGATCCTTCTGCTCCGACTGCAGGGAGGAGATCTGGTACGCGCCGTCCGACAGGCCGATGCTCAGCAGGAGCTGGGCGAGCGCGATGATGGCGATACCGCCGATGGCGACGGCCGCATAGACGATTCGAGGCCGTTGGCGCGGTCGTGCCACGCGCTCGGGTGCAGGCGAGAGCCACCGGCGCCGTGGCTCCCCCGCGGGCGCCGGCGCACCGAGCCGCTCGATGGGGACGGTGGCCAGGTTGGTCATGATGCACTCCTGATGCGCTCTGCGGCTCGGAAACGGACAGGGGTGGCGCGGGGATTCTCGGCCTTCTCCTCGTCGGTCGCCAGTTCGGCGCCGCGAACGAGCAGGGAGAGCTCGGGTTTGTGCTGGGGCAGTTCGACGGGCAGTCCGGGAGGAGCCGTCGACACGGTCAGTGCCTGGAGGGCGCGTTTGACGATGCGGTCTTCGAGCGACTGGTACGACATCACGACGATGCGACCCCCGACGCGAAGCGCGTCGATGGCTGCGGGGATCGCGCGTTCGAGCACGCTCAGTTCCTGGTTCACCTCGATGCGGAGCGCCTGGAACACCCGCTTGGCCGGATGTCCGGCGCGAGAGAGAGCGGCGGGCGTCGCCTGCTGCAGGAGGTCGACGAGATCGGCGGAACGGACGAGGGGCTGCTCGGCGCGCCTCTGCACGATGCGACGGGCGTATCGGTCGGCCAGTTTCTCTTCGCCGTAGTCGCGGAAGATGCGCCTGAGGTCGGACTCGGAGTACTCGGCGAGGATCATCTCGGCGGTCACGGGCGCGTCCTGATCCATGCGCATGTCGAGCGGCGCGTCTTTCGAGTAGGCGAATCCGCGCTCGGCGCGATCGAGCTGCATGCTCGAGACACCGAGGTCGAACAGCACGCCGTCGACCGACGGGATGTCGAGGCTTTGCAGAGCCTCACCGATCTCGTCGTACACGCAGTGCACGAGGTGAACGCGATCCCCGAACGGCTTCAGACGCCCCTCGGCGAGGGCGAGGGCCTGGAGGTCGCGGTCGAGCCCGACCAGAGTCAGTTCCGGAAAGCGGGTGAGGAAGGCCTCGGCGTGTCCGCCGAGCCCCAGGGTCGTGTCGACGAGAACGGCTCCCGGCCGTTCAAGAGCAGGCCCGAGCACGCTGATGCAACGCTCGAGCATGACGGGGGTGTGGATTCGTGTGACGTCGTCCATGGTGTATCGACCCGTTCGTTCTGCCTGATCCCCATCCATTCCGACCTGGCACCGGGGAAGTGTGCCAGGGCGAGGAACGGGTGGGAGTCACGCGGAACGACTAGAAGAGGCCGGGAATCACCTCCTCGTCGGTCTCGGAGAACGCGGCCTCCTGGGCGGCCAGGTAGGTGTTCCAGGCTTCGGCGTCCCAGATCTCGGCCCGTGAGCCGGCGCCGATGACGACGAGCTCGCGCTCGAGGCCCGCGTAGCTGCGCAGGTGCGCCGGAATGCTGACGCGGTTCTGCTTGTCGGGGACCGATGCGTCGGCCCCGGAGAGGAAGACGCGCATGTAGTCGCGGGCCTGCTTGCTCGTCACGGGTGCCTGGCGGATCTTGTTGTGCAGTTCTTCGAACTCGGCAGAGCTGAAGACGTAGACGCAGTGCTCCTGCCCGCGGGTCAGCACGACGCCGCCCTCGAGTTCGTCGCGGAACTTCGCCGGAAGGATGATGCGACCTTTGTCGTCGAGTTTGGGAGCGTACGTGCCAAGGAACATCGTCCTTTCTCCCCCTCGAAGCCGGCCTGGTGTTGGGTGTTCCTCCACGTTACTCCACTTCGCACCACCAAACAATGGTTCTGGCGCGTTATGCCGACTCTTTTATTCCCCGACAGGCGAAGTTGCGCGGATTTTTTTGGTGGAGGGAAATGGAGGAGTTTTTGCCGAAAGGGGTAAAAACCGCGCCGGAGACGCCAAAAAAGGGGCCGACCCGAAGGTCGGCCCCTGAAGTGGAGGTGGGTGGAGGAGGGTGGGCGCTCGGCCTACTCCTCGCGATCCTGGCGCTTGTCCCAGCGCTCGTTGAGTCGGTCCATGAGGTTGGCCTTGGATGCGGCGCCGCTCGGCGATGATGCGGTTCGCGGCCCGGACACCGGTCGGCCGACCGCCGTCTTGGAGGGACGGAGTGCCAGAAGGACGCCGGCGAACATGGCGACGAAGCCGAGCAGACCGACGATCAGGAGGTGGGTGATCACGCCGACGATCACGACGACGAGCCCGACGACAGCGAGGAGGATGCCGAGAACGAGGGCGCCGTAATTCAGCTTGCCCCTGCCGGCATTGACCGCCGACACGAAATCGGCATCGTTGTGATAGAGACTGCGCTCCATCTCATCTAGAAGCTTCTGCTCCTGCTCGGAAAGCGGCATCCTAATTCACCTCAGGCTCGGTCACACGCGTCGTACTTGAAGCGATTGTAGTGCGCTGCATCTGGCTAGGCTAGGCGCGTGACACAAACCCCGCACCTGGTCAGCCAGGTCGACACCGAAATCGCCGAATTTCTCGCGTCTCGTGATCCTATTCTCGCTGCTATCGCAGACGATGCGGCCGTGTTCGCGAATTTCTCCCGGTATCTTCTCAGCGGCGGCAAGCGCTTCAGGGCCCGGTTCTGCATCGCAGGGTGGCAGGCGACCTCGACGGGCTCCGAACCGAATGAGGAGCGGGCCGTGCTCACGCTCTCCGCGGCGCTCGAGGTGTTCCATGCTGCGGCCCTCGTTCACGACGACATCATCGACAATTCAGACACCCGTCGGGGTATGCCCGCCTCGCACATCCGGTTCGCCTCTCTGCATTCGGAGGGCGGCTTCGCCGGCCAGGCGCACACCTTCGGCCGCGCAGGGGCGATACTCCACGGAGATCTGCTGCTGGGCTGGAGCGACGAACTCGTCGACTCGGCACTCGACCTGCTCGACGACAGGCAGCGCGCCCGGTCGACTCGGGGCGAATTCAACCGCATGCGCACCGAGGTCACCGTCGGCCAGTATCTCGACATCCTCGAGGAGAACGCCTGGCCGACCGTCCCCGAGTCGGAGACCCTCCGACGAGCTGAGCGGGTGATGACCTTCAAATCGGCGAAGTACAGCGTCGAGGCACCGCTTGCCCTCGGAGCTCTGGTGGCAGGAGCGTCAGCCGACCAGGTCGATTCGCTCCGCCGCTTCGGCCTGCCGCTCGGGCTCGCCTTCCAGCTGCGAGACGACGTGCTCGGCGTTTTCGGCGATGCGGCGGTCACGGGAAAGCCCACCGGAGACGATCTGCGCGAGGGAAAGCGCACCGTGCTGGTGGCCCTGGCGCGCCGGGGCATGCCGGAGAGCCAGCGAGCCGCCTTCGACCGTGCGCTCGGCGACCCAGGGCTCGACGACCACGCCATCGCCGACCTTCAGCGGCAGATCGAGTCCAGCGGCGCGCTCGAGAGCGCTGAGCGATCGATCGAGTCGTACACGGGCGACGCCATCCGGGCCCTTCGTTCCGCGGAACTGGAGCCGCGGGCCGTGGTCGAACTCGAGGAACTGGCGCGCCTGCTCACCGACCGGTCGGCCTGAGCAGCCCGACCGGCGTCGCGATCAGGCGAGCGCCTGCGCCACCCGGCGCACCTCGGCCTTGCGGCCGGCGAGGAGCGCGTCGATCGGCGCGACTCCGAGCGACTCCTCCTCCTCGAGCAGCCACTGCATCGATTCGTCGGGAGTGAACCCCGAGTCGAGGAGCACGATGATGGTTCCCTTGAGCTCCGGCAACGGTTCGCCGTCGCGCAAAAAGACATCGGGCACGACGAGCACCTTGTCGCGGCGGATGGCGAGCAGCGAATGCTCCTCGATCTGCTTGCGAACTCGACCGGGAGTGGAGCCGAACAATTCGGCCACGTCGGGGATGGTCAACCAGGTTCTTACGGGGGCGTTTTCACTCACGTTCCCAGCCTGCCATGACCGGGGCCGGACGCGGCACCCCGCTGTCGATATCGCATCGTTATCCGACGCGCGCAGTGGCGCTGCTTCAGACCGTTGACGGCCGCCGTCATCCGTGGAAATCTTGACGCGAGGATTGATCGAGAATTGCGAGGTGCACGGCCGCTATGACCAGGTCACCGAGCCGCGGCGGCCGTCCTGCGCGATCGGGCAGACCTCGTTCACTCCTCGCCCTCATAGCCGTGCCCTTCGTGCTCGGTGGACTGCTGGCATCCAAACTCGCCGCGGCGTCGAGCCGCCGGCGCGACAGGGCTCCCGCAGACGGAGCTCCCGCAGACAGGGCCGACGATCCCACCTACCGGGTGGAACTGGGCGACACGGTGAGCGAGATCGCCATCCGCCACGGGCTTCCCACGGCGCACGTGCTTGCCCAGAACGGCCTGAGCTGGAAGACGCCGATCTTCCCCGGGCAGCTGATCCGACTCGACCCGATTCCCGACGATCTCGAATGGCCGACCGCGGAGAAGGCCGATCGTCGGCGCGCCCCGTCGGAGTGATCGCACGATCGAACAGACGGGTCTGCATGTTCGCGGTGTCTATCCCGGCTTCCGCAGCCGACGCTCTCTAAACTTCACTCGTGACCACCGCGCCCTCTGACCCTATGATCGGACGTCTCATCGACGGTCGGTACCAGGTGCGGGCGCGTATCGCCCGGGGCGGCATGGCCACGGTCTACCTGGCGACCGACCTGCGGCTCGAACGCCGTGTGGCAATCAAGATCATGCACGGACACCTCGCCGACGAATCCAACTTCAAGGAGCGCTTCGTCCAGGAGGCGCGCTCGGCGGCACGACTGGCCCACCCCAACGTCGTCAACGTGTTCGACCAGGGCCAGGACTCCGACATGGCCTATCTCGTCATGGAGTACCTGCCGGGCATGACGCTGCGCGATCTGCTCAAAGACTATGGAACGCTCACCACCGAGCAGACCCTCGACATCATGGACGCGGTTCTCGGCGGCCTCGCCGCAGCTCACAAGGCCGGTATCGTGCACCGCGACCTGAAGCCCGAGAACGTGCTCCTTGCCGACGACGGCCGCATCAAGATCGGCGACTTCGGGCTATCGAGGGCGACGTCGGCCAACACGGCCACGGGTCAGGCACTGCTCGGCACCATCGCGTACCTCTCCCCCGAACTCCTCACGCGTGGCACGGCCGACGCCCGCAGCGACATCTACGCGGCCGGCATCATGATGTACGAGATGCTCACGGGGGCGCAGCCGTTCGTCGGCGATCAGCCCATGCAGATCGCATTCCAGCACGCCAACGACCAGGTGCCGAGACCGAGTGCCGTCAACCCGTCCGTTCCTCGCGACCTCGACGAGCTCGTGCTCTGGGCCACGGCCAAGAACCCCGTCGACCGGCCGACCGACGGCCGCGCCATGCTCGAACAGCTTCGACTCACCGAGCAGACCATGTCGGCCACCCAGGCGGCGACCACGGGCGTGCAGCGCACCGTGGTCATGCCCGCCGCGCTCAGCCCCGAGGTCGCGTCCGCCCAGACCCAGGCCTTCCGCAGCACGGGGCTCACCTCGGCGTTGACCGCCCCCACGCGAGCACCCCTTCCCCAGACGGCGCCGCCCGCGGCGACCCGCAGCGTCGCACCCTCCGCACCATCCGATCGACTGAAGGCCTCGGCCGCGGTGCGTCGCCGACGCGGATTCTGGATTGCAGGCATCATCGTCCTCCTTGTGGCCCTCGCGGGAGGCACCGGCTGGTACTTCGGCATCGGACCGGGCGCCCAGCTCACGATCCCCGAGGTCGCCGGGCAGGCTCCGGATGCCGCGCAGGCGGCACTCGAAGAGCTCGGCGTCGTGGTCACTCGGGCCGATCAGTCGAGCGTCACGGTGCCCGTCGGAACGGTCGTCGGAACCGACCCCACTTCCGGGGCGCACGTCGCGCGCGATTCGAACGTCACTCTGTTCGTGTCGACCGGCCCCGCGCAACTGGCGCTCCCGCAGCTGATCGGAGCCGACCAGGCGACGGCGCAGCAGGCCCTCGAACAGGCCAAATTCACCCTCGGCAGCACGTCTCAGGTGTTCTCGAGCGATACCGCCGCGGGAACCGTGCTCGACGCCTACGGCGCCGATGGCGCGAGCCTCGCCGTCGACGGGTCGACTGAAGGCGTGCTGTACGGCGAGGCGCAGCCCGTCTCGTTCCTCGTCTCCGCGGGCGCCATTCCCGACGTCTCGGGCCAGAGCGTCGACGAGGCGACCGCCACTCTGCAGGCCGTCGGCCTGTCGGCTGCGGCGGGCGAAGAGGTCTACAGCGATTCTGTCGAGGAGGGCCTGGTGATCCAGGCGATCGCCCCGGCCGACACTGTGCGGCCAGGTGACACGATGTCGTTGCAGGTCTCGCGGGGCCCCGAACCGGTCACCGTGCCGGATGTCGTCAAGCTGTCGTGGTCCGAGGCCAAACCCATCCTCGAAGCGGCCGGATTCGACCTCAGCTACCCCGCCGGCGCCGACATCGTACCCGGACTCGTGACGGTGACGGCCACCAACCCGGTCGCGGGAACGAGCGTGCCGCGCGGATCCAAGGTCACGGTCAGCGTCAGCTTCTGAGCCCATGCACCTCTGGGGCCGAGCACTTCTGAGGCCGAGCACTGCCGACCCCGAGCACTGCCGACCCCGAGCACTGCCGACCCCGCGCATCGAAAAAGCCCCGAACGCACGAGGCGGTCGGGGCTCTCTCGTCAGACGAGCGGCGCGTGTCAGGCCCGGCGCACTTCTCCGAGCTCCTCGGCCACCAGGAATGCCAGTTCGAGCGACTGCATGTGGTTGAGGCGCGGATCGCACAGCGACTCGTAGCGGGTCGCCAGATCGGCCTCGTCGATGTGCTCCGAGCCGCCCAGGCACTCCGTGACGTCGTCACCCGTGAGCTCCACGTGGATGCCGCCCGGGTGGGTGCCCGCGGCACGGTGAGCCTCGAAGAAGCCCTTGACCTCGTCGACGACGTCGTCGAAGCGACGCGTCTTGTATCCGGTGGGAGTCGTCAGGCCGTTGCCGTGCATGGGATCGGTGACCCACAGGGGCACCGCGTCGGCCGACTTGATCGTTTCGAGCAGGGGCGGCAGGGCGTCGCGGATCTTGCCCGCTCCCATGCGCGTGATGAAGGTGAGGCGTCCGGGCTCGCGGTTCGGGTCGAGCTTGTCGATGAGACGGAGCATGTCGTCGCCCGTCGTCGTCGGACCGAGCTTCACCCCGATAGGGTTGCGCACGCGGCTGAGGAAGTCGACGTGGGCGCCGTCGAGGTCGCGGGTGCGCTCGCCGATCCACAGGAAGTGGCTCGACGTGTTGTACGGGGTGCCCGTTCGTGAGTCGATGCGCGTCATGGGCCGCTCGTAGTCGAAGAGCAGCGCCTCGTGGCTCACGAAGAACTCGGTGCGCTTCAGCGCCTCGAAGTCCGCGCCGCACGCGATCATGAACTTGACGGCGCGGTCGATCTCCCGAGCCAGGTGTTCGTACCTGACGTTCGCCGGGTTCGACGTGAAGCCCTTGTTCCAGTCGTGCACCTGCCGGAGGTCGGCGAAGCCGCCCTGCGTGAAGGCACGGATGAGGTTGAGCGTCGACGCGGCCGTGTGGTAGCCCTGCACGAGGCGGCGAGGGTCGGCCTCGCGCGATTCGGGCGTGAAGTCGTAGCCGTTGACGATGTCGCCGCGGTATGCGGGCAGGGTGACGGAGCCGCGCGTCTCGGTGTCGCTCGACCTCGGCTTGGCGAACTGCCCGGCCATGCGCCCCATCTTGATGACGGGCATGGAGGCACCGTACGTGAGCACGACGGCCATCTGCAGCACGGTCTTGACCCGGTTGCGGATCTGCTCCGCGGTCGCACCGGAGAAGGTCTCGGCGCAGTCGCCTCCCTGGAGCAGGAACGCCTCTCCTCGTGCCGCGACGGCGAGCCGGTCGCGCAGGTTGTCGACCTCGCCAGCGAACACGAGGGGCGGCAGTCCGGCGATCTCCGATGACGCAGCCTCCACGGCCACGCTGTCGGGCCACGTCGGTTGCTGCTTCACCGGAAGCTCGCGCCAATAGTCCAAGCCGGCGATCACAGAGTCATCTGCTTGAACGACCAGTTCGGTTGGATCTACCACGTGCGGGTTCCGTATCTTTTTCTGTGTTCGGCGATCGCGAACCGAATACCCTTGTGGGCCGGTCGCGTCAACGGGCGACGCTCGCCCGTTTCTCCTTTACCGAAGTCGCGTAGACGTCTGCGTATTCCTGGCCCGAGAGCCGCTGCAGTTCGTACATGATCTCATCGGTGACGCTTCGGAGGATGAATCGGTCGGATTCCAATCCCTCGAACCTAGAGAAATCTAGCGGCTCGCCAATGATGACACCAACTCGCCTGATCTTAGGCACCTTCGTGCCGATGGCCATCACCTTGTGGGTGTCGATCATCGCCACGGGGATCACCGGCACGCCGGCTTCGAGGACCATGCGCGCGACACCGGTGCGACCCCGGTACATCTTGGCGTCGGGGCTGCGGGTGCCCTCGGGGTAGATGCCCAGCAGGTCGCCGCGGCCGAGCACGCCGAGGCCGGTGTTCAGCGAGGCCTCCGACGCCTTGCCGCCCGATCGATCGATCGGCAGCTGGCCCGTGGCGAGGAAGAAGCCCCGCACCAGCCATCCCTTGATTCCCTTGCCGGTGAAGTAGTCGCTCTTGGCCAGGAACGACACGCGCCGCGAGAGCACCAGCGGAAGAATCACGGAGTCGATGAACGACAGGTGGTTGCTCGCGAGGATGGCGCCGCCCGAGCGGGGCACGTTCTCGAGACCGCGAATCCAGGGGCGGAAGATCGTGAGCACGATCGGCCCGGCGATCAGGTTCTTCATGATCCAGTAGAACATCGTGTGCCTTCTCCTGCTCGCCCGGGTCAGATCTGCGCTGCGTACAGGCGCGCGAGGTCGGCGGCGCCGACGACCCCGGCGTCGTTGACGAGTTCGGCGATCCTGAACTCGGGCTCGGGGTGATATCCGCGGGCCGGCAGGTTGTCGAGGAACGACTGCCGGATGGGGTCGAGCAGCAGGTCGCCAGCCTGGGCGACTCCCCCGCCGATCACGAAGAGCTGGGGATCGAGGACCGCGGCGAGGCTGGCGCTCGCCTGTCCGATCCAGTGGCCGAGCTCGCGCAGTGCAGCCAGGGCGCCCGGATCTCCGGCCTGGATGAGATCGCTCACCTCGTGACCGGTGAGCACGCCGACGCGAGCCCGCGCGGCCGCCAGCCCGATGCCTATGCCGCCGGCATCCGCCAACTCGTTGGAATAGCGCAGCAGCGCCCGACCGGAGCCGTACTGCTCGATGCAGCCCCGTGCCCCGCAGCCGCAGGGAAGACCGTCGGGAACGACCCTCATGTGCCCGAGCTCGGCCGCGGCGCCGAAGCCGCCCCGGAACATGCGGTCGGCCGACACGATGGCTCCCCCGACTCCGGTGCCGATCGTGAGCATACACATGTCGCTGACGAGCCGACCCGCCCCGTAGCGGAACTCGGCCCAGCCCGCCGCATTGGCGTCGTTCTCGATGATGACGCGGTAGGGCACGCGGCGCTCGAGCTTCTCGCGGAAGGGCTCGTTGCGATAGCTGATGTTCGGCGCGTAGTACACGGTCGACTGCGCGGCATCGATGAATCCTGCAGCGGCCACACCGACGGCGGCGACGTCGTAGCCCTCGGCGAGTTCCGTGATCATCGCGACGACAGAGTCCTCAATGTTCTGGATGTCGACGGCCTGGGTGGGCCGTCGGTCGAATCGCACGATCTGCCCGAGGTCGTCGACCAGCGCTCCGGCGATCTTGGTTCCGCCGATGTCGATGCCGATGGCGTGCATGAAACCCGTGTCCTTCCACGTCGCCGGCCGGGTGAGGCAAGGACGTCGCTTGCGATGCGCCTTCCGACAAAGGATCGAATGCGCCAAGTAGAGTGTAGTTATCCGTCGCCATCGAGCACCATTTGGCCGGATCATCGGCCCACCCGCCGACGAGCACATTGACCTGTTGACAAAGGAGTTGACGTGGAAGAATTCTCTGTACCCGCCGTTGTGAAGGCTGACCCCGACGCGAACGTCACCGATCTGTTGCTCGCGCGGGCCGCTGCCACCCCCGATGCGCCCCTGTTCGCGCTTCCCGACGGCGACGAGGCCTGGAGCGAGATCACCGCCGCGGAGTTCCTGCACCGCGTGCGCGCGACCGCGAAGGGTCTCATCGCCCTGGGCATCGAGCCGGGCGACAAGATCGGCTTCATGTGCAAGACGCGCTACGAGTGGACGGTGGTCGACTTCGCGACCTGGTTCGCGGGCGCCATCCTCGTTCCCATCTACGAGACCTCCTCGCCCAGCCAGGTGCAGTGGAACCTCAGCGATTCCGGCGCCGTCGCCGTCATCCTCGAGACCGCCGACCATTTCGCGAAGTTCGACGAGGTGCACCCCGACCTCCCTGCGATCGAACAGGTGTGGCAGATCGATCTCGGCGACCTCGACAAGATCGTCGCGGCGGGAGCCGCCGTCAGTGACGAGACTCTCGAGGCGGCTCGCTCACGCGCCGTCGGAAGCGACCTGGCCACGCTCATCTACACGTCGGGGACCACGGGGCGGCCGAAGGGCTGCATGCTCACGCACTCCAACTTCGTCGAGCTGAGCCGCAACGCCGGAGTCGCGATGAAGGAGATGCTCGAGCCCGGCGCATCCACCCTGCTGTTCATCACGACCGCGCACATCTTCGCCCGGTTCATCTCCGTGCTCTGCGTGCACGCCGGCGTCAAGGTGGGCCACCAGCCCGACACGAAGAAGCTGCTGGTCTCCCTCGGCAGCTTCCGTCCGACGTTCCTGCTCGCGGTGCCCCGTGTGTTCGAGAAGGTCTACAACTCCTCGGAGCAGAAGGCGGAGACAGGCGGAAAGGGTGCGATCTTCCGCAAGGCGGCCGCCGCCGCCATCGAGCACTCCGTCGCCCTGGACGCTGGAAAGGTGCCCCTCGGCCTGCGACTGCGGTTCGCGCTCTTCGACCGCCTCGTGCTGTCGAAGATCCGGCACGCGATGGGCGGCCGCGTGCAGTACGCCGTCTCGGGATCCGCCCCGCTCGGCCACCGCCTCGGGCACTTCTACAGGAGCCTCGGCATCAAGATCCTCGAAGGCTACGGACTCACGGAGACCACCGCGCCCGCCACGGTCAACCTCGTGTCGAAGTTCAAGATCGGCACCGTGGGGCCGGCCCTGCCCGGCGTCGGCGTGCGCATCGCGGACGACGGCGAGATCCAGGTCACGGGCATCAACGTGTTCGCCGGCTACTGGAACAACGAGGCAGCCACCCGGGAGGCGATGGACGGCTCCTGGTTCAGGACCGGCGACATCGGGGCATTCGACTCCGACGGCTTCCTCACGATCACGGGCCGCAAGAAGGAGATCATCGTCACCGCGGCGGGCAAGAACGTCGCCCCGGCCATTCTCGAGGACCCGATCAGGGCGAATCCCCTCGTCGGCCAGGTCATCGTCGTCGGCGACCAGAAGCCCTTCATCTCCGCACTGATCACCCTCGACCCCGAGATGCTGCCCGTCTGGCTGGCCAACAATGGGCAGCCCGCACAGCTCACGCTCGCCGAGGCAGCCCAGAACCCCGCCGTACTGGCGGAGATTCAGCGGGCGGTCGACGAGGCCAACAGCACGGTCTCGAGGGCCGAGTCCATCCGCAAGTTCGTGGTGCTGAGCAACGATCTAACCGAGGACTCCGGCCACTTGACGCCCAAGCTCACGATCAAGCGGCACGTGATCATGAAGGACTTCGCCCCCGACGTGGAGCGCATCTACCAGGCGGCTCCGGCCACGGAGGGCCAGTCGCTCATCCTCTGAGACGACGGAGTCAGAACCAGTCGGACTCGCGCACCTGCTTCATGGCCTCGCGCCGAGCGGGCTTGTCGAGGCGATCGAGGTAGAGCAGGCCGTCGAGGTGGTCGGTCTCGTGCTGCAGCGCCTGCGCCATGACGCCCGTTCCCGAGACTTCGATCTCGGTGCCGTCGAGGTCGATGCCCGTCGCCCGTGCGAACGGATAGCGCATGGTGGGGAACCAGAGTCCGGGAACCGAGAGGCATCCCTCGTCGACGAGCTCCGGCTCGCCCGACAGCTCGACGATCACGGGGTTGAGGATGTAGCCGATGCGACCGTCGACGTTGTAGCTGAAGGCGCGCAGGTTGACGCCGATCTGCGACGCGGCCACTCCCGCCCGTCCGGGCAGTCTGACGCTGTCGAGCAGGTCCTCGACGAGTCCGCGGATGCGATCGTCGATGACGCCGACGGGCTCGGACACGGTCTTCAGCACGGGGTCGCCGAACAGGCGGATCTCTCTGACGCTCACTGGGCGGCCACCACGACGAGCAGGTCTCCTGCTTCGACCTGCTGGGTCGAGGGGATGGCGACGCGCCCCACCCTTCCGGCGATCGGCGACGTGATGGCCGCCTCCATCTTCATGGCCTCGATCGTGGCGACCGACTCCCCCGCCGCGACGATCGAGCCCTCGCTCACCTTGAGGGTGACGACCCCCGAGAAGGGCGCGGCGATCTGACCGGGCTTCGAGGCATCGGCCTTCTCCGCCGACTTCGTGTCGACGGTGATGCTGCGATCGCGTACGAACACCGGGCGCAACTGGCCGTTCAGGATCGTCATGACCGTGCGCATCCCCTTGTCGTCGGCCGTGCCGATGGCTTCGAGCCCGACGTAGAGCTTCACGCCCTTGTCGATCTCGACCACGTTCTCGACGCCCTGGCGCAGACCGTAGAGGTAGTCGACCGTGTCGACCACGGACAGGTCGCCGTACTGTTCGCGCACCTGCTCGAAGGTCTTCGTCGGACCGGCGAACAGCAGCCTGTTCAGCGTCGACCTGATGGCCGCGCTGTCGTCGCCCGAGAGGGTGTCGACGTCGGCCTCGTCGAGCGGGGTGACCCCGATGTCGACGTGACGGCCGGCCAGCACCTTGGTGCGGAACGGCTCCGGCCATCCGCCCGGCAGCTCGCCGAGTTCGCCGGCCATGAACCCGATCACCGAGTCGGGGATGTCGTAGTTCTGAGGATTCTCCTCGAAGTCCTTCGGATCGGCCTTCACCGCAGCGAGGTGGAGAGCGAGGTCGCCCACGACCTTCGACGACGGCGTCACCTTGGGCACCCGTCCGAGGATCTTGTTCGCCGCGGCGTAGAGATCCTCGATGCGCTCGAAGTCGTTCGCGAGGCCCAGGGCGATGGCCTGCTGGCGCAGGTTGGAGAGCTGGCCTCCGGGGATCTCGTGGCTGTAGACGCGGCCCGTGGGGCCCGCCAGGCCCGACTCGAACGGGCGGTAGACCGTGCGCACGGCCTCCCAGTACGGCTCGAGGTCGAGCACGGACTGCAGGGAGATGCCGGTGTCGCGGTCGGTGTGCGCGAGCGCGGCGACGAGACTGGATGCCGACGGCTGGCTGGTCGTGCCGGCCATCGGTGCGCTCGCCACGTCGACCGCGTCGGCCCCCGCGCGGCTCGCGGCCAACAGGGTCGCGAGCTGGCCACCCGGGGTGTCGTGCGTGTGCACGTGCACGGGCAGGTCGAAGTTCTCGCGGAAGGCTGTGACCAGCCTCTCGGCCGCGGCGGGACGGAGCAGGCCGGCCATGTCCTTGATCGCGAGCACGTGGGCCCCCGAGGCGACGATCTGCTCCGCCAGCCTCAGGTAGTAGTCGAGCGTGTAGAGGTTCTCGGCCGGGTCGAGCAGGTCGCCCGTGTAGCAGACGGCGACCTCGGCCAGTGCGTGCCCCGTCTCGAGCACCGACTCGATGGCGGGGCGCATCTGATCGACATCGTTGAGCGCGTCGAAGATGCGGAAGATGTCGACGCCGGTCTTGGCCGCCTCACGCACGAACGCGTCGGTCACCTCGGTCGGGTAGGGCGTGTAGCCCACCGTGTTGCGACCGCGCAGCAGCATCTGGAGGTTGATGTTCGGAACGGCCTCGCGCAGCGACGCGAGCCGCTCCCACGGGTCCTCACCGAGGAAGCGCAGCGCCACGTCGTAGGTCGCCCCTCCCCAGGCCTCGACCGACAGCAGCTCCGGCGTCATGCGTGCCACGTAGGGTGCGACCGCGAGCAGGTCGCGGGTGCGCACGCGGGTGGCCAGCAGAGACTGGTGCGCGTCGCGGAACGTGGTCTCGGTCACGGCGAGGGCCGTCTGCTGGCGCAGGGCACTCGCGAATCCCTGGGGACCCAGCTCGAGCAGACGCTGCCTCGACCCTGCCGGCGCGGGAGCGTCGAGGTCGATCGCGGGCAGCTTGTCGAGCGGGTTCACGCTCGACAGGCGAGCGCCGTTCGGCTGGTTGACGGTGACGTCGGCCAGCCAGTTGAGGATCTTCGTTCCGCGGTCTTTCGACACGTGGCCGCGGAGCAGTTCGGGTCGCTCGTCGATGAACGAGGTGCTCAGGTCGCCCGCTTCGAAGCTGGGATCTTCGAGCACGGCCTGCAGGAACGGGATGTTCGTCGCGACTCCGCGGATGCGGAACTCGGCGAGGGCCCGCTTCGATCGGCGGACAGCGGCCGAGAAGTCCCGGCCCCGGCAGGTGAGCTTCGCGAGCATCGAGTCGAAGTGAGGGCTGATCTGCGCGCCCGGGTTGATCGTTCCGCCGTCGAGCCGGATGCCGGCGCCTCCCGGTGACCGGTAGGTGGTGATCTTGCCGGTGTCGGGCCGGAAGCCCGCCGTGGGGTCCTCCGTGGTGATGCGGCACTGCAGTGCTGCTCCGCGCAGAACGATCCGGTCCTGCGACAGGCCCATCTCGGCGAGGCTGACTCCGGCGGCGATCAGCATCTGCGACTGCACGAGGTCGACATCGGTCACCTCTTCTGTGACCGTGTGCTCGACCTGGATGCGGGGGTTCATCTCGATGAAGACGTGCTCGCCCGCACGCTCTCCGACCGTGTCGACGAGGAACTCGACGGTTCCGGCGTTCACGTAGCCGATCGACCGTGCGAACGCGATTGCGTCGCGGTGCAGCGCCTCGCGCAGCTCGTCGCTGATGTTGGGTGCCGGCGCGATCTCGATGACCTTCTGGTTTCGACGCTGCACCGAGCAGTCCCGCTCGAACAGGTGCAGGGTCTCGCCCGTCGAGTCCGCAAGGATCTGCACCTCGATGTGCCGGGGACGGAGGACCGCCTGCTCGAGGAACATGGTGGAGTCGCCGAACGCGCTGTCGGCCTCTCTCATCGCCGCCTCGAGCGCCTCGCGCAGCTCTGAACGCGACGCGACCCGGCGCATGCCTCGTCCGCCGCCGCCGGCTACTGCCTTGGCGAAGAGGGGGAATCCCACGTCGTCGGCGCCGGCGAGAAGCACGTCGAGATCGCGGGATGCGGGAGTGGAGCGGAGAACCGGCACGCCTGCCGCGATCGCATGCTCCTTGGCCGTGACCTTGTTGCCCGCCATCTCGAGCACGTGGGAACCCGGTCCGATGAACGTGATACCCGCTTCGCGGGCCGCCTCGGCCAGTTCGGGGTTCTCGGAGAGGAAGCCGTAGCCGGGGTAGATCGCGTCGGCGCCGCTCTCGAGTGCGACACGGATGATCTCGCCCACGTCGAGGTAGGCGCGCACCGGATGGCCGACCTCGCCGATCTGGTAGGCCTCGTCGGCTTTGAGCCGATGCATGCTGTTTCGGTCTTCGTAGGGAAAGACTGCGACCGTCTTCGCACCGAGTTCATACGCCGCGCGGAATGCCCTGATGGCGATCTCCCCACGGTTGGCGACGAGAATCTTGGAGAACATGGGGGCCTTTCACAAATACGTGCGCATACAGCGCACGGTTAGGTTGTCTCAGCCTAGTAAAGGTAACGTGGTGTCCGTGCATGTACTCAGCGTCAGCTCCCTCAAGGGAGGAGTGGGAAAGACCACGGTGACGCTCGGGCTCGCCTCGGCCGCTTTTGCCAAGGGCCTGCGAACGCTCGTCGTCGATCTCGATCCTCAATCCGATGTGTCCACCGGTATGGACATCCGTGTCGCCGGACACCTCAACGTGGCCGATGTTCTGGCCAGCCCGAAAGAGAAAGTCGTTCGCGCGGCTATCGCTCCCAGTGGCTGGACCAAGGACCGCGGCGGCAAGATCGATGTGCTGATCGGCAGCCCGTCCGCCCTCAATTTCGACGGGCCGCACCCCAGCATCCGTGACATCTGGAAGCTGGAGGAGGCGCTCGCCACGGTCGAGGCCGACTATGACCTCGTTCTCATCGACTGCGCCCCCTCGCTCAACGCACTGACGCGCACAGCCTGGGCCGCCAGCGACCGCGTCAGCGTCGTCACCGAGCCCGGCCTCTTCTCCGTCGCCGCCGCAGACCGCGCGCTTCGTGCGATCGAGGAGATCCGTCGCGGTCTCAGCCCGCGCCTGCAGCCCCTGGGAATCATCGTCAACCGCGTGCGCTCGCAGTCGCTCGAGCACCAGTTCCGCATCAAGGAGCTGCGCGACATGTTCGGCCCCCTCGTTCTGAGCCCGCAGCTGCCCGAGCGCACCTCGCTGCAGCAGGCGCAGGGCGCTGCGAAGCCGCTTCACGTCTGGCCCGGAGAGGGTGCGCAAGAGATGGCGCGCAACTTCGACCTGCTGCTGGAGCGCGTGATGCGCACGGGCAGACTCGGCGAGTACGCCGACGCAAAGAGCGTCCGCGGCTAGAGACCGGCCCTTCGACAGGCTCAGTGAACGGACTCCGTTCGCTGAGCCCGTCGTTCGCTGAGCCTGTCGAAGCGCAGCCCGTCGAACCGAGCGCGCGCCGCCTAGGAGATCTTGCGGTTGGCCCGTCGCGCCGCGAGCTCGTCCATGGGGTCGGGAACCGTCGAGTCGATCGACACCAGCGTCGTCTCGACCTCGCGCAGAACCTTGCCCACGGCGATGCCGAAGACGCCCTGGCCGCGGCTGACCAGGTCGATGACCTCATCGTTCGAGGTGCAGAGGTAGACGCTCGCCCCGTCGCTCATGAGCGTGGTCTGGGCCAGGTCGTTGATGCCCGCTTCGCGGAGCTGCTCGATCGCGGTGCGGATCTGCTGGAGCGAGATGCCGGTGTCGAGGAGACGCTTCACGAGCTTGAGCACGAGGATGTCGCGGAAGCCGTAGAGCCGCTGCGACCCCGATCCGGCGGCGCCGCGCACGGTCGGCTCGACGAGCCCGGTGCGCGCCCAGTAGTCGAGCTGGCGGTAGGTGATGCCTGCTGCACGGGCCGCAACGGCCCCGCGGTAGCCAGAGTCGGCATCGAGCTCTGCCATGCCGTCTGTGAAGAGGAGCCCGTCGAAGCGGGCGTCGTCGCTGCGCTTCGTGCCTGGACCGGCACCGGTCCCGATGTTCTCGCTCAAGAAACGCGCCTCTTCCAGAAAATTGTCGGCTGTGAAAAAGCCGGATATGTCTACTCAGTCCACGCTATCGAGGCGACCGGTCGGCGGCAATGACATCCGCACGAAGCGGTCGGCGTGTCGCACAGAATCGTGGCGGCGACGGATCATCGGCGGCACGGGTCGTCTTGTGCCCCAGTCTACGACGCCACGTGGTCAGGGAACGAGTCGCCCGAGCGCTGATCTGATGAGGCTCCCCCGCACGATCTCGAGCTGACCCGCGATCTCGACCGCGAGTTCGGCCGCACGCGCACGGGACGACGCGTCGTTGCGCCGGGAGACGGGGACGAGCGCACTCTCGATCAGACCGAGCTCGCGCTCTGCGGCGACCCGGAAGCCCCGGAGATGCCGAGGCTCGATGCCGCATCTCTGCAGTTCGACCAAGGCCTTGAGCACCGCCAGCGTGTCGTCGCCGAAGGTCTCGCCCGGCACGATGACAGAGGCCGACACGGCGTCTTGCAGCAGCATCGGAGTGGCACCGGCCTCACGGATGAGCTCGTCGCGGCTGAGTCTGCGGCCGCTGGGCAGCATCGACGGCCCGTGGTCGGCCGTCGATCCGGGCAGAAGGGGGCCGAGGCCGGCGTCGACGTCGTCGAGGTACGACTTGATGACGACGAGGGGCAGGTAGCGATCGCGCTGCATCGTGAGGATGAGGCGGAGTCGATCGAGGTCCTGCTGGCAGAACTTGCGGTACCCCGACTCCGTTCGAGCGGGCCGAACGAGCCCGCGCTCCTCGAGGAAGCGGAGCTTCGACGGGGTGAGATCGGGGAACTCGGGGGTCAATCGGGCCAGGACCTGGCCGATGCTCAACAGCTGGGGCGAAGCCTGGCCGCGGGCCGATGCGGGTGTCGCCGCCATCTACTCGCCGGCAGCGGTGGCGACGTCGAGCCGCGACGGGTAGAACGTGAGTCGGAACTTGCCGACCTGCACCTCCGCACCGTCGCTGAGGAGGGCCCTGTCGACCCGCACCCCGTCGAAGTAGGTGCCGTTGAGCGAACCGAGATCGGTCACCTCGAAAGCGGTGCCGTGTCGGGTGAAGGACGCGTGGCGTCGTGACACGGTGACGTCATCGAGGAAGATGTCGGCCTCCGGGTGACGACCGGCCACGGTGTTGTCGGAGTCGAGGAGGAACCGCGCGCCGTTGTTCGGTCCCCGGCGAACGATCAGCAGTGCGGAGCCCGACGGTAGTGCCGCGATCGCCTCGAGTTCTTCTGCCGTGACGCCGCCCTCGAGAGCCGCAAGCTGGGCTGCGAATTCTGCGGTGAAATGCAGGGTGGTGTCTGTCTCGTTGCGTGCGCGGTTCGCGGACTCGTGTGCGTTCGTGTCATCAGCCAAGTTCGTGACCTCCTAGAGCTTCAATCGTAGCCGATGCGGGTGGGCTCGCGAGCAGGGATTGCGCCGCACGGATCGTGCTCTGCGCGCATCCACAGCTCGCCGGGCGTCAGGCGGCCGTTCCCGCCGTGCCGTCGATGATGCCCCGTATCCAACGGGGCCCCCTGGGCGCGCACCCGAGCGCCTCGACGCGGTCGCGGAGCGCCGCATCCGCGGTCACGACGACCACGGCGGCACCGGAGTCGCGGTGCGCCCGTGCGATGTCGACGATCAGCTCGTCGCCCTCGCCCTCGGCTCGGTCGATCTCGAGCCCGGGCGACCGGATGCCGTCGGCGGCGGCACGGGACAGGTCGGGCTCCCGTGGGGGTCGGGCACCTCGCGCCTGACCCTCCAGCACAACGACGATCGAGGGCCAGCACCGGTCGACGTCGGCATCGAGAAGCGCTCCGGCGATCCCTGTCTCGGACACGGTGGCGAGCTCATCGAGGAGAACCGACGCTGCGGCCGCACGATCCTTCCACCACCCGTTCGGACGAGAGCCGACGACATTCGCCGCGTCGACGAGGACCACGATCGGATGCTCGACCACGGCCCGAAGAGCGGGCCAACGGGCCGCGAAGCCGGGGTGCAGGGGAAGCGATTCGACCTCGTCGAAGGGGATCCAGCGGAGCTCGACGCTTTCTGCGTCTCCGATCTGTGCTTCGAAGTGCCGCGTCGCGCGTACGCCGACCGTCGTGTAGCTCCAGATCCCGAGGTCGAGCACGCTCGTGAACTCGAGCACCACCGCGTCGGCGGGCACACCTGCCTCCTCCTCCGCCTCGCGGAGTGCGCCGCGCACCGCGGACTCCGTTTCGTGGCGAGCGCCTCCGGGAAGTCCCCACGTTCCGCCGAAATGGCTCCACTCGACCCGATGCTGCAGCAGAACGCCGCGGTCGTCGTGCACCAGCAGGCCGCCGGCGCCGAAGGTTCCCCAGAACTTCCGGCCGTCCGGCGCGGTCACCCAAGCGTCTCCGCTGCCGTGCGGACGGCGAGGCGGGCCCGCCGGGTCGAGCCCTGTCACAGCCTTGCGAAGCGGGGCACCGCGACGCCGTCGACGATCGCCTCGCCAAGGAACATCTCGAGAGGCCTCACCCAGAGGGAGCCGTCGGCCGATCGGTAGACAGCCAGCCTCTCCTCGGTCTCGCTGTGCCTCGCCTCGCCCACGAGGTCGTAGCGACCGCCTTTGAAGTGAACATACGGGCCGGGCTCCAAGGTGTCCATCACCCGATTCTGCCTCATCGGTCGACCGTGGGGCTCAGAGGAATCGGCGCGGGAATATTCATCAAGACAGTGACGTTCGATCGAATATAGATGCAAACGCATTGAAATGTGGAGTGGAGATCATCATGGACAAGTCGATCGCAGTCATTTCGGCCGGACTCAGCCAGCCGTCGTCGACCAGGTTGCTCGCCGATCGGCTCGCCGAGGCGACGTCGCGGTCGCTCGAGGACGCGGGATCCGAGGCGACGCTCACCGTCATCGAGCTGCGCGACCTTGCCCACGACATCACGAACATGATGCTGACCGGCTTCGCGGCCGGCGCTCTGAAGACCGCGATCGAGACCCTCGCCAACGCCGACGCCGTGATCGCGGTGACCCCGATCTTCTCGTCGTCGTACAGCGGGCTGTTCAAGTCGTTCTTCGACATCCTCGAGCCGCGCACCCTGGCCGGCAAGCCCGTGCTCCTCGCTGCGACGGGCGGCACGGCCAGGCACTCGCTCGCCCTCGAATACTCGGTGCGCCCGCTCTTCGCGTACCTGCAGTCGATGATCGTTCCGACCTCGGTGTTCGCCGCGTCCGAGGACTGGGGCAGCACAGGAGGCGCGCACGGCGACCTGGCCGTGCGGATCACGCGCGCGGCGGGCGAGCTGGCGGAGCTGGTCGAGGGGCGCCCGGCCGCTCGCCCCGCCGAGGAGACCGTGATCCCCTTCGCACAGCAGCTGGCGAACCTCGCCGTCTCGGCGTAGTCGCCGCTCAGGCCCGCCGGAACTGCACGCTGATGCGGGGCCCGACCGCCTTGGCCGACTTCAGGATGGCGTGCTCGTAGGTGCGCTGGCAGCTGCCGCCCATCACGATGAGGTCGCCGTGCCCCACAGGAAATCGGGAGACCTCGCCGCCCGCGACCGGCCGCACGGAGAGCACGCGCTCTGCTCCGACCGAGAGGATGGCGACCCTCGTGTCGCGCTGCACCGAGCGGCCGACCCGGTCTCCGTGCCAGGCGACGCTGTCGTCGCCCGTGCGGTAGAAGCAGAGGCCGGCCGTGGCGAATCTCTCGTCGTCGACGCGCGCGTAGTGCGTGTTGAGCCGCCGCATCGCTTCGTCGAGGGCGGGGTGGGGCAGCACGTCGTCTGCCCCGAATCGGCTCACGAGGCGCGGCACCTCGACCACACGGTCGTACATCTCGCGTCGGTCCGCCTGCCAGTCGACGGCGCCGACCAGCTCTTCGAACAGCGTGTCGGAGTTGGCGACCCAGCCCGGGCACAGGTCGATCCACGCACCGGATTCGAGCGGAATGCGGCGCATACGGCCACCGAGGGGCCCGACGATGGGAGCCGCACCCTGTTCATCGAAGAGCGAGGCCTGATATACGAGAGTCATGCTTCGACGATAGCCGGATTCGAACATATGTTCTAGTCGGCTTCTTTCCCTCGACACTCTCGTAGAGTCGAACAATGGAAGCCGGTTCATCGATCAGGATCGACAGCTGGATCTGGGCTGTGCGACTCGTGAAGACGCGCTCGCTCGCCACGGCGGCGTGCCGGGCGGGCCACGTGCGCGTGAACGGCGAGAAGGTGAAGGCCGCCCAGGCGGTTCGGATCGGCGACGAGGTTCGTGTTCGCACGAGCGACGCGGAGCGCATCGTGGTGGTGCGGCGGATCCTCGCCAAGCGGGTGAGCGCCGTCGTCGCCGCGGAGAGCCTCACCGACAACACTCCCCCGCCGCCGGCCCGCGAAGACGTGCCCTTCGTACCCATCCGCGACCGAGGCGCAGGCCGTCCGACCAAACGCGAACGGCGAGACATCGAGAAGCTCCGCGGGCACTAACGGCTGAGGGCAGCCGGCATCAGCAGCCGCCGCCATCATCGTCAGACGAACTGCAGTCCCTGCTGCAGCCGGGTTCGCACCTCGAAGACGTCGCCTCGCCGCCGGGCATCGCCCTCGGACACGCCCGATCGCATCACGGAGGACAACCGCGAGCGCGCGATGACGAGGGTGCCCGCATTGCGGCCGCGATCCACGGACTCCGACGAGACGTCGACGAGGGCTTCGTCGGGCAGCACGATGACCTGTCCGTCGAACCTCACGCCGAGCGACCTGCCGAGCTTGCGCGCCGAACGCACGAGGTCGCGTACGGGCTGCTCGCCATCGGGGATCGCCTCGCCCGACAGCTCTCCTCGATGCAGGCGCACCGGATCGCCCCAGTCCTCCGACCGCACGGCCAGCAGCCCTGCAGGCCCGAGCACGATGTGGTCGATCTTGTGGCCCGTCGGGCTCGCCACATCGTTCCAGACCGTGAATCCCATACCCAGGTCGGAGAGGGTGCGGGCCGTCTGCTCCTCGGCCAGGGCTTTGCCCAGCAGCCAGCGGATCTCGCGGGGAGCGCTTCTCACCAGGGCGGGGTCGTACGGATCCTCCAAGGCGGCGCCGCGGCCGGCCCATTCGCGGATCAGGGTGAGGAACCGCTCCCGCGCCTGCCCACCGGGATGCCCGTAGGATCTCGCCTTCAACGACGATGCGGTCGACGGCGGCGCACTGCGGGCAGCCCACGACGACGACCCCGTGGGCCGGGCCGATCCGACGCGGCTGGATGCCGAAGACGATCCTCGGTCGTATGCCGACCGGGATTCCGGGTCGCCCACCACGAGCCAGGCCGCCTGCACGGCGTGGAACCGGGCGGATGTTCCGCCCGTATCCGGATGCGTCTCGCGGAGCCGCCGTCGATAGGCGCGCCGCAGTTCGTCGTTGCTCGCCGACGGGGCGATTCCCAGAACCTCGTACGGCGTGGCCGATGTCGGACTGTCAGACATACCGCGCGTGAACCTTCCTGCTCAACGTGTGACCCACAGGTCCCGTGCACGACAATACCGGCCGATCCTGAGGTCTCGCCCCTCGGCATCCGGGTTGCTACACCGTTGTTCCTCCCCTGTCGACCCATCGGGCGAAGTCGGCCGCGACCGCGCACCATGGAGATATGAGAGCACTGACATGGCAGGGAAAGCGCAACGTTCAGGTGGAGACCACCCCCGACCCGGTGATCGTCGACCCGACGGATGCGATCATCCGCATCACGTCGACGGCGATCTGCGGATCCGACCTTCACCTCTACGAGCTCTTCGGGCCATTCCTCGATCGCGGCGACATCCTGGGCCACGAACCGATGGGCATCGTCGAGGAGATCGGTTCCGAGGTGCGCAACCTGGCAGTGGGCGATCGCGTCGTCGTGACGTTCAACATCGCCTGCGGCCACTGCTACATGTGCCGACGCGGTCTGCAGTCCCAGTGCGAGACGACCCAGGTGAGAGAGCAGGGCTCCGGCGCGTCGCTGTTCGGTTACACCAAGCTCTACGGCCAGGTCCCCGGCGGCCAGGCCGAGCTGCTGCGTGTTCCGTTCGCCGACTACAACGCCATCCCCGTCTCCTCCGACGGCCCCGACGACCGCTATCTCTTCCTCAGCGACATCCTGCCGACGGCCTGGCAGGGCGTGAAGTACGCGAACGTGCCGGATGGCGGCACCCTGGGCGTGCTCGGACTGGGGCCCGTCGGCCAGTTCGTGGCCCGGGTCGGCGTGCACCTCGGCTATCGCGTGCTCGCGGTCGATCCGGTGGCGGAGCGCCGAGAGATGGCGGCTCGGCACGGTGCAGAGGTCTGGGACCTCGACGACGACATCGTCGACGCCCTCCGCGACCAGACCGACGGGCGCGGGCCCGACTCCGTGGTCGACGCGGTCGGCATGGAGGCCCACGGCTCTCCCGGAGCCGGGTTCGCCCAGGCCGTCGTCGGAATCCTCCCGGACGCACTGGCACGGCCCGCGATGGACAAGGCGGGAATCGACCGGCTCGCGGCGCTGCACACGGCCCTCGACCTGGTTCGCCGTGGCGGAACGGTGTCGCTCAGCGGCGTCTACGGAGGCGAGGCCGACGTGATGCCCATGAAGTCGATGTTCGACAAGCAGGTCTCGATGCGTATGGGCCAGTGCAACGTGCGCAGGTGGATCGACGATCTGATGCCCCTCGTCGAGGACTCGAGCGATCCGCTCGGCGTACTCGACCTGACGACCCACCGCGTCTCGCTCGAGGAGGCCCCGGCCATGTACGAGGTGTTCCAGAAGAAGGAGGACGGCTGCGTGAAGGTCGTGCTGACTCCCTAGGACGAAAGTCTCTTCCGCGCGGAGGGCGATCAGGTCTACCGTATGCAGCATGACCAATAATCCACTCGCAGCCGTCGCCAAGGGGATCTGGTGGGCCGTGCTCCTGCGCGGAATCTTCGCCGTCATCTTCGGGATCATCGCCCTCGCCGCGCCGGGCGCCGCCCTGACGGGCATCGTGATCGTGTTCGGCGTCTACGCGATCATCGACGGCGTCACCGCGGTCATCCATGCGCTGCGCATCCGCACCCCCGGCAGCGGATGGGGATGGCTGCTCTTCCAGGGCGTCGTCTCGATCGTCGCCGGTTTCGTCGCTCTGGTGTTCCCGGCGCTCGCGGGCGTGATCGGCGGACTCTTCGCGCTGTGGACGATCGTGATCTACGCCGTGATGCACGGAGCGCTGGGCATCGGCTCCGCCGCGGGGCTGAGCGACGGCCGCAGCCGCACCATCGGAATCGTCTCCGGTGTGCTCACGCTCGCCTTCGGCATCCTCCTCGGCATTCTCACGTTGGTGACGCCGGGCGCCACCGTGCTGAGCCTCATCTGGATCGTGGGGATCTACGCGATCATCTTCGGTGTCATGTTCATCGTGGCGGCCATCCAGCTGCGTCGCGGCGCGACATCGCTGCTCGGGCAGCCGGATGCGTCGACCACGACTCTCTGACGGTCACTCCGGTTCGGCGGGACGTACGACGTCGATGCGCCCCGTGAACAGGCTTTTCCTGTTCTCGGCCTCGGGGTCTCCGGAGAAGAGGCCGCCCGTTCCCGGGTTGGGCTCGGGATCGAGAGAGGGCCGGCGCATGTCGGCCGCCGCCGTGTCCTGAACGCGCACACGGGGCAGCGACACGGGGCTCTGCTCGTGGAGCCAGGTCACGAGCTCCTCCCGCACGAAGCAGCGCAGGTCGAAGAGGGCCGGCGCGTCGACCGCGCTGACCAGGATGCGGATCCGCACGTAGCCGCCGACAGCGTCGGTGACCTGCAGCACACTCACACGCTTGTCCCATAACGGGGTGCGTGACAGTACCCGGTCGAGCTCCTCCCTCATGTGTTGGGGCGTCACGCGCCAGTCGAGATCGAACTCGACCGATCCGAGCAGCTCTGAATTGCGACGGGTCCAGTTCTGGTACGGCCGCGAGGTGAAATAGGTCGACGGGAGGATCATGCGCCGGTCGTCCCAGATGTGCACGACCACGTAGGTCAGGGTGATCTCCTCCACCCTCCCCCATTCCTCTTCGACGATGACCACATCGTCGACTCGGATGGCGTCGCTGAAGGCGAGCTGCATTCCGGAGAAGACGTTCGAGAGGCTGGACTGGACCGCCAGACCGGCGATGATCGACAGCAGTCCGGCGGAGGCGAGCAGGCTGGCCCCGAAGGTCTGGGCTCCGGGGAACGACAGCAGGACGGCCCCGAGCGCCACCACCACAACCACCACGATGCTCAGTCGCTTCAGGATCAGCACCTGCGTGCGCACGCGTCGGGCGACCCTGTTGTCGGGCGTGTCTATGCGATAGCGCGCGAGCCCGAGGTTCTCGAGGAAGACGATGACCGCGCCGACGAGCCACGCGATGGTGACGATGGCCAGGATCCTCATCACGAGCCCGATCGCCGACGAGGCCTGTGGATCCGTCACGGTGATACCCAGCGACGCCCAGACGAAGCACACGACGAGCGCGGCACGGAACGGTCTACGGGCCGTGTCGATGAGCTGGCCCGCCCAGTGTCGGCGCTTCGCCGCGATGCGGAAGACCAGCGCCACGACGAGCACCACGATCACCGCCGCCGCGACGGCGATGAGCGCGCCGAGCACACTCGTGACGAGTTCGGACTGGACGATGTCGGCAAGCATTCGCGCTCCCAGAGTCGGTGATGCGGCGGATTCTTTCGAAGCATGGCTGGTGAGGCCGCCTCCATGCTCGCCCTTCTCGGCATGCAGGCCAAATCGAATCGATGCCCCGCATCGTTAGGCTTGACCTCTCGCCACCCCTTCGCCTTTCGAAAGGCCCTATCGATCCGTGTTCGATCTCCTCGGCTTCCTCCAGTCCACCGCCTTCTCCCTGCTCGGCGAGAGCGTGTCCGTGATCGAGATCATCGGTTTCGTGACCGGCGCTCTCTGCGTCTGGGCCGTGACGCGGCAGTTCATCTGGAACTGGCCCGTGGGAATCGCGAACAACGTGGCGTTCCTCATCCTCTTCATCGGAGCGGGCCTGTACGCCGACGCCGTCCTCCAGGTGATCTTCGCCGCGGTGGCCGTGTACGGCTGGGTCCTGTGGTCGAGGCGCAGCACGGCGAATCGCGACCTGGTCGTGGAGGTGCGCCGGGCCACGAGGCGCGAGCTCCTCGGCGGACTGGCCGCTGCCGCGCTGCTCACTGCCGCCGCCGCCGTTCTGCTGCACAGTGCCACCGACTCGACCGTTCCCCTCCCCGACGCCTTCGTGCTGGCCGGCTCGCTGCTCGCCACGTGGGGTCAGGCGCGCAAGATCATCGAGCAGTGGTGGGTCTGGATCGCGGTCGATGTCGTCTCCATTCCGCTCTACGCGACGAAGGGACTCTGGCTCACCGCCGTTCTCTACACGGGCTTTCTCGCCCTCTGCATCGACGGCCTGCGTCGCTGGACGATCCAGCTGCGGCACACGCGCGGCCGACGCGAGACGCAGCCGACCCACGAAAGCCGGGTCGGCATCCGATGACCGGGCGCACCGGCCTCATCATCGGCAAGTTCTATCCCCTGCACGCCGGACACGTGTCGCTCATCGAGCGGGCCGCGCGCGAGGTCGATCGACTGGTCGTGCTGGTGATGGCGACACAGCTCGAGACCATTCCACTGGAGCGCCGCGTCGCCTGGGTGACCACCGCGACGGCAGGGCTCGGCTCGGTCACCGTGCTCGGGATCCTCGACGACGCGCCGGTGCACTACGACAGCGAGATCGCCTGGGTCGCCCACCACGAGGTCACGCTGGCGGCGCTCCGCAGCGGCGGAATCCGAACCATCGACGTGGTCTTCAGTTCGGAGAACTATGGAGCCGAGCTGGCCGAGCGGCTGAACGCCGTGCACGTGCTCGACGACCTCGAGCGCCGCCGCATTCCCATGAGCGGAACAGCCGCCCGGGAGGGGCTTGCCGAACGATGGGACCGGCTGGCCGAACCGGCCCGGCTCGACCTCGCGACGCGCATCGTCGTGATCGGCGCCGAGTCGACCGGCACCACGACACTCTCGGAGGCCCTGCGGGCGCACTACCGTGCTCGGCCCGGATACGAGGCGATCGCCGAGGTCGACGAGTACGGCCGCCGGTTCACCTACGAACTGCACGCGCGCGCTCTGGCCGAGTCGCACGCATCCGGTTCGCCCGAGCCCGCGATCGACGACCTCGTCTGGCTGCCAGAGCATTTCGCGCACATCGCGCGCACCCAGACCGCCATGGAGCAGGCCGCCGCCCTCGTCTCGTCCCTCGTGATCGCCGACACCGACGCGTTCGCCACGTCGCTGTGGGAGCGTCGCTACGTCGGCGCGCACAGCACGGCGGCGCACGAGGCGGCGACCACCGGGCTGCCTCGGCGAGACCTGTACCTCGTCACCGACCACGTCGGCGTGCCGTTCGACCAGGACGGCTGGCGCGACGGCGAGCACATCCGCCCGGAGATGACAGGCTGGATCGTCGACGGACTCACCACCCGCGGCCTTCCCTGGGTGCTGCTCCGCGGCCCCCACGAGACACGGCTCGACTACGCCATCGAGGTCATCGACGCCCTCGTCGAGAAGAACACGACCTTCGTGTCGCCGGCGTGGGCCGATGTCACCCGGCTCGCCGACGGCGCGGGCCGGTGAGAGCCATTCCCAGTCTTTCTCCAGCCCGTCCATGAGAAGTTGTAGCTACAACCGAGAGATCCGACCGAATCGAGAGACGTGACACCGCCACCCGAAGACGCCCGACCGACAGACCGACCCGGCAAGCTCACGGTCAAACAGCAACGCGCCGCCGACAGGGACGCGAAGCTCGCCGCCTTCAGGCAAGCCCAGGCGAAGCAGAAGCGCAACCGCCTGATCGGCATCGTCACCGGCTCCGTCGCGGCCGTCGCGGTCATCGGGCTGCTCATCGGTTTCGTTGTCACGTCTGCCACGCCCAAGCCCGATCCCTCGAGCATCGCAATAGAAGGGTTGCAGACCTATCCGGAGCTCACGGCCAACCACGTGACCACGACCGTCGACTACCCGCAGACCCCGCCCGTGGGCGGCGATCACGCCGGAGTCTGGCTGAACTGCGGCGTCTACACGGAGTCCGTGCCCAATGAGAACGCGGTTCACGCCCTCGAGCACGGCGCCGTATGGCTGGCCTACGATCCGGCGCAGCTCGATGAGGCCGGGGTCGAGGCGCTCCGTTCGAAGCTTCCCGACTCGTACATCGTGGTCTCGCCGGTCGACGGCCTCGATTCGCCGATCGTGGCCAGCGCCTGGGGAGCTCAGGTCGCCCTCGACGATCCCGACGACGAGCGGCTGGGGCTGTTCCTCGACCGCTTCTGGCGCTCCAACGATGCACCCGAACCCGGCGCCGCGTGCACCGGTGGGCTCGACGCGCCCGGTCGCGTGGCGTGACCGACCCCGACGTCGAGACCGAGTCCGGTCGGCCTTCCGGCGCGAGCCGCTGGCGGCTCGTGGTCGCCGGCGTCATCGCGGGGGCTCTCGTTCTCGCCGTCGGTCTCGCCGGGGGCTGGATGCTCGCGGCACGATCTGCAGACCCGTCGACGACGAGCGTCGAGGCAGGATTCGCCCGGGACATGCAGGTGCATCACGACCAGGCCGTCGAGATGGCGCTCATCGTGCGCGACCGCACGGACGACCCGGAGATCCGGAGCCTCGCGTACGACATCGCGACGAGCCAGGCGCAGCAGTCGGGTCAGATGTACGCGTGGCTCAACGACTGGGGCCTGCCTCAGGCGCGCCCCGGAGCGACGATGGAGTGGATGTCCGCGCCGACGCTCGACGGCTCCGCGGGCCAGGGACACGAGCATGGATCCCCCACCACGGGGTCGTCGGACGCCGCCGTCGCCGTGGCGATGCCGGGCATGGCGAGCGACGCCGATCTCGAGCGGCTCCGGAATGCCAGCGGCACCGACGCGGAGGTGCTCTTCCTCACCCTGATGCTCGCGCACCATCGCGGCGGCGTCGACATGGCCGACGCCGTGCTCGATCGCAGCACCCATCCACTGGTCACGACCCTGGCGCGCGCGATCGTCTTCGCCCAGTCGGGCGAGATCGACTACATGGAGAGCCTCCTGGCCCAGCGCTCCTCCTGACGCGGAGAGCGACGGTCAGCCGTCGTGGGAGCGATCGAGGAAGACGGCCTCGGTTCGGCTCGCGGCGCCGAGCTTGCGCAGGATGTTCGAGACGTGCACGCTGGCGGTCTTCGCGCTGATGAAGAGTCGCTCGGAGATCTGCCTGTTGCTGAGCCCCTCCGCGATCAGATCGAGCACCTGGCGTTCCCGCGCTGTGAGCCCTGCGGCCGCATCGGCCTCGCCCTTCACCTCCACTCGGGATGCCGGCCGACCCAGTCGACGTTCGAGCGCGTCGAGGCGCAGAAGCACGATTCCGCTCGATGTCTCGTCGGCCCGACGGCGAGCATCCACGACCACCTGCAGAGCGGACTGCTGGTCAGTCTGCCGGGCGAGGGCCTCGGCCAGACGCGCCAGGGCGTAGGGCTCGAGGTGGCTCGGCACGAGGGAGGAGGAGACGGAGTTCGCCGCCCGCCGCCACGCTGCGGTCGAATCCTCGAGCTCGGCCAGCACGACCGACGCGTACTGCGGGGCGGTCGGCCACTCCGACATTCGGGACAGGACATCCTCGAAGCGCCGACGGATCACCACGACATCGTCGGCCGGGAGCCTGCCCTCGACCGATGTGAACGCCTGCGCGGCGACCGCGAGAACGGGAAGGTCGAGGGCCGCGAAGTCGAGATGGCCATCGTCGAGCACCGCGCGACACCGCTGCCACGCTTCCATCGAACGCCCCCTCTCGACCAGCACCTCGCCGGCGATGGCCGCCCACGTGCGTTCGAGGCGTGCGTCGATGCGGGACTGCTGCTCGAGACCGGGAGCCCACTCCTCGAGGAGCGTCTCGGCGAGTAGGACATCTCCGTGCAGCACGAGCGATCTCAGCTTCAGCAGACGGATGTCGGAGCTGAATCCGATCGGCGCGTCGAGCTCGAGCGATCGGTCGAGCAGCTCGTCGGCCTCCGCCACACGACCGAGCGAGATCAACGGGCCGATGGTGTTCGAGGCGAACATGATTCCGCTGGTGCGCTCGACCCCACGCGCAGTGGCCCGAGCAGCCCCCGTGCGAGCGACCTCGATCGCCCGGTCGAACCGTCCGAGCATCGCGAGGGCGTCGGAGTAGTTGACGCAGAACCGCATCATGGCCGAGTCGTCGTCTTCGGCGAGCTCGCCGGCGTGCTCGAGGTCGGCGAGGCCGCTGTCGATATCTCCGACGCTGAGGGCAGACATGCCCCGGATGTTCGCCGCGACCGACATGCGCGCCTTCGATCCCACCGACTCGGCCTCCGCGTAGGCCGAGTCGGCGACGGGGATCGCGTCGGCGAATCGTGCGGCGAGCATCAGACGGGCGGCCAGCTCTCCGAGCACGTTGGCTCGGAGCACGCTGCGGGGCTGCCCCTCGAGCACCTCGAGGGCCCGCCGCAGATGCTCGATCGACCCTTCACGGCCGATGTTCGCCAGGAACGACGCCTTGTCGCGGAGCATCCGCGCGAAGAACGACGGGTCTGCGGTCGACGACGATGCGATCGCCTCGTCGATGAGCGAGATCGCTCGATCGCTCCTGCCCGCGTTGCGCAGGATGTAGGCGGTCTGAGCCATCAGCTGCGGAAGAGTTCGACCGGCTACTGTTTCTGCGTCGGGTACGTGCTGCCACAGGTCGATCGCCCGCTCCCCCATGCTCGCGGCGATCGCGAACGCGTACGACCCGCGTGCGGCATCCATCGCCGCGAGAGCGGATGCGAACGCCTGGGGAAGGTCGTGCGCGGCCATCCAGTGGTACGCGATCTCGGAGGCGTCGGTGTGCGAGGCCGCGCGCGACCCGAGCTCTTCGGCGTACCTCGAGTGATACCGCATGCGCTCGCCCGGAAGCAACTGCTCGTGCACGGCGTCTCGGACCAGGGCGTGACGGAACCGATAGGAGGTCACCTCGACCACGAGGATGTGCGCCCGCACCGCGTCGCGCAGAGCGGCCTCGAGCGGCTCCTCGTCGATCGACGACACGGCGAGAAGGAGTTCGTGTTCGACGCCGACGCCGCCGGAGGCGAGAAGGCGGAGTACCTGCTGCGTCTCGTCGCCCACGGCGTCGTAGCGGGCGAGCAGAATATCTCGAAGGGTGTCGGGCAGCCGATCGGCATCGTGCGTCTGCTGCCACGACAGCAGCTCCTCGATGAAGAACGGAATGCCATCGGAGCGCTCGTACAGCAGCGCGAAGTCGATCGACGTGCGCCTGTCGACCGACAGCTGCCGCACGAGCACCCGGGCCTGCCGGCGGGTGAGCCTCGTCAACTCGATGCGCTCGACCGCCCTGCTGCGGTCGAGCTCTGGCAGCCAGGCGCGCAGCGCGGAGCGGGCGCTGGCGTCTTCGGTGCGGAAGGTCAAAAGCATCAGGACACGGCTGTGGCGGTCGAGCCGGGAGAGAAAGCGGAGAAGTTCGAGAGTGGCCGGATCGGCCCACTGCACGTCCTCGACGATCACCACGACCGGATGCCTGCTGGACACCGTGCCGAGGAGCGTCGCGACGCTATCGAACAGGCGGGCGACGCCGCCTGCCGTGGCGGGTGGCTGCTCGTCTGACGGAGCCAGCTCTGGAAGGAGCAGTGACAGTGAGGCGACGGCGGGGCCGGATGCCTGCCGGATCTCATCGACGCCGAGTTCGGCGACCAGGCCGCGCAGCACCGAGACGATCGGACCGTACGGCGGCGCATCGCGGTCGAGGTCGACGCATTGACCGCGAACCACACGCACAGCAGACGGCGCGGCATCGCTGAACTCGTCGACGAGGCGTGACTTTCCGATGCCTGCCTCGCCGCTCAGCACGACGATGCGGAACGCCCCGGCGATCACGTCGTCGAGCGCGCGCCCGAGCGCCTCGAGTTCGATCTCCCTGCCGACGATGTCGGCCCGGGCTGCGCTGGTGGTCACCGTCCTATGGTGCCAGTCCGCCGCGCCCGCCGGGCCCGCATCGACCGGAGGCCTCAGGAGTGCGATCCTGCCCGGCGTGCGATGTGCCGCGGGGCCCGCTCGAACCGCGCGGCGATCCACGCCGCCATCCGCTGCAGGGGTCGGCGTGCCTCGCGTGGTTGGGCACGCTCGAGCGAGATGCGCCGCGCCTCGAGCTCTCTCTCCATGCGAGCCTCGGCCTCGCGGTACAGGCGGTAGTACGAATAGTCGCTGATGTTCACGGTGCTGCTCCTCGTCGATCGGAATCTCTCTATGACTCGAGATTCCTCTCAAAGGAGGGGCACGGGCATCGGGCGAATTGCCTATCTTCGAAACGCGGGCCTACGAGCTCCGCACGTCGACGGCGATGGGCAGGGCCGGGGCGCCATGGGCCGTGACCTGCACTCCGACGCGCACATCGGAAGAGGCACCGACAGGCACTGCCCAGTCGACGCCGGAGCAGGTCACGCGGCCGTCGCCGACGACGCACGACATGCCCCAGGCGTTCTCGATGCCTGTCGCCGACGGATCGCTCCAGCTGATCGTCCATGCGCCCGCCGTCGTCGACGAGCGGAGCACCACCTCGGCCACGTAGCCGTCGGCCCACTGGCTCTGCACGGTGAGATCGGCGGTCAGGGTGTCGGAACCCGATCCAGGCAGCGGCTTCGGGGGCGCGGGCGCTGGGGTGGTGGAGGGAGACGGTGCGGTCGAGGGTGACGGCGGGGTGGACGGCGTCGGTGGGCTCGAGGGCAGCGCCGATGCATTCGGCAGGAGGGGGGCCAACGCGGCGAGCTTGGAGGCCTGCGGCGTCACCCAGTCGTCGTGCACGAGCCCGCCCGTGTCTCCGCTGTTCGGGTTGAACGACCAGTACGAGAAACTCAGGTCGTTCGAGTCGATGTAGTCGACCAGCCCGGCGAGCCAGTCGGAGTCGGACTCGGTCTCGAGCTTCGTGCCGAACTCGCCGACGAGAACGGGGGCGATGCCGCGCTGCGCGATGTACCCCCAGTTCGTCGTCCACACTTGATCGAGATTCGCCGGATAGCCGGCGGCGTCGAACCACGTCTGCCGGAAGACGCTCGCCGGATAATCGTGCGGCGAGTACACGACGCGATCACCGACATCCAGAATCACCGGCGCCCCGGCGACGTCGGCCAGCCCGCCGCCCCACCAGGTGCTCGAGCCGTCGGAGGACGTCTCGACGCCCTCGACGACGATGAGCAGGCCGGGATTGACCGCGAGCACGGCATTGCCCGCCCGGGTGGCTGCAGCCTGCCAGTCGGTGGCAGGGTCGCCGCAGCCCCAGCAGGCGGAACCGTGCGGCTCGTTGTGCAGGTCGACCGCGATCACACTCGGAACTTGGCGATAGCGTTCTGCCAGGGAAGTCCAGTCGTCGATCCAACGCTGCTCGCTGTACTGCGGCGTGTACCAGAGCGCGGACTGTGCACCGGAGTCGGGCCGATGCCTGTCGAGCATCACCGCCACACCGTGATCGGCCGCGCTCGCGACAACCCGGTCCATGATCTCGAGCGGCGCGAGCCCCACGAGATCGGGGTTGAGCTGTTCATTGATCGACGACGCCGTCGTCGCGGCGAGGCACTCGGTGGAGAACGGAAGCCTGACGGTGTTGAAGCCCATGGCGGCGATCTGCGCCATGCCGGCGTCGAGGGAGATCGACCAGAGTCCGTGCGGGGCGCAGTTCGCGGTCTCCATGCCGAACCAGGCGACGGCGCGGATCACCACGACGTCGCCGGTGCTGTCGATGATGTTCGAGCCGTCTGTGCGCATCGGGGCCGTGATCACGTCGTCTCCTGTCTCGGCCGTCTCGACGACGGTGCCCGACGGCAGTTCGAGCGCGGTCGCGGTGGAGCCGAACGGCGCGGCGAGCAACGCGAGCAGTGCGAGAACGCCGCCCAGCGCTGCGAGACGCGAACGCGCGGCTCGGGGTGGCGTCGTCACGGCGCGTCCGGGGTTCGCTGCGACCAGGCCGCGGCGATCTCTCCGAGATGCCGGGATGCCTCGCTCAGCACATCGGGACGGGCCGAGTAGCGCAGCTCACGCCCCACCCGCTTCGACGAGACCAGGCCGGCGGCGGCGAGTGCTGCGAGGTGTTTGGCGATGGCCTGCCTGCTGACGGGCACAGTTTCGGCGAGGGCGGAGGCCGACAGCTCGGCACCCGCGACCCGACCGAGGATCTGCCACCGGGTCGCTTCGCCGAGAGCCGAGCAGACCTGCCGTAGGTGTTCGAGATCGTGCGCCATTCGGGGCTCCTTCGACGTGGGCGGCGGCGGTGCCGTCAGTCTAAGGCAACCTACGGGTTGCGATGCGCGGAAATCAGTACCAGTTCACCGACTGGGAATGCGACCAGGCGGCGCAGGGGGTGCCGTAGCCGCGCTTGATGTAGTCGAGTCCCCAGGTCACCTGGGTGGTCGCGTTCGTCTCCCAGTCGGAACCGGCCGAGGCCATCTTGCTTCCCGGCAGCGCCTGAGGAATTCCGGCCGCCCCGCTCGATGCGTTCTCGGCCTGGTAGTTCCAGCCCGACTCCTTCTGCCAGAGCGAGACCAGGCACGAGAACTGGTCGTCGCCCCAGCCGTACTTCGAGGCTCCGAGGGACTGGGCCGTCGCCTTCGCGCCGGCGACGGTGTTGCCGGCCGCCAAGGCCTCGGCGGCGGCAGCCTCCGCGGCCGCCGCGGCAGCGGCCGCAGCCTGATCCGCTTCGCTCGCCGCGGCCTGCACGCTGGCCTTCGCGTCGGAGGCCTGCTTCACCAGCGACAGAACGGTGTCCCGATCGAGGGACTGGTACGCAGCGAGCGAGGCAACCGTCGTCGAGAGCGGAGTCGTGTCGACCTTGTTCTGCACGGCCGCGATCACCTGGTTCGCGTCGTCGATGGTGCTCTGCGCCTTCTCATTCGCCTGGGCCTTCGCGATGACCTCGTAGACGCCCAGCTGATCGCGTTCCAGGCCTGTTCCGCTGGCGAGTCGGGCCGTCGCCGCAACCCTCTCCTGGGCCGCCGAATTCGCCTGCACGACGAACCCGGTGCCGACCAGCGTTCCCGCGACGGCCACGATGGCAGTAGCGGCGAGATATCGCTTACGGGCGGTTCTGCGGCGGACGTTCGCCAGCTCGCGTCGGGTGGCAGCGGATCGGGTTGCTGCGGTCGGAGTGGAGGCGGTGTCTGAAGCGTGGTGCATGTCGTCCAATGGATCTTCGACCGGCATGCCGAATGCGGGCGCGGCCGTGCCAGGGCGCTCGCTTTCCCCGTGGTGCTCTGTCTGTCCGGAGGGGACGAGACCGTGTGACGCAACCGGGTAAGCGGGGCGAGGTCTCGTGGCGTGACGAATCGGTGTCGGGTTCGCCCGGGCCTATATCAGCGCGCGGGCGAAGCGGCAAGTATGCGCAGTACTCCTGAGATTTCACGGTTAAACCCCTGTGCACTCCGTGCACAGCCGGGCGAAGTCGGCCTGTCGTCGACGAGCCTGCCGTGCCATCCTGATGATGCAGACGAAGGAGAGCATCGATGTCACACGACGATTCCACAGCACGCCCCGGCAAAGACGACGAGTACCCCGACGCGGCCGGGTACCCCGACGGCACGGGAACCCTCGATGAGGGCACGGCCGACGCATCCGTCACCGCGGAGGGCGATGAGATCGAGGACTTCGCGCTGGCCGACGAGGAAGACCTCGAGAACTAGCTCATTCGCCCGGCGGCAGCGCCTCGTGGTGGCGCCTGCCCCGGCTGCGCCGATCCTCTTTCATCTCCGCCTCGAAGAGATGACGGCGCCCGCCGGCCAGCTCCGACCGCGCTGATGCCTCGGCGTCGCGGAACGCCGCGTAGTAGCCGTCGTCGTAGTCCTCGACGATCTGGAATGTCCAGCGGCCCTCGATGACATTCCGGCCGACCAGCTCGGAGTCGATGCGGGAGGCGATGTCGTGGTGCCCGGCGCCCCTGAGCAGCTCCACAGCCTCACCCAGGGCGAGGTCGCCCATTCCTGTCAAGCGATGAAACGCATACAGCTCGCCGCGGGCCTGCTCCACGATCTCGAGCGCCTCCGAGAGCTTTCCCAATGCCTCGACCGTCGCGTCGTCCAGGTGCTCGGGGCGCAGGTGCGCCGCGTCCGGTCCATCGTGTTCCGTCATGGCCCCATGCTAGACAGACGCGGAGATCCGGTCAGGGGGTTGCCGTCGTCTGAGACAAGGGGGTTGGCGTCGCGACGCCGACGGAGCAGGATCGGCTCATGTCATCTTCTTCCGTACCCGGCCCCGCACCCATGCTGGCGAAGTCCGTTCCCGAGCTTCCCGACCAGGACAGCGTCGCCGGCGGGCTCGGCTACGAACCCAAGTGGGACGGCTTCCGCGGAATCGTCGCATACGACGGGGAGTCGCTCGAGATCACGAGTCGCGGGTCGAAGCCTCTCACCCGGTACTTTCCCGAGCTGGTGGATGCCTTCCTCTCACAGCTCGAGGAGCCGTGCGTCATCGACGGGGAGATCGTGCTGCGGCGCGGCGCCCCGGGCGGTGAGCGACTGGACTGGGACGCGCTCTCGCAACGGATCCACCCGGCCGCCAGTCGCATCCAGACCCTGTCGCAGGAGACACCGGCGAGCTTCATCGCCTTCGATCTGCTGGCGAGAGACGGTCGCTCTCTGCTGGAGCAGCCGTTCTCCGAGCGGCGGAGTTCACTGGCCGAGCTGCTCGGCTCGGCTGTCGCTCCCCTTCACCTGAGCCGGCTGACGCAGGATGCCGACACCGCCAGGCGCTGGCTCGTGGAGTTCGAAGGCGCCGGGCTCGACGGAGTGGTCGCCAAGCCCCTGGCCGCGCCGTACTCCCCCGGCAAGCGCGTGATGCTCAAGGTGAAGCACCACCGATCAGCCGACGTGGTCGTCATCGGCTACCGGGTGCACACGAGCGGCGAGGGCGTCGGTTCCCTGTTGCTCGGCCTCTACGACGACTCGGGCGAGCTGCGCAGCGTCGGCGGCGCCTCGGCGTTCACCGCAGCACGACGGCTCGAGCTCGTCTCCGAGCTCGAGCCCGCCGTGATGCGCGACTCCGACGGCGCCGTCGTCACCGGCGAAGGAGAACGAAGCCGCTTCTCCTCGGGCAAGGACGTGTCATTCGTGCGCCTCGAGCCGACAGTCGTCGCCGAGGTGCGCTACGACCAGATGGAAGGATCGCGGTTCCGCCACACGGTGCAGTTCGACCGCTGGCGCCCCGACCGCGACGCACGCTCGTGCACCTTCGACCAGCTCGAGACCCCCGTCGCCTACGACTTCGGGGCCGTGCTCGAGTAGCGACGACGGGCGCGGAGCCCGATCATCGTGGCCCCGACGAGCAGGGTGAGCGACGAGACCGCGAGCAGCGGAACCGCGTCGGCCGAACCCGTGGCGGCGAGCGCAGGCTGAGGCGCGGCGGGTGCCGTCGCTGCCGGAGCCACCTCGACCGGAGTCGGCGCGGCCACCCCGTTGATCAGCACGGTGTCGTTCGCGAGCGACGCCGTGGCGAACGCGATGGCCTTCGACATGATGCCGAGGGCCTCCTCGTTGATGTTCTCGAGGGTGTCGCCGGCCTGGTGGTAGTTCTGGTCGTGGGTCTCTCCGACGATGCCGCCGAACAGGGCCGCCTCCGCTTCGGTCTTCACATCGTCGGCGCCGGTGAACAGGCCCGAGGCCGGGATGCCGTTGTCGATGAAGGCCTGGTAGTCGCTGCGTCCGTCGAACGAGGTGCCCACGAACGGCTGGCCGATCGACGTGAAGTAGTTCTCGAACACGTCCTCGGTCTCGATCGATCCCGGCGGGATCTCTGCACCGGCCTCCACGCTCGATTCGTCGGCGTCGTACGTTCCGATGATGTAGTTCGGAGAGCCGACCATGTCGAAGTTGAGGTAGGTGGCGATGCGATCGAGGGCGGCGGGGTCGTTCGCCGCCAAGTCGTCCACGTAGTGCGTGGACCCGACGAGACCGAGCTCCTCGGCCCCCCACCAGGCGAAGCGCACCTTGTTGTTCAGCTCGCCCTGCTTGGCGAGTTGCACGGCCACCTCGAGCAGGGTCGCGGAGCCGCTTCCGTTGTCGTTGATGCCCGGACCCTCCGGCACGCTGTCGAGGTGCGAGCCGAGCATCACGACGTTCTCGGCACGCCCTGTCGCGGTCTCTGCGATCACGTTGAACGTCGAGATCGTCTCGGTCGTCTGCTCGAGAGCGACAGAGATCGAGACGGCGCCCGCGCCGATCGCGGCGACGAGCGCGGCGCCTCGGTCCGCCTCGATGCCGAACGACGGCACGGTACCGTCGACGACCTCGCCGAAGGTGCCGCTCAGCGGGCCCGGCTCCGAGTTGTAGACGAGGAGGGCGCGAGCGCCCGCGGCGGCGGCGGCCAGGGACTTCTCGGTGAACGAGCACACGCCACGGCTGACGACGGCGATGCGGTCTGTCGCGTCGACTCCGGCCCAGTCGTCGGCGGTGCAGCCGGTGTTCACGGTGGGCAGGATCGCATCGAAGGTGATCGGCGCGGTGCCCGGCGTGTACTCCATGGGAATGGCCTGTTCCGGCGTGAGGGCCTCGCCACCCACCGTGACCGACTGCGACTGGATCGACTGGGTCGTGGCCTCGAAGACCTGCCGCGAGGTGGTGTAGCCCGCCTCGGCGAGCACGGCCTCGACGTACTGGCCACTCGCTTCGTATCCCGGACTGCCGGCGGCCCTGTTGCCACCGTTGCCCGGAGCGTCCGCAATGGCCTGCAGGTCGGCGAGTCGCTCCATGATCGCGTCGACGGTGACGGAATCGGCGAATGCGTCCTGGTCCACGGCCGATGCGGATGTCGCGCCACCCCAGACCATGGCCCCCGCGAGAGCGGTGGCGCCGATCGCGGCGAGGGCGGAACGTGAACGTCGTTGTTTCTTCTGCAAGGGTCCCCCTGATGATGTGGCCCGCGGCTGCGGGCCGGTTGCGCCAGCCTAGGGAGACAGCAACGTGCCCCCAAGAGGGGGTACTGGACCGTTACTCATTCTTTACACCGACGAAACACGCAGGATGCGCGTCGCCACCGAATCAGGACGGCTTCTTCGCCCGACTCGGCTGCACCCGCGGCGGCTCCCCCGGCATCTTCGGGTAGTCCGGAGGGAAGGGAAGCTCGCCGAGGCCGTTCTCGACGTCTCGCGCCCACCACTCGAGGAGAACGTCGATCGACGCGGGCTTCTCACCCATCGCCGCCCAGGGGTCGCCCGTGGTCGACAGTCGCTCGGGAACCGTGAGGATCGTGAACTCCGCCGGGTCGGCACGATCGAGCTCGCTCCACTCGATCGGGCACGACACCGGAGCGTGGGCGAGCGCTCGCGGACTGTAGGCACCGGCCATCGTGCGGTCGCGGTTGGCTTGGTTGTAGTCGACGAAGATGCGTTCGCCGCGCTCTTCTTTCCACCAGTGCGTGGTGACGGCCTCAGGCATCCGGCGTTCGAGTTCGCGGGCCGCGGCGATCACCGCGTGCCTGACCTCGAGGAACTCCCACTCCGGCCGTATGGGTGCGAAGACGTGCAGCCCGCGGTTTCCCGAGGTCTTGATGAAGGCATCCAACCCGGCCTCGGCGAGAACCGCGCGCAACTCGACGGCGACGGGCTTGGCGTCGTCGAAGTCGGTGCCGGGCTGCGGGTCGAGGTCGATGCGCAGCTGGTCGGGATAGTCGCTGCGTTCCGCGCGCGACGCCCACGGGTGGAACACGATGGTGTTCATCTGGGCGGCCCAGACGGCGGCGGCCGGTTCGTCGAGCACGAGCTGCGGATGCGTGCGGCCGCTCGGGTAGACGACCATCTCGCTGCGCACGTAGTCGGGAGTCCCCTTCGGCGGGTTCTTCGAGAAGAACTGCTCGCCGTCGATCCCTCCGGAGAATCGCTGCAGCGACACCGGCCGGTCGCCGTTGGCCTCGATGAACGGCTCGCCCACCGCCACGAGATAGCGTGCGAGGTCGAGCTTCGTGATGCCCGCCTCGGGCCACAGGACACGCGACGGAGAAGAGATGCGCACCTCTCGATCGCCGTGGGGTCCGGGAACCGTGATGTGTGCCGCTTCGCTCGCCATAGGGGCAGGCTACCCGCGCTCGAGGGGCGGCGTCACTCCCCCGACGCCGCCCCGACGTGCTCGTACCTTTTATTCGGCGGTCAGCGAGTCCACGTAGTCGCGGTTCTCGGAGATCCACTTCTCGACGACGGGGCCGAAGTCCTGGCCGTCGTAGTCGACGAACATGGCCTTCTCGAGCGAGTACAGCTGCTCCAGGTCCATCTCGTAGTCGCCGATCCACTCGGCGGCCTGCGGGAAGTCCTTCTCGAAGTCGGTCTTGGCGAACGCGTGCAGGCTCTCGACGGAGTCGAGCGTTCCCTCGGGGTCTTCGAGGTTCTTGATGGGCAGATCGGTGTAGGCCCAGTGCGGCTCCCACAGGGTCACGACGATGTTCTCGCCCGCGTCGGTGGCGCTCGTGAGTTCGGTCAGCATGGCCGCGGTCGACGACGTGACGTACTCCATGTCCTCGAGGCCGTAGCCCGGAATGACCCGTTCGGTCGTCGCCTTCGTGAGTCCGGCGCCCGGTTCGATGCCGACGATGCGGTTGTCGAACAGGTCGGCATTGTCGGCCAGCTCGGCGAGCGAGTCGATGGGGGCGTCCTCGTTCACGGCGATGGTGAGCTTCGACTCCTCGTTCCAGGCGCCGATGTCGACGATATCGTCGCCGTACTCGTCGAGGTACGACGCGTGGGTGTCGGGCAGCCAGACGTCGAGCGTGAGGTCGTAGTCGCCGGTCGAGAGGCCGGAGAAGACGGGCGCGACGTCGGCGTACTCGAGTTCGACGTCGTATCCCTTCTCGTCGAGGATCGCCTTCCAGAGTTCAGACGCGGCGATGCCCTCGTCCCAGCCGTTGAACACGGCGAGGTTCAGCTTCTTCTGGTCGGTGTTTCCGTCTCCGACGACCTCCGCCTCGGTGGCGGCGCAGCCGCCGAACGCGAGCACGCCCGCGGTCGAGAGCGCGAGAAGGGAGAGGATGCGAGTGCTGTTCTTCATTGGTGTTCCTGTTCTGGGCGACCGGATGGGCCACCCGTCGGGTGAAAAAGATCTGCGGGCCGCCGCCGGTCAGACGAGGGCGGGGTCTGCGCGTTCCGGCTCGGGCACCACTTGGCGCTCTGGTGCCGCGGGGGCGGCCGACGGGCGGCGGCGCAGGATGCGGGCGCCGAGCATCCGGCCCAGCACGGTCTCGCCCGTGCCGAGGGCGGCGGTCAGTCGGTCGAGGTAGATCGCGAGGATCACGACCGACAGGCCGGCCTCGAATCCGAGCGCCACGTCGATGCGGTTCAGGCTGGCGACGACCTGGGCACCGAGTCCCCCGGCGCCGACCATTCCGGCGATGACGACCATCGAGAGCGACAGCATGATCACCTGGTTGACACCGGCCATGATCGTGGGGCGCGCCAGCGGGAGCTGGATCTGCCGGAGGATCCGCCAGCGCGACGCGCCGAAGGCCTGTCCCGCCTCGACGATCTCCTTGTCGACGCCCCGGATGCCGAGCTCGGTCAGCCTGACCCCGGGAGCCAGGGCGAAGATGACCGTGGCGACGATTCCGGGAACGACGCCGACGCGGAAGAGGATGAGCGCCGGAATGAGGTACACGAAGGCGGGCATCGTCTGCATGAAGTCGAGCACGGGGCGGATGATCTTCGACGCGACAGACGACGTCGCCGCCCAGATCCCGAGCGGGATGCTCACGAGGACCGCCAGCACGCTCGCGACGAGCACGAGCGCCAGGGTGTCCATGGCGTTCTCCCACTGGTCGACGCTCACGATCAGAAGGAGGCCCACTGCCGTGCCGAGCGCGAACTTCCATCCTCGGGCGAGATAGCCGAGAATCGCGGCGATGACGATCACCACCCAGAAGGGCGGCGACGCGAGCAGCAGGTCGACCACGTCATAGGCGGCCAGGAAGACGGCTCGAATGACGTCGAAGACGCCGCCGAAGGTATCGGTGACGAAGGAGATGAAACCGGCTACCCAGGTTCCGAGGTCGAGACGGAAGTCGGTCATCGTACGGCTCCTTCCGTCGTGGACTCGCGGAGGGTCTCTGCGATGACCTCGAGCGTGAGCGTCGTGGGCGGAAGTTGGACCGGGACATCCGCCGTGTTCGTCGACACGTTGCCGAGCGCTGCGAGCAGCGTGACCCGGGGTATGACGCCGAGAAGTCGACCGTCGTCGCCGACCACCGCGATCGGCAGGTCGCTGCCGACCGACGGCTCGACGAGGTCGACGAGGTGCGCGTCGGAGGGAACGATGGTGGCCTCGTGCCGGAGGATGCCCTCGAGGTCGTTCTGGTTCGATTTCACCTGACGGAGCACGTCGCGGTCGCGAACGACGCCGGCCAGGGTGCGGTCGCGTCGGGTCACGAAGACTGCGGAGGTCTGCAGGTCTCGCATGATGCGCAGCGCGGCCCGGGGGCCGGCCGACAGCGGAAGCACGGCACGGGCCTGCTCCATGACGCTGGCGGCGGTGAGCACGCGGGCGCGGTCGACATCCTGCACGAACTGGGCGACGTAGTCGTTCGCCGGGTCGGTGAGGATCTCCTCGGGGGTTCCGATCTGCACGATGCGTCCGTCGCGCATGACGGCGATCCTGTCTCCGAGGAACATGGCCTCGTTGAGATCGTGGGTGATGAAGACGATCGTCTTTCCGAGCTTCTGCTGCAGCTCGATGAGCTGCTCCTGCATCTCGCGGCGGATGAGCGGGTCGAGGGCCGAGAACGCCTCGTCCATCAGCAGGACATCGGTGTCGGCGGCGAGGGCGCGGGCGAGGCCGACGCGCTGCTGCATTCCGCCCGACAGCTCGCCGGGAAGCGAATCGGCCCAGCCGTCGAGCCCGACCGTGGCGACCATGTCGCGGGCCCGTCGCATCCGTTCGGCTTTGCCGACACCCTGGATCTCGAGGCCGTAGGCGATGTTGTCGACCACGGAGCGGTGCGGAAGCAGCGCGAAGTGCTGGAAGACCATGGAGACCCGCTGGCGGCGGATCTCGCGAAGTCTGGCCTTCGGCACGCCCGTGATCGAGGACCCGCCGATCGTCACGCTGCCGCTGGTCGCGTCGAGCAGCCCGTTCAGCATGCGGATGAGCGTCGACTTGCCCGAGCCGGAGAGGCCCATGACCACGAAGATCTCGCCGGGCTGCACGTCGAACGATGCGTCGATCACCGCGGCCGTGCCGAGCGCGGACACCTCCGCCCTCGAGCTGCCGGCGCGAAGCCTGTCGACGATGTCAGATGGTCGGCGGCCGAACGCCTTGTAGAGGTTTTCGGCCTTCAATGCCGGGAAAGTCGATGTCACGTGAAGAATCTCCGTCACATCCGGCGGCTCTTAAATGCGGTCGCCAGAGGTGTTCTGTGCTCGCAGACGGGTTGCCGTGACCGCTCTCGACGCTGGAATACAGCGCGGGCAGAAGCCATCATGAGAGCGCTTCGTCACGGCTTCACCGTACGAACCCGCGGCAATGCCTGCGGACGCGCGTCTTGGGGTGATGGGTCAATGGACCGGGGTCAACGGTAACAGCTATCCGACGCATGTCGATCCGAAAACGTCCCTCGAACGGGGGGCGCGGTCAGCCAAGGCCGGCGCGATCGGCGCGCTGGAGGCGATCGGCGGCGATGCCGATTCGTTACCAATCGCGGTAACGTGACGCGCATGGATGCCTATACGGAGAACCCCCGCACCAACGTTCTGTCGATCGTGAGCCTGGTCACGAGCATCCTCGGCCTGGCCGTGGTGCCGATCATTCTGGGCCATATCTCGCTCGCGCAGATCAGGAGAACCGGCGAGCAGGGTCGGGTCATGGCGATCATCGGCCTCGTACTCGGATACCTCACCCTGCTCGGCTACCTCATCGTCATCGGCATCGCGGTCGCCGTGTTCGTCAGTCGAGGAATGTCCGGGAGCTGAGAGTCGTTGAGAGGGTGAACGGCGCTCTTCGCATCCGCCGTCCGCACTCCGATACGAAAGCTGTCACTCCATGTCGATTCCGCTGTCCATCCTCGACCTCGCTCCCATCGCCCCGGGCCAGACGGCCCGCGAGAGCTTCGAAGGCAGCGTCGCGCTCGCGCAGGCGGCCGAGAGATCCGGTTACCGACGGGTCTGGTACGCCGAGCATCACAACATGCCCACCATCGCCTCGTCGGCGACGAGCGTCCTGATCGGCTACGTGGCCGCGCACACCTCGTCGATCCGCCTCGGCTCCGGTGGCGTGATGCTTCCCAACCACTCGCCGCTCACCATCGCCGAGCAGTTCGGCACCCTCGAGACCCTGTTCCCGGGTCGCATCGACCTGGGCCTCGGCCGCGCTCCCGGAAGCGACCAGAACACGATGCGAGCACTTCGGCGCGACCCGATGTCGGCCGACTCCTTCCCGCAGGACGTCGTCGAGCTCCAGGGCTTCCTCAGCGGAGACTCGCGCATTCCCGGCGTGCAGGCCGTGCCCCGGGCCGGCGGCATCGTGCCCCTCTACATCCTCGGCTCGTCTCTGTTCGGAGCCCAGCTCGCCGCGCAGCTCGGCCTGCCCTACGCGTTCGCGTCGCATTTCGCACCGGATGCGCTGCACGAGGCCGTGGCGGCATACCGCGGCGGGTTCCGGCCCTCGGCGCAGCTGGCGGAGCCCCATGTCATCGCGGGCGTGAACGTGGTCGCATCCGACGACCACGACGATGCGGTGGAGCAGGCCGCCACGACCCGGCGAGCCCGCGTTCGCGGAATGATCTCGCGCGGTCCGGCCACTCCCGACTACAGCGATGCGCAGATCGACGAGTTCCTCACCACCCCCAACGGACGGCAGATCGCGTCGATGATGACCTATTCCGCGGTCGGCACCCCGACGGAGGTGCGCGACTACCTCGAGGACTTCGCCCGCCACGCGCAGGCCGACGAGCTGATTCTGGCCCACCAGTCCCCCGAGCTGCCCGAGCGACTCCGTTCGGTCGAGCTCACCGCCGAGGCCATGGAATCGGTCTCGGTCTAGCCCGTCCAGGTTCCCGGCGGCGACTCGATGATCGGCACCGGCGCGTACGACCAGTGGGCGCCGTTGGCGTAGTGGCTCGTCGCCCACGGCGACGCCCAGATGGCCTGCTCGATCTGGGCGGTCGGCGCCGACGACGAGAATCCGGCGACGATGCTCGCATAGCCCGGGTTCGAGTGCAGGGCCTCTGCCGCGTTCTCGGCGGCGATCACGAGGGTGTCGTAGCTTCCCAGCCCGCTGTTGCCGCCGGACCCCCAGCCATTGTTGAGCGGGTTGTTGCGGTTCCACCAGTCGTCGGGGCCGTTCTCCTGTCGCATCCAGCGCAGCATCACGGTGATGTTGTCGTCGGTGCGCGGAAAGTCGCCGAGGAGCAGCACGAGTTCGGCCCAGTCACGGTTCGTGCTTCCGGCGGCCAGCCCCTGAACGCCGGCCACGGTCGCGAACGAGTCGCGCGCGATGGATGCCTGCGCCACGGCATCGGGCAGGTCGAGCACCTGCTCACCGGCCTGGCGCGCGGAGGCGGAGTTCGCGAGAGCCGGCTCATCCTGTGCGGGCAGGGGTGCCGGTGCGATCGCGGTGAGGGCGGCCAGCGCCAGCACCGCTGCTCCTGCGGTGAGGCCCAGGATGCGCCGCGCGAGTCGCGCGCGAACAGAGACCGGCCTGGCGACCGGCCTCGACGGGGGCAGGTGATAGCTGTTCATGGGCAGTAGGCCAACTGTACGCTCGGATCATGGCAGCACTGTTCTCGAGAGATGACGTCTTCGCGGTCTGCGACGCCCTGCCGGCCACACGGAACGAGACCCCGTTCGGCCCCGAGACGAGCGTGTACAAGGTCGTCGGCAAGGTCTTCGCCATCACGAACCTCGACGGAGAACCCGTGACGGTCACCCTCAAGGCCGATCCTCCCCACGCCGAGGCCCTGGTCAGGGACTACCCGTGGATCACGCCCGGCTACCACATGAACAAGCGTCACTGGGTGACGGTGACGATCGGTCCCGACGCGGATCCTCAGCTCGTCACCGACCTCATCGTCAACTCCTACGAGCGGGTCGTCGAGGGCCTGCCGCGCGCCAAGCGCCCGACCTGACGCCCGCATCCACGGCGTGGACTACCGTTGAGGGATGGCATCCTCTACAATTTCCGGCCCGACCGAGGCCGACGCCGCTCGGGCCGAGCAGACTTTCTCCGATCTCGGCCTCGATGACGCAGTGCTCAAGGCGCTCAAAGACGTCGGCTACGAGACCCCGTCCGCGATCCAGGCAGCAACGATCCCCCTTCTTCTCGACGGCCGCGACGTCGTCGGCCTCGCCCAGACGGGCACGGGCAAGACGGCCGCGTTCGCTCTTCCGATCCTCTCCCGCCTCGACCTCTCGCAGAAGACGCCGCAGGCCCTGGTGCTCGCTCCGACCCGCGAACTCGCCCTCCAGGTCTGCGAGGCGTTCGAGAAGTATGCCTCTCACCTGCGCGGCGTGCACGTGCTTCCGGTCTACGGCGGCCAGGGATACGGCGTTCAGCTCTCGGCCCTGCGCCGCGGTGTGCACATCGTGGTCGGCACCCCCGGCCGCATCATGGATCACCTCGAGAAGGGCACGCTCGACCTGTCGCAGCTGAAGTACCTGGTGCTCGACGAGGCAGACGAGATGCTCAAGATGGGCTTCGCCGAAGACGTCGAGACGATCCTCGCCGACACCCCCGACGACAAGCAGGTGGCGTTGTTCTCGGCCACCATGCCGTCGCAGATCCGACGTATCTCGGCCAAGTACCTGCACGATCCCGAAGAGATCACGGTCAAGAACAAGACCACCACCTCGGTCAACACGACCCAGCGCTACCTCATCGTGTCGTATCCGCAGAAGGTCGACGCGCTGACCCGCATCCTCGAGACCGAGAACTTCGAGGGCATGATCGTCTTCACCCGCACCAAGAACGAGACCGAGACGCTCGCCGAGAAGCTGCGGGCGCGGGGATACTCCGCTGCCGCGATCAACGGCGATATCGTGCAGGCCCAGCGTGAACGCACGGTCAACCAGCTCAAGTCGGGCAAGCTCGACATCCTCGTGGCCACCGACGTCGCCGCGCGCGGTCTCGACGTGGAGCGCATCAGCCACGTCGTCAACTTCGACATCCCCATCGACACCGAGTCGTACGTGCACCGCATCGGCCGCACCGGACGAGCCGGCCGCACGGGCGACGCGATCAGCTTCGTCACGCCGCGCGAGCGTCGCATGCTCACCGCGATCGAGAAGGCGACCAGGCAGCCGCTGACCGAGATGAAGCTGCCGAGCGTCGACGACGTGAACGCCACGCGACTCACCCGCTTCGACGACGCGATCACCGCCGCTCTCAGCCAGCCGGAGCAGATCCAGCAGTTCCGCGACATCGTCGGCCACTATGTGGAACACCACGACGTGCCCGAGGCCGATGTCGCCGCGGCGCTCGCCGTCGTTGCCCAGGGCGACACTCCCCTGCTGCTCGATCCGGAGCCGGTGCGCACGCCGCGGTTCGAACGCGATTCCCGCGAACGGCCCGAACGCTCGGATCGCCAGGACCGGTTCCGCGACGACCGACCGGCCCGCGGCGAACGCGGCAGCCACGGAGACAAGTGGGAGCGTCCCGACCGCGGCGACCGACCCGACCGTGCGCCCCGCAGCTCGGGACCGAAGACCACCTACCGCATCGCGGTGGGCAAGCGCCAGAAGGTCGAACCGCGCCAGATCGTCGGCGCCATCGCGAACGAGGGTGGGCTCAATCGTGGCGACTTCGGCGCCATCCAGATCAGGCCCGACTTCTCGCTGGTCGAACTGCCGTCCGACCTGTCGGGCGAGGTGCTCGACCGCCTGCAGAACACGCGCATCAGCGGAAAGCTCATCGAGCTGAAGCCGGATCGCGCGGGCAACTCGGCCAAGCGTGAGGATCGCCCCCGCTACGGTCGCGACTGAGCCCCGCTGAACGGCGCCGTACGGTCGGCTACTGCTTCGTGCTCTTCTCGATGCTCATCACGAGAACGACGCGATCAGCGGAGTCGGGCGGCGGCGTCTGTTCGGCGTTGCCGTAACGCTTTCCGAGCACGACGTAGAACGCCCCGGTGGGGTCCGGTTCGACGGCGATGAGCCGTCCGCGCACTTCGAGGTAGCGGAACGGATTCTCCGGGTCGATCACGGAGAGACTCATCGACGGATTGTGCTGCAGGTTCCTGAACTTGGCCCTCTTCGTCGTGTGGGTGAAACGCAGGGTGTCGCCGTCGCGCAGGAACCACATCGGGTTCACCTGCACGGTGTCGTCGGGGCGGATCGTTCCCAGGTGGCCGTAGTTGGCGTTCTCGAGCAGCTCGGCGTAGTCGGCGGGGATGATGTCTGTCATGCCCTCATCCAAGCACGCAGACGCACGAGTGCACGAGAGATTCCGGGTTGGCCGAGCACCACGGCGGCGAGCACGATGAGTACACCGATCAGCTGCCGCGGGGTCAGGAGCTCGCCCGCGACGAGGGTTCCGAGCAGCACGCCCGTGACCGGATTCAGCAGACCGATAAGTCCGACAGTTCCGGCGCCGAGGTGGCGCAGTCCCGTGAACCAGGCCACGAAGGCAACGGCCGTTCCCACGATGGTGATGTATCCGTATGCGAGCACGGTCGTGACATCCATCGCCGGCGGCGCGCCCTCGACCGCGACGGCGACCGGCGCCAGGATCAGGCCGGCGGCGACGAGCTGCCACGCTGTCAGCGAGACGGCGTCGATGCCGGCGCTCCATCTCTGGGCGAGCACGTAGCCGAGAGACGACATCGCGAGAGCGGCAACGGATGCGATCACTCCGGCCGGGTCGACGGCGCGCGTTCCGGCCAGAAGCAGCAGAGCCACACCCAGGATGCCGATGGCCGCCGCGAGCACCTGCGCCACGCGCGGCCTTGCGCCGAGAAGAGCCCAGGCGAACAGCATCATCACAACGGGAGCAGCGGCCATGACGGTCGACGCGACGCTGGTGGGCAGCAGCTGGGCGGCCAGGTAGACCAGCACGAAGAAGGCACCCATGTTCAAGGTGCCGAGAACTACGGCCTTCCACCACCACGACCCGTGCGGACGGCGACGCACGATCGCCAGTAGCAGGAGTCCCGCCGGGAGCGCCCTGATGAGCGCGCCGTACAGCGGATACCCCTCCGGCAGGTACTCCCGGGTGACGAAGTAGGTCGTGCCCCAGGCGATCGGCGCCACCGCGGTGACCAGCGCCCAGGTGCCAGGGCGGTGAACGGCACGCCCGCCTGATATAGCTTCCATGGAAGCTATTATATCTTCCGCGGAAGGTAATATGGCGATATGCGCGAAGATCAGTCGTCCAGCGAGCCCGACCACGTCGCCCGAATCCAACAGGAGTGGGAGCGAGAGAGGCCTGATGTCGATGTGCGCCCCCAGGGCGTCATCGGCAGGCTGCATCGCGTGGGCATGCATCTGACCGAGTCGATCGTGGAGGTGTACGCCCGTCACGGATTGGGAGAGGGCGAGTTCGATGTACTCGCCGCCCTGCGTCGGGCAGGCGATCCATTCGAACGAGTGCCGGGGGAACTGGCCGCGCACACCATGGTGACAACGGGCGCCGTCACGAAGCGGGTCGACCGTCTCGAACGCGCCGGACTCGTGGCGCGCCGCGTAAGCGAGAAAGACGGGCGTTCGCGCGTCGTGGGGCTCACCGAAGAAGGTCGACACCTGATCGACGAGGTGTTCACCGAGCACATGGAGAACGAACGCGATCTGCTCGACGGCCTCACGCGCGACCAGGTCGAGCAGCTCGAGTCGCTCCTCACTGCCTGGCTTGCGCGCTTCGAGGGCTGACCCGGCAGGTCCGTATCACAGTCCGCGCACCCGGACTTCGCACGGGAACCACGCGGGATAATCGCTCTATGCCTACAGTGAACGCGTTCGCCGCGACCTCAGCCACCGAGCCCCTCTCCCGAACCACCATCGAACGCCGAGACGTCGGCGCGAAAGACGTCCTGATCGAGATCGCCTACTCGGGGATCTGCCACTCCGACATCCACACGGTGCGCGGCGAGTGGGGCGACATCGCCTACCCGCAGGTGGTCGGGCACGAGATCGTGGGAACCGTCACCGAGGTGGGCTCCGAGGTGACCCTTCACTCGGTGGGCGACCGCGTCGGCGTCGGCTGCATGGTCAACTCGTGCCGTGAGTGCGAGAACTGCCTCGCCGGCGAGGAACAGTACTGCCTGAAGGGCAACACGGGCACCTACGCCTCGGTCGACCGCGACGGCACCATCACCCAGGGCGGGTACTCGACCCACATCGTCGTCGTCGAGGACTTCGTGCTCCGCGTGCCGGAGTCCATCCCCTTCGAGAAGGCCGCCCCACTGCTGTGCGCCGGCATCACCACCTACTCGCCCCTCGCCCACTGGAAGGTCGGCCCGGGCTCGAAGGTGGCCGTCGTCGGCATGGGCGGGCTGGGACACATGGCCGTGAAGATCGCGCACGCCATGGGCGCCGAGGTGACGGTACTCTCGCAGACCCTCAGCAAGCAGGAGGATGGACTGCGCCTCGGCGCCGACCACTACTACGCCACGAGCGACCCGGCCACGTTCGACGAGCTCGCGAACACCTTCGACCTGATCGTCAACTCCGTGAGCGCCAAGATCGACATCAACGCGTACCTGTCCCTGCTCCGGCTCGACGGCACTCTCGTGAGCGTGGGCGCCCCGCCCGAGCCCCTGCCCGTGCAGGTCTTCAGCCTGTTCGGCAACCGCCGCTCGTTCGCCGGGTCGGGCATCGGCAGCATCCGCGAGACCCAGGAGATGCTCGACTTCTGCGCCGAGCACGGCATCGCGCCCGAGACGGAGCTCGTCTCGGCCGACTACATCAACGAGGCTTACGAGCGCGTGCTCGCCTCCGACGTGCGCTACCGCTTCGTGATCGACGTGGCGACGCTGGCCTGATCGAGCCCGCCCCCGCGAGCACCTGATTCGACGCCCATCCCCGCAGCCGGAGGTGGGCGTCGAGTCATGTCCGGCGAAGCCCGCCTAGGCAGCCTGGGACTCGACCGCCTGAGGTCGGCGGCGGGCTGCAGCCCCGACTCCCGCTCGACGGAGGGCCGCGGCGATGGCGATGCCGATGGCGGTCGCCGCCAGGCAGCTCGCGAGCGTCAGCACGAAGAAGACGATCTGCAGCCCGAGCGGGTAGGTGTCGAGCGCGAACGACTGGCGCGCGAGGATCGGGTAGGCGATGCCCACGACGACGGCCCCGGCGTAGTGCTGCCAGATGGTCCAGAAACGATAGCCGACCACAAGGAATCCGATCTCGGCGAAGAAGGCCCACCAGACGTTCGTGGCGACCGTCGTGAATCCGTAGCCGGAGAAGGGCGCGAGCACCAGTCCCGAGATGACCCCCACGAGAAGACCGGCACCCGGGCGCTGAATGAGGCGCAGCGCGATGATCGCCGGAAGCAGCCACAGGCCGGCGATGGCGATCGAGAAGAAGGGCACTGTCGCGTACAGGGCGGTCGAGAGCCAGTTCGCGGGGGCGAGCAGCAAGCCTCCCGCGACACCCAGCACGGCGCACGTCAGCAGGTAGGCGGTGGATGCTCTCTTCATCGGATGACTCTCCTCGGCGATACGGACGGGACGACAGCGGGTTAGGCAACCCTAACTTAGCGGGGATGTCGGTCGTGCGCGATACCGTGACGTCATGAATCCCACCGAATCGGCCCGGCAGACCTCGGCAGGGGTCGCGGTATGCCGTGGCGTGGATGCGCAGGGCGCATGCACGGCGCCGGTCGCGCAGGGCGCCGAACTCGATCTCTGCCTCCGACACCACCTCGTCGCCTACGACTGGGTGGCCCGCGACGTCGGAGTCACCGACATCCTCCCCTCACCCTGCCTGGCGTGCGGCTCGAGGCTCGGCGTGCGCTACCCCTCGGGCTGGCTGTGCGCCGTGTGCGAGTGGAAGGTGGGCGACCTGCCCGACGGCGGTGTCTCATCCACCCGGGTCGACGTCGTCTACTACCTGCGGGCGGGCGACCGCATCAAGATCGGCACGTCCGGCAATCCTCGAGCACGCCTCGCCCAGTTGAGTTTCGACGAACTCCTCGCATTCGAGCGAGGCACGCGCACGCTCGAGCACCGCAGGCACGTGCAATTCGGCGAACACCGACTGGGAGGCGGCGAGTGGTTCACCGTGCACGACGCGTTGCTGGCGCACATCGACGAACTGCGGGCCGGCGTCGACGACCCGTGGAACAGCTACAGCCTGTGGATCAGCCAGCACCTCGCCGTGCACGGCTGACCCGCCGCCTCACTCTCGGCCGCGTTCCACCGTCACGCCGGTGAGCACGGGCGGCTCCGAACCGACGCTGTGGTCGTCGCCGGTCAGGGTGACCGAGGCACTGGTCTGCTTGTCGGCGCACGAGCCGCCGACCCAGAGCTCGATGTCGCCCGGCTCGACCACCCGATCGAAGTAGCGGTTGCTGAAGGCGAGGCGAGCCGTCGGAACCTCGAATGCGACGACGACGACCTCTCCGGGCTCGAGCTCCACCCGGGCATAGCCGAGCAGCTGGGCCACCGGGCGGGTGACGCTGGCCACGAGGTCGCGCCCGTAGAGCTGCACGAGGTCGCTTCCCCGGCGCTGTCCGCTGTTGCTGATGCGCGCGCTCGCCCGGATGGTTCCGTCGGTGGCCACTCGTGGCTCGACGCGCAGATCTGTGCGGTCGAACGTCGTGTAACCGAGCCCGAACCCGAACGGTCTCACCGGCGTGCTGTCCGAGCTGGTCACCTCGTTCGGTCCGCCGAGGATCGGGTGCAGGTAGCTGTAGGGCTGGGCTCCGGCCGAGCGAGGAAGAGATACCGGCAGGCGACCGGACGGTTCCGCGTCGCCGGCCAGGATCGCGGTGAGAGCGTTGCCGCCCTCCTCCCCCGGAAAGAACGACTGCACGACGGCTGCGGCGGGCGTCGGTCCGTCGAGCGCCCAGCCGATGGCGTAGGGGCGTCCCGAGAGAACGATGACGACGACGGGCGTGCCCGTCGCAATCACCGCCTCGACCAGGTCACGCTGCACTCCCGGCAGGTCGAGCGACTCGACGTCATTGCCCTCGCCGACGGTTCCTCTGCCGAAGAGACCGGCTCGATCGCCGACGACCACGATGGCCACGTCACTCGACCGGGCGGACTCGACGGCTGCGGCGATTCCCGTGCGATCGTCGCCCTCCACGGCGCACCCGTGCTGCACGTCGATCCGTGCGCCGGGATATCTCGATCGAAGCGCCTCCTCCACGCTCGGGATCTCGAATCCGAGAGGCGTGCCGGGGTGGTGCGCGAGCACGTGGTTCGCGAACGAGTAGCAGCCCATCAGCGCCTCGGCGCTGTCGGAGTTCGGGCCGATCAGTGCGATGCTCGTCGGCGTCGCGAGCGGCAGGATCCCGTCGTTCGACAGGAGCACGATCGACTTCTCGGCGAGTTCTCGTGCGATCGCCCGGTGCTCGGGGTCGTCGAGGTCGATGGATGCGGGAGGACTGTCGAAGGTCGCATCGAGCAGGCCGAGATCCTCTTTCTGGGCGAGCACACGCAGAACCGCTCGATCCACGAACTCCTCGGGGGTGCGTCCGTCGCGAATCCGTTCGAGGAGCGGCTCCAGATAGGCATCGCCGCTCGGAAGCTCGACATCGATTCCCGCCTCGAGGGCGAGATGGGCGGCCTGTCCTCGATCGGCGGCCACGGCGTGCATGGTCTCGAGGAATGCGACGGCGAAGTAGTCGGAGACGACGACGCCGTCGAAACCCCACCGGTCCCGGAGGATGCCCGTCAGGTATTCGGGTGTCGCGGCGACCGGCACACCGTCGACCTCGGCGTAGGAGTTCATGACGCTGCGCACCGCGCCGGAGCGCACGGCCATCTCGAACGGAGGCAGCAGCACGTCCTCGAGCTCTCGACGCCCGACATGGACCGGGGCGTGGTTGCGGCCCGCCTGAGACGCCGAGTAGCCGACGAAGTGCTTCAGGGTCGCGTGCACCCCGGCATCCTGCAGGCCCCGCACGTAGGCGGTGCCGATGGTGCCGACGACGTAGGGATCCTCGGCGATGCACTCGTCGACGCGGCCCCATCGGGGGTCGCGGATGACGTCGAGCACCGGGGCGAGGCCCTGGTGCACACCGAGCTCACGCATGGAGCGGCCGATGGCGTGTCCCATGCGTTCGACCAGCTGCGGATCGAAGGCCGCACCCCAGGCAAGCGGCGTCGGGAACGTCGCGGCCTTCCAGGCGGCGAGGCCGGTGAGGCACTCCTCGTGCACGAGGGCGGGGATCCCGAGACGGGTCTCCGTCTGCAGCCGACGCTGCTCCGACCACAGCCATGCTGCGCGCTCCGCGGGGTCGACGGGCCGCGTGCCGTAGACCCGCGTGAGGTGGCCGAGGCCGTGCGCCGTCGCATCCTCGTACCTCGTCGACGAGGCCATCTCGCCCGCCATGGGCGCCACGACCTCGTCGCCCTGGTCGACCCAGAAACCCACCAGTTGAGCCACTTTCTCCTCGAGTGTCATGCGCGCGAGCAGCTCGTGCACGCGGGAGGATGCCCCGGGAGTCGCCGCGGCGATCTCCACCTGTCCGATACTCACGCGCTCAGCCCTTGACCGCACCGGTGAGGCCGCCGACGATGCGGCGTTCGAACAGGCTGAAGAAGACGAGGGCCGGAATCATCGACAACGATGTGAAGGCGAGCACCTTGGCGGTGTCGACGGCGTATTGCGAGGCGAACGCCTGCGTTCCGAGCGGCAGGGTGTACGACGCCTCTCCGTTCAGGATGAACAGCGGCAGCAGGTAGGCGTTCCAGCTCGCGATGAACGCCAGGATGCCGACGGTGATGACACCGGGAAGCGACAGTCGCACGACCATGCGGAAGAAGAACCCGAGCCGGCCGAGTCCGTCGATCGCGGCGGCCTCCTGCAGCTCGTTCGGAATGGCCGCGAGGAATGGCACCAGCACGATGATCGTGAGCGGCAGAGCGAAGGCGATCTGCGGGATGATGACGCCGGCGAGGGAGTTGGTCAGGCCGAGGTTGCGCACCAGGATGTACAGCGGTGTGATCGCGACCGTGAGCGGGAACATGAGCCCCGCGGTGAACAGCGCGTAGACGGCCGCCCTTCCGCGGAACGCGTAGCGCGACAGACCGTAGGCGGCCATGAGTCCCAGCACGACCACGAAGACGGTGGTGCAAACGGCGGCGACCGTCGAGTTGAGCACCTGCGTCCAGAAAGACCCGCTGGCCAGGACGTCGCCGAAGTTCGACCAGGCCCAGGCCTGGGGGAATCCCGAGGGATCGACCGTGATCTCGGAGTTCGTGCGGAACCCGCCGAGGATGATGTACGCCACGGGCGCCAGCATCAGCCCGACCAGCACGAGGGCCACGAGGTAGGAGATCAGGCTGGAGCGCCTGCTCTGTTCCGACACTCGCCTGCGGCGGGGTCGGGATGCGAGGGGTGCGGCGATGGCCATCAGTGTGCGCCTCCGGTAGTGGTGACCGCTGAATCGCGGCGCAGGATGAAGCGCTGGTAGAGGAGCGCGACGACGAGGGAGATGAGGAAGATGACGACCGCGACAGCGTTGCCGTAGCCGTAGCTGCCCGAGTTGCGGCCATTCGCCACCATGTAGGTCGCCATGGTCGAGGTGCCCGCAGTGCCGGCCACGTACTGACCCCAGACGATCCAGACCAGGTCGAAGAGCTGCAGCGAGCCGATGATCGACAGGAACGCCCAGATGCGAACGGTCGGTCCCATGAGCGGCAGAACAATGTACCGCTGGACCTGCCAGTAGCTGGCCCCGTCGATTCGCGCGGCCTCGGTGATCTCGTCGGGGATCCCCTGGAGTCCGGCGAGGAACAGGATGACCGCGAACCCGACGTACTTCCACGTGATGATCACGAGCAGGGTCCAGATCGCGACGCTCGGGTCGCTGAGCCAGTCGGTGGCGAGGCCTCCGAGTCCGACTTTCTCGAGCAGGCCGTTCAGCGCGCCGTTGGACTGGAGCATCAGGCTCCAGCCGAGGCCCACGACGACCTCGGAGATGACATAGGGCACGAAGATGAGAACCCTGATCAACGATTGGAAGCGCAGTTTGCGGTTGAGCAGCAGCGCGATGCCGAGGGCGAGGGGGCCCTGCAGCACGAGTGACATCACCACTATGAACCCGTTGTGACCGAGGGCCTCCAAGAAGGCCGGATCAGTGAGGATGGTGATGTAATTGCGCAGGCCCACGAAGTCTGTGGCCGCGCCGTAGCCCGACCAGCTGAAGAAGCCGTAGTACGCGGCAAGGACGACGGGCAGGATGACGAAGGCCAAAAAGACCAGCAGGGCGGGGCCGATCAGCAGCAGGAGCTCTGCTCGCTTGGGCCAGTGGGACCGGGCGCGCGGGCTCGGAACCGCCGGGGGAAGCGCCGAAGCGCCTCCCCCGGCTGGGCGCCGGCTGCCCCGCGCGGCTTCCTCTGTGTGCGTTTCTTCGCGCAGGACAGCCATCGGTTTCTCTCCTAGGACTTCGCTGCCGCAGCGTTCACGGCGTCGACGATGCTCTGCGCATCGCCCTTGCCCGCGAACATGTCGACGACCGCGACGTTCAGAGCGTTGCCGACGTTCTGCCCGTAGAGCGTGTCGAGCCACACACTCACGTAGGGAGCGTCGTTGTACGCGGCCAGCACGTCTTTCAGCGCAGGGTCGGTGACGGACGACTGGGCCTCGGTCGATGCGGGCAAGGTCTGGAACGCCGTGGCGTACGCCTCCTGGTTGGCCTTCTCTGCCGTGAAGTTGAGGAAGTCGACGCACTCCTTCGGAGCGTTCACCCAGCAGGTGAACCCGTCGACGCCACCCATCATGGCTCCGGCCTCACCGTCGCCGCCCGGCACCTCGGGGAACGGGAACCACTTCAGGTCGGCGAGAGGCTTCTGGTCGGGGGTGAGGGATGCAATGACTCCCGGATCCCAGGCGCCCATCAGTTCCATGGCGGCCTGCTTGTTCGCGATCAGACCGGCAGAGGAACCCGCGCCCTGCTGGGCTGCGGTGGTGAGGAAGCCGTCGTTGAACGGCTCCGTCTTGATGAACGACTCCAGATTCTCGCCGGCCTTCAGCCAGCAGTCATCGTCGAAGTTGCGACTCGTGGCTGCCTCGTTGAGCACATCCTGCGAGCAGGCGCGCAGCGCGAAGTTGTAGTACCAGTGGGCTGCAGGCCACGCGTCCTTCGCTCCGACTGCGATGGGGGCGATGCCGGCCGCTTTGAGCTTCTCGTCGGCTGCCTCGAGCTCGTCGATCGTCTTCGGAGTGTCCGTGATGCCCGCCTGGGTGAGCAGATCAGACGAGTAGAAGAAGCCGGACGGGAGCACTGCGGTGGGTACTCCGTAGTTCTTGCCGTCGATCTCGAACGCCGACAGGCTGTTTCCGACCGCCGTCTTCGTCGCGTCGGTGAGCCCCGATGTGAGGTCCATCGCCTGGCCTGCCTTGACCACGTCGGCGAGCTTGCCGCCGCCGCGCGCCATGAAGATGTCAGGCGCGTCGCCGGAGTTGAGGGCGGTCTGCAGCTTGCCGTCCATCTCCTCGTTCTGTACGGACTGGATCTCCACGGTGACGTTGGGGTTCGCCTTCTCGAACGCGGCCGCCGTGTCGTCCCAGTACTTCTTGCCGTCGCCGGTCGTGGAGTTGTGCCACATCGTGAGAGTGACTTTCCCGTCGGCGGAGTCGCTCGATCCGGCGCTGCATCCGCTGAGCGCAAGTGCGCCCACGAGGATCGCGGCCGAGCCAGCGACGAATTTGGTGAGTCTCATGTGATTCGAACCTGCTCTCTTCATTGAGGGGCGCCCGCGGCTGTGCGGGCGCTGTGCTGGTGCACGGGGTCGTGCGTCGTACCGTCCGACCTGATACCCGGACCCGTCATGGATCCGAGGCGATGCTGTCGGGTCGGGCGTCATCAGTGTGCGTGACCCCGTGGAGGGCGTCAAACGTTTTCGAAATCATTTTCGCACGCCCTGAAATGCACACTAGGATCGGCCCATGATGGCGAGGGCGACAATCCACGACGTCGCTGCGGCGGCGGGTGTTTCTGTCGCCACCGTGTCGAAAGCCGTCAACGGTCGCTACGGCGTGTCGGCGGGCACCACCGACCGCGTGCTCGCGGCGGTGGCGGCCCTCGGCTACGAGTCGAGCCTCGTCGCAAGCAGCATGCGCTCGCGACGAACAGGCGTGATCGGCGTGCTCGTGGCCGACTTCGAGCCGTTCAGCGCGGAGGTCTTGAAGGGCGTCGCCGTCGGCCTGCGCGACTCCCGCTACGACCTCCTCGCCTACAGCGGATCGCGCCGCGGAGACGGGGAGGGATGGGAGCGCCGATCGCTGAGCAGGCTCAGCGGCACCCTGATCGATGGGGCCATCATCGTCACCCCGACCATCGTGAACGTCGCGGCCGACGTGCCGATCGTGGCGGTCGACCCCCACACCGGTCGAGCCGACCTCCCGACGGTCGAGGCCGACAGCCGAGGGGGCGCCTTCGAAGCCACCGCCTATCTGATCGGCCTCGGCCATCGCCGCATCGGCTTCGTCTCCGGGCGTCCCGACCTCAAGTCGTCGCGTCTGCGCGACGCCGGCTATCGCGAGGCCCTGGCCGCGGCATCCATCGCCTTCGATCCCGACCTCGTGCGGGTCGGCTTCTACGAGGCCGACACGGCCCGCCGCGCCGCGCAGGAACTGCTGATGCAGCGCGACCCTCCGACCGCCGTGTTCGCCTCGAACGACCTCTCGGCGATCGCGATCATCGAGGTCGCCCGCTCTCTCGGGCTCGACGTTCCACGAGACCTCTCCGTCGTGGGTTTCGACGACGTGCCCGAGGCATCCCGACTCGCTATGCCTCTGACCACGGTGCGTCAGCCCATGCAGAGCATCGGTCAGGCCGCGGCGCGCATGCTGACCAGCCTCATGGACGGCGAGACGCTGGCGTCGACCCACGTGCTCCTGCCTACCCGACTCGTCTCCCGGGCCACGACGGCTCCCCCGCGCGTCGCGGACACACCCCGCTGAGAGCAGTTCGCCTGCGCTCGGCGCGGCTCGATTGCTACAGTGAGCCGAAGTCGAGGGGGCGCACGTGACGGGTTCGGGTCTGAGTTCCGCCGAGGTGGCACAGCGCGTCGCCGAGGGCAGGACGAACGCGTTCGTTCAGGACACGAGCCGCAGCGCGTGGAGCATCGTGCGCACCAACGTGCTCACGCTCTTCAACGGCATCATCCTCATGTGCTTCCTGGTGCTTCTCGCGATCGGCCGCTGGCAGGACGCTCTGTTCGGCTTCAGCGCGGTCGCCAACGCGGTGATCGGCAGTGTGCAGGAGTACCGGGCCAAACGGGCCCTCGACCGACTGGCCGTGCTGAATGCCCCGCACGCCCGAGTGCTGCGAGACGGCTCCGAGACCGAGATCGACATCGCGCTCGTCGTGGTCGACGACACGCTCGTGCTGCGGGCGGGCGACCAGGTGGCCGCCGACGGACTCGTCGACGCCTCGAGCGGCCTGCAGGTCGACGAGTCGATGCTCACCGGCGAATCGGATGCCGTCGAGAAGGTACCCGGGGATCGCGTGCTGTCGGGTTCGGTCGTCGTCGGGGGCGAGGGCACCGCGGTCGTCGACCGCGTGGGTGCGGACTCGTTCGCGAACTCGCTCTCCGCCGAAGCGAAGCGGTTCTCCCTCGTCGCGAGCGAACTGCGCTCCTCGATCAACCGGGTGCTGAAATGGGTGGCCTGGATCATCGGCCCGGTCGCCCTGCTGGTGCTGAACGCCCAGATGATGACACAGGGCGGCTGGGTCGACGCGGCCTCGAGCGGCGGCTGGCGCGCCGCCGCCACGGCGACCATCGCCTCCGTCGTGGCCATGGTGCCGCTGGGTCTCGTTCTGATGACGAGCATCACCTTCGCCGTCGGAGCGGTCAAGCTCGCGAGGCAGCAGGTTCTCGTGCAGGAGCTTCCCGCGGTCGAGGGCCTCGCCCGGGTCGACATGATCTGCCTCGACAAGACCGGAACGCTGACGCAGGGCGACATCGTGTTCGAGGAGGCGCACGTGCTCATCGAGGTCGCCGGCTGGGAGGGAGTGCTTGCCTGGTACGGCGTGCAGAACGACGCGAACGCGACGGCACGCAGTCTCGCCTCCCGGTTCACGGACTCGCCCCGCGAGGCCGTTCTCGATCGTGTGCCGTTCTCCTCCGCCAGAAAGTGGAGCGCCGTGACCTTCGACGACGGCATGTGGGTTCTGGGCGGGCCAGAGATGGTCTTCCCGTCCGAGCGCTCCGACGGCGACGATCATCAGCACCTCGCGGCACGGGCGGCAGAGCTCGCGGCCACCGGTCGCCGCACCCTCGTTCTCGCGCACGGCTCGCCGACCATCGACGAGACGGTCCCCGCAGACGCGGTTCCGGTCGCGCTCCTCACCTTCCGCGAGAACATCCGTCCGGATGCCGCCGAGACGCTCGGCTACTTCGCCGCCCAGGGCGTGGGCGTGCGCATCATCTCCGGCGATAGTCCTCAGACGGTCGCGGCCATCGCGCGCGAGGTCGGTCTCGACGCGCCCCGCGGTTTCGATGCGCGCGAATTGCCCGACGGCGACGACGAGCTGCTCGCGGTGCTGAACGAGTACATCGTGTTCGGCCGGGTCACCCCGGATCAGAAGAAGCGCATCGTGGTGCGGCTCAAGGCGGCGGGCCACACGGTCGCCATGACCGGAGACGGCGTGAACGACGCGCTCGCGATCAAGGAGGCCGACATCGGGGTCGCGATGAACTCGGGGGCCGCGGCCACCAAGGCGGTCGCCCGGCTGGTGCTGCTCGACGGGCGCTTCTCGCACCTGCCCAGCGTCGTGGCGGAGGGGCGCCAGGTGATCGCGAACATCGAGCGCGTGTCCATGCTGTTCCTCACCAAGACCGCGTACGCCACGTTCCTCGCGATCACCTTCGGCATCCTGCTGCTGCCGTTTCCGTTCCTGCCTCGACAGCTGTCGGTGACCGACGGCCTGACCATCGGCATCCCGGCGTTCTTCCTCGCGCTGCTGCCGAACGCCCAACGCTACGTGCCCGGCTTCCTGCGCCGCTCGCTCACCTTCGCCATCCCGGCCGGCGTCGCCGTGACGCTCGGTATCGCCGCCTACGCGCGGCTCGCAGCCGGCCAGAACATCGCCGAGCCCGAGATCCGCACCGGCTCGACCCTGATCCTCACGATCATCGGACTCTGGATCCTCGTGGTGCTGTCACGCCCGGTGACCAGGTTCAAGGGCGTGGTGATCGGCGCCATGATGATCGGCCTGGTGCTGGTGTACACGGTGCCGATCGTGCGCGACTTCCTTCAGCTCGTCGACCTCACGCTGCCGACGGCCCTGCTGGTGCTCGGAGCATCTCTCGTGTCGATCGCGCTGATCGAGATCGTGCGATTCGCCCACCGCAGGATCGCTCGCCGCGACGCGGAGCTGGCCGTGAGTCAGCGCGGGGCGAAATAGCGACGCCCTGCTCCCGTCCAGAGGGGCAGGATGACGGCGGCCGACGACACGAGCTGCACGGCGACGCCCGACCAGTCGCCGTCGCCCGCGACGATCAGATCGGCGATCGCCAGGGCGAGTGCGAGCAGGAGCACGACCGTGGCTGACACCCGGGCTGCCCGGCTCCCCCGGGCCACCCCCGACGCGAGCGCGATGACGAACAGTCCGAACAGGATCATGCCCGCGCCGAAGAGCGACACGAGAAGGCCCACGTCGCCGGTCGGCGCGTCGGGAATGTAGCGAATGAACAGGGTCAGGATGCCGAGGACGATCTGGGCGATCCCGCCCAGGTACATCACCACCACGGCGACGATGACGAAGCCAGGCCGATCCCGTGAAGCGCTCTGAGTCATACCGCTAAGAGAACCACGGATGCGGGCCGACGCGCATCACCCCGGGCGCCGCCCCGAGAAGACGGCGTGCAGCAGCGGAATCGCCGAGACCGCCATGAGCACGGTGCCGAACACCGTGTCGCCTTCTCGCACGAGAGCACCCGCGATCAGCAGGGCACCGAACAGCAGTGCCGATACGAGCCTGCGGGCCGCGTGCTCGAGCCGCATCACCCGGCGCTCCAGCCCCGGGTTGGCCACGGCGACGGAGCCGTCCTCGATGCGTGTCACCAGATCATCGATGCGCTTGGGCAGTCTCCAGACGAGGGCGGCGTTGTCGAGCGCCTGCCTCCCCAGATCGCCCACCACGTTGCCTCGCTCGTCGCGGATGAGCTGCGCCGCATAGGGCTCGACGGAGTCCCACAGGTTGAACGACGGATCGAGTGCGCTGCACACGCCGGAGGTCAGGGACATGGCGCGGATGATGAGCAGGAAGTTCTCCGGCAGCTGGAAGGGCAGCGACCTGACGACGTGGCCGAACTGGTCGGCGAAGTCGCGGAACTCCCGAGGGTCGACCTCGCGCAGCTCGGCGAACCCCATTCCGCCGAAGCGGGCGAATAGCTGGGTCATGGCGCGTTCGAGTTCGGTGGTGTCTGCCGACGGGAGCAGCACGCCCACGTCGCGGATCGCATCCACCAGGCCTTTGCCGTCGCGCGACGCGGCGGCGATCAGCAGCTTGCGCAGCCCGCTGCGTGTGTTGCCGGGCACCTCGCCCATCATGCCGAAGTCGATGAAGGTGAGCTTCCAGGTCGTCCTGCCCGACGCATCCGGCCCGTCGCCCGTGGGGGTCACGAAGATGTTGCCGGGGTGCGGGTCTGCGTGGAAGAAGCCGTTCGTGAACAGCTGGTCGAACATCACGGCGGCGAAGACCGGCGCGACCTCGGCGGGATCGATGCCGGCGGCGCGCAGTGCGGCGGCGTCGGTGATCTTGATCGCCGTCACGTCTTCCAGCGTCAGCACCCTGCGCGTGGTGCGCTCCCAGACGATCGACGGCACGGCCACCCGGTCGTCGCCGGCGAAGTCCGCGGCGAATCGCTCGGAGCTCGCGGCCTCGTGCAGGTAGTCGATCTCCTCGAGGCTCGTGGCCGCGAACTCCTCGACGAGGGAGGGCATGTCGACGCGGTCGGAGACGAGGCGCACGTGGCTCAACCATCCGCCCACCTTGCGCAGTGCGGCCAGGTCGACGTCGACGATCTCGTCGATTCCCGGGCGCTGCACCTTGAGCACGACACCCGTGAGGCCGGTGTCGGCGGCGTCGCGCGGCGACAGCAGCGCCCGATGTGCCTGGCCGAGGGATGCCGCGGCGACGGGCGTCTCATCGACTCGCGCGAACGCCGTCTCGAGCGACACGCCCAACTCGGCCTCCGCGAGCGCCCGAATGGCCGCGAACGGAACCGCGGGAACCTCGTCTTGCAGTCCCTCGAGTTCCCTGGTGATCTCAGGCGGAAGCACGTCGAGGCGCGACGACATGAACTGGCCGACCTTGATCATGAGCCCGCCGAGGTCGACGGCGAGCACGTGGAAGCTGCGGGCGAAGCGCTGCATGCGCCGGGTGCGCGTGCGCTCGGCGACTCTCAGCAGGCCGATGCGGGGCAGGAACAATTCGAACCACCAGGTCACAGCCAGGTGCCAGGCGGAGAAACGCAGGATGCGGCGGTAGCGCGCTCGCGTGTTGCCGGCGCCCGCCGAGCCTGTGTTCTCCTGGGAGAAGGTCGGTGCCCCGTTCGGTCTGACCGACGTCACTCCCGTCAGTCCTGCGCGAGGATCGAGTACAGGCGACGACGGGCGTCGTCGAGCACGGCGACGGCCTGCTGCACCTGCTCCGGCGTGCCGGTACGTCCTACCTGGGCAGCTGCTTGAGCGAGCTCGACGCCGGACTTCGGCAGGGCGCCGAAGCTCGGGCCGTCTTGCTTCGTCTCGGTCGACGCCCAGGGGGTCGAGGTGCCGTCGGTGTCGACGACCTGCCGGCCGGCGTCGGTCAGGGCGTAGGTCTTGCGCCCGTTCGACTCCTCGGCGCTCACGAGACCTTCGTCGGCCAGCAGCTGCAGGGTCGGGTAGACGCTGCCCGCGCTGGGCTTCCAGCTGCCGCCCGAGCGCTCCTCGATCTCGCGGATGATCTGGTAGCCGTGCATGGGCTGCTCGGCGAGCAGCGAGAGCACGGCGGCGCGCACATCGCCCTTGCCCATGCGGGTGCCCGCTCCGGCCTTCTTCTCGAAGGTGGCGCGCAGCTGCTCCATCGCCTGCCACATGCCGTCGGCGTTTCCGAGGTTGCCGAGGTTGAACCCGCCTGCGGGGAATGAATTGCCCATGATGTCCTCCAAATGAACTCGCGAACGATAGTCAACGATATATCGGCAAGCTGACAGCCGGCTCCGTGTTCGACGAATTCCGAGAGGGCTGTTCTCAGTCCCTGTCGCTCTTCTCGAAGTAGAGCGACAGGAAGATCGCCATGATCGCGGCTCCCGCTCCGACGGCAGCATTCTCGCCACTCGTGCGGTCCCGACGCAGGAGTGCCGCTCCGGCCGCCGCATTCAGGGCACTCCAGGCCACGTTCACCGTCGGCGATGAGAGTCCGCGGCCGGGCGGACGCGCGAACGGCGACGGAAAGCGCCTCCCCTGCACCCCGGCGACGCCGTGCGGCACCGCGTTGACGAGAAGGACACCGGCAGCGAACTGCCTCAAGATCGTGGATCGGGACATGGGTTCTATTCTGTGCCTTCGGGGCGGGGATCGCGCTGCGAATCGGGGGTCGAATCTGGCGTCCCGTCGGGCGTCCCGTCGGGCTCGCCCTGTCGGGTGACGATCCTCATGGCCTCGAAGATCGCCTCGTCGAAGTAGTCGTCGGGATCCTCGATCAACCGTTCGATCGCGAGGGCGTGCGCCCTGACCCCGGCGCTCGGGTGGATCCTCGCCGCTCGGAGCGCCGGTACGGCATGATCACCGAGCTCCGCGAGCGCCCGGGCGAGACTGAGCTGCACGTCGCGATCGCCACGGCCCAACTGCGTGCTCAGCATCGTCGCGACCTCCCCCTCCTGGCCGACCGGCACGAGGATGACCCCGGCACGCCAGGACGCCCGTGCGACCGACTCGTCGGCATCCTGTATCGCGCTCTCGGTGACGGCCGCCCACCCGCGCGGGTCGCCCACCTTCGACAGGCTGTGGAACGCCTGGCTGCGCGCCTGCGGCACGGCCGATGTCGTCTCGACGGTCAGGCGCGGCACGGTGAGGTCGGCCGGATGCCGCGTCAGGGCCCAGGTGAGCATGTCGCGCACGAAGAAATCGGCTTCGACCGCGCAGCGATCGACGAGCACATCGACGTAGGCGTCGTTCGGATAGGTACCGGCCGAGAGCGCGGCCTGAAGCCGAACCGAGGCGTCCGCCGATCCCAGGGCGGCGCGCAGTGCCTCGTCGGGTCGTGTGTTCATGAGGTCCTCATGCATGCCAGTCAACACTGTCGGGCACGGGAGCGTGCCTGTATGACGCGTGCACGGGCAATAGACTCCGGGTCATGCGCCTCGGAGTCATCGATGTAGGGTCCAACACCGTCCACCTCCTGGTTGTGGACGCGCATCCCGGGGCGAGCCCCGTGCCCTACCACTCCCAGCGCTCCACGCTGCGGCTCATGCGCTATCTGGATGCCGATGGTGCGATCAACGAGGAGGGCGTGCGGCGCATCGTCGCGGCGGTGAAGGAATCCGCCGAGACCGCCCGCGACATCGGGGTCGACGACCTCATCTCGACGGCCACCAGTGCCATTCGCGAGGCGACGAACGGCGAGGAGGTGCTGGCTCGCATCGCGCGGGAGACCGGAGTCGAGCTGCACGTGCTGTCGGGAGAGGACGAGGCGCGCATCACCATGCTCGCCGTGCGACGATGGCTCGGCTGGTCGGCGGGCGAGATCCTGCTGTTCGACATCGGTGGCGGGTCGTTCGAGATCGCGCAGGGCGCCGACGAGTACCCCGACGTTCAGGCGTCGCTTCCTCTCGGCGCCGGGCGCACGACGGTCGGATTCCTCGCCGAGGATCCACCTCAGCGCGCCGACATCTCAAGACTGCGCGCGCACGCCCGCGCCGAGCTGACTCGGCTGCGGGATGAGCTGTTCGCAGACCGGCCTCGCCCCAAGCGTGTGGTGGGCACCTCCAAAACGATCCGATCGCTCGCCCGACTGGTCGGTGGTCCGTCGGATCCTGTGACCGGGGATCTGGCCCAGCTTCACTATGCGGGCCTGCGCGAGTGGGAGCCCTCCCTGCGGGCGATGACGGGTGCCGCGCGCGAGCATCTGCCCGGCATCACGCCCGAGCGCGGATACCAGATCCTCGCCGGCGCGGTCGTGCTGCGCACGGCCATGAAGGTGTTCGACGTGCAGACCATGACGATCTCGCCGTGGGCGCTGCGCGAAGGGATAGTGCTGCGCTACATCGACGCGCTCGACGGGCGCGACCGTGCGTTCGGCGCGCGGACTGCGGGCCCTGAAGAGTCCGTCTCGATCAGCTCCTCGCCATGGAGGAGCGAACGAAGTTCTTGAGCCGCGACGGCGAGCGGTCCGCGTAGGGCGTCCTGCTGCTCCCGCGTCAGCGGATCGAACACGAGCTGCTGAACTCGCTCGACATGGCCGGGCGCACTGTCTACGACCTTCTCCATTCCGAGGTCGGTGAGTGTTCCCAGGGTGAATCGTCCGTTCTGTGGATCAGGCCGCCGGGTCACCCACGCCTGCTGCTCGAATCGCGCCATCACTTTCGACAGTCTCGGCAGTGTGCAGTTGCAGACGGCAGCGAGCTCGCTGAGCCGAATCGTGCGCTCGTCACTCATGGACAGCCGCGCCAGCACGCTGTACTCGAAATTCGACAGACCCGAATCGCGCGTCAGCTGCCGATCCAGGAGCGGCGGAAGAGCGATGACGACGGTGAGCAGGTCTTGCCACAGTTGCTGCTGATCGTCGTTCAACCACCTCGGCTCATCTGTCATGGGGCAAGCGTAGTCGGCCAATCCGCACTTGCCAAGGCAAGTCAAAACGACTATCTTGACTTGACGAGGCAAGTCCCACTATCTCGAGGAGTTTCAATGAAGGCCATCCGTTACCACCAGTTCGGCGGCACCGACGTCCTGCAGAACGAGGAAATAAATCAGCCGACCCCCGCCGCAGGCGAGGTCCTGATCCAGGTCGCCGCGACCTCGTTCAACCCGGTCGACGAGCACATCCGCCTCGGCGTTCTCGCGGCACTCATCCCCACCGAGCTGCCGATTACGCCTGGCCTCGATGTCTCCGGCACTGTTGTTGCCATCGGCGAGGGCGTGACGACGGTCTCTGTCGGCGACCAGGTCGTCGGCATGTTCCCGATGGATCAGCACGGGGGCGCCGCAGAGTACGCGGTCATCGCCGCTGATCTCGTTGCGCGTGCGCCGCAGAGCGTCGACCTGGCGGACGCCGCCGCACTCCCCCTCACCGGCCTGGCAGCTCGGCAGGCCGCGGTGGAGCTGGCCGACGTGCGCCCAGGGCAGACGGTCCTCGTGATCGGTGCGGGTGGTTCCGTCGGCGGCATCGTCGTGCAGCTCGCGGCAGATGCCGGTGCGACCGTGACCGCGGCCGCATCGCCGCGTCATGCAGGCCGACTCCTCGAGCGTGGCGCGACGCACACGGTCGGGCCCCTCGACCTCGAGGCCGGACCTGCGGCTGTCGGCGGCATCTTCGACGTGGTCATCAACCACGTGCGGTTCGCTCCGGAAGAGCTCGAGAAGCTCTCTGCCTACGTGGCCGACGGCGGTATCGCGGTGAGCTCTGCCGGCGCTATCCCGGCCGACGAGGCTCGAGGCACCCGTTCCGCGAATGTGTGGGTGACGCCCAACGGCGAGCACCTGGCCGACATGGTGGCCCGCCTCGACGCCGGGAGCATCACTCTGAATGTCACAAACCGACGGGCTCTCCACGAGCTGCCTGCGGTACACGAGGCCGCCGGCTCCGGCAGCCTCGGCGGCAAGACGGTCATCACCGTCGGCTGACCTCAGCTACGGCCTGCTCGGCGTCTTCTCGCTCGGGATCGAATGGCCGGTGTACGGAATACTCGCGGGCGCAGTCGTGCTCACTGGTCTAACGTCTCCGTGCAGGCGGAGCGGGATGACCGATCGTCAGTACAGGTCGCGGAGGAACGCGCCGATATCGGCGGCGAGGAGCCCGGGTTCCTCGTGAGGGGCGAAGTGGCCGCCCCGGGGCATGACCGTGTAGCGGACCACGTCGTAGGTGCGTTCCGCCCAACTGCGCGGTGGGCGGCTTAAGTCGTGCGGAAAGATGGCGACGGCAGTGGGAACCCGGACGCGCTGCACGGGGGGCGCGTGACCAGTGGCGTACTCGTAGTACGGCCTGAACGAGGTCGAGATGGAGCCGGTGAACCAATACAGGGAGGCGAGGGTCAGAAGGTAGTCATCGCTGAATCGCCTCGATAGATCGCTCTCGCAGTCGCTCCAGGACCGGTGCTTTTCCATGATCCATGCCAGGAGCCCTACGGGGGAATCTGCAAGCGCCGGAGCGAGAGTGAGTGGACGCGTCTGCTGCTGATGTTGATAGCCGCCCTCGGCCTCGGTCCACGTCCGCACTTGGTCGAGGTAGGCGCGCTCCTCGACCGTGATGGTCTCCTCGTCCACGTCCGGAGGGGAGGCGACTGCGAGCAAGTGGATGCCGACAACTGCCTCGGGGTGGTTCTCGGCCAGACGCGACGTGATGCCCGCGCCCAGATCTCCACCGTGGGCGGTGTAACGCGTGAAGCCGAGGTGAGACATGAGCCGGTGCCAGAGCTCGTGGGTGGGATCGTCCAAGCTCGGTCGTTGCGGAGAGAAAGGGAAGCCAGGAAGCGCAGGAACGATGACCGTCACGGCGTCGGCTGCGTCTCCGCCGAACTGCGAGGGCGAGGAGAGGCGTCTGGCGAGCTCGACAAGTTCGAGCGCCGAACTGGGCCAGCCGTTGGTGAGCACCAGAGGCAGGCGTCCGGCTTGTTCGGCATCGAAGCGCAGATATGAGAGTGGCGTACCGTCAAGGCTGATACTCGCCCACGGGAGCGCCTGGATCTCACATCGACTCGAGTCCCAGTCGAAACCTTCGGCCCAGCGGTCGGCGAGGCGTCGCAACTCGGTCTGATCGGTACCCGCCGACCAGCCGCTCACCGGCCAAGGCAGCGCCCACCTGGTGCGCCGAATACGATCTCGAAGATCGGCAAGGTCATCCGGAGACACGTGCACATCAAACGGTTCAGCCATGGTCAGCCCGAGCTGATCGAGGCGGCAGAAGGTCTACACACTCACTCCTGAGCGGGGTGAGGATCGCTTCGGCGAGGTCCTCTAATTGGTCGACCTGCTGGGGGTCCAGTAGCTCGAACACTCGAGCACGGACTTCCGCGACGTAGCCGGGCTCCACCTCGGTCAGAAGCTGAGCGCCTGACGTCGTCAATCTCGCCAAGATCTTCCGGGCGTCCGCCGGGTCCGCGCTTCGCGCCAGAAGACCTCTTTTCTCCAGCCGCCCTACGATCCGAGACAGATGCGACGGCGTCACGTTGGCAGTAGCAGCAAGGCGACTCATATGTATCTCGCGATCCTCGATGAGAGACAGGCAGCGCAACACCCCGTACTCGGCGTGGCGGAGATCTGCGGACCGCTCCAGATAGGCATCCAGCTCTGCGGGCATCCACATCATGACGCCTACAAACAATGACCAGGTCCGGTCCTGCTGCGACGAAAGGTACTCATTAGGCATGGTCCCAGACTACAGTTCCTTGCCACGGAAAGGAATCAAGCGTATTGTTCCTTTCCGCAGCAAGTATTTGCTGACTCTACCCCTCAGAAAGTAGGCAATCCATGCGCGCCGCCCGATTCCATTCATACGGAGATCCCGACGTTCTTGTCATCGAAGACGCACCCGAACCTCACGCTGGTGAAGGTTCGATCCGCATCAAGGTTCAGGCAACGAGCGTCAACCCGATCGATGTGGTCCTGCGCGCCGGCCACTTGGCCCAGTTCCTGCCGCTGGATCTGCCCGCCATTCCCGGAAGGGATGCCGTCGGTGTCGTCGACGAAGTCGGTCCAGACATCACGGATACGCACGTCGGCGACCTCGTGTTCGGCCTGGGCGGGGTGAGCGACACCTCTGCCGAGTTCGCGGTCCTGACCGCGTGGGCCCCCGTCCCTGAGACGTGGTCGACTGCGCAGGCCGCGGCTGCAGGGCTTGCCTCCACCACCGCCGGGGCCGTTCTCGATGCCCTGGGAGACGTGAACGGCAAGACCTTCCTCATCGAGGGCGCGTCAGGTGCCGTCGGCAGCGCCGCTGCAGCATTCGCGATCGCCGCCGGTGCCACCGTCATCGGCACCGGCCGGGAGAGCAACCACCCGTACCTGCAGTCTCTCGGCGTTCGACCCACGACGTATGGCCCGGGGTTGGCCGACCGTGTGGCCGCCCTCGCGCCAGACGGCGTCGACGCAGCGCTGCATTCGGCACCCTCCGATTCGCTGCCGGACCTGTTGGGGATCGTCGGAGACACCTCCCGGGTCGTCACCGTCATCGATCACGAGGGAGCCGCACGACTCGGCGTGAAGAGCGTGAGCGCCCGCAACGACTCGACCCTCCTGCAGCACGCGTCGGCCCTCGGACGGGACGGGCTCTACACGCCCCGCGTCGACCACGAGCTCGCGATAGACGAGATCATCAAGGCGCATACCTTGACTGAGAACGGCGCCGGCAAGGTGGTCATCACCCAGCCCTGACCCGGGCACCCCGGAGCACCCTGGGGCCTCACCACCCGGTGAGGCCCAAGGGTCCGCCTACCCACAAGGGAATGAATTGGACCAACAAGTCCTCATATTGTGCGACGGAGAGTATGCTCGACCTCATCCGGAGCATCGATTCGCGCTGATCTGAGGGGCTCACATGACTGAGTTGCATGCTTCGCCTCGACCCGCAGCGGGCAGGCGTGCGGATGCCTAAGCGTCACGTTGGCAGCGTCAGCCCAGAACTCGAGGGCGTCAGCTTCACGAACACGAGATTCGATCCCGACCTGAACCCCTTCGGCCGCCTTGCAGCCAAGATGGCGGCGGCATTCGGATATTCGGCAGAACTGCACGGCGATCGGCGACTGCTGCAGTTGCTCAGGCTGCGCGTCGCGCAGATCAACCCGTGCTCCTACTGCCTCATTCTGCACACGGAGGTCGCAGCCACGATAGGGATCCCGCCCGTCGTCGTCGCGCACCTGGCATCGTGGCGTGAGAGCACGATGTTCACCTCGACGGAGCGGGCAGCCTTGGAGTACTGCGAGGCCCTCACCATCTTCGATCAGAAGAAGTTCGCCGTTGCACACGATGAACTGCGCACCCTCGTTGCCGAGCGGGACGTCGCGGAGATCGCCGCTGTGATCATCAACATGAACGTGTGGACTCGCCTCAAGCTCGCGCAGGGTGCGGTGCCCGTTCATTCGGATTCGACTCAAGCACGTGAACGGCACGTCGACCATCGGGTGGACCCCGAGTGAGCGGGCGGAGCGAGCGACTGGACTTTCCCGGCTCACAGGGCGCGATGCTGGCGGCGAGACTCGACCTTCCGGAGTCGGCACCGCGCGCATATGCCTTGTTTGCTCACTGTTTCACCTGTAGCAAGGATGTATTCGCGGCGGCCCGGATATCGCGATCTCTGACTGATTTCGGAATCGCCGTGCTCCGATTCGACTTCACCGGTCTAGGTAACTCCGGTGGCGAATTCGCCAACACCAACTTCAGCTCCAACATCGATGACCTTGATCGCGCCGCTAGTTTTCTCCGCACCCACTACGCAGCGCCGACGCTTCTGATCGGGCATTCATTGGGCGGGGCGGCCGTGCTTGCCGTCGCCCATCGCATCCCCGAAGTGCGGGCAGTAGCCACCATCGGAGCTCCTGCCGATCCCGACCATGTCATCCGACTATTGCTCGACAGCCGTGCTGAGATCGAAGCGTCCGGAGAAGCTGAAGTGCAACTCGCCGGTCGCACATTCCGCATTCGTCAGCAGTTTCTCGACGACATCTCCGCGCAACCGCAAGCCGAACGCATCCATGGCCTGAATGCGGCCCTGCTCGTCATGCACTCGCCCGTAGACACCACCGTCGACGTAGACAACGCGCGCCGCATCTTCGACGCCGCCCGTCACCCCAAGTCGTTCATATCGATCGACGGAGCCGATCATCTCCTCACGAAATCAGAGGATTCCACTTTCACAGCAGCGACCCTGGCCGCCTGGGCCAGCCGCTACGCGTTCGATCCGGTCTCGGAGCCAGTTGACCCGTCGCCGGCAGACAACCCGTCGGAAGGACTGGTCGTGGTTTCCGAGAGCGACGCCGGCGGACTAGCGCAGAGCATTGTCATCGGCCGGCACAGAGTCACCGCCGACGAACCCCGCCCGATCGGTGGCGACTCGGGTCCGTCGCCATATGATCTCCTTCTGGCGAGCCTAGGGGCATGCACCTCGATGACCCTTCGACTGTATGCCGAAAAGAAGAAGTGGCCCCTGGGGAAGATCAGCGTCACGCTCCGACACTCCCGAGTCCACGCGCAGGACTGCGTCGATTGCGAAACCACCTCCGGTCAGGTGGACCGTATCGAACGGGTGATCCATCTCGAAGGCGACCTCGACGACGACCAGCGCCGGCGACTGCGCGAGATCGCGGACAAATGCCCGGTGCATCGCACTCTGCAGTCCGAAGTCATCATCGAGACGACTGTCGGCCCGGCTGGGTAGGAGACCGTCGAGAAGGGCGGCCGCGTCTGCTCGCTCTGCTCAACTGGCGGTGACCAGATAGGAGTCCAGTGAACCACGAACATGGTTGCGGCCCTCGTTCAGCGCACGGCGAAGATCAGCCACATCGACGTCGAGGGTCGCCGCCGCATGTTCGGCGGTCTCTCCGTCGAAGTCCACCAGACTTACCGCCGTGGCCTGTAGAGGACTCACGGTGCCGAGGGCATCGTCGACGACGCCGTACAACTCGGTGGTCGTCAAGTCCGACTCCGGACCGAGTATCCGGTTCGGGCCGGGCCAGGCGTTGGGCTGGTCGATCCACGCCCCGGCGTCGGGGCCCTCGCTGTAAAACGAGGGATAGAACAACTCGGCCTCGTCGGCATCGGCGTCCAACTGCTCGACGGCACGATCTGCGCCACCGTCGTGATCATTGAAGGACTGCGCCTCGGGGTCACGATCCTCCTGGGCGAGCAACAACTGGGTCAGGCGTGCTCGGCTGAACGCCCCGGGCCCTTCGCCGAAGGCGCGCAGCCAGGTCGACTGGACCGCGTCTTCAGCCCCGTCCGGCCGGAAGGTGCGAGCGAGTCTGAGCAGGTATCCGGAGTGATCTACAGCGGCTCGAGCTGCCACATCCGCCACACTCTCGGCACCAGACATCTGGGCGAGCGCGCCCCGTAGCTCGTCGGGTACCGCGACGTCAGGACGTCCGGCCAGAATGTCGATGGTCATCCGTAGTTGAGCGAGGTGCTGGGAGCAGGCGTCGCATCCACGCAGGTGTGCGTCGACCTCTGCTCGTTCCTCGGGTTGAAGTGCGCCGTCGAGATAGTCCGAGGCGATCGAGACGATTCGAGAGCATGTCAGAGTGGCCATTTCGCAACACTAGTCCGCATGGACTCAAAGGTCCATCTTGGGCTAGCGTGAGGGGAACCGAGGGCTGCTCGGTGGATATGAACGCCTACCGCGTCGGACTTTTGCCCACCGCATCGCAACACGCGGCAAGGTGCTTCGCGGCGCGGATCCGCAAGCTCATGAGAGGCAAGACGCCCACGGAACGCAACGACGAAGGCATGATCACGCTGACCGACACCGATCAGGTGACCGAAGAGCTGGGGAATCCCACGAACAGCGCGGCTGGCGTCGGGAGGGTCGTGGTGACCGACGACATGGCTGCCGACGTATTCGAGCTCGCGGTCGACGGTCGCACTGCGGCCGGACTCCTGTATTCCACGGCAGGGACACGGGTGACGCTCCTCGCGACCTCCGTGTTCCCTCAGTTCCGAGGCCAGGGACTTGCGAGCAAACTGATCGGCGACGTGCTCGACACACTGCGCGCACAAGGACGAACGGCCACCCTCACCTGCCCATTCACCATCGCCTTCGTTGCTTCCCATCCCGAGTACGCAGATGTGGTCGACCCCGTTCACCCGGGCGCCGCCCGCAGGCATGGGGGCCAGCACTGAAGCGGACTGCGAGAGAAGAGGCTGGTAAGCAGCAACCCGCTCGAGCGACTACGAGTGGACCACCAAGGTGGGCAGGGCGCGGATGTGATTCTCGCGGGCAAGCTCGATGGAGGCCTCCGTGTCCACCTTGCCGAAGACGATATCCGGGTACTCTTTCGAGGCCGCTTCTCGCCGTTTTGGACCGAAAAGACCAAATGTTTGGTAGCATTCGTGCCATGGCGCAAGACCTGTGGAAGCGACCGCTCGCTCTGGTGAGCAGGTCCGAGCCTGAACGATTGGCCTGGTTGGATGCGGATCAGTTCAACGAGATGATTTTCGTCCGCGAAGAGGGCAGACCTGCTCACAAAGAGCGCGCTACGGATTGGGAGCCGGCCTCGGTGGATCAGACCGAGGTCCTGCGGAGAAGGCTCCGATGACAAAGTCGACGCGTGCATCCGACGGGGCTTAGCCCCAGCGACAAGGAGACCCGATGGCAACCATCGACATAACTGAAGAGAACATCAGCGAAGTGATCGGCGCTGGGGGCATTGTCTTTCTCGACTTCTGGGCTGAATGGTGCGCTCCGTGCAAGATATTCGCGCCCATCTACAAGGCGGCGTCGGAGGCCAATCCAGATATCGTTTTTGGAAAGGTGAACACCGAAGTAGCAACGAAGGTGGCCTCGGCGGCGGGCATTCAAGCCATCCCCACGCTGATGGCCTTCAGGGATTCGACGGTTGTGTTCTCGCAAGCCGGCGCGATTCCTACGCCCGCATTAGCAGATCTCATCACTGACGTGCGCTCGTTGGACATGGAAGCCATCAAAGCCGACGAGTCCGCTCATCCAGAAGGTCACCTACATACCCATCACTAGATCGTCGGCGACGACGCGACGACGGGAAGCGGCACATGGAGGACGAACCGCCCACCACTGATCTCGAAATGCTTCTGGCGCGAGTACCGGCCGGATGGTCACGACATGTGATAGGGAACGACTCCTGGGGGGTCAGCCGAACTGAACACGCAAACGGGAAGAGTACGACATTCGCGGCAGAACAACTGGGGGGCCCGGTGAAGTTCAGCGCCAACTTTTGGCACACCACTCAGGGGCCAATACTTCGACCGTGCGAAGTGCCACCCGACGTCGTCATCGATTTCCTCGCGAGTTTGCCATCGGCCGAAGAAGACTGATCGACGCGTCGGATCAGACGCGTGAAACCACCGGCACGTCGCCGGCCACGCACGGGGCAGGAGACACCATGACTTCTCCCGACGATTCAGCGGAGGCGACAGCACGAATGCCGATCCACGACGTGATGCCACCGAGCGCCAGAAGTCCGGCCGTCACGACTGCCGCCCTGTGGAACCCGTCGAGGTCTATCTGACCCCCGACGATGACGGCCAGGATGGCCACGATCACCAATCCGGCTATTCGCGCGACCGCATTGTTGACGGCGGATGCCGTCCCCGAGCGTTCCGTCGGCACGGAGCCGAGGATCGCACTGGTCAATGGAGACACGGTCACGGTCAGCCCGAGGCCGAACACCGACACGCCTGGCAATACCTGCTGCCAGTAGTTGAAGTCCCCCGACACGAGCAACAGCATCAAGGAACCCGCGGCCATGAGCAGTGGGCCGACGGTCATAAACACCCGTGGACCGAAACGGCCGCTCAAGGCGCCGATTCGAGAGCTGCCAAGAATCATGATGATCGTCATCGGCAGGGAGGCGAGCCCAGCGAGGGTCGCAGAGAGCCCGGCGGTCTGCTGGAGGTAGATCCCCAGAACGAACCCGTTCAGAGAGAGGGCGGCATAGATGAAAGCCGTTGCGACATTCCCCGTCCAGAAGTTCCGCACTCTGAACAGGTCGAGAGGGACGATCGGGTTGGTGCGATGACGCTGCCGAAGGAGGAAGAGAGCAAACGCGATAGCGCCGCCGACGAGGGAGACCAACACCACAACGCTGTTCCAGCCGCGGGAAGGGCCCTCGATGAGGGAGTAGACCATCGCCCCCAACCCGAGGGTGCACAGCACAGCGCCGACAACATCGATTCGTATCCCCGGCGTGCGGACGTCACGGACATCCAGCCGGCCCATCAGCACGAGCGCGATGGCAATGGGAATCACGTTGACGACGAAAGCCCAGCGCCACGTCGAGAAATCGGACAACAGCCCGCCGACGAGAGGTCCGATGATCGCGGCGGCGCTTGTTGCGCTCGTCCACATGCCGATAGCTCGCCCCTGGGCCGCGCCCTTGAACGACGCGATGATGAGGGCCAGAGAACTCGGCACCAACAACGCACCCGCGGCACCCTGAACCGCGCGCAAGACAATGAGGAATTCGATTGTCGGCGCCAGCGCGATGGCCACCGAGGTCAATCCGAAACCGATGAGCCCGATCCGAAGAATCAGCATTCGCCCGACCGCGTCGCTGAGCGATCCAGCTACAAGGATGAGCGAGCCGAGTGTGATGAGGTACGCATTCATCGTCCATTGCTGGCCGACCAGTCCGCCACCCAATTCCGCGCTGATCTTCGGCAGCGCTACGGTCACCACGGTGCCACTCAGGAAGGCGACGAAGGATGCCACTATCGCGAGCAGAAGAACAAGGCGCTGTGTACGGCTCATGGGCGCCACCCTACGCCCAAAGGTGCGGGCACAGCGTCAGACTTTTCCATTAACTGGACATACAGGTCCAATCCGCGAGATCATGAATGAAGGGTCGTCTACGAACCTGCTCGATACGTCACGCGGATACAGATTGGGCTACTCAGATGGCGAACGGACACGATGCACCTCGAGCATCCGGTGGCGAACCCGTGACCTACGAGGCCGCGCTCGAGGCGCTATCCGACGTCGAACTCGTCTACGACGATGGAGCCATCCAGCAGTTCATGGAAGACGGAACAACGGTCTACGTCGAGTCAGGACGCAGCACTCGTGGCGAATGGAGTGTCGCCGACGATGGCGTCTTCTCCTCGTATTGGCCGCCGAGTTTTCGAGCCAGTTACTCTCTGTCCTGGCGAGTCGAGAATCAGGTCGTGGTCGGTCTCACCTTCACGAGCCACAGAGACCAGAGCTCTTTTTCCGGCATATTCAGAACACCGACCAGCGGTGTTGGATTGCCGAGCTGAGTTCGTTGCTTCGCTTATTCGGAGCGGTTATCCGACTCGAACGTGCGGACCTGAGCGATAGCCATGTCGAGAGCAACCTTCATGGGATACATGTCCCGAGCCGTCTGCGCCAAGAGGTAACCACCTTGCAAGGCCGCCAAGAGTCCGCTGGCGAGCGCACGCGCATCCGCGTCTTTGCGAAGAACTCCATTGCTCTTCATCGCGGTTATTGCGCCTGTGAGCAGCGACAGCCAGTGGTCGAAGTGAATCGAGATCGCTTGGCGAGCATTGTCGTCCTGGTCAGCGAGCTCATTCGCAAGAGAACCCAGCGGGCACCCATAAGCACCGTTCTGGCGACTGTTCCGCTCCACAAGCTCGTCGCGCCACAGCTCCAAGCCGCGGATCGAATCCACCTCTTGCAAAAATTTGCGCTGCTGCGCCAGCACGTCTTCTCCGCGCTGTTCGATAACTGCGTTCACTAGTGCGTCCTTGTCGACGAAGTGCTGGTACAGCTGCGACTTCGATGTTTTGCTGGCCAACCGGACATCGGCCAGCGTCGTCGCGGCCACCCCTCGCTCGTACATGAGCTGATTGGCAGCCGCTAGGATTCGGGCCTTTGTGGCAACCCCTCGCGCCGTTAGCCGACGAGTGGGGTTTTCGCTGCTGATCATGGTTTACAGATTAGTTGCAGGACAGGCCGTCACATGATCGATGACCCACCTACGCCCCAGCGATGTTCGACTTTATCGTAATGGACCCTAAGGTCCTAATAGAAGGCTGCCCCGCCATGAATGCGAAAGTGAAAGCCCTGAGCCTTCTTGTTCGACTCGTTCGCGTCATGTCTTGATTAGGACTCTGCGGTCCATGTAGATTTCAAGAGCCATCGGAGTCGCGAGTGCCGTCGATCGACCTGAAAATTCCGACACGAACGGGACATCCATGATTCGTCTATACGACACGAGTCGACGAGCGCTCGTCGACTTCACGCCCGTGCGAGAGGGCCACGTCGGTATCTACCTCTGCGGGCCGACGGTTCAAGCGCAGCCGCATATCGGCCATCTTCGCAGTGCTCTCGTATACGACCTCTGGCGAAGGTGGTTCATCTATCGTGGCTACGACGTCACCTTCATACGAAACATCACGGACATCGACGACAAGGTCTTGGACCGCGCCGGGCAGGAACCGTGGTGGGCCCTTGCGTACAGGATTCAGCTTCAATTCGCCGACGCTTATGACCGGATCAACATCATTCCGCCAAGCTATGAGCCGCACACGTCGGGAACGGTCCCGCAGATAGTGGAGCTCATAGGCCGGCTGCTGCGCGCCGGCAACGCGTATGTTGCCGACGACGAGTCAGGCGACGTCTACTTCGATGTCACCAGCTGGCCGACGTACGGCGAACTGAGCGGCCAGCGCCCCGAGTCTCTCGCACCGTCCCCTGATCTCGAAACACGAGGTAAGCGTGATCCGCGCGACTTCGCCCTGTGGAAGGGCAAGAAGCCATCAGAGCCGAACTCGGCATCCTGGGCTACGCCATGGGGTAGAGGTCGACCCGGGTGGCACATCCAGTGCTCCGCCATGGCGTCCCACTACCTTGGTGACAGGTTCGACATACATGGCGGTGGGCTGGACCTCCGGTTCCCCCATCACGAGAACGAGCTTGCCCAGTCCAGGGCGGCCGGCCATCCATTCGCCTCGTACTGGCTTCACAACGGACTGGTGGTCATCGGCGGGCAGAAGATGTCGCGATCGCTCACCAATTCCACTGAGGCAGAAGACCTCTTCGCCGTGTGGCGACCATCGGCACTTCGTTACTACCTGGCAAGCGCGCACTATCGGTCTCCTCTTGACTATCACGAGGATTCGCTTGCCGAGGCGGATGCCGCCCTGGAACGGATAGAAGCGTTTCTTCGTCGCTCGTCGTCGCTGGCGGACCACGATGATACGACCGATTCAGCGAGGCTGCCGGCCGCCTTCGAGACGGTGATGGACAACGACCTGAATGTCCCCCAAGCCCTTGCAGTGATCCACGATTTCGTCAGGCAAGGCAACACCGCCATGGACCAGGACGACTCGACCGCAGCGCTCAGCGCCCGCAGGTACATCGTCGCCATGCTCGAGGTCTTGGGCATTCCGACTGAACAGTCGACGAGCCGACAACAACCCAGCTCGGAGGATCGAGAGCGCGGTCTGCGGATCGAGCGGATGCTCCACGACCGATCGATCGCGAGACAGATCGGGGACTTTGCCGCGTCCGACCGCATCAGGGACGAACTCTCCGCAGCCGGCGTGCGCGTCGAGGATTCGCCTACCGGCTCGCGGTGGTCGATCACCTAGTCGACGAAACCGCAGGCCCGTCGATGAGCTCACTCTACGAGTACCGCTCCTCCCGCCAAGGGTCTCCGTAGATGTGATATCCGTTCTGTTCCCAGAATCCTGGCTCATCGTCAGACTTCATCACGAGGCCGCGTATCCATTTGGCGCTCTTCCAGAAGTAGAGGTGTGGAACGAGAAGTCGCGCTGGACCACCGTGCTCGGCTTCCAGGGGCTCGCCGTCGAACTCATGAACGATCCACGCCTGCCCGTCGAGCAGATCTTCCAGAGGGATGTTCGTGGTGTAACCGCCGTAGGAATGTGCCATCACGAAGTCGCGGGTGGATTCGACGTCTTCGAAGAATGTGTCAAGAGAAACTCCGCGCCACGTCGTTCCCAGTTTCGACCATCGAGTAACGCAGTGGATGTCCGTGGAGACGTCCACTGATGGCAACTCGAGATACTCTTCCCACGACCAATTGTGGTTACCGGTCTCGGCATGAATTGTGAAGTTCCACTCCGCCGTGTCGAGCTGGGGTGTCGGCCCAGCCGACAGCACCGGAAAACCATCGGTGAGATATTGTCCGGGCGGCAAGTCCGGGATACTCTCTCGCTGCCGTCCGCCGAAGCCACGCGTTATGCCCGACATGTCCATCTCCTTTGATCTTTTAAGGTCTGCGGCGTTGGTCATCAGAGCCGATCGGGCATCGACTCCACCCAATAGGTCCGTCGGGTCCAACTCTACGTCGTCGCGGGCTCATCGTGGCTGCGATTTCTTCATCGACCCCGTCCGCTGCTCCACTTCCCGTCTCCTCGCTCGGAACCGACCAAAGCGCGGGGTGAATTCGCGCGCGTGGCGTCGCAGGACTGTCCCGGAGTGACGTGGTGCGGGCGATCCTCTCGATCGGATTGCCCGCAGTTGGCGAGGCGAAGATGCCCACGTCGAGCGTCGCCGGGTCTCCCCTAGGCAATGAAGAAGCCCCGAACCTCATGAAGAAGTTCGGGGCATATCTGTCGGGCTGACAGGATTTGAACCTGCGACCCCTTGACCCCCAGTCAAGTGCGCTACCAAGCTGCGCCACAGCCCGTGGCTTTGTCATCCGCGAAGACAACTTGTCCATATTAGCCTGACTTTCGCTGCCTCGCGAACACGCGCCACGAGTGACAGCCTTGAGGGCGCACGAGAAGACTGAGCAGATTCACGGACTTCGGGCGTAGCGTCAGGTCCACTGCGACGTGGCGCACGCTCACGACGCCCGCACCACCCGAAAGTTGGCCGCTCATGCCCCGCACCTGGCACCGTTGGATTCCCGCCGCCGCAGCCCCCGTTGCTATTGGCGCCGTCGTTCTGGGCGGGGTCTTCGCGACCAGCGCTTCGGCCGACCCGGCAGACAAGACGCCGCAGCAGGTTCTCGAACTCGCGGCCTCGAGCACGGTCGACACCTTCTCGGGCACCATCGAGCAGTCGTCGAACCTCGGACTGCCCGACGTGTCCGGCCTCGGCGGCTCCACAGACTCCGGCTCCTCATCCGACTCCTCCGACGGCAGCGACCTCTCCTCCGCACTCGAGCTGCTCACCGCCTCGCACACCCTGCGCGTCTACGTCGACGGCCCCGAGCAGAGCCGAGTGCAGATCCTCGACGACATGGCCGAGCGCGACGCCATCCGCAACGGCGACGATCTGTGGCTCTACGACTCGAGCGACTCGACGGCCGTGCATTCCACCCTGCCGGCCGACGCATCCACAGCACCCGACGCCTCGGCCGAGTCAATCACCCCCGCCGAGCTCGCCACCCGCTTCCTCGACGCCGTCGACCCCAGCACCGACGTCACGATCGGCGACCCGGTGACCGTGGCCGGCCGCTCCGCCTATGACCTCATCCTCACCCCCGACAGCTCGACGACCCTCGTCTCGTCGGTCGAGATCGCGGTCGACGCCGACACCGGACTCCCCCTCAGCGTCGACGTCTTCGCCCAGGGCACGTCCGACCCGGCGTTCCACGTGGCCTTCACGTCGCTGTCGCTCGACGCTCCCTCCGCCGACCTCTTCGACTTCACTCCCCCGGCCGGAACCGACGTCACCGAGAAGGTCCTCCCGAACCGCGACGACGCTCCCGCCGAGGGCAGCGCGACACCGGATGCCGGCACGCACCCCGAGCCGATCGTCACGGGAACGGGATGGGACACCATCGTCGAACTCCCCGCGAGCACAGACCCCTCGTCGCTCACCGACTCGCCGATGCTCTCGCAGCTGACGACGTCCGTCGACGGCGGCCACGTGCTGCAGACGACCCTGCTGACCGTGCTCATCACCGACGACGGGCGCGTGCTCGCCGGCGCCGTGCCGGTCGAGACCCTGCAGGCGGCAGCCGGGAAGTGATCGACGGCCGCGTCACGGGATCGACCGGGCCCGCACACGCATCCGGGCTCGCGATCGAGACGACGGCGCTGACCAAGCGTTTCGGCCGCCAGACGGTCGTCGACGACCTCGCCCTGTCGGTGCCTCGCGGCTCCGTCTTCGGCTTCCTCGGCCCCAACGGCTCGGGAAAGACGACGACGATCCGCATGCTGCTGGGCCTCGCCCAGGCGAGCGGCGGCGAGATCAGCGTGCTGGGCGAACGCATGCCACAGAGGCTCGGCTCGGTGCTGCCTCGAGTCGGTGCCCTCATCGAGGGTCCCGGCTTCTACCCGTTCCTCTCCGGCTCCGCCAATCTCCACAGGCTCGATTCCGCCGACGGGTTCGCCCCCAGCGGCAGCCGAGCCGCCCGAGTCTCGCGCGCCCTCGACAGGGTGGGCCTCGGCCACGCCGCCGACAAGAAGGTGCGTGCCTACTCCCTGGGCATGAAGCAGCGGCTCGGCATCGCCAACGCCCTCCTCGCGCCGCGTGACCTCATCGTGCTCGACGAGCCGACCAACGGCCTCGACCCGCAAGGGACGCGCGAGGTGCGCAGTCTCATCCGGTCGCTCGCCGACGAGGGAACGACCGTCTTCGTCTCGAGCCACCTGCTGGCCGAGATCGAGCAGATGTGCACACACGCCGCGGTCATGCGGGCCGGCAGGCTCGTCGCCCAGGGAACCCTCGACGAGTTGCGCTCCGCCGGCACGACCCGGGTGATCGTCACGACGCCCGATGCCGACGCCGCCGCCCAGGTGCTGCGCACGCTGGGTCTCGACCCCGGGCATCCGGATGCGCCGGGTGCGACAGTCGCCGCAACGCTGCCCGAGTCGACCGCGCCGGAGGACATCGTCGCCGCGCTGGTCGCCGCAGGAGTGCGAGTACGCGGATTCGCCGTCGACCACGCATCGCTCGAAGACCTCTTCGTCGCACTGACCGGGGAGGGATTCGATGTCGTCCAGTGACCCGACCGCAGGCGGCCTCGCCGTCCGCCGATCCACGCGCAGCCTGGGCGCGGGCTTTTTCGCATCGGAACTCGCCGTGCTCTTCCGGCGTCGCCGCACGTGGGCGATGCTCCTGGCGCTGGCTGCCGTTCCCATCCTGATCGCCGTGGCCGTGCGCATCTCGTCTTCGGGGTCGAGCGGGGGCGGCCCGGTCTTCATCGGCAGCATCACGCAGAACGGCCTCTTCGTCGGCATCGCGGGGCTCACCATCGCGATCCCGCTCTTCCTCCCTCTCACCGTCGGCGTCGTCGCGGGCGACTCGATCGCGGGCGAGGCGAACACGGCCACGCTGCGCTATCTGCTCGTCTCGCCCATCGGGCGCATCCGGTTGCTCGTCGTGAAGTACCTCGCGACTGCCGTGTTCTGCCTGGCAGCAACCCTGACGCTGTCGATCGCCGGCATCCTGATCGGCATCGCCCTGTTCCCCGTGGGACCGGTCACCCTGCTCTCCGGCGACACGGTGAACATCGGCGAATCGCTCGTGCGGTCGCTGCTGATTGCGCTCTACGCCACGGTGTCGCTGCTCGGCCTGTCCGCGATCGGCCTGTTCATCTCGACGCTCACCGACGCGCCTGTCGGAGCCATGGCCGCCACAGTCGTGCTCTCGATCGTGGCCCAGGTGCTCAACTCGCTCCCGCAGACCGAGTGGCTGCATCCATGGCTCTTCAGCCACTACTGGCTCGACTTCGCCGACCTGCTTCGCCAACCCATCGAGTGGTCGTCGTTCGGGCAGAACGCTCTGCTGCAACTCGGCTATGTCGTGGTGTTCGGGGCGCTCGCCTACGGGCGGTTCTCGAGCAAGGACATCCTGTCGTAGCGTGCGTCCGTCTCGTGTAACGGTCAATGCTCCACGTGCGCCTCGCGGCGGGTTCTGCGTGTGACGACAAGCCTGGCGAGGGCGCGCCAGCCTAACAGGAATGCCGCCAGCACCAGGAGCGTCACGATCACGAACGACACGGCGACTCCCTGACCACTGAGGGCCCGCAGAAGCACGCCGATCACCACGGTGGATGCCCAGACCGGCAGGGCCGTGCGCCTCATCGGCAGGGGCGCACGCCACGCTCGTGAGACCAGCCATCCCAGGGCAAGGCCGGTGACGAACGGCCAGGCCGTGTTCAGGGTGCCGAGCAGGGTGAAGCCCACCTCGTGACTCCCCCGGCCGATCAGCACGAAGACGAGCACGAGAAGCAGGTCTGCTGCGGCGGCGGCGAGGATGAGGCTCGTCGGAACAGGCGTGCGGCGGGACATCACAGAATAACCCTACGCAACGGTAGCGGACTTGCGGCGCAGCGAATGTGACCGTACGCGACGTCTGTTGCCGGCGGCCCGGTAACAGACGTCGTCACCGGCAACAGACGCCGCGCGAACAGCTAGCGCTTGCGCTTCTCGCGCACGCGCATGCTGACGATGATCGGCGAGCCTTCGAAGCCGTAGACCTCGCGCAGCCGGCGCTGAATGTAACGACGGTAGCCAGGGTCGAGGAACCCGGTCGTGAACAGCACGAATGTCGGCGGGCGGCTCGAGGCCTGCGTTCCGAACAGGATGCGCGGCTGCTTTCCTCCACGCACGGGGTGCGGGTGCGCCGAGGTGAGTTCGGCCAGGAACGCGTTGAACTTGCCCGTCGGAAGGCGGGTGTCCCACGAGTCGAGCGCGAGCTCGAGCGCGGGCACGAGCTTCTCGAGGTGACGACCGGTCTTGGCCGACATGTTGACGCGCGGCGCCCACGACACGTGCGCGAGATCCTGTTCGATCTCGCGTTCGAGGTAGCGACGTCGTTCGTCGTCGAGCATGTCCCACTTGTTGAAGGCGAGCACGAGGGCGCGTCCCGACTCGAGCACCAGGTCGATGATGCGCACATCCTGCTCGCTGATCGGCTCGGTCACGTCGATCATGACGACGGCGACTTCGGCCTTCTCGAGAGCGGCCGAGGTGCGCAGCGACGCGTAGAAGTCGGCGCCCTGCTGCAGGTGCACGCGACGACGGATTCCGGCCGTGTCGACGAAGCGCCAGATGCGTCCGGCGATCTCGACCTGCTCGTCGACCGGGTCGCGGGTCGTTCCGGCGAGCTCGTTGACGACCACGCGTTCTTCGCCCGCGGCCTTGTTCAGCAGCGACGACTTTCCCACGTTCGGGCGGCCGAGGATGGCGACGCGACGCGGTCCGCCTACCTCCTGCTTGGCGACGGCCGAGACCGGCGGCAGATCTTTCAGGATGATGTCGAGCAGGTCGGCGACGCCGCGGCCGTGAAGTGCCGAGACGGGGTACGGCTCGCCGAGCCCGAGAGACCACAGCACCGAGGCGTTGGGTTCCTGGCGCAGGTCATCGACCTTGTTCGCGGCCAGATACACGGGCTTCTTCGCCTTGCGCAGCAGACGCACCACGTGCTCGTCGGTCGAGGTCGCGCCGACGTTGGCGTCGACGACGAAGAGCACGGCGTCGGCGAGGTCGATCGCGATCTCGGCCTGCATGGCGACGGAGGCGTTGATGCCCTTGGCGTCGGGCTCCCAGCCGCCGGTGTCGACGATGGTGAAGAAGCGGTCGGCCCACTCGGCCTTGTACGAGACGCGGTCGCGGGTGACGCCGGGGGTGTCCTCGACGACGGCCTCGCGGCGGCCGAGGATGCGGTTCACGAGCGCGGACTTGCCGACGTTCGGCCGGCCCACGATCGCGAGCACGGGAAGCGCAGGCAGGTAGGTGATGGCGTCGGGGTCGTCGGTCGCGGCCTCGAGAATCTGAAGATCGTCTTCGTCGAGATCGAAGTCGGCGAGGCCCGCGCGCAGCGTCTCGGTGCGCGCCGAGATCAGCTCGTCGTCGAGAGTGTCGAGCCTGTCGAGCAGGGTCGGGTCGGTGCCCTCGAAGTCGTCTTCGGAGTCGGTCATCGGGCTGGACGGGTTGGGAGCCTTTTTATCGGCCATGCGAGATCCTCGCTGTTTGAGTGTGGACGATCTCGACCACCGCGTGAACGGTCTGGTCGAAGTCGAGTTCGGTTGAATCGAGGGTGAGAACACCATCGGCGGCGTTCATGAAATCGACGACTCGAGAGTCGGCCTGATCTCGGGACCGGAGCTGTTCACCCACGACGGCAGCACTCTGATCGGTCAGTTCCTTGGAACGCCTCGCCATTCTAGCCTCTTCCGACGCTGTTAGCAGGATTCTCACGGGCGCATCGGACGCGACGACCGTCGTGATGTCGCGACCTTCCACGACGATCCCCGGGTTCGGTGCGGCGCGGATGATGCGGCGGAACAGCGCGGTGAGCCCTGCTCGTACCTCGGGCAGCTTCGAGATGTGCCGCACGGCATTCGTCACGCGGGGCTCCCGGATGGCGTCGGTCACGTCGGTCTCGCCGACCCGCACGTAGTAGTCGGAGGGCTCTGTTCCGATGCGCAGGTCGAACGTCTTCTGAGCCTCGACAACGGCGGCCGGGTCCTCGAGGTCGACTCCGCGGTCGAGCAGGCTCCAGGCCAGCGCCCGGTAGCAGGCTCCCGAGTCGAGGTAGGCGTAGCCGAGCGCAGCCGCCGCGGCCTTGCTCACGCTCGACTTGCCGCTGCCCGCCGGGCCGTCGACGGCGACGACGAAGGTCGTGTCGCTGTTGGCGTCCGATGCGGTGTCGCGTGGCGTGTTCGTTCGTTCCGGGGTGGTCATCCTGCAATCCTCCAGCCGCGCTGCGACAGTTCGTCGGTAAGGCGCTGCACCGCTTCGGGCAGAACCGAGATCTCGGCCAGGCCGATCTGGGCGCCGGGCGAGTGTTCCAGGCGCAGGTCTTCGAGGTTGACGTTCGCCTCACCGATCTCGTGGAACAGTCTCGCCAGTTCGCCCGGCTTGTCGTCGACCATGACCACGAGCGACGAGTACCGCCGGTCGAGGCCGTGCTTGCCCGGAATGCGGGCAACGCCCATGTTGCCGCCCGCGAGCTCCTCGTTGATGCGACGCCGCGAGGATCCCTGCGACGGATGCTCGAGCGCGTCGATGAACCGGTCGAGGTCGGCGCGGAAGTCTCGAAGCACGTCGGCGACGGGTCCGGCGTTGGCTCCGAGGATCTGAACCCACAGCTCCGGATCGCTCGCCGCGATGCGGGTCACGTCGCGCAGCCCCTGGCCCGACAGGTTCACAGCGGCATCGGGCGCGTCGGTGAGCCGCCTGGCCATGACGCTCGAGATCACCTGGGGAACGTGGGAGACGAGGGCGACCGACAGGTCGTGCTGCTCGGGGCTCATCTCCACGAGCGTGGCCCCGAGGTCGAGAATGAGGTCGTCGAGCAGCGAGCCGCGCTGGTAAGAGACTCCCCCGTGGTCGGCCACGACCCAGGGACGCCCGAGAAACAGATCGGCCCTGCCAGACAGGGGGCCGCCGCGCTCGCGCCCGGCGAGCGGGTGCGATCCGAGGTAGCGCGTCACGTCGGCACCGGATGCGCGCAGCTCCTCGAGGGGGGCGACTTTCACGCTGGCGACATCGGTCACGAGGGCCTCGGGGTAGGCGAGGAGTTCTGCGGCGACGATCTGCGCCGTCACGTCCGGGGGAACGCAGACGACGACGATCTGCGGCGAATCGTGGGCCTCGGCTGCTCGTCCGGCGCCGTAGTCGATGGCGATGCTGAGGTTGGTGGGCGACGCGTCGGCGAGGATGACGTCGACGCCTCGGGCGCGCAGGCCGAGGCCGATGCTGGTGCCGAGCAGGCCGACGCCGACGACGCGCACCTGCCCGGTGAGACGGGATTCGACCATGGCCTACTCCCCCGCTTCCGACGAGCGACCAGACGAGCGGTCAGGTGACTCCGCGGAAGAACCGGCTTGCTCAGCCGCATCCTTCGAGCGCGACAGCGTTAGGATCTGGCCGAGCTCGGCCGAGGTGAGTTCCCTGGTCGCGCCGACGCGCAGGTTGCCGAGGTGCAGGGGGCCGAACGAGCGGCGCACAAGGTCGACCACGGGGTGCCCGACCTCTTTCAGCATGCGTCTCACGATGCGGTTGCGGCCGGAGTGGAGCGTGATCTCGATCAGGCTGAACCCGTTCGAGGTCTCGAGCAGTCGAGCCTTATCGGCGGCGATCGGGCCGTCCTCCAGCTCGAGTCCGGTCGTCAGCCGCTGTACGGTCTGCGGCGTCATGGCGCCGCGCACCTTGGCGATGTATGTCTTCATCACGCCGAACGACGGGTGGGCGAGTACGTGCGCGAGGTCGCCGTCGTTGGTGAGGATCAGTAGACCCGACGTCTCCGCGTCGAGACGCCCGACGTTGAAGAGCCGCTCCTCGAACTGGTCGGTGAACTCGCGCAGATCGGGCCGCCCGTTCTCGTCGGCGAGGCTCGACACGATGCCCACGGGCTTGTTGAGCATCACGTAGCGCTTCGACTGGTCGAGCTGGATGGCGACGTTGTCGACGGCCAGTTTGTCGACGGCCGGATCGATCCGCCGCCCGGGCTCCCGCACCACCTGGCCGTTGACGCGCACGCGCCCGGCGGCGATCAGCTCCTCGGATGCGCGACGCGAGGCCACGCCGGCGGCGGCCATCACCTTCTGCAGGCGAATGCCCGTTTCGTCGGGGGTTCCGTGGTCAAAGTCGTTCATCAAAGCCTTCCGCGCCGTCTGCGAGGAGCGGCGAGATCGGGGGGAGTTCGTCGAGGGAGTTGAGGCCCAGCTGGGTCAGCACCAGGTCTGTCGTGCCGTACAGGATGGCGTGCGTCTCGGCATCCGTCGACACCTCGGTGATGAGGCCGCGACCGAGCAGGGTACGCACGACCGAATCCACGTTCACCGCGCGGATCGACGCGATGGATCCGCGCGAGATGGGCTGCTTGTAGGCGATCACGGCCAGCGTCTCGAGGGCGGCCTGGCTGAGGCGCGACGGGTTCTGGGTCGACACGAAGTCGGTGACGACGTAGTCGTAGTCTGCACGCACGTACAGGCGCCAGCCGCCTCCGACCTCACGCAGTTCGAATCCGCGCCTGATCGATCCGTCTACGCCGTCGAAGTCGTCGACGAGTCGTTCGATGGCCTGCCGCACGACGGCGACGGGGCGTGACACGACCGTGGCGAGGGCGACCAGGCTCTGCGGTTCGTCGGCGACCATGAGAATCGCCTCGAGCGCGCGGTCGACGTCGACGACCACGACGGGGGCCGGCGCGACCGGATCGTCGGGTGAGGGGATGTCTTCGAGCGAGGTGTCAGTTGTCATAGTCCGCTCCCAGATTAGAGAGGTTCTCCTCGCTCCACGACTCGGCCGTCCAGCTGAGCGTCAGCTCGCCGAGCGGCTCGATCTGCTCGAACGAGATCGACGCGCGCCGGTAGAGCTCGAGCACGGCGAGGAACCGGGCGACCACGACGCCCTTCTCGGCGATCCCTGCGATCAGTTGCCGGAACGACATCGGGCCGGCGCTCGAACGGAGAAGGGTCACCACGTGGGCGGCCTGTTCCCGGATGCTCACCAGCGGCGCGTGCAGATGCTCCAGTCCCACGGTCGGCATCTCCCGGGGAGCGAGGGCCAGGGCCGCAAGCGCGGCGAAGTCGTCGGGGGTGAGGGTCCAGACCAGCTCGGGCGTCTGTCTCCGGTACTTCTCTTCGAGCCGCACCTGCCTCACGTGCCGGGTCGATTCGGCTTCGAGGCTCGCACCGAACCACTCTGCGACCTGCTTGAACGCCCGGTACTGCAGGAGGCGGGCGAAGAGCAGGTCGCGCGCCTCGAGCAGCGCCACGTCTTCGGCGTCGACGAGCTCGCCCTGGGGCAGGAGCCCCACGATCTTCAGGTCGAGAAGGGTCGCGGCGACCACGAGGAACTCCGATGCGCGGTCGAGCTCCTCTGCGGAGTCGAGGCCGCGGAGGAAGCCGATGAACTCGTCGGTGACCTTGCTGAGCGCGATGTCCGTGATGTCGAGCTCGTGCTTCGAGATGAGCGAGAGCAGCAGGTCGAACGGGCCCTCGAAGTTGTCGAGGCGGAGTTCGAACGCGGGCGCATTCTCGCCCGCGAGCAAGTCGGGGCTAGGCGACCGCGCCACGCGCGACCAGTTCTCGGGCGAGCTGCTTGTAGGCCTTCGCGGCCGAATGCTCCGGCGCGAACTGGGTGATGGGACGGCCGGCGACCGACGCGTCGGGGAACTTGACCGTGCGGCCGATGACCGTTTCGAGCACGGCGTCGCCGAACGCATCCACGACGCGCTCGAGCACTTCGCGCGAGTGGAGCGTGCGCGGGTCGTACATCGTGGCGAGGATGCCGTCGAGCTCGATGGCCGGGTTGAGCCTGTCGCGCACCTTGTCGATCGTCTCGACCAGGAGGGCGACACCGCGGAGCGCGAAGAACTCGCACTCGAGGGGAATGAAGACACCATGGCTGGCCGTGAGGGCGTTGATGGTGAGCAGTCCGAGCGACGGCTGGCAGTCGATGAGGATCACGTCGTAGTCGGCGCTGACTTTGCGCAGGACTCGAGCGAGGATCGTCTCGCGGGCCACCTCGTTGACGAGATGCACCTCGGCGGCCGACAGATCGATGTTGGCGGGGATCACGTCGAGACCCTCGACCGAGGTGTGCTGAATGGCGGCCGACGGGTCCTTCGCGCTGCCGAGGAGTAGGTCGTAGATCGTCAGGGCGTCGTGCGTGTTCACGTTGAGTCCGGCGGAGAGGGCGCCCTGCGGGTCGAAGTCGATCGCGAGCACGCGGCGGCCGTAGCCGGCGAGGGTCGCGCCGAGATTGATGGTGGTCGTCGTCTTGCCGACGCCACCCTTCTGGTTGCAGAGCGAGATGATGCGTGCCGGGCCGTGCGACTTGAGAGGTGCCGGATCGGGGAACTCTCGAAGCGGGCGCCCGGTGGGACCGAACTTCGGTGTCTCGAGTCCCGGAAGCTCGGACCGACCGGTGTTCTTAGTGCCCGCCACGAACGCTGCTCCCATTCCTCCCGGCAGCCTGTCACCGGAACGAACTCAACTGTACCGGCCCCGCAGCACCGCGCCGCGTAGGCGACTCAGCGCGCCCGAGGATGAGCCGTCACGTACATGTCGCGGAGCGTGTCGGCGGTGACGAGCGTGTACAGCTGAGTGGTCGCTACTGAGGAGTGTCCGAGCAGGTCCTGGACGACTCTCACGTCAGCCCCGCCCTGCAACAAATGGGTTGCGAATGAGTGCCGGAAGGTGTGCGGCGACACGTGCGCCTCGAGCCCGGCACGGCGCGCCGCCGACTGAATGACGAGCCAGGCTCCCTGCCTCGAGAGACGCTGGCCGCGCTGGCCGAGGAAGAGTCCGGGCGTGGCCCGACCACGAGCCGACAGTGCCGGTCGCGCCCGCACGAGGTAGGCATCCACGGCCTCACGGGCGTAGCTGCCCACGGGAACGACCCTCTGCTTGCTGCCTTTGCCCACGAGGCGCACGATCTCGTTGTCGTCCATGACGTCGTCGACGTTGAGTCCCACGGCCTCCGACACCCGAGCGCCGGTCGCGTACAGCATCTCGAGCAGGGCGCGATCCCGCAGGGCGAGCGCGTCATCGCCCGTGACGGCGCCGAGCAGGGTGTTCATTTGGTCGATGGTGATGGCCTTGGGAAGCCTGCTGGCGAGCTTCGGCGGCTTGACCTCTCTGGCCGGGTCCGAATCGACCGCCCCCTCGTCGGCGAGGTGCCGGTGGAGTCCCCGCACGGACGACAGGATGCGAGCCACGCTCGACGCGGCCAGCGGCTCGGAAGGAGCGTCGTCACCGGTGTCAACGGTGCGCAGCGATCCCGCGAACTGGCCGATCTGCGCGGCGGTGATGACCCGCGCATCCGACACGCCCTGAGCCTCGAGCCAGTCGGTGTACCGCTTCAGGTCGCGCGAGTACGCGGCGAGCGTGTTCGTCGACAGGCCGCGCTCGATCGTGAGATGGCGCAGATAGTCGTGCACCTGCGGCTCGAGCGCCATGGGCTATGAGGGCCGGCGGGAGCTGCGCAGCACGTCGCGCTGGGGCCACGGCGCATCGGCCGCACCCAGGGTCGACCAGCCGCGCGATCGCGAGATCGCCGCCGCGTAGACGGCCACGACCAGAGACGGGTTCTGGATGCGCCGCGCGACGACCGCATCGAGCGCCTCGTCGAGCGGCACCCAGCGCTTCTCGATGTCGGCCTCCTCGTCTTCACGAGCAAAGGCAGCGGTCTCTGTGAGGTCTCTCGCGAGGTACACGCGGATCGCCTCGTTGTTTCCGCCGGGCGTCGTCACGTAGTCGGAGAGCACGCTCCACGATGCGGCGGCCAGGTCGACCTCCTCGGCCAGCTCGCGCTTGGCGGCCTCGAGGGGATCCTCGTCGGCGACGTCGAGCAGGCCGGCAGGGATCTCCCACTCGCGGGCACGGATGGGGTGCCGGTACTGCTTGATCAGCAGCACGCGCTCCTCGTCGTCGACCGCGAGAACGGAGACCGCTCCCGTGTGGTCGACGAATTCGCGGGTGATCTGCTGGCCGTTGTAGTCGAAGGTCTCGCGCCGAACATCCCAGATCTTGCCCTGGAAGACGATGTCGCTCGACACGATCGGCAGGTCGACGCGGTCGTCGGCCAGCAGACCCTGCACCTGCTCGGGCTGCTGATCAGGCACGATCGGAGACCTCGTCGACCTCGCCGATCGATGCGGCTTCGTCTTGCGAGAACAGGCTCGACGCCTCATGCCGCTCGAGGGCCGCCTCGACGAGGCCGCGGAAGAGCGGATGCGGGCTGCTGGGTCGGCTTCGCAGCTCGGGGTGCGCCTGGGTCGCGACGTAGAACGGGTGAACGGCGCGGGGAAGCTCGACGTACTCGACGAGCGAGTCGTCGGGCGACGTTCCGCTGAACCAGAGACCGGCGTCGGCGATCTGGGCGCGGTAGTGGTTGTTCACCTCGTAGCGGTGACGGTGACGCTCGCTCGCGACGGGAGCGCCGTACAGGGCCTCGACGATGGATCCCTGCGCCAGGTTGGCCTCGTAGAGGCCGAGTCGCATCGTTCCGCCGAGGTCTCCCCCGGCGATGATGTCGACCTGCTCGGCCATGGTGGCGATGACGGGGAACTCGGTGTCGGGATCGAACTCGCTCGATGACGCACCCTCGAGGCCGGCCTCGTGCCGGGCGTACTCGATGACCATGCACTGCAGACCGAGGCACAGTCCGAGCGTGGGAATGCCGTTCTCCCTGGCGAAGCGCAGTGCGCCGAGTTTGCCCTCGATGCCGCGCACGCCGAAGCCTCCGGGAACGCAGATGCCGTCGACGTCGGACAGCTCGCGAGCGGCGCCCTCGGGCGTCTCGCAGTTGTCCGACGGGATCCACTTGATGGCGACCTTGGTCTTGTGGGCGAATCCGCCGGCCTTGAGGGCCTCGGTCACCGACAGGTAGGCGTCGGGAAGATCGATGTATTTTCCGACGAGGCCGATGGTCACGTCGTGCTTCGGCTCGTGCACCGCCGTGAGCAGCGGCGACCAGCGCGACCAGTCGACGTCGCCGGCTCCTTGGGCGAGGTCGAGGCTGTCGATGATGTAGGCGTCGAGCCCCTGGTCGTGCAGCATCGTCGGGATGTCGTAGATGCTCGGCACGTCGACCGCGTTCACGACCGCGGCCTCGTCGACATCGCACATGAGGGCGATCTTGCGCTTGTTCGACTCCGAGACGGGCCGGTCGCTGCGCAGCACCAGGGCGTCGGGCTGGATGCCGATGGACCGGAGCGCGGCGACGGAATGCTGGGTGGGCTTCGTCTTCTGCTCGCCCGATGCTCCCATGTACGGAACGAGCGAGACGTGCACGAAGAAGACGTTCTTGCGGCCCAGTTCGTGCCTCACCTGGCGGGCGGACTCGATGAACGGCTGACTCTCGATGTCGCCCACCGTTCCGCCGATCTCGGTGATGATCACGTCGGGTCGGGGCGAACCGTCGGCCGGCTGCTCAGCCTGCAGGCGCATGCGGCGCTTGATCTCGTCGGTGATGTGCGGTATGACCTGCACCGTGTCGCCGAGGTACTCGCCGCGGCGCTCCTTGGCGATGACCGTCGAATAGATCTGGCCCGTCGTCACGTTGGCGGCCTGGTCGAGGTTGATGTCGAGGAAGCGCTCGTAGTGCCCGATGTCGAGGTCGGTCTCGGCGCCATCGTCGGTCACGAACACCTCGCCGTGCTGGAAAGGGTTCATCGTTCCGGGATCGACGTTGAGATACGGGTCGAGCTTCTGCATGACGACATGCAGCCCCCGGGCGGTGAGGAGGTTGCCGAGACTGGCGGCCGTGAGGCCTTTGCCGAGACTGGATACCACACCACCCGTGACGAAGATGTGCTTCGTCGGGGTGTTAGAAGTCGAGGGGAGGCCGGTCACCGAAGCGCCCGCCTGGGATGCCATCGACGAGCCGGAAAGGACCTGGGGATTTTGACCATCTGCCACGGAGTTTCATCCTAACAGTCGCTGCGGGCGGTGAGCCCCGTGGATCTCGTTCGGCGGGCCCGCCGAACAAGCCGTACTACCCGGCAGCCGCAAGATCGAGCAGTTCGCGGGCGTGCTCGAGGCCGCTCTTCGAATCGGGCAGGCCGGAGAGAAGCCTGGCCATTTCTGCCGCCCGGGCGTCGCCGTCGAGCTGCGTGACGCTCGACGCGGTCACCGCGCCCGATGAATCCTTGACGACGGTCAGGTGGTTCGTGGCGAACGCGGCGACCTGGGCGAGGTGGGTCACCACGATCACCTGCGACGTCTTCGCCAGCAGGGCGAGTCGTCGCCCGATCTCGATGGCGGCCGCCCCGCCGATGCCGGCGTCGACCTCGTCGAATACGAAGGTGGGCACGGGATCTGTGGCGGCGAGAACCACCTCGATGGCGAGCATCACCCGCGAGAGCTCTCCCCCGGAGGCGCCTTTGGCCAGGGACCGGGGCGTGCTGCCGCCGTGCGGCTGGAGCAGGAATCTGATCGAGTCGGCCCCCGAGGCGGTGAGCTCGTCGCGGGCCGTCACCTCGATGACGAAGCGCGCGGTCGGCATGGCGAGTGCGGCGAGTTCGTCGGTCACCCGTGCAGACAGGGTGGCGGCCGCCTCGGTTCGCGCGGCGGTGAGCTGGGCCGCCAGTGCGGTCGCCCGCGTGTCGAGGTCGTCGAGTTCTGCCCGGAGCTGCTCGATACGGTCGGAATCGTTGTCGAGTTCGAGCAGCCTCGGACCGGCGGCCTCGCCGAAGCGGATGACGTCGCCGAGTTCCGGGCCGTACTTGCGGGCGAGCACCGCCAGCGACGCCCGCCGCTGCTGGATCGAGTCGAGCTCGGCCGCCCCGTCGGAGTCGAGCGAGGCGATGTAGCTCGACAGCTGGGTGGACACCTCGGCCACGAGGAACCCTGCACTGGCGAGGGACTCGACGATGGGCTGCAGGGCGGCGTCGTGTGGCGCGACCCGCTCGAGCTGGCGACGCGCACTGTCGAGCAGCCCGATGATGTCGGGATGGGAGTCGAGGGCCTCGCTCGAGACCAGGTCGCGCGACTCCTCAGCGGCCAGCCGGAGATCCTCGAGGTTGGTGAGCTTCTCGGCCCTCTCCGCGAGTTCCAGGTCTTCACCCTCGATCGGCCCGAGCTCGTCGATCTCGCCGAGGGCGACCCTCAGCCCCTCGGCCTCACGTGCACGCTCGTCACGCTCGTCGATGAGGCTGGCGAGCTCGGCCCGTGCCGCGCGCGCCTGGCCGAACACCGCGGAGTACTGCTCCGCGATGCGACTCAACGCCTCTCCGGCGAACCGGTCGAGAGCCGATCGCTGCTCGGTCGACGAGGTGAGCCTCATCTGGTCGGACTGCCCGTGAACCACGATGAGGTGCTCTCCGAGCTCGGCGAGCAGGCTGGCGGGCGCTCCGCGGCCGCCGACGACGGCGCGGCTGCGACCCTCGCTCGACACGGTGCGCAGCAGGATGAGCTCCGCCGTGTCGTCACCCTGCGGGTCGAGGTCTCCCCCGGCGTCCTGCACCCGCGTCGCGATCTCGCCCGTCGCCGGAACGATCCAGCGCCCCTCGACGGATGCCTGCTTGCTGCCGCTGCGCACTGTGCCCGAATCGGCCCGGGCGCCGAGCACGAGACCGAGCGCCTGCACGACCATCGTCTTGCCGGCACCGGTCTCCCCCGTGACGGCCGTGAAGCCGGCGCCGAGCGGAAGAACCGCGTCGTCGATGACACCGAGGTCGCGGATGGAGATTTCGTTAATCACGGGTCGTCGGGCCTCGCCATCCGGTGACGGGCAGGTTGAACTTGCCCACGAGTCGATCTGAGAACGGGCCGAGGTGAAGCCTCGCGAGCCTCACGGGCGTCGGCGAACGACGCACGACGACCCGTGCCCCCAGCGGGAGATCGTGGGTGCGTCGTCCGTCGCACCAGAGCACTCCGGTGCCCTGCGTTCGGGGAAGGACCTCGACCGCCAGCGCGGAATCGGGACTCACGACGAGGGGGCGGGCGAAGAGTGCGTGAGGGCTGAGCGGCACCATCAACAGGGCGTCGAGGCTGGGCCACACGACGGGCCCGCCGGCAGAGAACGCATAGGCGGTGGAGCCTGTGGGCGTCGACATGACCACTCCGTCGCAGCCGAAACTGGAGATCGGCCGACCGTCGACCTCCATGACGACCTCGAGCATGCGTTCTCGACTGGCCTTCTCGACCGTTGCCTCGTTGAGTGCCCAGGTCTCGTAGACCACCTCGGAGTCGACCTTGACCCGCACGGAGAGCGTCATGCGCTCCTCGACGTGGTAGTCGCGGGCCAGGGCCCGGCGCACCGTCTCGGTGAGGTCTTCGCGTTCGCTCTCGGCCAGGAAGCCCACGTGGCCCAGGTTGACGCCGAGCAGCGGAACCGCCGAACCGCGCACCAGCTCTGCAGCGCGAAGGATCGTGCCGTCGCCGCCGAGCACGATCACGAGCTCGAGATCGGCCATGTCGACATCGACGCCCAGAACCGGCATGCCGGCGAGCTGCTCGGGGTAGGCGCCGACGTCGTCGATCTCCTGGGGTGCGATCACCGCGGTCACGCCGGCGTCGCGCAATTGGGCGCAGACCCGCACCGCAGCATCGACGGAATCCTGGCGGCCCGTGTGCAGCACCACGAGGATGTTGCGCTGGTTCACCATTCTCAGACTCCCGTCATTCTGGTCACGCGATCCAACCATTCTGTCGGATTGCCTCCGACAACCGCGCTCAGCCAGATCAGGTACTCCTTGTTTCCGGCCGCACCGATGACTGGGGAGGACGTGATGCCCGCCGTGCCGAGTCCCAGGTCGAAGGCGCTCCACAGAACGCTCGCGACGGCCTCGCCGCGAAGCCCGGCATTCTTGACGATGCCCTCTTTGATGCCCGTGCGCCCGACCTCGAACTGGGGTTTGACGAGCAGCACGAAGTCCGCATCCGGCGTCGCCACCGACTGGAGTGCCGGCAGAACCGTCGCCAACGAGATGAACGATAGGTCTCCAACGACGAGCGACGGCGACTCGTCGACCCTCGCGGCCGCACCGAGGGTCTCGGGCGTGGCGAATCGCACGTTGAACCCCTCGACCACCCGCACTCGCGGATCGTCGGCAATCACCCGCGCGAGCTGACCGTGTCCCACGTCGAGGGCGATCACCTGGCGCGCACCGCGTTCGAGCAGCACCTGGGTGAACCCGCCCGTCGAGGCACCCGCGTCGAGCGCGAGGCGACCCTGCACGGCCACGTCGGGGAAGGCATCCAGCGCCGCCACAAGCTTGCCCGCCGCCCTGCTGACGTACCCGTCATCGCCGTCGACCGTGAGCGCCTGCCCCTCGGCCACACGGAATGACGGCTTCACCTGGCCGACCCCGTCGACGCGCACGAGCCCGTCGGAGATGAGCTGGGCGGCGTGGGTGCGGCTTCGGGCGAGGCCCATCGCGGCCAGAGCGGCGTCGAGTCGAGACTCAGTCATCGACAAGGGCGTCCCCGCCCTCGAGTCGCACGCGCAAGGCGTCGTGCACCTGCACGTAGGCCTCGGCTCGGGCGTCGAGAGGTTGCTCCTCGATCACGCGAAGGCGAGAGAGAAGTGCGTTCGACGTCTCGGGGTCGGTGTCAGTCACAGGTTCTAGAGTAGCGCCGGCATGCGCCTCACTCCTCGTAGAGCTCCTCCGGCACCTGAAGTCCGTAGATCGCGCGGCCCGACGTCCAGATGACCGCGCAGGCGGCCCTCAGCAGGTCTGTGCGACTGTCGCCGACCGACACGATCACCACGTCGTTGCCGCGCATCTGCACCTTCGCGCCGCCCACCGTCGCGGTCGACGAGTCCTTGGAGAACGTGGTCGCCGGGTACGGCTCGAACAGTCCGCGCAGGTCGTCGAGGATGAACTGTGGACGCTCGTCGGGCTTCGCCGACAGCAGCTGCTTGGCCGTGTCGACGCCGGTCAACACGTGGGCCACGGGCATTCCTGCCCGGTTCGCACCCAGGATGTCGGTGTCGAGCCTGTCGCCGACGAACAACGGCGACGACGCCCCGAAACGGCGCCGAGCCTCTTCGAAGATCGCGACCTCGGGCTTTCCCGCGACCACGGGAAGGCGCCCGACGGCCGTGTGAACGGCTGACACGAGGGTGCCGTTGCCGGGCGCGATGCCCCCGGCCACAGGAATGGTCCAGTCGGTATTCGTCGCGACCCACGGGATGCCACGGTGAAGCGCGAAGCTGGCTTCGGCAAGCTGCTTCCAGCCGACCTCGGGCGAAAAACCCTGGATGACGGCGGCCGGCTCATCGGCGGACTCCCGCGTCACGCGGAACCCGGCTTTGCCCAGTTCGTCGACGAGGCCGTCGCCGCCGACCACGAGGATGAGGGAGCCCGGCTGCACGAGGTCCGCCAGGAGCCGCACTGCCGCCTGCGGACTGGTCACCACGTCGCTTGCCGCGACGTCGAGGCCGAAGCTCGACAGGTGATCTGCGACCTGCCGGTCGGTTCGGGAGGCGTTGTTGGTGATGTACCCGATCTTCGTGCCCGCTGCGGCGACCTTGGTCAGGGACTCGACGGCAAAAGGAATGGCCTTCGGACCCTGATAGACGACGCCGTCGAGGTCCGCGAGAACCGCGTCCACTCCATCGAGAGGGGTCGCCACGCTACGACTCCGACGGGCGAACAGGCTCATCGCCGCTCTCTCCCCCGCTGGAATCTGCAATGGCGTCGTCGACGGAATCGAAGACGATCTCCTCTTCGTCGATGTCCTCTTCATATACCTCGACGAGGTCGCCGTCGTCGTCACCGAGAGCGGCATCGGCCCGGGCGGCGCGGTCACGCCAGGACTCGGCCTCCTCGTCCCTGCCCAAGTCGTCGAGAACCTCCGCATAGGCGGAGAAGAGGTCGGCGCTGTACGAGTATGCGACGTCGGGGTTCAGCTGCGGGATGTCGAGCTCGTCGAGGGCCGCCTCGGTCTGGCCGAGGTCGAGACGTGCGCCGCTCATGGCGATCGCAACGGCGACCTGCGCGGCCGACGACAGCTCAGAGCGTTGAACCGACCGACCCACTTCGAGGGCCCTGTCAGGACGACCGACGCCTCGCTCGCTGTCCACCATCAGTGCCAGCTGCTCGTTCGAACCGGAGATGCGCCGGTAGGTGCGCAACTCACGGATGGCAAGCGCGAAGTCACCTGTCGCGTAGGCCGTGATGGCCAGCGTCTCGCGAACGATGCCGATGCGGCCTGCTCGCCGAGCCGCAGAGATGGCGTGCCGGTGCGCGAGCTCCGGATCTGACTCGATCAATCGGGCGACCATGGCCAGGTGCTGGGCCACGCCCTCCGCGTTCTCCTTGCTCAGGGTCTTCAGCTCGTTCCGAGCGCCTTTGTCGAGGTCGCGGGCCGTGACACCCTCGGGGATCTCCGGATCGTCGTGACGCGGGCGGACGGCCCGAAGCGCTCGAGCCTGCTTCTCCTCTTCGCTCAGCTCGACTTCGCGGGCGCGAGCGTCCCGGTCGTTGCGGGCAGGCTTGCCTCCGCTGGTCCAGAGCTTGCGATCGGAACCACGGTCAGGTCGACCCCCGCGTACGGGCCTATCGCGCTGAGGTCGGTCTCCGTCTCGGTTCGACCGCTCAGGACGATCGGAGCCTGGCGCTCCTCCCGATCGCGCGGGACGGTCGGGGCGCCCAGCACGCTCGGAACCGTCCTGCCGCTTCGGCCGGTCCGAGTTCGACGGCCGGCCGGACTGGGGACCGTTGTTTCGACGAGGAGAGTCGTCGCGTCGTCCTGGTCTCTGCGGACCACGGTCAGATGAATCGGTCATGGAAATCTCCTCGCGCGGACGGGGCCGGCGTGTTCTTTGCGTGCTGTGTAGTTGGATGACGCGCAGACGCTCGCAATGCGAGTCGTCGGGTCCTTCGCACACGGTACACGGTTGTGGGCAACCGCGCCGGGTGGGGTGTTGGTCGTTAACGCGAAATGGCCACCCCGTGTGGGGTGGCCATTCGTGTAATAGGAGTCCGGCGGTGTCCTACTCTCCCACAAGGTCCCCCTTGCAGTACCATCGGCGCAGA
>NZ_LMLX01000005.1:0-543049 GCF_001422695.1 Agreia sp. Leaf244 | reverse complement strand
AATCGCCGGTCCCGTSGAGAACACGCCGAGCTTGTTCGCCGCGTCGGGTTCCTCGTCGAAGTGCTGCTTGTACGCGAGCCACACGAACACGGCACCGATGATCGCACCCAGCAGCTGMGCTGCGATGTAGGTGAGGATCGACRCGATGTTCACGGGTACACCGGAACCGAACTCGGTCGCGCCATTCGCGACCAGACCCAGGGTCACGGCCGGGTTCAGGTGCGCACCACTGTTGTACGACACGATCACACCGGAGAACACGGCGAAGCCCCACCCGATGTTCACCATCAGGAAGCCGCCATTGAAACCCTTGTTCTTCACGAGAGCGACGTTCGCCGACACGATCACACCGGAGAACACGGCGAAGCCCCACCCGATGTTCACCATCAGGAAGCCGCCATTGAAACCCTTGTTCTTCACGAGAGCGACGTTCGCGACGACACCGCAGCCGAGAAGAACGAGCAGGGCCGTGCCTACCAGTTCAGAGAGAAATACAACACCGAGATTGTCCACGTCGACCTTCCTTCGTGTGACGCCTATGTCACGTTGTGCGGAACCCCACATCAAGCGGGTGACTACACCATATCCGCAGGAATCTGCGGCGCATATGGTCTGAGGCAAAAGTCGAGGCACTTCCGTCGAACTCGAGCGAACAAGTAGATTTGGCAGTGCGAGCTGCGCTCCCGCGCGGCTCCCTGAGCCGTTCCAGGCCCAGGTCGCACGGCACCATCAAAGAGGATTGCCACTCATGAAGAAACTCATCAACGATCCGCGTCGCGTGGTCGAAGAAGCCGTCGCCGGATTCGAGGCCGCTCACGGCGACCTGGTCACCGTCTCTCACGATCCCATCTTCATCGCCCGCAAGGATGCGCCGCACAAGGGCAAGGTCGCCCTTGTCAGCGGCGGCGGAAGCGGGCACGAGCCGCTGCACGGCGGTTTCGTCGGCTTCGGAATGCTCGACGCCGCCGTTCCCGGCCCCGTGTTCACCTCGCCGACTCCCGATCCCATCCTCGCGGCCACGAAGGCCGTCGACGGGGGAGCAGGGGTGCTCCACATCGTCAAGAACTACACCGGCGACGTGCTCAACTTCGAGACGGCAGCAGACCTCGCCTTAGCGGATGGCATCGACGTGCAGACTGTGATCGTCGACGACGACGTCGCGGTCAAGGATTCGCTGTACACGGCGGGGCGTCGCGGTGTCGCGGGCACGGTCCTCGTCGAGAAGATCGCGGGCGCCGCTGCGGAGCGGGGCGACGACCTCGCCTCGGTCGCCGCGATCGCGACCCGGGTCAACTCCGTCACGAGGTCGATGGGAGTCGCCCTCACCCCGTGCGTCGTCCCGCACGCGGGGGAGCCGAGCTTCACGCTGGCCGACGACGAGATCGAGATCGGCATCGGCATCCACGGCGAGCCCGGGCGGGAGCGCATCAAGATCGAGCCCGCAGACGCGATCGTCGACAGGATCCTCGCCCCGATCGTCGACGACCTTCCCTTCGCGTCTGGCGACCGGGTCCTGCTCTTCGTCAACGGCCTGGGCGGAACGCCGCAGGTGGAGCTCTACATCGTCTTCCGTCGCGCCGCCGAAGCGCTGGCCGAGCGCGGCATCACCGTCTCGCGCACACTCGTCGGCAACTTCGTGACATCGCTCGAGATGCAGGGCATGAGCATCACGGTCATGAGGCTCGACGATGAGCTCGAGCAGCTCTGGGACGCGCCCGTGCAGACCGCCGCACTGCGGTGGGGAAGGTAGACGACATGACATTGGACACGGCATGGGCCGTTCGGTGGATCAGGGCGAGTGCCGCCGTCGTCTCCGAGCACCGGGTCGAACTCATCACGCTCGACCGCGACATCGGCGACGGCGACCACGGCGAGAATCTCGATCGGGGTTTCTCGGCCGTTCTGCCGAAGCTCGACGATCTCGCAGACGATGCCACCCCGGCCGATGCACTCAAGCTCGTCGCGACGACGCTCATCTCGACCGTCGGTGGCGCGGCGGGCCCGCTGTACGGAACCGCGTATCTGAAGGCGGCGGGCGCGATCGCAGGTCAGGCCGAGCTCGACGGTGCGGCCATCGTGGCGCTGCTCACGGCCGCCCGTGACGGTGTGGTTCTGCGAGGCAAGGCCGCCCCGGGCGACAAGACGATGGTGGATGCCTGGACGCCCGCCGTCGACGCGGCCGCGGCCGCCCTGTCGAACGGCTCGGACGAAGCCGGGATCCTCGACGCCGCCGCGACGGCCGCGGAGGCCGGCGCCCGCGCCACGGAGCCGCTCGTCGCACACAAGGGTCGGGCGAGCTACCTGGGGGAGAGGGCCATCGGGCATCGCGATCCCGGTGCGCAGTCCTCGGCCCTGCTGCTCCGTTCCGCCGCCGACACGGCGACGGACTCCTGATATGGGGGCGACTGCAGCACGGGTCGGGCTGGTCTTCGTCTCGCACAGTTCGAAGATCGCGGAGGGGCTGGTCGAGCTCGCGCAGCAGATGGCGGGGAGCACCGCGATGGCAGCCGCCGGAGGCACCGACGAGGGCGGAATAGGCACGAGCTTCGAGCGAGTCGGGCAGGCCATCTCTTCTGTCGACTCGGGAGCGGGCGTCGTCGTGCTGTGCGATCTGGGGTCGGCCATCCTCACGGCCGAGACGGCGAGGGACTTCCTCGACGACGACGTGCGCGATCGCGTGGTGATCGTGGATGCCCCGCTCGTCGAGGGAGCAGTCGCCGCATCCGTCGAGGCCGAGTCGGGCGCCGACCTCGCCGCGGTGGTGGCCGCCGCCCGGTCTGCGATCGGCGCGTTCTCAGCGGACGACCCGCATCCGGTGGCCGACGAGTCGACGTCGGGGTACTCCCGCAGCGTGACCATCGTGAACACCGACGGGCTTCACGCCCGGCCGGCCGCCGAGTTCGTGAAGCTGGCGAATTCGCTCGGGGTTCCGGTCACGGTCAACGGGGCGGATGCGCGAAGTCTGCTGGGGATCATGTCGATGGGGCTCGTGAAGGGCCGATCGGTCGAGCTGTCGACGCCGAGCCCCGACGGCAGGGCCGCTGTGGATGCGCTGGCCGAGCTCGTGGAGTCGGGTTTCGGCGAGTCTTAGTCACTCTGTGTAATACAGCGACTGCCGACTGTGAGGTGCGGGGGAGAGGTCAGGCCTCCTGCCACAGCTCGATGCGATTGCCGTCGGGATCGACGACCCAGCCGAAGCGACCTACTCCGTCCATCGTCTCGGTGCGCGGGTCGACCTCGGCGCCCGCTGAGCGGAGCTGCTCGAGCATCGCGTCGAGGTCGGCGACGCGGAAGTTCAGCATCACCTGCTGCGAGAGCGATCCGAAATAGTCGCTCGCGCGGTCGAACGTCGCGAAAATGGTCGCGCCGGCCTGCTGCTGCCACGGGTCCGAAGGATCGGTGCCGATTCCGAGATTGTCGCGGTACCAGGCCGACAGGGCGTCGGGGTCCGACGAACGCAGGAAGACTCCGCCGATTCCGAGAACTCGCTCCATGCCGACATCCTGCCGCAGCGCACGGAGCCGTGTATAGAGGCCCGTTCCCTGATCGCAATGACCGAATGCAAATTCGTTGGCCAATTGGCTAACGAAATGTAATATGGGTCCCATGACGAGAGCAGAGCAGGCCGCGCGAACAAGGCAGTCCGCGCTGGATGCCGCGAGGGCGCTGTTCGCTGAGCAAGGTTTCGCTGCCACGTCGTTGCAAGACATCGCTGACGCGACGGGAGTGCGCAAGGCGAACGTCTACTACTACTTCAAGACCAAGACCGCGATCCTCGACGCCCTTCTGGACGAGCGGGTGAGCGGTCTCGATGCACTGCTCGCCGCTGCCGAATCGGAGGCTTCCGTCGAGGCGCGCCGAGAGCTGCTCATCGTCGGCTTCACCGAAGAGGTCGTCAGGGCGTACCGCACGGTCGCCCCGGTGGATTTTGCCGACCCTGCGGTGCGTTCGGTACACGGGGTGGCCGCGCGCCTCGAAGCGTTCACGGCCAGGGCAGCGATGGCGTTTTTCGGCCTGCACCCCAGCGTCGATCAGTTGGCTGGCCTCGCAGTCATGCAGGACCTGAAACCCGTCATGCGCACTCTGGATCACTTGCCCGACGAGGAACTGGTGAACGTGCTCCAGCGGCTGTGTCGGCGGTTGATCGCGTGATGGCCGCAGCGATTTCGAGAAACCACAGTCACGTCGAAAATTAGGGAGGCAGTAGATGTCCAACGCGATCGTGATCACTGAGTTCGGGGGCCCCGAGGTGCTGCAGTGGCGTGAAGTGCGGCCCCCGGCGCCGCAGCAGGGGGAGGTGCTCATCCGCGTCAGGGCCGCGGGTGTGGGGCCGACCGACCTGCACATTCGGGCAGGCCACCTCGCGGCAGTGTTCCCGCAGCGGCCGGGCGACGTGTTGGGTTTCGAGGCGGCCGGTGTCATCGAGGCGGTCGGAGAGGGGGCTGACGCCAACGTTGGTGACGAGGTTGCTGCGCTTCTCCTCGCCCAAGGTGGGTATGGCGAGCTCGTCACCGCCAGCGTGTGGCACCCGAAGCCCGCGGCAGTGACGTGGGAAGCGGCGGCCGTTCTGCCGGCAGCCGCCGAGGCGGCCGTCGGGGCACTTCGCCAAAGCGGCGCGGAGTCGGGGGAGACCCTCGTGGTCCTCGGTGCTGCGGGGTCGGTCGGATCTGTCGTCGTCCAACTCGCGCATGCGCGAGGTATCCGCGTCATCGGGGTGGCGAGTGATCGGGATGCCGCGCTCGTCGGCGGATTCGGGGCCGAGTTCGTTGCGTACGGAGATCGAGTCTTCGACCGGATCGCGACGCCCATCGACAAGATCATCGATGCGGCCGGGCGCGGGGGACTGGTCGAGGCTGTCGTGGCGACCGGCGATCCCAGCAGGGTGGTGACACTCACCGGAGGTCCCGACGTCGCGTCCTCTGGTGCACGCATGTCGGTGCCGAGTGCCGACCGGGCACCGGATGCGCTGGCGATCGCGATGCCCTTGCTCGCCAGCGGCGAGCTGCGTCTCAAAGAACGCCGGAGCCTGCCGATCCGCGACACTGCCGAAGCGCACAGGCTCCTCGAGTCGGGGGAGACGCACGACAAGATCGTGCTCACTTTCGAGTAGTCATCCGGCAATCAAAGAAGGGCCTCACGTGGCCAAGAAATGGATAGTGCAATGAACAACGACCTCGTGCTCGTTACCGGAGGTACCGGCTTCCTCGGTACTCATGTCATCGCCCAGCTGCTCGCATCCGGCTACAGGGTACGCACCACCGTGCGCGACCTCGAACGTGAAGGTGAGCTCCGCGGCGCCCTGGCCAGCGCGGGTGTAGCCCGGGACGTCGACCTCGCCCTCGTGCGTGCCGAGCTGTCGAAGGACGCGGGCTGGTCCGACGCGGTCGCTGGCAGCCGCTATGTGGTGCACGTGGCATCGCCGTTCCCGCCGGCGATGCCGGACAGCGATGACGACGTGATCCGCCCGGCCCGCGAGGGTGCAGTGCGGGTGTTGCGCGCATCCCGTGACGCCGGCGTCGAGCGAGTGGTGATGACGTCGTCGTTCGCTGCGGTCGGCTACGGGCACCCACCGACCGACGACGAGTTCGATGAGCGCTCGTGGACCAATGTGGACGCGCCGCTGAGCGCCTACATCCGTTCGAAAGCCGTTGCGGAGCGAGCCGCATGGGACTTCATGGCGGCCGAGGGTGGCGAGCTCGAGCTCGCGGTGATCAATCCCGTCGGGATCTTCGGCCCACCCCTCACCGTCGACCTGTCGGCATCGATCGGATTGGCTCACCAGATGATCACCGCCATGCCGGCTGTTCCGCGACTCGCAACGACCGTGGTCGACGTCCGAGACGCCGCAGACCTGCATTTGCGTGCGATGACGAACCCTGCGGCAGCAGGGGAGCGGTTCCTGGCCTCGACGGGTGAGCCGCTCTCTTTCCAAGAGGTGGCGGCGGAGCTGCGCGCCGCTTTCGGCCGTGAGCCCGTGCAGCTGCCCGTTCTGCCCGATGAGGTGGTGAAGGAAGCCGCAAAGACCGACCCCGGAATGGCAGGAATGGTGGGCGAGCTCGGCAAGGTGCGCCGTGTGTCCAACGCCAAGGCCCGAACCATTCTCGGCTGGGAGCCGCGGAACAATATCGAAGCGCTGCAGGCGACTGGCCACGCGCTCAGAGAACTCGGCGCGATGAGATAGCTCAGTGCATCACGGTGTAAAAGCCGCGATGCGTCGAGGCTAGGTCGACCAGGCGGAGGCGATGCTGCGGTCGACCAATCGCCGCCATCCCACGGGAGCCGAGGGGTCGTGACTGGCGGTTCCGGCCATCCACAGTATGGTCATGAGGTCGTCGGCGGTGAAGTCTCGCGAGAGGACCCCGGCGGCGTGGGCGTCATCGATCAAGTCCTGACCGAGTGCAGTCGATCGCTCGCATGCTTCGATGAGTGAGGTGGCATTCGGGAAGCGACGGAGCATGGCGTCGTTCAATGCCGGGTCGCTGAGCTGCAGGTCGATCATGCCCGCGATGAAGGTTTCCAAGCGCGCGCGAGGGGATGGCTGCCTCATGGCCTGCTCCTTGAGTGCCAGGAGTTTCTCGCCGGCGACTGCGGGGACCACGGCGTCGATGAGGGCCTCCCGGGATCCGACCCGATTGTAGAGGGTCCCGATGCTCACGCCTGCCTCGCGAGCGATCTCCTCGAGGGGAGCGGACAGTCCGCGGCGCGAGAACACCGCCAGCGCGGCGGCGTGCAGCTTCTCGACGTTGGATTGGGCGTCTCGGCGGAGGCCGGTGGTGGGCGGCATGGAGTCTCCATTGGATATTGAGGGTGGCCTCAAGATAGGCTGAGACAACTTGAGGACGACCTCAATCTATCCCATCCTGCGACGCTCTGCTGAGTGCCGGGACACGAAAGGACACACCCATGCCTCTCATCACCATCATCGGAGCCGGACCCGGACTGGGTCTCGAGATCGCCCGCGCATTCGGACGCAGGGGCTTCGATGTCGCCCTCGTGGCGCGCACCCAAACCAAGCTCGACTCCCTCGTCCGCACGCTTGGGGGAGAAGGCATCACTGCTCACGGTTTCACTGCGGACGTCAGCCGACCGGAGACCGTCGCAAGCGCCCTTCACTCGATCAGGCATACCGTCGGCCCGATCGACGTGCTGGAGTTCTCGCCGGCGGACCCGACGCTCGCGCCCGTCGACGTTCTCGAGGTGACGATGGAGACTCTGCAGCCGCAGATCGATTTCTATCTGGGTGGGGCGCTCAGCGCTGTCAGGGCCGTACTGCCGGACATGATCACGGCGGGCACGGGAACCGTGCTCATCACGACAGGCGGCGGCTCCATCAGCCCGATGCCCTTCCTTGGAAACGTCAACATCGCCGCAGCGGGACTTCGCAACTGGACCCTCAATCTGCACACAGCACTGCAGCCGAAGGGCATCTACGTCGCGCACATGGGCATCACCGCCCTCATCGGAGGCGGCCACCCCGACGCCGAGCCCGATGTCATCGCCGAGGCGTTGGCACGGCTGCACGACGAGCGTCGGCAGCCCGAGCTGCACTACGTCGCCTACGACCACTGACAAGCAGATCGCGAGGGAAACATGATGAAGCTGACAATCTTCGGCTCTAGCGGTCGCACCGGCATCCACCTGGCCGAACAGGCACTCGCCGCCGGGCATGACGTGGTGGCGTTCGTCCGCAATCCGGCGAAGCTCGATCTGCGCCACGAGCGGCTGCAGATCGTGCAAGGCGAGCTGACCGACGCGGTCGCCGTCGAGGATGCCGTTCGCGATGCCGACGCCGTCCTCGCCACACTGGCCCCGAACCTCGCAGGCTGGTCTAAGGACATGCCCGTCGCGGCGGGAACGCGCAACATCGTGGCCGCGATGCCCCACGACAAGCCGGGATCGGGACGTGTCACCGTGCGCACCGCGACCGGATCCGGAGATCGGGTGCGCTGGCGAATCTCCCGCGCCGACCTCGCGGGGTTCATGCTCGCTCAGGCCGACGACCTGCGGTACGCCCGGCAGGAGGTGCGGGTCAGCAACTGACGCGGCCCTGCGTGCCGCTGTGGGAGGCGGGAGCACGGTGGTTCCTGGGTTGTATTGACATAATGTGCATTATCGGTCGTTCGGTGGATGCGGCGGAGCGGGGCTGGATCAGCGACCGTGAGCCGGCTCGCGCCGGTCGCCCCACGGTCTGCGCGCGACGGCTCCGTGCGCTCCGGCGCAGGTTACCTCCGGGCTCACTCGATGACCAGGGCTCGTTGTGTTCGTGAGGAACGCACGCGCTGACGGGCCTGCGGTGTGCGGCTCACGCATCCATGGCCTTCGCTCGAGCACGTGAAATCTCTTGACATAATAAATAGACGCACTGGCGCCGACTTTCCTCACGGACGTCAGGCGCCCACGTACCGTGCAAGATACTCGCCCGTCAGGGTCGATCGCTCCGCGACGAGCTCAGACGGCGTTCCTTCGAAGACCACGGTGCCGCCATCGTGACCGGCGCCGGGGCCGATGTCGATGATCCAGTCGGCGTGAGCCATGACCGCCTGGTGGTGCTCGATGACGATCACCGACTTTCCGGAATCGACCAGCCGGTCGAGAAGGCCGAGCAGCTGTTCGACGTCGGCGAGGTGAAGCCCGGTGGTCGGCTCGTCGAGGATGTAGACGCCGCCCTGCTCCGACATGTGAGTGGCGAGTTTCAGCCGTTGCCTCTCGCCTCCCGAGAGGGTGTTCAGTGGCTGTCCGAGACGGATGTATCCCAGGCCGACGTCTGCCAGCCGCTCCAGAATCGACTGGGCGGCCGGCGTGCGCGAGTCACCGGTCGAGAAATACAGCAGCGCCTCGTCGACGCTCATGCCGAGGACTTCGCTGATGTCCCGCCCGTTCAGGTGGTAATCGAGCACCGATGCGTCGAAGCGCCGGCCCTCGCAGACCTCGCAGGTGGTGGTGACCGAGGCCATCATGCCGAGGTCGGTGACGATCACACCGGAGCCGTTGCAGTTCGGGCAGGCCCCCTCGGAGTTCGCGCTGAACAGGGCGGGTTTCACGCCGTTCGCCTTGGCGAAGGCCTTGCGGATGGGTTCGAGCAGGCCCGTGTACGTCGCCGGATTGCTGCGCCGAGATCCGCGGATGGCGCCCTGGTCGACGGAGACGACGCCGTCTCGGCCGGCGATCGAGCCGTGGATGAGCGAGCTCTTGCCCGAGCCCGCGACGCCCGTGATGACGGCGAGGACGCCGGTGGGAACATCGACGTCGACGTCGCGCAGGTTGTGCGTTCGCGCCCCGCGGATCTGCAGGGCTCCTGTGCGTGCTCGCACGCTCTTCTTGAGGGTGTGTCGGTCGTCGAAATGGAGGCCGGTCAGGGTGCCGCTCCCCCGCAGCCCGTCGACGGTGCCCTCGAAGCACACCTCGCCGCCCGCGGTGCCCGCGCGCGGCCCGAGGTCGACGATGTGGTCGGCGATGGCGATCGTCTCGGGTTTGTGTTCGACGACGAGAACGGTGTTGCCCTTGTCGCGCAGCTGCAGGAGGAGGCCGTTCATGCTCTGGATGTCGTGGGGGTGCAGACCGATGGTCGGCTCGTCGAAGACGTAGGTGACGTCGGTCAGGGAAGAGCCCAGGTGCCGGATCATCTTCGTGCGCTGTGCCTCGCCGCCCGACAGCGTGCCCGCGGGTCGATCGAGCGAGAGGTATCCGAGCCCGATCTCGACGAAGGAGTCGAGCGTGTGCTGCAGGCCGCTCAACAGGGGCGCGACCGACGGCTCGTCGATCGTGCGCACCCACTCCGCGAGATCGCTGATCTGCATGGCACAGGCATCCGCGATGTTGACCTCGCCGATACGAGACGAGCGCGCTCCCTCGTTGAGACGCGTGCCCGAGCACTCCGGGCAGGTCGTGAAGGTGACCGCCCGGTCGACGAACGCCCGGATGTGCGGCTGCATGGCCTCCCTGTCCTTCGACAGGAACGACTTCTGCACCTTGGGGACCAGTCCCTCGTAGGTCATGTTGATGTCGCCGACCTTGACCTTGACGGGCTCGTGGTAGAGAAAGTCGTCGAGCTCCTTCGTCGTGTAGTCGCGGATCGGCTTGTCGGCGTCGAGGAAGCCGGAGCCCGAGAAGATGCGCACGCCCCAGCCGTCGGCCGTGTATCCCGGAATGGTCAGGGCGCCCTCGTTGAGCGATCTGCTGTCGTCGTAGAGCTGGGTGAGGTCGATGTCGTTGACCTTGCCCATGCCCTCGCAGCGCGGGCACATGCCCCCGGTGACCGTGAAGCTGCGGCGCTCCTTGACCTCTCGTCCGCCCTTCTCCATGGTCACGGCGCCGGCGCCGCTGACCGAGGGCACGTTGAAGGCGAAGGCCTGGGGCGAGCCTAGGTGGGGTTGCCCCAGCCGACTGAAGACGATCCTCAGCATCGCGTTCGTATCGGTCGCCGTACCGACCGTCGAGCGGGAGTTGGCACCCATGCGTTCCTGGTCGACGATGATCGCGGTCGTCACGCCCTCGAGCAGATCGACGTCGGGGCGGGCGAGCGTCGGCATGAACCCCTGCAGGAACGCGCTGTAGGTCTCGTTGATCATGCGCTGCGACTCGGCGGCAATCGTGGCGAACACCAGAGAGCTCTTACCCGACCCCGAGACGCCGGTGAACACGGTGAGGCGTCGTTTCGGGATGTCGACGCTGACGTTCTTCAGATTGTTCTCGCGGGCACCCTGCACTCGGATGCGGTCGTGGTTGTCGGCTGCCGTGCTCATGGATTCCCTCTCGTCGAACAGTCAGCAGGATGCGATCTGGCCGCCGAGGAGACGCGCGAGGTTCTCGGGTTCGACCGGGTCGGCGGTCGTCTCGAGCTCGCGCAGGCTCCACCACCGCTCGTCGATGATGTCGACCTTCTCCTCGGGCGTCCAGTTCGCCCGATCGATCTCGAATCGCCGGGTGCGAAGGGAATACCACACCTCGTGGTGCGCGGCCCAGACGCCGGGAGCCCGCTCGGCCACGAAGTCGCGGGTCGTGAACGGTGCTCCCGGATCGTCGATGGCGAGGCCGGTCTCCTCGTAGAGTTCGCGAATGGCGGCGGTGCGATGGTCCTCGCCGGGCTCGAGGTGCCCGCCGGTCGTCAGCCATCGAGCCGGATAGCCGTCGACGTCGTGGCGGGTCAGCATGAGCAGCACGTGATCGTACTGATCGACGAGCAGAACTCGCGACTTCGCATAGACGACGTCGGTGGTCGTGGCGTGCGCGCTCATGCCGGCCTGTCGGTCTTCGAACTCAGTCGACGGGAGCGAAGTCGCTGATGTCGCCGACGTAACGCGTGTGGTTAGAGGGAATCGGCTCGACGGCGGCGAGGGCAACCTCGGCGGCGAACTCCCCCACGTTGTACAGGCGACCGGCCGACTCCTTGCGAGAACTGATCGCGCCGGGATTCGCCCGCTCGAGGAGGGTGGCGGTGATCGTTCCCTCGATCATGTCCCCCGAGACGACGACGAAGTCGATGCCCTTCTCGTCGAGCTCGGGAATGAGTGCGCGGAGCGCGTCCTCGCCGGCGCGCTTCGACAGGGCCACCGGCACGTATTCCGGCATGGTCTCTGTCGTGTGGATGAAGTGCGCCTGGTGGCTGGTGACGAAGACGACTCGTGAACCCGGGGCCAGGAGCGGCACGGCGCTCGTGAGTACGTTGAGCTGGGCGTCGCGGTTGAGGGTCATGGCGTAGTCGGCAGCCATGCCGCCCTCCATGCCGCCCGAGGCGTTCAGCACGAGAACGTCGAGCCCGCCGAACTCCGACTGGATGCGTTCGAACAGCTGGGCGACCGAGGCGGGGTCGGTGAGGTCGGCTCCGACCGTGATGGCCTCTCCCCCGGACTCTGCGATCTTCGCGGCCAGCTTGAGGGCTCGCGCCTCTTTGTTGCGGAAGTTGATGGCGACCCGAGCGCCGGCTGCGGCGAAGTACGACACGGTGTCGGCGCCGATTCCGCGCGACGAGCCGGTGACGAGCACGCGTTTCGCGGCCATGGATTCGGGTTGCAGGGGGTTTGTTGACACTCTCGGTGCTCCTTTGACTCTGGCTCCCGAGACTACCAAGTCAGGGTCATGCTCTCAGGCGTTGCTGGTAGTTTTGAGGAATACATCGACGAGAGGAGTCGTGTACAGATGGTCGAGTTTCTGGCGTCCTACGCGTGGACGATCTGGCTGGCCCTGGTGCTGGTCTTTCTCATCGTCGAGATGTTCAGTCTCGAGTTCACGTTCCTCATGATCGCCCTGGGCAGCGTCGGCGGTCTCGTCTCCAGCCTCGTCGGGGTCCCCTGGTTCTTCCAGATCCTTATCGCTGCTGCGATCTCCCTCCTGCTCATCTTCACCATCCGCCCGCCGCTGCTCAGGGCCCTTCGGCGCGGCGGCGACCCCACGAAGAGCAATGTGGATGCGCTCATCGGGCTCGAGGGCATCGTGACGACGCGGCTCACGGAGGGCGGCGGTCACGTCAAGCTCTCCAACGGAGACATCTGGACGGCGCGGGTCTCCCCCATCACCGACGCGGCGGACGTCGACCTCGGCCAGAGGGTGCTCGTCACTGCCATCGATGGGGCAACGGCGTTCGTCGTCCCCGCAGAAAGGACAGCGCTGTGACCGGTTCGGATTCCTCACTCGTCGGACAGATCGTGGTGATCGCAATCATCGTGGTGATCGTCATCTTCGTCCTGGTGATTCTCGCTCGCTCGATCCGCATCATTCCTCAGGCCACGGCCGGAGTCGTGGAGCGTCTCGGCGCATATCACAAGACCCTCGAGCCGGGCCTTCGGGTGCTCGTCCCCTTCATCGACCGGCTCCGTCCCCTCATCGACCTGCGCGAACAGGTCGTCTCGTTCCCGCCGCAGCCCGTGATCACCGAGGACAACCTCGTCGTGTCGATCGACACGGTGGTGTTCTTCCAGGTGACCGACGCTCGCGCCGCCACCTACGAGATCGCCAACTATCTCGGCGCGGTCGAGCAACTTGCAACCACCACATTGCGCAACGTCGTCGGTGGCCTCAACCTCGAACAGGCGCTCACCAGCCGCGACGAGATCAATGGACAGCTGCGCATCGTGCTCGACGAGGCCACGGGAAAGTGGGGCATCCGCGTCGGGCGGGTCGAGCTGAAGGCGATCGATCCTCCCCTCTCGATCCAGGATTCGATGGAGAAGCAGATGCGCGCCGAGCGTGAGCGTCGGGCCGTGATCCTCACCGCCGAGGGCACGAAGCAGTCCGCGATCCTCGAGGCCGAAGGGCATCGACAGGGCGAGATCCTGCGTGCCGAGGGCGATGCCCAGGCGGCCGTGCTGCGCGCGAAGGGCGAGGCCGAGGCCATCACCACGGTGTTCGGGGCGATCCATCAGGGTGAGCCCGACCAGCTGCTCCTCGCCTACCAATACCTGCAGACCCTTCCGAAACTCGCCGAGGGTTCGGCGAACAAACTCTGGATCATCCCGAGCGAACTCACCGAGGCGCTCAAGGGAATCGGGCAGGCATTCGGCGACCGTGGCCCGACGACGCCGACCAGCTGACCGCGGCGAGTGGTTCTCGCCGCCCGCTCCGCGGGTGCTGGCGCATCGCGGACTCGCCCTCGACGTGCCGGAGAACACGCTCGCGTCGTTCGACGCCGCGCTGCGTCGAGGTGCGATCTACCTCGAGACGGACGTGCACGCATCCCTCGACGGGATAGCGATGATCGCGCACGATCCGAGCCTGCTTCGAGTCGCCGGCATCGACGCCGAGGTCGCAGATATGACAACCGATGAGTTGCAGAAGGTCGACCTGGGCGACGGCCATCGCATGCCGACCCTCGTCGACGCCCTCAGAGCCTTTCCGCAGGCGCGGTTCAACATCGACGTGAAGTCGCAGCGCGCAGGAGTCGCGATCGCGCGCGCCGTGATCGAGGCCGGCGCCACCGATCGCGTGCTCGTGACGTCGTTCTCCGCCGCCCGCCGGGCCGCGGCAGTCGGTCTCCTGCCGGGCGTCGCGAACTCGGCCAGCGCCCCTCGATTCGTCGCCATCCTCGCCCTGGCCAAGCTCGGCATCCTCGGACTCGCGCCCTGGGCGATCGGCGGTGTCGACGCCGTTCAGGTCCCCCCAAGACGCGGCCGGCTCTCGATCGCGACGCCGCGCGTCGTGCGGGCACTCCACCGCCGCGGCGTCGAGATGCACGTGTGGACCGTCAACGACCCCGACGAGATGCGACGCCTTCTCGAGCTGGGCGTCGACGGCATCGTGACGGACAGGTGCGATCTCGCACTCGACGTCGCCCGAAGCATGGCCGCAGATCGCTCGGCTCTGCCGCCAGCCTGACCCTGCAGACTCTCTGGGAGAGTTCTGGTAAAGCTCCGGCTGGGAAGAATTACCCCTGTTCTGGGGTTTATAACGGTGTAAGCAACGCGAGAAAGGACCACACAATGGCGGATCGCAGCTTGCGCGGCATGAGACTCGGAGGCCAAAGCCTCCAGACCGAAGAAGGCGTCGTCTTCTCCCCGCGCTTGACCCACACGTATCACTGTTCCTCCTGCGGAAAAGACACCGACATGGTGTTCTCCGCAGAGGCCGAGGCTCCCGACACCTGGGAGTGCAAGTACTGCAGCATGGAAGCCACACGCATGGTCGGGTCGGAGCCCGTCGTCGTCGAACACGCGGAGTCCAAGACGCCGCGCAGCCACTGGGACATGCTGCTCGAGCGTCGCACCCGCGCAGAGCTCGAAGAGCTCCTCGAGGAGCGGCTCAGCTACCTTCGGGCCCGTCGTGGCCAGAAGGTCAACGCCTAGTCCTCAGCACGGCACGATTCAGCGCCCCGGTCAGCAACAGCTGACACGGGGCGCTTGTCAGTTGAGCCGGCGTCGGACCGCGGCAGTGGTCAGGGAGAGCACCAGTCCCGCGAGTCCCAGCCCCGACACGAGGAGTTCGATGCCCGCGCCCAGGAGGGTCGCCGGGCTCGTCTGTGTCGCGAGCGGAACGTCCGCGATGATCGATCCGGCCTCGTAGGGGGCGATGGATGCGATGGTCGAGCCGTCGGGAGCGATGATCGCGCTGGTGCCCACCGTGGAGATGTTCACGACGCTGCGCCCGGTCTCGACGGCACGGAGCCGGGCGATGGCCAACTGCTGCAGGTTCTCGTCGGTCTTGCCGAAGTCGGCGTTGTTCGTCTGGGCCAGGATGACCTGGGCCCCGTCGCCCATCATCTCCCGGGCGACAGCGTCGTCGGTGATGTCGAAGCAGATGGAGATTCCCGCGATCACGCCGTTGATGTCGAAGACGGTGTCGGTGGTTCCCTTCGAGTAGTCGCGCGTCACGAGGTCGACCAGGTCGGGAACGATCGCTCGGAAGATCGCTCGGGCGGGCATGTATTCGGCGAACGGAACGGGGTGGCGCTTGTCGTAGTGGTCGACCGACCCGCTGCCGGCCTTCCAGAGCAGCGAGGTGTTGAAGTAGGCGTTCTCCGACGGGTTGGTGATCGTGCCCACGATGAACGGCGCGTTCATGGCCTCGCTCAGGTAGTCGAGCTGGTTGGCCGCCAACTGCGATCGTGCGGGGTCGAGGTCGGAGCCGTTCTCGGGCCACACGACCATGTCGACCTTCTGATCGATGATCTTCAGGGTCTCGGCGGTCTGGTCGCTCAGCACGTCGCCTGCGGCCCGCCCGGAGAACAGCGACGCGTCGGTGTTGCCCTGCACTGCGGCGATGCGCGACGTGCCCTCTGTCGGCGCGTACCAAGCCGGCACCGCGAGCGTGGCGACGATGGCGACGGCGGCCCACAGCGCTCGAGTTCTTGCGAGGACGCCGGGTGTGCGGGCGAGTTCGATGAGGAACGCGACGAGCCAGACCATCACGAAAGAGAGCCCGGAGAATCCGATCCAGGCCACGAGCGACGCGTACGGGCTCTCGGACTGGCTGAAGACGACGCGTCCCCACGAGAATCCGCCCTCGGGCCAGACGGCCGTGAGGGCCTCCCTGGCCGTCCAGAGTCCGGCGACCACGACGGGTAGCATCAGAAGCCGGATGCCGGTGCGCGGCCAGGTGATCGAGGCCCGACCGTAGACGACGGCGATCAGGGCCGCACCGATGGCGAAGAAGATCGACTGCAGAATCGCCAGGGCCAGCCATGGGATCGGCCCGAGATACAGCGTGAGCCAGAAGATGTGCACGCCCCAGAAGGAGAAGCCGCCGACGAGGCCGATCAGCAGTGCGCCCCAGAATCGCCGACCTATCAGGGAGACGAGTACGAGCCCGATTCCGAGGAACGTGACCGGCCAGACATCCTTGTCGGGGAAGCCCGTGTCGAGGGCTACTCCCCCGGCCGCCGCCGTCAGGAGGGCGAGCCAGTACGGCATGATCGGGCGGGCGCGCTCGACGGCGCCTTCGACGACCATGCTCACGCCACCGACGAGTAGGCCACGATGCCCCGGCGAATCAGGTCGAGCGCGTCGCGGGCCGTTCGGGCTATCCGCGCATCCGGCTGTCCTTGGAGCTGGTCGAGCAGGTCGATGGTCTGCTTCGTCCAGCGGACGAAGTCTCCCGCCTGCATGTCGGCGTCGACCAGCACGTCGTCGAGTCGGGCGCCGCGGGCCCACTGGTGCATGGCCAGGCTGAGCCCGGTGGAGAGCGGAGCGCCCTCGGGCAGACGGTGCCGCGCCTCGAGCTGCTGAAGCGAATCGAGGATGTGCCGGGTCGACTCGAGCGCCGCCCGGAACGTTCCCCGTGGAAGGAAGCGGTCGGCCCCCTCGTTCTCCTCCCGGCGCGGCTCGTAGACAAGGGTGCAGGCGATGGCGGCGAGTCCGGCCGCGTCGAGGTCTCTCCAGGCCTGTCTGCGCAGGCACTCGGCCACCAGCAGGTCCCGTTCGCCGTAGATGCGCTTCAGCGTTCGTCCCGTCGGCGTCAGGGTCATCTCGCCGTCGCCCTGCTCCGACAGGTACCCGAGCTCGACGAGCACATCGGTGACGCGGTCGAAGACCTTGGAGATGGCTCCGGTCCGTGTGCTGATCTGCTGCGCGAGGCGGTCGGTCTCCTTCTTGAGGCGCCACCACCGCTCCGCCCACCGGGCGTGCTGCTCCCGGTCGGGGCACGAGTGCACGGGGTGTACCTTCAGCCTGCGACGGAGGTCGTTGATCTTCTTGGCCCTGGCGTCCCGATCGGCCCGGGACTGGCTGTCGGCGCGACCGGCTCCCGAGCGCTCGAGGTCGGTGATCTCGCGTCTGAGCGCCGCATACTCCGAGAAATCGCCCCGGTCGCAGGCCATCGAGCGCGCATAGCCGGCGAGCGATTCCTCTTGCGAACGGAGCTTGCGGGCGAGGTCGACGACCGCCCTGTCGGCCTGGAACTGGGCGAACGACGACTCGAGGCTCTCGCGCGTGCGGGCGCGACCGAACTGCTCGATGAGGTTGACGGCCATGTTGTAGGTGGGGCGGAAGCTCGAGTTGAGGGGGTAGCTGCGCCTGGACGCCAGGGAGGCGATAGCCTGCGGGTCCAGCCCCTCCCTCCACTGGATGACGGAGTGGCCCTCCACGTCGATTCCCCGGCGGCCCGCCCGGCCGGTGAGCTGGGTGTACTCCCCCGGCGTGATGGGCACACGCGCCTCGCCGTTGAACTTCTCGAGCTTCTCGAGAACGACGGTGCGCGCCGGCATGTTGATTCCGAGGGCCAGAGTCTCGGTCGCGAAGACGACCTTCACGAGCTTCTTCTGGAACAACTCTTCGACGACTTCCTTGAACGCCGGAAGAAGGCCTGCGTGATGGGCGGCCAGGCCGCGCTGGAGGCCCTCGAGCCACTCCCAGTAGCCGAGCACGGCCAGGTCCTCGTCGAGGATCGTGCGGCAGCGATCCTCCACGATGTCGCGGATCTCGTCGCGCTCGTCGGCCGTGGTGAGCCGGATGCCGGCTCGCAGCACCTGCTTGACGGCCTGATCGCATCCGACCCTCGAGAACACGAAGAAGATCGCCGGTAGCAGATTCTGCCGGTCGAGCATCTCGATGACCTCGGGTCGGTCGGCGCGCTCCTGCGCGGCGCCGCCACGGTGGTACGACCCGCCGCTTCTCCGGTCGCGCGAACCACCCCGCCGATTCGATCCCTGCGGCATCGAGTTGCGGGCGATGCGAAGGAGTTCGGGATTGACCCTGTTCGTCGCGGCCTTGCCTGTGGCGTCGAACAGGTCGATGAGTTTGCTGCGCACCATAACGTGCTGGTCGAGGGGAACTGGCCTCTCTTCCGACACGATCACGGACGTCTCGCCGCGAACCGCCTGCAGCCAGTCGCCGAACTCCTCGGCGTTCGAGACGGTCGCGCTCAGCGACACGAGGCGCACGTCGGAAGACAGGTGGATGATCACCTCTTCCCAGACCGCACCACGGAATCGGTCGGCGAGGTAGTGCACCTCGTCCATCACGACGTAGGCCAGGTCGGTGAGCAGATCGGAATCGGCGTAGATCATGTTGCGCAGCACCTCGGTGGTCATCACCACGATGCGCGCCGACGCGTTGATGTTCGTGTCGCCGGTGAGCAGTCCGACGTTATCCGCGCCGTACTCGGCCGTGAACTCCTGGAACTTCTGGTTGCTCAGAGCCTTGATCGGAGCCGTGTAGAAGACCTTCGCCCTCTTCTGCTGCATCGCCACATAGACGGCGAACTCGGCCACGACCGTCTTGCCGGCTCCGGTGGGCGCAGCGACAAGCACGCTGTCGCCGCCCTCGAGCGCGCCGCAGGCCTCGAGCTGGAAGGTGTCGAGGCCGAAGTTCTTCTGCGCGGCGAAGGCGTCGAGCAGGGGCCGGCCCCCTCTCGCCCGACTGCGCGCGTAGCGTTCGGAGGGCGACAGGGTGGCGGGATCGGATGCGGGCATCAGGCGGCCAATTCGGTTTCGAGGCGACTGGCGGCCCGGGCGACGCGCCAGTCGTGGATCCACGCGACGCCGTAGGCCGCGAAGTAGAGCACGACCATGGGGATCGCGAGGAGGATCATCGCCGTGGGGTCGGCGGCGGGGGTGGCGATGGCCGTGAAGAGTACGATGGCGAGGATCGCGATGCGCCAGGACTTGATGATCGACGAGGCGCTGAGCACTCCGACGAAGTTGAGCAGCACGAGGAACACAGGGAGGACGAACGCGATTCCCACGGCGAGCACCAGCTTGAGCACGAAGTCGTAGTAGCCCCGAGCGGTGATCAGGTTCGTGTCTTCAGACGGCGCGAAGCTCGCAAGGAGTACGACGATGTGGGGCAGCACATACCACCCGGCGACGCAGCCTGCGAGGAACAGGGGAATGGACGCGCCGAGGAAACCCACGCTGTAGAGCTTCTCGCGCCGGGTGAGACCGGGCACGAGGAACGCCCAGATCTGGTAGAGCCAGACGGGTGACGACACGACGAAGCCGATCGTCAACGCGATCTGAACCTTGAGGTCGAACGCCCCGCCGATGTTGTCCCAGTTGATGCTGGCGACCCGGCCCTGCTGCTCGCCGATCTCGGTGATCGGACCGCGGATCGCGTCGAGCACGAGGTCGGAGAGGAACCAGCCTGCGACAGCACCGAGGACGATGCCGATGGCGGCCATGAACAGCCTCTTGCGTAACTCGAGGAGATGCGCGCCGAGAGACATGCGCCCCTCGCGATTGGCACGCCGCTGTGTTCGGGCGGCCACCGTGCCTATGGCTTTGGCTTGGACTCGGGCGAGACGACGCTCGGCGTCTGGTCGGCGACCGGCGCGGCCTGTGCGGAGGAATCGGACGCAGCGGAGCCGGACGGCGACGAGTTCTCGTCTTTCATCGTCTTGACCTCGTTGCGGAAGATGCGCATCGACTGGCCGAGGCTGCGGGCGAGGCCGGGAAGCTTCGGCGCACCGAACAGCAAGACGACGACGACGAGGATGATGAGTAGGTGGGGCCACCCAAATGCATTACCGAGCATCGGTCCGTCCTTCCCAGGCGTGTGGTGCGGTTATCAGTCTACCCCGCGCCAGGCGGGTGTCCCTGCGAAGCTGCCGCATGGTCGCCCGGCGGTCCCGTTCGCGATCCCGACGGTTCGCCACCGTCGAGTACCCGTCGAGAATGGCGTTCGGCGGTGCGTCCGCAGTGAGTTCGTCGACGTTGCGCTGCAGAAGGTCGATCTTGTCGGTCAGTCGTTCCAGTTCCTCGACGACCGCGATCCCCTTGCGGAAGAGACGCCACCCGAAGTACCCGATCGTGCCCACCAGCGCCAGCGCCAGCACGAGCCAGATCACGATCCACGACCACCACTGCATCGTGACAGCCTACGCGTTCGCGATCAAGGGGTGCTCGTCGGGCGCGGCAGGATACGCCGCCCGGGCGTCGACGGCCCACTGTCGCACCGCGCGCCGGGCCTCGGGAGGGTCGACCACGCGGGCGACTCCCGCGAGCCCCGCGACGAGGCGGGTGAGGCCGTGGAAATGCGCGACGCGAACGGATGCCCGGCTCAGCTCCCCGACGCGGGTCACCCGGGTGCCCTCGGGCACGAACTCCCCCAGCAGGCCGAGCGCCTCCGGTCGGAATTCGAGGACGACCGTCGTGTGCTCGCCCGAGGTGTCGAAGAGCGAGTCGCTCAGGGCCACGTCGGACGGCCGGTGCTCGATGGGCAGCCCGGTGACACTCAGGCCGTCGATGCGGTCGAGGCGGAACGTGCGAACGGACTCGCGCGAGTGATCCCAGGCCCGCAGGTACCAGTCGTCGTCGTCGGAGTCGAGGCGCAGCGGGTCGACGCGTCGATGCTCGGACTGGCCCTTCGAGTCCCGGTAGTCGAACTCGAGCTGCATGCCACGCGACAGCGCGTCGCCGATACGGGCGAAGGAGTCGTTCGTGGCCGCCGGCGAGACAATCAGCTGGCTCGGCGTCTCCGATGCGCCCCGGGCCAGCTTGGCGGCCAGGCTCGAATACGCGGCGGAGTCGACGTTCTCGGGCAAGGACTGGAGGTACTGCAGCCCGGCGATGAGCGCCGACGCCTCGCGTGCGGAGAACCGCGGCGAGTCGTCGATGGCGACGAGCTGGGTGATGATGATCTCGTTCTCATCGAAGGCGTCCCAGTCGATGTCGAACAGATCGCCGTGCTGGTAGTTGCTGTCGCTTCCCGGCACGCCGGAGACGGCGATGAGCAGGACCGCCTCACGGATCGTCTGCTGCGAGACTCCGAAGTGCCGCGCGGCGTCGCTCACGCTCACCTGGGTCTGCTGGATCAGGTAGGGAACGAGCGAGAGCAGGAAGGTCAGCTTGTCCTGGGCGTGATGGAAGCCGCCGGGAGTGTTCTGGTCGGCGCTCATACGGCATCCGTCTCGTCTGAGTGGCTCGCGATGATGGCGGCGAGCCGGTCGAGAACGGCCGTGACGAGACCCGTCGGCGAGATGACGACCACCTCGGGCCCGAAGGCGGCGAGGTCGTCGGCCAGTACGGCGAGGTCGGTGTAGTGCAGTGCGATCGTGCCGTTCGGGTTCCGGATGCTGCCCCTCCGCTTGCCGAGACGGGATTCGGCATCGGTGCCGGGCCGCACCGAGACGTGCGCGACATGGGTGCGCCAGATCTCGTCGAGTTCGGCGAGGGCGTCGTCGCCGGCCGTCGCCGAGGCCGTCTGGGGTGATGGCGTGCGCGTGACGACGACGGGACCGACGATCCTCGATAGAAGGAAGGTGCGCGGGGCATCCGCTTTCTGATCGAAGGCCTGGAGATACCACCGACCCTGGTGCTGCACGACCGCCGCCGGCGCGACGAGCCTCTCTCGGGCGTTCAGCTCGCCCGGCTTGAGATAGCTGAAGCGAACGAGCACGGCCTTGTCGAGAGCGTCGGTCAGCGGGCCGAAGGCGGCATCGCGGGTGCGGATGCGCGGCGCATAGCCGATGAGCTGCTTGCTGCCCTCCGTGCCCAGGGACCTCAGTTTGAGCAGGGCCCTGCGGGACTCCCCCGAGAGCGAGCCCTCCCGCCAGACCATGGCAGCCAAGTTCAGCAGCGTGGTCTCCTCCGGTGTGAAGGAGATGTCGGCAGGGAGGTCGTAGTCGCCTTTGGAGATGCGGTAGCGAAGGGCCTGGTTGTTTCCCGGATCGGTCGGCGACTCGAGGGTCTCCAGCGGCACGCCGAGTTCGCGGATGTCGTCCTTGTCGCGTTCGAACTGTCGCTCGAGGCTCGAGTTGTCGCCGCCGGGAACGAACTTCTGCCGGTAGCCCTGCACGGCGCCCAGGATCTCCGCCTTGGTGAGTCCGATCTCCGTGGAGACCAGGGCCAGCACGAGACTGAAGAGCCGCTCCTCCACCGCTACCGCAGCGGCAGAGGCGTCACTCGACGGGATCGATGGGGAGGACTCGGGCACGGACTTCATTTTAGTGCGCCGGCCACCCGCGGCGGCCGAGGCCGAGCCGCTCAGGAGGCCGGGTTGGCGCCGAGGATGTCGACGACATACACGAGCGTCGATCCGGCAGGAGCACCGGTCGTTCCCGTGTCTCCGAAGCCATCGGCCGGGGGCACGACCACGAGTACCTGCGACCCGACCGTCTGGCCGACCAGTGCCTTCAGGAGTCCGGGAACCACGCCGTTCTGGTCCGTCGAGATGTCGGAGGCGCGAATCTGCGTCGCCATGCCGTCTGCCCAGCTGGAGGAGAACACCGACTTGTCGTCCCAGACGACGCCGAGCGACTGGACCACGAGGACATCTCCCTCGGCGACTGTGGCTCCCGAGCCCTTCTTCAGTGTCGTGTACCGGAGGTCGGTGGGAATCGTGCCGGAGGGGATGGTGACGCCGGGGCGGCCGTCGGGGGCCGTGACGACGCTGGGGAAGCCGGCCTCGGCCGGCTCCGTCGCGCCGGTGGCGGCGCCCGGGTACACCGAGGTGATGTCGAAGAGGTAGGCATCGGCCGTGTCACCGGCAGGAGCCTGCGTGGCGTCGGTCGTGGCCTCGGCCGTAGGAATGACGGCGGCGATGCGATCTCCCGCGCGAGCGCAGGCGAGGGCGTCGGTGAATCCGGGAGGGGTGACCTTCTCGTCGAGCGTGATCATGAAGGGGGTCTGCTGGGCCGACGAGGTGTCTGTGCCGGAGGCCAGCACCGCCTTGCCCCAGATCACGTCGCCCACCTGGGCGGCAGGGCCCGAGCCCGCCGTGAGGACCGAGCGCTCGGTCTTCTTCGACACGAGGGGCGTGGCGAAATCGAGGGTCGCCGCCCCGGGGTCGCCCGTGGCGGTGATGGTCTCCGAGGCGGAGCCGGGCTGTGCCAGGGGCGAGCAGTCGCCGTCGGCGAGACCCGATGTGGTCGACGCGCAGGCCGAAAGAGTGGCGAGAAGACCCGCGGACAGAATGAGCGCGAGTGACTTGCGCACGGATCCTCTTTTCACTGGTGGTTGAGCGGACAACAGCTTAGTTTATTCCGGCTCGGAGTCGTCGCCGGGCGCCTCCGGCGCGGTGTCGCCACCGGTCCTCGCGGTGGCCGTCGCCGTCGCCATCCGCACCCGCTTGCGCAGGCTCTTGGGGCTGATTCCGCGTTCGCCGAGGGCGCCCGGGGTCCAGGCCTCGACGTCGTCGTCGGAGTATTCGGATTTGGATGCGCGTCGCTTCAGCTCGGGAAGCTCGGCGCCGGGCGCGAGCCGACGCGCGGTGACCAGGAATCCCGTGTGGCCGATCATGCGGTGATCGGGCCGCACGGCGAGGCCTTCGACGTGCCATGAGCGGATCATCGTCTCCGACGGCTGGGGGTCGGTGAACGAGCCGGTGCTTCGAATGGTCTCGACCACGCGGGAGAGCTGCGTGACCGTCGCGACGTAGCAGAGCACGACGCCGCCGGGCTTCAGTGCGTCGGTGACGGCCGGGATGCACTCCCACGGGGCGAGCATGTCGAGGACGACCCGGTCGACGGAGTGGTTCTCGTGCTTCTCCGGCAGAGCCTCGCTCAGGTCGCCGAGTGTGATGCTCCAGTTCTCGGGAGCCGAGCCGGAGAACGCGGTCACGTTCGCCATCGCGACATCGGCGAACTCCTCGCGCCGCTCGAACGACGACAGCGTGCCCTCCGGCCCGATCGCGCGCAGCAGCCAGAGCGAGAGCGCCCCGCTGCCCACACCGGCCTCGACGACGGTGGCGCCCGGGAAGATGTCGGCCTGGCCGAGGATCTGGGCCGCATCCTTCGGATAGATGATGGCGGCGCCGCGGGGCATCGACATCACGAAATCGGTGAGAAGCGGTCGGAGCACGAGGTACTCGACGCCCACCGTGTTCGCGACGACCGACCCGTCGGGCCGGCCGATGATCGCGTCGTGGTCGATGGCGCCGCGATGGGTGTGGAATTCCGCGCCCGCCGTCAGGGTGATGGAGTTCAGCTTGCCCTTGGGGCCGGTGAGCTGTACGCGCTCGCCGACGCGGAACGGTCCGGAGAAGGAGTTCATGGTCACTGGTGTCGACTTCCGGTCGTGGGATGGATGAGGGGCGATCGACGGTGTTCGGCCAGCGCGACCGCGACGTCGTCGACGGTGCGGCCCTCGAGCGTGGCCCACAGCACACTGGCCGCGCTGTCATCGAGCGGGAGGATATGGGGAACGCCGATGGTGACCGCTCCGGAGGCAGCCGCGCTGGCGACGCCGGGGACGGAGTCCTCGATGGCCACGCAGTCCTCGATCGGCACTCCGAGGAGACGGGCGGCCTCAAGGTACGCCTCGGGATGGGGCTTGCTGTTCTCGACACTGTCACCCGACACCACGACGTCGAAGGCGTCGAACGGGATGAACGACCTGACGTGCTCCGCCATCACACCGAGCGACATGGTCACCAGGGCGCACGGCACATCGTGCTCGCGAAGGGCCGACAGCAGTTCCCGGGCTCCGGGTCGCCAGGGCACCGAGATGCTGATGCGCGTCATGACCTCGGCCGTCAGGTGGTCGACGATCGCGTCGGTTGTCATGTCGACGCCGTGCCGCTGCAGGATCTGCGCCGACCGCTCCAGGCCCGATCCCACGAGGGTCAGGGCGTCCTCGTGCGTCCACGTGCCGCCGAAGCGGGCGACGAGAGCGGTCTCCGAGTCCATCCAGTAGGGCTCTGTATCGACAATGGTTCCGTCCATGTCCCAGAGAACGGCGGCGGGGAGGCGTGTCTTCACGTCGAAGGAGTCTACGGGTCGCGGGCCCCGTCGGAATCGACGGCCTATCCTTGACAGACGATCTCGCAACGACGAAAAGGGTTCTCGACACGGTGACACAGGGCAACGAATTCCTCAAAGGGCGACTTCTCGTCGTCGCATTCGAGGGCTGGAACGATGCAGGAGAGGCCGCGACGGGTGCGGTCCAGCTTCTGCGCGAGCAGCTCGACGTCGTGACGCTCGCCGGCGTCGACGCCGAGGAGTACTTCGACTTCCAGTTCAACAGGCCGGTCGTGTCTCAAGACGATGAGGGCACCCGTGCCCTGATCTGGCCGAGTGCGACCCTCTATGGGCCGGCCAGCACCGACGTCGACAACATCCCCCTCGCCGCCGATGCCGAGCTCAGGGTCGGATCGGACAACACGGGCAACGTCTTCCTGCTCGTGGGCGCGGAGCCGTCGCGCAACTGGAAGAAGTTCACTGTCGAGGTGCTCGACGCCGCGATGACGGCCGGGGTCTCCGGCATCGTCCTCCTCGGAGCGATGCTCGCCGACGTTCCGCACACCCGGCCGATCTCGATCACGGCGACGAGCGAGAACGCGTCTGTCCGCACTCAGCTCGGCATCGAGAGGTCCACATACGAGGGGCCCGTCGGCATCCTGAGCGTGATCGCCGATGCCGCCGAAGCTCTGGGCATAGCGACGGTCTCCATCTGGGCATCCGTTCCGCATTATGTGCACAACGCGCCGTCGCCCAAGGCGACCCTGGCCCTGATCGACAAGCTCGAAGAACTGGTCGACGTGGTCATCCCCCGGGGCGACCTGGTCGACGAGGCCTCCGCGTGGGAGTCGGGCATCGACGCGCTCGCGGGCGAGGACGACGAGATGGCCTCGTACATCCAGCAGCTCGAGCAGGCCCGAGACACCGTCGACTCGCCCGAGGCGAGCGGAGAGGCCATCGCGCAGGAGTTCGAGAAGTACCTGCGCAAACGGGGCGACGGCAGACCCGACGAACCCTGGCGCCCCAAGGACTAGGTGGTCGGGCGCGTCAGATCGATGCCCAGCAGGGCGTCGATCGTCTGCGCGACGAGGCCGTTCGTCGCATGACCGCCGGCCGTCCAGCGGTCCATCGCAGCGAGGGCGGCCGGGGTGTCGAGGTCTGACGAGAGAACGGTGCGCAGCTCGTCGAGCAGGGCGACCTCGTCGTCGTGGGGTGCGGATGCCGTCGGTCGCGCCACCGCGTCGCGCCAGCGCTCGAGCCGGGTGATGGCCTCGGCGAGGCCCTGATCCGTCCACTCCCAGTCGTCGCGGTAGTGGTGGGCGAGCACGGCGAGGCGCACCGCGGAGGGGTCGACACCGGCTGCGCGCAGCGCCGAGACGAGCACGAGGTTGCCGAGCGACTTGCTCATCTTCTCGCCTTGGTAGGCCACCATTCCGGCGTGGGCGTGCACGTCGGCGAAGCGTTGACCGGTCAGTGCCGTGGCGTGGGCCGCCGAGAACTCATGGTGCGGGAAGACGAGGTCGCTGCCGCCGCCCTGCACGCTGAAGTGCGGGCCGAGGGAGTCGAGCGCGATCACCGAGCACTCGATGTGCCACCCTGGGCGCCCCTCGCCGACCGGGCTCGGCCAGGAGGGCTCGCCGACGCGCGCCGCGCGCCACAGCAGGGGGTCGAGACGATTGCGCTTTCCGGCCCTGTCGGGATCTCCCCCGCGTTCCGCGAAGAACTCGGCCATCGCGGCCGCGTCGAGACGGCTCTCCAGCCCGAGGTGCCACTCCGTGCGCTCCGCAGCCGCATCGATGTCGAAGTAGATGTCCCGGCTGCCGGCATCCCTGGCATCGGGCGTGTCGACCTCGTAGCCGAAGCCGGCGTCGACGAGCCGGCGCACGGCATCCGCTACCGGGGCGACGGCCTCGGTGACGGCGACGTAGTCGCGGGGCGGCAGGACACGGAGCGCGGCCATATCCGTGCGGAAGAGGTCGACCTGGGACTGAGCGAGCTCACGCCAGTCCACGCCGGTCGCGGTCGCCCGCTCGAGCAGCGGGTCGTCGACGTCGGTGATGTTCTGCACGTAGTCGACGTCGAGCCCCGCGTCGATCCAGAGTCGCTGGAGGCCGTCGAACGCCAGGTAGGTCGACGCGTGGCCAAGGTGCGTGGCGTCGTAGGGGGTGATGCCGCACACGTAGAGACCGACGCGGCCGTCGACGACCGCCGCCTCGACGAGCGATCCCGTCGAGTCGTCGAAGACCCGGGGAACGGGACCCCGTCCGGGAAGTGGGGGGACGACGGGCCTGCTCCAGGAATGCACTGGAAAAGACTACCGTCGCGCGAGGGTCAGGCCTGCATCGCTCCGGTGCCGAGCAGCACGATGAGGATCACGCCGAGCGCGATGCGATAGACGACGAAGGGAAGGAAGCTGCGCCTCGAGATGTAGCTCATGAAGAAGGCGATGACGACGAGGCCCACGACGAAGGCGATGATGGTGGCCACCAGGGTCTCGAGCGGGCCGAAGACCTCGGGCGTGCACGTGGCGGTGGCGACGGTGCAGGTCTCCTTGACCGACTTGTAGACCTGATAGAGACCGCTGCCGAAGACGGCCGGGATGGCGAGCAGGAAGGAGTAGCGGGCGGCGGCGGCTCGCTCGTAGCCCATGAACAGCCCCGCCGTGATGGTGCCGCCGGAGCGGGAGACTCCGGGGATCAGTGCGAGGGCCTGGGCGAATCCGAAGACGGTGGCGTGCGGCACGGTCAGCTGGTCGAGGCGCCTCTTCTTCGCTCCCACGTAGTCGGCGACTCCCAGCAGGATTCCAAAGACGATGAGCGTGCCCGCCACGATCCAGAGGGAGCGCAGGGTGCTCTCGATCGCGTCCTGGAAGATCAGGCCGAGCACCACGATCGGCACGCTGCCGAGAATGATGAACCAGCCGAGCTTCGCGTCGGGATCGGAGCGGGGCACCCGGCCGATGATCGAGCGGAACCACGTGGAGACGATGCGCGAGATGTCGCGCCAGAAGTAGATGACGACGGCCGTCTCTGTTCCGAGCTGCGTGATCGCCGTGAAGGCGGCACCCGGGTCGTCGCCCGTGCCCAGGAGGCGGCCGACGATGAGTAGATGCGCACTCGACGAGATCGGCAGGAACTCGGTGAGTCCCTGAACGAGGCCGAGGATGACGGCGTTGAGGAAGTCCACGAACTCTCCAAAGGAAATGATGCGACGTAGTCGGTCGGGCGTGCGGTGGTGCGGCCGGTCAGTAGCGGAGCAGGAGGTCGGTCAGAACCTTTCTGCCAAACACTAACGCGTCGAGGGGCACCCTCTCGTCGACGCCGTGGAACAGGGCGGGGAAGTCGAGGGTCGGCGGCAGCTGGAGGGGCGCGAAGCCGTAGCCTTTGATGCCGATCGTGCTGAGGGCCTTGTTGTCGGTTCCCGCCGAGAGCAGGTACGGAAGCACCTGCGCCTCGGGGTCGAACTCGTGGAGACTCGCGATCATCTGGTCGACGAGAGGCCCCGAGAAGTCGGTCTCGAGGCCGATGTCCTGATGCGAGATCTCGACGTCGACGCCCGGCCCGGCGAGCTCCCGGATGCGTGCGATCACCTCGTCCTCCTGGCCCGGAAGCACGCGGATATCGAGAAGGGCCTCTGCGCGATCGGGGATGACGTTGTGCTTGTATCCGGCGGTGAGCCCCGTGGGGTTCGCCGTGTTGCGCAGCGAGGCGGAGATGAATCTGGATGCCGTGCCGGTCGCGATGGCGAGTTCGTCCGGGGTCGTTCGCTGCGGGTCCTTGCCGAGGATCGCGGCTACGCGACCGAGGAGCTCGGTGGTGGTCTTGGTGAGGTGCACCGGCCATTCCTGGCTCCCGACCCGGGCGACCGCACCGGCGAGCCGGGTGATGGCGTTGTCGGAGTTGATCTGCGATCCGTGCCCGGCTGTTCCACGCGCGACCAGCCTGGCCCAGATCAGGGCCTTCTCGCCCGTCTGCACGAGGTAGGCCCTGGTGCCGTCGAGATCGATCGAGTATCCACCGACCTCGCTGATCGCCTCCGTCGCGCCGGCGAAGAGATCCGGCCGGTTCTTCACGAGGTAGTGCGACCCGAGGACTCCCCCGGCCTCCTCGTCGGCGAAGAACGCGATCACGAGGTCGCGGGCCGGCTTGCGCCCCGACGACAGGATGTCGTCGAGCGAGGTCAGGATCATCGCATCCATGTTCTTCATGTCGACCGCGCCGCGGCCCCAGAGCATGCCGTCCTTGATCACCCCGCCGAACGGGTCGACCGACCAGTCGTCGGCGATCGCCGGCACCACATCGGTGTGTCCGTGTACGACGAGGGCGCCGCGGCTCGGATCCTCCCCCGCCACGCGGGCGACGACGCTCGTGCGTCCGGGTTCGGAGTCGATGAGTTCCGGCACGAGGCCAAGGCGCTCGAGGTGCGCGGCGACGTACTCGGCCGCATCGGTTTCGCCGTTGGACCTGCCTTCACCGAAGTTGGACGTGTCGAACCGGATCAGGTCGCGGGCGATCACGGCGGTGGCATCGAGATCGAGATCGAGATCGGGCTCGGGGCCGGGGTTCGCGGGCGTCGAAGTCATGGCATCACGGTACCGCAGGGCCTGCCCGCACCCGTGGCGTCGAGAGGGTTTCAAACCGTGCTATCGTCTTACCTTGGTTGCACCGGGAACGGAAAGCAGCTCATCCAGTCCGGATGGCGGAAATGGCAGACGCGCTAGCTTGAGGTGCTAGTGCCCGTATAGGGCGTGGGGGTTCAAGTCCCCCTTCGGACACAGACTGAAAACTACCCCCGACCTCTCGTTTCATACGAGATGTCGGGGGTTTTTCGTTGCCGTCGATCGGCGACGGTGCGCTCATATGACGGAGTGTGACCAAGGCGTGATCATATTGGTCGCCCGTCGAGGCCGAGAGCATAGTAGGCTGTTGGTAGAAGTTGATGTGCCTCGCACGTCCGGGGCGCCTGCGGTGCCCTGCCCGACACTGTTCGGGCCCAATCCTGGGAGACGACGAACACCCCGACGAGTGGCCCCGACAATCGGGACCGAATTATCACTCCAGGAGGAGTTTGCAATGGCTACAGGCACAGTGAAATGGTTCAACGCTGAAAAGGGATTCGGCTTCATCGCCCCCGAAGACGGCAGCCCCGACGTGTTCGCGCACTACTCGGCTATCGCGTCCAGCGGATACCGCTCGCTCGACGAGAACCAGAAGGTCGAATTCGACGTCGCACAGGGCCCCAAGGGTCCCCAGGCTGAGAACATCCGCCCCCTCTAAGTCTTTCCTCGGTCGGTCTCAGGTCCGCGAGAGCGGCGTCTGATTCCCATTGACGCGAAGCTTAAAAACGAAGGCCCTTCACCCATTCGGGTGAGGGGCCTTTGTCGTTGCCGCACAGAATAAGCGACACGCCGCCTCGGCTGCCCCGATTCGAATATGGATCGTGTATAGAACCGCACCTCAATCGTTGCTAGTGTGAACGATGTTGTTTCTGTGACGAATGTGACTCACCCTTCGTCGCGATCTTTTGGGGAAGACGGGGAATTCATGCTCGACACCACCATCGCCTCGAACGAAGGGCCGTCGCGGCGGCGCTCATCGTGGCGAAGCGCCCTTGCGACGACGGCGGTGATCGGCCTGCTCGCGGTCGGCGCGGTCTCGTCGGCACCCGTGGCAGCCGACAACTACCCCTCCTGGGACGACGTCGTCGCAGCCCGCGCGTCAGAGGCCGGCAAGGAAGCCGAAATCGCACGCATCACCGGCCTCATCGACGGTCTGCAGACCCAGGTCGCCGAGGCCCAGGCGGCTGCGAGTTCGCGTTGGCAGGAGAACCAGACGGCTCAGACCGCCTACAACGCGGCATCCCTGAAGGCCGAACAATTGGCTGCGCAGGCGACGGCGGCCCAGACGAAGGCCGACAATTCTCGTACCCAGGCCGCGATCCTCGCCGCCCAGTTCGCGCGGTCGGGCGGCAACGATCTGTCGTCTCGCCTGTTCGTCGATTCAGACAAGGCCGACAGTCTTCTCTACCAGCTCGGAGCCATGTCGAAGCTCAGCGAGTCAACGACAGGCATCTACCAGCAGGCCGAGATCGACCAGAACGCGGCGACCTCGCTCAGCGACCAGGCCGACGTCGCCCGCGATGCCCTCGGTGCCCTCGCCGCTTCGGCGCAGAGTGCTCTCGACGACGCCGTCGCCGCCCAGCAGGCCGTCGGTGCCGCGCTCCTCGAGCAGCAGGATCACGAGGCCGAACTGACGGTGCAGCTGCAGGCGCTCACATCGGATGTCGCGCTCACCGAGGAGCAGTACCAGGCGGGCGTGCAGGCTGCCGCGCAGGCCAAGCAGGCCGCCGATGAGGCGGCGGCGAAGGCTGCGGCAGACGCGGAGGCCGCGGCTCCTGCTCCCGACGCTCCCTCTTCCGGCGGCGGGTCCTCCGGCGACGAGTCCCCCGGCGGCAGTGCTCCCAGCGCTCCTGCTCCCAGCGCTCCTGCCCCTTCGGCCCCCGTGGTCAATCCTCCCCAGAGCTACAACGGCGACGCGGTCGTCGCCTACGCCGAGCAGTTCGTCGGAGTCGTGCCCTACGGCTGGGGTGCAGACCCCAGCGACAGCTTCGGATGCGACGGGCTGACCCAGTACGTCTACAAGCAGTTCGGCATCAACCTGCCGCGCTACGTTCCCACCCAGGCCGCCCAGGGCATCCGCATCTCGTCAGCCGATGCCCGCGCTGGCGACGCGGTGGTCTGGAGCGGTCACATCGGCATCTACGACGGTCACGGCGGCGTCATCCACTCCCCCGACTGGGGTCGCTACGTGACGCACGCCAGTTCGCTGTGGGGAAGCTACTACTTCGTTCGCTTCCTGTAGGCCAGCGCGCGTCAGGAGTGGTGCGCGCCCATCCACTTGCGCACTGTCGCGATGCGCGACTGAAGCTGCGTGACGCTGGCCTGGGGCACGGCGGGGCCGCCGCATACGCGGCGAAGCTCGGCGTGCACGAGCCCGTGCGGCTGATCCGACGTCTTGGACCAGATGCCCACGAGGCTGTTCAGCAGTTTTCTCTGCTCGGCGAGCGTGCGGTACAGGGGGGCCGCGGGTTCGTCTTCCGACGGGGTCGGCGGAGCGTTCTTGCGGCGATCGGCCGCGTGCCGCTGCTGCCTGGCCTGCCGGTGCTGCAGGAGCTCGCGCACCTGATCGGGCTCGAGCAGCCCTGGAATGCCGATGAAGTCGAGCTCCTCGTCGCTGTCGACGGGGGCCTCCGCACCGAACTCGCTGCCCTCGAAGAGAACGCGGTCGAACGTGGCGTGCGAGCCGAGTGCCTGGAACGCGAAGTCGTTCTGCAGGGCATCGGACGCCTTGTCTTGGACGTTCGCCTCGGCGACCATGGCGTCTTCGGGGTTCCACATGTCGCCCTCGGGGTCTCCCGAGTCGCGCCGGTCGAGCGCGTGGTCGCGCTCGAGCTCCATGGTGCCGGCCAGCGCCATCAGGCCCGGAACGTTGGGCAGGAAGATGGAGGCCGTCTCACCGCGGCGCCGGGCGCGCACGAACCGGCCGATGGCCTGGGCGAAGAAGAGCGGGGTCGACGCGCTCGTCGCGTAGACGCCGACAGCGAGGCGGGGAATATCGACGCCCTCCGACACCATGCGCACCGCGACCATCCAGCGACGCGACGACTTGGAATACTCCTCGATGCGTCCGGAGGCCTCTTTTTCGTCGGAGAGCACCACGGTGACGGGCTCACCGGAGATGTTCTCGAGGATCGCCGCATAGGCGCGCGCCGTGAACTGGTCGGTCGCGATCACCAGGCCCCCGGCATCCGGGATGCCCTGCCGCACCTCGGCGAGCCGACGGTTGGCGGCCGCGAGAACCGAGGGAATCCAGTCGCCGGCGGGGTCGAGGGCGGTGCGCCAGGCCTGGGAGGTGATGTCCTTGGTGTTTCCCTCGCCGAGGCGCGCCTCCATCTCGTCGCCGACCTTGCTGCGCCAGCGCATGTGGCCGGCGTAGACCATGAAGAGAACCGGGCGCACGACTCCGTCTTGCAGGGCGCGCCCGTACCCGTAGTTGTAGTCGGTCTGCGAGAGCCGGATGCCGTGCTCGTCTTGCAGGTAGCTCACGAACGGGATCGGCGAGGTGTCGGAGCGGAACGGCGTTCCCGTCAGTGACAACCGGCGGGTTGCAGGTGCGAAGGCCTCTCTGATGGCCTCGCCCCAGCTCAGGGCGTCGCCGCCGTGGTGCACCTCGTCGAGGATGATGAGACTGCGGGCCGACTCGGTGAGCTCGCGGTGCAGGGCGGGACGCGCCGCGACCTGGGCGTAGGTGACGGCGACGCCGTGGAAATGGCTGCCGTAGCGCCGGTCGCTGTTCTTGAAGCCGGGCGTGAGCCGGATGTGAACGCGATCTGCCGCATCGGCCCACTGCTTCTTGAGGTGCTCGGTGGGGGCGACGACCGTGACCCTGTCGATGATGCCTCTGTGCAGCAGTTCGCTGGCCAGCCGCAGGGCGAAGGTGGTCTTGCCGGCGCCGGGTGTGGCGGCGGCCAGAAAGTCTCTCGGCTGGTGTGTGAAGTACGCCTCGAGGGCCTCGGACTGCCAGGCACGAAGCTTCGATGCCGTGCCCCACGCCGCGCGTTCGGGGAACGACGGTGACAGATGCTCGGCCGCTCCGCCGCCGACAGCCGGCGTGATTGCGGTGCCCGAGGGATCGACCCGGTCTTCGGGCAGGGCGAGGGGATCGGGCAGGCTGTTCACGTGCATCCACACTACCGGCCGCCACCGACGCGACGACAAAACGCCGTGCCTCCGCGGCGTGGCGAAGGAGTATGTTGACGAGTGGATTTCTTCGAAGGAGTGCATATATGACAGAGCGGCATCCATGGAGGCGGTACGTCGCCATCGGCGACTCGTTCACCGAGGGCATCGGAGACCCTGAACCCGCGAGCCCCGGCGGCTACCGCGGGTGGGCCGACCGGGTGGCGGAGGTGCTGGGCGCCGAGGCCGGAGATGACTTCGCCTACGCGAACCTGGCCATTCGAGGTCGCCTGATGCAGGGAATCCTCGACGAACAGGTCGAACCGGCCCTCGCCCTGCAGCCCGATCTCATCACGATCTCGGCCGGTGGCAACGACATCATCCGCCCCGGCACCGACCCCGACGACATCGCCCGACGAATGGATGCGGGCATCGAGCGCCTCAGGCGCGACAACGCCACCGTCGTGATCTTCACGGGAACCGACGTGGCCTTCTCCCCCGTGTTCCGGGGCATCCGGGGCAAGGTCGCCATCTACAACGAGAACCTCCGCACCATCGCGGCCCGGCACGACTGCATCGTGGCCGACCAGTGGGGTCTGTCCTCCATCCAGGACTCACGCATGTGGAGCCCCGACCGCCTCCATCTCAACCCCCTCGGTCACCACGAGGTCGCACGGCTCGTGCTGCAGGCGCTGAACGTCGAGAACGAGCTGCAGCCGGGCGCCCCAGAACCGCTGCCCACGGCGACGTGGCGGCAGGCGCGCTCGGAGGACCTGGTCTGGGCGCGCACGCACTTCGTGCCCTGGGTGATCCGACGCGTCACCCACCGATCGAGCGGCGACGGAATCTCGCCGAAGCGGCCCGACGCCGTGCCGATGCACGTGCCGGGCACGGCGCCATCGGATCCTGCGGGTCTCGAGGACTAGCCGAAGACGAGCTCCGGGTGGCCGACGCGCCACCAGAATCCGGGGTCCTCCAGGGTCCCGTCGAGTTCGAGGGTCACATCCTCCGTGCGTCCGTCGACGGTGTAGCGGATTGTGCCCACGTCAGCGCCCGACCGGGCGGTCACGACGTCGTCGGCGCTGGCATCGACGGCGACCGGATCGTTCGACCAGACGAGCGCCTCCTCGTCGGCGGAGGCGACGATGGATGCCGTCTTCCCCCATGCCGTCGTGTACTCGCCCACCTCGGTGTCGGCCGTGATGAGCGGGATCGTGGTGAAAGCCGCCTTCGTGCTGGCGAGGAGCGCCTGCACCGCATCCCGCGCCGCCTGGGAGCTCTGCGCGCCGAGGATGACACCCACGACGGACTTCGTCTCGCCGCCCACCGTGAATTCGGCGGAGAACAGCAGGCACGAGCCGGCCTCGTCCGTCGTTCCGGTCTTGATGCCGTCGATGCCGTCGATGCCGAGCAGCTTGTTGCTGTTGTCGATCTCGCCGATGACCGGAACCTCATCGAGGGCGGTCGACACGATCGTCGCCAGCACCGGATCGGCGAGGGCGAGGGAGGCTATGCGCATCAGGTCCTTCGTCGAACTGCGGCTGCCGGGATCGAGGCCCGACGCGTCGACGATCGTGGTGTCGGAGAGACCGTGCTCGGCCGTGAACGCCCGGGCCGCGTCGAGATACGCGGCCAGCGAGCCGAACGCCCAGTTGGTGACCGTCTCGGCGTAGTTGTTCGCGGACTTCAGCAGCATGATCTCGAGCACCTGGCGCTCCGAGAGCACCTGTCCCTCGTTGACGAGCTCATACGATCCGTCGACCGCACGGGTCTGCTCGAGGATCTGCACGTCGGCCGCGGTCATGGTGATGCCGGGGCCATCGTCGCCCTCGACGAGCGGATGGGACTCGAGGACCACGAGGGCGGTGATGACCTTCGTGACGCTCGCTATCGGCACGGGTCCTGTCTGACCGCTCTCACCGAGGAGTTCGTCCGACCCCTCCAGGGCGATCGCCCCGGTGCCCACGCCCGGCAACGAGAGCGTCGCCGGCTCGGCGGGGGCCGGCGTCGGAACGTCGAGCTCGAGCTGTGCCGCGGGCAGCGGCGCCGCCAGGGCGGCGGGCACGTACAGGCCGAGGGCGACCGCTATGACGACCAGGATGCCCGTGGCCGAGAACGCGACGATGCGGCGGCCGCGGCGGCGGGCGGGTGCTGACGTCGGAGACACCCGCCAATCCTAGGAGACCTGTCGCTTGGAGAATGCCCCCAAGCGTTACATCCGTCCGCCGTCCACCGACCTCGGGATGCGGGTCTCGCCCTCCGGAACCAGGACCGGCGTCTCGCGATTGAGGCTCTCCCCGCGAAAGAACGGCTTCGCCGCGGGGAAGAAGTACCACACGACCATGACGACGGCACCGACGAGCAGCGAGCCGATTCCGATCACGAACACTCCCCCGATACCGAAGAGCACGGTGTAGCCGTAGTCGGGATCGAGCATGTCGATGGCGGACTGCACGAAGGCTGCGGTGAGCATCAGTCCGCCGAGCAACGGAAAGAGACCCTTGGTCGTGAAGTTGCGGGCCGAGGTGAAGAGCTCCCGCCGGAAGTACCAGACGCAGGCGAAGCTCGTGATCGCGTAGTAGAAGGCGATCGCCAGTCCGAGCGACAGGATGGTGTCGGAGAGGAACGCGTCGCTGATGATCGTCATGCCCACGTAGAACACGCTCGCCACGATGCTCATGACGATCGTCGAGAATGCCGGTGTACGGAATCGCGGGTGCACCCGGCCGAATCGCTCGGGCAGCGCGCGGTAGGTGGCCATCGAGAGCGTTCCCCGGGCCGTCGGCAGGATCGTGGTCTGGGTCGACGAGATGGCCGAGACCATCACGGCGATCACGAGCAGCCACGCCCAGGGGCCGAAGAGTGCGTCCTTCAGGGCGAAGAACACGTCCTCGGCGTTCTTGTCGTTGGCGAGGCCGAGTCCCGCTTCGCCGAGGCCGGCGTAGGCCATCGCGGCCACGGCGACCGCCACATAGGTGATGACGAGGATGACGGTCGACAGCAGGGCCGCGCGTCCGGGGATGTGCTCCGGATCCTTCGTCTCCTCGTTGAGGGCGAGGCAGGTGTCCCAGCCCCAGTAGATGAACAGGCACAGGAGGATCGCCTCGGTGAAGCCGGGCAGCGAGTCGAACGCGAACGGGTTGAACCAGTCGGCCTGCGGCACCATCGATCCCTCGGGCGCCGTGCCGGCGAACACACTGCCCAGCGCGAAGACCACGAAGAGGATGAGCGCCAGGTACTGGATGCCGAGCAGGATGTTCTGCAGGATCTCGCCGATCTCGAGGCCGCGCACGCTGACGAATGTCATCGCGGCGATGAAGAGCACGCCGGTGGCCGTGACGAGGGGCGTGCTGTTGTAGAGGTCGGGATTGCCGATGAGCAGCCAGAAGTACTTGCTGCCGATCTGCGCGAGGTTCGCCAGCACGATGGTTCCGGCGACGATGACGCCCCATCCGCTCATCCATCCGACCCAGGGGCCGAATGCCTTCGTGCTCCACGTGAACGAGGTGCCGCAGTCGGGAACGGCCTCGTTGAGCTCCCGATAGGCGTAGGCCGTGAGGAACATCGGAATGAACGCGAGGACGATGGCGATCGGGGCCTGCGCACCGACGGCCAGCACGACGAATCCCACGGTGGCCGCAAGGGAGTAGACGGGAGCAGTGGACGCGAGGCCGATCACCACGGAACCGACAAGACCCAGGGAACCGGCGGCCAGTCCCTTTCCATCCGACGTTCCTTCGCTCGAGGCGGACCTCGTGGACTGCTGCGACATTGCATCCTCCTCGTTGCGTGGTAGCCGGATACTACCGCCGAAACTCAGCGGAGTGTGTACAGCGCCACGGCGCTCGCGGAGGCCACGTTGAGGGAGTCGACTCCGTGGCTCATGGGAATGGTCACCACGGTGTCCGCGGCCGACAGCGCCTGTCGCGAGAGCCCGTCTCCCTCCGAGCCCAGGACGAGCGCGAGCTTGGACGGGACCTCGGCCGCGAACTCGTCGAGCGTGACCGCGTCGTCGGAGAGGGCGAGGGCGGCGATGTGGAAGCCGGCGGCATGCAGGAGCGGAGCCGCCTCCGACCATTCGGGCAGTCGGGTCCACGGAACCTGGAGCACGGTGCCCATGCTCACCCGCACGCTCCGCCGGTACAGCGGGTCCGCACACCGGGGAGAGATCAGCACGGCGTCTGCCCCGATGCCGGCGACGGCGCGGAAGATCGCCCCGACATTCGTGTGGTCGGTGATGTCTTCGAGAACCACCACCCGCCGCGCACCCTCGATGACCTCGGCGACGGGCCGGAGTTCGGGGCGATGCATGGCGGCGAGGGCACCCCTGTGCAGGTTGTAGCCCGTGAGCGACTCGAGCGTCGGCGCGTCTCCGACGAACACGGTCACGTCGTCCCATCCGGCCAGCAGGGGCTCCATGTCGGCCAACCACTGCTCCTGCACAAGAACGGATCGCGGCCGGTGACCCGCCGCGAGGGCGCGGGCGATCACCTTGGGCGATTCCGCGATGTAGAGGCCGCCTGCCGGCTCGCTGAGGCGTCTGAGCACGACATCCGTCAGGCGCGCGTAGTCGTCGAGTCCGGGCACGTCGAGGCTGTCGATCCACACTGTCTTCACCGTCGAGGCACTCCTGATTCGATCGCGTTCCCTCCCCCGCGGCGCGCCGCGGCCTGCCGATCGGAAACAAAACGGCAACGGGGACTGTTTAGACTTCGAAGAGTAACGCGAAGCGTCGGAGTCCATGACCCGACGGCAGGAGGTGCAGATGGTCCCGCTCGTCGAATCGAGCCCTCGAGAAGCCTCACCCGCCGACATCGACGAGGCTGTGGCGGCCCTCAAGGGCCGCCGGATCGTGGTCTTGACCGGCGCCGGCCTGAGCACCGATTCCGGCATCCCCGACTACCGGGGCGCCGGAGCCCCCAAGCGCAATCCGATGACGTTCGACCAGTTCCGGGAGAGCCTCGACTACAGGCGGCGGTACTGGGCCGGCAGCCACCTCGGCTGGAAGATGTTCGACGCCGCTCGCCCCAACGAGGGTCACCGCACCCTCGCAGAACTCGAGAACGCGGGGGTGGTGTCGGGCGTCGTCACACAGAACGTCGACGGACTGCACGCCCGCGCGGGTTCCACCCACCTCGTCGATCTGCACGGCTCCATGGACCGCGTGCTCTGCCTGAACTGCGGCCAGACATTCGCCCGCGCGAGCATCGCCGAGCGCATCTCGGCCGACAACCCCTGGGTCGACCAGCCCGACGCGATCACCCTCGCACCCGACGGAGACGCCGACGTCACCGACTACTCGTCGTTCGTCGTGCCGGCGTGCTCGGTCTGCCAGGGCATGCTGAAACCCGATGTGGTCTTCTTCGGCGAGTTCATCCCCACCGAGCGGTTCTTGGAGGCCTCGGCCCTCGTCGCCGGCGCCGAGGCGATGCTCATCGCGGGGTCGTCGCTCGTGGTCAATTCGGGCATCCGGCTCCTCGAGCAGGCGCGTCGTCGACGGCTGCCCATCGTCATCATCAACCGGGGCGTCACGAAAGGCGACTCGCGCGCGACGGTGAAACTGGATGCCGGGGCAACAGAGACGCTCGCCGAATTGAGTCGGCACCTGCTCCCCGGAGACCCGGCCTGATGCCGATGGCCGACCTGGTCATCGTGCGCCACGGAGAGACCGACTGGAACCTCGCCCGGCGCATCCAGGGCTCTACCGACATCCCCCTGAACGACACCGGGCGAGCGCAGGCCGCGGCCGCTGCGGAGAGCCTTGCCGGCGAGACCTGGCACACGATCGTTACGAGCCCGCTCAGCAGGGCTCGCGAGACCGCGCGCATCATCGCCCGTCGCCTCGATCTCGGCGAACCGCAGGTAGACGACCGGCTCGTGGAGCGCGCCTACGGCGAGGCGGAGGGCCTGGATACGGCCGCGCTCGACGAGAGGTTCCCGGGCATGGAGGGTGTGCCGGGCATCGAACGACGCAGCGACGTGACTCGCCGGGTGCTCCCCGCACTCGAGAGCATCGCCCTCGAGAATCCGGGTCGGCGCGTGCTGATCGTGGCCCACGGCGGCGTCATCGGATCCGTGGTGCGCTGGGTGACCGACAAGGCGCTTCCGGGCGGCCATACGCGCATCCCGAACGGATCCGCGCATCGATTCCGCTATGCAGACGGCCTGCTCGTGCTCGAGGAGTTCAACGGCCTGCCGGTCGAGCCGCCAATTCGGCGAGAAGCTGCCATAGGGTCTGCGCTGACCTCGACCAGCTGAACGTCGCGGCCCGGTCTACGCCGGCCAGTGAGCGGCGCGTGAACTCCTCGGGGTCTTCGAGCGATCGCACCTGCGTCGCCAGGGCGGCCGCGTCGCGGGCCGCGAAGTACAGTCCCGCGTCGCCCCCGATCTCGGAGAACACGGGGATGTCGCTCACGACGATGGGCGTTCCCTGGGCCATGGCCTCGACGAGGGGAATGCCGAAGCCCTCCTCCAGCGACGCCGTCACCAGCGCCGTGGCATGCCTGGTCACATCGATGTAGTCGTCGTCGCTCGCCCCGTCGTGGAACACGAGCCGCGCCCTCGGTGAGATGGCCTCGAGGCGCCGCCTGTCGGCATCCGATACCCGGCTCATGAGGTGGAGCTCGTAGTCGTCGAGCAGGCCTGCGGCCTCGACCAGCGTCTCGACGTTCTTGTAGGGCATGAACGAGCCCATGTAGACGAGGTTCTTGCGCCTCTTCTGCGCCGGCAGCGGGGCCGACTCGGCTCCGTCGGCCGCGTTGCGCACGACGGTGACGGGCCGGCGGGTGAGCTTGTTGCGTGCGATGAGGTCGCGGGTGGTCTGCGAGACGGTGACCACCGCATCCGCCCGCGACAGCAGGTAGCGCTGCGGCCACCAGGAGAGGTGGTAGGCGCGCCACAGGAGCCGGATCGGCCAGGCCAGGTCGCGGGGAGGAGTGGGGTTGGAGTAGTAGATGAGGTCATGCACCGTGAGGACCAGCCGGTAGCGCCGGCCGAACGATCCCATGGTCTGCATCGGCGTGAACACCACGTCGGGCTTCAGCGCGTTGACCTGCAGGGCCACGAGCGGCTCCCGGACACTCGTCGGCGAGCTCGCCAAGTGCCACGGCAGGTCGGGAAGCATCTCGAGCTGGCGGACATCACTGACGAGCATCACGACCTCGTGCTGCTGCTCGGTCAACGCGGAGACGATCCCCGCCGTGTACCGGCTGATGCCGTCGTGCCGGCCGATGCGCGTGTAGCGGCAGTCGACGACGACCCTCATTCGCCGCTCACTTCTGCGCGCACGAACTCGTCGATAGCGTGGGCCGCCTGTTCGGGCATCTCGTAGTGCACGAGGTGGCCGACGCCGCTGAGAACCACGAGTCGCGAATCGGAGATCTTCTCGGTCAGTCGGTGCTGCGCCTCGACCGGGGTGATGTCGTCGCGATCAGCCGCGATGAGGAGCGTGCGCGTGGTGTTCGCCGACGCGTACTCGGAGACATCGTGCGAGATCGAGGCTTTAAAGGCGTCGAGGACGACCTGACGATTCGAGAAGGCGCCGAAATAGAGGTCGTGCTGATTGTGGATCCAGCGGCGGAGCGAGCGCGACCGGGTCTTCGCCATGGTCACGCTCATGATGCGGGTGACGACGGGTGCCTTGAGAACTGCGAATCCGAGACGCTCCGGCATCTTTGCGGGAGCCCAGTAGTAGAACACCGCCAGCCTGGTGAGGATGCCGCGGGGGCCGGACAGCGCCGGTGCGGCGATGGGATTGACAAGAACGATGTCGTCGACATCGAGCCCCTGCGCCAGCGCTGCTGACACGATGATCGAGCCGAATGAATGACCCAGGACGACAGTTCGTCCGGGACCGCGCACGCGGTCGACGAGTTGCAGAAGCCACGCGGAATAGCCATCGATATCGTGGTCGGCGTCGAGAGGGGTCGACACGCCGAAGCCCGGAAGATCAGCGAGAACCGTGCGGTACTGCGGCAGGTGGGCGACGACCGGCTCAAGGCCGTGATGGTCTCCGCGGAAGCCATGAACCAGAACGATCGTCGTGTCTGCGTCGCGGGGTCCGTAGACCCAGAGTTCGGTCGTGCTGCCCGCGATTTCTTCGGTGCGACGGTCGAGCGGGATGGCCTCGAGTCTGGATGCGTATGGCGAAGGAACAATCATCGTGATCCAGTGTATGTGCACGCCTAGACTGGGCTGATGCAGCGCGGCGATACGCCCGATACGCGCCCTCGGAAGGACTTGTACGTGAACTTCACCGCCCCCATCCAATTGCCGGGACTCACGCTCGATCCCCAGTGGTATCGACGAAGCGTCTTCTACGAGGTGATGGTGCGGTCGTTCGTCGACAGCAACGGAGACGGGGCGGGCGACATCGCCGGCCTGGTGTCGAAGCTCGACTACCTGCAGTGGCTCGGCATCGACGCCCTGTGGCTGCCGCCGTTCTACAACTCGCCGCTGCGTGACGGTGGATACGACGTCTCCGACTTCACGTCGATCCTCCCCGAGTTCGGAACCCTCGACGAGTTCCGCGACCTCGTCACGAAGGCCCACGAGCGTAACATGCGGCTCGTCATGGACTTCCCGCTCAACCACACCTCGGATGCGCACGAGTGGTTCCAGCAGTCCCGGTCCGATCCCGAGGGCCCGTACGGCGACTTCTACGTGTGGAGCGACACCGACGAGAAGTACGAGAGCATCCGCATCATCTTCGTCGACACCGAGGAGTCGAACTGGACCTTCGACCCTGTGCGTCGCCAGTTCTTCTGGCACCGCTTCTTCTCGCACCAGCCCGACCTGAACTTCGAGAACCCGGCCGTGCACGACGCGATCTTCGACATCGTGCGATTCTGGCTCGAGCTCGGCGTCGACGGGCTTCGACTCGACGCGATCCCCTACCTCTACGAGTCCGACGAGGGCAACGGCGAGGGCGAGCCGAAGACGCACGACTTCATCGTGAAGCTGCGAGCCATGGTCGACGAGGACTACCCGGGCCGCGTGCTCATCGCCGAAGCGAACCAGTGGCCGCGTGAGGTGGCAGCGTTCTTCGGAACCGACGAGGAGCCGGAGTGCCACATGGCGTTCGACTTCCCTGTGATGCCCCGCATCTTCTACTCGCTCAGATCGCAGAATGCCGACGAGCTCGTGCGCATCCTCTCTGAGACGACGGATGTGCCCGACTCGGCCGCGTGGGGCGTCTTCCTGCGCAACCACGACGAGCTGACCCTCGAGATGGTCTCCGAGGAGTACCGGCAGGCGATGTACGGCTGGTACGCCTACGACCCGCGCATGAGGTCGAACATCGGCATCAGGCGCCGCCTCGCTCCCCTGCTCGACAACTCCCGTGCCGAGCTCGAGCTCGCCCACGCTCTGCTGTTCGCACTCAAGGGCAGCCCGTTTCTGTACTACGGCGACGAGATCGGCATGGGCGACAACATCTGGCTGAACGACCGCGACGCGTCGCGCACGCCGATGCAGTGGACGCCCGACCGCAACGCCGGATTCTCCACCGCCGATCCAGGCAAGCTCTACCTGCCCGTCGTGCAGTCCCTCGTCTACAACTACGCCTTGGTCAACGTCGAATCGCAGCTCGCGCAGTCGCGCTCGCTGCTGCACTGGGTGCGCAATGTCATCCACGTGCGCAAGGCGCATCCGGCTTTCGGCCTCGGCAGCATGCAGGTGCTGCAGACCGACCACGAATCCGTGCTGGCCTTCGTGCGCACCTACGAGGGATCGGGTACCCACCTCGGCGACTCTCCCGAGCAGGTGCTGTGCGTGTTCAGCTTCGCGCACAATCCCGTCGCGGTGCACATCCAACTGCCCGACCAGGCGGGCGGCCGACTCGTCGACCTGTTCGGCGGTGGGGAGTTCCCCACGATCGCCGACGACGGCAGCCTCACGCTGACCCTGGGAACGCAGAGCTTCTACTGGCTCCAGATCGGCCAGTCGGTCGACCAGCGGTTCTAGTCGGTCGGGTCCTCCCGTCGCTGTCGGGAGGGGCCGGTAGAGTTCGGATCGTGACAGATTCAGTGCAACCCGAATTGTTCAGCCTCTCCGACGATGCGGTGCTCATCGCCGATCCGGCCGTGGTTCGGCCCGCGGGCCCGGCGGAGGGCCAGGCGCCGGCTCCTGCCGGGGCCCAGGCTGCACCCGAGTGGTGGCACCGTCTTGCCGTCTTCGACCTGGAGACCACCGGAATCGACGTGCAGACGAGCCGCATCGTCACGGCCAACGTCAGCGTCATCGGCGCCGACGGGCATCCGGTGTCACGCCTCGACTGGCTCGCGAACCCCGGGGTCGAGATCCCCGAGCAGGCGACAGCCGTGCACGGGGTGACCACCGAGCGCGCCGTCGCCGAGGGGCGTCCCGCCGCCCTCGTCGTCTACGAGATCGTCGAGGCGCTCACAGCGCTGCTCGCCGAGGGTGTGCCGCTCGTCATCTACAACGCGCCCTACGACCTCACGCTCCTCCACCACGAGGCTGTGCGCTACGGCATCGACCCCCTCGAGCTTCCCGCCGCCATCATCGATCCCCTCGTCATCGACAAGGCCGTCGATCGCTACCGCAAGGGCAAGCGCACGCTCGAGGCCGCCGCGGTCGTCTACGGAGTCGAGCTGCTCGACGCCCACGACGCCGGCGCAGACGCCATAGCCGCGGGCCGCGTCGCCCAGGCGCTCGCCCAGAAGCACGACGCCGTCTCGGCCCTGGCCGTGCACGAACTGCACGAGAAGCAGGTCGACTGGTTCCGCGAGCAGGCCGAGAGCTTCCAGGAGTACATGCGGCGCACGCACAACCCCGAGTTCACGGCGCGCACCGCGTGGCCCGTCGGCTGAGCGGGTATCGCCCCGTCTCGGCGGGCTCCGTCTCGACAGGCTCGACGAACGGGGGCGGGGCTCGACGAACGGGGCCAGACACACAGAAGAAGGGCCGGAAGCGAATCGCTTCCGGCCCTTCTCTCGTGCGGTGCGGCGTGTTAGGCGCCGAAGCCCTTGTAGCGGCTGTTGAACTTCTCGACGCGACCGGCCGAGTCCATGATGCGCTGCTTGCCCGTGTAGAACGGGTGCGACTCGGACGAGATCTCGACGTCGATGACCGGGTAGGTGTTTCCGTCTTCCCACTCGATGGTCTTCGAGCTGCCGACCGTCGAACGGGTCAGGAAGGTCGCGCCGGAGGCGAGATCGCGGAAGACAACCGGAGCGTAGTTCGGGTGGATGTCTGTCTTCATGGGGTTTCCTTATGGGTACGAGTGATGCGAGAAAGTCTGTTCGGCCCTGTACGAACGCGGCACACTGCAGCGGCGACCGGGCCAGCGGTCAACTCTATCAGAAAAGTGCCGAGTCGGAGCGAGTGTCAGGCGGCTCGCGCCGAGTACCGGCCGTCTGTCTCGGTCAGCGTGATCGGAAGGCCGAAGGTGGCTTCGAGATTCTCGGAGGTGAGGACCTCTGCGAGGGGGCCCGCTGCCACGATGCGACCGCCCGAGACGAGCAGCACGTTCGTGAAGCCCCGCGGGATCTCCTCGACGTGGTGAGTGACCATGACGATGGCCGGGGAGTCCGATGAGCTGGCGTAGCCGCCGAGCAGCTGCAGGAGCTCCTCGCGGGCGCCCAGGTCGAGGCTCGCGGCGGGCTCATCGAGAAGGAGCAGCTCAGGATCGGTCATGACCGATCGGGCGATCTGCACGCGCTTCTGCTCGCCGTCGCTCAGCGATCCGAATAGGCGGTTCTCGAGGTGGTCGAGCTTCCACTCGGCCAGAACCCGGTGAGCGCGTCGGAGGTCGACGTCTTCGTAGTCCTCGTTCCAGCGGCCGGTGACCGAGTAGGCGGCGGTGAGAACGACGTTGAGAACCGTCTCGTCGGCGGGAAAGCGGCGAGCCATGGCGCTCGACGCGAAACCGACACGGGGCCGCAGTTCGAACACGTCGACCTGGCCCAGCTTTCCGTCGAGGACGGTTGCGGTGCCCGTCGAGGGGTGGCTCATGGCCGCCGCGATCTGGAGCAGCGTCGTCTTGCCCGCACCGTTCGGGCCGAGGATGACCCAGCGTTCGTCGCCCTCCACCGTCCAGTCGAGGTTCGAGAGAATCGGATTTGCGTCTCGGACTACGGACACATCGGACAGCTGGAGTACCACGGGCATGGCACTAGCTTAACCGGTGATCACAGGAGCGAGCGGTAGATACGCTCCGTCTCGACCGCGATCTGGGCCCAACTGAAGGTGCTCTCTGCCCGGAGCCTGCCGGCGCGCCCCATGGCCTTCGCCCGCTCGGGGTCGTCGAGGACCCGGGTGAGTGCCGCCGCGAGATCGGCGACGAAGCGATCGGGATCGACGGGTGTGCCCGTGCCGTCCTCGACCTGGTCGATCGGAACAAGCACGCCCGTGACGCCGTCGTCGACGACCTCGGGGATTCCGCCCGTCGCGGTTCCGACGACGGGGAGGCCGCAGGCCATCGCTTCGAGGTTCACGATGCCGAGCGGCTCGTACACGGAGGGGCACACGAAGACAGTGGCGCTCGAGAGCACGACCGACAGTGTGCGCGTGTCGAGAAGGCGGTCGATCCAGACGATTCCGGAGCGGGTCTTCTGCAACTCCCGCACGCCGGACGCGACCTCCTCGAGGATCTCGGGCGTGTCCGGCGCTCCCGCGCAGAGCACGACCTGAACCTCGGGAGACAGGCGATCGATGGCCCGGATCAGGTACGGCAGACCCTTCTGGCGTGTGATCCGGCCGACGAAGACCACGGTGGGTCGGTCGGAGTCGATTCCGAGTTCGGCGAGCACGGCGTCGTCGCTCACCGGGTGCCACTTCTCGAGGTCGATCCCGTTGTAGACGACGCTGACGCGATCCGGATCGAGCGACGGGTAGCTGCGCAGGATGTCCCGGCGCATTCCGTGGCTGACCGCGATGACCGCGTCGGCGCTCTCGAACGACGTCTTCTCGATCCAGCTCGAGAGACGGTAGCCGCCGCCGAGCTGCTCGGCCTTCCACGGCCGGAGCGGCTCCAGCGAGTGAGCAGTGACGACGTGGGGGATGCCGTGCAGCCGGGAGGCGATCTGGCCCGCCGCATTGGCGTACCACGTGTGCGAATGCACCACGTCGGCACCCGCGACGTCGTTCGCGATCTCGAGGTCGGTGCCGAGCGTCCTGAGGGCGGGATTCGCGTCGACGAGCCCGGCCGGTGTCTGGTACGAGAAGACTCCCGGCTCGTCACGCGGTTCGCCGAACGCCCTGACGACCACGTCGATGCTGCCGCGCAGAGCCTTGACGAGTTCGGCGACATGCACCCCCGCTCCGCCATAGACCTCGGGTGGATACTCTCGGGATATCACGTCTACTCGCACAGCTATGAACGTAGTACACGCCCCCGCCGAGGCTCTACTGTTATGACATGGCAGCATCGAAGAAGATATTTGGCATCGTCCTGGCTGGTGGAGAGGGCAAGCGGCTCATGCCGCTCACGGCGGATCGCGCGAAGCCCGGAGTGCCGTTCGGCGGCAGCTACCGGCTCATCGACTTCGCGCTGTCGAACCTGGTGAACTCCGGCCTGCGGCAGATCGTCGTTCTGACCCAGTACAAGTCGCACAGCCTCGACAGGCACGTGTCGCAGACGTGGCGCCTGCCCATGATGCTCGACTCCTACGTCGCCTCGGTCCCTGCGCAGCAGCGACTGGGCAAGCGCTGGTTTGCCGGCTCGGCCGACGCGATCCTGCAGAGCCTGAACCTGATCGGCGACGAGCGGCCCGACATCGTCGTCGTCGTCGGTGCCGACCACGTCTACCGGATGGACTTCGAGCAGATGGTCGCCGCCCACATCGAGTCCGGACTCGGCGCGACCGTCGCCGCGATCCGCCAGCCCATCGAGCTGTCCGACCAGTTCGGCGTCATCCAGACCTCCGACGACGACCCCACCAAGATCTCCGAGTTCCTGGAGAAGCCGAAGGATGCCAAGGGCCTCCTCGACTCCCCCGGCGAGGTGCTCGCCTCCATGGGAAATTACGTCTTCGACGCCGATATGCTCATCGAAGCCGTGATCCGCGACGGCGAGAAGCCCGACTCCAGCCACGACATGGGCGGCGACATCATCCCCGACTTCGTCGAGCGCGGACTCGCCGGCGTCTACGACCTTCAGCGCAACGAGGTGCCGGGAGCCACCGACCGCGACCGGTACTACTGGCGCGACGTGGGTACCATCGACTCCTTCTACGACGCGCACCAGGACCTGATCTCGGCGCTGCCGATCTTCAACCTCTACAACCGTGAGTGGCCCATCTTCACCCAGCAGCTCAACTCGCCGCCCGCCAAGTTCGTGCGGGATGCGAAGGGTAATACGGGCACCACGCTGGGTTCGCTCGTCTCGCTCGGCTGCCTCATCTCGGGCGCGCGCGTCGAGGGCAGCGTCATCGGACCGTGGTCGACCATCGAATCCGAGGCGCTCGTGCAGGACTCGGTGCTGTTCGACCGGGTTCACATCGAACCGGGCGCCATCGTCAAGCGGGCTATTCTGGACAAGAACGTGGTCGTCGCGGCCGGGGCCCAGGTGGGCACGGATGCGGCGCGGGATCGAGAGCGCGGATTCACCGTGACCGACTCGGGCATCACGGTCGTCGGAAAGGGAATCCGCGTAGAGCCATGAGTCTGACTTCGGAGGCAGTTCTGTACAGCCCGGGCCGCCAACCGATAGATTCACGGATCGCGTCGCAGGATCCCGCCCGTTTTCTCGTCGTGCTCGACGTCGATTCGACGCTGATCGAGAACGAGGTCATCGAGATGCTGGCGCAGGCCGCCGGCAGTTTCGCCGAGGTCGCCGAGATCACCGAGCGCGCCATGTGCGGCGAGCTCGACTTCGAACAGAGCCTGCGCTCCCGCGTGGCCACCCTCGAGGGCCTCGCCGTGGAGCAGCTGCCGGACATCGCCGCGCAGATCAGGCTCACCCCCGGCGCGCAGCAGATGATCGACACCCTGCACGCCCACGACAGCGTGGTCGGTGTTGTGTCGGGTGGATTCCACGAACTGCTCGACGACCTCGCCGGAGAGGTGGGGCTCGATTTCTGGAGGGCGAACCGCCTCGAGGTGCGCGACGGCCGACTCACGGGCGCGGTGCGCGGCCCCGTCATCGACGCCGAGGCCAAGGCCTCGGCGCTCACCGAATGGGCGACCCTTTACGGGGTTCCGACCGCGCGCACGGTGGCCGTCGGAGACGGCGCAAACGACCTGCAGATGATGCAGGCCGCCGGCCTCTCGATCGCGTTCGACGCGCGACCGCTCGTGCGCCAGACGGCAAATGTGGCGATCAGCGAGCGCGACCTGAGCCAGGTTCTTCCGGCCCTCGGCCTGCGCGGCTGACCCGCCGCGGGCGAAAGGTCAGTGGCCCATTCCGAGGCCGCCGTCGACCGGGATGACCGCACCGGAGATGTAACCCGCGTCATCCGATGCCAGCCATGCGACGACCCGCGCCACCTCGGTGGGCGTGGCGAAGCGGCCTGCGGGAATCGACTTCAGGTACTCGGCCTGCGTCGCCTCGGGCAGGGCTGCGGTCATGTCGGTCTCGATGAAGCCCGGGGCCACGACGTTCGCCGTGATGCCTCGGGAACCGAGTTCGCGCGTGATGGAGCGGGCGATGCCCACGAGACCGGCCTTCGACGCCGCGTAGTTGACCTGCCCCGCCGATCCGAAGAGCCCGACGACGCTCGAGATCAGGATGATGCGGCCGAAGCGCGCCTTGAGCATGCCCTTGGAGGCGCGCTTGATCACGCGGAACGATCCAGAGAGATTCGTGTCGATGACCGAGGTGAAGTCGTCCTCCGACATCCGCAGGAGGAGGGTGTCCTTGGTGACGCCCGCGTTGGCCACGAGAACCTCGACAGGCCCGAGGGCGGCCTCGACCTCGGTGAAGGCGCGGTCGATGGACTCCGCATCCGTGACATCGGCGAGCACGGTGAGGCTGCCTTCCGGACCCTGGCCCGAGCGGGCGGTGACGGCCACCCGGTGCCCCTGGGCGACGAACTCCTCCGCGAGGGAGAAACCGATTCCGCGGTTTCCGCCGGTGATGAGTACGGTGCGAGTTGTCGTCATGATAAGTCCTTCGATGCGGGGCGTGGATCACTGGCCCGTACCAGCATAAGAGGTGCATACGCGGCGTAGGCTTAGGGCAGCCCACCGGCCCCAGAACCCGAGCAGACGAGCCCATGAAACAGCAGTCGATCACCGACCTCCCGCCTTCCCCGGGTGATGAGCGCCACACGCGCATGGTCAAGTACGGCATCGCCATGGGCATCCGGATCGTCTGCATCATCCTGATGCTGTTCCTTCACGGCTGGTGGCTCATCCTCCCCGCCATCGGGGCGATCGTGCTTCCGTACTTCGCCGTGGTCCTGGCGAACGTCGGCTCCCCCACCAAGTCCGTCGTGAACAGGCCGGGCGGGGTCGTCGCCATTCCCGGGGCGCGTCCGCCTCGTGACTTCGGTGGTCGTCCGGAATGATCGGCCTCGGGCTCGAGCCGGAGGGCTCGCAATGCTCCCGCGCGGGCTGCCGTGATGCATCCACGTGGCGGATCGAGTGGCGCAACCCCAAGATCCACGCCGAGACGCGGCGCAAGGTCTGGCTCGCCTGCGACGAGCACGTCGATTTCCTGCGCGAATTCCTCGCCGCCCGTGACTTTCCCCTCGAGGTGATGGCCGACGGCGGCACGACGGCTCCCGGTTCGGGAACCGCGGATGCGATGGGCCGGGCATGAATGTCGGCTGGCGGTTCCTGCGGAGCTCGCGCTGGGCGGGGTACCTGGCGGTGACCATCGTCTTCGCCCTCGTGTGCGTATGGCTGGGCACCTGGCAGCTCGCACGACGCGACGCCGCTGTGGCCGAGAACGACAGGGTGGCCGCGAACTACGACGCCGCACCTCGCCCGATCGGCGACGTGCTGAGCAACCTCGACTCGTTCGACGCCGGAGACAAGTGGACGACGGTGTCGCTGACCGGCAGCTACCTCAGCGAAGACCAGCTTCTGGTGCGCAATCGACCGATGGGCGGGCAGCCGGGATTCGAACTCCTCGTGCCGTTCCAGCTCGACGACGGCGATATCGTGGTCATCGACCGCGGCTGGCTGCCCACCGGAGAGAAGCAGGACAAGCCCGACGTCGTGCCTGACGCTCCTCAGGGCGAGGTGACGGTCGTCGCACGTCTGAAGGCCGGCGAGCCCACCCTGAAGGACCGCACGGCGCCGGCGGGCGAGATCCCCTCGATCGACCTGCCCACGATCGCCGAGAAGCTGGATGCGCCTGTCTACACGGCCGCGTACGGCGAACTCGCGAGCGAATCGCCCTCGGCCGACACGGGAACGCTCGGCACGCGCCCTCCGGAGGACGAGGGGCCGCACCTGTCGTACGCGTTCCAGTGGTTCGTCTTCGCGCTGCTGGCCTTCGTGGGGCTCGGCTACGCGGCGCGGCAGGAATACCGCCTGGAGAACGCCGACGATCCCGACGAGCAGGAGCGTGCCGCCGAGCGCGAACGGCGTCGCCGTGCCAAGGCGAAGTCCGACAACGACATCGAGGACGAACTCGTCGAGCAGGCCTCGCGCGCCGAGCGGCGCTGAGGCTGACGCCCGACGGGCCTACGCCAGCGAGATCAGGTCGGCGTAGTCCTTGTTCCAGTGGTCCTCGACGCCGTCGGGCAAAATGAGGACACGCTCGGGGTTCAGGGCCTCGACCGCTCCCTCGTCGTGGCTGACCAGAACGACGGCGCCCTCGTAGTGCGCCAGGGCGTCGAGGATCTCCTCGCGGCTGGCGGGGTCGAGGTTGTTCGTGGGCTCGTCGAGCAGCAGTACGTTGGCGCCCGAGACCACGATCATCGCCAGGGCAAGACGGGTCTTCTCGCCGCCCGACAGTACTCCGGCCGGCTTGTGAGAGTCGTCGCCTGTGAAGAGGAATGACCCCAGAACGCGCCGTGCCTCCATCTCGGTGATGTTGGGCGACGACGACACCATGTTCTCGAGAACACTGCGTTTCACGTCGATGGTCTCGTGCTCCTGCGCGTAATAGCCGATGCGCAGGCCATGGCCCGGTTCGATCTGGCCGGTATCGGGCTTGTCCGCCCCGCCGAGGATGCGCAGCAGAGTCGTCTTTCCGGCACCGTTCAGGCCGAGGATGACGACCTTCGAGCCCCGATCGATGGCGAGGTCGACCGCGGCGAAGATCTCGAGCGAGCCATAGCTCTTCGAGAGATTGGATGCCATGAGCGGCGTTCGGCCGCACGGCGCCGGTGTCGGGAATCGCAGCTTTGCGACGCGGTCGACGGCGCGCACCTCCTCGAGGCCGGAGAGCATCTTCTCGGCGCGGGCGACCATCTGGTGAGCGGCCGCTGCCTTCGACGCCTTGGCGCCGAACTTCGCCGCCTGCAGCTGCAGGACCGACGCCTTCTTCTCGACGTTGACGCGCTCCTTCTTGCGGCGCTCCTCGTCGGCGGCGCGCTGGCGCAGGTAGTTCTTCCAGTTCATGTTGTAGACGTCGATGACCTGGCGGTTGGCATCGAGGTAGAACACCCGGTTCACCGTCTCGCCTACGAGTTCGATGTCGTGGCTGATCACGATGAATCCGCCGGAGTAGTTCTTGAGGAACTCGCGGAGCCAGACGACGCTGTCGGCGTCGAGGTGGTTCGTGGGCTCGTCGAGGATCAGCGTGCGCGCGTCGGAGAAGAGGATGCGCGCGAGCTCGATGCGTCGACGCTGGCCACCGGAGAGGGTCGACAACGGCTGGTCGAGGATGCGGTCGGGCAGGTTGAGGTTGGAGGCGATCGAGGCGGCCTCGGCCTCGGCCGCGTATCCGCCGAGGGCCAGGAAGCGGTCTGTGAGGTTGCCGTACTTGGTCATGCCCGCGGCACTGACCTTCGGGTCGGAGCTGCCCATGTCCGTCGTGGCCTGCTGCATTCCGAGAACGAGCTGTCCGAGCCCACGGGCGTCGAGGATGCGCGTGCGCGCCAGGTCTTCCGGGTTTCCCGAGCGCGGGTCCTGTGGGAGATAGCCGATCTCGCCGTTGCGCTCGACCTTGCCGCCGTTCGACAGCTGCTCCCCCGCGAGCACCTTCGTGAGGGTGGTCTTGCCCGCTCCGTTGCGACCGACGAGGCCGATCTTGTCACCGTCGGCGACTCGGAAGGAGACGTCCTGCATCAGCACCCGTGCACCGACCCTGAGTTCGAGGTCTTGAACATTGAGCACAGGCAGAATCCATTTCTACTGTCGTGTTTCCACAACGGGGGTTTGGGGGGAGGTAGCAATAGTATAAATCCGAAAGCGGTCGCCGGTTTCGCAAGGCCTTCCGCACCCTCTCAACACATTCAGTGTTCTGCCCATTCCCTAGGAGTTCTCCAGTGTCGTCACTCACCCTCGCCGCGTCGCGGCCGACCCTCGCCGACCGGCTCTTCTCCCGATCGCTGACCACCGACATCCTGCTCATCGGTGCCGGCGCCGCGCTCACGGGCGTGCTCGCCCAGGTGACCATCCCCTTGTACCCGGTTCCGATCACCGGTCAGACCCTCGCCGTGATCCTCGTCGGCTCGACGCTCGGCGCGCTTCGCGGCGCCCTCTCGATGGTGCTCTACCTCGCACTCGGCACGATCGGCCTGCCGTGGTTCAGCGACGCGAGCTCCGGATGGGGCGTCGTCGCCGGACCCACGGGCGGTTACATCGTGGGCTTCATCGCAGCGGCCGCCCTCACCGGCTGGCTCGCCCAGCGCACCTGGGACCGTCGCGTACTCGGCGCCTTCGTGTCGATGTCGGCCGGAACGCTCGTGACGTTCGCCGTCGGCCTGCCGTGGCTCGCCGCATCCCTCGGGCTCACGCTCGAGCAGACGCTCGAGGCCGGGCTGTACCCGTTCCTGATCGGCGGGGTCATCAAGGCGCTGCTGGCCGCCGGCATCCTGCCCCTCGCCTGGAAGCTGAGCTCGAAGCGCGACCGGTAGGCGCCGGGGCACTCGCCCACGCACGAAGAAAGGGCCCCGCCTCGTGGCGGGGCCCTTCTTTTGTGTTCTAACGGACTCTGGCGGAGCTACATCGAGAAGCCGAGGGCCCTCATCATCTCGCGACCGTCGTCGGTGATCTTCTCCGGACCCCACGGCGGCATCCAGACCCAGTTGATGCGGAACTGCTCGACCGTGCCGTCGAGGGCCTGGGCCGTCTCCTCTTCGATCACGTCGGTGAGCGGGCATCCGGCGCTGGTCAGGGTCATGCTGATCAGCAGGGCGTCGTTCTCGTCGTCCCACGCGAGGTCGTAGATCAGGCCGAGGTCGACGATGTTGACCCCGAGCTCCGGGTCCATGACGTCTTTCAGCTTGTCCTCGATCTCGTCGAAGCGCTGGGGTGTGAGTGTCGAGGCCATGACCTATGACCCGACGACGGCGTTCGAGAGGAACCGGTCGTAGCCCTCGTTCTCGAGGCGCACGGCCAGCTCGGGTCCACCCTGCTCGACGACCTTGCCCGCGACGAACACGTGCACGAAGTCGGGCTGGATGTACTTGAGGATGCGGTTGTAGTGCGTGATGAGCAGGATGCCCAGACCGGTGTTCGCCTTGGCGCGGTTCACGCCCTCCGACACGATCTTCAGTGCGTCGACGTCGAGTCCCGAGTCGGTCTCGTCGAGAACGGCGAACTTCGGCTTGAGCAGTTCGAGCTGCAGGATCTCGTTGCGCTTCTTTTCGCCACCCGAGAAGCCCTCGTTGACGTTGCGCTCACGGAACGACTTGTCCATGCGCAGCTGCGACATCGACGAGTCCAGGTCCTTGATCCAGCCGCGGATGGGCGGTGCCGCTCCATCGATGGCGGTCTTGGCGGTGCGGAGGAAGTTCGACACGCTCACGCCGGGGATCTCGACCGGGTACTGCATGGCGAGGAACAGGCCGGCGCGGGCCCGCTCGTCGACCGTCATGGTGAGGACCTCTTCGCCGTCGAGCTTGACGGAGCCGCTCTCGACCGTGTACTTGGGGTGCCCCGCGATGGCGTAGGCGAGGGTGGACTTGCCCGAGCCGTTCGGGCCCATGATCGCGTGGGTCTCGCCCTCGCCGATCGACAGGTCGACGCCCTTCAGGATCTGCTTGGTTCCCAGCTCGGTCTCCACGCTCACGTGGAGATCGCGGATCTCAAGATTCGACATGGCTACACAATCTCTTTCGTTTTGGTCGGGTCGATGTAGACCTCGCCATCGACGATGGTGAGTTCGTACACCGGAACAGGCTCGAAGGCCGGAAGGGTGAGGGGCTTGCCGCTGACGAGCGAGAACTTGGACCCGTGGGCCCAGCACTCGAGGGTCTCGTCTTCGACGAAGCCTTCGGCGAGCGAGATGTCGCCGTGGGTGCACGTGTCGCCGATGGCGTGGCACTCCCCCGCCGAGTCCTTCACCAGCGCGATGGCGACACCGTCGATCACGACGCGCACCGCCTCGTTCGGGGTGAGGTCGTCGACGGAGCAGATGAGCTCTGCGGCCATGGTCAGTGTCCCTGCGCTTCGCTGAGTTCGGCCTCGATGGCCGCGGACAGGTGGGTCTCGAGGTCGTCGGACCCGATCTGGGCGACGATCTCCGCGAGGAAGCCGCGCACGACGAGACGCCGGGCCTCGTCTTCGGGGATGCCGCGGGACTGCAGGTAGAACAGCTGCTCGTCGTCGAAGCGCCCGGTCGACGACGCGTGGCCGGCGCCCATGATGTCGCCCGTCTCGATCTCGAGGTTGGGGATGGAGTCGGCCCGGGGCCCCTCGGAGAGGACCAGGTTGCGGTTCTCCTCATAGCTGTCGGTTCCCGTCGCGTGCGGGCCGATCAGAACGTCGCCGACCCAGACCGATCGGGCAGTGGCGCCCTGGAGCGCTCCCTTGTACTTCACGCGGCTCTTGGTCTGGGCCGCGACGTGGTCGATGTAGACGCGCTGTTCGAGGTGCTGCCCCGAGTCGGCGAAGTACAGACCGAAGGCGCTGGCGTCGGCACCCGACTCGACGAGGTGGATCGACGGGTTGACCCGCACGACTCCCCCGCCGAGGCTGACGACGATGTGACGCAGGCGCGCATCCCGGCCGACGCGGGCGAAGTGGCTCGCCAGATGGTTGCTCTCGTCGTTCCACTCCTGCACCGTGACCACGGTGAGCGCCGCCTGGTCGCCCACGACGATCTCGACGTTCTCGGTCAGCTGGGCGTCGCCCGAATTGCGGAGGATGACGAGACCACGGCTGAACGGGGCGGCGGTGATGACCGTGTGCCCGGCGCGCGGGGTGGAATCGGTCGCCTCGCGGGTCACGACGAACTCCTGCAGCTCCTCGCCGGTGACATCGATGGCGAGGGCCTTGTCGAACGACGACCAGGCGTTGGCGCTGGCCCGCTCTTCGGGCGCACCGGCCGAGCCGATGCGCGCATCCGTGCGGTCGACCCACGCCGCCGTGACGCCCGGCGTCTCGCTGAATGTCAGCGTCGGGGCCGAGCCGTCGAGCTCGCCCTCGATGAGGGCGGTGATACGGGTGATCGGCGTGAGCTTCCACTCGAGCTCGAAACCGGTGACCTTCTCGAAGTCGTCGACAGAGGTGGAGGTGAAGCGCTCGGCCCGTGACTGCACGGGCACGTACGCGTCACCCCCGTCTGAGTGAGCCTTGAGGCCGTGCTGTTCGGTCTCGATGAGACCCGTGTTCGCTGAAACTGCTGCGGACATCTAGCCGACACTGCCTTCCATGCCCATCTCGATGAGCTTGTTGAGTTCGAGTGCGTACTCCATGGGGAGCTCGCGGGCGATCGGCTCGATGAAGCCGCGCACGATCATGGCCATGGCCTCGTCTTCGGGGAGACCGCGGCTCATCAGGTAGAAGAGCTGCTCCTCGCTGACACGCGAGACCGTGGCCTCGTGGCCGAGCTGCACGTCGTCGACCCGGATGTCGATGGCCGGGTAGGTGTCGGAGCGCGACTTGGTGTCGACCAGCAGGGCGTCGCAGCGCACGGTGTTGGCCGAGTGATGGGCGTTCTCCGCCATGCGCACCTCGCCGCGGTAACCGGCACGGCCACCGCCCCTGGCGATGGACTTGGAGACGATGGACGACTGCGTGTACGGCGCCATGTGGATCATCTTCGCGCCGGCGTCCTGGTGCTGGCCGGGGCCGGCGAACGCCACGGACAGGGTCTCGCCCTTGGCGTGCTCTCCGACGAGGTAGATCGACGGGTACTTCATGGTGACCTTGGATCCGATGTTGCCGTCGATCCACTCCATGGTCGCGCCCTCGTGCGCGATCGCACGCTTGGTGACGAGGTTGTAGACGTTGTTCGACCAGTTCTGGATCGTCGTGTAGCGAACGCGGGCGTTCTTCTTGACGATGATCTCGACGACGGCGGAGTGCAGCGAGTCGGACTTGTAGATCGGCGCGGTGCAGCCCTCGATGTAGTGCACGTAGCTGCCCTCATCGGCGATGATCAGCGTGCGCTCGAACTGGCCCATGTTCTCGGTGTTGATGCGGAAGTAGGCCTGCAGGGGGATCTCGACGTGCACGTTCTTGGGAACGTAGACGAACGAGCCGCCCGACCAGACGGCCGTGTTCAGCGCGGCGAACTTGTTGTCGCCGGCGGGGATGACCGTGCCGAAGTACTCGGTGAAGAACTCGGGGTGCTCGCGCAGCGCCGTGTCGGTGTCCATGAAGATGACGCCCTGCGCCTCGAGGTCTTCGCGGATGGTGTGGTAAACGACCTCGGACTCGTACTGCGCGGCGACGCCCGACACCAGACGCTGACGCTCGGCCTCGGGGATGCCGAGCCGCTCGTAGGTGTTCTTGATGTCGTCGGGCAGGTCGTCCCAGGTGGTGGCCTGCTTCTCGGTCGACCGCACGAAGTACTTGATGTTGTCGAAGTCGATGCCGGAGAGGTCTGCGCCCCAGGTCGGCATGGGCTTGCGCTCGAACAGCTGCAGACCCTTCAGCCGGTTCTTGAGCATCCACTCCGGTTCGCTCTTGAGGGCGGAGATGCCCTTGACGACGTCGGCGTCGACACCGCGTTTCGCGACGGCACCCGCCGCATCGGAGTCGGACCAACCGAATTCGTAAACCCCCAGGTTTTCGAGTTCCGGACGGTCGATTAGTACGTCAGACATGACTTTCTCCCTTCCTCGTTGATCTCAACCCGCGGACAGCGGCAGGCATTCCAGACCGGGTGTAAATGTGATTCGGCACGGATCACCGAAATGATTGCCTGATCACGTTCTCGTGGGGAGAACGCACGTACTTAGAATGTACTGAGGTCTGGGGGCGTGAGCCCCGCCCAACGCTGGGCGATATGCGCAAAACGCGTTCGAACGCGGATTTCTACAACTTTCAAATTCTACAGGCAATGCCTGCCGGATAGTAGGTCGCAGGCCTTTTCATCGACAAGTCTTGACAAGGAACACCCGAAGCCGTGAAGCGACTCATCGCATTCCTCCCCGCATCCATCAGTCGACCCGTTCGCGTGCTGGCCTGGCTGTCGCTCGTGTTCCAGGTGGTGCTCATCGGAACCGGCGGTGCGGTGAGGCTCACGGGGTCGGGCCTGGGCTGCCCCACGTGGCCGCGATGCACCGACGCGTCGTTCGTGTCGACGCCGGAGATGGGCATCCACGGCGTGATCGAGTTCGCGAACCGCATGCTCACCTTCGTGCTCGCCCTCATCGTGATCGCGGTGTTCCTCGCCGTGGTGCGCTACTGGAGGGAGCGCAGGGACCTGTTCGTGCTCACGCTCCTCCAGGGCCTGTCCATCCCGCTCCAGGCCGTCATCGGCGGAATCACGGTGCTGACCGGGCTCAACCCGTTCATCGTCGGGCTGCACTTCGTGATCTCGATCCTCCTCGTCGTCAACGCGACGATCCTGGTCTACCGCGTGTACCGCGGGCCGCGCGGAGATCGCCGCACCGTGCCGCTGTGGTTCCTGATCGTGGCGCACCTGGCGTCGCTCTTCGTCGCGATCACCGTGGTCGTGGGTATTCTCACCACGGGTTCAGGGCCGCACGCCGGCGACGAGAAGACTCCGCGCAACGGCCTCGACGCCGAGCTGCTGCAGCACTTCCACAGCTGGCCCGCCTACGTGCTCCTGGCGCTCACCGTGGTGCTCGTCGTCGCCGCGCTCGTCGGCCGGCTCGGTGTCACCCGCTGGGCGCTCGCACTGCTGGCCATCGAGGCCGTGCAGGTCGTCGTGGGTCTGACACAGGCGCGACTCGGACTGCCCCCGCTGCTCGTCGGCATCCACATGGTGCTCGCCGCACTCCTGGTCGCGGCCATGACCGCCCTGGTGCTGTCGCTGCGCTCGTCGTCGAACGCCCTCGAATCGGTGGACGACCCCCGGGAGCTCAGCTCCGTCGGCCAGCCCCGGGGCTGACCGGCAAGGCCCTAGAGACATTGACTTCCGTTTGTCGGGGTGGAGTCTCTTGAGGCGACGTAACGGAGCACGAATTGGTCGGCACGCCGCCAGCCGACCTTCGTTCGTGGCGTGTTACTCCAGACGTGCGTCTGTAGGTTGCCAGATTTAACGCCAGGTGTGGTCCGCGCTTCGACAGGCTCGGCGAACGGGTCGGGGAAGGGCCGGGCTAGAACGGGAGAAGCGGGTCTATGGCGACGGCGAGGAAGACGAGCGTCAGGTAGCTGATCGATGCGTGGAAGACGCGCATCGGCTTGACCTCGTGGCCGTGGATGGCCCGGTTGTAGAGCCGATGCGTCTCGTAGATGAACCAGGCGCCGGAGCCTAGCGCGACGACGCTGTAGACGATGCCCATCGGTGCGACCGGGATCAGCAGCAGCGAGCAGGCGACCGTGGCCCACGCGTAGAGGATCGTCTGGAGGCCGACGACGGCGCGACCGCGGACGACCGCGAGCATCGGAACGTTCGCCGCCTTGTACTCGTCTCGGTACTTCATCGACAGCGGCCAGTAGTGCGGCGGCGTCCAGAGGAAGATGACGCCGAACAGGATGAACGGGGTCCAGCTGAGCGAGTTCGTGACGGCGGCCCATCCGATGAGCACGGGCATGCAGCCGGCGATGCCTCCCCACACGATGTTCTGCGAGGTACGGCGCTTCAGCCAGACGGTGTAGAGGAACACGTAGAGCAGGATCGCGATGAGCGAGAGTGCCGCCGCCAGCAGATTGGCGAAGACGGCGAGCCAGACGATGGATGCGACGCCGATCACCCACGCGAACACGAGGGCCTCGCGGTCGCTCAGTTCGCCGGTGACCAGCGGACGACCCTGGGTGCGCTTCATGACGCGGTCGATGTCGCGATCGATGTAGCAGTTGAATGCGCCGGCGCTGCCGGCGCTGAGCGCGCCGCCGATGAGCGTGGCGACGACCAGCCAGAGGTCGGGGATGCCGTTCTGGGCGAGGATCATCACCGGCGCCGTCGTCACGAGCAGCAGCTCGATCACCCGCGGCTTGGTCAGCGCGACGTAGGCCTTGGCCTTCGCCGTCAGGCTGATCCGCTGCTTCTCCGTGCGGCCCTCTACAGCGACGTCCATTGCTCCTCAGACTGTTCCGGGCCCCGCGCAGGGCGCGCGCGATCCCGAATCAGTCTAAGCGATCGGTTCTCGAACCTCGGTCGGAGCCGATACCGTGACAGGCATGACGCACACCGACCCCACCACTCCGGACGAGTTCGCCCGCCTTGCCGCCCGCATCGAGGACGAGGTGGCCGAGCTCCAGGTCGACTCCTTCGGGCCGTCCGACGCCTTGAGGCTGGGTCTCATCCTCGTGCGTCTGGGCACGGAGCGCGCCTTGCCCATCGCCATCGACATCCGGCGCGGAGCGCAGATCCTCTTCCATGTCGCTCTCGAGGGCGCGCAGGCCGACAACGACGTCTGGATCGCGCGCAAGGCGCGCGCCGTCGAGCGCTATGGGATTCCCTCGCTGCTGCTCGGCACCCGCCCCAAGATCGCCGGAAAGCGGATCGAGTCCGAGGGCTGGTTCGATCAGATGGAGTACGCGGCCCACGGCGGCGGATTTCCCGTGTCGGTCAGAGGCACCGGCATCGTGGCCGTCGCGACGGTCTCCGGGCTGCCGCAGATCGAGGATCACGACCTCGTCGTGTCCGCCCTCCGCGAGTTTGTCGAGGGGTAGCCGAGGCTCCCCCCTGATTCCCTATACTTGTAGCGGCGACACAGCAGTCGGTGTTTCCTGCGTGTCTTTCTTGCGGAGAAGCCATGTCGCACTGTGCTGAACACGTACCGTGCGGGGGCTCACATTCGCCGGTCTCTCACGCGGTTCTCCCTGCTACCGATTCACATCGCGGCGCCTGACGGGCAAATCTGTCCGCCTGCAACTGAGAAGGGGCTTATTCCTCGTGGCATCATTCCAATGGACTCCCATTGACGACCAGGCCGTATCCACGGCGAAGATTCTCGCGGCAGACGCCGTCGAGAAGGTAGGAAACGGGCATCCGGGAACGGCCATCAGCCTTGCCCCCGCCGCCTACCTCCTGTTCCAGAAGGTCATGCGGCGCGATCCGAGTGACAACGAGTGGATCGGTCGCGACCGCTTCATCCTCTCGGTCGGCCACAGTTCGCTCACCCAGTACATCCAGCTCTACCTCGGCGGCTACGGTCTCGAGCTCGACGACCTCAAGGCGCTGCGCACCTGGGGCTCGCTCACTCCCGGACACCCCGAGTACGGCCACACCGACGGCGTCGAGATCACGACCGGGCCGCTCGGCCAGGGTCTGTCGTCGGCCGTCGGCTTCGCCTACGCCTCTCGCTTCGAGCGCGGTCTCTTCGACCCCGAGGCCGAGGCCGGCACGAGCCCCTTCGACCACTTCATCTACACCATCGCCGGCGACGGCGACCTGCAGGAGGGCGTCACGAGCGAGGCATCGTCGCTCGCCGGCCACCAGCAGCTCGGCAACCTCATCGCGATCTACGACAGCAACCAGATCTCGATCGAGGACGACACGAACATCGCGTTCACCGAAGACGTGCGCGCCCGCTACGAGGCCTATCACTGGCACGTGCAGGTCGTCGACTGGAAGAAGACGGGCCAGTACGTCGAAGACGTCGAGGCGCTCTTCGATGCCATCGAGGCGGCCAAGGCCGTCACCGACAAGCCGTCGCTGATCATCCTCAAGACCATCATCGGCTGGCCCTCGCCCAAGAAGCAGAACACCGGAAAGATCCACGGCTCCGCCCTGGGCGCCGAGGAGCTGAAGGGCCTCAAGGAGGTGCTCGGCTTCGACCCCGAGCAGAGCTTCGAGGTCGCCGACGAGGTCATCGCGCACACCCGCGGCGCCATCGAGCGCGGCCAGGCCGAGCACGCCGAGTGGAAGAACGCTTTCGACGCGTGGGCCTCCGCCAACCCCGAGAAGAAGGTCCTTCTCGATCGCGTCCTCTCCGGCGACGTTCCCGAGGGCCTCGAAGAGGCACTCCCGGTCTTCGAAGCGGGCAAGGCCGTCTCCACCCGCGCCGCCTCGGGCAAGGTCATCAACGCCATCGCGCCGATCATGCCCGAGTTCTGGGGCGGATCGGCCGACCTCGCCGAGTCGAACAACACGACGATCGAGTCAGGCGCGTCCTTCATCCCGGCCGAGCACTCCACTCACGAGTGGACGGGAAACCCCTACGGCCGCGTTCTGCACTTCGGAATCCGCGAGCACGCGATGGGCGCCATTCTCAACGGCATCGTGCTGCACGGAAACACCCGCCCGTTCGGTGGAACCTTCCTCATCTTCAGCGACTACATGCGTCCCGCCGTTCGTCTCGCGGCCCTCATGAAGTCCCCCGCGATCTACGTGTGGACCCACGACTCGGTGGCACTCGGAGAAGACGGACCGACCCACCAGCCGATCGAGCAGCTCGCCACGCTCCGCGCCATCCCGGGTCTCGACATCGTGCGCCCCGGTGACGCGAACGAGGTCGCCTACGCCTGGAAGACGATTCTCGAGCGCCGCAACGGTCCTGCGGGAATCGCCCTCACCCGCCAGAACATCCCCGTGTTCGAGCGTGGCGAGGGTGACGCATCCGGTGAGACCTTCGCGTCGGCGAAGAACGTCGCCAAGGGCGCGTACGTGCTGGCCGAGGCTCCGAACGGCACGCCCGACGTGATCTTCATCGCGACCGGCTCCGAGGTTCAGATCGCCGTCGAGGCGCGCGAGCTCCTCAAGAACGAGGGCATCAACGCCCGCGTCGTCTCGGCTCCCAGCCTCGAGTGGTTCGAAGAGCAGAGTGCGGAGTACCGCGAGTCGGTTCTTCCCGCTGCGATCAAGGCCCGCGTGTCGATCGAGGCCGGCCTCGACCTGACCTGGCGCTCCTACGTCGGAGACCACGGCAAGAGCGTCTCGATCGAGCACTTCGGCGCATCCGCCGACTACCAGACGCTGTTCCGCGAGTTCGGCATCACCACCGAGCACGCCATCGAGGCCGCCAAGCTCTCGATCTCGTCGCTCTAGACCACACGAACCTCCTAGGAGTACTTACATGACCGATACAACACCCACCGCCCAGCTCTCCGCAGCCGGCGTCAGCATCTGGCTCGACGACCTGTCGCGCGAGCGCATCACCTCCGGCGGACTCGAGAAGCTGATCGCCGAGAAGAACGTCGTCGGTGTCACCACGAACCCGTCGATCTTCGCCGCGGCCCTCACCAACGGAGAGTCGTACGCAGCGCAGGTCGCTGAGCTCGCCAAGGCCGGCAAGAACGTCACCGAGGCCGTCTTCGAGATCACGACCCAGGATGTCGCGAACGGCTGCGACATCTTCCGTCCGATCTACGACGCCACGAACGGATTCGACGGTCGCGTCTCGATCGAGGTCGAGCCGGGCCTCGCGAACGACGCCGCCGGCACGACGAAGCAGGCCAAGGAGCTCTTCGACAAGGTCGCTAAAGAGAACGTGCTGATCAAGATCCCCGCGACCATCGCGGGCCTCGAGGCCATCACCGAGACCATCGCGGCCGGCATCAGCGTCAACGTCACGTTGATCTTCAGCCTCGCCCGCTACCGCGACGTCATCAACGCCTACCTGGCCGGCCTGGAGCGCGCGAAGGCCGCCGGGCTCGACCTGTCGAAGATCCACAGTGTCGCCTCCTTCTTCGTGTCGCGCGTCGACACCGAGATCGACAAGCGCCTCGTGGCGATCGGAACCGATGAGGCTCTGGCGCTCAAGAGCAAGGCCGGCGTCGCGAACGCCCAGCTCGCCTACGAGGTCTACGAGCAGGCGTTCTCCACCGAGCGTGCGGCCGGGCTGCTCGCAGCCGGAGCCAACAAGCAGCGGCCGCTCTGGGCATCCACCGGCGTCAAGGACCCGGCCGTGCCCGACACGACCTACGTCACCGAGCTCGTCGCCCCGGAGGTCGTCAACACGATGCCCGAGAAGACTCTCGACGCCACGTTCGACCACGGCGTGATCACCGGAGACACCATCACGGGCTCCTACGCCGCCGCCAACAAGGTGCTCGACGAGATCGCGGCCCAGGGCATCTCCTACGCCGAGGTCACCGAGCTGCTCGAGACCGAGGGAGTCGACAAGTTCATCGTCTCCTGGAACGAACTGCTCGACACGGTCACGACCGCACTCGAGTCGTCCAAGTGAGCGTCCGGATCCACCTTCCCGGCAGCGGCCATGGCCGCGCCGGAAGGGTGGGTCCGGCCCTCGACTCCGGTGTCGTCTCGTTCGAGACAACCGGAGCCACCCCACTTCTGCCGGCCGTCCCTCCCGCCGATCGTCGCCCCGGCGACATCCCCATGAGCTCTTCGTCCGACGGTCCGCATCGCATCCGCCCCGTTTCCCGCGCTGTTCCAGCGCCGCACTAACCCGTCGACCCAGAAGGTCTCAAGGAGTCTCATGCCACCGGTAGAAATCACTCCGGAATACAACCCGCTCAGAATCCCGTCCGACCGACGGCTCAACCGCATCGCCGGCCCGAGCGGACTCGTCATCTTCGGCGTCACAGGCGACCTGTCGCGCAAGAAGCTGATGCCGGCCGTCTACGACCTCGCCAACCGCGGTCTGCTTCCGCCCGGCTTCTCGCTGATCGGCTTCGCCCGCCGTGACTGGGAGGACCAGGACTTCGAGCGCGTCGTGCACGACGCCGTCAAGGAGTACGCGCGCACACCCTTCGACGAGGACGTATGGCGCCAGCTCTCCGAGGGCATCCGCTTCGTGTCGGGCGAGTTCAGCGACGACGAGGCATTCGACCACCTCAAGGAGACGATCGAGTCCCTCGACGCCGAGCGGGGCACGAAGGGCAACTACGCGTTCTACCTCTCGGTGCCGCCGAAGGCGTTCCCCCTGGTGACGGAGCAGCTGCGCCGCTCCGGCCTGGCGCATCCCGAAGAAGGACAGTGGCGCCGCGTCGTCATCGAGAAGCCCTTCGGCAGCGACCTGAAGACGGCGCGCGAACTGAACGACGTCGTCGAGTCGGTCTTCGCTCCCGACTCGGTCTTCCGCATCGACCACTACCTCGGCAAGGAGACGGTCCAGAACATCCTGGCCCTGCGCTTCGCCAACCAGCTCTACGAGCCCATCTGGAACTCGAACTACGTCGACCACGTGCAGATCACCATGGCCGAGGACATCGGCGTGGGCGGACGTGCCGGCTACTACGACGGAATCGGCGCCGCACGCGACGTCATCCAGAACCACTTGCTCCAGCTGCTCGCGCTCACGGCCATGGAGGAGCCCATCTCCTTCAATGCGTCAGACCTGCGCGCCGAGAAAGAGAAGGTGCTCGCCGCCATCCGGCTTCCCAAGGACCTGGCGAAGCACACCGCCCGCGGCCAGTACGCCGGCGGGTGGCAGGGCGGCGAGAAGGTCACCGGCTTCCTCGAGGAAGACGGAATGAACCCCGAATCCCTCACCGAGACGTACGCGGCCATGCGCCTCGACATCGGCACCCGGCGCTGGTCCGGTGTTCCGTTCTACCTGCGGGCGGGCAAACGCCTCGGCCGCCGGGTCACCGAGATCGCCGTCGTGTTCAAGCGCGCTCCGCAGTATCTCTTCGCCGACAGCCAGACATCGGCGCTCGGCCAGAATGCGCTCGTGATCCGGGTGCAGCCCGACGAGGGTGTCACCATCCGCTTCGGATCCAAGGTTCCCGGCGCCGGCATGCAGGTGCGCGACGTGACCATGGACTTCGGCTACGGCCACGCCTTCACCGAGGCGAGCCCCGAGGCATACGAGCGCCTCATCCTCGACGTGCTCCTCGGAGACCCGCCGCTGTTCCCCCGCCAGGAGGAGGTCGAACTCTCCTGGAAGATCCTCGACCCGATCGAAGAGTTCTGGACCACCCAGGGTCAGCCCGATCAGTACCGCCCCGGAACCTGGGGCCCCGACTCCGCAGACGAGATGCTCGCCCGCGACGGAAGAACCTGGAGGCGGCCATGATCGTCGATCTGCCCGATACCAACACAAGCAAGGTCTCGAAGGCCCTCGTCAAGATCCGCGAGGAGGGCGGCGCCGTCGCCCTCGGTCGTGTGCTGACACTGGTCATCCGAACGGCCCTCGGCCAGGAGGAAGACGCCATCGAGGCGGCCAACGACGCATCGCGCGAGCACCCGATGCGCGTGATCGTCGTTTCGACCGATGCCGACGACGGCGTCAAGTCGGGCCGCGGCGCCAGACTGGATGCGCAAATCCGCGTGGGTGGTGACGCCGGCGCGAGCGAGGTCATCCTGCTCAAGGCCTACGGCGCGGCGGCAAGCGACGAGGAGGGACTCGTCACGGGTCTGCTCCTTCCCGACGCCCCCGTGGTCGTCTGGTGGCCGGGCGACGCGCCCGAATCGCCATCGACATCCGACCTCGGCCGTATCGCTCAGCGTCGCATCACCGACTCGTCGAACAGCAGCAACCCCAACGAGACGCTGCGCAGGCTGTCGAGCAACTACTCCCCCGGCGACACCGACTTCGCGTGGACCCGGCTCACACTGTGGCGCGCGCAGCTGGCCGCAGTGCTCGACCAGCCGCCCTTCGAGCCCGTCGAGGCCATCGAGGTGTCCGGCGCGTCCGATTCTCCGTCGACCCTGCTGCTCGCAGCCTGGCTCCGTCACCAGCTCAAGGTGACGGTCGACTACGGAATCTCGTCGCGTGCCAACGGATCCAGTGGAATCCACGGCGTCAAGCTCTCCCGCTCGTCGGGTGTCATCGAGCTCGAGCGCTCGGTGCCCAACGTGGCGACCCTGGTTCAGCCGGATCAGCCGCTGCACGACCTGGCTCTCCCCCGTCGCTCACTCCGCGACTGCCTGGCTGAAGAACTGCGCAGGCTCGACCCCGACGACCTCTACGGTGAGGTGCTCACGCAGGGCGTGCTCGAATTGGGCGAGCCCGAGCCCGATCCCGAGTCCGCGTCGGCGCCGCAGACGACCACAGAGGTGCGGTAGACCATGACGAACGAACGCCGTGTGCTGATTCACCCCGACAAGGCCTCGCTGGCGGGCTCAGTGGCGGCGCGCTTCATCACGAAGACGATCGACATCCTCGAAGACCGCGATGCCGTGAACGTCGTCCTCACCGGAGGCTCCGTCGGCACGGTGGTGCTGGCGGCCATCAATGCGTCGCCGGCCAGAGACAGCGTCGACTGGAGCAGGGTGAGCTTCTGGTGGGGTGACGAGCGATTCGTCGCTCGCGACGATCCCGATCGCAACGAGCTGCAGGCGCGCGAGGCGTTGCTCGACCACATCGACGTTCCCGCCGCACAGGTGCATCCGTTCCCGTCGACCGACGAGGTCGCCGATATCGATGAGGCCGCGGCCGTCTATGCGCTCGAACTGCTCGAGGCCGGCGACGGCAACGACTATCCGAAGTTCGACATCACCTTCCTCGGCGTCGGACCGGACGGTCACATCGCGTCCCTGTTCCCGGGCCAGGATGGCGTGCGCGTGACCGACGCGACCGTCGTCGCCGTGCGGGAGTCGCCCAAACCCCCGCCCCAGCGACTCAGCCTCACGCTCCCCGTCATCCGTTCGTCGGATCGGATCTGGCTCGTTCTCGCGGGATCCGACAAGGCGTCGGCGCTCGGCCTCGCGCTGGCGGGGGCCAGCACCGACGAGGTGCCTGTCGCGGGTGCGGAGGGTCGTCGGCGGACCGTGTTCTTCGTCGACAAGGACGCCGCGTCGGAGGTACCGGAGTACCTCATCACGCCGACCTACTACTGATCGGAACGATCGCACGAAAAAGCCCCTCGGCTCGGCCGAGGGGCTTTTTCGTTGACTGCGTGCGAACGGGCTAGGCGGTCGCCGTGCCTCGCCGTGCGCGGAGCTGGGTCAGTGCGTCTTCGAGAAGCTGCGCAGCCTCTTCTTCGGTGCGGCGCTCCTTGACGTACGCGAGGTGCGTCTTGTAGGGCTCGAGCTTGACGACCGACGGAGGATTCTCTTTGTCGCGACCAGCGGGAAGACCCGACGACGGGCAGTCGATCGTCTCAGGAATCTCTTCTTCGGGCAGCGTCGCCGCGAAGTACTTGACCGTCTCGTTTCCCAGGGCGTCCCAATAGGAGACCTTGATGCGATCGGCGTGGAAGCCCCGATCCTGTTCACCCATCGGGCCCGCGCCCACCCGTGACCCGCGAATTGCACTGCCGCCTGAAGCCATTGCCGATACTCCTAGATTCCGGTGTCGAATTTGGTGATGAGACCGAGCACGACGATGCACACGACCCACACGAGTCCGAGGATCACCGTGATGCGGTTGAGGTTGCGCTCCGCTACCCCGGATGCACCGAGGTTGGATGTCACGCCGCCGCCGAACATGTCGGACAGGCCTCCGCCGCGACCGCGGTGGAGAAGAATGAGGAGGGTCAGAAGGAGGCTCGTGATACCGAGCAGCACCTGTAGAACGACCTGAAGGATCTGCACGAATTGCCTCTCAAGAATGATGGCCGACCGGTGTGAAGCCAGACCAACATCAATTATACCTGTATGCGTCCGATGAGACGCACCATGACTGCAGCGGCACACGAAAGGCCGACCCGAGACGGGTCGGCCTCTCGCACTGCCTTTAGAACGCGTGCTTCTGGTACCGGATGATGCTGGCGAACTCCGCCAGGTCGAGGCTTGCGCCGCCGACCAGTGCGCCGTCGACGTTGGGCTGCTTCATGAAGCCGCCGATGTTCGTCGACTTGACCGACCCGCCGTAGAGGATGCGCGTCTTCGCCGCGACATCGGAGCCCAGGGTGGATTCGAGCACGGCGCGCAGTGCCGCGCAGACCGCTTCGGCCTGCTCGGGTGTCGCCGCCTGTCCCGAGCCGATGGCCCAGACGGGCTCGTACGCGACGACGATGTCCGATGCGGACTGCACGGATGAGAGGGCGGCTGTCAACTGGGCGACAGGCACGGCGCTGGGGCCGTGCTTTTCGAGGTCTTCGGCCGTCTCTCCCACGCAGATGATCGGAACAAGGCCGTTCGAAATCGCCGCAGCCGTCTTGGCGGCCACGACCTCGTCGGTCTCGGCGTGAAGAGTGCGACGCTCCGAGTGTCCGATGATGACGTAACGGCAGTCGAGCTGCTTGAGGAACGCACCCGAGATCTCACCTGTGTAGGCACCACTCGCATGCTGGGAGACGTCTTGCGCGCCATAGGCGAGCTCGAGCTTGTCTGCCGAGATGAGAGTCTGCACGCTGCGCAGGTCGGTGAACGGCGGGAAGATGGCCGCTTCGACGTCGGCGAAGTTGTGCCCCGCGTCCTTCAGGCTCCACGCGAGCTTCTGCACGAACGCGATCGCCTGCAGGTGGTCGAGGTTCATCTTCCAATTGCCCGCGATGAGCGGCGTTCTGTTGACTACCATCCGAGGACCTCCAGTCCGGGCAGGCGCTTGCCTTCGAGGAATTCGAGGCTCGCTCCACCGCCAGTTGAAATGTGACCGAACTGCTCGTCGGTGAAGCCGAGGGCTCGTACGGCAGCCGCCGAGTCTCCCCCGCCGACCACACCGAGGCCGTCGACACGGGTCAGCGCGTCGGCGACGGCACGAGTGCCCTCGGCGAACGGCGCGAGCTCGAAGACGCCCATCGGTCCGTTCCAGAACACGGTCTTCGACGCCTCGATGATGCGCGCGAACTCGGTGCCCGTCTCGGGGCCGATATCGAGCCCGAGTCCGCTCTGGCCGAACGGCGTCTCTTCGATGGTCTCGGCGCTCGTGACGGTGTGCTCGGCGTCGGCACCGAACTTCGATGCGACCACCACGTCGGTCGGCAGAACGATCTGCACGCCGCGCTCGCTCGCCTCGGCCAGGTATCCCTTGACCGTGTCGATCTGGTCGGCCTCGAGGAGGCTTCCGCCCACGCGGAAGCCCTGCGCCGCGAGGAAGGTGAAGAGCATGCCTCCACCGATGAGCAGGGTGTCGACCTTCGGAAGGAGGTGCCCGATCACGCCGAGCTTGTCTGAGACCTTCGAGCCGCCGAGGACGACCGTGTAGGGCCGTTCGGGCTTCTCGGTGAGTCTCTCGAGCACGTCGAGTTCGGCGGCGATGAGGAGCCCTGCAGCGCTCGGGAGCGCCGAGGCGAGTTCGTAGACGCTCGCCTGCTTGCGGTGCACGACCCCGAACCCGTCGGAGACGAACGCGTCTCCGAACGAGGCGAGCCGGGCGGCGAAAGCCGATCGCTCGTCGGCGCTCTTGCTCGTCTCCTCGGCGTTGAACCGCAGGTTCTCGAGAAGAGCGACGTCGCCGTCGGTCAGCGCGTCGACAGCCTGCTGGGCGCTCGCGCCCACGGTGTCTTCGGCGAAGGCCACGGGCTTGTCGAGGAGCTCGGACAGGCGCTCGGCGACGGGCCGGAGGCTGTACTGGGGATCGGGTGAACCGTCGGGCCGACCGAGGTGGCTGATGAGGATCACTCGTGCGCCCTGGTCGACCAGGGCGTTGATGGTTGCCAGAGACGCTCGAACGCGCCCGTCGTCGGTGATGACCCCGTCTTTCAACGGAACATTGAGGTCACACCGAACGAGGACGCGTTTTCCCGTGAGGGAGCCGAGCGAATCCAGAGTGCGCAGAGTCACAGTGGATTCCTCGTATTACAGGCGGTCGGCGACGTACTCGGTGATGTCGACGAGGCGGTTGGAGTAGCCCCACTCGTTGTCGTACCACGAGGCGATCTTCACCTGGTTGCCGATGACCTTGGTGAGGCCGGCGTCGAAGATCGACGAGTGCGGGTCGCCCTGGATGTCGCTGGAGACGATCGGGTCCTCCGTGTACGACAGGATTCCCTTGAGTGCACCGTTCGCGGCATTCTTGTACGCCTCGTTGACCTGCTCGACCGTGACCGTGGAGCTGGTCTCGACCGTGAGGTCGGTGATCGAACCGGTGATGACGGGCACGCGGAGGGCGTAGCCGTCGAGCTTTCCGACGAGCTCGGGGATGACGAGGCCCAGGGCCTTGGCGGCACCGGTCGACGTGGGGATGATGTTGGCTGCGGCAGCGCGGGCGCGGCGCAGGTCGCTGTGCGGGCCGTCCTGCAGGTTCTGGTCGGCCGTGTAGGCGTGGACCGTGGTCATGAGGCCACGCTCGATGCCGAAGTTGTCCATGAAGACCTTCGCCAGGGGCGCGAGGCAGTTCGTGGTGCACGAGGCGTTGGAGATGATGTCGTGGATGGCGGGGTCGTAGGTGCCCTCGTTGACGCCGAGAACCAGCGTCGCGACGTCTGAGCCCGTTGCCGGAGCGGAGACGATGACCTTCTTGGCGCCGGCAGCGATGTGCTTGCGGGCGTCTTCGGACTTCGTGAAACGACCGGTCGACTCGATGACGATGTCGACGCCCAGCTCGCCCCAGGGCAGGTCGGAGGGGTCGCGCTCGGCGAGCACGAGGATCGGCTTGCCGTTGACGATGATGTTGTCGCCGTCGAGCTCGACCGTGGCATCGAGACGACCCGTGATCGTGTCGTACTTGAGGAGGTGCGCGAGGGCCTTGTTGTCGGTGAGGTCATTGACCGCGACGATCTCGAGCTCGCTGCCCTTGGCCAGAGCTGCGCGGAAGTAGTTACGCCCGATACGACCGAAGCCGTTGATACCGATCTTTACAGACACGTGAAGTTCTCCATGAATCGTGTGGCCCCGCGGGGCTGGGTGGCTGAAACTGAGGGCGTGCCGGGCCGGGGGCCCGACACGCCGTCGTCGCTACGACAGTAGCAGGAGGCCCGAGGTCTTTTCGCGGGCAGTCTCGAAGCGCGTCGTGACGTTCTGCCAGTCGACGATGTTCCAGAATGCCTTGACGTAGTCGGCCCGGACGTTCTTGTAGTCGATGTAGTAGGCGTGCTCCCACACGTCGAGCATGAGCAGGGGCACCGTTCCGGCGGCGAAGTTCGACTGCTGGTCGAAGAACTGCTGGATGATGAGGCGCTGGCCGATGCTGTCCCACGCGAGGACGGACCATCCTGAACCCTGCACTCCGAGCGCCGTAGCGGTGAAGTGGGCCTGGAACTTCTCGAACGAGCCGAAGAACTCGTCGATGGCGGACGCGAGTTCGCCGACCGGCTTGTCTCCGCCGTTCGGGGACATGTTCGTCCAGAAGATGGAGTGGTTGACGTGGCCGCCCAGGTTGAAGGCGAGGTCTTTCTCGAGCTTGTTGACGGCGCCGAGGTTCTCGGAGTCGCGGGCTTCTGCGAGCTGGGCGAGCGCGGTGTTCGCGCCGGTCACGTAGGCCTGGTGGTGCTTGGAGTGGTGGAGCTCCATGATGGTGGCGCTGATGCTGGGCTCGAGCGCCGAGTAGTCGTACGCGAGTTCAGGAAGGGTGTAGTCAGCCATTGATATCTCCTCGAATAAGGCGCCGCGCCGAGTACCGGGGCGGCTGTGAGTGACCTGATCAGTCTACTGAGGTCAACGGACAGCGCCCTGAAAACTTCCTGACGGCAGCCGATTGCTCGGGCCCGGATGTCAGTCGTCGAGGTCTGGTGGCAGGTTCGCGTCGGTGCCGGGGATGCCGAGGTCGCTGGCCTGCTTGTCGGCCATGGCGAGCAGGCGGCGGATACGGCCGGCGATCGCGTCCTTGGTCATCGGAGGATCGGCGTGGTGCCCGAGTTCGTCGAGGCTGGAGTCGCGGAAGTTCAGCCGCAGGTCGCCGGCATACTTCAGGTGCGGCGGAACATCCGGCCCGAGGATCTCGAGCGCCCGCTCGACGCGCGAGCATGCGGCGACTGCGGCCTGCGCCGACCGGCGGAGGTTCGCATCGTCGAAGTTGACCAGTCTGTTGGCCGTGGCCCGCACCTCGCGACGCTGCCTCAGGTCCTCCCACCGGGAGACCGCGTCGGCTGCGCCCATGAGGGAGAGCATGCGCGCAATGGCCTCGCCATCGCGGATGACGACGCGGTGAACTCCCCTGACCTCGCGGGCCTTCGCCTGCACGTGGAGTCGAGCCGCGGCACCCACCAGGGCCATGGCCGATTCGTTGCCGGGGCAGGTGATCTCGAGGGCGGCGGAACGCCCGGGATCGGTCAGGGTTCCATTCGCCAGGAACGCCCCCCGCCAGACAGCGGAGAGTTCTTCCTGGGAGCCGGTGGTCAGACGGTTCGGGAGTCCGCGGATCGGCCGGCGCCGGGCGTCGAGCAGGCCCGTCTGGCGAGCGAGCGTCTCTCCGCCGTCGATGACCCTCACGAGGTAGGTGCCCGTGCGCTTGGCGCCCGAGGCCGAGACGTGGGAGACCTCTCCGCGAATGCCGTACAGCTCGGCCAGGTCGCGCCGAACCCGCTTCACGAGCTCGGGGGTGTCGAGCTCAGACTCGATGGCGATGCGGTTCGAGATGAGGTGCAGTCCTCCGGAGAAGCGGAGGATGGTGGCCAATTCGGCAGCCCGGAGAGTCGTCTTCTTGGCGACGACACGGGTCAGTTCTTCTTTGACATCGGCGGTGAGGGCCAATCTCTATCCATTCGTTCGTGCGGCTGTCTCCCGCGACGGTGCTTGTGGCACCCGGGGCGGAGGCTGCCGGTGTTATTCGCGACCGAGGTCGCGGTGCTTGACGTTGACGACGACGCCCGGGTAGGTGGCGAGTCGGGATGCGAGTGCCCGTGTGAGCGCGACGGAACGGTGTTTGCCGCCTGTGCACCCGATGGCCATGGTCGCGTGTCTCTTGTTCTCGCGCTGGTAGCCGGCGAGGACGGGTTTGAGGGAGGCCGCGTAGGCCTCGAGGAATTCGCTGGCTCCGTCTTGCGTGAGGACGTAGTCGCTGACCTCGGGATCGAGCCCGGTGTGGGCCCGCAGCTCGGGGATCCAGAAGGGGTTCGGGAGGAAGCGCGCGTCGGCGATCGAATCGACGTCGGTGGGCGTGCCGTACTTGAAGCCGAAACTCATCAGGGTGACCTGGACACCGGGAGTATCGGTGGTGGAGAAGCCCTCCGCGATGCGGGTGGCGAGCTGGTGGATGTTCAGATCCGACGTGTCGATGACCATGTCGCTGGACTCGCGGATGGGGTGCAGTCGCACGCGTTCGCGCTCGATGCCGTCGAGGAGCGTGCCGTCGCCCTGAAGCGGATGCGGGCGTCTCACCTGCTCGAATCGTCGCACGAGCGCCGAATCGGTGGCTTCGAGGAACAGCACGCGGAGCTGGCTGCCGGCGCGAAGCGAGTGGATGATCTCCTGGAGGTCGCCGAAGAAGTCGCGACCTCGCACATCGACGACGGCGGCGATGCGGGGAAGAGTCGATCCCGCCTTCTCGGCGAGATCGACGAGGGGTCGCAGCATCTGAGGCGGCAGGTTGTCGACGACGTACCAGCCCAGGTCTTCAAGTGCGTTGGCGACCGTCGACCGGCCGGCCCCCGACATCCCGGTGACAATCAGCACCTCTTGGGGAAGTGGAGCGTCGGTCATGGGTTCGCCTTCGTAAGGAGTGCCGTCGGGGTGAACGTCCAGCCTACCGGCGAGGTTCGGATGCTGGTGCCGGTCCATCTGGATGAAGGTGCGCGAAGACGGTCTCTGCCAAGGCTGGACCGACCCCGCGAACGGCCGCGATCGCATCCGGTTTCGCCTGTCGCAGCTGCGACACCGACCCGAAATGCGTGAGCAGGCCCTTGACGCGTGTCGGGCCGAGGCCGGGGATCTCGCCCAGGACGGAGGCGATATCGCGCTTGCGCCGGGAGCGTTGGTGGATGATCGCGAAGCGGTGGGCCTCGTCGCGCAGGCGCTGCAGCATAAAGAGCGCCTCGCTGCCCCGGGGAAGGATCACCGGGAAGTCGCTGTCGGGCAGCCAGATCTCTTCGAGTCGCTTCGCGAGTCCGCAGAGGAAGATGCCCTCGACACCGGATTCGCGGAGTGCTCTGGCCGCGGCCTGCACCTGGGGCTGCCCGCCGTCGACGACAAGCAGGTTCGGCGGGTAGGAGAACTTCTTCGACGCCGAGTCGGACTCGCTGCGCTCCGTGCCCTCGCGCAGATACGCGAGGCGCCGCGTGACGACCTGGTGGATCGAGTCGGTGTCGTCGGTGGACTCGGCGATGGTGAATCGGCGGTACTGGTCTTTGCGGGGAAGCCCGTCTTCGAAGACGACCATGGATGCGACGATGTTGGTGCCGCCGAGGTGCGAGACGTCGAAGCACTCCATGCGCAGGGGCGCGTCGGGCATGCCGAGCGCGTCCTGGATGTCGGTCATGGCCTGGCTGCGGGCGACGAAGTCGGCGCTGCGCCTCGTCTTGTAGAGCTGCAGAGCGTTCATGGCGTTGACCCGGGCTGTCTGCATCAGCGCGGCCTTCTCGCCGCGCTGGGCGGTGCGCAGGCTGACCTTGCCCTTCTCCCTGCGGCTGCCGAGCCAGGTTTCGAGCTCGGCCCTGTCTTCGGGCAGCTCGGGCACGATGATCTCGCGAGGGGGAACCGTGCTGCCGTCGTAGGCGGCCTGCAGGATCGAGTCGACGAGCTCGGCCGTGGTCAGATCGAGCTCCTTGTCGACGACCCAGGCCCGCACACCGCGGATGCGCCCTCCCCTGACGATGAACTGCTGCACCGCCGCGGCGAGCTCGTCGTGCTCCACGCCGAACAGGTCGGTGTCGACGTTGTCGCTCAGCACGACCGCGCTCTTCTCGAGCACGGCGTCGAGCGCCTGCAGCTGGTCGCGGTAGGTCGCCGCCGCCTCGTACTGCTGCTCGGCTGCCGCCTCTTTCATCTTGCGGGTGACCTCGGTGACGAAGCGATTGTCTCCCCCGGCCATGAAGGCGACGAAGTCGTCGACGATCGCCCGGTGCTCTTCGACGGTGACCTTGTGCGAGCACGGACCGCCGCAGCGGCCGATCTGCCCGGGAAAGCACGGACGCCCTGTCTGCATCGCCTTCTTGTAGCTCGAATCGGAGCAGGTGCGGATGGGGAAGGCCTTGACCATGAGCTCGATGGTCTCGCGCACCGCCCAGATCTTGGGGTACGGACCGAAGTAGCGGGCGCCGGGAATGCGGGTGTTACGGGTGACGATGACTCGGGGCGCCTCGTCGGCGAGAGTGATCGCCATGAACGGGTAGGTCTTGTCGTCGCGGAACTTGACGTTGAAGGGTGGATCGAACTCCTTGATCCACGTGTACTCGAGCTGCAGTGCCTCGACATCGCTGCCCACGACGGTCCACTCGACCGAGGCCGCCGTCGTCACCATGCGCCGCGTGCGCTCGTGCAGGCTGCGCAGGGGCGCGAAGTAGTTGCTCAGCCGGGCGCGCAGGTTCTGCGCCTTGCCCACGTATAGCACACGTGAGTTTGCATCACGGAACCGGTAGACCCCGGGCTGCGTCGGGATCTCCCCCGCCTTCGGGCGGTACGGGACCGTGTCTGGAGAGGTTCGTGCCATGACTACTTCGCCTCGAGAATCTCCTTGAGGAAGAAGCCGGTGTGGCTCTTCTTCACCTTCGCCAGCTGCTCGGGGGTTCCGGTGGCCAGGATGCGGCCACCACCGGCGCCGCCCTCGGGGCCGATATCGATCAGCCAGTCCGCGCTCTTGATGACGTCGAGGTTGTGCTCGATGACGATGACGGTGTTGCCCTTGTCGACCAGGCTGCCCAGCACGAGGAGGAGCTTGCGCACGTCTTCGAAGTGCAGGCCCGTGGTCGGCTCGTCGAGCACGTAGACCGTGCGGCCGTTCGAGCGCTTCTGCAGCTCGGTGGCGAGCTTGACCCGCTGCGCCTCGCCGCCCGAGAGCGTGGTGGCGCTCTGGCCGAGTCGCACGTAGCCGAGACCGACGTCGACGAGCGTCTTCAGGAAGCGGTGGATGGCGCCGATCGGCTCGAAGAACTCGGCGGCCTCGGCGATGGGCATGTCGAGCACCTCGGAGATGCTCTTGCCCTTGTAGTGCACGCTCAGGGTGTCGCGGTTGTACCGCGCTCCCCCGCACACCTCGCACTTGACGTAGACGTCGGGCAGGAAGTTCATCTCGATCTTGATGGTTCCGTCGCCGGAGCACGCCTCGCAGCGGCCCCCCTTGACGTTGAAGCTGAAGCGACCGGCGAGGTATCCCCTGGCCTTCGCCTCTGCCGTGTCGGCGAAGAGATTGCGGATGCGATCGAAGACACCCGTGTAGGTCGCCGGGTTCGACCGGGGCGTGCGACCGATGGGGTTCTGGTCGACGTGCACGACCTTGTCGAGGTTCTCGAGCCCGGTGACCCGCTTGTGCTTGCCGGGGATCTTGCGTGCCCCGTTGAGCTTGTTCGCGAGCACCCGGTAGAGGATGTCGTTGACGAGCGACGATTTTCCGGATCCGGAGACGCCGGTGACCGCGACGAAGGTGCCGAGCGGGAAGTCGACCGTGACCTTGCGCAGGTTGTTGGCCTCGGCGTCGACCACCGTGATCATGCGCTCGGGATCGATCGGGCGGCGGGTGGCGGGAACCTCGATCTCTTTTCTGCCGGACAGGTAGTCGCCGGTGAGTGACTCGGTGTTCGCGAGCAGCTCGGCGTAGGAGCCGGAGTGCACGACCTTTCCGCCGTTGACACCCGCTCCCGGTCCGATGTCGACGATCCAGTCGGCCGTGCGGATCGTGTCTTCGTCGTGCTCCACGACGATCAGCGTGTTTCCGAGGTCGCGCAGCTTGACGAGCGTCTCGATGAGGCGGCGGTTGTCTCGCTGGTGCAGTCCGATCGACGGCTCGTCGAGCACGTAGAGCACGCCGGTGAGACCCGAGCCGATCTGGGTGGCGAGCCGGATGCGCTGGGCCTCGCCGCCGGAGAGCGACGCGGCGGCCCGGGCCAGGTTGAGATAGTTGAGGCCCACCTGGATGAGGAAGTCGAGACGCAGGCGGATCTCGCGCAGCACCTGGGCGGCGATCGCCGCCTCCCTGTCGGTGAGCACGACGTCGTGCATGAACGTCTGGGCGTCGGTGAGCGAGATGTCGGTGACGTCGGCGATGCTGCGGCCGTTGACCGTGACCGCGAGCACCTCGGGCTTCAGGCGCTTGCCGTTGCAGACGGGGCACGGGATCTCTCGGAGGAACTCCGACCAGCGCGCGCGCTGCGTGTCGGTCTCGGCCTGGAGGAACTGCCGTTCGATGTAGGGCACGACGCCCTCGAAGCCGGACGAGTAGCTCACCTCGCGGCCGTAGCGGTTCTTCCAGCGGACCTTGACCTCGAAGTTGTTGCCGCGGAGCACGGCGTTCTGCACCTCGTCGCTCAGCTTGCCCCACGGGGTCTTGAGCGAGAAGTCGAGGTCGCGGGACAGGCCGTGCAGCAGCTTCTCGTAGTAGCTGAAGAGGCCCTTCCCCTGGGTCGTCCACGGCACGATGACACCCTCGGCGATGCTGAGGTCGGGATCTCCCAGCAGCAGGTCGGAGTCGACCGACATACGCGTGCCGAGGCCGGAGCACTCCGGGCACGCTCCGAACGGGGCGTTGAACGAGAAGGTGCGCGGCTCGATCTCGGTGAGGGCGATGGGATGGTTGTTCGGGCACGAGAGCTTCTCGGAGAACGTCTGCCAGGCATCCGGACCCTCGGAGTCGACGTAGTTGATCTGCACGAGCCCGTCGGTGAGGCGCAATGCGGTCTCGAGGGAGTCGGTGAGACGGCTCAGGATGTCAGGGCCCGCGACGAGGCGGTCGACGACGACCGAGATGTCGTGCTTGATCTGCTTCTTGAGTTTGGGCGGATCGTTGAGCTGCACGACCTCGCCGTCGACGAGGGCGCGCGAGTAGCCGCCCGCGGCCAGCTCTTTGAACAGGTCGACGAACTCGCCCTTCTTCTGCGAGACGACGGGGCTGGCGACCTGGTAGCGGATGCCGTCCTCCAGCTCCATGAGCTGGTCGGCGATCTGCTGCACGGTCTGCGACTTGATCTCTTCTCCGCAGATCGGGCAGTGCGGAATGCCGATGCGGGCCCAGAGCAGGCGCATGTAGTCGTAGATCTCGGTGATCGTGCCCACCGTCGACCGCGGGTTGCGGTTGGTCGACTTCTGGTCGATCGACACCGCGGGGCTGAGACCCTCGATGAAGTCGACGTCGGGTCGGTCGACCTGACCGAGGAACTGGCGTGCGTAGGCTGACAGCGATTCGACGTAGCGGCGCTGACCCTCTGCGAAGATCGTGTCGAAGGCGAGAGACGACTTGCCCGACCCCGAGAGGCCTGTGAAGACCACGAGCGAATCCCTCGGGATCTCGAGGTTCACGTCTTGAAGATTGTGGACACGGGCGCCGTGGACGCTGAGGACGTTGGAGGAATCTACCTTCGAAACTGACACCCCGAAAGTCTATGTGCGGCCACCGACACTGCGTCCCCGTTCCGCTGACGGCGTGCAGAGTCGAACGACTGTGCTAGACCTCGAACACCAGCAGCGTGCTCGACGCGGTGGCCACGGTGCGACCCTCGGAATCGGTCACCACGCCCTCGGCGAAGGCGACTCGGCTGCCCGGCTTGGTGACCGTGCCCGTAACGGTGAGCACTCCAGAAACGGTGTTGAGCGCGCGAAGGTAGTTAACCTTGATCTCGAGCGAGGTGTAGCCCTGCCCCGCTCGCAGCGTGGAGTGGACTGCGCAGCCGAGAGCCGAATCGAGCGCGGTGCACATGAAGCCGCCGTGAACGGCGCCGATGGGGTTGTAGACCGACTCGTCGGGTGCGCAGGTGAAGACGGCGGTGCCGCGGCTCGCAGACACGAGCTCGAGATTCATCAGCACGGCGATCGGCGGGGGCGGGATGCGGCCCGCGATCATGGCGTTCAGATATTCGAGGCCGCCGAGCGTCTTCGCCTCGGCGGCTCCGACGAGCGGATCCTCCCACTCGACGACGCGCCGGCGCAGCGGAGCCGTGTCGGCGCTCACGAGAGGTGTCCGGCGGCGGACATCTGACGGAGCTCTTTCTTGAGGTCGCCGAGCTCGTCGCGAAGGCGAGCGGCGAGCTCGAACTTCAACTCGCCCGCGGCCTGGAGCATCTGCTCGTTGAGGTCGGCGATGATGGCCTCGAGCTGGTTCGCACCCTCAGCGGCGATGCCCTCACGACGAAGGTTGGGGGTGGGCGACTTCTTCTTCGAGTTGTCGCGACCGGCCAGCAGCTGCGCCGTGTCGGCGCCCTCGCGTGCAAGCACCTCGGTGATGTCGGCGATGCGCTTGCGCAACGGGGTCGGGTCGATGCCGTGCTCGGTGTTGTAGGCCACCTGGAGTTCGCGCCGACGAGTGGTCTCGCTGATGGCGAAGGCCATCGAATCGGTGACCTTGTCGGCGTACATGATGACCTGGCCCGACACGTTGCGCGCGGCTCGACCGATGGTCTGGATGAGGGAGGTCGACGAGCGCAGGAACCCCTCCTTGTCGGCGTCGAGGATGGCGACGAGCGACACCTCGGGCAGGTCGAGGCCCTCGCGCAGCAGGTTGATGCCGACGAGGACGTCGTAGAGGCCCGCCCGGAGCTCGGTGAGCAGTTCGACCCGGCGGAGCGTGTCGACGTCGGCGTGCAGGTAGCGCACCCTGACCCCGTGCTCGCCGAGGAAGTCGGTGAGCTCCTCGGCCATCTTCTTGGTCAGCGTCGTGACGAGCACGCGCTCGTCTCGACCGGCGCGGAGACGGATCTCTTCGAGCAGGTCGTCGATCTGGCCCGTGGAGGTCTTGATCACGATCTCCGGGTCGATCAGGCCCGTAGGCCGGATGATCTGTTCGACCACGCCGTCGGCGATGCCCAGCTCGTACTTGCCCGGGGTCGCCGAGAGATACACCGTCTGGCCGACCCTCTCCTTGAACTCGGGCCACTTGAGCGGGCGGTTGTCGAGGGCGCTCGGCAGCCGGAAGCCGTGGTCGACCAGCGTGCGCTTGCGCGATGAGTCTCCCTCGTACATGGCGCCGATCTGGGGCACCGTGACGTGGGATTCGTCGATGACGACCAGGAAGTCGTCGGGGAAGTAGTCGATGAGGCAGTGCGGTGCCGCGCCGGGAGGCCGCACGTCCATGTGCCAGGAGTAGTTCTCGATGCCCGAGCAGAATCCGATCTGCTGCATCATCTCGAGGTCGAACGTCGTGCGCATGCGCAGGCGCTGCGCTTCGAGCAGCTTGCCCTCTTTCTCGAGCTGGCCGACCCGCAGTTCGAGCTCGTCTTGGATCGTGCCGATGGCGCGCTGCATGACGTCGGTGTCGGTGACGTAGTGGGAACCCGGGAAGACCGACACCGCATCGAGCTTGCGCACGATGTCGCCGGTGAGCGGGTGCAGGCTGTAGAGGGCCTCGATCTCGTCTCCGAACATCTCGATGCGGATGGCGAGCTCTTCGTACTGCGGGATGATCTCGATCGTGTCTCCGCGCACGCGGAAGTTGCCCCGGGAGAAGTCGATGTCGTTGCGGTTGTACTGCATCGAGACGAATTTGCGGATGAGCCAGTCCCTGTCGATGCGCTGGCCGACCTGCAGGGCGATCATCGCGTTCATGTACTGCTCGGGGGTGCCGAGGCCGTAGATGCAGGAGACCGTCGAGACGACGACGACGTCGCGTCGGCTGAGAAGCGAGTTCGTGGTCGAGTGACGAAGCCGCTCGACCTCGGAGTTGATCGAGCTGTCTTTCTCGATGAAGGTGTCTGTCTGGGGCACGTAGGCCTCGGGCTGGTAGTAGTCGTAGTACGACACGAAGTACTCGACCGCGTTGTTGGGCATGAGCTCTCGGAACTCGTTCGCGAGCTGGGCGGCGAGGGTCTTGTTGTGCGCCAGCACGAGGGTGGGACGCTGAACGGCCTCGATGAGCCAGGCGGTGGTCGCCGACTTGCCTGTTCCTGTTGCTCCGAGAAGCACCACGTCGGTTTCGCCCGCGTTGATTCTGGCCGTCAGCTCGGCGATCGCGGTGGGCTGGTCGCCGCTCGGGGTGTATTCACTGACGACTTCGAAGGGGTGGACGGAGCGGGTGGGTTCCATGCAATAAGTTTAGGTCGGGGTAGTGACACTGGTCCCTGCCTGGCAGTGGAAACGGATTTCTTTCGAACAGGAGCGGCGCCATGCGCATCGGCATTCTCACCTCGGGCGGCGACTGTCCCGGACTCAACGCGGTCATCCGCGGGGCGGTTCTCAAAGGCACCGAGATCAACGGCCAGGAGTTCGTCGGGTTCCGCGACGGATGGCGCGGTGTCGTCAACGCCGACATCATGGAGCTCACTCGCCACAACATCCGCGGCATCGCCAAGCAGGGTGGCACCATCCTCGGCACGTCACGCACCAATCCGTTCGAAGGCGAGAACGGCGGCCCCGAGAACATCGCCGCCAACATGGAACGCCTCGGAATCGACGCGATCATGGCCATCGGCGGAGAAGGCACCCTCGCGGCGGCCAAACGCCTCACCGACGCCGGCCTGAAGATCGTCGGTGTTCCGAAGACGGTCGACAACGACCTCGACGCCACGGACTACACCTTCGGCTTCGACACGGCCGTGCAGATCGCCACCGACGCGATGGACCGCCTGCGCACGACCGGTGAGTCGCACAGCCGCTGCATGGTGGCCGAGGTCATGGGCCGCCACGTCGGCTGGATCGCCCTGCACTCCGGTATGGCCTCCGGGGCCCACGCCATCCTCATCCCCGAGCAGAAGACGTCTGTCGAGCAGATGTGCGAGTGGGTGCAGAGCGCCTACGATCGCGGTCGCGCTCCCCTGGTCGTCGTGGCCGAGGGCTTTATGCCCGACAGCATGGACGACCCGCACTCCGAGCGGGGTCTGGATGCGTTCGGCCGGCCGCGTCTCGGAGGAATCGGTGAGCGCATCGCGCCTCTGATCGAGTCGATCACCGGAATCGAGACCCGCGCGACGACCCTGGGGCATATCCAGCGCGGAGGCGTGCCGAGCGCGTACGACCGAGTGCTGGCCACGCGACTCGGCATGGCGGCGAGCGACATCATCGGCGACGGGGCCTGGGGCCAGATGGTCGCCCTCAAGGGCACCGAGATCGTTACGGTCGGCTTCGCCGAGGCGCTGGGCAAGCTCAAGACGGTGCCGCAGCACCGCTACGACGAGGCCGCGCTGCTCTTCGGCTAGCCGCGAGGCCCTTCGACAGGCTCAGGAACGGAGTGAAGGGGCCCGGTCAGGAGACGCGGGCCCTGTCCTGGGCTCGTGCCTCGAGGTCGGTCCACAGCTCGTCGACCTGAGCGAGGGTGTGCTCGAGCGACCCCGACGTGTCGATGACCACGTCGGCGACCGCGCGCCGCTCCTCGTCACTGGCTTGCGCGGAGATGCGTCGTTCGGCTTCGGCGCGAGGCATGCCGCGGTGCGTGAGAAGACGCTCGATCCTCACCTCGGCCGGCGCCTCGCACACGACGATCAGGTCGAACTGCAGTTCCCTGCGGGCCTCGATGAGAAGGGGAACGTCGTAGACGACGACGGCAGCCGGATCCGCTGCCTCGGCCGCGGCGATCAGTTCTGCCGTGCGTGCGTGCACCCGCGGGTGGATGATGGCCTCGAGCCGGCCACGGGCATCCGGATCGGCGAAGACGATCGCCCCCAGCGCGGCACGGTCGAGCGAACCGTCGCCCGCGAGCACCCCGGCGCCGAACTCGGCCGCGACGGCCTCGAGCCCCGCAGTGGAGGGCTCGACGACCTCGCGGGAGAGGGCATCCGCGTCTACGTGTACCGCGCCGTGGTCGACGAGCCGACGGGCCACAGTGGATTTTCCTGATGCGATTCCGCCGGTGAGGCCCACGATGAACATGGCTCCATGGTATCGGCGGCGCCCGGTGGCCCGATCGACGCGTTAACGACGGAACGGCCGCCCCGAAGGACGGCCGTTCCATGGTGCAACTTAGGAGTTGCTGCTCGACAGCTTCTCGCGAAGCGCGGCGAGGGTCTCGTCGTCGGCGAGGGTGCCGGCTCCGGTCGACTCGCTCGAGAAGGAGGAACCAGCGCTGGCGCCGTCGCCCGAGGCGACCTCGGCGTTGCTCGTGGCAACCTGCTTCTTGTGGGCCTCCCAGCGAGCCTGGGCTGCAGCGTAGTCCTGCTCCCACTTCTCGCGCTGGGTCTCGAAGCCCTCGCGCCACTCGTTGGTCTCCGGGTCGAAGCCCTCGGGGAACTTGTAGTTGCCCTGGTCGTCGTACTCGGTGAGCATTCCGTAGAGTGCCGGGTCGAACTCGGTGCCCTCGGGGTCGACACCCTCGTTGGCCTGCTTGAGGCTCAGCGAGATGCGGCGACGCTCGAGGTCGATGTCGATGACCTTGACGAAGACCTCGTCGCCGACCGACACGACCTGCTCGGCGAGCTCGACGTGCTTGCCGGAGAGCTCGGAGATGTGAACCAGGCCCTCGATGCCCTCTGCGACGCGAACGAACGCGCCGAAGGGAACGAGCTTCGTGACCTTGCCCGGTGCAACCTGTCCGATTGCGTGGGTGCGGGCGAAGACCTGCCACGGGTCTTCCTGCGTCGCCTTGAGCGACAGGGAGACACGCTCGCGGTCGAGGTCGACCTCGAGGATCTCGACGGTGACCTCCTGGCCAACCTCGACGACCTCGGAGGCGTGCTCGATGTGCTTCCAGCTGAGTTCGGAGACGTGAACCAGTCCGTCGACTCCACCCAGGTCGACGAACGCACCGAAGTTGACGATCGACGAGACGACGCCCTTGCGGACCTGGCCCTTCTGGAGGTTGTTGAGGAACGTGGTGCGGCTCTCGGACTGCGTCTGCTCGAGCAGGGCGCGGCGCGACAGAACGACGTTGTTGCGGTTCTTGTCGAGCTCGAGGATCTTCGCCTCGATCTCCTGGCCCAGGTAGGGCGTGAGGTCGCGCACGCGGCGAAGCTCGATGAGCGACGCGGGCAGGAAGCCTCGGAGTCCGATGTCGACGATGAGTCCGCCCTTGACGACCTCGATGACGCTACCGGTGACAACACCGTCGGCGTCCTTGATCTTCTCGACGTCTCCCCACGCACGCTCGTACTGAGCACGCTTCTTGGAGAGGATCAGGCGGCCTTCCTTGTCTTCTTTCTGAAGAACGAGGGCCTCGACCAGGTCACCGACCTTGACGACCTCTGTGGGGTCGACGTCGTGCTTGATGGAAAGTTCGCGCGAGGGGATGACACCCTCGGTCTTGTACCCGACGTCGAGGAGAACCTCGTCGCGGTCGATCTTCACGACGGTGCCCTCGATGAGGTCTCCGTCGTTGAAGAACTTCAGTGTCTTTTCGACCGCGGCGAGAAAGTCTTCTGCCGAGCCAATGTCGTTGATGGCGACCTGCTTGGCTACTCTGTCGGTCGTTGCGATTGTCATAAAAGTAAATGCTCCAGGATGGACATATATCAGGCCGACGGAAGACGAGTTCGAGGTTTCGAGCACGACAGCTCCCCCGACGGCGAGCGGATGGGATGGCACAAAACGTGCCAAGTCATTCTAGCCCCGTTGGTCTGCCCGCGGCAACACCGTGGAGGACCCCGTCGGCTGCGCCGCCTCGGGTCCGAGCCCGACCATGATCTTCGACTCGTCGTGCGGCGCGCGGGCGTCGAACCAGACGACCGCGGGATCGCCGGCGCGCGGCGTGGATGCGCGCGGGAACACGGCCTTCTTCGTCACCCAGCGGTCAGTTCCCGCCGTGTCGCTGAATCGAACCGTGAACTCGATCCGGGGCATCCCCTGGATCTCCGTTCCCGTCGCGATCGCCTCCGTGACGACTCCGGGCACCCGTGTACCGCGCGCTTCGATGTCCTGCATCCGTCCGAGCCTGCGCCGGGTCGCTCGAGTCGCCGCCAGCGCCGCCACGACGGCGAGGAGCAGGAGCACGGCGAAGACGACGGGAAGCCAGTAGGGCAGGTAGTAGGCGATCCACGCGTCGGACGTCCAGGGTTCGCTGGCGCCTCCGTCGATGAAGGCGACCTTCTCGCCGATCGCGTCCGGGCTGGTCCAGCTCGGGATGAAGAGCACCAGCCCGAGGGCGATGCCCAGGAAGGCGGTGCAGAACGGGATGATCATGGCGGCGCCGAGGCCGACCCGGCCCAGCCTCCCCGTCAGGAATACTCCCAGGACGGAGCCGACGCAGATCGCCGCGACTCCCAGCAGCTGGGAGTCCGCTCCGTCGAAGCCGCTGGTCCAGCCGCCGACCTGGTTGACGGTCATCAGGCGGAATGTGTCGAGAAGGATGCCGATGCCGAATCCGGCGGCGACCCAGACTGCGGCGTGGACTGCCCCGAGGAGGACGAGGAGGAGGGTGGTGCCGGGGCGTGCAGCTGCCCTGGCCTGGCGTTCGGCGCGATCGACGCGCGGATCAGATGTACTCATGGGGCCACGCTACGAAGCGTGGCCCGCGCTCGACAGGTGATCCACTACTCACTCGCCGCTCCCGCACTACTCAGGTGCGGCGGCCGCCGGCGGCGACCGTCAGATGGAACCCGCCATGACGAAGTCGGCGAACTCCTGCGCGTCCGTGAGGCTGCCCGTGTACTGCGAGCCGTCGACGATGACTGTGGGCGTGCCCGCCAGCTTCTCGACATCGGAGTTCGGAAGGGGCCCGGACAACGCGCGGTCGGTGGCCTGCGTCACCCAGTCGGTGAACTGCCCTGTGTCGACGCAGTCGGCGACGCCGGTGCCCTCGAGAGCACCCGCCTGGTCGGCGAGGTCGACCAGCTCTGCATCGCTCAGCCCCTCGGTGTTCTCTGCGGGCTGGTTCTCGAAGAGCAGCGCACTGAACGCCTCGAACCGATCGGGTGCCGTGTCGGCCACGCAGGCGGCGGCATTCGCCGCGCGGGTCGAGTACTGCGTTCCGTTCGACGCGCGGTCGAGGATCGAGACGGGGTGCACCTCGAGCACGACCTCGCCGGACTCGACCCACTCCGACAGCTGCTTCGCGTTCGTCGACTCGAACTGCCCGCAGAAGGGGCAGAAGTAATCGATGTAGGTGACGACGCGGATCGCGTCGCCGCCTCCGTCGCCGATCACGATGCCGTCGTCGGACACCCCCGCGGGGGCCTCCGAGCTTCCGGTCTGCCGGTCGGAGAAGCCGGGAGACCCGCTCGACGACCGTTGCAGTGACGAGAACACGCTCGTGAGGATCAGGACGGCTGCGACGGTGACGGCAATTACGACGAGCACGGAACCGCCCAGCACCCACGGCCAGATCGGCCGTCGGGGAGAGGGCGACCAGCCGGGCGGCGGCGTCATGGTCATCGCGTCGCCTCGTCTGTGAGAAGGAATCGCTGGAGCGTGTCGAGCCCGACGCCGCCCAGGTCGAGGGCACGCCGGTGGAACTCCTTGGCATCGTAGGCGTCGCCCTGCTGAAGCCGGTAGTCGTCGCGCAGGCGCTCCCAGATGCGCTGCCCGACCTTGTACGACGGCGCCTGTCCGGGCCAGCCGAGATACCGGTTCACCTCGAATCGGATGAACGCGTCGTCCATGTTCACGTTGGCCCGCATGAAGTCGAGCGCGTAGTCCGCATCCCACACTCCCCCGCCGTCGGGGCGCTGCTTGCCCAGGTGCACGCCGATGTCGAGCACCACTCGTGCGGCGCGCATGCGCTGGCCGTCGAGCATGCCCAGCCTGTCTGCCGGGTCGTCGAGGTAGCCCAGCTCCTGCATCAGGCGCTCCGCGTAGAGGGCCCAGCCCTCCGCGTGCCCGGACGACCCCGCCAGCTGACGTCGCCACGTGTTGAGCACGGCCCGGTTGTAGACGGCCTGGCCGATCTGCAGGTGGTGGCCGGGAACGCCCTCGTGGTAGACCGTCGTGAGCTCGCGCCAGGTGTCGAAGGTGGTGACGCCCGTGGGAACGGACCACCACATGCGGCCGGGCCGCGAGAAGTCGTCGGTCGGACCGGTGTAGTAGATGCCGCCCTCGTCGGTCGGCGCGATCATGCATTCGAGCGTGCGGATCTCGTCGGGGATGTCGAAGTGGCTTCGCGACAGTTCGTCGACGGCCCGATCGCTCGTCTCCTGCATCCAGCGCTGGAGCGCGTCGGTTCCGTGAAGCTTTCGCGCGTCGTCGGCGTCGAGGTGGGCGATGGCCTCGTGCACGGTGGCGCCGGGCAGGATCTCGTCGGCGATCGACTCTTGTTCGCGGGTCATGCGCTCGAGCTCGGCCAGGCCCCACTCGTAGGTCTCGTCGAGGTCGATCGCCGCGCCGAGGAATTGTCGCGACCGCAGCGCGTAGATCTCGCGCCCCACGGCATCCACCGGCGTGGCGGACGGTAGCAGTTCGTTCTCGAGGAAGTCCGCGAATCGGGCGTAGCCCGCCGCGGCGACGGAGGCCGCCTCCGTCAGCGATTCCGTGGCGGAGCCCGCCGGCGCGCCGGCGGCCAGTGCGATGAAGAAACCCTCGGGCGAGGCGTGCTTGCGCGCCTGCGCCAGCACCTCGGTCACCTGCCGGCGGGCGGGCACGATGCTGCGCTCGATGCCCAGCCGCAGGGTGTCGACGTAACCGGCGAGAGCATCCGGAACCGCGCGGAGCCGCGTCTCTATGATCTGCCAGTCTTCGGCCGTGTCGGTCGGCATCAGGTCGAAGACCTCCCGGATGTCCTGCGACGGCGAGGCGATGACATTGAGGTCTCGCAGGTGCAGACCCGCCTCTGCGCTCTCGATGGCCAGACGCAACGAGCTTGCGAGATCGAGCTGTGTCACCCGGTCGACGTCGTCGACGGGCTCCGCCTCGTCGAGCCGGGCCAGGGTGCTTCGCACCTCGCTGAGGTAGAGGTCGTGGCCCGCCGGAGAGAGATCGCCGAACCGGGAGTTCGCCTCCACGCGACCGATGTAGGTGCCCACGGTGGGCTCGAGGCGCACGAGCGTGTCGACCCACTGCTCGGCGATCGCGTCGATGGCGGTGGGAGTTCGTACGGGGGGCGTGGCTGAACCGGTCATGAATTCAGCCTAACGATCTCCCCTGTCACGGCGTCGCAGGGGCAGGTGTCGGGGCGGTCTCGCGGATCGAGCGTCGCCTGTCCGGCGACAGCCGACGGTGACCCTCGGCGAGCACTGTGGCACCCTGGAACGCCTCGATCGAGTGCTGTGCCGCCTCGATGCTGGCGGCGTGGGCGCCGTACCAGCGCCCGCAGGTGATGAGGGGCGACCCGTCGTCGTCGAGCGCGAACCAGCCGTGCGTGCCGGCGTTCGGACCGTGCACCGACCTGATCTCGAACTCCGAGGCGACGAGACGCGCGTCGAAGACCGCGGCGCGGGCGTCGAGGAACGTGCGGTAGAGCACGGCGCTGCGGCCGAGCTCCCGGTTGTTGCTGGCCAGGAGGCGCCAGACGCAGACGGGTCCCGATCGGGGCTCGTCCAGGTCGCTGTGCGTGCGGCCATCGGGTCGCGGCTCGGCCGAGACCAACTGGTCGCGGAAGCGGGACCAGGCACGGGGCATCGGGTCGGCGGCCGACGTGAACGACGAGAATACGATGCTCGCCCCCGCTGTCACCCGTCGAGTCTCGGGCACGGAGGTGTCGTGCGAGCGTCCTAGAGGTGTCCGGAGGGTGTCGGGCGCGAGGCCGCTGGGGCCCGGTCGACCGGTGCGCGGTCGACCGGTGCCCTGTCGATCAGTGCGCGGCGTCGTTCCAGTTCGCTCCCCGGCCGATCTGCACCTCGAGCGGCACGCGGAGTTCGGCCGCCGTGCTCATGCGCGTGGTGACGATGCCCGACAGCGTGTCCCACTCGCCGGGGGCGACGTCGAACACGAGCTCGTCGTGCACCTGCAGCAGCATGCGCGAGCCGAGCTGCTGCTCTTTCAGGTCGCGGGCGATGCCGATCATGGCGATCTTGATGATGTCGGCCGCCGTTCCCTGGATGGGGGCGTTGAGGGCGGCGCGCTCGTCGTTGTCTCGCAGGACCCTGTTGGCGCTGTTGAGGTTCGCGAAGGGGCGTCGACGCCCGAAGATCGTCTCGGTGTAGCCGTCTTCTTTCGCCTGCAGCACGACGTTGCGCAGGAAGTCGCGCACGGCGCCGAAGCGTTCGAAGTAGTCGGACATGAGCTTCTTCGCCTCGCTGGACTCGATGCGCAGCTGCTTGGACAGGCCGAATGCGCTCAGGCCGTAGGCGAGTCCGTATGACATGGCCTTGACCTTCGTACGCATCGCGGGCGTGACGTCTGCCGGCTCGACGCCGAACACGTGGGCACCGACGAAGCGGTGCAGGTCTTCACCCTCCGTGAAGGCCGTGATCAGCCCCTCGTCGCCCGACAGGTGGGCCATGATGCGCATCTCGATCTGCGAGTAGTCGGCGGTGAGCAGGGTCTCGAACCCCTCGCCCACCTGAAAAGCGTGCCGGATGCGTCGGCCCTCTTCGGCGCGCACGGGAATGTTCTGCAGGTTGGGGTCTGTCGACGAGATGCGACCCGTGCTCGACCCCGTCTGCACGTAACGGGTGTGCACGCGCCCGTCGGGGGCGATGGCCTTGTCGACGGTCTCGATGATCTGGCGGAGCTTCGTGGCGTCGCGGTGCTGCAGCAGGAGGCCGAGGAACGGGTGCGGACTCGATGCCTGCAGGTCGGCGAGTGCCCCCGCGTCGGTGGAGTACCCGGTCTTGGTGGCGCGCGTCTTCGGCATCGACAGGCGGTCGAAGAGCACCTCCTGGATCTGCTTCGGCGATCCGAGGTTGATCTCGCCGCCGATGATCTCGTAGGCGTCGGTGGCGAGGTTCGTGGCCGTGGCGGCCAGCTCGCTCGACAGCTCGGTCAGCTCGTCGTGACTCACGGTGATTCCGAAGAGCTCCATGTCGACGAGGGCCATGAGCGTGGGGATCTCGATGTCGCCGAGCACCCTCATGGTGCGCTCGTCGAGCGACGCCTGCTGGGCGGCGGCGACGCGAGCGATGTACCACGCCTCGGTCGCGGGGCCGACGTCGGAGTCGTCGGCGGGGACGAGCTGGTTGGGATCGGGCGTGGGCAGCACCTCGGCCAGGGTGCGGTCGACGAGTTCGGCGAGCGAGCGATCGGCCGACGAGTCGGGGCGCACGAGCCAGGCGGCGATCGTGGTGTCGAATCGCAACCCGGAGACGGTGAGGTCGGCGCGGCGAAGGGCTTTGATCTGCTCCTTCGCGCCATGCATGATCTTCGGCGAATCGCTCGCGAGCCACGCCTCGAGGGCCGTGTAGTCGGGGCTGCCCGCCCTCCACGGCGCGAACAGGCTCTCGGTCTGGCTCGCGACCCCGATGCCGACGGGCACTCCGCCCTGCGTCTCGATCGACAGGGCCAGCCCGTCTGGACTGCTCTTCGCCGCCCTCGACAACCAGAGTTCCAGCTCCTCGTCGAGGAGCGCCACGGGCGTCGGCGCCGTGATCGTCGCGGGAACGGAAGCGGGACCCTCCCCGCCCGGGCCGGCCGAGGCATCCGGTGTCGCGCCCTGGCCGTCGAGCTTGAGAACCCGATCGAGGAGCGTGCGGAACTCGAGTCGGCCGAAGATGTCTCGGAGCGCCTGCTCGTCGATCGGCTTGCGCTCGAGATCGGCAGGGCCGACGGGCAGGTCGACGTCGGTCAGCAGGTGGTTGAGCTTTCGGTTGCGCACCGCGTTCTCGTACTGCTCACGGAGCTTGTCGCCCACGACGCCCTTGATCTCGTCGCGTCGCTCGATGACCGCGTCGAGGCTGCCGTAGAGGTTGATCCACTTGGCCGCCGTCTTGGGGCCGACCTTGTCGACGCCGATCAGGTTGTCGCTGGTCTCGCCGACGAGCGCGGCGATCTCGGGGTACTGGTGCGGCTGCACGCCGTACTTCTCGAAGACCTTCTCGGCGTCGTAGCGGGTGAGCTGGGAGACGCCCATGGCCGACGGGTAGAGCAGGGTGACGTCGGGTCGGATCAGCTGGATGCTGTCGCGGTCTCCCGACACGACGAAGACGCGGAAACCCTGCTCTTCGCCCTGGCGGGCGAGCGTGGCGAGGATGTCGTCGGCTTCGTAGTCTTCTTTCGACACCGTGGTGATGTTCATGGCGTGCAGCGCCTCTTCGAGGAGAGGGATCTGGCCTTTGAATTCGGGGGGCGTCTCGCCCCGGGTGCCCTTGTACTCAGGGTATTCGCGGGTGCGGAACGAGTGCCGGGAGATGTCGAACGCCACCGCGATGTGGGTGGGCTTCTCGGCCTTCAGCAGGTTGATGAGCATGGCGATGAAACCATGGATCGCGTTCGTGTGCTGCCCTTCGCGAGTCTGAAAACTGTCGACGGGCAGGGCGTAGAACGCCCGGAACGCGAGCGAATGGCCGTCGATGACGAGGAGGGTAGGCTTTTCTGAATCCGACACGTCCCCAGCCTACAAGCCGCCTCCGACGGCGGTCGGCTCACACATTCGAAGGCGACCATGACTGACAACCCGGTGGATGCGCTCGGCTGGATCCGCGAACGTGGGGCGGGCGAGCTCGCCGACAAGATGGGCATCGAGTTCGTCGAGTTCTCGCTCGAGCGGGCGGTCGCGACGATGCCCGTCGACGGCAACAGGCAGCCGGCCCAGCTGCTGCACGGCGGCGCCTATGTGGTGCTCGGCGAATCGCTCGGATCGATGTCGGCGAACCTGCACGCCGGCCCCGACCGTCTCGCGGTCGGCATCGAAATCAATGCGTCTCATACGCGATCGGCCCGATCGGGCATCGTGACCGCGGTCTGCACGCCCATCCACCTGGGGCGCACGCTCACGACGCACCAGATCGCGATCGACGACGATCAGGGCCGCCGCTGCTCGACGATCCGCATCACGAACATGATCATCGACAAGCGCTGAATCGACAAGCTCTGAATCGACAAGCACTGAATCGACAAGCGCTGAGGCCTGATCAGGCCGAGGTCATCACCCGGTAGAACTGCACGATGCTGTCGGCGTCGCCATTGCGGAACGCCTTGAACACCTTGCCGATGGGGTTGCTGAGGTTGTCGGGCGGCAGGGAGACCAGCAGCGGGAAGCTGGCGTAGGCCTCCAGTGCGGTTCCCGCGCTGCCCGTCCACGATCCGTGCGCCTGGCGCACCATGACCTCACCGACGTAGCAGCCGAACCCGAAGAGGGTCTCAGCGAATCGATCCTCTGTCACTCCCTGCGCGCGGAAGCCGGCGATCAGCGCGTCGACCTGCTCGAGGCTCGCGACCGAGTAGTCGAGTTCGACGCCGCTGACCCTGCGCGCGACATCGACGATGTCATCGCTGAACAGGGCCGCGTTCTCGGGGAGCGCCTCATGCTTGAGCTTGAGCGTGGCACGCCTGACCGGTCGCTCGGACGGGGCGGGCTCCGCGGGGCCCCGGCGGAACGCGGAACCAGTGGACGACAGGGCTGGCTCTACTTCTTGGCGCTGAGCTGCTCGATGATCGCCAGGGCGACATCGTGCATGGTCAGTCGGCGGTCCATCGATGCCTTCTGGATCCAACGGAAGGCCTCGGGCTCGGTGAGGCCCATCTTCTCGTTGAGAAGGCCCTTGGCCCGGTCGACGAGCTTGCGCGTCTCGAAGCGCTCGACCAGGTCGGCGACCTCGGCCTCGAGGGTGATGATCTGGGCGTAGCGCGAGAGGGCGATCTCGATCGCGGGAAGCAGGTCGTTCGGGGTGAACGGCTTGACGACGTACGCCAGTGCGCCAGCTTCCGTCGCGCGCTCGACCAGCTCTTTCTGGCTGAACGCGGTCAGCAGCACGACGGGGGCGATGTGGCCCTTGCTCAGGCGCTCTGCCGCGGAGATGCCGTCGAGCTGGGGCATCTTGACGTCCATGATCACCAGGTCGGGACGGAGCTCCGTGGCCAGGGCGACGGCGGTCTCGCCGTCTCCGGCCTCGCCGACGACCTCGAAACCGTTGTCACGGAGGATCTCGACGATATCGAGACGGATCAGCGATTCGTCTTCTGCAACGACAACGCGACGGGGCGCGACGGGGGTGGTTTCTTGGTCTGACACCCTGCAAGCCTACGGTATTCTGATGCCAGCACGTGAACGAGCCGGTGTGGCGGAATGGCAGACGCGGCGCACTCAAAATGCGCTGTCCGTGAGGGCTTGTGGGTTCGAGTCCCACCACCGGTACCAGGAATATATTCGCGGCGATCTCGTTGTACTCCTCAAAGGGAAGGAGTTCAGTATGAAGGTACGCAATTCACTGGGTTCGATGAAGAAGATGCAGGGTTCGCAGATTGTTCGACGCAACGGGCGCACGCTCGTGATCAACAAGCTCAACCCCAGGTTCAAATCGCGGCAGGGCTAACAAGCCCGCGCACATGAGCTGAGCATTTCCAGCCCATCAGAGAATGACCCAGGCGATTCGCCTGGGTCATTCCTCGTTAAGCGTCGCGTCGCGAGAACCGTCTCGCTCGGTCACGGAATTCGGTCTCGAGCTCGGTGGCAAGGACGCCGGACGAGTCCAACGTCACTTCGAACTCGCTGTAGCCGAGCCGGAGCGTGAGCACCGAATCGGGCATATCGGCATGGCGCGCGGACAGGACCCATTCGTCATCGAGTCGCTGAAGGCTCTGGTCCTCAAAGCCCTCATGAGTGAGGGCGACGCCCACGATTCTCGCCGCCATGTCCCTGTCTTCGACACTCGTGAGGCCCGACGTCGTGCGCCAGGTGGCAGAGCGCGCGGTCTGCAGCATGCTCGCCCCGCCCCACGCGTTGTCCTGCACCTCCAGCGACTCCGTGTCGATATTCGCCCACCAGTGCACACGGAACTCGGCCTCGAGCGCCCGTCGCACCCGGGCCAGCACCCGGTCGTTGCGATCGAGAAGGTCGTCGAGACGGAGGCCGTCGAGGACCGACTGATCATCCCCCGCGCGGATGCCGGGGTAGTCGCTCCAGTCGAGTTCGTCTCCGCGGCCCGGGTCGCGGGTGGCGCCGACGAGTCGTCGCACCGCCTCGGTCAGACGCCTTTGAATCGATCGACGCCGAATGACCGGGGGCCGATCCGGCGCGTCGGCGGAGGGGGCGGGCTCGCGCGTGCCGTAGACGGGAGGGATGTCTGCGGCAGGCAGGCCATCGGGCGTGCCGTAGACGGGGATCGACTCGTCGTCCACGCGCACCGCCCGTCTGCTACTGCTCCATTCCCCCACGACGCGGTGCGCCCGGCCGGGGCGGCTGCGGCTTCTGCCGCGAGAGCTCCCCGCCCATCCTGCCACCGAAGGGGCGACCGTGATCGGCGAACTCGGCCCGGAAGTAGCCGAGCCGCCAGTCCCCGAGTTCCAGTCGTGCACCCGTGCGGAGCACCCGTTCGGCCGGTCGCCTCGGCGAGTCGCGGTCGAGGAGGGGCACCGCCCCGCCGTCGTCCGTCTGCGCAACGAGGCGGAACGCGTACTCGTCGGCATCCGTGTGTGTGATGGTCGCGTGCACGGGATCGAGCCCGTCGAGCTGCAGATCGGCGTCTGGACCCGACCCGATGACCGTCACGCCGTCGAGGAGATCGAATTCGCGCGGGGGCGAGCCGTCCCAGTTCTCGGAGCCGATCACGAAGATCAGCCGGGGGCGACCCGATCCCGGTGCAGCGTGCGTCGTGGTCGGTCGGAACCTGGCGTGGCGGTCGAACGTGGGCAGCAGCGGCAGCAGTGTGGACGGCGGGAAGCCGACCCGGGCCGGGGAATCGGACGACGCCCTCTTCTTCAGCATCGAGGAGATGGCGCCCACCCTGCCCAGGCGGATGTGCGGCGAGCCCGAGGCGACCCGCTGCGCGACGGACGTCTTCACGGCGCCCAGCTCCCCCACCATGCCGGACGGTCCGGAGAGGCGCACCGTGATGCCGCGGCTCGCCAGGCCGCGAGCGAGCTCGCGGACTCGACCCAGTGAAGCCCGTGTGCGGTCGATGAAGGCCTCGGGATGGGAGAGGACGACCTCGATCGTGGAGCCGGACGCACGAATCGACCCGTCGATGTCCTCGTCGACGCCTTCGAGAACGAAGGTCATGTCGATGTCGAAACGGATGGCGGCCGTCATGGCCGTCAGGACCGCAGGGTGTCTGAGCCGGCGGCCGTGTCGTCGCTGGTGGTGACGCGGAGCGTGCCGTTGAGCTTCCAGGTCGCGCGCGGCGCATCCGGGCCGATGTCTCGGGGAACCTCGACGACCATGTCGACGAAGCTGTAGTTGACTGCCGCGCCGCGGCCGGTCAGGTACGACCACATCTCCCGTCCGAGATCTGTCCAGTCGCCGATGGTTCGCGCATCCGGGCCGGTCGAGGCCGGTGACTGCGTTGTCGTTCCGTTAATCTCGCCGTTCGTCGTGTCTGTCATGTGCTGACACTATTCCGCGGAATGAGCGGGCGACAGAGCGGACGCCGCCCATTGTCAACGCTGCCGCCGAGGTGTACAAGCGGTTCCTGACGACGCGAAAACGCCCCCTCGCGAGTGTTGCGAGGGGGCGCTTCGAGTTCTCGAGAATGGTGCTAGTTCTCGATGACCTCGGGCTTCGACGGGTTGTGGGCCGAGCCGACGACATGGATGCGCATGTCGTTCGTCGTGCCCGACTTTCCGGGAGGGGATCCGCAGATCACCACGACCTTGTCGCCTGCTTCCGCCAACTCATTGCTGAGGAGCACCTCGTCGACCTGCACCATGAGCTGGTCGGTGTGCTTGACGCGCTCGGTGAGGTACGACTCGACACCCCAGGTGAGGGCCATGCGGTTGCGGATACCCTCTTCGGGCGTCAGTCCGATCATGGGGATCTTCGAACGGAGTCGCGACATGCGACGAACCGAGTCGCCCGATTCGGTGAAGACGACCACGAACTTCGCCTCGACGAAGTTCGCCACCTCCTCGGCCGCGAGGGTCACGGCGCCGCCCTGCGTGCGCGGCTTCGTGCCGAGCGCGGGAATGCGGTCGAGCCCGTGCACCTCGGTGGACTCGACGATGCGAGCCATGGTCTGCACCGTGATCACCGGGTACTCGCCGACACTCGTCTCACCGCTCAGCATCACGGCGTCGGCACCGTCGAGCACGGCGTTGGCGACGTCGGAGGTCTCGGCGCGGGTCGGGATCGGGCTGGAGATCATGGACTCGAGCATCTGCGTCGCGACGATGACCGGCTTGGCCATGCGGCGGGAGAGCTCGATCGCGCGCTTCTGCACGATCGGTACGGCCTCGAGGGGAAGCTCGACACCCAGGTCGCCGCGGGCCACCATGATGCTGTCGAACGCGTCGATGATCTCTTCGAGGTTGTCGACGGCCTGGGGCTTCTCGATCTTCGCGACGACGGGAACACGACGGTTCTCCTCCGCCATGATCTCGTGGACCCGCTCGACGTCTTTGGCGTCGCGAACGAACGACAGGGCGATGAGGTCGGCACCCAGCTTCAGGCCCCAACGCAGGTCGGCCTCGTCCTTCTCGGAGAGCGCCGGCACGTTGACCGCGACACCGGGGAGATTGATGCCCTTGTTGTTCGAGACGTTGCCGGCGACGATCACCTTCGTGGTCACGGTGCGGTCGTCGGACTCGATGACCTCGACCTTGACCTTGCCGTCGTCGATCAGAAGGAAGTCGCCGGGCTTCACGTCCTGGGGCAGGCCCTTGAACGTCGTTCCCGACAGCTCCTTCGTTCCGAGCACATCGTCGATGGTGATCGTGAAGATGTCACCCTCGCTGAGGTAGTACGGGCCGCCCTCGAACTTGCCGAGGCGGATCTTCGGGCCCTGCAGGTCGACCAGCACCGCGACGGCGCGACCCGAATCTGCGGCGGCCTTGCGCACGGTGGCGTAGATGCCCTCGTGCACGTCGTACGTTCCGTGGCTCAGGTTCATGCGGCAGACGTCGACACCGGCGTCGATGATCGCCCGGATGTCGTCGTAGGTGGACGTTGCCGGACCGAGTGTGGCGACGATTTTTGCGCGTCTCATCGTGTTGTGGTACTCCGTGTTCTCTGCGCCCGAGGAGGGCGCAATAGGGATCAGTGGCTGAATCGGATGAAGGATGGAACGGGAAATGACGTGCTAGATCGAGATCGAGCGGTCGGTGGGCTTGACGGGGAACGGAAGTTCCGTGGCACCTTCAAGGTACTCGTCTACGGCCGATGCCGCAGCACGTCCTTCGGCGATGGCCCAGACGATCAGCGACTGGCCGCGGCCCGCGTCGCCGGCTGCGAAGACGCCGGGAACGCTCGTCTGGTAGTCGCCGGCCCGTCCGACGGTGCCGCGATCGTCGAAACGAGCGCCCAGCTGGTTCGTGAGATCGGCGTGCTCGGCGCCCGTGAATCCCAGGGCGAGCAACACGAGATCGGCGGGGATCTCGCGCTCCGTGCCGGCCTTGGGCACGCGACGGCCGTCGATGAACTCGGTCTCGGCCACACGGATGGCCCGGACCTCGCCGGACTCGTTCGAGAGGAACTCGACCGTGGAGGCGAGGTACTGCCGCTCGCCGCCCTCCTCGTGGGCGCTCGATACCTCGAAGAGCGTCGGGAATGTCGGCCACGGCTGGTCGTCGCGTCGCTCGCTCGGCGGCTGGGCGCCGATGGCGAGGTTCGTGACCGAGCGTGCTCCCTGGCGGTGCGCCGTTCCGATGCAGTCGGCGCCCGTGTCTCCACCGCCGAGGACGACGACGTGCTTGTCCTCGGCCGTGATCTGGTCGGCGATCGTGTCGCCGGCGCCGATCCTGTTCTGCTGAACCAGGTAGTCCATCGCGAAGTGCACGCCGGAGAGGTCGCGGCCCGGGATGGGCAGGTCGCGGGGAACCGTCGCACCGGTGCAGACGATAACGGCGTCGTAGCGAGCCCGCAGATCGTCCCACGAGATGTCGACGCCGATGGTGATGCCGGCACGGAATCGCGTTCCCTCGGCCATCATCTGGTTCAGACGCAGCTCGAGCTGCTTCTTCTCCATCTTGAAGTCGGGGATGCCGTAGCGGAGCAGGCCTCCGATGCGGTCGTCGCGTTCGTAGACGGCGACGGTGTGGCCGGCGCGGGTCAGCTGCTGGGCCGCGGCCAGGCCGGCGGGGCCGGAGCCGACCACGGCGACCGTCTTGCCGCTGAGACGCTCGGGCGGGTGCGGCTGCACCCAGCCGTTCGCGAACGCCTGGTCGATGATCGACACCTCGACCTGCTTGATCGTGACCGCGGGCTGGTTGATTCCCAGCACGCAGGAGCTCTCGCAGGGCGCCGGGCAGAGCCGGCCCGTGAACTCGGGGAAGTTGTTCGTCGCGTGCAGGCGCTCGATGGCCTGGCGACCCTCGCCCCGGAACATCAGGTCGTTCCACTCGGGAATGAGATTTCCGAGCGGGCAGCCCTGGTGACAGAACGGGATGCCGCAGTCCATGCACCGGCCGGCCTGGCGACGGAGCTCCGACGGGTCTCCCTGCTCGTAGACCTCTTTCCAGTCCATGAGCCGCACCGAGACCGGTCGTCTCTTGGGCAGCTCGCGCTCCTGTACCTTCAGGAACCCCTTGGGATCAGCCACCGGTTACCTCCAAAATGCGTCCCCAGACGATGTCGCCATCGGGATCGAGTCCTTCATCGACGGCCGTCTGCCTGGTCTGCAGAACCGCGGCGTAGTCGCGGGGCAGAACCTTGACGAACTCCGTCACGGTCGTGTCGAAATCGGCGAGCATCGCCGCGGCGAGCGTCGATCCCGTCTCGAGTTCGTGGCGCGTGAGCAGATCGCGCACGATCTCCGCATCCGCGCTTCCCAGGGGAAGCAGGCTGAGCTCGCCGCTCGCCAGCGAATCGCGGTTCACGCTCTCGGTGCGCAGGCGATGAACATAGGCGGTTCCGCCCGACATTCCTGCGCCCAGGTTGCGCCCGGTCGAGCCCAAGATGAGCGCGAGGCCTCCGGTCATGTACTCGAGCGCGTGGTCGCCCACGCCCTCGACGACCGCAGTCGCACCCGAGTTGCGCACGAGGAAGCGCTCCCCCACGATTCCGCGGATGAACATGCTGCCGCGGGTCGCGCCGTAGCCGATGACGTTTCCGGCGATCACGTTGTCCTCCGCCGCAAACTGGCTCTTGCGGTCGGGGCGCACGATGATCTGGCCGCCCGAGAGGCCCTTGCCGACGTAGTCGTTGGAGTCGCCCTCCAGCCGGAGCGTGATGCCCGAGGGCAGGAACGCGCCGAACGACTGTCCGGCGGAGCCGAGCAGCGTGACTTGGATCGTTCCCTCGGGAAGCCCTGCCTCGCCGTGCTGCAGCGTGACCTGGTTGCCCAGCATCGTTCCGACTGCGCGCTCCGTGTTGCGGATCGGCAGCGTGATGGCAACGGGCTCGCCGAACTCGAGCGCGGCCTGCGCCTCCCGGATGAGCCGGTTGTCGAAGTGCTTCTCGAGCTCGTGGTCCTGCTTGCGGCGGTTCGAGCGCGGCTCGTCGTCGGTGAACTCCGGCCCGACGAGGATCGGGCTCAGGTCGAGGCCGTCGGCCTTCCAGTGCTCGATCGCGCCGTTCATGTCGATGAGCTCGTGGTGTCCGATCGCCTCTTCGAGGGAGCGGAATCCGAGCTCGGCGAGGTACTCGCGCACCTCCTGCGCCAAGAACTCGAAGAAGTTCACGACGAATTCCGGCTTGCCGGTGAACCGTGCTCGCAGCTCGGGGTTCTGCGTCGCGACGCCGACGGGGCAGGTGTCGAGGTGGCAGACGCGCATGAGGATGCAGCCCTCCACGACGAGGGGCGCCGTGGCGAAGCCGTACTCCTCTGCCCCGAGCAGGGCGCCGATGATGACGTCACGTCCGGTCTTCATCTGGCCGTCGACCTGAACCACGACGCGGTCGCGCATGCCGTTGAGCATGAGCGTCTGCTGCGTCTCTGCGAGTCCGATCTCCCAGGGGGTTCCGGCGTGCTTGAGGGAGTTCAGCGGGCTCGCGCCGGTTCCGCCGTCGTGTCCGGAGACGAGGACGACGTCGGCGAGGGCCTTCGTCACGCCGGCCGCGACCGCGCCGATGCCCGACTGGCTCACCAGCTTGACGTGCACACGGGCGAGAGGGTTGGCGCGCTTGACGTCGAAGATGAGCTGCTTGAGGTCTTCGATCGAGTAGATGTCGTGGTGCGGCGGCGGAGAGATAAGCCCGACACCCGCGGTGGCGTGGCGGGTGCGCGCGACCCAGGGGTAGACCTTGGTGGGCGGCAGCTGGCCGCCCTCGCCGGGCTTGGCGCCCTGCGCCATCTTGAGCTGGATGTCGGTGGCGTGGGTCAGGTACATGCTGGTGACGCCAAAACGACCGGATGCGACCTGCTTGATCGCGCTGCGACGGCGCGGGTCGAGCAGACGGTCGGTGTCCTCTCCGCCCTCTCCGGTGTTCGACTTCGCACCGATCGAGTTCATGGCGATGGCCAGCGTCTCGTGTGCCTCCTGCGAGATGGAGCCGTAGCTCATCGCGCCGGTCGAGAACCGCTTGACGATCGACTCGATCGGCTCGACCTCGTCGAGCGGCACCGGCGGACGGGCGCCGTTGCGCAGCTTGAACAGGCCCCGCAGGGTCATGAGGTTCTCGGCCTGCTCGTCGATCAGCCGCGTGTAGTCGCGGAAGATGTCGTAACGGCGGTTGCGCGTCGAGTGCTGCAGCCGGAAGACCGTCTCGGGGTTGAAGAGATGAGGCGGGCCCTCGCGGCGCCATTGGTACTCGCCTCCGGTGGCGAGGGGCTCGTGCGCAGAAGCGGCCTCGTCTTCGGGGTAGGCGGCGCGGTGCCGGCTGGCGCTCTCGGATGCGACGACGTCGATACCGATTCCGCCCAGCTTGGTGGTGGTGCCGGTGAAGTACTCCTTGACGAAGTCCGTTCCGAGACCGACCGCTTCGAACGCCTGGGCGCCCGCGTAGCTGGACACGGTCGAGATGCCCATCTTCGACATGATCTTGAGAACGCCCTTGCCGAGCGCCTTAATGACGTTCTTGACGGCCTTCTCGGGGGTCAGCCCGGTGAGTCTGCCGCTGCGCACGAGGTTCTCGCAGGTCTCCATGGCGAGATACGGGTTGACCGCAGACGCGCCGTAGCCGATCAGGAGGGCGACGTGGTGCACCTCGCGCACGTCGCCGGCCTCGACGATCAGGCCGACCTTCATGCGGGTCTCCTGGCGGATGAGGTGGTGGTGCACGGCCGAGAGCATGAGCAGCGACGGAACGGGAGCCAGATCTTTATTGGAGTCCCTGTCTGACAGCACGAGGAAGGCGGCGCCGTTGTCGATGGCCTCGTCGGCCTCGCGGCACATCTCGGCGATCCGCTCCTGCATGGCGAGTGGACCGTCTTCCACGCGGTACAGGCCGCGGATCGTGGTCGTGATGCGGCTGCCGGAGTGCGGATCGATGTGCTGGATCTTCGCGAGTTCGTCGTTGTCGATGACCGGGAAGTCGAGGATGACCTGGCGCGTGTGCTCTGCCGTGGCCGCGAGCAGGTTGCGCTCCGGCCCGAGGCCGAGGCGCATGGAGGTGACGACCTCTTCGCGGATCGAGTCGAGCGGCGGGTTGGTCACCTGGGCGAACTGCTGGGTGAAGTAGTCGAAGAGCAGCCGCGGCCGCTCGGAGAGCACCGCGATCGGCGTGTCGGAGCCCATGGCTCCGAGGGGCTCGGCGCCGTTCTTGGCCATCGGCATGAGGAGGATGCGGATCTCCTCCTCCGTGTAGCCGAAGGTGCGCTGGCGCCGCGTGACCGAGGCGGGCGTGTGCACGATGTGCTCACGCTCGGGGAGGTCGCGCAGGTTGATGCGGCCGGCGTCGAGCCACTCGGCGTAGGGGCCGGTTTCGGCGAGCGAGTCCTTGATCTCCTCGTCTTCGACGATGCGACCCGCAGCGGTGTCGACCAGGAACATGTTGCCGGGACGAAGGCGTCCCTTGCGCACGACCCTGGCGGGGTCGACGTCGATCACGCCGATCTCGCTGGCGAGCACCACGAGGTCGTCGTCGGTCACGAGGTAGCGTCCGGGGCGGAGGCCGTTGCGGTCGAGGGTGGCCCCGACCAGGTCGCCGTCGGTGAAGACGAGCGCGGCAGGTCCGTCCCACGGCTCCATCAGCATGGAGTGGTACTCGTAGAACGCGCGGTGCTTCTCATCGAAGTCCGCTTGGTTCTCCCAGGCCTCCGGCACCATCATCATGATCGCGTGCGGCAGCGAACGTCCGGCCAGGGTCAGCAGCTCCACGACCTCGTCGAATGAGGCGGAGTCGCTGGCGCCGGGCGTGACGATCGGCAGCAGCGGGGTCAGGTCTCCCATGACCTCGGATTCGAGCTGCGATTGGCGCGCACGCATCCAGTTGCGGTTGCCCTGCACGGTGTTGATCTCGCCGTTGTGCGCCATCATGCGCAGCGGCTGGGCCAGCGGCCACGACGGGAACGTGTTGGTGGAGTAGCGCGAGTGCACGAGGGCGAGCTTCGAGGCGAACCGCTCGTCGGAGAGGTCGGGGTAGAACGGCTCGAGCTGGAGCGTCGTGACCATGCCCTTGTAGGTGAGAGTGCGCGACGAGAGCGACATGAAGTACACCTCGAGCTCGCGCTCGGCGCGCTTGCGCAGGCGGTAGGTCAGCCTGTCGAGCGCCAGGCCGGCCAGCGGGGCGCCATCGGCGTCGTGGGACGTGCTGGTGACGAAGAGCTGCCAGATCGCGGGCATGGCCGCCCGGGCGAGTCGTCCGAGCTCGTCGGGACGGATGGGGACCTCGCGCCAGCCCAGGATGCGCAGCCCCTCGACCTCGGCGATCTCGGCGATGCGGGCCACGATCGTCTCGCGGTTCGACGGGTCGGTGGGCAGGAAGGCATTGCCGACGGCGTAGTGCCCGACAGGGGGCAGATCGGCAGGGCCGACCGCGCGGAGGAACTCGTCGGGGATCTGCGTGAGGATGCCGGCGCCGTCACCCGTTCCGGCGTCGGAGCCGATCGCGCCACGGTGCTCGAGGTTGCGAAGCGCGCCCAGTGCCGTGTCGATGATGTCGTGCCCTGCGGTTCCACGCAGGGTGGCGACCATGGCGAGGCCGCACGCGTCCTTTTCCGCCGCGGGGTCGTACAACCCCTGGGCGGCGGGGAGGGTGCTGAAGCGGGTGTGCGATGGATGCTCGGACCGTGGCTGCTGGGACAAGGAAGTGCCGTCCTCTACGTGATTACTGAAGGATCTGGGACGCCGCTGGCCCATGGAGGGAGGATGCCGGGATGCCCTGTCGGGTCGTGACGGCGATCGTGATGGTCGAGAAGCTGAGTAGGCGAGTTACGCGACTGTGGTTGTCAGTTCTAGGACTTCGCACCGAGAGCGCTTGTGGCGCCTGGTTCGAGGGATTCGTTCTCGGGAGTTCCGGTGGCCCCATCGCCCCTGAGCTCGTCGTCCGAGTAAGTATCGCTCGATTCTACCCCAGCCCCCGCTGGCACCCACTCTGCGCCGGGCCGGTAAGGGCCGGGCTCCGCACCGGGATGCTCGCGATTCTGAATGAGGATGATGATGAGGCCGACGAGGATGGCGGCCCACGCGCCCCAGACGTTGGTGCGCACGCCGAAGAAGATCTCGCTCGGGTCGACGCGCATCGTCTCGAAGACGGAGCGGCCGACGCCGTACCAGATGAGGTAGACCCCGAAGACCTTGCCCCACTGCAGGTGGAGCTTGCGCTCGAGCAGCAGGATCACGGCCACACCGGCCAGGTTCCAGATGATCTCGTAGAGGAAGGTGGGGTGGAAGAGAGTTCCGTCGGCGAGGCCCACGGGGAAGGCCTGGTTCGAGGACTCGATCTCGAGACCCCAGGGCAGGTCGGTGGGCGTGCCGAAGAGCTCATGGTTGAAGTAGTTGCCGAAGCGGCCAGCCGCCTGGGCGAGCAGCATTCCCGGCGCGAGGGCGTCGGCGAAGGTCCAGAAGCGGATGCCGCTCAGGCGGCAGCCGATGTACGCGCCGACCGCGCCGCCGATGAGCGAGCCGAAGATGGCGATGCCGCCCTCCCAGACCGCGAAGACCTTCCACCACTCGATTCCCTCGCCGAAGTAGTCGCCGGGGTGTGTGAGCACGTGGTAGATACGGGCCCCGATGATGCCGAACGGGATCGCCCACAGGATGATGTCGAGCACGACGCCCGGTTCGGCGCCTCGGGCGGTGAGCCGACGCGACGTGAGGATGGTGGCGAGCACTATGCCGGCGAGAATGCAGAGCGCGTACGCGCGGATCTCGAGAGTGTCGGCGTACTGCGGAAGACCGAGGCTGTGCAGCCAACCGGTGAAGCCGCTGATGTCGATACTGAATCCCTGCCACGACGGGCTCGGGATGCTGGTGGGGGCGAAGACCAACGGTTTCGACCTTTCATCGTGTTGTGCTCATGCGGGCGCCTGTTCGCTCGCCGAAGCGGAACGGACAGACGAGGAGGGACTGATGCTTATTGTAGGACTGCCGGGCAGACGCTCAGCGCGCGGTGCCGGATGCGAGCCGGGCGGCCAGGCGTGCGACTCCAGCGACCCCGTCGTCTGCGAGGGCGCGCACGAGGGCCGATCCGACGATGGCTCCGTCGGCGTAGCCGAGGATCTCGGCGATCTGCTCCGGGGTCGACACGCCGATTCCCACGCAGGCGCTGATGGATCCGACGGAGCGCAGGCGACCGACGAGCGTCTCCGCGGCCGCACCGAGTTCGGCGCGCGCGCCGGTCGTGCCCATCGTCGAGACGGTGTAGACGAATCCTCTGCTGTTCTCGACGGCGAGCCGGAGCCGCTCATCGGTCGAGGTGGGCGCGGCGAGGAAGACCCTGTCGAGTCCGGTTCGATCGCTCTCGGCGAGCCAGTCCGCTCCGGAGTCGACCGTGAGGTCGGGCGTGATCAGGCCCGCTCCCCCGGCTGAGACGAGGTCGTCGGCGAATCGGCCGACTCCGTACTGCACGACGGGGTTCCAGTAGGTCATGAGGAGCACGGGCGCGTCGACCCGTGCCCTGATTCTCTCGACGGCCGTGAACGCGTCACGCAGCCGGAAGCCGCCGTCGAGGGAGGCCTGGGTCGCCTTCTGGATGACCGGACCGTCCATCACCGGGTCGGAGTAAGGGATGCCGAGCTCGAGAACGTCGACGCCGTTCTCGACCAGGGCGACCGCCGCGTCGACGCTCTCGTCGAGCGTCGGGAATCCGACCGGCAGGTAGCCGATGAGGGCGCCGGCGCGGTTCTGCCTGGTGGCCTCGATGGCGGATGCGACGGGAGACTCGACGACGCGCGCGCCGGTCATGCGCCGGCCCCCGCATCCAGAACGCCGAAATAGGCGCCCGCGGTCTCGACGTCTTTGTCTCCTCGACCCGACAGGTTCACGAGGATGGTCGCCTTCTCGCCGAGCGTGCGGCCGAGCTCGATGGCCCCGGCGAGGGCGTGCGCCGACTCGATGGCCGGAATGATGCCCTCGGTCTGGCAGAGCAGCCTGAACGCCTGCATGGCGGCCGCATCGGTGACCGGCGTGTAGGTGGCGCGGCCGATCGACGCGAGCCACGCGTGCTCGGGCCCGACGCCCGGGTAGTCGAGGCCGGCCGAGATAGAGTGGGAGTCGACGGTCTGGCCGTCTTCGTCTTGGAGCATGATGCTGCGCGATCCGTGCAGCACGCCGGGACGGCCCATGGTGATGCTGGCCGCGTGGCGCAGCGTGTCGACGCCGTCGCCGCCGGCCTCGAATCCGTGCAGGGCCACATCGGGGTCGTCGAGGAAGGCGTGGAAGATGCCGATCGCGTTGGATCCGCCGCCCACGCAGGCGACCACGGCATCAGGCAGCGCCCCGGTCAGGTCGATGACCTGCTGGCGCGCCTCTTCTCCGATGACCTTGACGAAGTCGCGCACCATCACGGGGAACGGGTGGGGGCCGGCGACCGTGCCCAGCAGGTAGTGCGTGTTCTCGACGTTCGCGACCCAGTCCCTGAACGCCTCGTTGAGCGCGTCTTTCAAGGTGCGCGTGCCCGTGGTCACGGGAATGACCGTGGCGCCGAGGAGACGCATGCGGGCGACGTTGAGGGCTTGGCGCTCCGTGTCGACCTCGCCCATGTAGACGACGCACTCCATGCCGAAGAGGGCGGCGGCGGTCGCGGTGGCGACGCCGTGCTGGCCCGCTCCGGTCTCGGCGATGAGGCGGGTCTTCCCGATGCGCTTGGCGATGAGGGCCTGGCCGAGCACGTTGCAGATCTTGTGCGATCCGGTGTGGTTCAGGTCTTCGCGCTTCAGCAGGATGCGTGCGCCGCCCGCGTGCTCGGCGAAGCGGGGCACCTCGGTGATGATCGAGGGCCGCCCCGTGTAGGTGCGGTGCAGTTCTGCCAGCTCGCGGTGGAACTCGGGGTCTGCCTTCGCGACGTCGTAGGCTGCGGAGAGTTCGTCGAGGGCGGCGATCAGGGACTCCGGCATGAACCGGCCCCCGAACTCGCCGAAGAACGGACCCTGCTCGTCGCGCAGGTGGGTGGGGGTCGCTTCGATCGTCATGGTGTCACGCTCAGGAATTCTGTGAGGGTCTCGCGCGGGCTTCCGTGGGTGACGAGGGCTTCGCCGACGAGCACGACGTCTGCTCCGGCTCGGCGGTAGTGGGTCACATCGGAGGCGGTCTTGACGGCGGATTCCGCGATGCGAACCGTGCCGTCGGGAATGCTGCCCGCGAGTCGCCCGAAGAGATCCGGGTCGAGCTCGAAGGTGCTGAGGTTGCGTGCGTTGACGCCGATCACGCGGGAACCAAGATCGATCGCCTTGCTGACCTCGTCGGCGGAGTGCGTCTCGACGAGCGCGGTCATACCGAGCTCGGTGATGAGCGCGTGCAGTCGGACGAGGGTCGCCTGGTCGAGCGCGGCGACGATGAGCAGCACCAGGTCGGCGCCCGCGGCACGGGCCTCGAACACCTGGTACTCGAGGCCGATGAAGTCTTTGCGCAGCACGGGGATCGAGATGGCCGCGCGCACGGCACGCAGGTCGTCGAGCGACCCGCCGAAGCGACGGCCCTCGGTGAGCACGCTGACGGCACTGGCCCCGCCGGCCTCGTACTCGCGGGCGAGCGCCTGCGGGTCGACGATGTCTGCGAGGGCGCCCTTCGACGGGCTCGATCGCTTGATCTCGGCGATCACCTTGACGCGATCGGCGGGAGCGAGGAACGAGAGCGCATCGAGGGGCGCGGGGGCGGCCAGAGCGGCGGCCTCGACCGACGCCAGACTCAGTGTCTGCTGTCTGGTCGCGGCGTCCTCGACTGCCCCGGCGAGGAGCTGGTCGAGCACCCTCTAGTGTCCTTTGCCTGCGTACCGCGGGCTGTACGCGCCGTAGCCGGCGACGGAGAGGACCTTGCCGAGGATCGCGCCCACGACGAGGAGCCCTGCCGAGGCCCAGACGAGCCACTGCACGTCGAAGAAGAACGCTACGGTGCCGATGCTGAAAGCGATCAGCATCACGATCACGGCCGTCCAGGCTGCAGGCGAGTGGCCGTGACCCGGTTCTTCAGAAACGTTGCTCATGGAACTCCTCTTGTTCGAAGGTCAATAGTAGTCGAAAACGGATGAGCGCTCTTCAGCGCCGGACCTATGCGGTGGGGTCGGTGCCCCGGCTCAGGCTGTCCCAGTTGTCGACCGAAGTCGCCTTGCGGCGAACGGCCGCGTCGTCGGGGCTCTCCGTCGCGTCGGGCGCGGACGACCGGTCGGAATCGGCGGACTCGTCGTCTCCGCCGAGCTCGAGCAGTTCGTCGGCGCCGAGCACTCGGCCGTCCTCCGACGCGAAGCGCACGGCCTGGTAACGGCGGCCGGATGCGGGCCAGCGGGTCGTCGTGGTGGCCACGGCGATGCCGAGAACGGCCAGCAGTGCGCCGAGCAGGATGGCGACCACAGGCCAGGCGGTGACGGCCTCGCTGCGCGCGATCGCCTTGATCGACTCGGTTCCTGCGACACCGGTGGCCGCCGTGACGACCGGAGCCCCCGCCGACACCGGGTCGACGAGCGGACCGGTTCCCGAGAGCACGATGCTCGCCCCGAGCAGAACCTGCAGCACCCCGAGCACGATGCGGATCACCGGACCCGCGATCGCCAGCGCGGCGGCGCTGGCGAGGCCGGCCAGGCCGAGCGCGGCCAGGGCCGGCGCCGCGGTGGCACCGGGCACGTCGAGCGTGCGGCCGGATGCCCCGTCTCCCGTCACCGTCAGGGTGCCCCACGACTGCGACCACGCCAGGAACACGAGGGCGCTCACGACGAGGACCCCGAGGATCATCAGACCCTTCAGGCGGGCCGAGCCCGGTCTCGAGGCCGGACCCGCAGCATCCGTGTCTCTCGTCATACGATGCGCCTCATGGCGTTCGCGATCGCGACCGCCCGGAGCGGAGCTGCCGCCTTGTTCTGCGACTCGAGGAACTCCGAGTCGGGATCGGAGTCGGCGACGAGTCCGCCGCCGGCCTGCACGTGTGCGACGCCCGACTCGATCGTGGCGGTGCGGATCGCGATGGCCAGGTCTGCGTCGCCGGCGAAGCCGAAGTAGCCCACCACTCCCCCGTAGACGCCGCGCTGGGCGGGTTCGAGCTCGTCGATGATCTGCAGGGCCCGGGGCTTGGGAGCGCCCGAGAGGGTGCCTGCGGGGAACGTGGCGCTGAACACGTCGATGGCCGTGACGCCCGGCCTGATGGCCCCTTCGACCGACGAGACGATGTGCATGATGTGGCTGAACCGTTCGATGCGCATGAACTCGGTGACCTCGACCGTGCCGGGCACGCAGACCTTGAGCAGGTCGTTGCGGGCCAGGTCGACGAGCATCAGGTGCTCGGACTTCTCCTTCTCGTCGCCGAGGAGCTCGTGCTCCAGCTCGACGTCGCTCTCGACGGTTGTGCCGCGCGGACGCGATCCCGCGATCGGGTGGGTGAACGCCCGGCCGTTCTCGACCTTGACGAGTGCCTCAGGGCTCGACCCGACGATCGTGTACGGCGTGCCGTCGGGTCGTTCGAGTGCGAGCAGATAGAGGTACGGACTCGGGTTCAGTGTGCGGAGCACACGGTAGACGTCGATGGGCTCCGCCGTGCACTCGAGGTCGAAGCGCTGCGAGATGACGACCTGGAAGACGTCGCCGTCGCGAATGTGCACCTTGGCGCGCTCGATCGCGTCGAGGAAGTCGTGTCGTTCTGTGCGGGCCAGGGGCAGGCCGGCCGTGTCGAAGTCGGCCTCGTCGAGGCGGGCCTCGCTGGGTTCCGCCAACTCGGCCTGCATCGCGTCGAGACGCTCCTGCGAGTCGCGCCACTGGGCATCCGCATCGCCCTGGGCGTCGGAGAGCACCGTGGCGATGAGCTGCACGGTGCCCGTGAGGTGGTCGATCACGATCAGGTCGCGCACGAAACCCATGGCCTGGCTCGGAACCGCGTAGTCGGCGGGCGGAGCGTCGGGCAGGTGCTCGATCTGGCGGATGGTCTCCCAGCCGATGAAACCGACGAGCCCGCCCGTGAGCGGCGGATGGCCGGGGATGACCGGCGTCTGCCACGTGTGGAACAGCTCGGACAACGCAGCCAGCGGCTGCTGCGGCAGGCCGTCGGGGAACGCCTGGGCCTCCGGCAGCCCGAGATCGACCCAGGCAGCCTTCTCGGCCTCGCTCGTGAGCACGCCGTAGCTCGAGACGCCGATGAACGAGAATCGCGACCACACGCCGCCCTGTCCGGCGGACTCGAGCAGGAACGACCCTGCGCGGCCTCTGGCCACCTTGCGGTAGACGCCGACCGGTGTCTCGCCGTCGGCGAAGAGCGTCCGGAGAACGGGCAGCACGCGATGCGTGTGGAGGCGCGAATCGAATTCGGCCCTCGTCGTCGACGCGACGCGTCCCCCGATCATGCCGGGGCCTCTGAGAAGCCGAGCACCGGGTCGAGCGGATCGACGTCGAAGCATGCGTGGGCGCCGGTGTGGCAGGCGGCACCGATCTGCTCGACCTGCACGAGCAGCGTGTCGTCGTCGCAGTCGAGAGCGGCCCCGCGCACGTACTGCGCGTGACCCGAGGTGTCTCCCTTGCGCCAGAACTCCTGGCGCGAGCGCGACCAGAAGGTGACACGGCCCTCGGTGAGGGTGCGACGCAGTGCTTCGGCGTTCATGTAGCCCAGCATAAGAACATCCTTGGTGTCCCACTGCTGGATGATCGCGGGAAGGAGGCCGTCGGCCGCGAAGTGTGCCCGCGCGAGCACGGCCTCGACGTCGTCTGGTGTCTGGCTCATCGGATCAGCGCCCCGTCCTGTCTCAGCGTTTCTTTGACCTGGCCGATGGTCAGTTCACGATTGTGGAACACGGATGCGGCGAGCACAGCGTCGGCGCCGGCGCGGACCGCCTCGGGAAAGTGCTCCAGCCGGCCGGCGCCGCCGGACGCGATCACGGGGACTCGGCTGATCGAGCGCATCAGCCCGATGAGCTCGAGGTCGAATCCGTCTTTCGTGCCGTCGGCGTCGATCGAGTTCACGAGCAGCTCGCCGGCACCACGCCTGATCGCCTCCGCGGCCCAGTCGAGGGCATCGAGGCCGGATTCGCGACGGCCGCCGTGCGTGGTCACGACGAAGCCCGAGGGCACCGAATCGCTGCGCTTGATGTCGAGCGAGAGCACGATGACCTGGGCCCCGAACCTGTCGGCGATCTCGTCGATCAGCTCGGGCCTCGCGATCGCCGCGCTGTTCACGCCGATCTTGTCTGCACCGGAGGCGAGGAGGCGCGCGACGTCCTCGCTCGAGCGCACTCCCCCGCCCACGGTGAGGGGGATGAAGACCTGCTCCGCCGTCTTGCGCACGACGTCGTAGGTGGTCGACCTGTCGTCGACCGTGGCGGTCACGTCGAGGAAGGTGAGCTCGTCGGCGCCCTGCTCGGCATAGATGCGAGCGAGCTCGACGGGGTCGCCCGCATCTCGCAGGTTCTCGAACTTCACGCCCTTGACGACGCGGCCGGCGGCCACGTCGAGGCAGGGGATGACACGAACGGCGACGGGCATGGTCAGATCCGTGCTGCGTGGATCGGGCTGACCAGGATGGCGCGGGCACCGACGTCGTACAGGGCGTCCATCACCTGGTTCGTGTCTGCCAGCGGAACCATCGAGCGCACGGCGACCCACTCGGGGTCGCGCAGCGGCGAGATGGTGGGCGACTCGAGGCCGGGCGTGATGGCGGCCGCGGCGTCGAGCTTCACCAGCGGAACGTCGTAGTCCATCAGCACGTACTGCCGGGCCACGAGCACGCCCTGCAGGCGACGCAGCAGCGTGTCCGCCCCGGGCTTGTCGACGCCGGACGAGATGACGACCGCCGACGATTCGAGGATGACCGGGCCGAAGATCGTGAGCCCGGCCTTCTTGAGCGTGGAACCCGTCGAGACGACATCGGCGACGGCGTCGGCGACCCCGAGCCTCACGGCCGATTCCACGGCGCCGTCGAGGCGCACAAGAGTGGCGGAGACGGAGTGGCCGGCGAGGAACGCCTTCACGAGACCCGGATAGCTGGTGGCGACCCGCCGGCCCTCGAGGTCTGACACCGCGGCGAAGTCGCCATCCGGACCAGCGAAGCGGAACGTCGACTCGCCGAACTGCAGCGACGCGATCTCGCGGGCGGGAGACTCGGAGTCGAGGAGCAGGTCGCGCCCGGTGATGCCGATGTCGAGTGCGCCGCTGCCGACGTAGGTGGCGATGTCGCGCGGACGGAGGTAGAAGAACTCCACCCCGTTGCGTTCGTCGACGAGGTGCAGCTCACGGCTGTCGCGTCGGGTCTGGTACCCCGACTCGGCGAGCATCTGCACGGCGGTTTCGGACAGGGAGCCCTTGTTGGGCACCGCGATCTTGAGCATAAGAGTCTTTCGAGTTTTCGACGGGCGAGCCTGGGCTCGCCTGTCTGGACAGCTATGGGTGCGAAACGAGTGGGAGTCGGACTCAGAGATGTCGGTACACGTCGGCGGGGGTGAGTCCCTTGGCGATCAGGAGCACCTGGAGGTGGTACAGCAGCTGGGAGATCTCGGCGGCCATCTCGTCGTCGGATTCGTACTCCGCGGCCATCCAGACCTCTGCGGCCTCTTCGACGATCTTCTTGCCGATGAAATGCACGCCGGCGTCGAGTTCGCGCACGGTGCCGGAGCCGTCTGGGCGCTCGAGCGCCTTGGCGCTCAGCTCGGAGAACAGCTCATCGAAAGTCTTCACCTGAGCAGTTTAGGCGACGTGGGTGTGCTCGAGCGCCTTCTGGCGGAGCAGCCCCACCTGCTTGCCCGCGTCGTCGGCGCCGAACACGCTCGACCCGGCGACGAAGGTGTCTGCACCCGCGCGCGCGGCGACCTCGATGGTCTGCAGGTTGATTCCCCCGTCGACCTGGAGCCAGACGTCGAGGCCCGAGCGCGAGGCGACCTCGCGCGCGGCGACCAGCTTGCCCATGGTCTCGGGCATGAACGACTGACCGCCGAAGCCGGGCTCGACCGTCATGACCAGTAGCTGGTCGAACTCGTCGAGCACCTCGAGGTAGGGCTCGACCGGGGTTCCGGGCTTGATGGCGAGGCCCGCGCGGGCGCCGATCTGCCGCAGGCGGCGGGCCAGCGCGACGGGTTCGTCGGTGGCCTCGGCGTGGAACGTGACGGAGAAGACGCCGAGCTCGGCGAACGTGGGCGCCCAGCGGTCGACGTCGGTGATCATGAGGTGCATGTCGAGCGGCAGCTCGGTGACCTGGAGCAGCCGCTCCACGACGGGGATGCCGAACGTGAGGTTCGGCACGAAGTGGTTGTCCATCACGTCGACGTGCACCGCATCGGCCGAGGAGATGCGCTCGAGCTCTCTCGCGAGGTGGGCGAAGTCGGCGGCGAGGATGCTGGGATTGATACGCACGGGCATGGTGATCAGCCTATCCAGTGGGATGCGGGCGCCAGGCTGCGGCTCACCGGTGCTCGTCGGCCTTGCGGAAGAGAGCGATGAACATCGCATCCGTGGCATCGATATGGGGCCAGAGCTGCACCTGGGACGGCTCGATCGCGTGGTGCTGGCCCTGCTCGTCGTGCTCGTCGCCCTCGTCGCTCGAGATCCGCTCCACCACCGACCGGGTGTCGAGCGCCGAGATGCGGTCTCCCCAGCGCGACAGGGCGCCGGCCACCTGGCCGCGGGTCTCGGCCACGTGGGGTGAGCACGTGACGTAGGCCAGGATGCCGCCGGGGCGCAGCGCCTCGATGGCGGAGTCGATGAGTCGCTCCTGCAGCTGCACGAGGTCGGCCACGTCACGCGGGCTCTTGCGCCAGCGGGCCTCGGGTCGACGCCGCAGCGCGCCGAGGCCGGTGCACGGCGCGTCGACCAGGATGCGATCGAACGACCCCGGCTGCGCGTCGCCGATCGTCGTTCCGTCGAGCTGCCAGACCTCGGGCGGGTCGGGAACCGCCTCGAGCGCGTTGCGCACCAGCTGGGCGCGGGCGGGCACGGGCTCGTTCGCCGTGAGTACGGCGCCTCCCAGACGGGCCTCCGCGGCGAGCAGGGCCGACTTTCCTCCCGGACCGGCGCAGAGATCGAGCCACTTCTCGCCCGGGGCGATGGTCGCGGCGCGGCTGAGGGCGAGGGCGGCGATCTGCGACCCCTCGTCTTGCACGCGAACGGTTCCGGCCTTGACCTCGTCGATGTCGCTCGGATCTCCCCCGGTGGCCGAGAAGCCCACGGGCGAGCGACGGGTGGGGCGGCCCGCGATGGTGAGCTGGGAGCGATCCGCGAGCCCGGGAAGCGCCACCAGACCCAGCCGCGGAGGAACGTTGTCGGCCTCGAGCAGATCGCGCAGCTCGTCGTCGAGTGCGTCGGGCGAGACGCCGGCTGCGGCCAGGGAGCGGCGGAACGCGCGGATGATCCACGTCGGATGCGAGTACTCGGCGGCGAGGCGGGAATCGGCGTCTTTCGCCTCGGCGATCACTCGGTCGCGCCATTCGTCGGGTTCGCTGCGCGTGATGGTGCGCAGCACCCCGTTGACGAATCCGGTCGCGGAGCGCGAACTCACGAGGCGAGCGAGCTCGACCGACTCGTTGACAGCCGCGTGGGTGGCCACGCGCATGCCGAGCAGCTGGTGCGCTGCCAACTCGAGCACGTCGAGCACGACCGGATCGATCTTCTCGACCGGGCGCGCGGCCGCCAGGGAGATGACCCTGTCGTAGTACCCGCGCATCCGGAGGGTGCCGTAGGTGAGTTCGGTGGCCAGGGCGGCGTCGTTGGTCTGCAGCCGGGCGCGCGCGATCTTGGTGGGGAGCAGGAGGTTCGCGTACGCGTCGTCTTCGCGCACGGCGGTGATCACCTCGAGGGCGATCCGGCGCGCGGGCTGCACGATCTGCGAGGAGGCGGGGCGAGCGTTCATGGGGTGTCGAATCTGTCGGATGCGAGTGGGTCGGCGCTGTGGGGTCGGTCTGTGGCGAGACCCCGCCACCAGTCGGCGGCCCGCATGGGCTTCTTGCCGGCGGGCTGCACCTGCAGCAGTTCGAGCGGCGATGTCGCCGTGCCGATCAGCACGCGGGAGCCGTCGCCGGAGAGTTCGCCCGGGCGCAGCGGGGCCGAGTCGTAGGTGGGCGCAGCCTCGAGGATCTTGACCCGCAGACCGTCGACGATCGTGAAGGCGCCCGGTTCGGGGGTGGTGGCCCGGATGCGACGGAACACGGTGTCGAGATCGGCCGTGAAGTCGATGCGGGCGTGCTCGAGGGTGATCTTCGGCGCCAGAGTCGCCTCGCCCTGCTGCTCGACGGACCGGGCCGTGCCGGCCGCCAGGGCGTCGACGACCTTCAGCGTGAGCTCGGCGCCGTCGTGCGACAGGGCCTCGAGGAGATGCCCCGACGTCTCATGAGCGCCGATGGGTCGGGCGATGCTGTCGAAGATCGGGCCGGCGTCGAGCGCCGGCACCAGCTGGAAGACGGTTGCGCCCCCGTCGGCGTCGCCGCCCATGATCGACCACTGCACGGGCGCGGCGCCGCGCCACCGCGGAAGGAGCGAGAAGTGCAGGTTGATCCAGCCGAGGCGCGGCGTCTCGAGAAGCGGACTGCGCACGAGTCCTCCGTAGGCCACGATCACACCGAGGTCGGGCTGCAGCTCTGCGAGCTGCGACGTGACCTCGTCGTCGAGCCTGTTCGCCCGGATGGTGCGGATGCCGAGCTCCTTAGCACGCACGGCGACGGGCGACGGGGTCAGAACGCGCTTGCGGCCCTGCGGGGAATCCTCGCGCGTGACGGCGGCGGCGACCTCGTGGTGCCGGGCGAGCAGGTCGAGAGTGGGGAGGGCGACGGCAGGGGTGCCGGCGAAGACGAGTTTCATTCCAGGATCTCCGTGTCGTCGAATCGAACCCTCAAGACAGGCGGGGGCCTGAAGCTGGTCTTGGTGCCCGTGGCCTTGCTGGTCTGGCGCTTGGTGCGGCCCGTCGAATTGCGGATGATCGACGAGCGCAGGCTGCGCGCGACCTCTGCGCCGAGCGCATAGTCGAACCTGATCGTGGCCCGGACGAGCCCGTCGCCCGCATCGACGGGGCCGAGCACATCAATTGTCGCCGATTCATGACCGTCGACCGAATCGGGCAGTACCGAGATGGCCTGCTCGACGGTCTCCGCCCGGCCGGTGACGGTGGCGAGCCGCACCATGGGCGGGAAGCGGAGCGCCCGTCTGTCGGGCAGCTCCGCGGCGCTGAACCGATGCTGGCTCCAGGTGACGAGTGCGCGCGCGAGCGCTCCGCCGACGCCGACGATGATCGCCGGTGCTCGCGGCGCGGCCAGGGCGATGGCGTTCGACCACCAGCGCAGGCAGTCTTCTGCGACCGTCAGGGACTCGCGGGCCAGCATGCGCTCGCCGTCGAGCAGCAGGATGGCACGGTATCCGCCGGCCGCCACGGGTTCTGCTCCCCGGGTGGCGATGACGAGCGCGGGCTTCGCATCGACGGTGAGGTGCGGTCTCTCGCCGTCTGAGACGATCACCCGGGTGCCGGGGAAGGCTCGGCCGAGCTCTTCGGCCGTACGGGCCGTTCCTGCCGTGACAAGCCTGATTCGTGTGGACTCGCAGTGCCGGCAGTGCCAGTCGGCCGCGATCGCTCCGCACAGGTCGCAGGCGGGCGTCTGTCGGGCGCCGCCGATTCGTAGAGCCCCCTCGCAGACCCTGCACCGGGCCGGCGTGCGACAGTCCTGGCAGGCCAGCACGGGCGCGTAGCCGGGGCGGGCCACCTGAACGAGCACGGGACCGTCTTCGAGCGCACGCCGGGCCGTGTTCCATGCCGCCGAGGGTATGCGCGCGTGGGCCGCGGCCTCCGCTCCGGGCTGGTCGGCCGTGGGAACCACGTGGGGAAGAACGGACGGGTCGGGCGCGACGGGCGTCACGTATGCCAGCTCGACCAGGCGCTCGAGCCAGGTGCTGCGCGAGTGCGACGCGAAGAGGAGCGCGCAGCCGGACTGCTCCTGCCGGATGAGCGCGACGTCGCGCGTCGACACGTACGGGCTGAGAGGCTCTGTGTGCAGCGGGTCGGCGTCGTCCCAGATCGCGATCAGGCCGAGCCGGCTCGCCGGCGCGTAGACGACCGAGCGGTTGCCCACGATCACCCGGGGAGCGTCTTCGAGACAGCGCAGGAACGCCCGGTACCTGTCGGCGTTGGGTTGGCGGGCGTCGAGCTGGGAGATCAGGTCGAGCGGCACGAGTGCGGAGAGCGCCTGAACGACCTGCTGCTGGTCGCGATAGTCGGGCAGGGCGACGATGGCGGTGCGGCCGGATGCGAGGGTGCGCGCGGCCGCCTCGGCGAGCGTCACGGCCCAGCGCCCGACCCAGACGCCGGGCGACACCTCGTGCACGGCGGGGATCGCGGCCACGGCCAGGCGCCGGCCGGCGTCGATCGCCGAATCGATCACGCGATCGCCGTATCCGGTCACCGAGGGGTTCGCGCTGTACAGGCTCGGCTGCGCGCCGGACTGCTGCTCGAGCTGCCAGGCCTTCTCGACGCGCACCTGCCGTGGAGGCACGGCGAGGCGCACGACGTCGCTCGCGCTGCCGGCGGCGCGCTCCGACACGCGCCGCGCGAGGTTCCAGACCTCCGGCGTGAGCACGGGAACGGTCGACGTGATCTCGTCGAGCTCGCTGAGGGTTCCGGAGAACTCGACCGCCTCTGTGGTCTCGACGATGTAGCCGCGGGCGATGCGACCCGCCGAGCGCAGGGGCACCTTCACCCGAACGCCGGGCTTCGCCTGCTCGCGGAGCGCGGCGGGCACCGCGTAGTCGAACAGCCTGTCGAGCTGGGGAAGCGGCGATTCGAGCATCACCCGGGCGATGAGCTGCTGCTCGTGCCCGGCCTGCGCTGTCATCACCTAGATGCGCGCTGCGGCCTGCAGCTCGGCGACCCGGTCGAGTCGCTCCCACGTGAAGTCGGGGAGTTCGCGACCGAAGTGGCCGTATGTCGCCGTGGCGCCGTAGATGGGACGCAGCAGGTCGAGGTGCTGGATGATGGCTGCCGGGCGCAGGTCGAACACCTCGGTGATGGCCTCGATGATGCGGTCGTCGGGCAGCTTGCCCGTTCCGAAGGTCTCGACGTAGAGGCCGACCGGTGCGGCCTTTCCGATGGCGTACGCGACCTGCACTTCGAGCCTGTCGGCGAAACCTGCGGCGACCGCGTTCTTCGCCACCCAGCGCATGGCGTACGCCGCCGAACGGTCGACCTTCGACGGGTCTTTTCCGCTGAAGGCGCCGCCACCGTGGCGCGACGCTCCCCCGTAGGTGTCGACGATGATCTTGCGGCCCGTGAGCCCGGCATCGCCCTGCGGGCCTCCCACCACGAACCGGCCGGTGGGGTTGATGAGGAAGTTCGCCGAGCGTGAGTCGAGGTCGCTCGCCGCGAGCACGGGCTTGATGACCAGCTCTTCGATGTCGTGGAAGAGATCGGCGTTGGTCACCGACTCGGTGTGCTGCGTCGAGAGCACCACCGTCTCGATGGTCTTCGGCACGATGCCGTCGTAGCCGATGGTGACCTGGGTCTTGCCGTCGGGGCGCAGGTAGCCGAGCTCACCTGTCTTGCGTACCTCGGCGAGGCGTTCGGCCAAGCGGTGTGCCAGCCAGATCGGCAGCGGCATGAGCTGCGGCGTCTCGGTGGTGGCGAATCCGAACATGATGCCCTGGTCGCCGGCGCCCTGCAGGTCGAAGGGATCGCTGCGCGTCTCGCCCTGGCGGTTCTCCCAGGCGTTGTCGACACCGGCCGCGATCTCGGGCGACTGGGCGCCGATCGATACCGACACCCCGCAGCTCGCACCGTCGAAGCCGACGTCGCTCGAGGTGTAGCCGATCGACGACACCTTCTCGCGCACGATCGTGGGGATGTCGACGTAGCCCGACGTCGTGACCTCTCCCGCGACGTGCACGAGGCCGGTCGTGACGAGCGTCTCGACGGCGACGCGGCTCGCGGGGTCAACCTCGAGAAGCGCGTCGAGGATGCTGTCGGAGATCTGATCGCAGATCTTGTCGGGGTGTCCTTCGGTGACGGACTCGGACGTGAAGAGGCGAAGGCTCGTCATGGTGCTCCAGGGATTTCTGAGGGTGTGCGGTGCCTGTCTTCGAGCAGTCGCCCGGCAAGCACAGACAGGATCTCATCGGCCACCGACAGCTTGCTGCCCCGGGCCTCGATCACTATAGACCCGGCCCGGTCGAGGACCGTCACGGTGTTTCCCTCCGTTGCGAAGCCCTCCGTCCAGCCGACCCGGTTGACGACGAGGTAGTCGCAGCCCTTGCGGGCGATCTTGGCGCGGCCCAGGTCGAGAAGTGCGGCGTCGGTGTCGGCGGTCTCGGCGGCGAAACCCATGACGAGCTGGTCGGCGCGGGCGTGCGAGGCGAGGGCCGCGAGCACGTCGGGGTTTTTGACGAGCTCGAGGGTCATCGCGTCGCCCAGCGACTCTTTCTTGAGCTTGGCGTTCGAGACGGCGGCCGGGCGATAGTCGGCGACGGCGGCGGCCATGATGATGACGTCGTGCGAGGAGGCGGCCGATTCCATGGCCGTTGCCAGCTCGGCCGTGGTCTCGACGGAGACGACCTCGACGCCGTCGGGAACGGGTACCTCGAGGTGCGCCGCCACAAGGGTGACCTCGGCGCCTCGGGAGGCTGCCGCGCGGGCGAGGGCGGTGCCCTGGCGACCGCTCGACCGATTGCCGATGAAGCGAACGGGGTCGAGTGGCTCGCGGGTGCCGCCGGCCGAGATGAGCACCCTCACGCCGGTCAGGTCGCCGTCGGGCGCGGCCGGCCCCGCGGCGGCCGCGACGGCCAGGGATGCGGCGACGATCTCGTCGACCTCGGCCATCCGACCGGCACCCGAATCGGTGCCGGTGAGTTGGCCGCTCGCCGGGCCGACGAAGTGGATGCCCCGCGATGCCAGCCTGGCGGCGTTGGCCACCGTCGCGGCGTTCTGCCACATCTCGGTGTGCATGGCCGGGGCGACGACGATGGGCGCCTTCGACGCGAGCACGGTGTTGCCGAGCAGATCGTCGGCGAGGCCCGCCGCCATCTTGGCCAGGGAGTTGGCCGTGGCCGGGGCGATCACGATGAGGTCGGCGGACTGCCCGATCGAGACGTGCCGCACCTCTGCCACGGCCTCGTAGAGGTCGGTGTGCACAATGTTGCGGGAGATGGCCTCGAGGGTGGGCTTGCCGACGAATCGGAGGGCGTGCTCGGTGGCCACGACCTGAACGTCGTGGCCCGCCAGCACGAATGCCCGCACGACGCCCACGGCCTTGTACGCCGCGATGCCGCCGGTGATGCCCACGACGATGCGCAGGCGCTTCTGCGGTTCTGTCACGTCAGTTCTGACCCTTCGACGAGAAAGCCGGTGCCGTTAACGAACGAATCCGCTCCCCGGCCGTGCGGGGGCGAACCCGACGACAGCCCGGGGAACGGACCTGCATTCGCTGCTGCTATTCGGTGGCCGCGATGGGCTTGACCGTGAGCTTGTCCTCGTTGATCTCGTGCATCGCGACCGAGAGGGGCTTGTCGTCGATGGTCGAGTCGACAAGCGGTCCGACGTTGTCGAACAGGCTTCCCTCGTGCAGGTCTGCGTAGTAGTCGTTGATCTGGCGTGCGCGCTTGGATGCGAAGATCACGAGCGCGTACTTGGATTCAACCTTCGACAGCAGTTCGTCGATGGGGGGATCGATGATGCCCTGTGCCCTGTTGACCATGGTGATACTCCTTGATTGGCCTCGCCGGCCGGATTGAGAAAAGATCGTGCGGTGATCGTGAGGGGGTCACCGTGCACAAGTAGACAAGTCTACCTCGTATTGGCCGCTGATCACTCGGATCAGCCGCTTATCACTGCATGAGCTCCACGACGTCGCGTGCGGCGGCCTCGACATCGTTGTTCACGATGAGGTAGTCGAACTCGTTCTGGGCGGCCAGTTCGACCTCGGCGGTCGCGAGACGCCGCTCCTGCTCCTCGGGCGATTCCGTTCCCCGGCCGGTGAGCCGGCGCACGAGCTCCGCCCAGCTCGGCGGGAGAAGGAAGACCAGGCGTGCCTCCGGCATGGCGGCCCGAACCTGCCGGGCGCCCTGGATGTCGATCTCGAGGAGCACACTCTTGCCCTCGGCCAGCGCCGTGTCGATCGGGGCGCGAGGCGTGCCGTAGCGCGACGAGTTGTGCACGACCGCCCACTCGAGGAATTCGCCGGCCTCGATCATGCGGTCGAACTCGGCATCGTCGACGAAGTAGTAGCTCACACCGTCGACCTCGCCCGGGCGGGGGGCCCGTGTCGTGGCCGAGACCGACAGGAGCACGCCGGGCACGTTCTCGCGGATCCACGTCGACACCGTTCCCTTGCCGACCGCAGTGGGGCCGGCCAGCACGACGAGTCGCGAGGCCGTCTCGTCGCCCGTGAACGGAGCCCGCTTCAGCAGGTACTCCCGCAGGCGGTCGCGCTGCAGTGCGCCGAGTCCGCCCAGGCGTTTGCTGGGAGAGATCGACAGTCGCTCGATGACGCGCTCGATGCGCACCCGACCGAGGCCCGGGATGCCCTGGAGCAGCTCGGTCACCCGCATGCCGGCCTCGAGGCTTTCTGGATGCGCCGATGCGCGATCGAGGACGCCCGTCGCGCTTCGACGCTGCTCGGTCACGGCCTTCTTGATGGCGGCCCGGGCGCGTCGGGCGGCGATGGCCGCCCGGGAGCCGGCGGCGCGGTCGACGTCGGGAACGGTCATGACAGGGCTCCGGATAGTTGGCCCGCCTGGTCGGCGAGCGTGTCGGCGAGGGCGGATGGCCCCGCGGACAGGGCGGATCTCGACGTGCTCACGATCGTGCCCGCCGCGAGCGGGCCGTAGATCGAACCGATGTCGTCGAACAACGCACCCTGGTGGCCGAAGCCCGGCGCGAGCACGGGCATCAGCGGCGCCCCGTCGGCGAGGGAGTTCACGTCGACGCCGTAGTCGAGGAGGTTCTTCGTTGCACCGAGCACGACTCCGATGCTACCGAGTGCCGGGGTGTCGTCGTCACCGGAACCGTCGCCGTCGCTGTCGAGGTCGATGGCGTGCTGGCGGTTCCACTCGTCGATTTCCGTCGCGACGAGCCCGGCGACCGTCAGGTCTGCGCGCTCATCCGCTGAGACCAGGGCCGTCTGGACCAGCCGGGACTCCGGGTTCGAGGTGGCCGCGAGCACGAACGCGCCCTTGCCGTGCTGCAGGGCGAGGTCGAAGACTCCCCCGAGCGATCCCGTGCCCGCGTACGCAGCGAGGGTCACGGCATCTGCTTCGAGTGGCGAGCCCGGCGTCAGCCAGGCGTCGCCGTAGGCGTCGACGCTCGATCCGATGTCTCCCCGTTTCGCGTCCGCGATCACGAGGAGCCCAGCCTGCCTCGCTGCGGCGAGCACGTCTTCGAGGGCGGCGAAACCGGCCGAGCCGAACACCTCGAAGAAGGCGACCTGGGGCTTCACGATTCCGATGGTTCCACTCGCGGCGTCCACGACCCTCAGCCCGAATTCGCGCAGCCCGGCCGGCGTACGCGGCAGGTCCCAGGCATCCAGAAGGAAGCCGTGGGGATCGATGCCGACGCACAGCCGACCTCGCTGCTCGATGGTCGTGTGCAGCCGCTGGCCGAACGACCGGGTCACAGGCGCGCAGCCCGGGCGATCGCGTACTCCTGCAGGCTCGACACGTCGAAGCCCTCGCGAGTCGCCTCGAACGAGGCCACGGCCGCGCCCAGTTGGGCGATGGTCGTGAACAGCGGCTTGTCGGCGGCGACGGCCGCAGCCCGGATCTCGTAGCCGTCTGCGCGTGCGCTCGAGCCGCTCGGCGTGTTCACGACGATGTCGACCTCGTTGCGGTTGATCAGGTCGACCACGGTCGGCTCGTCGCCGTCGGCCGATGCGCCCTCGCTGAACTTGCGCACGATGCGGGCCGTGATGCCGTTGCGGTTCAGAACTTCGGCGGTTCCGGCCGTCGCGAGGATGTCGAAGCCCAGTTCGAGCAGGCGGAGAACCGGGAGAACGATGGCGCGCTTGTCGCGGTCGGAGACGGACACGAAGACCGTTCCGGAGGTGGGCAGACCGCCGTACGCGGCCTCCTGGCTCTTGGCGAAGGCGCGGGGGAAGTCACGGTCGATTCCCATGACCTCGCCGGTGGAGCGCATCTCCGGGCCGAGCAGCGAGTCGACGATGAGGCCGTCTTTCGTGCGGAAGCGCTTGAACGGAAGCACGGCCTCCTTCACGGCGATCGGCGAGTCCATGGGAACGATCGATCCGTCGACGACCGGCAGCATGCCCTCGGCCTTCAGCTCGGCGATCGTCGCGCCCACCATGATGCGCGACGCGGCCTTGGCCAGGGGTATGCCCAGGGCCTTCGCCACGAAGGGAACAGTGCGGGAGGCGCGGGGATTGGCCTCGAGTACGTAAAGGATGCCCTGGCCGATGGCGAACTGCACGTTCAGCAGGCCCTGCACCCCGATGCCCTCGGCGATGGCGAGCGTCGCCGTGCGCACCCTGTCGATGACCTCGCGGCCCAGGGTGACGGGAGGCAGCGTGCAGCTCGAGTCGCCGGAGTGGATGCCGGCCTCCTCGATGTGCTCCATGATGCCGCCGACGTAGAGCTCGTGGCCGTCGTAGAGCGCGTCGACGTCGATCTCGATCGCGTCGTCGAGGAAGCGGTCGACGAGCAGAGGGTGGGAGGGATCGATGATGCCCTGTCCGGCCATGCGCGAGAAGTAGTCCTCTAGCGAGGGCGAGTCGTAGACGATCTCCATGCCGCGACCGCCGAGCACGTACGAGGGGCGCACGAGCACCGGGTAGCCGATGTCCTCGGCGATGGTGACGGCGCCGCCGAAGTCGCTCGCCGTGCCGTTCTTCGGCGCGAGGAGCTGAGCATCGTCGAGGATCTTCGAGAAGAGTCCGCGCTCTTCGGCCAGGTCGATGGCCTCCGGCGTGGTGCCGAGGATCGGAACGCCCGCCGCCTTGAGGCCCTTGGCGAGGCCCAGGGCCGTCTGGCCGCCGAGCTGCACGACCACGCCGACGAGCTCGCCGGACTGGCTCTCGGCGTGGATCACCTCGAGCACGTCTTCCAGGGTGAGCGGCTCGAAGTAGAGCCGGTCGCTGGTGTCGTAGTCGGTCGAGACCGTCTCGGGGTTGCAGTTGATCATGATCGTCTCGAAGCCCGCGTCCGACAGGGCGAAGGAGGCGTGCACGCAGGAGTAGTCGAACTCGACTCCCTGGCCGATGCGGTTCGGGCCGGAGCCCAGGATGACGACCTTGCGCCGGTCGGAGGGTTCGACCTCGGTCTCCAAGTCGTAGCTCGAGTAGTGGTACGGCGTGAGCGCGGGGAACTCCCCCGCGCACGTGTCGACCGTCTTGAACACGGGCCGCACGCCCAGGATGTGCCGGACCTCGCGCACCTCTTTCTCGCCGAAGCCGCGGAGGGCGGCGATCTGGGCGTCGGAGAATCCGTGCTCCTTGGCCAGCAGGAACATGTTCGTGTCGGCGTTCTCGCTCGAGGCGATGGCCTCGGCGACCTCGTTGATCAGAACGATCTGGTCGATGAACCAGGGGTCGATCTTGGTGGCGTCGAAGACCTCCTCGGCCGTGGCACCGGCGCGGAGCGCCTGCTGCACGGTGACGATGCGTCCGTCGGTCGGCACGCTGGCCAGGGCCAGCAGTTCGTCTTTGGATGCGTCGAGCGGCTCCCAGTGGAACGACGAGCCGCGCTTCTCCAACGACCGCAGGGCCTTCTGCAGGGCCTGCGTGTAGTTGCGGCCGATGGCCATGGCCTCGCCGACCGACTTCATGGTGGTCGTGAGCGTGGTGTCGGCGGCGGGGAACTTCTCGAAGGCGAAGCGGGGAACCTTCACGACCACGTAGTCGAGTGTCGGCTCGAACGAGGCGGGCGTCACCTTGGTGATGTCGTTCGGGATCTCGTCGAGGTGGTAGCCGATGGCCAGCTTCGCCGCGATCTTCGCGATCGGGAACCCGGTGGCCTTCGAGGCCAGCGCGCTGGAGCGCGAGACGCGCGGGTTCATCTCGATGACGATGACGCGGCCGTTCGACGGGTCGATGGCGAACTGGATGTTGCAGCCGCCCGTGTCGACGCCGACGGCACGGATGATGTCGATGCCGATATTGCGCATGTTCTGGTATTCGCGGTCGGTCAGGGTGAGCGCCGGGGCCACGGTGATCGAGTCGCCGGTGTGCACGCCCACGGGGTCGACGTTCTCGATGGAGCAGACCACGACCGTGTTGTCGGCCGTGTCGCGCATGAGCTCGAGCTCGTACTCCTTCCAGCCGAGGATCGACTCCTCGAGCAGGACCTCGGTGGTCGGGCTCTGGTGCAGGCCGTCGCCGACGATCCTGCGCAGCTCGGCCTCCGTGTAGGCGAAGCCCGATCCCAGTCCGCCCATCGTGAACGAGGGGCGCACGACCAGGGGGTAGCCGAGGTCGAGGGCGAACTCCACGGCCTCGTCGACCGTGTGCGCGATGTGGGAGCGCGCGACGTCGGCACCGGCATCCAGAACGAGCTGCTTGAAGATCTGCCTGTCTTCGCCCTTGTTGATCGCCTCGAACGAGGCCCCGATGAGCTCGACGTCGTACTTCTCGAGGATGCCGTGCTTGTGCAGGTCGATGGCCGCGTTGAGGGCGGTCTGGCCGCCGAGGGTCGGCAGGATCGCGTCGGGCTTCTCCTTCGCGATGATGGTCTCGATGACCTGCCAGGTGATGGGCTCGATGTAGGTCGCGTCGGCGAAGTCCGGGTCGGTCATGATCGTGGCCGGGTTGGAGTTCACGAGGATGACGCGCACGCCCTCCTCGCGGAGCACGCGGCACGCCTGGGTGCCGGAGTAGTCGAACTCGCACGCCTGGCCGATGACGATCGGGCCGGAGCCGATGACCAGGACACTCTTGATGTCTTCCCTGCGAGGCATTACTGGTTCTTTCCGTCGATGATGGAGTGGATCTCTGTCTGCGGCTCGCCCTTGTCGATCGCCAGCACCATGTCGCGGAAGCGATCGAAGAGGTACATCGAGTCGTGCGGGCCCGCAGCAGCCTCGGGGTGGTACTGCACCGAGAAGGCGTCGATGTCGAGGCAGCGGATGCCCTCCACGACGTTGTCGTTCAGGCTGAGGTGGCTGACCTCGACCCGGCCGAAGCCGGCCGGGCTCTCCACGACGCCCTCGCGCGGCGCATCCACGGCGAAGCCATGGTTCTGGCTGGTGATCTCGACCTTGCCCGTGGTCTTGTCGAGCACCGGCTGGTTGATGCCCCGGTGACCGAAGGGCAGCTTGTAGGTTCCGAAGCCGAGTGCGCGGCCGAGCAGCTGGTTGCCGAAGCAGATTCCGAAGTACGGGATCTTCTCGGCCAGCACATCGCGCAGCAGCTGCACGTGACGCTCGGATGCCTCGGGGTCGCCGGGGCCGTTCGAGTAGAACAGAGCGCTCGGCTTGAGGGCGACCACCTCGTGGGTGGTCACGGATTCAGGAAGCACGACGACGTCGAAGCCGCGCTGCGCGAGGTAGCGCAGCGTCGACGTCTTCACGCCGAGGTCGAGGACCGCGACACTGCCGACTCGCTCGCCGACGGCCTCGATCGTGTACTGCGTCGGGGTCGACACCTCGCTCGAGAGGTTGCGGCCGGCCATGTCCTCCGCCGCCCGCACGATGGCGAGCTGTTCCGAGTCGCTCAGGTCGAAGTCGTCGCCCGAGAAGATGCCGGCGCGCATGGCGCCGAGCGAGCGGAGGTGCCGGGTGATGGCACGCGTGTCGACGCCGGAGATGCCGACGATGCCGCCCGAGACGAGATCGTCGTCGAGGCTGCGCGTGGCGCGGTGGTTGGAGACGACGCGGGAGGGGTCGCGCACGACGTAGCCCGCGACCCAGATCTTCGCCGACTCGAGGTCGTCGTCGTTCGTTCCGGTGTTGCCGATGTGCGGGGCGGTCTGCAGAACGATCTGCCCCGCGTAGGAGGGATCGCTGAGGGTCTCCTGGTATCCGGTCATGCCGGTGGCGAAGACCGCCTCGCCCAGGGTGCGCCCACGGGCGCCATAGGCGCGTCCGGCGTAGCGCTTGCCGTCTTCGAGTACGAGGACGGCGGGTTCTGTAGAGATCACGCGAGGGATCCTTCCTGGTCTGGGGTGGAGAGGCCGTCTGGCGGCACAAGGGCTTCGATCGCCTCGATGAGGCGGGAACTCTGGTCGGGATTCTCGATGCGGAAGAAGCTCTCGACATCGGCCGCGGGGGTCGGGGCCTCCGATTCGAGGGTCCAGTCGAGGCGCACGAGACCGCCCTCCTCGACGACCCGGTCGATCGTCCACGTCGATGTGCCCACCGAGCGGATGCGGTCGGCCCCGACGAAGACCTGCGGCTCGCCGGTCACGGCGACGAGAACGCCGGCGTCGAAGACCGAGACGGAGGCGCGCCCCCGGAAGCCGAGACCGGGCAAGGTCACCCTGTCGAGTGGAGCACCCGCGGTCGTCGTCGAGACGTAGAGGCCGGTGACGGCGACGCGCAGCTCACCGAGCAGCTCGTCGGCGGGCACGGCGGCGGTCGACAGCGCCGACTGGCGGCGGCCGCGCGCGCGCCAGCCGAGCACCATGAGAATCAGGAGCCCGATGACCCCGACGATGATGATCGAGCCGGGCAGGATCCTATCCACGGGCCACCCCCATCGCCGCGGCGGCGACCTCGCCCGCATCGACGACGACGCCGTCGTTCACGGTCTGGTAGCCGCGGTGCAGGGTGTGCCGCACGGAGCCGGGCAGGGTCATGCCGAGGTACGGAGAGTTGTGGCTCTTGCCGGCGAGCCTGTCTCTGGAGAAGGCGCTCGACGACGCCGGGTCGACGAGCACGATGTTGGCGCTCGACCCGATCTCGAACGAGTGGCTGTGTCCCGCGAGGCGACCGATCCCGGCGGGCGTCTGCGACAGCACGCGGGCAACGTCGGCCCAGCCGAGCAGCCCGGTGTCGACAAGCGCAGCCTGCACGACCGAGAGGGCGGACTCCAGGCCTACCATGCCGAACGCGGCGTGATCCCACTCGCAGTCCTTGGCCTCCTCGGGGTGGGGCGCGTGATCGGTGGCGACGATGTCGATGGTGCCGTCGACGAGGCCCTCGCGCAGGGCTCGCACGTCTTCGTCGCGACGCAGCGGCGGGTTCACCTTGTAGCGCGCGTCGTAGCTGCGGATCAGGTCTTCGGTGAGCAGCAGGTGATGGGGCGTGACCTCTGCCGTGACCTCGATGCCGCGGGCCTTCGCCCAGCGCACGACGTCGACAGAGCCGGCGGTCGACACGTGGCAGATGTGCAGCCGGGTGCCGACGTGCTCGGCGAGCAGCACGTCGCGCGCGATGATCGACTCCTCGGCCACGGCGGGCCAGCCCTTGAGACCGAGCTCGCTCGAGAGGGCGCCCTCGTTCATCTGGGCGTTCTCGGTGAGGCGCGGGTCTTGCGCGTGCTGGGCCACGACGCCGTCGAAGGTCTTGACGTATTCGAGGGCGCGCCGCATGAGCAGGGAGTCGTGAACGCACTTGCCGTCGTCGGAGAAGACGCGCACGGCGGCCCGGGAGTTGGCCATGGCGCCGATCTCGGAGAGCCGCTCGCCGGCGAGGCCGACGGTCACGGCGCCGATCGGGCGCACGGTGGCGTAGCCCGCCGACTCCCCCAGCGCCTGCACCTGCTCGACGACGCCGGCCGTGTCGGACACCGGCATGGTGTTCGCCATGGCGAAGACGGCGGTGAATCCGCCCGCCGCGGCCGCGCGCGTGCCGGAGAGGACGGTCTCGCTCTGCTCGAAGCCGGGCTCCCGGAGGTGCGTGTGCAGGTCGACGAGACCAGGCAGCGCGACCAGGCCCGCGGCATCCAGAACTCGCGCGCCGGACGGCGTCGCGATTGCGGTGCCGCGCTCGGCGATGCGGCCGTCTGCCACGAGCAGATCGGTGGTCGTGCCGTCGGGCAGGGTCGCCCCGCGGATGAGGGTCGTTGTCATGATCTGGCCTCCCGGTCGCCGGACAGCAGTGAGTACAACACGGCCATGCGGATCGACACCCCGTTCGCCACCTGTTCGATCACGGTGGACTGCGCCGAATCGGCGGCACGAGACGAGATCTCGAGGCCGCGGTTCATGGGGCCGGGGTGCATGACAATGCTATCGGGGCGGAGCGCGAGGAGTCGGTCGTCGTCGAGCCCCCACTGGCGCGCATACTCGCGGGTGGTGGGAAAGAAGGCGGCGTTCATGCGCTCCTGTTGGATGCGCAGCATCATCACGACGTCGGGCCGCACCTCGGCGAGTGCGGCGTCGAGGTCGTAACGGATGTCCACCGGCCACGTCGATGCCCCGACGGGAACGAGCGTCGCCGGCGCGACGAAGGTGACGTGGGCGCCGAGCGTCTCGAGCAGCCACAGGTTCGACCGCGCCACTCGGGAGTGCAGGACGTCTCCGACGATCATCACGCTCACTCCGTCGAGGTCGCGGCCGCGCGCCGCGTCGCCGTGGATGCGTCGCCTCATCGTGAACGCGTCGAGGAGGGCCTGCGTCGGGTGCTCGTGGGTGCCGTCGCCGGCGTTGACCACCCCGGCGTCGATCCAGCCGCTCTGGGCCAGCACCTGCGGCGCGCCCGATGCCGAGTGCCGGATGACGACGCCGTCGGCGCCCATGGCGGCCAGGGTCTGCGCCGTGTCCTTGAGGCTTTCGCCCTTCGACACGCTGGAGCCCTTCGCCGAGAAGTTGATGACGTCGGCCGAGAGGCGCTTCGCAGCCACCTCGAACGACGTGCGCGTGCGGGTCGAGTCCTCGAAGAAGAGGTTTACGACCGTCTTGCCGCGCAGGGTGGGAAGCTTCTTGACCTCGCGGTTCTGCACCTCGCTCATGTCTTCTGCGATGTCGAGCAGAGCGATCGCGTCATCACGGAGCAGGTCTCGGGTCGAGAGCAGGTGCCTCATGCGCCGGCCCCCGTCGCGAGGTCGATGCTGACCTCTTCGCTGCCGTCGATCTCCGCGAGACGCACGTTGATGCGCTCGTCGGTGGAGCTGGGCAGGTTCTTGCCCACGAAGTCGGCCCGGATCGGCAGTTCGCGGTGGCCGCGATCGACCAGCACGGCGAGCCGCACGGCCCGCGGTCGTCCGAGGTCTCCGATCGCGTCGAGCGCGGCGCGGATGGTGCGACCCGAGTAGAGCACGTCGTCGATGAGCACGACCGTCTTGCCGTCGACGCCCCCCGAGGGAACACGGGTGCGCTGCGGTGCTCTGGTGGGATGATGGGCGAGGTCGTCGCGGTACATCGTCACGTCGAGCGAGCCCACGAGATCGGCGGGCGCTCCCGGTTCGATCTGCCGGATCTGCGCGCCGATCCTCTCGGCGAGCACCACACCGCGGGTGGGGATGCCGAGAATGACGAGGTCGTGCGGTCCACGGTTGGACTCGAGGATCTCGTGCGAGATCCGAGTCAACGCCCGGGCTATGTCAGAGTTCTGCAGCACGATTCGAGCCACGATCCTGACCTCCTTCCCCGTCTCACAGGACGGATGGTTAAAGGATGTCTGTTGCGTCATCGAGCCTAGCAGGCGGCGCCGACACTCAGCTGCTCAGCTGGCTGCCGCCCGCATCAGGCCGTCGCGCTTCAGCCCTTCGACTGGTGCACGCGGCCGAGGATGCCGTTGAGGAAGCTACCGGAATCGTCGGTGCTGAGCAGTTTGGCTGCGTCGACGGCCTCGTTGATCGCGACACCGTCGGGAACGTCGTCGTTGAAGAGGACCTCCCAGATGCCGATGCGCAGAAGCGCGCGGTCGATGATGGGCATGCGGGCCAGGGTCCAGCCCTGGGCGTACGTCTCGATGAGCTCGTCGATCTCGTCGCCATGGTCGACGATGCCGTCGATGATCTCGCGCGCGTAGAGCCACGAGGCTTCACGGGCGGGTTCGCTCAGCGCCCTGGTCGCCTCGGCGGCGAGGGCCTCGTTGATCGAGATCTGCCGCACATCGGCGGCGTACAGCACGTCGAGGGCGCGCTTTCGAGCTTTGGTGCGTGCGCTCATTACCGGTACCGGCCGGGGTCAGTCGTTCACGCGGCCGAGGTAGTCCCCCGTGCGCGTGTCGACCTTGACGCGGGTGCCCTGCTCGAGGAAGAGGGGAACCTGGATCTGGTAGCCGGTCTCGACGGTGGCGGGCTTGGTGCCGCCGGTCGAACGGTCGCCCTGGAGGCCCGGCTCGGTGTAGGTGATCTCGAGCGTCACCGATGCGGGGAGCTCGACGTAGAGCGGCAGGCCCTCGTTCAGCGCGACGGTGACGGCCTGGTTCTCGAGCATGAAGTTGGCGGCGTCGCCGACGACGGCCTCGGTCACGGTGAGCTGGTCGTAGTCCGCGGTGTCCATGAAGACGAAGTCGTTGCCGTCTTTGTAGAGGTACTGGAAGTCGCGACGGTCGACGTTCGCGGTCTCGATCTTGGCGCCCGCGTTGAACGTCTTGTCGACGACCTTGCCGGTGAGAACGTTCTTCATCTTCGTGCGCACGAATGCGCCGCCCTTGCCCGGCTTGACGTGCTGGAAGTCGATGACCGCCCAGAGCTGGCCGTCGATCTTGAGGACGGCGCCGTTTCTGATGTCGCTGGTTGAAGCCATGGAAAAACTGTTCCGTTCGAGTGAAGAATTGTGCGGGCGCGAAAATTGACCCTCAGTGAGTGTACCGTCCCCCGCATCGGGGCCTAGTTGAGGCCGATGATCGCCCTCAACGCCAGGCGGTAGGAGTCGAAGCCGAAGCCGGCGATGACCCCGGTGGCGATGCCGGAGATCACGCTGGTGTGGCGGAAGGTCTCCCGGGCGTGCGGGTTGCTGATGTGCACCTCGACCAGCGGGACGCCGGCCTTAGTGACCAGGGCGGCGGCGTCGCGGAGACCGTAGCTGTAGTGGGTGAACGCGGCCGGATTCAGGATGACCGGTGTGCGTGAATCGACGGCCTCGTGCATCCACCCGATCATCTCGCCCTCGTCATCGGTCTGACGCAACTCTATGGTTGCCTCGTCGCCCGCATCGGAGGTCAGCACCGCTCGGAGCGCCTCGAGGTCCTGCGATCCGTAGACGTCGGGCTCGCGGCTGCCGAGCCGCGAGAGGTTTGGTCCGTTCAGCACGAGCACAGTGGTCATGACGCCTAACTCTAGCGACGCGCCGACGACCTCGCCTTCATCATGCGGAGGCCGTCGTCGTGCACGAGATAGATCGCGAAGACGTCGACGGCTTCGTCGCGGGCGGCCTCGTGCAGCCCGTCTGCCCACAGCTCGTCGAAGCCGTGCGGCGTCTCCTCTCCCGGGCGTTCGAGGGCGAACAGGATGCTGCCGCCCGGAGAGTATTCGTCGAGGACCTGCCCGAGGCTCGACACGATCGACCGCAGCTCGTCGCCTGACGGGCTCGCAGGGATTGAATCGATCGGGATGACGATGGGCAGCTGCTCGCCGTCGGGGGCGACGAAGAACGCCCACAGCTGGCGGCGCAGCGCCGGACCGAGCAGCCTCGACAGCAGCTCTCTGGCATCGGCGTCGTTCGTGATGATGGTGTCTGGACCGGGGGTCGAGGGAGTGAATGCCGTCATGCGCCCACTCTGGCGGGTTCCCTCGAGCGCCGGGACAGTCATCCACAGCTCGGGCAACGCCTCCTGCACAGCTCGGGTCAGGAACCGATCTCCTGATAGGCGGCGAAGAGCAGCGACGTCTCGGGGCCCGCGAGAACCGACGGCTTCGCCAGGTCGTCGAGCACGATGAAACGCAGCATTCCCGCACGGGCCTTCTTGTCGCGCTGCATCGTGGCCAGCAGCGTCTGCCACCGCCCCACCGGATAGCTGACGGGGAGCGTGAGAGAGGTCAGGATGCGCCGGTGCCGGTCGACGACCTCGTCCGACAGGGCGCCGGTCAGTCGGCCCAGTTCGGCCGCGAACACCATGCCGACCGAGATCGCGGCGCCGTGCCTCCACTGGTAGCGCTCGGCGTGTTCGATCGCATGCCCCAGCGTGTGGCCGTAGTTGAGGATCTCGCGGAGGCCCTGCTCGGTGAAGTCCTCGCCCACGACGCGGGCCTTCATCGCGATCGAGAGCTCGACGACCCGCCTGAACTCGGGAGTCGACGGGTCTGTGGCGCGATCGACGTCGGCCTCGACGATGTCGAGGATCTCCGGCTCCGAGATGAATCCGGCCTTCACGATCTCGGCGAAGCCAGCGAGGATCTCGTTCCTCGGGAGTGTGTCGAAGGTGTCGAGATCGCCGACGACGGCGGAAGGCGCGTAGAAGGTGCCCACGAGGTTCTTGCCCTCGGCCGTGTTGATGCCGTTCTTGCCGCCCACGGCTGCGTCGACGAGGCCGAGGACCGAGGTCGGCACCTGCACGAGCCGCACACCGCGCAGCCAGGTCGCCGCGACGAAGCCGGCGAGGTCGGTGATGGCTCCCCCGCCGAAGCCGATCACCGCGTCGGTCCTGGTGAAGTCGCTCTGGCCCATGACCTGCCAGCAGAACGCCGCGACCTCCACGCGTTTCGCCTGCTCGGCATCCGGCACCTCGGCCAGGAGCACCTCGTAGCGGTCGAGGAGACTCTCGCGCATGGCAGCGGCCTTCGCCGCCAGCGTCGGGGCGTGCACGATGAGCACCTTGCGCACGCCCTGGCCCAGGAACTCCGAGAGGTCGCCCACCAGACCGCGGCCGATCACGACCTCGTAGGGGTCTTCTCCGGTGACGGGGATTCGAGTGGCGGGCGTCGTGTCGGTCATGGTGTGTCTCTCTGGTGGCTTCGGCTGCGCGCCCACTGGGCGATCTCGGTGGCGATGAGCTCGGTCGGTCTGTGCGAGGTGTCGACCCGGAAGTCGGCGAGCGATTCGTAGAGCTCGCGTCGGGAATCGACGAGTGCCTGCCACGACTCGATCGACGACACGAGCGGCCGCTTGCCGTTCGACAGGCGTGCGGCCACAGCCGAGGCCTCCACCGTCAGGAGCACCACGGGAAGGTCGGCGATGTCGTCACGGGTTCGCGGATCGAGCACCGCGCCTCCCCCGAAGGCGACGACGCCGCTGCCGACGAGCGCATGCTCGACCGCGATGCGTTCCAGCGTTCTGAAATGGGGTTCTCCGTGGGTCGCGAATAGCTCCGAGATGGGGCCGTGCTCCCGCACGATCTCGGTGTCGGTGTCGGTGAAGGGAACACCGAGGATGCGGGAGAGCTTCTTGCCGATCCGCGACTTTCCGGCTGCGGGCGCACCGATCAGCACGACGAGCATCGGGGCGGGCCGCTAGTCGGTGCCGTCGGTGCCGGCGGATGCGAGTCGCTCGGGGATGTGCGCGAGGTACGACTCGAGATTGCGCCTGGTCTCCGGAACGGAGTCGCCGCCGAACTTCTCGAGCACGGAGTTCGCCAGGACGAGCGCGACCATGGCCTCCGCCACGACTCCGGCCGCGGGAACCGCGCAGACGTCGGAGCGCTGGTGATGGGCTGCTGCCGCCTCACCCGTGGCCACGTCGACGGTGCGAAGGGCGTGCGGGATCGTCGCGATCGGCTTCATGCCCGCTCGCACGCGCAGCACCGTTCCGGTGCTCATGCCGCCTTCGGTGCCTCCTGCCTTGTCGCTGAGACGCGCGATACGGCCGTCTTCCTGCACGAGCTCGTCATGGGCATCCGACCCGCGACGTGTGGTCGTGAGGAACCCGTCGCCGACCTCGACGCCCTTGATGGCCTGGATGCCCATCAGGGCCGCGGCCAGAGCGGAATCGAGTCGCCGGTCCCAGTGCACGTAGGAGCCGAGGCCCGGGGGAACCCCGTAGGCGAGCACCTCGACGACGCCGCCGAGAGTGTCGCCGTCTTTGTGGGCGGCGTCGACCTCGGCCACCATCAGGGCGCTCGTCGCCTCGTCGAAGCACCGCAGCGGGTCGGCGTCGAGCGCGTCGACGTCGCGTGGCAGGGGAAGTGGACTGCCCTCGGGCACCCGCACGGGGCCGATCGAGAGCGTGTGGCTGACGAGCGTGATGCCGAGCTCCGAGAGGAAGCTTCTCGCTACGGCACCCAGGGCCACCCGCGCTGCCGTCTCCCTGGCGCTCGCGCGCTCGAGAACGGGCCTGGCCTCGTCGAAGCCGTACTTCTGCATACCCACGAGATCGGCGTGGCCCGGGCGCGGCCGGGTGAGAGGCGCGCCACGGCCCCTGCTCGCCTGGTCGGCGTCGACAGGCTCCGGGCTCATCACCTCGACCCACTTCGGCCACTCGGTGTTGCCGATGCGGATGGCGATGGGGCTGCCGAGCGAGTAGCCGTGCCGAACACCGGCGGAGAGCGTCAGCTGGTCTTGTTCGAACTTCATGCGTGCCCCGCGGCCGTAGCCGAGCTTGCGACGGGCCAGGTCGGCACGGATGTCGTCCATGAGCACGGGGACGCCCGCGGGCAGCCCCTCGAGGGTGGCGATGAGCTCGGGGCCGTGCGACTCACCGGCGGTGATCCAACGAAGCATAAGAAAGCTGTTCCTTCAGGCGGCAGAGCGGTCACCGGCGGCCGGTGACCGGCGTGCGGACGGGTCGGCGTGCAGACAGCCGACATCCGATCTTCCCATAGATCGTCTGCGGCCTCGGGCGACGAGGCTATGGGGTGGGCAAGGCCCCCGGCGCATCGAGCGACGATTCCATCGCCGATAGCACGGCGGCCTCGTCGGTCAGCGGGAGGGCCGGATCGCCGTGCACGAACACGCGCACCTGGAGCAGCGCCTGGTGCAGCAGCATACGAAGGCCCGAGACGACCTGCTGGTCTGCGAGCGACCACACCGCACCGAGCGCACTCGGCCACGGATGGTAGGCCACATCGAGCAGGTGCGACCGGGAGGGCAGCGAGCTCTGCCGCACGAGCTCGACGGGGCCGGCGTCTCCCGGCAGCGTGGAGATCACGAGTGACGCGTCGATGACCTCGAGCGATGCGGCCGTCAGCGGAAGCAGGGTGATCGCCGTGCCGGAGGCGGCGGCGATCTGCCTCAGCGGCTCGGCCTTCTCCGGTGTTCTCGCGAGCACGCTCACATGCTCCGCGCCGAGCTGGGCCGCTGCGACGACGGCCGAGGCCGCGGTCGCGCCGCCGCCCAGCACCGCCACGTGGCGCGCGGACTCGATGGACTTCTCGGCGAGGGCGCGCACGATGCCCCCGACATCGGTGTTGAAACCGTCGAGACGCCGCGAGCCGCCCTCGTGGGAGAAGCGCACGGTATTGGTCGACCCGGTCAGGATGCTCAACTCGTCGCGGTGGTCGAGCAGCGGCCGGATTCCGTGCTTCAGCGGCATGGTGAGCGAGAGACCCACCCACTCGGCTCCGCGCTCGGCCACGAATGCGGCCAGCTCGTTCTCGGAGACGTCGATCGCCTCGTAGTGCCAGTCGAGACCGAGCACGGAGTAGGCGGCCCTGTGCAGACGCGGTGACAGCGAGTGCGCTATCGGCGATCCGAGAACGGCCAGACGGCTACTCGACATCGGGATGCGCCGCCCACCACTCCTGAAGGCGCTCGACCGCCGCGGCGTGCTCGTCGGCGGTCTCGGAGAACACCGTCTCGCCAGTATCGAGGTCGACGGTCACAAAGAAGAGCCAGGGTCCGTCGACCGGATGCAGCGCCGCGTTGATCGCGTCGTCGCCCGGGTTCGAGATGGGCCCCACCGGGAGGCCCGGGTTGGCGTAGGTGTTGTAGAGGTTGGATGCGTCCTCGCGCTCCTCGGGTGTCGTCTCGACGCGACTGTGGCCGGCGCCGTACGCGACCGTCGCATCCGATTCGAGGTTCATGCCGATGTTGAGCCTGTTCGTGAAGACCCGCGAGACCTTGAACATGTCTTCCGAGCTTCCGGCCTCCTTCTGGATGAGGGCGGCGAGGGTGACGACCCGGAAGCGGTCGGCCGGCGCGACTCCGGCTGCATCGAGCGACTCGAACGACCGGTTCACCATGGTCTGCAGCATGTCTGTCGGAGTCTGGTCGGGTTCGAACTGGTAGGTCGCGGGGAAGAGGAATCCTTCGATGGAGGGGGCTTCGGCGGGTACGCCGAGCGCGGCGTAGTTCGCCCCCACTGCCTGGAACTCCTCGATGGGCATGCCGGTGACATCGGCCAGCTCCTGGTAGATGCCCTTGGCGCTGGATCCCTCCGGGATCGTGACCGTGAAGTCGACCTTGTTGGCCGGGTCGAGGAGGGCCGACAGCGCGGCCTTCGAGCTCATCTTCTCGGCGAGCTTGAATGTGCCCGTCTGGAACACCGGTTGCGGGTTCTCTTTCAGCAGCAGGGAGTAGAAGGTGTCGGAGCTCTTGACGACTCCGGCCTCTTGCAGCTTCACTCCGATCGCATCGCCGAACTCGCCGTCGGCGATCTTGACCATCACCTCGCCCGAGCCGTCTCCGCTGTAGTCGTCCGTCGACTCCGGGGTCAGCATCGCGGTGATCTGCGGTTCGAATGTCGAGTAGACGAACGCCCCCGCCCCGGCGACGAGGCCGAGGATCACGACGGTGACGATGACCGCGGTGAGCGCGCGGCGACGTCGAGGCGGCTTGCCGGACGGCCGTGCGGTGGAATGCGTCTCGCGTCGTTCCCTGCGAGACTGCGCCTGAACCGCGGGCTTCGACGTCGAAGCGGGTTCACGCAGGAACTCGGAGAACGGGTGGTCTTCTGGTGGCTGGCGATCAGTCACGGTAATCCCCCTGTGGATCGGGTCCCAACTCGGATGCGGCGATCCCGGGCGGGTTTCCCGTGGACGCCTCCGAATCGAGGGCATGCTGCAAAAGTATAACCGCGGCGATCTGGTCGATCACTGGACGCGAGCCTTTCACAGCGCGGCCGGAGGTATGGAGCGCGGCCTGGGCCGATACGGTCGTGAGTCTTTCGTCGATCATGCGCACCGGCGTCTTCGTGGCGGCCGCGATCCGCGAGGCGAAGGCGATCGCGTCGTCTGTCGACGGGGTGTTGGCTCCCGAGAGCGACAGAGGGAGGCCGACGACGATCTCCGTGCAGTCGAGTTCGGCGCAGAGTGCGGCGATCCTGTCGACGTCGGCCGAGCCGTCGGAGGCTCGGGCCACCGTCTCGACCGGCGTTGCCAGCATGCCGTGGAAGTCGCTGCGGGCGACGCCGATGCGGGCTCGGCCCACGTCGACGCCGAGGCGCACGCCCGACCTCACCCGATCAGCCCAGAACCGTCTGCGACACCGCCGCGAGAGCGCTGTCGATCGCGGCCACAAGAGTGCCGCCACCCTGGGCGAGATCGTCTTTTCCGCCGCCGCCGCCGCCGAGAATGGATGCGGCCTGCTTGGCGAGTGCCCCGGCCCGATGACCGAGCGCGCGTGCCGCGTCGTTGGTCGCGACGATCACGACGGGCTTCTCGCCCACCACTGCCGCGAGGGCGACGACGGCGGGAGCCGAGCCGAGTCGCTCGCGGACGCCGGTCACCAGCGCACGCAGATCGTCTGACGACGAGAGTTCGCCCGCATCGGCTGCGACGAGGCGCAACTCTCCCGCGGTGCGTGCCGACTCGACGAAGCCGGGAACCCGGGCGGTGAGCGCGCTGGCCTCGTAGGCCGCGAGCTTCTTCTCGGCGGCCTTGAGGTTCGAGACCAGGTCCTGGATGCGCGCGGGCACGTCTTCTCGAGGAGCCTTCAGCGTGGCGGCCAACTGGGTGACGACGCTGCGCTCGGCGGCGAACTGACGGAATGCCTCGATACCCACGAGGGACTCGACTCGACGGTTGGTCGATCCGATCGACGATTCGCCGAGGATGTTGATCATGCCGATCTCCGAGCTGTGCTGCACGTGCGTGCCGGCGCAGAGTTCGCGCGACCACGGTCCCCCGATGTCGACCACGCGCACGACGTCGCCGTACTTCTCGCCGAACAGGGCCATGGCGCCCAGGGCCTTGGCCTCGTCGAGGGGAAGCTCGCGAGTGACGACTTCGAGGTCGCTGCGGATCGCGAGGTTGGAGACCTCCTCGATCTCCGATCGCGTCTCGGTCGAGAGGGGCTGGTTCCACGAGAAGTCGAGCCGCAGGTAGCCGGCCTTGTTGTACGAACCCGACTGGTGCGCCTGCGGGCCGAGCGTCTGTCGCAGTGCGGCGTGCACCAGGTGGGTTCCCGAGTGCGCCTGGGTAGCACCTCGGCGCCAGTCTGGATCGACCACGGTGGTGGCGGCATCGTCGACGGCGACCTGGCCGCTCGTGACGTTCACGCGGTGGCTGATGAGCCCCTTGATCGGCTTCTGCACGTCGAGCACCTCGAGCTCGAAGCCGTCTCCGCGGATCACTCCCGAATCGGCCTCCTGTCCGCCGGACTCGGCGTAGAGGGTGGTCTCGGCGAGGATGACCTCGAGGGTCTCGCCCGCGACGGCGCTCGTCACCGACTGCCCGTCGATGATGAGGCCCAGGATCGTCGACTCGGTGACCAGCTCGTCGTAACCGAGGAAGGTGGTCTCGCCGGCAGCGCGGAACTGGCTGTAGACGCCCAGGTCGGTGATGCCGAGCTTCTTGGCCTTCGAATCGGCCTTGGCGCGCTGCTTCTGCTCGCTCATCAGGGATTCGAACGCCACGCGGTCGACGGCGAGTCCGGCCTCCTCGGCCATCTCCATGGTGAGGTCGATCGGGAAGCCGTAGGTGTCGTGCAGCTGGAACGCCGTGTCGCCCGCGAGGTTCTTGGCGCCCTTCTGCTTGGCCGAGGTCACGGCCAGGTCGAGGATGTTGATTCCGCCGCTGAGGGTGCGCAGGAACGACTCCTCCTCCGCATACGCCGTACGGGAGATGCGGTCGAAGTCGGCCTCGACCTCGGGGTATGCCGCCTTCATGGCGTCGCGGGAGGCGGTGAAGAGCTCGGGGAAGACCGCGGTGTCGACGCCCAGCAGGCGCATGGATCGAACGGAGCGGCGGAGGAGCCGGCGCAGGATGTAGCCGCGGCCCTCGTTCGACGGCATGACCCCGTCGGACATGAGCATCAAGGCACTGCGCACGTGGTCGGCGACCACGCGCATGCGCACATCGTCTTCGTGGTCGGCGCCGTAGCGGCGGCCGGAGATGACCGAGGCCGTGTCGAGGACGGGTCGCACCTGGTCGATCTCGTAGAGGTTCTCGACGCCCTGCTTGAGGAAGGCGACGCGCTCGAGGCCCATGCCGGTGTCGATGTTGCGACTCGGCAGGTCTCCGAGGATCTCGAAGTCGTTCTTGCCTGTGCCCTCGCCACGCAGGTACTGCATGAAGACGAGGTTCCAGATCTCGATGTAGCGGTCGTCGTCGGCCGCAGGTCCGCCCTCGCGACCGTAGGCGGGGCCGCGGTCGAAGAAGATCTCCGAGCAGGGGCCTGCGGGGCCGGGCTGGCCGGTTGACCAGTAGTTCGAGTCCATGCCCAGGCGCTGGATGCGCTCGTCGGGCAGGCCCGCGGTCTTCTTCCAGTACTCGATGGCCTCGTCGTCGTCTTCGTAGACGGTGACCCACAGGTCTTTCTCGTCGAATCCGAGGCCGCCGTCGGCCTCCGGGGTCACGAGGAGCTCCCAGGCGTAGCGGATCGCCTGCTCCTTGAAGTAGTCGCCGAACGAGAAGTTGCCGTTCATCTGGAAGAACGTGCCGTGGCGGGTCGTCTTGCCCACCTCCTCGATGTCGAGCGTGCGGATGCACTTCTGCACGCTGGTGGCCCGAGGATACGGCGCGGGTACGAGGCCCGTGAGGTAGGGGATGAACGGCACCATGCCCGCGACGGTGAAGAGCAGTGTCGGGTCGTCGCTCACCAGTGAGGCCGACGGAACGACCGTGTGCCCCTTGTCTGCGAAGAAGGTGAGCCAGCGTTGGCGGATATCGGCGGTATGCATGGTGTCCGTAGCGTTCAGCGCATCGGGCTGCGAGGCGTCGCAGCCACAGACGCGAAAGGGGAAGTGAAGAGGATTACTTGCCGGTCGAGGAGAGCGCCTCGCCGGCGTCGCCGAGCACGGCGCGGAGTTCGGACTCCCGCTCGCGGTAGCCGTCGACGATGGATTCGGTGAATCCCTTGGTGTGCTTGTCGAGATCGGAGAAGAACCTCCGGCCCTCCGCCGTCTGGTTCACCTGGTGGGCGACAACGAATCCGAGGGCGACTCCGAATGCGAGCCACAGGATTTTCTTCATTGTTCTCTCCTCGAGACGCAGATGGGACGGGTGAGTCGAGTTTAGTCGGCGCGCACGGCGAAGGCGGTCGCCCGCCGAGCGACGTCGTCGTCGAGCCGGCGTCGCCAGGCCGCGTCGAGCGTGGCGTCGTCGGTGTCGTCGTCGAGCACGGTGAGCCAGCCGGAGAGCTCGGCGTCGAGCCACTCGAACTGCCGAACGGATGCCGCGAGCACGTCTCGCGGGTGGGTATAGCTCTCCCACGACACGGCGATGCGATTGAGCACCACGTAGATCCAGGCCTGGTCGAGCACGGCGTCGTCGATGTCTCCCCCGGCGCTCTCCGCGAGCACGGCCTCGAGCGCGGCGACGTCGTCGCGGAGGGCGGCCACGCGTGCGGCCGAGTCGAGACGGGCGTCGGAGGATGCCGCCTTGCCCGCTGCGACGATGCTGCAGGCCTCCTCGCCGTCGACGAGGTCGCGCCGCATGCCCTGGTAGAGCTCGGGCAGTGTCAGTCGGAGGCTGTCGGGGATGTCGTACGTGGTCACGGGATGCCGTCCGCCGGGGTTGCCGAACACTGTTCCGACCTCCATGGCGGCGACAGTCGGTACCCCGATGTCGCGCGTCGGCGCATCCACGAAGGAGGGAGCAGGCTCCGCTGCCACCGGTGTGCCCTGGGCGCCGACGCGTCCGAAGATGTAGTCGGCCTGGGGGTTCACGCCCACGTCGGGATCGGAGGACGAATCCGAGTACCGGATGTAGCGCACCGTGGAGCGCACGATGAAGAACAGGCCGACGGCGAGCCCGATGGCCAGGACGATGAAGAGAAAGCTCACGGCCCGGCTACTTGGACCTGCGGCGACGGGCGGCGGAAGTGGAGGTGTCTTTCGGACCCCGGAAGCTCAGGATTCCGGCGCGCACCGCGGCGCTGAATCCGGCGATCTTGATGAGGGGGCCGCCCACGGACGCGGCGAAGAGCGCGACGAGGCTGGTGACGTTGCCCGTGACCTCTGCGACGTTCTTCGTGATCGTGTCGACCCGGGCGATCTGCTTGTTGGCTTCCTGGATGGTCACGGTCGACTCCTCGAGAATCGGGGTGACGTTGTCGCTCAGTTCCTTGATGGCTGCGCGCGTCTCGTCGAACACGCCGCCCAGCTTGATGAGGGGAAGCGCGAGGAACGCCACGAGGACCGCGAAGACCCCGGCCGCGATGAGTCCGGCGATGTCTCCACCTGACATTGGTGAGCTCCTTAGCGGATGCCGGCCATGGGCATCCATTGCAATGAAAAAGGGGCGGGGCACCGAATTCTCGGTGTCCCGCCCCTCAGCGTACCCAATGGGCACGCGATGAATCAGCGTGCGGCGTAGTACTCGACGACGAGCTGCACTTCACAGGTCACGGGGACCTCGGCGCGCAGCGGACGACGGAGCAGGCGGGCCTGCAGCTTGTCGATCTCGACCTCGAGGTAACCCGGAACCTTGGGGAGCACGTCGAGGTGACCACCGGCGGCGGCGACCTGGAACGGCTCGGTTCCTTCGCTCTTCGGCTTCACGTGGATGAGCTGGCCCGGCTTCACGCGGAAGGAGGGACGGTCCACGAGCTGGCCGTCGACCAGGATGTGGCGGTGAACGACGAGCTGGCGAGCCTGCGCGGTGGTGCGGGCGAGGCCCGAACGCACGACGAGGGCGTCGAGACGCATCTCGAGCAGCTCGACCAGGTTCTCACCGGTCAGGCCCTTGGCGCGACGCGCCTCTTCGAAGACGATCTTGAGCTGGGCCTCACGGATGCCGTACTGGGCACGCAGACGCTGCTTCTCCCGCAGACGAACGGCGTAGTCGGAGTCGGCCTTGCGCTTGGTGCGGCCGTGCTCGCCCGGAGCGTAGGGACGCTTCTCGAGGTACTTCGCAGCCTTCGGGGTGAGGGCGATGCCGAGGGCTCGCGAGAGGCGGGTCTTGCTGCGTGTACGTGACTTGGTAGACATGTACATCCTTTCAGTGAATCGTCGTGCTGGATGAGGCGAGGACAGAGTGTCTGAACGCGCGGAGAACACACCGCGATTCGAGCAAGATCTGTGAGGATCGAGTCTCGAGGCGGAGGGAAAGTCAGAGGATTGTGCCGGGATCGGTTCGGCTACAGAACACGACCGCATTCACTGGATGGATTCGCAGCCGCACGAAAGCCACCCGGAACAGGCATATCGACACTACCACAGTCGCGCATGTATGCCGAAGAAGAGTCGCCGACGTGGGGCGCGGGGCGTCTAACGGCCGCGTGTGATCTGCCGGAGCTTGGCGAGCCGCGCAGACACGTCGCGCTCGTTGCCGTGCTCCGTGGGGCGGTAGTACTCGGTGCGGCCGAGCTCGTCGGGCAGGTACTGCTGGCCGAGGACTCCCCTGTCGTCGTCGTGCGGGTACTTGTAGCCCTTGCCGTGGCCGAGCCTCTTGGCGCCGGGATAGTGGGCATCGCGCAGGTGTTTCGGTACGCGCCCGAACTTGCCGGCCCGGATGTCGCCGATGGCCTGGTCGATGGCGAGGTACGACGCGTTCGACTTGGGGGCGGTCGCGAGGTACACGGTGGCCTCGGCGAGCGGGATGCGCCCCTCGGGCATTCCGATGAACTGAACGGCGTCGGCGGCGGCGACGGCGATCACGAGGGCCTGAGGGTCGGCCATGCCGATGTCTTCGGATGCCGACACGATGAGACGTCGGCAGATGAAACGCGGGTCTTCGCCCGCCTCGATCATGCGAGCCAGGTAGTGCACCGATGCGTCGACGTCGGAGCCCCTGATCGACTTGATGAAGGCGCTGATCACGTCGTAGTGCTCGTCGCCGTTGCGGTCGTAGCGCAGTAGCGCCCGGTCGACGGCCTGCGCCACGGTCTCCTCGGTGATGAGGGGCGCCTCCGCGGTCGCGTTCGGGTCGTCGGAGCCCGACGGAACGGCCGAGGCGAGGATGGAGCCCGCCGAGGCCTCGAGGGCGGTGAGCGCTCGGCGTGCATCGCCGGATGCGAGCCGCACGATGGCGGATCGGGCGTCGGGGTCGAGACGCACGCGATCGTCGAGCCCACGGGCATCCGACACGGCCCGATCGACGACGATGCCGAGATCGTCGTCGCTGAGCTGCTCGAGCGTCAGCAGAAGCGACCGCGACAACAGTGGGGAGATGACGGAGAAGGAGGGATTCTCGGTCGTCGCGGCGACGAGGATGACCCAGCCGTTCTCGACGCCCGGAAGAAGGGCGTCTTGCTGGGCCTTGGTGAAGCGGTGGATCTCGTCGAGGAAGAGCACGGTCGAGAGCCCGTAGAGGTCGCGACTGCGGAACGCCTCCTCCATGACCTGGCGCACGTCTTTGACGCCGGCGGTGACGGCGGAGAGCTCGACGAACTTGCGGCCGGAGCTGTGCGCGATCGCCTGGGCGAGGGTGGTCTTGCCCGTGCCGGGCGGGCCCCAGAGGATGACGGAGACGGAGCCCTGCGTGCCCTCGGTGTCGGAGGCCAGGTTGACCAGCGGCGATCCGGGCCTCAGGAGGTGCTTCTGGCCGGCCACCTCGTCGAGCGAGCGGGGCCGCATGCGCACGGCGAGGGGTACCGATCCGCTGTGCAGACCCGGCTGGGAGGAGACCATCCTCCAAGGCTACCGGCAGCATCCGACACCGGCCCCGGGAACGCCGGGTTGGGAAGGAGGCCCCGTGGCCCGTAAAGTTCAGGAGGGATTCGCGCACAGGGCGCGAGCAGACCGTACCCGAAGAAGAGTGTTCGCCCGAGCGATCGGGCGATGGAGGATCCGTGGCACCGAGGAACCAGGACCGAGAGGCCCGCGCTGCACGTCAGCGTCTACGCGACTACCAGGCGCGCCAGACCATGCACGCCTCGAAGATCGCACGGCGCCGACGCGACAACATCCTTGCCGTGATCGTGGCGCTCCTCGTGATCGCCGCGGCCGTCGTCGTGCAGGTCTTCTACTTCTCCGGCGGTCCCGGAACCCCGACGCCGACGCCGAGTTCGACCGCGTCGCCCACCGACACGCCCGCGCCGACCTCGACGCCCAATTCGGCCGACGTGCCCGACCCTGCCGCGGCAGAAGGCCGCACCTGGACCGGCGACATGACCATCAACGACATTCCCGTGGGAATCTCGCTCGACGGTGCCGCGGCCCCGCAGGGCGTAGCGAACTTCGTGACGCTCGCCCAGAAGGGCTTCTACAACGGGCTCACCTGCCACCGGCTCACCACCTCCCCCGGCTTCGGCGTCCTCCAGTGCGGCGACCCGAACGGCGACGGCTCGGGAGGCCCCGGCTACAGCTTCGGGCCCATCGAGAACGCGCCGGAGGGCGACCTCTACCCGGCGGGAACCATCGCGATGGCGCGCCAGGGCGCGAACGGCTCGAGCATGGGCAGCCAGTTCTTCATCGTCTACGAGGACACCACCATTCCGTCGGATGAGGCGGGCGGCTACACCGTGCTCGGCACCGTGACCAGCGGGCTCGACGAGCTGAAGGCTGGGGTCGTCGCCGCGGGCACCGCCGACGGATCGGCCGACGGCAAGCCGGCGATTCCCGTTACCATCGGCTCTATCGCGGTTCAGTAACCTCCTGCCCTCGTGCAATAGGCTTCAATCGCGCATTCCGAACAACGTCGACAGGGTGATTTTCGTGACCAGTAGTGCTGAGCATCCATTTGGACGCGTAGATGAGACCGGAACGGTCTATCTCCGCGAAGCGTCCGGCGAGCGTGTGATCGGGCAGTATCCCGATGGCACGGCCGAGGAGGCCCTCGGGTACTTCGAACGCAAATACACCGATCTGGCCGGGCAGGTGACCCTTCTCGAGCAGCGTGCAAAGCGGGGTGCTTCGGCCGCCGACATCGGCAAGGCCGTCAAGGCCCTCAGCGAGGCCGTGTCGAGCGCGAACGCGCTGGGCAACCTTGAGGCCCTGTCCACGCGCCTTGCTGCCCTCACGGAGACTCTCGGAGCCCTGAACGAGCAGCAATCCGCCGAGGCGAAGGCGCAACTGGCCGAGGCCGTGGAGTACCGCACCGCTATCGTGACAGAGATCGAGGCCCTGGCCGCCGAAGACCCCGCCAAGGCGCAGTGGAAGCAGGTGACCAGCACGCTCGACTCCCTCTTCGCCCGGTGGCAGAAGCACCAGCAGGAGGGTCCCCGCCTTCCGCGGGCCGAGGCCAACGAACTCTGGAAGCGATTCCGCGACGCTCGCACGATCATAGAGCAGCACCGCAAGGCGTTCTTCTCCGAGCTCGACAACGCGCATCGCGACGCGCGAACGAAGAAGCAGCAGCTCGTCGTGGCCGCCGAGGCCCTGGCCGAGAAGGGTGCCGACGGCGTCAACGCCTACCGCGACCTTCTCGACGAGTGGAAGAAGGCGGGCCGGGCCGGCAAGCGCTACGACGACTCCCTGTGGGAGAAGTTCAAGGCTGCCGGAGACGTGCTCTACGGGGCGCGCAGCGAGATCGTCGCGAAAGACGACGAGGAATTCGCCGGCAACCTGCAGCTCAAGCTCGAACTGCTGACCGAGGCGGAGCCCCTTCTCACGGAGACCGACCGCACGCGGGCGAAAGAGAAGCTCACCGGAATCCAGCGTCGTTGGGACGAGATCGGCAAGGTGCCGCGCGACCAGGTCAAGCCGATCGAGGATCGGCTGCGCAAGGTCGAGGCCGCCGTTCGCAAACTCGACGAGGACTTCTGGCAGAAGAACAACCCGGAGAAGAAGGCTCGAGCAGAGGGTCTTGCCGGACAGCTTCACGACGCGATCGAGAAGCTCCAATCGGAGATCACGGAGGCCCAGGCCGCGGGAGACACCCGCAAGGCGAAGGAGCTCCAGGAGTCTCTCGATGCCCGCAAAGTCTGGCTCGACGCCCTCGGCTGATCCGGCCGTACCGCGCTGATCGCGAGTTCTCCACAGATTCCGCTCGCTGCAGCAGCAGTATCCGACGAGACGTCACAGTAGACGGATGACGCGACTCCAACCCGTTCTGACCGAAGCCGACCTCCCGCTGAGCGAGCTGTGGGCGGCCTGTCGCGACGGCGAACTCGTTCCCCTGTCGTCGTCGGCCTTCATCTTCGCCGACCTGCCGCAGACCCCGGCGGTGCGCGCACTGGCCGTGCAGCCCGTGCTCGGCCACCGCATGATCATCGAGCGCCGGAGCGCCGCCTGGGTGCACGGCGCGCTGCGGCGTGCTCCTCGCATCCACACTGTGGCTGTGCGCTACGAGCACCGTTCCCGCGCCTCGCACCACCTCACGACCGTTCGCGAGGTGGTGCTGCGGCGGGGAGACACCACGACCATCGCCGGAATCGAGGTCACCACTGAACTGCGCACGGCCGTCGATCTCGCTCGAGATCGAGGTTTCGACTCCGTCAGGGACTCCCCCGTCGTCGCGAGACTGCTCTCGACGTCAGGGCTGCCCGAGTGCCGCGACTACCTCGACCGTGCACGAAACCTGCCCCACAAGGCGCTCGCGCTGCGCCGCATCACCGACGCCCTCATGACGGAGGCGACGGGCGGATGGGCCGACGAATCATCGACCCGCGGTGGCGTCGGCCGTCGCTGACCCTGTACTGCCTCAGCCGTCGCTGACCCTGTACACGTCGTAGACGGCGTCGATGCGACGCACGGCATTCAGCACCCGATCGAGGTGAGTGGTGTCGCCCATCTCGAAGACGAAGCGGCTGATGGCGAGACGGTCGGACGAGGTGTTGACGGTGGCCGAGAGGATGTTCACGTGGTGCTCGGAGAGAACCCGCGTCACGTCGGAGAGCAGCCCTGACCGGTCGAGCGCCTCGACCTGGATCTGAACGAGGAACAGGCTCTTCGACGAGGGGGCCCACTCCACGTCGATCATGCGCTCCGGCTCGTTGAGCAGCGAGGCGACGTTGTGGCAGTCGGACTGGTGCACCGAGACGCCGGATCCGCGTGTCACGAATCCGACGATCTTGTCGCCGGGAACCGGAGTGCAGCACTTGGCGAGCTTCACGAGGATGTCGGGAGCGCCTCTGACGAGCACGCCCGAGTCGCTGAGCTTGCTGCGTCGGCGCCCGTGCACGACGACATCGAGGTCGGAATCCTCGCTGATAGCCTCGTTCTGCAGCCCGGCGAGCACCTTCTCGATCACCGACTGGGTCGAGACGTGGCCCTCACCGATCGCCGCATACAGGCCCGAGACGCTGTCGTATCGCATCTGCGACGCGACCTCGGCGAACGAATCCTGGCTCATGAGCTTCTGGAGGGGCAGGTTCTGCTTGCGCATCGCGCGGGCGATGGCGTCTTTGCCCTGCTCGATCGCCTCGTCGCGTCGCTCCTTGGTGAACCACTGGCGGATCTTGTTGCGCGCACGCGGACTCTGCACGAAGGCGAGCCAGTCCTGGCTCGGACCGGAGTCGGGATTCTTCGAGGTGAAGACCTCGACGGAGTCGCCGCTGTTCAGGGTCGATTCGAGAGGGACGAGTCGCCCGTTGACCTTCGCGCCCATCGTGCGATGACCGACCTCGGTGTGCACCGCGTACGCGAAGTCCACCGGCGTCGCGCCCGCGGGAAGGCCGATGACCTTGCCCTTCGGGGTGAAAACGTAGACCTCTTTGGCGCCGATCTCGAAGCGCAGGGAGTCGAGGAACTCGCCGGGGTCGACCGTCTCGGCCTGCCAGTCGGAGATGCGCGCGAGCCAGGCCATGTCGTTGTCGGCGCCCTGGTCGACCTGAGTGGTGCGACTGCCGTTCACACGCTCCTTGTACTTCCAGTGCGCAGCGACGCCGTATTCCGCCTGCCGATGCATCTCGTGCGTGCGGATCTGGATCTCCACGGCACGACCGTCTGGACCGATGACGGTGGTGTGCAGCGACTGGTAGAGGTTGAACTTCGGCGTCGCGATGTAGTCCTTGAAGCGACCGGGGATCGGGTTCCACCGTGCATGGATCGATCCGAGGACGGCGTAGCAGTCTCGAAGAGAGTTGACGAGCACCCGGATTCCGACGAGGTCGTAGATCTCGTCGAAGTCGCGACCACGCAGGATCATCTTCTGGTAGATCGAGTAGTACTGCTTCGGCCGGCCGACGACCTTGCCGCGGATCTTCGAACTCTTGAGGTCGTCGTTGACCGAGTCGATGACCTGCTGAACGTAGGCCTCGCGCTGCGGAGTGCGCTGGCGCACCAGGTTCTCGATCTCGACGTAGAGCTTCGGGTACAGCACGGCGAAGCTCAGGTCTTCGAGCTCCCACTTGATGGTCTGGATACCGAGGCGGTGCGCCAGGGGCGCATAGATCTCGAGCGTCTCCTTGGCTTTGCGTTCGGCGGATGCCGCCGGTACGAAACCCCAGGTGCGCGCGTTGTGCAGGCGGTCGGCGAGCTTGATGATCAGCACCCGGATGTCTCTCGACATGGCGACGATCATCTTGCGCACGGTCTCGGCCTGGGCGCTGTCGCCGTACTTGACCTTGTCGAGCTTGGTCACGCCGTCGACGAGCATCGCGACCTCGTCGCCGAAGTCCGCTCGCAGCTGGTCGAGGGAGTATTCCGTGTCTTCGACGGTGTCGTGCAGCAGCGCCGCCGCGACCGTCTTCGACCCGATGCCCAGATCGGCCAGGATCTGCGCCACGGCGACCGGATGCGTGATGTACGGCTCGCCGCTGCGCCTCTTCTGGCCGTCGTGGGCGCGCTCAGCAACTGCGTAGGCCCGCTCGATGACGGTGAGGTCGGCCTTCGGGTGATTCAGTCGAACGGTGCGCATGAGCGCATCGACTGCACCGGTCGGCTGAGCCCGCGAGAAGATGCGGGGAACCAGGCGGCGCAGGCTGGCGTTCGACGTCGTCGTGCTGTCCGTCATAGTGAGGCCTCCGCTGTCAATTATCCCCCGTGCCGCACCGTGTCGAGCACCGCCGGGTTACGCCGTGGGCTGACCCTCCACGACGGCGTCCGTGGGTCGGCCGCTGGCCGACGCGCGGGCGCGTTCGGCCAGGGTGCGCTCGTTCTGCTTCGCGATCTTGGGCTCACGCTCCCGCATCTGCGCGTAGAGGGGAGCCGCGACGAAGATCGTCGAGTACGTGCCGACGAGGATTCCGACGAGCAGTGCGAGCGAGATGTCGCGGAGGGTGTCTGCACCGAGCACGAAGGCGCCGATGAAGAGGATGGCTGCCACCGGCAGGGCCGCCACGACGGCTGTGTTGATGGATCTCACGAGCGTCTGGTTGACCGCCAGGTTGACCGCCTCCCCGAAGGTGAGGTGCGAGTCCTTGCCGAGCCTCGCCGTGTTCTCGCGCACCTTGTCGAATACCACGACCGTGTCGTAGAGCGAGTATCCGAGGATCGTGAGGAAGCCGATGACGGCGGCGGGCGTGATCTCGAATCCGGTAGCCGCATAGACCCCGGCCGTGAGCACGAGGTCGTGCAGCAGCGCGAGCATTGCCGCGGCCGACATCTTCCACGTGCGGAAGTAGATGGCCATCGCGATACCCGCGAGGATGAGGAAGACGACCAGTCCTCGAATGGCCTGCCCGGTCACGTCGGAGCCCCACGAGGCGCCGATGAACGAGGCGGTGATCTCGGACTCGGGCACGTTGTAGGCCTCTGCCAGTGCCGTGCGCACCTGGTTGGTCTCGTCAGTGGTGAGCTGGTCGGTCTGAACGCGCAGCCCCGAAGCGCCCAGGGTCGACACGCGGGCCACAGCCTGCGGCACGACGGATGCGACGGCCTCCTCGGCCGCGGACTGCGGGGTCTTCGCCACCTCGCTCACGACGAACTGCGATCCGCCGCGGAACTCGATGCCGAAGTTGAATCCGCCCTTGATCAGGGGGATGGCGACCGACGCGATCATGAGCACGATGGCGATCGTGTACCAGATACGGCGGTGCTTGATGAAGTCGAAGGACCGCTTGCCCGTGTAGAGGTCGTTTCCGAACTGCGCGAAACTGGCCATCAGGAGTCCTTCCCGTCTTTCTTGCTATCGGCGGGCTTCTCAGCCGTGAGCTGGGCGGCCTTGCGCTCGGCGATGGTCTGCCGGATGGCGGCCTCTCGTCCGGCGCCGGCCTTCTTCGTGGCAGCACCCTCGACGGGCTTGCGGAACTCCGCTCGGCCTCGGTAGATGGCGCCCAGTGCGGTCGGGTCGAGACCGGATGCCTTGTGCCCGCTCGAGAAGAACCTGGTCGTGGCGAGGAGGCGCAGCACGGGGTGCGTGAACAGGATGACGACGAGCACGTCGATGATGGTGGTGACGCCGAGCGTGAGCGCGAATCCGCGCACGTTGCCGACGGCCAGCACGTAGAGCACCACTGCCGACAGCAGGTTGACGGCCTTGGCGGCGTAGATGGTGCGCTTTGCACGACGCCACCCCGCCTCGACGGCGGAGGCCAGTCCCTTGCCGTCTCGGAGTTCGTCTCGTATTCGTTCGAAGTACACGATGAAGGAGTCGGCCGTGAATCCGATGGCGACGATCAGACCTGCCACACCCGCGAGCGAGAGGCGGAAGTCGATGCGCCACGACATGAGTGCGATCACGAGGTAGGTCATGATTCCGGCGACGACGAGCGAGGCGACGGTGACGAGACCCAGGGTGCGGTACTGGAAGAGCGAGTAGATCACCACGAGGATGAGGCCGATGAGGCCGGCGATGAGACCGCTGAGCAGCTGCGAGGAACCGAGCGTGGCGGAGACGGAGTCGTTGCTCTGCACGGTGAATCCGATCGGCAGCGCGCCGAACTTCAGCTGGTCGGCGAGCGACTTGGCCGTGTCTTCGGTGAACGACCCGGAGATCTGCGGTCGACCGTCGGTGATCACAGCGTTGGTCGTCGGAGCGGAGATGACCTTGCCGTCGAGCACGATGGCGAACTGGTTCTGCGAACCGGTCAGGGCGTTGAGTCGCGTCGTGACGTCGGCGAACTTCTCGGTGCCTTCTCCGTCGAAGACGATGTTAACGACCCACTGGCCCGTGGAGGCGCCGGTCTGGGTGGTGGCGACGCCGCTGGTGGCGTCGGCGATCATCTCACCGGTCACCTCGACCGGGCCGAGGATGTACTTGGCGGCGCCGGTGTCATCGCAGGCGAGCAGCGGCTTGTCGGCCGGCGCTTGTCCTGCATCCTGTGCACCGTCGGAGTCGCAGCTGAAGTTCGTGAACTCGTCCTGCAGGGCCGGCGTCACCCAGTTCAGGTCGCTCGCGTTCGTCGGTGCGACCGTTGGAGTGTCGGAGAGGCCCTCTGCCGGCGTCGCCGTGGGAGTGACCGCGGCGGTCGGGGCCGCGTCGGCGACGAGCACCGGGCGGAACTCCAGTTTCGCCGACGACTCGATGCGGTTCAGCGTGTCCTGGTCGGGCGTTCCCGGAATCGAGACGACGATGTTCTGGCCGCCCTGGGTGCTGATCTCGGCCTCGGAGACACCCGAGGCGTCGACGCGCTGACGGATGATCGACACGGCCTGAGACAGCTGCTCGCCGCTGACCTGCTGGCCGCTCTCGAGCTTCGGCGCCAGGATGATCTGCGTTCCACCCTCGAGGTCGAGTCCGAGCTTGAGGCCCCAGCTGGCACCGGGTGCGTTCAGCAGCACGCCTCCGGCGATGGTTCCTGCAAGCACTGCGAGGATCACGACGAGCCAGATGAGCGTTCGCCACGCCTGCTTGACCGCGGTAAGAGTTGATGCCACCGGCGAACTCAGCTTTCTTTAGCGCACGCCCGAGGCCGTGACCGACCGGGTGTCTCTGGTGCGCGAGGGGTTGGGAGGAGGAAGGTTACTCGTCGACTTTGTCGGTCTTCGACGGCGTCGTGCCGGGGGTGGTGGGAGTCGGGTCGGAGGACGCCTCGACCTCGTGGGTCTCTTCGACTCGCTCGCCGAAGGCCGGCTCGGTGGTGGAGACGACCGTGTCATCGGAGTCGTGGTTGTCGGTGTCGTGGTCGTCGATGACACGGGTGACGACCTGGCGGTGCACCGTCAGCACGGTTCCCGGAGTCGTCTCGAGCTGCACCTTGTTGTTCTCGTCGTCGATGTCGAGGATCGTTCCGAAGACACCGAAGTTGGTCATGACGTCGGCGCCGACCTGGACCTTCTGCTGCAGCTCTGCAGCCTCGCGCTGGCGCTTGCGGCTGTTGCGGAACATGAAGAACACGAGGATGGCCAGTACCGCCAGCATGCCAATGGTTAGGGGATCAAAAGCCATGAAAAAGTCGAGCCTTCCAGCAATGGGGGGTGATTGTGGGCTTCATACTAGTGACGCCGCCTGAAGACGGGCCTATGGGCCACAGTGAATTATAGGTCATCGTCGAAGAGGGAATCGGACGGGCGCCCGATTCCCATGTGCCGCCAGCCCGCCGGAGTGGCCACCCGACCGCGCGGTGTGCGCGTGATGAGGCCGACCCGCACCAGGAACGGCTCGACGACGCTCTCGATGGTCTCGGCCTCCTCCCCCACCGACACGGCGAGGGTGCTCAGGCCGACCGGCCCTCCGTTGAAGCGGGTGATGAGGATGTTCATGACCGCCCGGTCGAGCCGGTCGAGGCCGAGCACGTCGACGTCGTAGAGCTCGAGCGCCGCGTCAACGACCGTGGTGCTCGCGCGACCGCCGTGCACGAGGGCGTAGTCGCGCACTCGACGCAGCAGCCTGTTCGCGATGCGCGGCGTTCCGCGGGATCGCTGCGCGATCTCGATCAGCGCGGCCTCGTCGATCGAGAGCTCGATCAGTGCAGCCGCGCGGCGAAGCACATGCACGAGCTCCTCCGTCGAGTAGAACTCGAGGTGGGCGGTGAAGCCGAACCGGTCTCGCAGAGGGTTCGGCAGCAGACCGGAGCGGGTCGTGGCGCCGACGAGGGTGAAGGGCGCCAGGTCGAGCGGGATCGAGGTGGCGCCCGCGCCCTTTCCGACCATGATGTCGATGCGGAAGTCCTCCATCGCGAGGTACAGCATCTCCTCCGCCGTGCGAGCCATGCGGTGGATCTCATCGACGAAGAGCACTTCGCCGGGAACGAGCGACGAGAGCACGGCGGCGAGGTCGCCCGCGTGCTGGATCGCGGGACCGCTGGTCAGTCGGAGCGGCCGGTCGCTCTCGTGGGCCACGATCATGGCGAGGGTGGTCTTGCCGAGCCCGGGAGGTCCGGCGAGCAGAATGTGGTCCGGCGTTCTGTTCTGGATGCCGGCGGCCTCGATGAGGAGTTGGAGCTGTCCGCGCACACGCGCCTGCCCGACGAACTCCGCCAGGCTCTTGGGTCGCAGCGCGCCCTCGAAGGCGATCTCGCCCTCCGACAGCGGTTCGGGGTTCACGATCGGGCTCGCATCGCGCGGCAGCGCTGGATCGGCGGGGGTCATCGTGCACCTCCCGGGTTGCGCGGGCCGAGTTCGGTGAGGGCGAGGCGCAGGAGCGCCTGAACCGACGCGGCCTCGTCGTCTTCGGCGTGCAGGAGCACCGCATCCAGCCCGGCCTCGGCCGCCTTCTCATTCCATCCGAGACCGACCAGGGCCGCGAGCACGTCGTCGCGCACGGTCGATGAGATGTGCTTCGCGACGGGCAGAGCAGCCGCGTAGACCGCGACCTTGCCTGCGAGCGACAGCACGATGAGCTTCGCGGTCTTGGGCCCGATGCCCGACACCTTGCGGAACACGGCGTCGTCCTCCTGGGCGACGGCGATGGCGATCTGCGCGGGAGACAACTCGGCGAGCACGCCCATCGCGGACTTCGGTCCGACGCCCGTGACGCCCGTGAGAAGGATGAAGAGGTCGAGCGAATCGTGGTCGACGAAGCCGAACAGCGACAGCGAGTCCTCGCGCACGATCAGGCTCGTCACCACGGATGCCTCGTGCCCCACTCGCAACGACAGGGTGTGCGCCGGCGTGAGGGTGACGTCGAATCCGACGCCGCCGACCTCGATGACGGCGGACGAACCGCTCACGCGGAGAACTGTTCCTCGAAGGGCGGAAATCACCGTGCCAGCCTACGGGGCGCCCCGGCTGCTTTCTCTGCGGCGCGCCACGCCTGCTGCGCGCGGGTCATTCCCGAACCGGATGCCGCGTCGGCCGCGGGCCGTGCGCTGGAGGTCGCGGGCGAACGCCAGGCGTGGCAGATCGCCAGGGCGAGGGCGTCGGCCGCGTCGGCAGGTTTGGGAATCTCTGCGAGCCCGAGGATCTTGGCGACCATGGTGCCGACCTGCTTCTTCTCGGCCTGGCCATAGCCCGTGATCGAGGCCTTGACCTCGGTCGGGGTGTGCAGGCTCACGGGGATGCCATGCCGTGCTGCCGCCAGGAGGGCGATGCCGCTCACTTGCGCCGTGCCCATCACCGTGCTCACGTTGTGCTGCGCGAACACCCGCTCGATGGCGATGCTCTCGGGTCGGTGCTCGCTGATCAGCTCATCGAGCCCGAGGGCGATGCCGAGCAGCCGCTGGTCGAGGTCCATCGTCGGAGGGGTTCGCACGACCGTGACCGCCACCAGGGTCGCGACCCTGTTCGCGGTGACGTCGACGACCCCGACGCCGCAGCGTGTGAGCCCTGGATCGATTCCGAGTACACGCACGTCGGGGCGGGTCCTACTCCTCGTCGGTGTCGAGTTCGGCGCGCACGTCGTCGCTGAGATCGACATTGCTGTAGACGTTCTGAACGTCGTCGCTGTCTTCGAGTGCGTCGATGAGCTTGAACACCTTGCGCGCGCCCTCCGCATCGACCTCGACCTTGAGCGAGGCGACGAATTCGACGTCGGCCGAGTCGTACTCGATGCCGGCGGACTGGAGCGCCTCCCTGTTGGCGACGAGCTCGCTGGGGTCGGTCACGATCTCGTACTGCGCTCCGTGATCGATGACCTCCTCTGCGCCGGCGTCGAGCACCGCGAGGAGCACGTCGTCCTCCGTCACGCCGTCGGCGTGAGGCACGGCGATGACTCCCTTGCGGGCGAAGTTGTAGGCCACGCTTCCCGGGTCGGCCATGGCTCCGCCGTTACGGCTCATGGCGGTGCGCACCTCGGCGGCCGCACGGTTGCGGTTCTCGGTGAGGCACTCGATGAGCAGGGCGACGCCGTTCGGGCCGTAGCCCTCGTACATGATGGTCTGGTAGTCGACGGACTCGCCGGTGAGCCCCGCCCCGCGCTTGACGGCCCGGTTGATGTTGTCGATCGGAACCGAGGTCTTCTTGGCCTTCTGGATGGCGTCGACGAGGGTCGGGTTGCCGTTGACATCGGCTCCGCCGATCTTGGCGGCCACCTCGATGTTCTTGATCAGCTTGGCGAACGACTTTGCTCGGCGCTGGTCTTTGACGGCCTTTTGGTGCTTCGTGGTCGCCCACTTGGAATGCCCGGACACTGTTCTGCTCCCTGCGTGCTCTGTTGAATCAACGACCAGTCTAGGCGAGGGCCGTGCCCTGGCCCCGGAGAACCGCCGCCCGGTCGGGTCGGAGGCCGCATGCGCGCAGCTCGAGACGGGCGAGCGCACGCACCGCATCCGGATCGTGCCGACGCCACCCGCCCGCGGCATCCGGATGCGCCTTGAGGATGTCGGGCAGGCGCCTCGTGGTCAGCGCCCGCGATGCGAGCAGGTCGATTCCGGCGGGTGTCGCCGCTGCGGCGAGTGCCCAGCGGGCCCGGCGCGCGAATCGAATGCGGGGAATCAGCCAGAGCAGCAGGATGGCGAGAATCGGGATCACGGAGACGGCGAGGCCCACCCCGACGGCGAGCTGCTGCGTGGCCTGCTGCTGCGCAAGACCGACCTCCTGCAGTGTGCCTCCGGCACCGGATGCCTCGTCGAAGGGAGCCCTGATCCCGGTTCCGATCAAGGGAACCTGGCCCAGCCGTTCGCTGATCTCGCTCATGGTCGATTCGAAGCTCGAGCCCGCGTCCGCGAGGCGCGTTCCCACCTCCTGCAGGGCAAGGATCGCGCCGTGCAGGGTCACGCCCAGCACGACGGACCCGACGATGCCGAGGAGGGCGGCGCAGTCTGCCAGCACCTGAAGCGTTCGTCGGCGTGCGAAGTCGGAGTAGTACGTCATGCGTCCATCTTGGCGACGAATCGGCTGCTGCGCTCAGTCGGCAGGGGGCAGGACGCGATCTCGAATCTTGTGGAGGAAGTACTGGTGGAATCTCGTATCGCCGGTGACCTCGGGGTGGAAGGCCGTTCCGAGCAGGTTCTGCGACTCCACAGCGACGATGCGGCCGTCGTCGAGCTGCGCGAGCACGGTGACGCCGTCTTCGACGGCTTCGACAACGGGGGCGCGGATGAAGACGGCGTGCACGGTCGCATCTCCGAGCTCGGGGATCGCGAGGTCGGTCTCGAAGGAATCGATCTGGTTGCCGAACGCATTGCGCCTCACCGAGATAGGGAGGCCGCCAAGCGTCTGCTGACCGGCTATCGCGTCGAGCACGGTGTCGGCCAGCATGATGAGGCCGGCACACGTGCCGTAGACGGGGAGACCGGCGGCGATGGCCGACTTCAAGGGTTCCGCGAGCCCGAAGGCCCGGGACAGCTTGTCCATGACGCTGGATTCGCCGCCGGGAATGACCAGGCCGTCGAGATCGGCGATCTCCTCGGGGCGACGCACCGCTATGGCGTCCGCCCCGAGCGAGCGAAGCACGCTCAGGTGTTCCCGAAAATCGCCCTGCAGGGCGAGGACTCCGACGCGCGGGACGGCGCCGGGGCTACCAGCCACGCTCGGAGAGGCGGTGGGGAGCCGGCACGTCTGCCACGTTGATGCCGACCATCGCCTCGCCCAGTCCGCGCGACACCTCGGCAACGACCGAGGGGTCGTCGTAGAAGGTGGTCGCCTTGACGATGGCGGCCGCGCGCTCTGCCGGGTTGCCCGACTTGAACACGCCGGAGCCCACGAACACGCCGTCGGCTCCCAGCTGCATCATCATGGCCGCGTCGGCCGGGGTTGCCACGCCGCCGGCGGTGAAGAGCACCACGGGGAGCGTGCCCGTCTCGGCGATCTCGACCACGAGGTCGTAGGGAGCCTGGAGTTCTTTCGCGGCCACGTAGAGCTCGTCTTTCGACATCGACGACAGGGCGGCGATCTCCGACTTGATCTTGCGGATGTGCTTCGTCGCCTCGGACACGTCTCCCGTGCCGGCCTCACCCTTGGAGCGGATCATGGCCGCGCCCTCGTTGATGCGGCGCAGGGCCTCTCCGAGGTTGGTCGCGCCGCATACGAACGGAACCTGGAACTTCCACTTGTCGATGTGGTTCACGTAGTCGGCGGGGCTCAGCACCTCGGACTCGTCGATGTAGTCGACGCCGAGCACCTGGAGCACCTGGGCTTCGACGAAGTGGCCGATGCGCGCCTTCGCCATGACGGGGATGGAGACGGCGCCGATGATGCCATCGATGAGGTCGGGGTCGCTCATGCGCGCCACTCCGCCCTGCGAGCGGATGTCGGCGGGAACGCGCTCGAGGGCCATGACGGCCACGGCGCCCGCCTCTTCGGCGATCCTGGCCTGCTCGGCGTTGACGACGTCCATGATCACGCCGCCCTTGAGCATCTCGGCGAGGCCGCGCTTGACGCGGCTCGATCCGTGCTCGGAACGGCCATTCTGGGAAGGTGTCTCTACGGTGCTCATTGGTGTCCTCTCGGGCCCGATTCTACTCGGGGTGATGTGTGTCTAGGCCGCCGTGGGCCAAGCCGCTGCGATCGACGAGCGAACGTCTCCGAGCAGCTGGGGCAGTGCCTTGGTCTGGGCGATGATCGGGAAGAAGTTGGCGTCCTGCGACCATCGGGGCACGATGTGCTGGTGCAGGTGGTCGGCTATGCCGGCGCCCGCGACCCGGCCCTGGTTCATGCCGATGTTGAAGCCGTGGCACTGCGACGTCTCTCGAACGACCCTCATCGCCGTCTGGGTCAGCGAGGCGATCTCGATGACCTCGGCCTCGGTGGCGTCGTCGTAGAGCGAGACGTGGCGATACGGGCAGACCAGGAGGTGGCCGCTGTTGTACGGGAACAGGTTGAGGAGAACGTAGGCGTGTTCGCCGCGGTGCACGATCAGCGCCTCTTCATCGCTCAGCTGCGGGGCCCGGCAGAACGGGCAGCTCTCCTCGCCGGACACGGGTCCGTTCTCGATGTAGACCATGCGGTGCGGGGTCCACAGGCGCTGGTAGGCGTCGGGAACGGCGGCGAAGGAGCCCGAGCGTTCGACCGGAACGTCGGGAAACTCGCGGTCTGCGGGAATCACGCCTGTCCCTGGGTGGTGACCTGCGCTCGGGTGTCGATGGCAGCGCGGATGCGGGCGACGGCGTCGGCGATCGGCACGCCGTTCTCCTGCGTTCCGTCGCGGAACCTGAAGCTCACCGAACCGCGCGCCCTGTCCTCCTCGCCTGCGATCAGCAGGAAGGGCACCTTCTGGAGTGTGTGGTTTCGGATCTTCTTCTGCATGCGGTCGGCCGACACGTCGAGCTCGGCGCGCACGCCCTGCTTCTTGAGCGTCGAGACGACCTCGGCGAGGTAGTCCTCGTACTGTTCCGCGATGGGGATTCCCACGACCTGGACCGGCGCGAGCCAGACCGGGAACGCACCGGCGTAGTGCTCGGTGAGCACTCCGAAGAAGCGCTCTATCGAGCCGAAGAGGGCGCGGTGGATCATGACGGGCCGCTGCTTCGTGCCGTCGGACGCCGTGTACTCCAGCTCGAATCGCTCGGGCAGGTTGAAGTCGAGCTGCACGGTCGACATCTGCCAGGTGCGGCCGATGGCGTCGCGCGCCTGCACCGAGATCTTGGGGCCGTAGAACGCGGCCCCGCCCGGATCGGGCACCAGCTCGAGGCCGGATTCGGCGGCGACCTCGGCGAGGGTCGCGGTCGCCTCCTCCCAGACGTCGTCGTCTCCGACGTACTTCTCCGGGTCTTTGGTGGAGAGCTCGAGGTAGAAGTCGGTCAGCCCGTAGTCGCGGAGGAGCGCGAGGATGAAGTTGAGGGTCTTCGTCAGCTCCTCTTTCATGTTCTCGCGCGATGTGAAGATGTGTGCGTCGTCCATGGTGAGACCGCGCACGCGGGTCAGACCGTGAACGACTCCCGACTTCTCGTTGCGATAGACGGTGCCGAATTCGAACAGGCGGAGGGGCAGGTCTCGATACGAGCGGCCCGAGGAGCGGTACACGAGGATGTGCATCGGGCAGTTCATGGGCTTGAGGTAGTAGTCGGCGCCCTGGCGGGTGATCTCTCCCTCGTCGTTGCGGCCCTCGTCGAGGTGCATCGGGGGGAACATGCCGTCGGCGTACCAGCCGAGGTGGCCGGACTGCTCGAAGAGGTGCGCCTTGGTGATGTGGGGGGTGTAGACGAAGTCGTACCCCTCCTCCTCGTGCTTGCGACGCGAGTAGTCCTCCATCTCACGACGGATGATGCCGCCCTTCGGGTGGAAGACGGCGAGGCCCGATCCGATCTCGTCGGGGAAGGAGAAGAGGTCGAGCTCGTTGCCGAGCTTGCGGTGGTCGCGCTTCGCCGCCTCTTCGAGGCGCGCCTGATACGCGCGCAACTCGTCTTTGCTCGGCCATGCGGTTCCGTAGATGCGCTGGAGCTGCTTGTTCTTCTCGGACCCGCGCCAGTACGCGGCCGCGAGGCGTGTGATGGAGAAGCCGTTGCCGACGAGGCGGGTCGACGGCAGGTGCGGACCGCGGCACAGGTCCTTCCACAGGGTCTCCCCCGTCTTGGGATCGACGTTGTCGTAGATGGTGAGCTCGGCTCCCCCGACCTCGACGGACTCGTCTGCCGTCTCCTCTTCGGGAGCGCCCTTGAGTCCGATCAGCTCGAGCTTGTAGGGCTCGCCGGCCATCTCGGCGCGGGCCTCGTCTTCGGTGACGACGCGGCGGGTGAAGCGCTGACCCTGACGGATGATGCGCTCCATGGCCTTCTCGATGGCCTTGATATTTTCGGGAGTGAACGGCTCGGCCACGTCGAAGTCGTAGTAGAAGCCGTCGGTGATGGGCGGACCGATACCGAGCTTCGCCTCGGGGTTGATGGTCTGCACGGCCTGGGCGAGCACGTGGGCGGCCGAGTGACGGAGGATGTCGAGGCCGTCGGGAGAATCGATGGCGACGGGCTGCACATCGTCGCCCGCATCGACCGTCGTGGCGAGGTCGCGCAGATCGCCGTTCACCCTCATGGCCACGATCGACCGGTCCGGAAAGAGTTCGAATCCGTCAACCACGTTCAGTCCTGCTCCTCGTTATGTCACCGACCTATCCACTGTAGTGCCGGGCCGAGACAGGTCGCTCCAGACGGCCTATGTCCCGCCAGAGGGCCCGTGCCCCTCAGACAGCCTTAACGACGAAAGCCCCCGGTCTCCCGGGGGCTTGTCGTTCTGTGGGCGATACTGGGATCGAACCAGTGACCTCTTCCGTGTCAGGGAAGCGCGCTACCGCTGCGCCAATCGCCCATTGGTGGTGAGTCAATGACGTGTCTCGAAGAGAGACCTTTATGAGTGGAGGTGGCGACGGGATTTGAACCCGTGTGGACGGCTTTGCAGGCCGCTGCCTCGCCTCTCGGCCACGCCACCATTCATTTGAGCTACCCGACACCGGAACTGCATGTCGTGAATCTTCTCACTCGAGCGGATGACGAGATTCGAACTCGCGACCCTAACCTTGGCAAGGTTATGCGCTACCACTGCGCCACATCCGCATTTGCTCGCTTTTCAGCGTGCGTTGAAGACTCTAGCCGATAGATCGCGGCTTGGCCAAACCGACGCATCCACGGGGCGTCACAAACGGCATCCGAACCGCTTTCGTCCCCGGTATTGCCGCCGATCGCCCACCAGGCCCGCACCCCGACGCCCGGGCGTGTCGAGGCGGATCGGAGCTTCGATGTGCGATGCGGCCGTCGCGTCGGCTAGGATCATTCCGCGCTGCTTCGTGCGGCGCGTGACGGGCGATTGGCGCAGTTGGTAGCGCGCTTCGTTCACACCGAAGAGGTCATCGGTTCGAGTCCGGTATCGCCCACCCGTCGGAAGCCCTGATCAATCGCAAGATTGTTCGGGGCTTTCTCTGTTCGGCAGCGTGGTCACGGCTCCGGCTGCATTACGTGAGGGGATCCCATGTCACAGCAGGTCGAGTTCGGACTGGACACGTTCGGAGACGTGACGGCGGGGCCGGACGGCACACCTCGCTCCTACGCGCAGGTCATTCGCGACGTGATCGCAGAGGGAGTGCTCGCCGATCAGGTCGGCGTGGACTTCATCGGCCTGGGTGAACACCATCGCGACGACTTCGCGATCTCGGCACCGGATGTCGCCCTCGCGGCCATCGCGGGACAGACGTCGCGCATCCGACTCGGTTCTGCGGTCACCGTTCTGAGTTCGGACGACCCCGTGCGGGTGTTCCAGCGTTTCGCGACCCTCGACGCCGCATCCGACGGCCGAGCCGAGGTCATCCTCGGCCGCGGATCGTTCACCGAGTCGTTCCCGCTGTTCGGCTACGAGCTCAGTCAATATGAGGAACTCTTCGAAGAGAAGCTCGACATCTTCACGCGCCTGCTGACAGAGAAGCCCGTGACCTGGCAGGGAAGCACGCGCCCCGCGCTCGTCGACCAGCGCGTCTTCCCCACGACGGAGTCGGGCAGCCTGAAGACCTGGATCGGCGTGGGAGGAAGCCCCGAGTCCGTCGTGCGCGCGGCCCGCTACGGCTTGCCCCTGATGCTCGCGATCATCGGCGGCGACCCCGTGCGGTTCGCGCCCTATGCCGACCTGTACCGTCGCGCGCTCGCCCAGCTCGAGAGCCCCGAGCTTCCCATTGGCGTGCACTCCCCCGGCTACGTCGCCGCGACCGACGAGCAGGCTCGCCAGGAGTTCTGGCCCGAGTACAAGAAGATGCGCGACCGCATCGGCGCCGACCGAGGATGGCCGCCCATGGCGCGGTCGGAGTTTGACCGTGAGGCGGGCCCGCACGGATCGCTGTACGTGGGATCGCCGGAGACCGTCGCGCAGAAGATCGCCTCGACCGTGCGCGCGATCGACGCGAGCCGCTTCGACCTCAAGTACAGCGCGGGGCCCCTGTCGCACGAGCGACTGATGACGTGCATCGAGCTCTACGGAACGGTGGTCATCCCGCGCGTTCGCGAACTGCTCGCCGAATGACGGCGGTCGACACGAGCGGGGTCGGCTTCCGCTCGAAGCGCGGCCCCGTGCTCATCGCCCTCATGGTCACGACGGGGCTCGTGGCGATCGACTCGACGATCCTGGCCACCGCCGTGCCGTCGATCGTCGACGACCTCGGCGGATTCGCCCAGTTCCCCTGGCTGTTCTCCATCTACCTGCTCGCACAGGCCGTGTCGGTGCCGCTCTACGCCAAGCTCGCCGACACCGTGGGACGCAAGCCGATCATCCTGATCGGCGTCGGCCTCTTCCTGCTGGGCTCCATCCTCTGCGGCTTCGCCTGGAGCCTGCCCGCCCTGATCGCATTCAGAGCAGTGCAGGGACTGGGGGCCGGCGCCGTGCAGCCCATGGCCGTCACCATCGCGGGCGACATCTACTCGGTGGCCGAACGCGCCAAGGTGCAGGGCTACCTGGCGAGCGTGTGGGCCATCAGCTCCGTCGCCGGACCGACTCTCGGCGGGGTGTTCTCCGAGTTCGTGTCGTGGAGGTGGATCTTCTTCGTCAACATCCCTCTGTGCGTGGTCGCAGGCTGGATGCTCGTGACCCGGTTCCACGAGAAGATCACGCCACGCAAGCATCGGCTCGACATCGCCGGCGCGGCGCTGTTGACGGCCGGGCTCAGCCTCGTGATCCTCGCCGTCCTCGAGGGAGGGCAGGCCTGGGCGTGGAACTCTGTTCCGAGCATCGCGGCCTTCGGCGTGGGCGGCGCCCTGCTCACGGCATTCGTTCTGGTGGAGCGGCGGGCAGCCGAACCGATACTCCCCCTGTGGGTCTTCTCCCGGCGACTCCTGATCACGACGACCCTGATCTCGCTCGGCGTCGGGGCGATCCTCATCGGGCTCACGTCGTACGTGCCGACCTTCCTCGAGGGGGTCACCGGCGCATCCCCCCTGCTCGCGGGTCTGGCCCTGGCGGCCCTCACGATCGGCTGGCCGATTTCCGCCTCGCTCTCCGGAAGGCTCTACCTGCGCCTCGGCTTCCGCACGACCGTTCTCATCGGCATGGGCTTCGCCGTCCTCGGCGCGGTATCGCTGCTCTTCAGCTACACCGATCCGCAGGTCGTGCTCATCGCCGCTTGCTGCTTCCTGGTCGGCCTCGGGCTGGGCCTCGTCGCCACCCCGAGTCTGATCGCCGCGCAGTCGAGCGTGCCGTGGAACGAGCGCGGCGTCGTGACCGGCACCAACCTGTTCTCCCGCTCTATCGGCAGCGCCGTCGGCGTGGCGGTCTTCGGCGCGATCGCGAACGGCATCTTCGCCGCGAGTGCACGGGGTGAAGAGGATCCGGCCGTTCTGACGGCCGCGTCGGGCGCGGTGTTCCTGGCCGTGCTCGTGTGCGTCGCGCTCACCATCGTCGCCGCTCTGGTGATGCCGCCGGCCCGGGTCGAAGACGTGGAGCACGTCGACGCACCGGCCTAGTCGCGAAGACTACGAGCGGCCGCCCTTCAGCGCCGACGAGACCGCGGTGAACTGGGTCGCATTCACAGAGGATGCCTCACGACGCATGCCCGATTCGAACACCCGGAACACGCGATCGAGCCTCGCCCAGCTCGGTCGCCCCTGCGAATCCCAGGGGCCGGCGCCGACGAACACGAAGTGCCGGGAGTCGTCGTCGTGGGGCTTGCTCGTGAGCTGGAGCGCCAGGACGGATCGCGACGTGTCGCGGGACACGATGAGCACGGGCCGATCCTTGCCCCTGCCGTCGTTCTCCTCGTAGGGCACCCAGGTCCAGACGACCTCGCCCGGGTCGGGCTCCGCGTCGACCCGGGGATCGTACTCGACCCGGGTTCGTGCGAGCGCTGCCGCCGGCACCTCGATGGTGGCCTCGGGTCCGGTGCGTCCCGGCGACGACGCCGAAGAGAGATCGGATGCGCGGCGACGGCTCGATGAGGCAGGGCCTCGGGCGGCCGGACGTCGATCGACGGTCGGCCGCGACCTCGTCGTCGTGCCCGAACCGAACACGGCCAGGATGCTGCGCACGACCGCCGTCAATCCCACGAGTCTCATGTCGCTGAGCGTACAGCGTCGTCAAGCCCCGGGGCGCTCGGCGGCGTCGCTGGTAGACAGATCGAATGACGATTCGTATCGACGGCACTGTTCCTCTTCGCTCCTACGGTGTCATCGGAGACGGCCGCACGATCGCCGTGATCGCCGAAGACGGGGGCGTCGACTGGATGCCCATGCCCGGTATGGACACGACGCCGGTGTTCGCACGGCTGCTCGACGCGCAGGACGGCGGAGCCATCGAGCTGGCCCCCGTCGAGGACTTCACCGTGTCGAGGCGCTACATCGACGGCACCAACGTGCTCGAGACCACCTTCACGACCGAGTCGGGCGTCGCTGTCCTCACCGACGCGCTCGTGACGGGGATCGCCGGAAGGCTGCCGTGGACGGAGATCGCCCGGCGCGTCGACGGCGCCTCGGGCAGTGTGCGGTTCCGTTGGCGAGTGGCCCCGGGAACCTGCCTGTCGACGGCCTCGCCGTGGAAACAGGCCACCACGCACGGACCCGTCATTCGGGTCGACGGGGTGACGATCGCCGTGCGTGGCGTCAGCCATGGTCCGCGCGGCGGCGGTGACGCCGCGTTCGCCGGTTCCTTCACCACGGAGAAGGGCTCTCGTCACGTGATCACCGTCGTGGGCACAGCGAACGAACCGCTGCACCTTCCCGATGCGGCCAACGTCGACAGAGGCATCGACCGCACGATCGAGAACTGGCAGTTCTGGTCGCGGGAGTTCAGCTATGACGGCCCGTGGTCCCTCGACGTGCACAGGAGCGCCCTGGCCCTGAAGCTGCTCATCTACAGTCCGACGGGCGCCATCGCGGCCGCGGGCACGACATCCCTGCCCGAGAATCCGCGAGGCGGCAAGAACTGGGACTACCGTTTCGCCTGGGTGCGCGACGTCGCGTACACGCTGCACGCGCTCATCCGGTTCGGGCTGCGCGAGGAGACCCACGCCGCCGTGGCCTGGCTGCTCACCACCATCAGGCAGAACGGCCCCGAGCTGCACATCTTCTACAGGCTCGACGGCTCGCTGCCGTCGGGCGTGACGAAGCACGACGCCCTCGGATGGAACGGCGCCGGGCCCGTCGTGACGGGCAACCCGGCGAGCGGCCAGTTGCAGCTGGGTGTCTACGGTGACCTGTTCGACGTCATGAGGCTCTATGTCTCGGCCGGCAACGTTCTGGATGCCGAGACGGGCCGGCTCCTGGCATCGGTCGCGGATCGCGCCTGCGACGCGTGGCGTCAGCGCGACGCGGGCATGTGGGAACTCGAGGACGAGCAGCACTACACCTCCTCGAAGATGGGCTGCTGGCAGGCTCTGGATGCCGCGGTCGAGTTGTGCGAGAAGGGCCAGATCCCGGGCGACTCGGCCCGCTGGATCGCCGAGCGCGGTCACATCAGGGACTGGATCGAGGCGAACTGCTGGTCCGACGAGCTGCAGAGCTATGTCGCCTACCCCGGATCGGACGAGCTCGACGCCTCGGTGCTGCTGCACGGGCCCAGCGGATTCGATCGCGGCGACAGGATGTCGAGCACCATCGACGCCCTGCAGGCGGAGCTGGGCCGCGGGCCCCTCCTTTACCGCTACTCGGGAGCCGAGGCTGAGGAGGGCGCGTTCGTGGCCTGCTCGTTCTGGCTGGCCTCCGCCCTCGCCTGCGTGGGTCGCACCGCGGAGTCCGTCGCCCAGATGGACGCCATGATCGCGCTGTCGAACGACGTCGGGATCTTCTCCGAGATGATCGACCCCGACGACCTGTCGTTCCTCGGCAATCTGCCGCAGGCGCTGAGCCATCTCGCCCTGGTCAACGCCGCGATCACGATCGAGGAGCTCTCCGGGCTCGACTGAAGGCGACGTATCCCAGCACGACTTCGATGGTGATGCAACCCGCTGACGGGTGTCGGCGGCGGTGCCTATCGTGGAGACCATGACAACCACAATCGAACGTCCGACCGAAGCCCCCAGTGACGCGGGAGCCAAAAGCACCCGACGCCAGAATGCGGAGCGTGGATTCAAGGCCTCGAAGTCGCTGACCGACAGCATGCAGAAGGTGCTGGTCGACCTGATCGAGCTTCACCTCCAGGGCAAGCAGGCGCACTGGAACGTCGTGGGCAAGAACTTCCGCGATCTCCACCTGCAGCTCGACGAGATCATCGACGCCGCCCGGGAGTTCAGCGACACGGTAGCCGAGCGTCTCCGTGCCCTGCACGCGGTTCCAGACGGGCGCAGCGACACCGTCTCGGCCACGACCACGCTGCCCGAGTACCCGAACGGCGAGGTCGACACGGCCGAGACCGTCGATCTGATCACCGTTCGCCTCGAGGCCGTAGTGGGAACGATGCGCGACGTGCACGACGAGGTCGACGAGGCCGACCCCACGAGCGCCGACATCCTTCACGGCATCATCGAGAAGCTCGAGCAGTACGCCTGGATGGTCTCCGCCGAGAACCGTACGGCCACGAAGAAGTCCTAGGCCTCCTCCGTACAACGAGGTCTCGGTACAACGAAGAACGGCGTGTCACTCCCTGTGGGAGTGACACTCTTGGCTGTGTCAGTGATGCGGAGAGGTCAGCGGGTCTCTTCGAGGAGGATGTAGCCCTCTTCGCCGTGAACCACCGTGTCGATACCGGCGATCTCGTCTTCGTTCTTGACCCGGAAGCCCATCGTCTTCTCGATGATGAGCGCGATGACGTAGGAGAGCACGAAGGAGTAGACCATCACGATGAGGGCCGAGAGGGCCTGCACACCGAGCTGGGCCGGGCCGGCACCGAAGAACAGGCCGACACCCTCGCCGAGGAGGCCGATGTAGAGGGTACCGATGACACCACCGACGAGGTGGATGCCTACGACGTCGAGCGAGTCGTCGAAGCCGAGCTTGAACTTCAGGTCGATGGCGAGTGCACACACGGCGCCGGCGACGATACCGAGAACGATGGCCCAGAAGGGCGACAGCGCGGCACAGGCCGGGGTGATCGCGACCAGACCGGCGACGGCACCCGAGGCGGCGCCGACGGAGGTGGGCTTGCCGTCCTTGATCTTCTCGACGACGAGCCAGCCGAGGATGGCGGCGGCGGGAGCGGCGATCGTGTTGAGGAAGGCGATGGCGGCGATGCCGTCGGCAGCGAGCTCGCTACCGGCGTTGAAGCCGAACCAGCCGAACCACAGGAGGCCGGCACCGAGGAGCACGAAGGGAGGGTTGTGCGGCTTGTGGATTCCCTTGGCGAAGTTCACGCGCTTGCCGAGGACGAGCGCCAGGGCCAGGGCAGCCGCACCGGCGTTGATGTGCACCGCGGTACCACCGGCGAAGTCGATCACGCCGAGGTTGTACGCGATGAAGCCGCCGTCGACCACACCCTCGTCACCGAGGGTGAAGTTGAACACCCAGCTGGCGACGGGGAAGTAGACGACCGTCGCCCAGACACCGGCGAAGATCATCCAGGCGCCGAACTTGGCGCGGTCGGCGATGGCGCCGGAGATGAGGGCGACCGTGATGATCGCGAAGGTGGCCTGGAACGCGGCGAAGGCGATGGCCGGGAACGCGGCGTCACCGTCGCTCGCCGTCGCGAAGACTCCGTTCAGACCGAGCTGGTCGAGGTCGATTCCGATGAAGCCGTCGATGCCGACGTAGTTTCCGACGCCCCCGTTCGAGAAGGCGATGGCGTATCCGTACAGCACCCAGAGAACGCCGATGAGCCCCATGGCTCCGAAGCTCAGCATCATCATGCTGATCACGCTCTTGGCCTTGACGAGTCCTCCGTAGAAGAACGCGAGACCTGGCGTCATCAGAAGTACGAGGGCCGCTGCTATGAGCAAAAAGGCGGTATTGCCCTGGTCCAGCTCCATTGAATTTACCTCTCTTAGTTGTTGCAAAAGTGCACCGAGAGATGATGACGAACGGGGGTGCTGTTAGGAGGGAACCAGCGCGCGCGCCTCACTCGGGTATGCCCAACTATCGTGTGAAGAAGTTTCAAAACATGCGCCTCAATGTTTCCGGGGCGTAACGCTCATGGCTGAAATGTAACAACTGTGTTTCGCGTGACTGGCGATGAGCGCAGAGATGCCTGCCAACTCGCCCCGCGGCCTCAGGCCTGGGTGGATGCGATGAGTCGCGATACCGAGCGAAGGTACTTCTTGCGATACCCGCCCGCCATCATGTCGCCGGCGAACACCTCGTCGAGAGGGCTGCCCGTGGCGAGGATGGGAACCTGCGCGTCGTAGACACGGTCGATGAACGCGACGAACCGCAGCGCGTCGGTCTGGCTGTGCAGCGGCACCACACGGTCGAGCACGATGGCCTCGATGCCGTCGAGCAGCTTCACGAACTTCGACGGGTGGATGGTGCCGAGGTGCGAGACGAGCTCGCTGAAGTCGTCGCGTGAGACCGACCCTGGCGTGCTCTTCTCGATGGCCGCGGAGACGGCGTCGTCGATCTCTGCCTCGCCGATCACTCGGGCGTGCCCCTCGATGTCCCTGCGGCGATAGTCGAGCCCATCGATCCTCACGGTGTCGAACCGGTCGGACAGCGACTGGATCTCGCGCAGGAAGTCGGCGGCGGCGAAGCGTCCCTCCCCCAGCGCGTTGGGCGGCGTGTTGCTGGTGGCCGCGAGGCGGGTGCCGGATGCGCTCAGCTCGCCGAGAAGGCGCGTCATCATCATCGTGTCGCCCGGGTCGTCGAGCTCGAACTCGTCGATGGCGATGAGCTTGGCGCCGGTGAACAGCTTCACTGCCGCGGCGTACCCCATCGCGCCCACGATCGCCGTGTACTCGATGAAGGTTCCGAAGTACTTGGGCCCCGGCGCGGCATGCCAGAGGGCCGCCAGGAGGTGGGTCTTGCCCACGCCGAAGCCGCCGTCGAGGTAGATGCCGCTCGGCCCCGGCGCCGCCTTCTTCTGGCGAGAGAAGAAGCCTCCGGTGCGACCGGTCGGCGCCCACGAAGTGGAGAAGGGGCGCACGATCTCGAGCGCCTCCGTCTGCGAGGGGTACTCGGGGTCGGGTCGATAGGAATCGAACGAGGCACCGTCGAATTGGCGCGGCGGCACCAGCACCGCGGCCATCTCAGCTCCGGACAGGCTCGGCGCGCGGTCGACGAGTCGAACGAGTGTGGTCGGGAGCGATGACGCCATGGGGAAGCTCTTCCGGTGAGTTTGTGTCGAACGGAGACATTTCCGGGAGAACGACCACCGGAACGGCATAGATTCGAGAGGGAGACACGTCTCTCCAGACTAAACCGCGAACACCCCGCCGGACGGCCCGCCGTCCGCGTGCATTCCCAGGAGGAACCCCATGGCCGTCGCCGCCGATCCGTCGCCCCGCTTCGCCGCTTTCGCGCATCCGGAGCGTCTCGTGAGTACCGACTGGCTGCAACAGCACCTGGGCGAACCCGGGCTCGTGGTCGTGGAGTCCGACGAGGACGTGCTCCTCTACGAGACCGGGCACATTCCGACCGCCGTCAAGGTCGACTGGCACACCGACCTCAACGATCCGGTCGTGCGGGACTACATCTCTGGTGAGCAGTTCGCCGCTCTGGCGTCATCGAAGGGCATCTCCAGAGACAGCACGGTCGTCGTCTACGGCGACAAGAACAACTGGTGGGCCGCGTACGCCCTCTGGGTGTTCACCCTGTTCGGCCACACCGACGTTCGCCTGCTCGACGGCGGCCGGGATGCCTGGATCGCCGAGGGCAGGACCGTCACGACCGACGAGGTCGAGGTCGCGCCCGCCTCCTACCCCGTCGTCGACCGCGACGACGCGGCCATCCGTGCCTTCAAAGACGACGTCCTCGAGCATTTCGGCAACCCGCTGATCGATGTGCGTTCACCGGAGGAATTCTCCGGAGAGCGCACCACGGCTCCCGCATATCCCGAGGAGGGTGCGCTGCGGGCCGGGCACATTCCCACCGCGCAGAACGTGCCCTGGGCTCGCGCTGCCGCAGCCGACGGCCGATTCCGCGCCGTCGAGGAACTGGACGAGATCTACCGGCAGGGCGCAGGCCTCGTCGACGGCGACGACATCATCGCCTACTGCCGCATCGGCGAGCGGTCGAGCCACACCTGGTTCGTGCTCACCCACCTCCTGGGATTCGAGGGCGTGCGCAACTACGACGGGTCATGGACCGAGTGGGGAAGCGCCGTGCGCGTTCCGATCACCACGGGCGCGGAGCCGGGAGAGGCGCCGGCGCGCTAGGGTCCGCCCTCGTGGGTCATAATTTCACTGACATGGATGCGACAGAACTTCCCGACTCCCTCGCGGAGATCCGCGACGACTTCCTCGGACTGGAGGTCAAGGAGCGGCTGCAGCTGCTGCTCGAGTTCTCGAACGAGCTGCCCGAGCTGCCCGAGCGCTACCGCGACCACCCCGACCTCTTCGAACGGGTGGAGGAGTGCCAGTCACCCATCTTCATCGTCGTCGAGGTCGATGCGGAGGGTGCTGTCCACCTGTTCGCGACCGCTCCCCCGGAGGCGCCCACCACCAGGGGCTTCGCGTCGATCCTCGTGCAGGGCATCGAGGGGCTGCCCGCCCCGCAGGTGCTCGAGCTCGCAGACGACTATCCGAGCATGCTCGGTCTCACGGCAGCGGTCTCACCGCTCCGTATCCGCGGAATGACGGCCATGCTCGCGCGCATCAAGCGTCAGGTGCGCGAACGCACGGTCTGAGTCTCCAGCCGCGCGAGCCAGGCCCTGATCGATTCGGTCCAGCGCTCCGGGTCGTAGTTCCAGAGCTTCACGTGCCGGGCGATCGAGAACGGGACGAACGTCACGATGTCGGGTCGGAGCTCGGCCAGCCGCCTGCTCGACGAACTCGACACATAGCCGTCGTCGTCGCTGTGCAGAAGCAGGGTGCGGGTCTCCAGGTCGCCGTTGCGGGCCACGAAGTCGAGTCGATCGAGATCGACGGATGTCTGCAGCCCGGTCGCGACGTTGCCCCAGTCGTGCGTGAGCGTGGCCAGGGCGGCGTTCTGCACGGGCCGAGGAATGTGCAACTGCGCGCTTCGGTAGCGGAGCGTCTCGTGCCAGTCGATCACGGGCGAATCGAGCACGATGCCGTCGATCACGTGTCGCATAGATGAGCGGGTGGCGACCTGCAGCACGGTGGCGCCCCCCATCGACCAGCCCATCAGAACCACACTCGTCGCACCGGCGTTCACCGCATAGGAGAGCGCCGCGTCGACGTCCTCCCACTCCGTCTCCCCCAGCCGGAACCGTCCGTCCGCGCTGCGCGGTGCATCCCCGTCGTTGCGGTACGACACGAGCAGGGAGGTGTAGCCGCTCTCGTGGAACACCCTGTTCGCACGGAGCGTCTCGCCGCGACGCACTGCGCGGCCGTGCACCTGGATGACCCAGCGGGTGGACTCGGGGTCGGCGGCGGGGATGAGCCAGGCCGGCGCGTCGCCGAGCGGCGTGGCGATGGAGACGTCGCGATAGGGGAACGGGAACTCGCGCGGGTGCAGGTGGTACCAGCCGCTGATGCGCCCGGTCGTCGCCGCCTCGATGTCGCCGTAGTCCACCTCCAGCAGCGATCGGGTCACCAGGCCATCCGCCACCGAGATGATCTCGCCGATGCGCGCGTGGCCTCCGTTGCGGTCGAACCACATGCTGTAGCGGCCGGGAAGCAGGGTGTCCGCGGTGGCCTGGAGCGCGATGGTTCCGGCCTCGACGTCGACCCATTCGATCCGCGCGTCCTCCGCAGGATGCCGCGGCGGTACGACGACAGACCGGGAGACGAGCGCCGTGAGAACCGCGCCCGCCGCCGCGGCGGCTGCGGCAAGCGCCCCTGCCGTGATGGCCACGACGGCCCAGGCTGGAACAGGACGGTGCGGGGATGGTGCAGTCATGCGTTCTCGTCTTCCGTGTCGGACGCTGCGGAATTCGCCCGAACGGCACCCGCAACGGGCCTCGTCGGCGTGCCTGCGGCGCGCAGCATGCGGGAAACTCTAGTCTGCAGACGTGTCCGACACTCCAACCACGTCCGAACTCCCCGCAGCCTTTGAGGCTGCCGTGGCAGCGGTTCGTGCGGCTGTGACCCGCCCGGAACTCGTGATGAATGAGATTCCCTCGCCGGCCAACCTCGCACCCTATTCGCTCGCCCTCGCGGCCGATGTCAACCCGGAGCGGCATGGTTCCGACTCCGAGCTCGGCACGGGCCGGTTCATCCTCCTGCACGATCCCGACGAACCCGAGGCCTGGGGCGGGGCGTTCCGGGTGGTCTGCTTCGCGCAGGCGCCGCTCGAGACCGACATCGGACTCGACCCGTTCCTGGCCGACGTGACCTGGTCGTGGCTGGTCGACGCGCTCGATACGCGAGGCGCGCGGTACTCCGCGGCGTCCGGCACCGCCACCAAGATCATCTCGAGCGGATTCGGCGAATTGAAGTCGCAGGGCGACGGTGCGCAGATCGAGCTCCGCGCATCCTGGACACCGCACGATTACGACGTGACGGCCCATGTGGAAGGCTGGGGGGAACTGCTCTGCATGCTCGCCGGTCTTCCCCCAGCGGTCGACGGAGTCACCCAATTGAATGCGAGGCGCTTCGGGCGTGACTGACGACAACCTGACTGAAGACGGCGAGTCCACCTCCGACGTCGAGACGACCCCCGCGCCGGCCGAGCCGACGCCGCGAACGCTGGCCCTCACGGTCATCGACACGCGGGAGGCCTACCTCGATGCCGTCGAGAAGATCGCGGCGGGGTACGGGCCTATCGCGGTCGACGCGGAGCGGGCATCCGGCTTCAAGTTCTCTCAGCGCGCGTACCTCATCCAGCTGTACCGGCGAGGTGCCGGAAGCTTTCTCTTCGATCCCCCGGCGATCGGCTCCTTCGCCGAGCTGAACGACGCGATCTCCCGCGAGGAGTGGATCCTCCACGCCGCAAGCCAGGACTTGGCCTGCCTCAGGGAGGTCGGACTCGACCCGCGGGTCATCTTCGACACCGAACTCGCCGCGCGACTGCTGGGCATCCCCCGGGTCGGCCTCGGCAGCGTCGTCGAGGAGTTCCTCGGAATCCACCTCAAGAAGGAGCACTCGGCAGCCGACTGGTCCCGCCGCCCGCTTCCCGAGTCCTGGCTCGAATACGCCGCACTCGATGTGGAGCTGCTGCCCGATCTGCGTGACAAGCTCGCCGAGCTCCTGATCGAGAACTCGAAAGCCGTGATCGCCGCGCAGGAGTTCGAGGCCACCAGGGCGAAGGAGCCGAAGCCCGTCGCGGCCGAGCCCTGGCGCAGACTCACCGGAGTGCATTCGCTGCGCAATCCCCGCAACGTGGCGGTGGCTCGAGCGCTCTGGATGGCCAGGGACGCGCTCGCGCGGGAGATCGACGTGTCGCCCGGCCGGCTCGTGCCCGATTCCAGCCTCGTCGCGGCGGCGCGGGTGCTGCCCGAGTCCAAACGCGAGCTCGCGGCCCTGAAGGAGTTCTCCGGGCGGGCGAGCCGCACGGAGATCGACCGGTGGTGGGCTGCCCTCGAGGAGGGCAAGGCCGCCACCGACCTTCCGGTGAACCGTCGAAGCGAGGACACACTGCCTCCGCCGCGCAGCTGGGCCGACCGGAACCCCGAGGCCGATGCCCGGCTGAAGGCGGCCCGTGCCTCCCTTCTGGAGTTGTCCGAGTTCGTCAACATCCCCGTCGAGAACCTTCTGACCCCCGAGATCCTGCGTCGAATCGCGTGGACACCGCCCGAGCCGCTGACGGCCGAGGGCATCGCCGCCTCGCTCTCCGAGCTGGGAGCGCGACCCTGGCAGCTTGAACTAACTGCACAGCCGATCGCTCAAGCCTTTGTCGATGCCCACCAAAAGGCAGAGAACGAGTCCGAAGCCTCGTCGTAGGAAGAGTCAAAGGATTTCGGCGGCTCAAAAGCCCCGGCCTAGGATCGTCTCGGTTCTCAACCAGAAGGAGGCAAAGTGGCCGAAATAGCCGAAGTCGTATTTGTGGACGGAGTGCGCACACCCTTCGGGCGTGCGGGCGAAAAGGGCATGTACTGGCAGACCCGTGCCGATGATCTTGTCGTGAAAGCGATCATCGGGCTGCTCGAGAGAAATCCAGCCGTGCCCAAGGACCGCATCGACGAGGTGGCCATCGCGGCTACGACTCAGCAGGGCGACCAGGGGCTCACCCTTGGCCGCACCGCCGCGCTGCTCGCCGGGCTCCCCCAATCGGTGCCCGGATTCGCGATCGACCGCATGTGCGCCGGCGCGATGACGAGCGTCACGACGCTCGGCAGTGGAATCGGATTCGGAGCCTACGACCTCGCCATCGCCGGCGGCGTCGAACACATGGGCCGGCACCCGATGGGATTCAACGCAGACCCCAACCCCCGCTTCCTCGCGGAGAAGCTCGTCTCCGAGGAGGCGCTCAACATGGGGTCGACGGCGGAGCGCATCCACGATCGCTTCCCCTCCCTCACGAAGGAGCGCTCCGACCGCTATGCGCTTCGCAGCCAGCAGAAGGTCGCGGCCGCGTACGAGGCGGGCAAGATCCAGCCCGACCTCATTCCCGTCGCCACGCGTAGCGCCGCCGGCTGGGGTCTCGCCACCCGCGATGAGGCACCCCGCCCCGAGACCACGATGGAAGGCCTCGCCGGGCTGCGGACGCCGTTCAGACCGCACGGGCGTGTGACCGCGGGAAACTCGTCGGGACTCAACGACGGGGCGACCGCCTGCCTCCTCGCGAGCGGCGCGACGGCCAAGGAGCTGGGCCTCACGACCAAGATGAGGCTCGTGAGCTTCGCCTTCGCCGGTGTCGAGCCCGAGATCATGGGAATCGGACCCGTGCCGTCAACAGAGAAGGCACTCCGGAAGGCCGGACTGAGCATCACCGACATCGGACTCTTCGAACTGAACGAGGCGTTCGCGGTGCAGGTGCTCTCGTTCCTCGACCACTTCGGCATCGACGACGACGACCCCCGGGTCAACGAATACGGTGGCGCCATAGCGATCGGCCACCCGCTCGCCTCCTCCGGAGTGCGGCTGATGAACCAGCTCGCGCGCCAGTTCGAGGAGCACCCCGAGGTGCGCTACGGCCTCACCGCCATGTGCATCGGTCTCGGACAGGGTGGAACCGTCATCTGGGAGAACCCGCACTACAACAAGAAGGCGAAGGCAGCGAAGCGATGACCGACTACTCGACAATCGATTTCTCCGGCCTGGCCGCTCTCTCGGCCGACGAAGTCGTCACCCACTCCTACGTGCGAGACATTCCCCTGCCGAGCGGCAAAGTGCTCGCCCTGATCACGCTCGACAACGATCGCGACCACACCCGTCCGTCGACGCTCGGACCCAACTCGCTCCTCGAGTACGGCGCCGCACTCGACGCGTTGGCCGTGAGGGCTGCCGCCGGTGAGATCCAGGCCGTCGCCGTCACGGGCAAGCCGTACATCCTCGCGGCGGGCGCCGACCTCTCGAAGGTCAGCGACATCCCGAGCCGCGAGCTCGCGAAGCAGATGGCCCAGCTCGGGCACTTCACCTTCGGCAAGATGGCCACGATCGGCGTTCCGACGTTCGCGTTCATCAACGGGCTGGCGCTGGGAGGCGGGGTCGAGGTGGCCCTCGCCGCCGACTACCGCACCATCGACTCCTCGATCCCCGCCCTCGCCCTCCCCGAGGTCTTCCTGGGCATCATTCCCGGATGGGGCGGCGCCTACCTGCTTCCGAACCTCATCGGCATCGAGAACGCGCTCAAGGTCGTCGTCGAGAACCCGCTGAAGAACAACCGCACGCTCAAGGGCCAGCAGGCGTTCGACCTCGGTATAGCGGATGCCATCTTCGGACCGGCGTCGTATCTCGAGCAGTCCCTCGTGTGGGCCGACGAGGTTCTCGCGGGTCGCATCAGCGTCAAGCGTCCGAACGCGCCGGGAAAGCTCGAGCGCCTCGTCAAGTGGGACGCCGCCATCTCGATCGCACGCAAGATGCTGGAGTCCAAGATCGGATCGGTCGCCGCGTCCCCCTACGCCGCACTCGACCTGCTCAAGGCCGCGAAGTCCGGATCCGCGGAAGAGGGGTTCGCGCGCGAGGACGATGCCCTGGCCGACCTCATCTCGGGCGATCAGTTCCGAGCGAGCATCTACGCCTTCAACCTGGTGCAGAAGAGGGCCAAGCGGCCCGCAGGCGCGCCCGACAAGGCACTGGCCAAGCCCGTGACCAAGGTCGGCGTCATCGGCGCCGGGCTCATGGCCAGCCAGTTCGCTCTGCTGTTCGTCCGTCGACTGCGCGTTCCCGTCGTGATCACCGACCTCGACCAGGCCAGGGTCGACAAGGGCCTGTCCTACATCCGAGATGAGATCACCGCGCTCAAAGACAAAGGTCGAATCGGGTCGGACGAGGCCAACCGGCTCAGCGCCCTGGTCTCGGGCACCACCGACAAGGCCGACTTCGCCGACGCCGACTGGGTGATCGAGGCGGTCTTCGAGGAGCTCGGTGTCAAGCAGGAGGTCTTCGCCGACGTCGAGAAGTACGTGTCGGACACGGCCGTGCTCGCCACCAACACGTCGTCGCTGTCGGTCGAGCAGATCGGTGCGAAGCTGGCTCACCCCGAGCGCCTCGTCGGCTTCCACTTCTTCAACCCCGTCGCCGTGATGCCCCTCATCGAGGTCGTCAACACGCCGTCGACCGATGAGGCCACGCTCAGCACGGCCATGGTCACGGCCGCCAAGCTGCGCAAGAACGCCGTCATCACGAGGGACACCCCCGGGTTCGTCGTCAACCGCATCCTGGCGAAGCTGCTCGGAGAGGCGATGCACGCCGTCGACACCGGAACCCCGTTCGAGGTGGTCGATAACGCCCTCAAGCCGTTCGGTCTGCCGATGACGCCGTTCGAACTGCTCGAGCTCGTAGGGCTGAAGGTGGGAGCGCACGTGCTCGACACCCACCACTCGGCCTTCCCCGATCGGTTCTTCGAGAGCCCCAACCTGCACAAGCTCGCAGAGCACGGCAAGATCTTCGATCGAGACTCGAAGGGTGCGATCAAGGGCTTCGATAAGACGGCCGTCAAGATCGTCGCAGACGGAGGACCGGGAGGAACCGCCCTCACGGAGGCCGAGCTCCTGCGCAGGGTCGAAGACGGACTGGCCGACGAGATCAAGCGCATGCTCGACGACGAGGTCGTTCACGCGGCCGAGGACATCGACCTGTGCCTCATCCTCGGGGCGGGATATCCGTTCCAGATGGGCGGAGCGACCCCGTACCTCGATCGCGTCGGCGCGAGCGAGCGAGTCTTCGGCGACACGTTCCACCACCCGCCGATCGTCGGCACCGACTGACCCGAGCACTGTCGGGGGCTCGTCCTAGTCTGATGGAATGACCATCCAGTACTACGTGGCGAGCTCCCTCGACGGTTTCATCGCCGACTCCGACAACCGCATCGACTGGCTCCTCCGCTTCGGCACGGCCGACTTCGACGAGGGCTACCAGCGGTTTCTGGCCGGCGTCGGAGCAATCGTCATGGGAGCCCGAACCTACGAGTTCCTGCTCTCCGAGGGCATGAGCGAGTGGCCCTATTCGGTGCCCACCGTGGTGCTCACGCGTCGTGACCTTCCCGTCGCCGTCGCGGGTGCCGACATCCGGTTTCTGAGCGGCGACATCGATGCCGTCGCGGCCGAGCTGGCCGCGTTGTCGGGCGACCGTGCCGTCTGGGTCGTGGGCGGCGGAGACGTCGCGGCCCAGTTCGCCGCAGCGGGCCTGCTGACCACGGTCATCGTCACGATGATGCCGGTCGTGCTCGGCTCCGGCGTGCGACTGCTTCCCATCGTCGATCAGCTCGAGCTCGAGCTGATCTCGTCTGTTGCGCTGCCTCAGGGCGCCGTCGAGCTCACCTATGCCGTCGAGGGGCCTCGCGACGCCTAGCGCGCGAACACCGACCGAGCGAAGGCCTAGCGGGTGATCCGGCGCTCGTCCTCGTTCTCGCCCTCGAGCGGGCGGGCGATCGGAATCTTGCTGCCCAGAACCTGCGCCACGACGTCTCGCGCGATGCGCTGGGGGGTAAGTCCCACGCGCTCCAGAATCTGCGCGCGCTCCGCGTGGTCGAGGAACTCGTCGGGCAGGCCCAGCTCGGTCACCGCGGTGTCGATTCCGGCCTCACGCAGGTCCTGCCGGATGCGTGTGCCGACGCCGCCGACACGGATTCCGTCTTCTATGGAGATCACGATGCGGTGTTCCGCGGCCAGGTCGAGCACGCTGCGCGGAACGGGAACCACCCAGCGAGGGTCGATCACGGTCGAGCCGATGCCCTGTGCCGCCAGCCGCTCGGCCACCTCGAGGCCGGTCGTCGCCATCGGTCCCACGGTCACGATCAGGACATCCTTGCGCTCGTGCTCGACCAGCACGTCGACGCCGTCGTCGAGACGACGCACGGCGGCGATCTCCTCACCCACGCTTCCCTTGGGGAAACGCACGACCGTCGGTCCGTCGGAGACGGCGACGGCCTCGCCCAGCTCCTCTCGGAGCCGCTCCGCGTCGCGTGGAGCGCTCAGGCGGATGTTGGGCACGACCTGCAGGATGGCGAGGTCCCACATGCCGTGGTGGCTCGGCCCGTCAGGACCCGTGACACCGGCCCTGTCGAGAACGAAGGTCACACCGGCACGGTGCAGCGCGACATCCATGAGCACCTGGTCGAACGCCCGGTTGATGAATGTCGCGTAGACGGCCACCACGGGGTGCAGACCGCCGAAGGCCAGGCCTGCGGCCGAGGTGACGGCGTGCTGCTCGGCGATGCCCACGTCGAAGACGCGCGACGGGAACCTCTCGGCCAGCTTGTGCAGGCCGGTCGGGCGCAGCATCGCGGCGGTGATGCCGACGATGGTCGGATCCTTCTCGGCCAGGGCCACGATCTCATCGCTGAAGACACCCGTCCACGACGGAGCGCTCGGGCCTCCGAGTGCCTCACCGGTCTCGGGATCGATCTGCCCCACGGCGTGGAACTGGTCGGCGATGTCGCTCAGGGCGGGCTCGTAGCCGCGCCCCTTCTCGGTGATCGCGTGCACGATCACCGGCTGAGCGTAGCGCTTGGCCTGGAGAAGGGCCTCCTCCATCGCCTGGAGGTCGTGCCCGTGGATCGGGCCGATGTACTTGATGTCGAGGTTGGAGTACAGGGCCTCGTTGTTCGAGAACCGGCTGAGGAAGCCGTGCGTGCCGCCGCGGATGCCGCGGTAGATGGCCCGGCCAGGACCACCGAAGCGGTCGAAGAGCTGCCGCGACGACTGGTGCAGGTTGCGGTACTTCGTGTTGGTGCGCACCGAGTTCAGGTAGCGGGCCATGCCGCCGATGGTGGGCGCATAGGAGCGGCCGTTGTCGTTCACGACGATGACGAGCTTGCGGGTGTTGTCGTCGCTGATGTTGTTCAGCGCCTCCCAGGTCATGCCGCCCGTCAGTGCCCCGTCGCCGACGACGGCGATCACGTGCCGGTCGTTCTGGCCGGTCATCTCGAAGGCGCGCGAGATTCCGTCGGCCCACGAGAGCGAGCTCGACGCGTGCGAGCTCTCGACCACGTCGTGCACGCTCTCGGAACGTTGTGGGTAGCCCGCGAGCCCGCCCTGCTGGCGAAGACGTGAGAAGTCCTGACGTCCCGTCAGGAGCTTGTGAACGTACGACTGGTGCCCGGTGTCGAAGACGATCGCGTCGCGGGGCGAGTCGAACACCCGATGGATGGCCAGGGTCGTCTCGACGACACCGAGGTTCGGTCCGAGGTGTCCCCCGGTCTTCGATACCTCGGCAACCAGAAACTGGCGGATCTCGGCCGCGAGCTCGACGAGTTGCTCCTGGGTGAGAGCGTCGAGGTCCCGGGGACCCGAGATGTTCTCCAGCAGGCTCATGCAGACGGCCTTTCCATTCGATGCAGGGCCGGTCGACCCCTCATCCGAGTCTATGACGGATCGCTTCGACCGCCCTCGAGAACGACGGAGCGCCCCCGGGATGCTATGCGGCATCCATCGGGGGCGCTCCTTCGGATCAGGCTACGAGGCTGCGCAGCACGTACTGCAGGATGCCACCATTGCGGTAGTAGTCCGCCTCGCCGGGGGTGTCGATTCGCACGACGGCGTCGAATTCGACCGTCTGCTTTCCTTCGGGCGACTGGTCGCTGGGGGCAGCGGTGACCCGGACGGTGCGCGGCGTGACGCCCTCGTTGAGCTGCTCGATACCCGCGATGCTCACGATCTCCGTGCCGTCGAGGCCGAGCGACGCCCAGGACTCGCCCGCGGGGAATTGCAGCGGCACAACCCCCATGCCGATGAGGTTCGACCGGTGGATGCGCTCGAAGCTCTCCGTGATCACGGCCTTGACTCCCAGGAGGCTCGTGCCCTTCGCCGCCCAGTCGCGCGACGAACCGGAGCCGTACTCCTTGCCACCGAAGATCACGAGGGGCGTCGAGGCTGCCGCGTAGTTCTGGGCCGCGTCGTAGATGAACGACTGCGGTCCGTCGGGCTGCGTGAAGTCACGGGTGTAGCCGCCCTCCACGCCGTCGAGGAGCTGGTTCTTGAGCCGGATGTTCGCGAAGGTTCCGCGGATCATGACCTCGTGGTTTCCTCGGCGCGATCCGTAGGAGTTGTAGTCCTTGCGGCCCACACCGTGCTCGTCGAGGTAGCGGCCGGCGGGGCTGTCGCCCTTGATGGAACCGGCGGGGCTGATGTGGTCGGTGGTCACGGAGTCGCCGAGCTTGGCCAGCACGCGGGCGCCGACGATGTCGGTGACCGGGGTCGTCTCCATGGTCATGCCGTCGAAGTACGGGGGCTTGCGCACGTACGTCGACTCGGAGTCCCACTCGAAGGTCGCGCCCTCGGGGGTGGGAAGCGAGCGCCAGCGCTCGTCGCCGTCGAAGACGCCGGCGTACTCGTGCTGGAACATGTCGGTGTCGATCGACGAGTCGATGGTCGACTGCACCTCGGCCGCGTCGGGCCAGATGTCCTTCAGGAACACGTCGTTGCCGTCGGTGTCCGTGCCGAGGGCATCCGTCTCGAAGTCGAAGTTCATCGACCCGGCGAGTGCGTACGCGATGACCAGCGGCGGAGACGCCAGGTAGTTCATCTTGACGTCGGGGTTGATGCGTCCCTCGAAGTTGCGGTTTCCGGAGAGGACCGCCGTGACGGCGAGGTCGTTGTCCTGCACCGCGGAGGAGATCTCGTCGAGCAGGGGACCGGAGTTTCCGATGCACGTCGTGCAGCCGTAGCCGACGGTGTAGAAGCCGAGGTCTTCGAGGTAGCTCGTGAGGCCGGCCTTCGCGTAGTAGTCGGTGACGACCTTCGACCCGGGAGCGAGCGTGGTCTTGACCCACGGCTTCGCCTTGAGGCCCTTCTGGCTGGCGTTGCGCGCCAGGAGGCCCGCCGCGAGCATGACCGACGGGTTCGACGTGTTGGTGCACGACGTGATGGCCGCGATGGCGACGGCTCCGTGGTCGAGGGTAAAGTTCGTGCCGTCTCCGAGCGACACCGAGGTGGGCTTGGATGCCGTCTTGGGCGCGTGGCTGGCATGCGAGTGGCTGTGCGCGTGCGCCGGTTCCGCATCCTCAGGAGAGAGCTCACCCGGGTCGGAGGCCGGGAAGGATCCCGTGCCGATGAGGTCGACGATGTCGTGCTCGACGCGGGCGTAGTCGTTGAGGTCGTGCTCGAACTGGCTCTTCGACTCGCTGAGCTCGATGCGGTCCTGCGGGCGCTTGGGGCCGGCGATCGAGGGAACCACGGTGGCCAGGTCGAGTTCGAGGTACTCGCTGAAGACCGGCTCGACGCTCGGGTCGTGCCACAGGGTCTGGAGCTTGGAGTAGGCCTCGACGAGCTTGACCTGCTCCTCGCTGCGGCCCGTGAGGCGCAGGTAGTCGAGGGTCACGTCATCGATGGGGAACATGGCCGCGGTGGAACCGAACTCCGGGCTCATGTTGCCGATCGTCGCCCTGTTCGCGAGGGGGACCTCGGCGACTCCGGCGCCGTAGAACTCGACGAACTTGCCGACGACTCCGTGCTTGCGCAGCATCTGCGTGATGGTGAGCACCACGTCGGTCGCGGTCACGCCCATGGGGATCGCGCCCGAGAGCTTGAATCCGACGACCTTGGGGATGAGCATCGACACGGGCTGTCCGAGCATCGCGGCCTCGGCCTCGATGCCGCCCACGCCCCAGCCGAGCACCCCGAGGCCGTTGACCATCGTGGTGTGCGAGTCGGTGCCGACGCAGGTGTCGGGGTAGGCGCGCAGCACTCCGTCGACCTCTCGCGTCATCGTGACGCGCGCCAGGTACTCGATGTTGACCTGGTGCACGATGCCCGTTCCGGGCGGCACGACCTTGAAGTCGTCGAAGGCCGTCTGGCCCCAGCGCAGGAACTGGTAGCGCTCACCGTTGCGCTCGTACTCGAGCTCGACGTTGCGCTCCAGTGCGTCGTCGGAACCGAACAGATCGGCGATCACCGAGTGGTCGATGACCATCTCGGCCGGGGCGAGCGGATTGATCTTCGTCGGATCGCCGCCGAGGCTGCCGACCGCCTCGCGCATGGTGGCGAGGTCGACGATGCAGGGGACGCCGGTGAAGTCCTGCATCACGACGCGAGCGGGCGTGAACTGGATCTCCGTGTCGGGCTCCGACGTGGGAACCCAGTTGCCCAGGGCGTTGATGTGCTCCGCCGTGATGTTTCCGCCATCCTCGGTGCGGAGGAGGTTCTCGAGAAGAACCTTCAGGCTGAACGGGAGCTTCTCGTATCCCGGAACCTTGTCGATGCGGTAGACCTCGTACGAGTCATCCCCCACCTTCAGTTGATCTTTCGATCCAAAGCTGTTGACTTTCGACACGTCGCCTTCTCCTTCGCAGTCCTGAAGTCAATCTTTGCCCCGGAGAACGTGTGAGGGCTAGCAAGGCTTGCCTAACCGCGTCGGCGGGGTCGGGCTCCGTGGAGAGTCCGCAATGTATCTTGACGTCAAGATAAATGGTAGCACCCGGGAGCGCCGCCGACGGCGATCAGTCGCGGGTGTCCACCGATGTCTTGCCGTGTCCGAAGGCCGTTCGTACGAGGAGCCAGGTCACCCACAGCATCGCTGCATAGAGAGGAACGCCGAGAATCAGCTTGACGGAGCCGAGAGCCGCCGCATTGCCCGCCAGATACAGGGGCCCCTCCACGCCGAGACGCAGCGCGAACAGCCCGACCCAGCACCAGGTCGCCACGAGGACGACGCGGAACTTCGCGCGATCGGAGCGCCATCCGGTGGTGTCGCCTGTGAGAAGTCCCACGATCACGCCGATCAGGGGCCACCGGGCGATGATCGACACGAGCAGAACGACGAGGCTGACCGCGTTGATGATGAGGCCCGGCAGGAAGTTGTCCTCCGCCCTGCCGGTGAACAGTGCGAGAGCCGCCGACACGGCCACGCCCAGAAGGCCGGTGACCGCCGGCAGGACCGGACTCCGCGTGATGGCCCGTACCACAATGAACACGACCGCAACGATGACGGGGGCGACGACGCTGGGGGTCAGGTCGCCCGTGATCGTGTAGATGACGAGGAACGCGAGCCCGGGCAGCAGCGATTCGATCAGCCCGCGCACCCCGCCGATGGCACGCAGCAACGACGCGGCCGTCGGGGTCTCCCCCGGCGTGACCTGTCCGATGCCGGCCCGCCGGGCCGCGTCGGCGAAAGTCTGCGACAGGCCGGGTGCCGGAGCGCGGTCGTCGGACTGCGGCTCGGACATCAGGCGCTCGTGGTGGGCGGGGCCGTCGCCGCCGTCTTCGGCATGCTCAGGGGAATCAGGTCGCGTGGAGGCATCGGCTGCGATCCACGAACCACCACGACGCTGCGGAAGAGTTCCTCGATCGCGAGTTCGGCGGCGGGGTTGGTCAGCGCGTCGCCCGCGATGACACCGCGAAGGAACCACCGGGGTCCGTCGACGCCGACGAAGCGGGCCAGGCGTGACGATGACGCGTCGGTCGTCGCGCCGGCGGCGACGGGCACCTCGCCCACGAGTTCGGGTCCGAATGTTCCCTCGCGCGCGGTGCTCGTGCCGCCCTGCTTGATGATCTGGTCCTCGATCTGGGCCCGGATCTCGTGCCACAGTCCGGTCGACCGGGGTGCGGCGAACGCCTGCACCTGCAGGGTCGAACCGGCGTAGTCGAGCCCGACGGCCACGACCCGATTCGTTCCCTCTTCGACCTCGAGCCTGAGGTGGAGACCCTCGCGGGGAAGGATCTTGAGTCCGCCGAGGTCGACATACGGCCTGGCGGGGTTGGCCTCGTCCGCGTCGAACGGGCCCTCTTCTGCGCGATTCTCCGGCGCCGACTTCGAATCGAGAGGCTGCTCGTCCTCGAGGTCATCGATCGCCGAGTCGACTCCGTCGGCGTTCGGCTTTTCCAGATCGCTCATGCGTTCTCTCCTTGTAGTTCGGGTGTGACAGGCCCGCCTGCTGCGAGAGGTGACGAGTAGCCGGTCGAACCGAAGCCTCCCGCTCCCCTGTCGCTGCCGGGAAGGGTGTCGACGGGAATGAATACGGCCCGCGTGACGGGCATAACGATGAGCTGGGCGATACGATCCCCGACGCCGATATCGTACGGCACGGTGCTGTCGGTATTCAGAAGGGCCACCTTGATCTCGCCCCGGTAGCCGGCGTCGACCGTGCCCGGAGAATTGACGATCGTGATGCCGTGCTTAGCGGCGAGCCCGCTGCGGGGAACCACGAACGCAGCGAAGCCGTCGGGCAGGGCGATACTCACGCCGGTGCCGACGAGTCGTCGTTCGCCCGGGGCGAGGGTGAGGGCCTCGGTCGATGTGAGATCGGCGCCCGCGTCACCGGGGTGCGAATACTCGGGAACGTCGGCGGCCTGGATGAGTAGTTCGACTGACTGGGTCACGAAGTCGAGGGTAGTGCAGTTTGTCTGGTCGAATAGGAGCATGTCTTCGTATCGTGAGCGGCTCTGGCCCTCAATCTGGATCTACCTCGCCACCGCACTCGTCATCCCGGCCAGCATCCTCGTGCTCGCTCCGGTCAACATCGTCGCGGGAGTCGTCGCGGCCGCCGTGCTCTTCGGAGGACTCTCAGGAATCTTCGTCGTGCTCGCCCCCGTCATCGAGGTGAAGGACGGCACGTTCACGGCGGGCAAGGCGCGCATCCCCGTCGGCCTGCTCGGCACCCCGGCCATCTTCAGGGGTGATGCCGCCACGCTCCAGCGCGGTCAGCGATTGGATGCGCGGGCGTGGCTCTGCCTGCGCGGCTGGGTCGATCCGGTCGTAAAAATACCCCTCGAGGATCCGGACGACCCGACGCCGTACTGGCTCGTGTCATCCCGGAATCCCGAGGGGTTGAAGGCCGCCCTGTCTGCCTAGCAGGCGGCGGCCATGCGTGGTGCGCGCTGTCGTCAGGCAGCGCACTCCACGCAGATGGGGCCGAGTTTCTCTTCGTGATCGATCTGCGAACGGTGCTTCACGAGGAAGCAGTTGACGCAGGTGAACTCGTCGGCCTGCGGAGGCAGGACGACGACATCGAGGTCGAGATCGGAAAGGTCGGCTCCAGGCAGCTCGAAGCCACCGGGGTTGTCGGCGTCGTCAACATCTACGACACCAGACATCTTGTCTGGAACGCGCTCTTTGAGCGCTTCAATCGACTCCGAATCGTCGTCGTTCTTGCGCGGAGCGTCGTAATCAGTTGCCATGCCCATCCACTTCTGAGGAGATTGATAAAACCAAATCGGCGGCGTTAGTTTGCACGAAAGCCACCGGAATAGCAATTCGGATTCTTGCCCGTCCTGCTCATCGACGCCATCAACTCGCGGCACGCCCATTACATTCCCCGTATTCGGGTCAGGGTCGTGGCATGGTCGTAGCAACAGTGACCGCTGGAGGCCCCTTCACCATGCAGGAATTGACAGTAATCGGCGTCGAAGACGGCGCCCTCCTCGTTGCATCCGATGCCGGCGAGCGTTATCGCATCGCCATCGACGACGTGCTTCAGAGCCGAATCAGGCAGACCCTGACGCCCTCGTCGAGCGGCAAGCGCATCTCACCGCGCGAAATCCAGGGCCACATCAGGTCCGGGCTGTCCGCCGAAGAGGTGAGCCGACTCACGGGCGCCGACCTCGACTATGTCGAGAGATTCGAAGGCCCGGTCCTCGCAGAACGCGCCTACGTCGTCAACTCCGCGCTCAAGGTGGCCGTGCAGGTCGACTCCGCGCTCGATCCTCTCGGCGAGGAGCCGACCTCCACCTTCGGCGAGGCCATCCAGGAGCGTCTCGAAGGCCTGGGAGCATCGGATGAACGGTGGGCCAGCTGGAAGGACGAGTCCGGATGGATCGTCAAGCTGTCGTTCACCGCGAACGAGATCGATCACGACGCCCGCTGGCAGTACGACCCGAAGCGCCACGCCCTGACGCCGCTCAACACAGAGGCCGTCACGCTGTCGCAGAACGGCGAGATCACCGAGGGACTCATCCCCCGGCTGCGCGTCGTCGCGCCCCGCGTCGAGGCAGAGGCTCCGATCGACGCTCCGCCCGTCACCGTGACCAATGACACGGCTCCCAACCCCGAGGTGATTCCCTACGGGCGCAGCTCGGCGTCCGGCGAGTCCTCGGCCGCCGCGACGAGCGCGGCCATCTCCCGTGCGGAGGAACGGCCGGCAGAGAACCTCAACCAGACGGCCGACCTGCTCGAGGCGCTCCGGCGACGCAGAGGCGAGCGCGAGGCGGCCGTGTTCGTCGACGACTTCGACGACAGCGCATCCGCTTCACGGGGGTCGTCGCCGACCGATCGCGATGAGGAGAAGAAGCCGCAGCAGAACGAAGGCCGACCCACCCTCACCTCGTCGATCTGGGCCTCGGCCGCTCGAACAGACTCCACGCTCGACGGTATGGACGCTCCAGAGTCCGACACGCCGCCTCCGACGGCCTCGCAGCCAAAGCCTCCTCGTCGCAGTCGTGCGGCGATGCCGAGCTGGGATGAGATCGTGTTCGGAGCGCGAACAGACGACGACCTTGCCTGACCGGCGGGTCGAGCGCTGACTCAGCGCTCGAATCCGCCGAGTCTCACGAGGGGCACGATCAGCTCATCGGAGTTCCATGATCCGTGCTGGCCGACCATGCGGCGAGCCGAGTCGTTGAGCTTTCGGCCGTCGTAGTAGGCGATGTTCTTCGACGCTGCGACGATGATGTCGCCGATGCGCGGACGGACCTCGTCGTCGACCTCGCCGAACCAGCCGGCCTCGATCGCTTCGTCTCGGGTGAGCACCCACGCGCGGTCGCCCTCGGTCGCGCGCCACGCATCCAGAACCGCCTGACGCGCGTCGGTCGGCAAGGCGTGATCGAGATGCAGCTGGAGGCACCGTGGCTCGCCGGCGACATGGGTGACCCCGCGCATCTGGGTCTCGTCGTCGCCGAACAGCACGTGGGAGGTCGAGGGCACGTCGATCACACCGTGGTCGGCCGTGAGCAGCACTCCCTCCCCCGCGCGCAGCGTGCGCACGAAGGACTGAACGGCCGAGTCGAGCTCCTCGAGAAGGTGCGTCCAGCGATCCGACTGCCACCCCTCGGCGTGGGCCGTCATGTCGAGCTCGGGAACATAGACGTAGGAGATGGAGGGTCCGGGTGCGTCGAGAATCGATCGGGCCGCGTCGAACCGGTCGGCGATCGAGTCGCCCGGAACATAGCGGGCCCCGCGCAGCACGGCGTGAGTGAAGCCCGACGATTCATACCGACGTGGGCCGATCGCCACCGCGTCGATCGAAGACTCTGCTGCCCTCTCGAACACCGTGGCCCGCCTCTGCCACACGGAGGGCTCCATGTCGGGCCCCCACCCGGTGAGCTGGTTGGCGACCCTGTCCGTGGCCGGCACGAGGGCCGAGTATCCGACGAGCCCGTGCTCACCGGGCGATGCACCGGTGGTGAGTGACGCGAGTGCCGCAGCAGTGGTCGTGGGGAACCCGCTGACGATCGTGGCCTTCTTGGTGAATCGCGACGAGAGGAAGCGGGCGTGACCGGTTCGCTGGCGCAGGGCGGATGCCCCGAGGCCGTCGACGAGGACGACCACCGCCTTCGACACGGCCGGGAGGCCCAGGCGATTCTCTTCGCCGCGGACCGCCGCGAGGCAACTGGGCAACACGTCTGACAGACGGGGCTCGTCGGATCGGGTCGCCGGTAGCATGGGGGGCATCGGGCCAAGTCTGGCACAGGTGACTGCCGCACGAGTCGTCCCGATCACGACCCGAACGTCCTCCGATGCCTCATCGGTGCGCCGCCTTTCTCTTGACGAAAGCCCCATTCAGGAATGACCCCACAGACACCGGACGCCTCGCCCGAGACCCCCGAGAAGATCCTCGACGTCGACGTCTCCACCGAGATGCAGGACTCCTTCCTCGAGTACGCGTACTCGGTCATCTACTCGCGCGCGCTGCCCGACGCCCGCGACGGACTCAAGCCCGTGCAACGCCGCATCCTCTATCAGATGAGCGACATGGGGCTCCGGCCGGATCGCGGCCACGTGAAGAGCGCCCGGGTCGTGGGCGAGGTCATGGGAAAGCTGCACCCCCACGGCGACACCGCCATCTACGACGCCCTCGTTCGCATGGCGCAGTCGTGGACTCTCCGCGTTCCCCTGATCGACGGACACGGCAACTTCGGCTCTCCCGACGATGGCCCTGCGGCGCCTCGTTATACCGAGGCCCGGCTTGCGGCCGCGGCGCTCGCCATGACCGATGGTCTCGACGAAGACGTCGTGGACTTCGTGCCGAACTACGACAATCAGCTGACCCAGCCCGATGTGCTTCCCGCTGCCTTCCCGAATCTGCTCGTCAACGGTGCCGCGGGCATCGCCGTGGGCATGGCGACGAACATGGCGCCGCACAACCTGGTGGAGGTCGTCGCGGGGGCGCGATACCTGATCGAGAATCCCGACGCATCCATCGACGACCTGATGTCGTTCATCCCGGGCCCCGACCTGCCCGGCGGAGGAACCATCGTGGGCCTCGCCGGCATCCGTGACGCGTACTCGACCGGGCGTGGAAGCTTCAAGACCCGGGCTCGCGTGAGCATCGAGAACCTCACGGCGCGCAAGGTGGGGCTCGTCGTCACGGAGCTGCCGTACCTCGTGGGCACCGAGAAGGTGATCTCGAAGATCAAAGACGGAGTCACCAGCAAGAAGCTGGCCGGCATCTCCGACGTCACCGACCTGACCGACCGCACGCACGGCCTGCGCCTGGTCATCGGCATCAAGACCGGGTTCAGCCCCGACGCCGTGCTCGAGCAGCTCTACAGGTACACCCCTCTCGAGGAGTCGTTCAACATCAACAACGTCGCCCTCGTGAAGGGCGAGCCGCAGACCCTGGGGCTTCGTGACCTGCTGCAGGTCTACATCGATCACCGCATCGACGTGATCACCCGGCGCACCCGGTTCCGCCTCGCCCGCCGCACCGAGCGCCTGCACCTCGTCGAGGGTCTGCTCATCGCGATCCTCGACATCGACGAGGTCATCCAGGTCATTCGCGCCAGCGATGACACCGAGGCGGCACGCGTGCGACTGATCGACGTGTTCGAGCTGAGCGTGCTCCAGGCCGACTACATCCTCGAGCTGCGCCTCCGGCGACTCACCAAGTTCTCACGCATCGAGCTCGAGGCCGAGCGAGACTCCCTGCGCCGGGAGATCGAACAGCTCACCGAGCTCCTCGGCTCCCCCGCGCTCATCCGCCGGGCCGTGTCGACGGAACTCGACGCCGTCGCTGAGGCGCTCGGCACCCCCCGACGCACCGTGCTCACGGAGGCGCGGCCGGGCGACGCCCCTGCCTCCCGCCGGGCGCAGCCCGTCGTTCTCGAGCTCGCCGACACCGCCTGTGTGATCGTGCTCAGCACAACGGGCAGGGCCATCCGCATCGACTATCCCGATGGCGTGGATGCCGCACCGCTTCCGGGTGCCGCGGCCCGCCGAGCGCGTCACGACGCCGTGCTGTCGCTCGTCACCACGACGACGCGCAGCGAGGTGGGCGCCGTGACCACCCTCGGCCGGCTCATCCGGATGCCCGTGCTCGACCTGCCCGTCGTGCCGGTCAATTCCGTGCAACTGGCCGCCGGGGTGCGGATCGCGGAGTACCTCGGCCTCGACACCAAGAAGGAACGTGTCGTGGGACTGGTGTCGCTCGACTCGGCTCTGCCCATCGCCCTGGGCACGATCAGCGGTGTGGTGAAGCGCCTGATCCCCCAGGACTACGCCAACAAGCCCGACTTCGAGATCATCGCCCTCAAGCCGGGCGACCAGCTCGTCGGCGTCGCGCAGCCCGACGAGGAGAGTGAACTCGTCTTCGTCGCCTCCGACGCGCAGCTGCTGCGGTTCTCGGTGAGCTCGGTGCGACCGCAGGGCCGTACCGCCGGCGGAATGGCGGGAATCAAGCTCGGAGCCGGCGCGCGCTGCATCTTCTTCGGTGCTGTCTCGCCGAGTGACGACGCGACCGTGGCCACGATCGCCGGCAGCACGTCGGTGCTGCCGGGCACGGATGCGGGCAGCGGCAAGGTCTCGGACTTCTCGGAGTTCCCCGCCAAGGGGCGGGCAACGGGCGGCGTGCGCGCCCAGCGGTTCCTCAAGGGCGAGGACATCATGCTGCACGCCTGGGTGGGACCGAAGCCGGCCCTGGCCGTGGGAACCGACGGAACGGTGCGACAGCTGCCCGACGGCGGATCCCGACGCGACGCTTCCGGACTTCCGCTCGAGGCCATCGTCGGCTCGATCGGCTCCTCGATCGCATCGAGGATGCCGCAGGGTCCACAGACATAGAGAGAGGCCGTTCCCCATCGGGGAACGGCCTCTCTTCGTCGCCTTGTCGGTGTCGCCCTCTGAAGGGTTACTTCTCGAGCAGACGCGCTGACTCGTCGAGCCAGCTCTTCGCGAGCGGCGAAAGCTTGTCGTGGAACTTCTTGCCGTGGTGCGAGCAGAAGAAGAGCTCGCTGCCCGACTCCATCTCGACTCGGACGTACGCCTGGGCGCCACAGCTGTCGCAGCGATCTGCGCCGGTCAGCTGGTAGGTGGTCTCTTCGGTGATGATGCCGTTCTCCGTTGCTGTTGTGTGCATGTGATGCTCCTCACGCCTCGCTGGTCGACAACCGGTCTAGTCATCAAATCACGTGTATGTTTCGCGGGTGCGTCTTTCGCTCGTGTTTCGCTCTGCGCGTATGTCGGATCGGCGCATTCGTGTCGATGGGCGGGCGCACCCTCTCGGGTAACTACAGTTGAGCGTTGGGCCCGATCCGTAGGCCTGACGCTTACTTGGGAGAACACGTGGCATCGGCCGACTATTCCGCACGGCACCTGTCGGTACTCGAAGGACTCGAGGCTGTTCGCAAACGTCCGGGCATGTACATCGGATCGACCGACTCGCGCGGACTCATGCACTGCGTGTGGGAGATCATCGACAACTCGGTCGATGAGGCGCTCGGCGGCCACGGTTCCGAGATCGAGATCCAGCTGCACGCCGACTCCAGTGTCGAGGTACGAGACCGGGCTCGAGGCATCCCCGTCGACATCGAACCGAAGACCGGGTTGTCGGGTGTCGAGGTCGTCTTCACCAAGCTTCACGCCGGCGGAAAGTTTGGTTCCGGGTCGTATGCGGCATCCGGTGGTCTGCACGGCGTGGGAGCCTCTGTCGTCAACGCCCTGTCGGAGCGCCTCGACGTCGAGGTCGACCGCGACGGCAAGACCTACGCCATGTCGTTCCACCGCGGCGAGCCGGGTGTCTTCGACGACTCCGGTTCCGCACCGACACCGGATGCGCCGTTCACGCCGTTCGAGAACGGCAGCGAACTGCGGGTGGTCGGCAAGGTCAAGCGGGGCGTGACCGGCACCCGCATCCGGTACTGGGCCGACAGGCAGATCTTCAGCACCACGGCACGCTTCCAAACGGAGGAGCTCTTCGATCGGGCCCGCCAGACCGCGTTCCTCGTTCCCGGTCTTTCGATCGGCATCACCGACGAGCGGGGAGAGGAGATCCGGCGCGACGCGTTCCGTTTCGACGGGGGCATCGCGGAGTTCGTCGAGCACCTCGCGACCGATTCCGGTGTCACGGAGACGTGGCGTCTGCAGGGAACGGGGTCGTTCACCGAGACAGTGCCCGTGCTCTCCCCGCAGGGCGCCATGGTTCCCACCGAGCTCAGCAGGGAGTGCGAGGTCGACCTGGCGCTGCGCTGGGGAACGGGCTATGAGACCACGTTCCGGAGCTTCGTGAACATCATCTCGACCCCGAAGGGCGGCACCCACCAGGCCGGCTTCGAGGCGGGCCTGCTCAAGTTCCTGCGCCAGACCGTCGAGGCGAATGCCCGACGGTTGAAGGCGGGCAACGACAAGCTCGAGAAAGACGATGTGCTCGCGGGACTCACGGCGGTGCTCACGGTGCGCCTGCCCGAACCGCAGTTCGAGGGCCAGACCAAGGAGATCCTCGGAACGCCGGCCGTGCGCAACATCGTCTCGCAGGTGGTGACGAAGGGCCTCAAGGAGAGGTTCGAGTCGACGAAGCGCGACGACAAGGCGCAGACCGCCCTGGTGCTCGACAAGGTCGTCGCTGAGATGAAGTCCCGCATCTCCGCTCGGGCGCACAAAGAGACCCAGCGCCGCAAGAACGCCCTCGAATCGTCGTCGCTTCCTGCCAAGCTGGTCGACTGCCGCTCCAACGACGTCGCCCTGAGCGAGCTGATGATCGTCGAGGGAGACTCGGCACTCGGAACGGCGAAGCTCGCCCGCAACAGCGAGTTCCAGGCCCTTCTGCCCATCCGGGGCAAGATCCTCAACGTGCAGAAGGCCTCCGTCGCCGACATGCTCGGCAACGCGGAGTGCGCGTCGATCATCCAGGTCATCGGCGCCGGCTCCGGCCGGTCGTTCGACCTGTCGACCGCGCGCTACGGCAAGATCATCCTGATGAGCGACGCCGACGTCGACGGTGCGCACATCCGCACGCTGCTCCTCACGCTGTTCTTCCGCTACATGAGGCCTCTCGTCGAAGACGGCCGGGTCTACGCCGCCGTGCCCCCGCTGCATCGGGTCGTCGTCATGAATCCGGGCACGAAGCCCAACGAGACCATCTACACCTACTCCGAGGCCGAGCTGCACACGTTGCTCACGCAGCTCGACAAGGCCAAGAAGCGCTACCAGGATCCGATCCAGCGCTACAAGGGCCTCGGCGAGATGGATGCCGACCAGCTGGCGACGACGACGATGGACAAGCGGCATCGCACGCTGCGTCGGGTCGGCGTCAGCGACGCCGAGAGGGCGGAGCGCACCTTCGACCTGCTGATGGGTGACGACGTCGCCCCTCGCAAGGAGTTCATCATCGCCGGATCCGAAGGAATGTCCCGAGAGCGCATCGACACCTGATGACGTGCCCGGTCAGCCGGGCGCAGTGCCGGGTGCGGCGCGTCAGACGATGCGACGGGGAATGCTTGGGCTGAGCCGCACCACGAGCTCCTCGGACATCGTCGACGTGGCGTCTCCCCACTGCTGCAGGGTCGGCTCCCCCGCGCTGCCATCTCCCCAGAGCGTCACGACATCTCCGATCGAGACATCCGTGTCGCCGTCGAGGCCGATCCACGCACGGTCGACCTCGAGTGGCGAGATCAGGGGGCGGCGTCGACCGTGGATCGCCACGTCGATGCGGCCTGGGGCGAACGTCGAGATGCCATCGGCGTAGCCGAGGTCGATCGACGCCCGGCGGCGGCCATCCGAATCGCTCTCGACTGCGGTGACGCGGGCGCGCAGGGTCATCGCCTGACGCAGGCCCATGTCCTCCGCGCTCGGCCCGTCACCGGGCGGCAGGCCGTATACGAAGGCACCGAGGCGCACGAGGTCGAAGCGCGCGTCGGAACGCGCGTACGCGGCTGCACTGGCCGCCAGATGACGAACGGGCGCCCGCACCCCGAGCCCGCGTGCCACATCGACCGCCGCCTCGAAGCGACGGATCGACTGCGTGTCCTCGTCGTCGCTGGCTTCGGCTATGTGGGTCCAGATGGCGACGATCTCGACGACACCTCGCTGCTCGAGCTCCCGGGCTCGCTCCACCAGCCGGGGCCACTCCTCCGCCGTGGCGCCATTGCGGTGCAGGCCCGTATCGATCTTGAGATGGATGCGCGCCGCGGCCGCGTTGGTCGACGCGGCGGCGGTCTCGAGCTGCGGCACCGTGGAGATGCCCAGATCGATGCCCGCCGCGATCGCGGTCGCGAGATCCTCCTCCGGATCGATCAGCCAGGCGAAGATCCGTGTGGGCGGCGCGATTCCACCCCGTCGAAGCGTGAGGGCCGTGGGCACATCGAGGGCGCCGATCCACGTGACGCCGGCCCGGACCGACGTCGTGGCGACGTCGAGGAGTCCGTGACCGTAGGCGTCGTTCTTGACCACGACCATCACCTCCGCTGGTGCGACCCTCGCCGACAGCACGTCGATGTTGTGACGCAGTGCGTCGAGATCGACGACGATCTCTCTGGTGACATCGGTCATCGATAGCTCCGAACGATCCTGTCGCCGAGCGAGGCCGTGACCTCGGCGCCGGTCTTGCCGAGGGCGCCCGCCCAAGCGACGGGCGACGGGTAGCCGTGCTGCTCGTCGCCGAAGAGCACCACCTCGTCGCCGGGTGACACGGGCGAGTCGTCGACGTCGAGCATAAAGACATCCATGGCCACGCGTCCTGCGATGGGGTGGGTGCCGCCTCCGAACCAGGCGCGTCCTCCGTCGCAGGCGTGTCGGTCTATGCCGTCGCTGTAGCCGAGGCAGACCATTGCCAGGGTCGTCGCGCGGGGGGTGCGATAGACGTAGCCGTACGACACGCCCTCGCCCGCGCCGACCTTCTTGACCGACAGAACGCGGGCCGAGAGGGTGAGGGCTGGGAGCAGCCCAAGGGCTCGAGGGTCCCTGAATTCGGTGGTGTCGAGACCGAACAGCTGCGGCCCGAGGAGTGTCGTCGAGTCGGGCGAGAGCTGCGACCGGAGGATCGACGGCGTCGAGAGGGCGAGTGCGTCGATGGCCTGCGCGTCGGTCTCGTTCGAGACGAGGAACGCGTCGAACGGCAGGTCGTCGAGTGCCTTGGCCACGGCGGCCGCACCGTGTCCGTAGGCGTCGCCCCGCAGATCGGCCACGACCTGCCCGGAGGACGGTTCAGCGAGCAGGAGGCGCGTGTTGCTGCGCACCGTCTCGAGGCTGATGACAGCTCTGCGAGGCGGTGCCGGATGTAACTCGTGGGGCCCGGACATCACTAGATCGTGGTGAAGACGCTCTTGACGTTCGCCACGATCACTTCACGGGACTTCGCCGCAAGCCGATCCAGTTCGGCGTGGGCGGCGGATGGCGCGTACGCCTCGTCTCGGCGCTCGAGGGCCGCTCGGATGACGGCGTCGCTGAGCGAGGGGTTGAGCGGAAGGATCGGACCCTTCGTCTGCGTGGCCACGGATGCACCGGCGAGCACACCCTCCCGGCCATTGCCGTTGCCCCCGCCCGAGGTGACGGCCCCGAGTGGAACGGCGCCGGTCTCGAGGTTCCACTCCGACGCGTTGTCTTCGAACCCGACGACGGTGCCCTGCGCCGTCTCCACGACGATGTAGCCGACCTGGCGCGGGACTCCCCTGCGGGCGGAGAAGGGGAAGATGCCCACCCCTTCGAGAACCGTGCCGTCGGCGAGCGTGATACCGGTGCCGAGCAGCTCGGCGCCGGCGCCCACGGCGAAGAACGGAACGCCGTCCTCGGCAAGAGAGCGCAGGGCCGCCGCGTTGTCGAGGAGGTCGTTATGCACCGCCCGCACGGCTGAGACCGGCCCGTTGCCGATGACGACGATGTCCGGGTCTTTCGACAGCCGCTTGCCTACGGTGTGCTGCACGACGTCGACGCGGTGACCGGCTCGCTCGAGCCGTGTCTTGAGGGCGGTCACGTTGCCCCGCTCGCCGCTCGCCTCGAGTTCGTCGGGGTACAGCTCGAGAATCGAGACAGAGATTCCGGATGACGAGCTCAAAATGAGACCTCCATGTCGCCGTAGCCGATGATCTTTCGCGCGAGCATCATCTGCTCGTAGTTGACCACCCAGGTCTTGTGACCCGTCTGGGGTGCGGGCAGCGCACGCATCAACTCGATCGCCTTCTTGAGATCGGGCTCGATCGTGCCCACGGGGATTCCCTCGTGCTCGAGGCGCAGCGCGAACTGCCAGGCCTTGGCTCCGGTCAGCACGTCGACGTGGTCGAGCTGGGCGAAGTCGATGTCGTAGAGCCAGGAGACGTCGGGGGTGCCCTCGTCGATGGCGACCATCACCTGTTCCGGTGCTGCGGGAAGCGCGTCGAGGTTGAGCTGAAGGCTCGCGGCGTTCTTGAACATCACGAACTCGACCTTCTCGTCACCGAAGTCGAGCAGTTCACCGCGACCGTAGGCGGGCGTCATTGCCGAGAACGCGGCCGATGCCTTCGCGAGGTCGAAGTCGGCCCCCAGCACCTTCGCCGCGGTGGCGAGCGCCGCTGCGGCGTCGACTCCGTAATGCAGGCCCTTGGCGGGCAGAGCGACCTCGGCGAGGGTGCCATCGACGCGGATGCGTGCACCCGTGCTGTCCCAGGATTCGAGCTCGGCGAGTGCATCGAGTGTCGCGCCGGACGCCTTCTCTCGATGGTTCGCCGCGTTGAAGAGCCCGTGCGCCGAGCTCGCCACCAGCTTCGGGGATGCCCCGAAGTAGGTGACGTCGGGAACCCGAGCGCCCTTGGCCTCGAGGATCTCGCCGATCTTCGAGAGGTAGGCGTCGTCTCGATTGCTGATCACGTGCGAGGTGGCGACGGCAGCGGTGTCGAGCATCATGTCGGCCACGACCTCGGTCTCGAAGAACCGGTACAACTGGTCGACCTGCACGTTGAGCATCAGGATCGTCGACGGCAGCAGCGTCTTCGAGAGCTCGAGCGCGAACGCCTCGTCGACCTCGAGGATGCCGATGTCGGCCTTGAGCTTTCCCGTCACGCCGACCTCGGAGAGCAGGGCCGACGAGATGCCCTGGGGCAGGTTCGCACCGGAGGGGTTGGTGAAGACCGTCAGGCCGTGGGCCCTGAGGACCTCGGTGAGCATATGGGTCGTCGTCGATTTTCCGTTGGAGCCGAGAACGAACACGATGCCGTACTCGAACTGCGCGACGACATTCTTGATGAACCCCGGCGCCATCTTGTTGACGACGTATCCGGGCAGCGCCGACCCTCCGCCGCGCGCCCGGGTGACAGCCCGGACGGCGCGACCGACGAGGACGGGCGCGATATAACGCATCCGCGGCCTACTCGAGGTAGTCGCGCAGTGACTGCGACCGCGACGGGTGGCGGAGCTTCGCCATCGTCTTCGACTCGATCTGGCGGATGCGCTCACGAGTGACGCCGAAGGTGTCACCGATCTGGTCGAGTGTCTTGGGCATTCCGTCGCCCAGACCGAAGCGCATGCGGATCACTCCGGCCTCGCGCTCGGAGAGCGAGTCGAGAAGCGACTCGAGCTGCTTCTGCAGCATCGTGAAGCCCACGGCGTCGGCAGGAACGACGGCCTCGGTGTCTTCGATGAGGTCACCGAACTCGCTGTCGCCGTCTTCGCCCAGCGGGGTGTGCAGGGAGATCGGCTCGCGGCCGTACTTCTGAACCTCGACGACCTTCTCGGGCGTCATGTCGAGCTCGCGCGACAGTTCCTCGGGGGTCGGTTCGCGACCGAGATCCTGAAGCATCTGGCGCTGAACGCGGGCGAGTTTGTTGATGACCTCGACCATGTGCACCGGGATGCGGATGGTGCGGGCCTGGTCGGCCATCGCGCGGGTGATCGCCTGGCGGATCCACCACGTGGCATAGGTGGAGAACTTGAAGCCCTTCGTGTAGTCGAACTTCTCGACCGCACGGATAAGGCCCAGGTTTCCTTCCTGGATCAGGTCGAGGAACTGCATTCCACGGCCCGTGTAGCGCTTGGCGAGGCTCACGACGAGTCGCAGGTTGGCGCCGAGCAGGTGGCTCTTGGCCCGGGCGCCGTCGCGGGCGACCCACTGCAGCTCGCGGCCGTAGGCCGACTTCTTCTCGGCCTCGCTCATCGTCGACATGGTGTCCTCGGCGAAGAGACCGGCCTCGATGCGCATGGCCAGTTCGACCTCTTCGGCCGCGTTCAGAAGCGCGACCTTTCCGATCTGCTTCAGGTAGTCCTTGACAGGGTCGGCGGTGGCGCCGGTGATGGCCGTCGAGTAGACCGGAACATCGCTGTCGTCGTCGGCGTCGGAGATGACGAGAGCGCCAGCGGGCAGAACGATCTCGGCAGCAGCCTTGGGAGCGCTGTCGTCGGACTCGTCGTCTGTCGTGGTCTCGTCTTCGTCGACGACGACCTCGACGACCACGGCGCCATCGGCATCGTCGTCATCGGATCCGGGGCCGTCTGCTTCGGCGGCGGCCTTGGCCTTCTTGGCGGCGGCAGCGGTCTTCGCCGCGGCAGCCTTGGTGGGCGCCTTCGCGGCGGCGGTCTTGCCGGCGGGCGCCTTCGCAGCGGCAGCAGCCTTCGCGGCTGCGGCCTTCGTCACGGGCTTGGCCGCGACAGCGGCAGGCTCGTCTGGGGTGGGTTCGAGTGTTGTGGTTGATTTGCGGGTGGCCATACGATCACCTTTCACGCCGGTCTCACCGGGTGGATTCGACTTCGCGAGTCGATGCCAATTGGAGGCTGGAGTTGTTTTCTGACATTACTAAGACCCATGTCAAGTGCGGGTTTTTTGTTGCGCCCGGTTGACCGGACACCCTGCACAAGAACGGGTCTCGATTCTCAATTATTGCACGGAATGAAGACGAGGCCTGCCGACTAGCGGCGTCGACGTGACCACTTCCCTGCAAGTGCAACCCACAAGGGGGCCACGGATATTCCCTCGTCCTCCTGGAGTCGCCGTCTCGTGTGGCGACGAGCACGGAGCAGGAAGTACACACCGGTGCCGACGACGAGATACTGCACCGCGAACGCCAGCCTGAACGCATCCATCGAGTAGAGGGCGGTGCTGAGGCCTGCGTCGAACTGCACGTCGAGGATGAGCCCGATGAGGAACAGCATGACGAAGCTCGCCATGAATCCGCCCACGTTCACGACCCCGTTGGCCGAGCCGAGCGATCGAGCCGGATTGAACGAGCGTGCGAAGTCGAATCCGATGAGCGAGCCCGGCCCTCCGATTCCCAGGGTGATGGTGAGGATCGCGATCAGCCAGATCGGCGGAATGCCGGGCCAGAGGAGGACGGCTGCCCAGACGAGCCCGAGAGACGCGGTGATGCCGAGCACCAGATTCGATCTCCGGAGCGGGAATCGGGCGCTCAGGATGCCGAGGATCGGGCCGGCGATCATGCCCGACACCACGATGACGACGAGAAACGCCGCGGCCGCGGGACGGTCGAGCCCCACTGCCGAGACCAGGAACGGGAAGCCCCAGAAGATGGTGAACACCGTTCCCGAGGACTGGCTGACGAAATGCGACCAGAACCCCAACTGCGTTCCGGGCCTGCGCAAGGTGGGCGCCAGCATCCGGATCGCCTCGCCCATGCTGGCGACGCGCCCGTCGCCGGGCGCTCCCGGCGGGCGGTTCTTGAGGAAGGCGGCCGAGAGCACGAGGGCGCAGAACGACGCCGCCGCCGCGACCGAGAAGGCGGGCGTCCACCCGAATCCGTGCAGGATCCAGGCGAAGGGCAGCGCCGAGAGCACCTGGCCGAGCTGGCCGATGTTGCCGACCCATTGGCTCAGCTGGGGAACGATCCGGCCCGAGAACCAGGAGTTGACGAGCCGCATCACGGAGATGAACACGGCGGCGTCGCCGGCGCCCACGAAGATGCGGCCCAGTACGGCCGTGGGGATGTCGGGCGCGATCGACAGCACGAGCTGTCCGACGACCATGAAGGCGCAGCCGACGGTGATCAGCCACTTCGGCCCCACGCGGTCGATGAGGATGCCGACCGGGATCTGAAGACCGGCGTACACGATGAGCTGCACGACGGCGAGCGTCGAGAGCAGCGCGGCCGACGAATCGAATCTCTCCGCCGCGTCGACTCCGGCGACGCCGAGCGTCGTGCGCTGCATGACCGAGATCATGTAGGCGAAGACGCCGACACCGAAGACAAGCCAGGCGCGTCGAGAATTCACGTACTCAATCGTACGGCGACGACCGATGCCGGATTCGTCAGAGGCCGAGTGAGGGCCCTGCGTCGTCGTCGCCCGCGCGCCGGATGGCGAGGAACTTCTCGAGCTCCTCGGCGATCTCGTCGGCCGAAGGCAGCTCGCCGTCTTCATCGGTGAGAGGCGACTTGAGCGGAGTGCCCTGCATGTAGGCGTCGTGACGCTCCTCGAGCGTGCCCACGAGCTTCTCGAGGTCGACATTGGTTCCGACCTGCTCGTCGATCTTCGACAGGAAGACCCGACCCTCTTCGCGGAGCTTGTCTGTGGGGAAGATGAGGCCGGTGGCCGCACTGATGCTCTCGAGGCTCGACAGCGCCGCCAGCGGGAATTCGGTATCGGCGAGGTAGTGGGGAACGAGCAGCGCGAATCCGGCGACCGGATGCGACAGCTCCTGCAGACGGAACTCCACGAGGTGCATCGCGTTGGCCGGCACCTGTGTGTGCGGCTTCCACACGGACAGGGCGTCGATGAGCTCGATGCGGTTGCCGCTCACCGTGACACGGATGGGCCTGGTGTGCGGAACGGGCATGGGGATGGCGTGCACCGACGTCGTGGTCTTGATCTTGAGCCGGCCGATCAGGTCGATGACGGCCTTGGAGAAGGCCTCCCACCGAAAGTCGGGCTCGAAGCCGTTCAAAAAGAGGAAGGGCTGGTTGAGCTCGTCTTGCACCAGGTAGAGACGCAGCGCCGGGGGCTGGTAGTCGCTCAAGTGATCTTGGTCGAAGTAGATGATGGGACGACGCGCTCGGTAGTCGAGCAGCGAGTCGGTGTCGAACTCGGCGATCACGCGATTGCTCAGATTGTCGAGGATGTAGTCGCCGATCTGCGCGCTGGCGCCGCCCGCGTCGGTGAAACCGGTGAGCGACATCACCAGGTCGAGTCCCTCGGGAATGTTGCCGAGCTCGCCGGTGATCTCGTAGAGCTCGCTCGAATCCGTCATGGATTCAACTCTAATCGCGGCAGGAGTCGGAGCCCCGCCGACTCGGCATGCCGAGAGCGAACAACGCCCGGCCTAGGGTTGAGGCATGACTCTCGCCTCTCTTGCCACCTCCTCCTCGAACCCCGCCGACGTCGCCGTCGACGTTCTCGTGCTCGGGGTGACCCGCACCGGCGACGGGCCCGCGCTCGTCGGAGCCGCCGAGTCGTTGCTCGGGGCGGATCCGGCGTTCTCCGACCTCGCCGTGCTCGGCATCACGGGGTCGAAGGACGACCTCGTTCGCCTGACGGCGCCGGCCGGCATCGAGGCCCGCTCGATCGCTCTCGTCGGACTCGCCTCCGCCGACCCGAGCGCCGACGACCTGCGCTACGCCGCGGGCTCGGTCGCGCGCCGGATGCTCGGGGTCGGGTCGGTCGCGTTCGCCCTGCCCGTCGCAGACGAGGCCCAGGCGCAGGCGGTTCTCGAGGGCTGCCTGCTCGGTGCGTATGAGTACGTGGAGTACCGCAGTGAGGGAGGCAGCCCGCGCACCCGCCCGGCCGAGTCGTTCACGCTCGTGACATCGGTCGCCGTCTCGCCCGAGGCGCTCTCGTATGCGACCGAGGTGGGCCGCGCGGTGCACCTGGTTCGCGACCTCGTGAACGAATCGCCGCTCGACCTGTACCCGGAATCGTTCGCCGCACGCGCATCCGAACTCGCCGACCTGCCGGGCGTCGAGGTCACCACCTGGGACGAGACCCAGCTGGCGGCCGACGGCTTCGGTGGCATCCTCGGAGTGGGCCAGGGATCGTCGCGACCGCCCCGGCTCGTCAAGGTCGTCTACTCCCCCGCCGATGTCGAGAACGCGAGGCACATCGCCCTCGTCGGCAAGGGAATCACGTTCGACTCGGGCGGACTCTCGCTGAAGCCCGCCGCCTCGATGATCGGAATGAAGTACGACATGGCCGGCGCGGCCACCGTGCTGTCGGTCGTCCTCGCCGCCGCACGCCTCGCGCTGCCGACGAAGGTGACCGCGTGGCTCTGCCTCGCCGAGAACCTGCCGTCGGCCACGGCGATACGGCCCGGGGATGTCCTCCGCATCCGCGGCGGCAAGACGGTCGAGGTGCTCAACACCGACGCCGAGGGCCGCCTCGTTCTCGCCGACGGCCTCGTCGCCGCGAGCGAGGAGTCGCCCGACGCCATCATCGACGTGGCCACTCTCACCGGAGCGGCGAGCGTCGCGCTCGGTAACCGCTACGTCGGGACCTTGGGTACATCCCCGCTCGTGTCAGAGGTTCTCGGCGCCGCATCGAACGCGGGCGAGCTCTTCTGGCACATGCCCCTCGGCGAGGAGTTCCGGTCGATGCTCAACTCGGACATCGCCGACATCGCGAACATCAAGCCGGGCAACACGGCCGGCGGCATGCTGATCGCCGCAGTCTTCCTGAACGAGTTCATCGGGGAGGCGGCCGACGGATCCGGACGCATTCCGTGGGTTCACCTCGACATCGCCGGAGCCGGAACGAACAAGGACGCCCTCTACGGCTACACCGGCAAGGGGCCCACCGGAGTGACAGTGCGCACGCTGCTCGCACTGGCGGCGGCACCGACTCCCGTGCGGTCCGAGTGAGATGACCGTAGTAGGCTCGACAAGGCGAAAAAACACGTCGCCACCGCCCGTTCCGCCCATCCTGCGGAGTGCGGGCAGAGATGCAGCTTCAGAGGGAGTCACCGCGAGTGTCTGAACAGAATTTCGACCTGGTCGTCCTCGGCGGCGGAAGCGGCGGCTACGCAGCCGCGCTCCGAGCGAGTCTTCTCGGCCTCACCGTTGGGCTGATCGAGAAGGACAAACTGGGCGGAACCTGCCTGCATCGCGGCTGCATCCCCACGAAAGCCCTCCTTCATTCCGCCGAGGTGGCCGACGCTGCACGTGGCGCGGCCAAGTACGGCATCCAGGCCTCGTTCGACGGGGTCGACATGAACGGCGTCACCGCCTACCGCGAGAGCATCGTCTCGAGCAAGTTCAAGGGTCTGGAAGGGCTCATCAAGGCGCGCAAGATCACGGTCATCCGGGGCGAGGGCCGTCTGGTCTCCCCCACCCAGGTGCGTGTCGGCGACGATGTCGTCACCGGCAAGAACGTCGTGCTCGCGACCGGTTCCTACGCCCGCTCCCTTCCCGGCCTCGAGATCGGGGGGCGCGTCATCACCAGCGAACAGGCGCTCGAACTCGACTTCGTTCCGAAGAAAGTGGCCATCCTCGGCGGCGGCGTCATCGGCGTCGAATTCGCCAGCGTGTGGAAGTCGTTCGGCTCCGAGGTCACGATCATCGAAGCGCTGCCTCACCTCGTGCCGAACGAGGAGGAATCGATCAGCAAGCAGTTCGAGCGCGCCTTCCGCAAGCGCGGCATCGAGTTCTCGCTCGGCACCCGGTTCCAGTCCGTCGAACAGAACGACGACGGTGTCGTCGTCACGCTCGAAGACGGCCGACGAATCGAGGCGGAGCTTCTCCTCGTCGCCGTCGGTCGCGGACCGTCGACGCAGAACCTCGGATTCGAAGAGGTCGGCGTCGAGATCGACCGCGGATTCGTCATCACCAACGAGCGCCTCGAGACGAACATCCCCGGCCTCTACGCCGTCGGAGACATCGTTCCCGGTCTGCAGCTCGCGCACCGCGGATTCCAGCACGGCATCTTCGTGGCCGAGGAGATCGCAGGGCTCGCGCCGCAGGTCGTCGACGACGTCAACATCCCCAAGGTCACCTATTCCGACCCGGAGGTCGCATCCGTGGGGCTCACCGAGGCGCGGGCGATCGCCCAGTACGGGCAGGAGCGGGTCACCTCGTACGACTACAGCCTCGGCGGCAACGGCAAGAGCCACATCATCGGTACCACCGGTTCGGTCAAGGTCGTACGAGTGGCCGACGGTCCTGTGGTGGGAATCCACATGATCGGCGCCCGGGTCGGAGAACTGATCGGCGAGGCACAGCTCATCGTCAACTGGGAGGCCTACCCGGAGGACGTCGCGCAGTTGGTGCACGCCCACCCGACTCAGAACGAGGCACTCGGCGAGGCACACCTCGCCCTCGCAGGCAAGCCCCTGCACGCGCTCTGACCCCCTCGCGTTCCGCACAGACTCAATACAAGTAAGCTAAAAACCACGATCGGTTTCTAAAGGAGACAAGCTAATGAGCGAATCCGTCAACCTTCCAGCACTCGGTGAGAGTGTCACAGAGGGAACGGTAACCCGCTGGCTCAAGAGTGTGGGAGACCGCGTCGAGGTCGACGAACCCCTGCTCGAAGTGTCAACGGACAAGGTGGACACCGAGATCCCGTCACCCGTAGCCGGTGTGATCGAGGAGATCCTGGTCCAGGAGGACGAGACCGTCGAGGTCGGCACAGCACTCGTGCGCATCGGAGACGGAAGCTCGGCGGGTTCGTCCGCTGCTCCGGCCGAGCCCGCGGCGGCTGCCGAACCTGAGGCCGCGCCTGCTCCCGAGGCACCTGAGGAGATCCCCGCCGAGGCACCGTCGACCGAGGCGGAGACCGAAGCCGAGGTCCCCGCTCCGGCGCCCGAGCCCGAGGCGGCGCCTGCTGCTCCAGCCGCGACGCCCGCTCCTGCAGCTGCTGCACCTGCTCCCTCGGCTCCCGCAGCTGCGCCTGCTCCTGCTGCACCTGCACCGGCTCCCGCAGCTGCCCCGGCTCCTGCTGCCGCTGCCCCTGCCGCAGCTGCGCCTGCCGCATCATCAGACGACTCGTCGCGTGCCGCCAACGCCGGTTACGTGACCCCGCTCGTCCGCAAGCTCGCTGGCGACAACGGCATCGACCTGTCGACGCTCACCGGCAGCGGCGTCGGTGGCCGCATCCGCAAGGAAGACGTGCTCGCCGCGGCCGAGGCGGCCAAGTCCGCCCCCGCTGCAGCCACGTCGGAGGCACCGAAGGCCGTCTCCACGACGCTGCCGGTTTCCGACCTCCGTGGAACCACGCAGCCGATGTCGCGCCTCCGCAAGGTCGTCGCTCAGCGTGCGGTCGAGTCCATGCAGTCCACCGCCCAGCTGACCAGCGTGGTCGAGGTCGATGTGACCCGCGTCGCCGCTCTGCGAGACAAGGTCAAGGCCACGTTCCAGGAGAAGACGGGCAACAAGCTCAGCTTCCTCCCCTTCTTCGCCCTCGCGGCGACCGAGGCGCTGAAGGCGTACCCGATCATCAACGCCACGGTCGACGGCGACAGCATCGTGTACCCCGACCACGAGAACGTGAGCATCGCCGTCGACACCGAGCGTGGACTGCTGACGCCCGTTGTGAAGAACGCCGGCGAACTCGACCTGGCCGGTTTCGCTCGCGAGATCGCCGACCTGGCCACCAGGACCCGCGACAACAAGCTCAAGCCCGACGAGCTTGCCGGCGGCACGTTCACGCTGACCAACACCGGTTCGCGCGGAGCGCTCTTCGACACGCCCGTCGTCTTCCTTCCGCAGGTTGCGATCCTGGGCACGGGCATCGTCTCGCGCAAGCCGCTCGTCATCAAGACCGACGAGGGCGAGGCCATTGCCATTCGTTCGACCGTCTACCTGGCGCTGAGCTACGATCACCGCATTGTCGATGGCGCAGACGCGGCACGCTTCCTCGTCGCCGTGAAGAACCGCCTCGAAGAGGGCGCGTTCGAGGGCAACCTCGGTTACTGATCGCTGACGAATACGTCACGAACCCTCCAGCCGGCCTCCTCCTTCATCAGAAGGAACGAGGCCGGTTGGTCGTTAAGCCGGGCGGCGACGAGCGCTGAGCCGCCCCACGCCCCGGTCACGATCGCCTCCGAGGCGTCGATCACGAGCGGGCCGGCGGCATCGATACCAGACGCCAGATAGTCGGGCTGGAAGACGGCCGTCAGGCAGGCCTCCTGCTCGGCAGCGGCGGCACACCCATCGCTGGCTTCTGACAAGGCGCGAAGAGCGGCGGCGGGGTCGTCTGTCTGTGCGAGCGTCGCATCGTCGCCCATCGCCTCGCTCTGCGGCTCGTCTGTCGGACCAGGTACCTCGGACGCCTCGCTCGACGCCACCACATCGACTCCCGCCTGGGCCTGATCTCGCGGCGCCGGAAGCGCGAGAAGCAACACTGTCGCCGCGACCACCGCACAAAAGGCACCGACGAGGAGCGGTCGGCGACCCAGCCGCCGGGCCGGGCGCCCTCCCTCGCCACCGGTGTCGGCGGCAGACGAGGCAACAGGAGCCATGCGGTTCGACCGCCGCGCCGCCGCGTCGACGAAGCGGGAGACGACCTCGAGCACCGAGGACGGTGCACCGAGGATGCGGAGGGCGGCTACCAGCCTGTTCTCCGCCGGCGTGGGCGACGGAACGGCAATAGACTCCTTCCAGTCGTACTCCGTCGTTTCGGACGGCTGTGTCGGCCGGATCGCCGAACTGAATGCGGCGTGCTCGGCCGGCTCGCGCCCAGGCGAGTCTGGCGGTGCGCCGACCGTGGCGTGGCTCTGCAGAATGATGGCATTCGGCGACGCCATGGCGAAGAGCCGCCCTTCGACCCGTGCAAGGAAGTCCGCGCTCGGGCCGATGCCGACCTCGGCGGCTGAGGTCACGATGTCGAAGCCTCGCAGCTCGCCCGGGTCGACGTGGGCGAGCACGCCCTCGATGACAGAGAGCAGGTCCCGATGGTCCTCGAGGACCGCGGAACGCCAGACCGACTCAGGCGACTCCGCCGGCTCCCCGGTGCGAGACCGCGCACGCGACCCGGGGATCGCCCCCTGCGCGAGCGGCGGCGTGCGAAGCGCGCCGCGACCGAATCCTGTCAGTACCGGCGCGCCGCGCTGATCGAAGACGATCCGGCGGAGGTGGACGGCGCCGTGCGTGACGCCGGCCTCGTGCAGCGCCTGCACCGCCGCACACAGGGGTGCGAGGATCGTCACGGCCTGCCCCGCTGTCAGCCTCTGCTGTTCGTCGAGGTATGCAGACAGCGCGGGGCCGGGCAGTCTTTCGAGCACGAGGCAGGGCGGCTCGCCCGATTCGACCGTCGCGATGTCGATGAGCCGCACGACATGAGTGGTCGCCGGCGCACTCAACGCCGCGAGTTCGACGTCGATGCTGCTCGCGGACGTATCGGCGTGAAAGACCTTGACGAGCCGTGCGCGAGGGTTCGGCTCGGCGCTCGGCGAAGACGGACGCGCAAGAAGGAGAGTGGCCCTCGAGCCGACGGCGAACCGTCTCATGACCCTGTGGCCCGCCACGTCGTCGAGCCGCGATCCGTGCAGCTCCCCCGGCGGCAGCCGCTCGCGCTCGGCCTGCTCGGCGCCCGGCGGCGGGGCTGTCGGAAGATTGCGGCCGTATCTCATCTCTCGACAGTGCCGTTCGCAGGGGCCAGGCCGCTCGGTGGGCTGAACGATCTGTGCATGATCGACCATGGGCGGCGTCTGTGGAGGAGCGGTGACGCTGCCATGAGCGAACGTGTCCGCACGATCCAAGCCGACTCGGTATCCTTGACGCATGGCACGCAAGACTGAGCAATCCACCCCCAAGCCCCCCAAAGAGCCGGGCCGCATCAAGCAGATGTGGCAGGTCTTCACGATGACCCGTCGCTACGACAAGAACGTCGTCTGGATCATGGCTCTCGGCTTTCTGCTCCCCGTCGCCGCCGGCCTGATCGTCGCCCTCCTCCTGTCGGACGGCAACGGCTTCGCCATGGCCATGTGGATCGTGGCCGGTGTTCTCGCGGGCTTCCTCGTTGCCCTCATCATTCTCGGCCGTCGAGCCGAACGCGCTGCCTACGGTCAGATCGCAGGTCAGCCCGGCGCGGTCGGCGCCGTCCTCCGCTCCAGCCTCAAGCGCAGCTGGCGCGGCAGCGAGATGCCGGTGGCCGTGAACGGCAAGACACAAGATGCGGTCTACCGCGCGGTCGGCCGAGGCGGTGTCGTGCTCATTAGCGAGGGGTCCAAGACCCGCACGACGCGAATGCTCGAAGAAGAGCGTCGCAAGGTGCTGCGCGTGCTCCCCAACGTGCCGGTCACGTTCCTGTACGTCGACTCCCACGACCCCGACGCGCTTCCCCTGCATAAGGTCGCCAGCCGCATGGCCAAGGTCAAGCCCGCGCTCAACAAGGCCGAGGTCATGGCCGTGAGCAACCGACTCACCTCCCTGGGCTCGACGGGCATGCCGATCCCCAAGGGCGTCGACCCGTTCAAGGTTCGCCCCCAGCGAGGTCGTTGACCCGACTCAGCGGCGCATGACGAGAACCGTGCCGGCGAAGACGTCGTGCAGTCCTCGCTGATCCGAGTCCCAGATCAGGGCGGGGATGAGAAGCAGCAGCAGCGCCGTGCGCAGAATCGGACGCCATACCCCCGCGTAGCTTCCGTCGACCTTGACGATGCGTATGCCGAGAATGAAGTGTCCCAGCCCGCTGCCCAGCGTCGTGAGTAGAACGATCTGCTCGACGGCGAAGATGACCAGGCTCGCCCAGTCGTTGCCGAAGAAGAAGGCGAAGTAGACGACGTAGCAGGCGGCGAAGTCGATGAGGATCGCCACGAGTCGTCGACCGCTTCGAGCGACCGACCCGACGCCGGTTCTCGGAAAGCCCATCCGCTCCCCCGGCCAGTTGCTGGGGGGCGCGCCGTTGGGCGATGACGAGACGGTCGAGTTGGGCACCAGACGAGTTTACGACCGTCGCCTCGGGCGCATTGAGGGCAAGCCGTAACATGCTCGAAACATTTGTGTCACTGCTGGGTAATGGCTTCCCCGTAGGCTCGGGACGGCTGCGTTCGCAGCTGTTCCTCTGTACCAAGCCATTTGGAGTCTCTCACATGTTCAGTGATTCTTCCGAGGTGCTCAAGTTCATCAAGGACACGGACGTAAAGTTCCTTGATATTCGGTTCACCGACCTTCCCGGTGTCCAGCAGCACATCACCATCCCCGCCTCCACGGTAGACGAGTCGTTCTTCACCGTCGGGCAGATGTTCGACGGATCGTCGATCCGCGGTTTCGCCTCGATCCACGAGTCGGACATGCAGATCATCCCCGACGTCTCGACGGCCTACATCGACCCGTTCCGCGTCAACCGCACGCTGATCATGATCTTCGACATCTACAACCCGCGCAACGGTGAGATCTACCACCGCGACCCGCGCCAGGTGGCCAAGAAGGCCGAGAAGTACCTCGCGTCGACCGGCATCGCCGACACCGCGTTCTTCGCTCCCGAGGCCGAGTTCTACATCTTCGACGACGTCAAGTACGAGGTGAACCAGCACTCCAGCTCCTACTCGGTCGACTCCGACGAGGCGGCCTGGAACTCCGGCCGTACGGAAGAAGGCGGAAACCTCGCCAACAAGACCCCCTACAAGGGCGGCTACTTCCCCGTCAGCCCGGTCGACAAGCACGCCGACCTGCGCGATGACATCGTGCTCGAACTGATGGCTGCCGGTCTCGAGGTCGAGCGCGGTCACCACGAGGTCGGCACTGCGGGCCAGGGCGAGATCAATTACAAGTTCGACACCATGGTCCACGCGGCCGACGACATCCTGAAGTTCAAGTACATCGTCAAGAACGTGGCCGAGCGCTGGGGCAAGACGGCGACGTTCATGCCCAAGCCGCTCTTCGGAGACAACGGCTCCGGCATGCACACGCACCAGTCCCTCTGGAACGACGGCGCGCCGCTGTTCTATGACGAGGCCGGCTACGGCGGACTGAGCGACATCGCTCGCTGGTACATCGGTGGAATCCTGGCTCACGCCCCCGCCGTTTACGCGTTCACGAACCCGTCGGTCAACAGCTACCACCGCCTCGTCCCCGGCTTCGAAGCCCCGGTCAACCTGGTCTACTCGGCCGGAAACCGCTCGGCGTCGATCCGTATCCCGATCACGGGCACGAACCCGAAGGCCAAGCGCATCGAGTTCCGCACGCCGGATGCCTCGGGCAACCCGTACCTGGCGTTCGCGGCCCAGCTCATGGCTGGTCTCGACGGAATCGTCAACCGCATCGAGCCCCACGAGCCCGTCGACAAGGACCTGTACGAGCTGCCGCCCGAAGAGGCCAAGCTCATCCCGCAGGGCCCCGCGTCGCTCGGTGAGGCACTCGACGCACTCGAAGCCGACCACGAGTTCCTGCTCCAGGGCAATGTGTTCACGATCGACCTGATCGAGAACTGGATCAGCTACAAGCGCGAGAACGAGATCAAGCCGCTCCAGCAGCGTCCGCACCCGTTCGAGTTCGAGCTGTACTACGGCGTCTAAGCGCTGAGCTCATACAGACAGGGCCGCATCCTCCTCGGAGGGTGCGGCCCTGTCTTTTTTCTACGGCCCTGTCTGTTGTCTGCGTCGCGTCAGGAGCCGTAGAAGAGTCTCTCGAAGACGGCCCGTGCTCGGCGGGTGACCCCTAGATAGTCCTCCTCCAGCATGGTCGCCGATCCCGGCGGGTACTCCAGCAGCCGGGCGATGCCCTCGAGCGCCTTGCGATCGCTCGGAAGCACGTCGGAGCTCTTGTTCGCCCACAGGGTCACGGCCGAACGGGCCCGCGACGCGAAGACCCAGGCCGCACGAAGAACGGATGCGTCGGTGCTGCTCACGAGGTCGGCCGCGACGGCCGCATCCAGAGCCTCGAGCGTCGACGTCGTGCGCAGGCTGGGCACCCTGCTCCCCCACTGCAGCTGGGTCAGCTGAACGAGCCACTCGACATCGCTGAGGCTGCCTCGACCCAGCTTGAGGTGCCTGAGCGGATCGGTTCCCTGGGGCAGGCGTTCGTTCTCGACCCGGGCCTTGATCCTCTTGACCTCGCGCACCTCTTTCTCGGCGATGTCGGCGGGGAAACGCACCGTATCGGCGAGCTGCTCGAAGTCCCTGACGAGCGCCTCGTCACCGGTGAGCCCACGCGCCCGGAGCAGCGCCTGCGCCTCCCAGGTGAGAGACCAGCGGGCGTAGTACGCCCTGTACGACTCGAGGGAGCGCACGATCGCGCCGTTCTTGCCCTCGGGCCGCAGATCGATGTCGATGTCGAGGGGAAGTCGGTTGTCTTCGGTGAGGCGCTTGATCTCGGTGACGATGGCCCGAGCGGCGGAGGCGGCCACCTCGTTCTCGACCGACACGGGGCGGTAGACGTACATCACGTCGGTGTCGGACCCGAATCCGACCTCGCGACCGCCCAACCTGCCCATGCCGATGATGGCGAACTCGATGCCGTCTCCGCCCTGCGCCGCGGAGGATTGCCGCACCACGGAGACGATGCCCGTCAGCAGCACTGTCGTGACGTCGGCCAGTCCGTGGGCGAGCTCGTCGACCGTGATGATTCCGAGGATGGAGGAGATGGCGAGCCGCAGCACCTCGCGACGGCGAGCGGCCCGCAGGGCGCTGGCCGCGGCATCCGGTGTCTCGTGACGCGAGATGATCGCGCGCATCTCTTCGTCGAGCAGCGCGTACGGCCGGGGTCGGAGCTCCTCTTCGTTCTCCAGCCAGGCGGCCGCCTCCGGAATGCCCTGGAGCAGCTGCCCGACGTAGCGTGAGGCGGACAGAACGTGGGTGAGCCGCGCTGCTGCTCCCGACGAGTCGCGCAGCATTCGCAGGAACCAGTACGTGTCGCCGAGGGAGTCGCTGAGGCGCCGGAACGCGAGCAACCCGTAGTCGGGGTCGGCTCCGTCGGCGAACCACTGGAGCATGACCGGGAGCAGATGCCGCTGGATGCTGGCCTTGCGGGACACGCCCGAGGTCATCGCCTCGATGTGCTTCAGGGCGCCCCGGGGGTCGAGGAAGCCGATGGCCGCGAGCCGTGCTTCGGCCTGCTGGCTGGTGAGCGCCACGTCGTCGGCGGAGAGCCCGGCGACTGCCGCGAGGAGCGGGCGGTAGAACAGGCGCACGTGGAGGTTGCGGACGCGGTGCTTGATGCCGTTCCAGCGTTCGATGAGCTGCGCGGCGGAGGGCTCGAGGTCGGTGGCCCTGGCGAGCACGCGCTGGCCCAGCTCGTCGCGCGGCATCAGATGGGTGCGTTTCAGGAAGCGCAACTGCAGTCGGTGCTCGAGAAGCCGCAGAATCCGGTAGTCCTCGGCGAACTCGACCTGTTCTGCGCGGCCGATGTAGCCGCGATCCGCGAGGGCGGTCAGTGCCGCGATGGTGCCCGCCTGGTGGATCTCGTCGTCGTTCTGTCCGTGCACGAGCTGCAGCAGCTGCACGGTGAACTCGATGTCGCGCAGGCCGCCGGGCCCGAGCTTGATCTGGTAGTGCACATCGTCGGCGGGAATGTGCTGGGTCACGCGCTCGCGCATCTTCTGCGCCGACTCGACGAACCCTTCGCGGGAGGCGCTCGACCACACGCGGGGCGCCATCGCCGCGACGTACTGCCGGCCGAGCTCCGCGTCTCCCGCCAACGGTCGCGCCTTGAGGAGGGCCTGGAACTCCCAGCTCTTCGCCCAGCGGTCGTAATACGCGACGTGCGACTCGAGCGAGCGCACGAGCGCCCCGTCCTTGCCCTCGGGACGAAGGTTCGGGTCGACCTCCCACAGGCCCGGTTCCAGGCCCGACTCGTAGATGCCCCTCATGGTCAGCATCGCGAGCCGGGTGGCGATCTCGATCGCTCGCTCCGGCGGCAGCTCGCTGTCGGGCTCGCCCTCGCCGACGAAGATCACGTCGACGTCGCTCACGTAGTTGAGTTCGCGCGCTCCGGCCTTGCCCATGCCGATGATCGCGAGCCGGGTCTGGGACACACTGTCGCGGTCGAAGAACCAGAGTCCGAGGCCCCTCGTCGACAGGGTCGTGCGCGCCACGGAGAGAGACGCCTCGAGAGCTCCGGCGGCCAGGTCGGCGAGCACGGCCGCGATGCGGTCGAGTCCGGCCACGGGGTCGGGCTGCTCGATGTCGTAGGCGGCCACCCGCGCGAGCAGACCGCGATACCGCACCCGCAGGGCGGTCCAGGCCTGTTCTCCGGATGCCGACGCGAACCCGTCGACAGAGCCCACGGACTCCAGAAGTGCCGAGCGGGAGTCGTCTGCCGTGGGGAGCTGCAGGCGTGGATCGACGAGGACGTCGAGTTCCGCCGGATGCCGCGCGAAGAAGTCGCCGAGTCCCTTGGATGCGCCGAGGACCCGGATCAGCCGGAGGCGGTAGCGTTCGTCGGCAAGAATCGGGGCGACATGGTCGGGCGACCGCCGCAGAAGGTGGGCCAGACAGCCGAGCGCCTGATCGGGGTCGGCCGCGGAGGGAATGGCCGCGATGAGGTCGTCGACCTCGAGGCCGGCCAGCGTGGCGACGACGTGCAGTTGCTCGTCGGCCCACTCGAGATCGGCGAAACCCAGACGGGCCAGATAGGTGAGTGATCTCGTCTCGCGCATGGTCCTCCGGCAGGCAGTGCGGCGACCTCGCCGCACTGCCGTGCAGTGACTGGGGTTAGAGCATTTCCAGGTTGCTCTTGAGCTCGAACGGCGTCACCTGGGCGCGGTACGCCTGCCACTCCTGCCGCTTGTTGCGGAGCACGTAGTCGAAGACGTGCTCGCCCAGGGTCTCTGCAACCAGCTCCGAGCCCTCCATGAGGGTGATGGCCCGGTCGAGGCTGGCCGGCAGCGGGTTGTAGCCCAAAGCCCTGCGCTCGGCCTCGCTGAGGCTCCACACGTTGTCTTCTGCCTCCGGCGGCAGCTCGTAGCCCTCCTCGATACCCTTCATACCCGCCGCCAGCAGCAGCGAGTACGCGAGATACGGGTTGGCGGCCGAGTCGATGGCGCGGTACTCGATGCGCGAGCTCTGGCCCTTGTTGGGCTTGTAGAGGGGCACGCGCACGAGAGCGGAGCGGTTGTTGTGGCCCCAGCACACGAAGCTCGGCGCCTCGTCGCCGCCCCAGAGTCGCTTGTAGGAGTTCACGAACTGGTTGGTCACAGCGGTGATCTCGGGCGCGTGGTGCAGCAGCCCGGCGATGAACTGGCGGCCGATCTTCGACAACTGGTACTCTGCACCGGCCTCGTAGAACGCATTGCCGTCGCCCTCGAAGAGCGAGAGGTGGGTGTGCATTCCCGACCCCGGATGTCCGGCGAGGGGCTTGGGCATGAACGTGGCGTAGACGCCCTGTTCGATGGCCACCTCCTTGATGACCGTGCGGAACGTCATGATGTTGTCGGCGGTGGTGAGCGCGTCGGCGTACCGGAGGTCGATCTCGTTCTGGCCCGGGCCCGCCTCGTGGTGGCTGAACTCGACCGAGATGCCCAGGTCTTCGAGCATGCGAACCGAGCGACGACGGAAGTCGTGGGCGGTTCCTCCGGGAACGTTGTCGAAGTAGCCGGCAGAGTCGACGGGCTCGGGGCCGTCGGCGCCGTACTGAGACGACTTGAGGAGGTAGAACTCGATCTCGGGATGAGTGTAGAACGTGAATCCACGGTCGGCGGCCTTCGCGAGAGTGCGCTTCAGAACGTTGCGAGGATCGGCCACCGCGGGCAGCCCGTCGGGCGTCGTGATGTCGCAGAACATGCGGGCGGTCGGGTCGATCTCGCCCCGCCACGGAAGGATCTGGAAGGTGGTGGGGTCGGGATGAGCGAGAACATCGGCCTCGTATGAACGCGTCAGTCCCTCGATGGCCGAGCCGTCGAATCCCAGGCCCTCGGCGAACGCGCCCTCGACCTCGGCCGGCGCGATCGCGACCGACTTCAGCGTGCCGACCACGTCGGTGAACCAGAGGCGGATGAATTTGATGCCGCGTTCCTCAATGGTGCGAAGAACGAAGTCACGCTGCTTATCCATCTATGTGCACTCTCTCTCGAACGGGGTCTTTCAACCAGTTACAGGTTAGTGCACGACCCCTGATCGAATCGGTCAACTCGGAACGAGGACGATCCAGGCGAACCAGGCCAGCATGCCGAGCCACACGAGCACACCGGCGGAGGCGAGGAGCGCTGCTCCCCTGCTGCCGAGCTTCCACACGACGATCAAGGCGAAGAGCCCCACTGCGAGCAGGATGCCGAGGTACGGGAAGTAGGAGGGCACACCCACGAGGGCCAGGGCGGGCTGCGCAGACATCGCGGACTGCATGCCCAGCACGGCGACCGCGCCGAAGACGAGGCCCGTGACGGGCGAGATGCCCGACGCGATGAGGAGGCCGAGTCGCTCGCGTTGGATGCCCCGCACGATGATCGTGATGATCCATCCCACCAGCCAGAGGGCGCAGAAGCCCAGGAAGATGAGGGGAACGAGCAGTTCGAACCAGTTGAGGTCGTCGACGGCTCGAACCACTGATGCGGCACGCGAGGTCTCGTGAAGCGACGAGGCCGTCACGATCGGGGTGATCGCATCGTCGTGGTCGCACACCGCAGTCACATCGTCGCCCGGCTTGTCGAGCCACGCCGCTGCGGTCTTCGCGGCGCACGCACTCGTGTCGACGACCCGGTGTCCCGCTCCGGTGAACGACACGAACTGGCTGCCGGGGATGGATGCCGCGGCCGCCTGCGCCGACGCGGCCGACGAGATCGGATCGTTGGAGCCGGCGAGCACCAGCGTGGGCTGGGTGAAGGAGGGGGCGACCCTCAGCTCCGTTCCTGCCGCAGCGATGCCGGCCTGCGCGCACGCCGCATCGGCCAGCGAATAGGTGACGAGCAGTGGCGGGTCGACCGGCACGACGGGCTCTTCGCCCTCGGCCGGCGCTGCCGCCTCGGGGGCGACGGGGTCGGGCGACCAGTTCGCCTTCTGATCGAGGCAGGTCGAGACGAGGTACTGTCCCCAGTCGACCGAGCCGAGCGCATCCGCGCCCAGCACGACGTAGGGAGCCAGTGCTCCCGAATCGCCGTCCTCCAGCCGGTCGAACAGCAGCGGCAATGTGCTGGTCACGGCGGGGTCGGTGAGCAGCTGCTGCACCAAGCTCACGAAGTCGCTTCCGTCGAGTTCGACGAAACGCTGCTTGCCGGTGAACGGGTTGGTCACCGGTCCTGTGAAGGGATCGTCATCGAAGCCCGCGGCGAGTTCTGCCACGGTCTTCGCGTAGTCGGTGCCCTCGTCGCCGGATCGCGTGGACAGTTCGGTGAGCGAAGCGGTGAGCGCCGCGTATGCCTCCCCCTTGAGGTCTGCCGCCGCGGGGCTCAGGGAGTCGAGGAGCACGGCATCGCTGCCTGCAGCGTCGTACGCGGCCACCGCGGACATCACCTTGGAGGACCAGCCCGAGCCGAAGAGCGTCCACGCGGGAATCTGCAGGGTGTTCCGCAGGTCGATGACGTCGGCCGCGGTCTGGGCGATGGTGTAGCCGTTCGCGTCTCCACCGGACTCCGCGAACTCGGCCAGGCAGTCTCCGAGCTCGAGGCCCACAGCGGTGCCCTCCGCCTTCAGGGAGTCGTCGGTCGAGGTGAACGCGTCGACCCAGGTGCGCGTGACGCCGGGGCAGTCGAGGTTCGGAGTGGACGCCTGTCCCCCGCGCTGTTCGAGCACGACGATGTCGCGGTGGGTTCCGAAGCCGAGATCGCGAGACAGATGCCGCCCCAGCGACTCCGCCGACTCTCCGAGGCCCGGCGCGAGCGCGATCACCGGTGTTCCCGTGGCCGGCTGCACACTGGCGGGTATAACGGCATAGGGGATGTCGATGGTCCGGCTCGCGGGATTGTTCCGGTTCTCCGGCACCGTGAGTACACCGCAGTCGGCGTCGCTTCCTGCGATCTCCGGACATCCGTCGCCCTCGGCCGCGCTGGCGACTCCCGGCGCGCCGAAGGCGAGCGTCATTCCCACCACGAGGGCGACGAGCGGCAGCTGCAGCCGCAGTCGATTGATACCTATCACTTCACATCACCGTCACTATCGAGTCAGCCACACGATACAGTGATCGCCCTTCCCGCCCGGTCGCCGGAGCAGAGTGTCTCGGTATGAGCGTCAGTAGACTGGAACGATGTCAGAGACGCCACCGTCCATGCCCCCCGCTGTGCCGAAGCGCGTGCGTACGCGCCACTTTCAGAATGCGAAGGAGTCGGGAACGCCGATCACGGGCCTGACGAGCTACGACCAGCTCTCCGCCCGCATCTTCGACGAGGCCGGCATCGACTTCCTCCTGGTCGGCGACTCCGCCGGCAACACGGTCTTCGGGTACGACACCACCCTGCCGGTGACCGTCGACGAATTGATCCCCCTGACCCGAGCGGTCGCCTTGGCCGTCAGCCGTGCTTTCGTCGTCGCCGACATGCCGTTCGGCTCCTACGAGAGCGGTCCACTCGAGGCGCTCCACACGGCGGTGCGCTTTATGAAGGAGACGCACGCCCACGCCGTGAAGCTCGAGGGCGGCGTGCGCAGCGTCGAGCAGATCAGACGCATCGTCGGCGCCGGCATCCCGGTGATGGCCCATATCGGCTTCACGCCGCAGAGCGAGCACGGCCTCGGCGGCCACATCATCCAGGGCCGTGGAGCCGGTCTCGACCAGCTGATGGCCGATGCCCTCGCCGTCGAAGAGGCGGGCGCGTTCGCAGTCGTCCTCGAGATGGTTCCGAGCGAGGCCGCCCGCCTGGTCACCGAGAGACTGCGCATTCCGACCATCGGAGTCGGGGCGGGTCCGCATGTCGACGGCCAGCTCCTCGTATGGACCGATTTCGCCGGGTTCACGAGCGGACGCATCCCGAAGTTCGTGAAGCAGTACGCCGACCTTCGCGGGGTGCTGACGGATGCCGTGTCGCAGTTCCGCTCAGACGTCGCCGACCGCAGCTACCCGGGTCCGGAGAACTCCTACGAGTAGCTCAGCGCTGCTCGTCGGCCTCTTCCTCGGCCCATTTCGCACTGTTCGCGCGCAGCTTCTCGAGTGCGTGCGACGCCTCGAGCTCTGTGGCGAACGGGCCGACGCGGTCGACCACCGAGGACTCGTAGCCGTGCTCGACCTTGCCGGTCTTCATGTTGTACCAGTACTGCTTCGAGGCGTCTTCCGACATGTCAACTCCCGGGATATCGCGCCGACCTCCGACGGTCGACGCTTCGGCTACTTCAGATCCTAGGCCCACAGGCGACGGCGGCGCGGGCGGCGCGACTGCCCTAGGCTCGGTAGGAAACGCACAGGCGCGCCGGACGCGTCGACGGTGATAGTTCGAGGAGACCGATCATGAGCACCCCTTCCGCATCCAACGTGGCCATCGGCATCGATATCGGCGGCACGGGAATCAAGGGGGCGATCGTCGACCTCGACTCGGGTGAGCTGCTCAGCGACCGGGTCAAGCTGTCGACGCCCGATGGGGGCAAGCCCAAAGACATCGTCGGAACTGTCACGAAGATCCTCGAAAAGCTGACCGACGCCCCGCAGGACGCGCCCATCGGCATCTGCTTCCCCGCCGTCGTGCGCAACGGGCGCACCATGTCGGCCGCCAACGTCTCGAAGAAGTGGATCGGCCTCGAAGCCGAGAAGCTGTTCGAAGACGCGCTGGGTCGCGACATCTTCTTCGTCAACGACGCGGATGCCGCCGGCTACGCGGAGGTGCGGTTCGGCGCGGCCAAAGACCGCTCCGGGCTCATCATGATGACGACGCTCGGCACGGGCATCGGCACGGCGATCATCTACAACGGAGTGCTCGTGCCCAACGCCGAGCTCGGTCACCTGCAGATCGACGGGGGCGACTACGAGCTGAAGGCGGCGTACTCGGCGAAGGAGCGCGAGGACCTGTCGTGGTCGAAGTGGGCGGAGCGCCTGCAGAAGTACTACACGGAGCTCGAGAAGCTGCTCTCGCCCGACCTCTTCATCGTGGGCGGCGGTGTCTCGAAGAGCTATCAGGAGTTCCTGCCCCTGCTCGACCTCACGACGGAGATCGTGCCGGCCGTGCTGCGCAATAACGCGGGCATCCTCGGATCCGCGGCACTCGCATCCCAGCCCCGGGTCGTCGCCGGCGCCGACGGCTCGCCCGACGGCCACCCCGCAGCCGCCCTGTAGGGCGGCGCGGGCGGCAAAGCCCGCCGAGGGAGTGAATGGGCCGGCCGTACGCCGGGTTCTGTCCGGATCCGCGATACCGCGAATCCGTGACGGCCATCTATCTCGGGACTACGTTGCCGCAGCCCTCCAGCGGTCTACCCGGGAACTCGACGAGCCGTCTCGAACGTTCCCTGTCTGACCTTGCTCCGGACGAGGTTTACCAAGCAGACCAGGTCACCCTGGCCCCTGGTGGTCTCTTACACCACCGTTTCACCCTTACCGCAAGGCATCAGCCTGCGGCGGTCTGTTCTCTGTGGCACTGTCTCGCGGGTTGCCCCGGGTGGGTGTTACCCACCGTCCTGCTCTGTGGAGCCCGGACGTTCCTCGGCAGCCGAGCATCCGAAGATGCGTGACTGACGCGACCGTCTCACCGACCCATTCGAGTCGAAGTCTACGGCAGAACTGCAGCGCCGATCACAGGCCGGACTCCTCCGTGCGGATGAGGATGCAGCTGCTGTCGGGGTCGAGCACGACATCGTCGGGAGCCGCCGCCCGGATGACGGCCAGGTCTGATTCGTGGAGTTTGACGTGGCTGCCGCCGGAGACTCCCCGCGTGAGCAACGCGGCGCCGATGCCGTATCTCGACCGCTGCTTGTCGTAGAGAGCGACGAGCTCGGCGCTGATCGACGACGCGATACGGTTTCGTCGCTCCGTGACGAGCGCGATCTCCGCGTTGATCTGTTCGAGCTTGTCGTCGCGGTCGGCCACGAGCTCCTTCTCCGTCACCAGGAGCTCGTCGAGGCGAGCGGACGCGGCCTGGAATCGAGCGTCGATCTCCTCCTGCCGCTCCATGACGGTGAGCTCGATGTCTTCGAGGTCGGACTGCCGCTTGAGGAGCGAGGCGAGTTCGTGCTCGAGGCCCTGGATGTCCTTCGGCGACGAACTGATCGCGAGCCGTTCCCGGTCTCGGGCGATGCGTGCCGCCACGACCTCGACATCGGATTCCACCCGGCCGATCTCGACCTTCGTGTCTTCGAGTTCGCCGCGGATGGACGCGGAGAGAGCTCGGGAGCGTGCGACGTCTTTGGCGAGCTCGGCGAGTGCCAGCGACTGGGGCAGCGTCTTCACGGTGTGCGCGAGCTGGTCGAGTCGGGTGTCTGCGGCCTGCAGATCGAGCAGTGCGAGCTGCTCGGCGATCGGTGCCTTCATGGGTGCCTTCCTGGGCAAACGGTGTTCATCGCCGTGCAACGGCGAGATCTGGGGGTCATTGGGTGACGACGAAGTCCCACGGATCGGTGCGGAGTTCGCTGACGGTGATCGTGGCCTGCGGCAGCTCCGCGCGCAGAGAGGCCGCGGCGGACTCGAGCCAGAGCCACTCGCTGGCCCAGTGCGACACGTCGATCAGCGCAGGACCGGTCGACAGTATCGACTGCTGCCTCGACTCCGACGCGGGATGGTGGCGCAGATCGCTCGTGATGTACACGTCGGCGGAGGTGACAGCGGGATCGGCCAGCAGGGAATCGCCGGCGCCCGCGCACAGGGCCACGCGAGAGATCCGCTGGTCGTAATCGCCCGACACCCGGATGCCCGTGGCAGTTGCCGGGAGGATCTCGCCGAGGGCGAGCGCGAGTCGACCGAGAGTCGTCGGCTCGGCCAGGTCTCCCACGCGGCCGAGGCCGGTTCCGGGGCGTTCGCCGGCGACGATGGGCGTCGACTTCACGAGTGCGAGACGCTTCGCGATCACCGACGAGGTGCCATCGTCGACGATGTCGGCATTCGTATGGGCGGCGACGAGGGCGCACCCGCCGCGGATGAGGTCGGTGAGCAGGGCGCCCTTGTACCGATCCGTCGAGATGGACGTGACTCCCCTGAGCAGCAGCGGGTGGTGAACGAAGAGAACGTCCGCCCCGAGTTCGAGCGCTTCTGCGACCGTCTCGGCCACGGCATCCACGGCGAGGTGAATGCGCATGGCTGAAGCCGTCGCGTCGCCCGTGGTCAGTCCCGGACGATCCCAGTCCTCGGCGAACCGCGTCGGCCAGAGTCGTTCGACGGCGGCCTCGAGATCCTGGAGCGTGTGCATCACGTGCCCAGCCTACCGGCGCGGTGCCAGTACGATCCTCTGAGTCCGACGCCGCCGGCGACTCCCTCCCGCTGTGTCGCAACGACCGGATGTCGGCGGCTCTCGCTATCGTCGATTCCCGGGATCGACCACGGGAGAACACACATGACGAACGACGCGCAGGCAGTCGACGCCCTGATGCGCTGGGCGGCCGAGAACGCTGCCCACCTCGCCTGGCAGCGAACGGGCGAGCAGTCGATCGAGTTCGACGTCGTCGCGCCCTACTCCGTTCGGCTCTCCGCCGTGTCGGGAGTCTGGCGCCTCGAGACGGTGTCGGGCAGTGGCGCGCGATCGTCGTCGCTGGGCGAGACCGAGACACCGTTCGGCGCCGTACTGGAATCGCTGCGCGAACGGCTCTACAGCACGGCCACCGACGAGTTCGACGACGCCGATCGATCGGGCGGCCAGGCGCTCGCCCAGGTGCTGCGCACCTCGTCAGACGAGCAGCGCGACCGCACCTGGTGCGCTCGCGCGGCCACGCTGCTCGCCGGACACGCCATCAAAGACGGCTACGGCCTGCAGGCGCGGCTCCGCCTCGAAGAGGCCGCGGCACTCTTCGCGGCCGCGGGCGACGTCGAGTCCGAGAACAGGATGCTGCAGACGCTGGCGACGCTTCCCGAGCTGCTGCGGGCGTGACGCATCTCGGCACGTCAGACCAGGCAGCGCGTTCGGCCGAGTGACTCGTGATCGGTGTCGCGACGTAACGTTTTGGGGCTGTGCGGACACTATGAAGTGTGGACGCAACCAGCATCGATGAAACCGCCCTGTGGCAGCGCGGTCTGTCGGGCGACGGTTCGGCGTTCGGATCGATCTTCGACCTGCACCGGGCTCGCGTGTACCGGCACTCGTACCGCCTGCTGGTCGACGCGAGCGAAGCCGAGGACGCGACGGCGATCGCCTTCCTCGAGTTGTGGCGGTGCCGCTCGTCCGTGCGGATCGTAGATCGTTCGGTGCTGCCATGGCTGCTGGTCACGGCCACCAATTCCGCCCGCAACCTCAACCGGGGCAGGAGCCGGTACCGGGCCCTTCTGGACTCGCTTCCCCACGAGAGCCACCATCGTTCCGCCGAGGACGAGGCTCTGAACGATGTCGTGGCCGACACGCAGCTCGCCGGTGCACTGGCACAGCTCTCGTCGATCGATCTGCAGCTCGTGACGCTGGTCATGATCGAGGGCTACACCGTGTCCTCCGCCGCCCCGATCCTCGGCCTGTCAGCCGGAGCCACCCGCACCCGGTTGCATCGCGCCCGTGTGGCATTGCGCCGGCACCTCGGCCATCCCACCCTCGCCCTCTACCTCCAGTCCTCCCTAGGAGATGCATCATGACCGCCCCGCAGATGAGCGACAGCTTCGCGAAGGCGTTCCGCCAAGCACTCGTCACCCACGTCGACGCTCCGACTCATGACCGCCGCCGACAACGCCGGTGGGTTCTCGGCAGTGCCATCGCAGCCCTCACTCTGCTTGCCAGCACCGCGACGGCCGCCGCAACCGGCGTGCTTGTGCTGCCTGGAGGTACCCAGGTCACACCGGTGAGCTCCTTCGTCACGGGCACCTATGCCGGCACCGAAACCGTGCACCTGGGCCCCGCGCCCGACGACGCGAACGGCATCGTCGTCTCTCTGCACTGCCTCACCCCTGGATACCTCGGCCTTCCCGGAGGAACCGTCGTAAGCTGCGCAGCCGACGACCTTGCCGGAAGCGATGCGCAGCCGGACTTCGTCTACGACGTCATCGCTCTCAGCGATGCGAGCGACGGCGCTCTGATCGTCACCGCACCACCCGAGAGCAACTGGACTGTCTTGGCTGCCTACTCCACGTCGTCGAGTTCGGAGTGGGCCAGGAATGGAAACGGGGAGAGCTATGGTGCGATCAGCGAGATCGGGCCCCCAGATCTCGTCGCCGTGAGGAATGCCGACGGCGCAACCGGCTACATCCGGCGCACCGATCTCGAACGGGCGGTGGGGAGCGTCGTCGCGAACTCGCCCACAGGTCCGACGGACGAGATCACGGGCGCGCCGGCAGACGCCGCCAGCGGCTCCTCACTCCCCCTGTACGACTCGGACGGAACCACTCGGATCGGAGAGTTCACCCATGACTGACCTCGGCGAAAACTGGAGACGACGCGCACCCCGTCTGGCGTCGGCGGCATTAATGCTGCTTCTTGCACTCTTTGCTTCGACGGCCTGCACTTTCACCCCAGCCCCTGCCGTAACGACTGCGGCCGCACCAGTGGCGAGCAACGAGATGCCGCCGCACAGCGAGGGGCCTGCAGATTTCAAGCGCTTCGGCAGGATGCAGCAGCCCATCGTGGAGCTGTCAGAAGATGGAACGACCCTGACCATCAGCAGAGTGGACGGTCACTGCATCACCCAACCGACAGCGTTCAGCTTCGATGGCGAGGGCACCTATGCCGTCACCTTCGACTTCGTCGTGCCCAACCCGGAGGGCGTCTGCGACACCGTCGGCATCGCGTACGCCACCGAATTCGCCCTCGCCTCGGCCCCCGCCGCTCGACCAATCACGGTCGAGTTCACGGGCCCCTTCGGTGACACGGTCACTCTCGTGGCTGAGTGAGAACGAGCACGTGCCTGGTGAAGCCACAACCCTGGAGCCTGAGTATTTTCTCGTGCGAGCGGTCAATTGCCGGCCGCGCGCTGAGGCCTGCGAGTTCGCCACCAGACGCCTCCGAACACGACGGCGACTATCGCAGCGGCGCCCGCCAACGGAAATGCCAGCTCCACCCACGCAGGCGGTTGAGCGAGCACCGAAACAGGAATCCTTTCTTCGCGGAACGCGCCTGAGTCATCGGACCCGGAGATCAGAAGATCGTGCTTCCCCAGCGGCACGGCGAACGGCACCCGCAGCATCGCGCCTATCCTGCCGTGCTCGTCGGCCACGAGTACGCCCAGTACGACAGGTGTCGAGTGCATGGTGACGGTGACCGGAGTTCCCGGAAGATAGCCCGACCCCTGTACGCCCAGCTGCCCGTTTTGCAGCAGGAGACCGTCGATACTCGGTGTCGCGTCGACCCCGACACGGGCAGGGGGCCGTGCACCCCACGGAGCTGCGAACTCCCGGTCGGGCGGCGTGCCGATGAGGTCGGGTTCCGGAGCTTGCTCCTCTACCGACTCGGACCACGTGATGATGGCGCCGGTCTCCGCAGCGTAGCCTTTGGTGTTCGGGTGAAGGCTCTCGGGCTTCCCGATCCCGACCACGCCGTTTATGTATGAATCGGCTCCGTCGCACAGTGTGTGGTTCGGGAGGGTCACATCAGCCGTATCCGGCACGAAGTAGACCTCGTATCCCGCTTGGCGCGCATCGGCCACGGCGGCCTTGATGGCCGCGTTCAGATGAGCGGCCAGCTCATTGGCCACCCGCACTTCACCAGGGCCGAAGATGCCTTTCAGACCCGCCGTGATCTGAACGCTCCCACAGGCCCCGAACTTCGTCGCGTGCGTCATCTGAGGGTAGGCGAGCACGATGACCGGGGCGTAGACCCCCTCGCGTTCCTCTCGATGTTTCGGAGTATTGATGGCACGCCATACGTCTTCGTAGACAGGGGCCAGCCAGGTTCGCATGGAGTCGGCGGAACCGATCCAGGTCTCGACGTCTCGAGGACTGTGATCGCACCCGACATTCATGCCGGGCATGATGCAGTTTCGGATGATCTTTTCGAAGCCTATGTCGTTCCCTCCAAGGGTCATGACGACCGCTCCGGGCGCCTCGGGGAGATGTTCGATCTGTTCCAACTGGGGCGGTGTGCCATCACGGCCTGAATAGTAGAAATCCCAGGCGACCGCGCCGGAACAGGCGAGATTGACGGCATTCCCAGGGCCGAGCTCGGGAATGAGGTACGTTCGGTCGCTTCGGTGGCACTTCGCTGATACGTCGTCCGGGGGCGTCACGTAATCGAACGTGCCTTCACCCGACGAGTACGAATCACCCATCACGACTACAGGGTGCCCTGCGTCTATCGGCGCGCGAAGGATGTCACCAATATGCTCACTGAGGTCGGCGCCCCCGCTGGCCGCTCCTCTGGCACCTATCATTCCGTCCGCAGCGACCCGATCCGCGTTTCTCCCCCAGCCACTGATCGTAAAGGCCCGCCCCTCCTGGGGACTCGCCCCGCTGACGACAGCGTTCGGAGATTCGATACCGGTACTGATGGTCCAGGTCCGTTCAGCGGACGCGCCAGGGCGCAGGTTTCCGACCCGAAGAGACGTCACCAGTCCTGCCGGAGCTCCTCCCGCGAGGCTGAGGTTCAGTTGCACGTCAGTCGCTGCGATGGTTGAACGGTTGGTGACGGTGGCCGTGATGCGCGCGGGTACGCCGGCCAATGGGTTCAGTCGGCCGGATGCCTGCACGCTCAGGCTGGCGCGAGTGAGTTCTCGCAGGGTCGTGTTGAGGTGGTCACCGTCGTCGACATCGATGTACGACCCGCCGGTCGCGCCAGCTACACATGTCAGCTCTGCGCGGCCCTGGTCCGACACCTGGAATCCCACGGTATGGACTGTCAGGTCGAAACCCGTGCCGACAAGCTGCTTCGCAACGTCGCAGGGTCCCTCACCGCAGTTGCTCTCCCCATCGGAGACAAGGACGAGGGTCGCCGCGCTGACCTTTTGTGCCGTGAGTGCTCCGACTGCGCTGAGAAGAGCTGGTCCAGTGGGGGTTCCTCCGTCGGCGGTGAGAGCGTCTACCGTGGCGATCGTCCCGTTCGGATCAGTGATTCTGGAAGGCACGATGGCGAACGACCCGGAACCGCACGCATCCGAACCGCCGGGGTAGGTCCACAAGCCGAACGGCTGGCTCGACGGGATGTTTCTGATTGCATCGTCGACGGCCCTCTTTGCGCCGGTGAGCTTGATCATGCCCGAACCGTCGTCGTCGTTCATCGATCCCGAAAGGTCGAGTACGACGATGACCGGCGCATTGTCCTGCACGGTGTCAGCCGTCGACCCAACCATGACGGGCTCAACGGTTGCCGCTTCCACGGCGACCGGAGCGGTCGAACCGCCATCCAGGGCCGCCCCGGCGGCCGGGCCCGACGAGGTGAGGAATGCTGCCACCAGAATCACGGCGAGGGCCGCATGTCGTTTCACGAGAGCGCCGACAACCGGGCGATGCCATCTTCGGAGCCGAAAAGAACGGCGTCGCCGAGGGCGATGTCGACTCGATTGCCGCCCGTTGGGCTGATTCGCAGGGTGAGTTGGATCGCGCCCGAGCAAGGTATATCGATTGCTGCGGATTGGCCGAAGGCAGCGGACCCTTGACTGACGACGACGCCGTCGAGCAGCACCTCGTACGGGACTGCCGTCCCCGGCGAACCATCGTCGGGGATTCCGACCGTCGCCGTGAACCGGTCCACGCTCCCCGAAACGATCCACGTGGAGTCCGATACGACCGCGGTGTCGCTTCGGCAGATCAAGGCCGTCGCGTAGTCCTTGCCGTCGATCGCAACGTTCGATTCGGATCCGCATCGACCGCCTTTGGAGGACAGCTGTGTGAGGGGAACAGTGGAGCCGGCGGTGGCGACCGTAATGGATGCCGTCTGACCAAGCGGCTCACCCACTGCGGGAGATGACTTCATCACGACTCCCGACGAGAGTTGCGGCGAGTATCCGAACACGATGTCGACGCCGACGCCGTAGCCGGAGAGAGTGTCGATCGCTTCCTCCTGCGTCATCCCGGCCAGATCCGGCATCGTCACGGGAACTGCGAGGCCCAGTCGAACCTCCGTTACGTCAGTTGCGCCGAATGCAGGCGATTGTTCGGCCACTCGCCCTGGCTCGGTGACCGAAGGTGCGTCGTACGTGGTGATCGCAATCGATGCGATCCCTGAATCTGCGAGAACCTGTTCTGCTGTCGCCAGGTCGAGACCCCGTACGTCCGGCATCTGCGACTCCGAGATCGTCACGGGAGACGCGGCCTCTCCTTCAGAAGAATTCTGTTGGGACGCTACGAGCGTCATGTTGGCAATCCACCAGCCTCCAGCGCCCGCCGCCAAAACGAGGGCGGCGACGAGGGCGACGATCCCTCCCGCCAGCCATCCTCGACGACGGCGCGCCGAATCATGCCCCCGTGTCAGCATCGCGTCCGTTCCCGCAACGTCGTTGTTCTCATCGCCCTCCGACATGGACGTCGCCCCTTACCGCTGCTCCTGAGTGGATGTGTAGATGCCCCAGTCGATCGCATTCTGGAGGCGTGCCACGGCGTCATCGACAAGTTCGCCGGCGCGATCCTCGCCCACCGTTGTCGGTAGTGGGAGGATCACGATCTCTCCCCCGAGCCCGGCGACCACCAGACTTGTGCCGTCGTCCGAAAACGACACCGCACGAACTTGGTCAGGCAGCACCTGCGCGAAATAGACCGGGTAGAACCCCGATGTCGTAAACACCCGAACGCGTCCGTCGGAGAGGCCGTACGCCACGAGTGACCCATCGGGACTCGTCGCGGCGTCCGGTGCCGCGTGACCGTCGGCAGCGGGCAATATCAGTCGATTCAACGTGACACCGTCTGTGTCCTCACCCCGCAACTGGATCCTGCTTGCGCACGTGAAGCTGCCCGTCGCGTCGCCGATGGGAAAAAGAGCCGACCCGTCCCGAGCGCCGACGAACTTTCGAAGCGGCGCTGGGCACGTGGTCGTCAACACCCCTCCCGGGGTGAGATCGAGGTCGCTTTGCGACACGAGGCCGGCGTGGCCACCCCAGATGACACGATCGTCGAGGGCCCGAACCCCGTAGGCGAGCTGATCCTGCATCGGCTGCGAATCGATTGCACCAGTACCCAGGTTCACCCGGGTTCTGTTCGTGTTCACTTCACTGCAGGCCAGGTAAGCTGCTTGCTCGTCTGATGTCAGTGACAATGCCAGTGGCGAGCAGTCGGGCATCGGGATGACTCGAGACGAGTCATTCGTTGCGTCGATGACGAGCAGGAACGGCTCCGACGCATCGAAGGCGACAACAACTGTCGATCCCATGGAATCCATTGCGGTCGGCGTGCTGTCACTGCCGTCCTCGAGCACGGTGGTTGTGCCTGAGACAACGTCGGTCTTGCTCACCTCTCCCGGTGCCGACACCGTGTACAGGTAGTGGTCGGCGTAGGCGCCATACCTCACCCCGTCCGTCACGGCGGCCGGCGATGCATCTAAGACTCGCCACGTACCGCTGCCGGTACTTCCACCTACGATCACATCGGAGGCCCCGTCCCACCGCACCGACTCTGTCGTACCGCTGCCCCCGCGCAGTGGAATCGCCTGACCGTTGTCAACCGAGATGACATCGGCTCCGACGCTGGTCGCTACTGCGATCCACCGTGAATCGTTGCTCCAGGCGAGCGCCGACACCGGCGCAGATGCAAGCAGCCGCTTGATCGAGCCCGAGGAATCCGTTACCTCGATCGCAGAGCCGCTGATCGCGGCCCATGAGTTGCCGTCCGGTGATTCAGCGGTCTGGGCACCTCCATCCGTGACAGGAACTGGGTCCCAGGATGACGGCGTGCGCTCAGCCAGGAATGAGAAGAGTTGGTAGTAGTCGGTGTACGAGCCAGTGACGTCGGAGGGCGACCGCTCCAGGCCTGAATAGATGTTCCAGTCGGCGTAGGTGTTCTGCTCAGCGAGGTCGGTGTAGTGAGCGACGTTCTCCGCCACCTGCTCATCCGTCTTGGACGCTACGAGCAGACTGACCCAGATTCCGAGGCCGAGAACCGGGGCTATGAAGCCGAGGGCGAGGCCCAGAATCCAACGCCTGATGGACGCTTGACGCGAGGTCGCGATGAAGACTCGTGCCGTATCGGAGAAATCGACTGGGTGATTCGTGAGGGTCGCCCGCATCAGCCGCAGTGGTTGACCTCGCACAAGCAGTGGCTTCGTCCGGCCCGCAGAGTCCCAGATGGCGGCGGCCGAGTTCGCCTGCAGGGCAACAGCTCTCTGCTCGGGCAGTGCGCGAATTGCCGCGACCACGCGACCAACGATGTCGTCGAGTCGGTCTGAATCGGGCGTCACCCGAACGACGGGAACTCGGCCCTTCTCGGCCAAGTCGACCTCGATGAGGCAGGCCGCCGAAGCCAGCCAATCGGGTGATGCGATCGCGATCATCATCATCGACTCGTCGATGGCGTGCTGGATCTCGGTCATCCACGGCACGGAGGGTGGGATGTCCTCCTGGTCGATCCAGACATCCCAACCGGCCTCCTTCAAACGCCCCACCAGAGCGCGTGCGAAGATCGCGTCTTCACGGGCGTAGGAGATGAAAAAGTCCATCACGATGTCGACCCCCATCGCGATTCGCAATCGCGGAGCGAGAACGATCGCTTGGATGTCTCGCCCAGTTCAGCGATGTCACCTTCGGCGTAGCAGAACCAGACGCGGTCGGCGATGTGCTGCGTGAGAGTCGAGGATCCCCAACAGCCGGAGCAAGACTGGCGATGCCACGTCGTCCCCTTGTCCGTCGTGGCCGAGATAGTTGCGAGGTCCTCGGACCACTCCATCCTCACGACAGCCGCGTGATCCGGTAGTTGCCAGGAGCCCACCGTTGCCATCGTGTAAGCCTGCGACAGATCAACTTCGATCACTCGCCCGTCGACGAAGCCGACGGCGAACGTGGAGCCATCGGGGGTCAACGCGACGGAGGTTGGAACGCTTTCAGCCTGAATGAGAGCACCGGTTCCAAAGAACGAAACATCGTCGATCCAGTCGGGGCGTGTGAAGCCGGGTTCGAGTGAGAAGCCGGCGGCGTCGAGAGCAAAAGACGTACCATCCGCACGATCGAGACGGATGAACCCGTCTACGAGCGATACCTCGCCCACGCGTGCAGTCGACGCGGATGATGTCACAGAGGTCACGGCGGCTCCAGGTTGTTCGGCCGTGGCACCTGGGCGGATGTCGTCGAGGGAGTCGACGGAAGCCGCCGTGCCCTGCAGACAGAGGATTTGATTGCCTGCCGGAGTGCTAGCGAAGCTGGCCGTTCGCGGGAGCGTCTGGCAGATGGCACCGAGGTCGAGCCCGAGACCGACATCACCCGCCCAGGTGCCTCGCGTCCGGTCGGATATGAGCACGACGCCATCGTCCACGAGCTGCAAAGCCACCACGGCACCTGACACGACGATCCCGCTCGAGACCATCGAGCCGTCGGTCGAATACCAGATGCTGCCGTCGGCCACGACGATGAACGAGTGGCCGTCGCTGGACACCGATCCCGCTGTCGCCCCGCTCGGCGCCGGTCCGGCTGGGACGACGGATCCGTCATCGCTCACCAGAGAAAAGGAGCCGTCGCGTTCAGCGAGGGCGACAGCAGAGCCATCCTCGGTCTGCACGATGTCGAGCACAGAGTCCCACGCACCCAGCGAGACGGCGGTAGGAGACTCGGAACTGATGTCATCGATGGAGTAGATGCCTCCCGCAGATTCGACGAGAGCCCGGTCGTTGGCCGGCGCAAGTCGAAGCTGCTGCACGCTGTCGATCCCCGCAACACGTGTGGCGTCCCCTCCTGATGTGGCGACCGTCAGGCTGACGCCATCCGTGGCAAGAACGAGGTCGCCTGCGGCGCTGATGTCACCGGCCAGGATTTCGGGCGCACCGGTCGACGTGCGTGTCCGGGACTCCAGCCCTTCGTCCCAGTGCCAGAGCGATCCGTCGATGGTCAGGGCAGCGGCCGAGCCGTCGGCGAGTAGCTTGCCCTCGACCATTGTTTCGCCCTCAGCACGGAGGAAGCCGGCGGGCCAATGCCGCGAAAGTGCGTCGACGGCTATTCGAAGTCTCCCGTCCGACCCCGGGTACTCGTCGGCGTCGACGAGCGAACCGCCAGCCTTTATGGCTGCGAGGTCGGGTCTGCCGCTGCCCGCCGCGTCGCCGAACGCGAAGGACACGGCATTGTTGCTCGTGCGCAGGCCATTCTGCACAACACTGATGGTGAAAACGAGAGCAGCCACGGCCGCCAGGGCTATCCCGCTGCGATACGACGCCCGCCAGATTCGGCGCCGGCGGAGACGCTCGGCGTGCTGTCTCGAAGCGGCCAAGAACTGGTCCACGCCTTCGACTGTCGTCGTTGCGCCGCGTGTCAGGTCGGCGCGACGGTTCACTTCGCCGAGGTTGTCGATAAGCAGGTCCGGACTTCGACCGGACCCGTGCCACCGCTCGGACAGGGCACGAGTGTCACGCGCGTCACGAAAGCGACTCGCCTCCGTGTTTATGCCGACGAAGAGACGTGCCAGGAACGCCGTGTCACCCTGGCTGTGGATGATCCAGTTCAGTTCACGAATGTAGGCAGGCACGTCGTCGTCGGAAACCTGGCCGACGAGCACGGGTACCAGTCGTTCGTGCCGCAGCAACTCGACCCGTCGGAGCCAGACCGTGTCCTCCAGGGCCCGAGCGGACAGCAGGATCACCACGGCCCTCACATGCCTGTCGGCGGTCGGGACAGGCCCTGACGCGTCGACGCCGAGATGATCGAGACCGTGGATGATCTCATCGGCGATAGCAGCCGTGTCATGCGAATCCACGACGTGCACCAGCGGAGGCGCAGTGGCCTCGGAATCATCCCCCATGTGCTATTCCTACCAGTCGGGCGACAAGGCGTATACATGAATTTTGATCAGTTTCATGTCGCAGAGGCGGGTTCGACGCTGGAGGCGGCACCAAAGGATCCGGCCCAGCCGTTCTGATCGGCCACCGGCGGTACCAAGACGAGCACATTGGCACGGAGGATCGCCAAGAGAATGGGCCGCCGATGATCGGGCCGAATCGGGAATAGTTGACCGGATAGAAATGCTCTCAGGGGTGGGCCCTACCGGGCTCGAACCGATGACATCCACGGTGTAAACGTGGCGCTCTACCAACTGAGCTAAAGGCCCCTGCATCACGAGTGAAGTCGAGATCTCGTGCGGACTACAGATTACACGGCGGCGGGCCCATCCCGGAACTCAGGGCCGGCCCCGAACTCAGGCCCTAGTCGACGAGCGCGTATCCATGGGCCGGAACGTGCGTGCCGCGCAGGGTCATCGCTTCATCGGTCAGGTTGAGCGCAAGCGCCGCGCGTGCGTCGCCCGAGCGAGCCGTCGCCTCGAGCAGCAGTGTTTCGTTCGTCAACTCCTGCACCTCGACGCGAGCATCGTGCAGCCACGCGTGCTGGCGTCGGAAGGCGATCAGGCTCTGGTGCAGGGCGAAGACGTCGTTGAGCTGCCATTCGGGGGCATCGCGGTCAGCATACGGCCTCACCGCGTCGTCTCCCCCGGCCCTGTCCTCTTTCACGCCGGTCAGCCCGCGCTCGTCGCCGTAGTAGATGCTGGGCACGCCGGGCAGGAAGAACAGCAGCGCGTGCGCGAGCAGCGCGTGCCGGCGGTCGGACACGAGAGACGCGATGCGGGTCACATCGTGGTTTCCCACGAAAGTGAGGGGCACGAAATGCTCCACGAACTCCTGGTGGCGTTCCAGCGACCAGGCGAGTTCGAAGAAGTTCTTCTCGTTGAGCGAGTTCCAGATCGCCTTCCACAGCTCGTACTGGGTCACGGAATCCATGCCGGACTCATCGACGATCGAAACGTAGTCCCCGTGGATCACCTCGCCGACGATCCATACGTCGGGATGCGTCGACCGGACGGCGTCGAGGATCGGCCGCCAGGCATCCGGAGCCACCGCGTACGCGGCGTCGAGGCGCCACCCGTCGGCTCCTCTGTCGAGCCAGTGCCGCATGACCCGAGTCACATAGTCGGCGACCGGTGGATGCGCGAGGTCGAGTTCCACGAGATGGCCGTGGCCCTCGAAGACGGCCGGCTTCAGTTCGCCGCCCGGCGGCTGCTCGGCCTCGAGGCGGAACCACGCCGCTTCGGCGGAACCAGGCCCTGCGGCGACGGCCGCCTGCCAGAGGGGATTGCTGCGTGCGACGTGGTTGAACACGCCGTCGAGCAGGACTCGGATGCCGCGTTCGCGACACGCGGCGATGAGCTGATCGAAGTCGGCCTCGTCGCCCAGGCGTGGATCGAGCGAGAGATGGTCGATCGTGTCGTAGCCGTGCGACTCGGAGTCGAAGATCGGCCCGAGGGCGAGTCCGTTAGCACCCAGGTCGACGATGTCGTCGAGCCACGGGAGAACGTCCATGAGGCGGTGCTGAACCGGATCGTGCGGGTTCGAGGTCGTGTCGGCGCCCACGAAGCCCAGCGGGTAGACGTGCCACCAGATGACGTGCTCAGTCCATGCGGGCATGCGTCGGCTCAGACCGCGACCGACCGCATCTCGTCGAGTGCCGCCCGGTATGCCTCGATCGACCGTGCCTCGCCGGGGGCCGTGATGAAGCTCTCGCGGATGATGCCGTCGATGTCGATGAGGAAGGTCGCTCGGTTGGCGAAGCCCTTGCCCTCGAGGAACACTCCATACTCCTTGGCGACAGCGCCATGGGGCCAGAAGTCCGCAAGGAGGGTGAAGTCGTAGCCCTGCACCTCGGCCCATGACCGCAGTGCGGACTTGGAGTCGACCGAGATGCCGAGAAGCTCGACGTCGTTGTCTTTGAAGAGGTTGAGGTTCTCTTCGAGAGCACAGAGCTCACTGGTGCACGTTCCCGAGAATGCCAGGGGGAAGAAGACGAGGGCGACAGCCTTCTTGCCTCGGAACTGGCTCAACCGGATTCGTTCGCCGTACTGGTTGGCGAGATCGAAGTCGGGAGCGCGGGTGTCGTTCTCCAAAGCCATGAGGTACTTGTTTCCTTTCGCGAGCGGGGATGGACGCCTTGTGGGCCCCGACCTGGATGCCCGATCGCTGAACTTCGCCGATCTTACGCCTGATCCACAGGAGTACCAACCGTGGACGCGGCCAGACGGGCAGGAACATTCACTAGGCTGGAGGGTGGCGCGCATCGCTGACCCCCGGACACGAATCCGGGCACAGGCACGCACCGGCACTAGAAAATCTGTCACCCACAGAAAGAGGTCGACGTTGACTGTCAACGACCAGGACCCGTACTCGGCTAGCTCGACCGATTCCGATCCCGAAGAAACCGCGGAGTGGAACGAGTCGCTCGACCAGCTGGTTGCGGCTCACGGCCACGGGCGTGCGCGCGAGATCATGCTGAGCCTGCTGAAGCGAAGCAAGGAACTGCACCTCGGTGTTCCGATGGTTCCCACCACGGACTACATCAACACGATCGCCCCCGAGAACGAGCCGGCCTTCCCGGGCAACGAGGAGATCGAGCGTCGCTACCGCGCCTGGATCCGGTGGAACGCCGCCGTGCTCGTGCACCGCGCCCAGCGTCCCGGCATCGCCGTCGGCGGCCACATCTCGACCTACGCGTCGAGCGCCGCGCTCTACGAGGTCGGCTTCAACCACTTCTTCCGTGGTCAGGACCACGCGTCCGGCGGCGACCAGATCTTCGTGCAGGGCCACGCCTCCCCCGGCACCTACGCCCGGGCCTTCCTCGAGGGTCGTCTCGGCGAGAACCAGCTCGACGGCTTCCGCCAGGAGAAGTCGCACGTGGGCGGAGGACTCTCGTCGTACCCGCACCCGCGTCTGATGCCCGACTTCTGGCAGTTCCCCACCGTGTCGATGGGTCTCGGACCGATCAACGCGATCTACCAGGCGCAGCTGGCCAAGTACGTCACCAACCGCGGCATCAAGGACGCGTCCGACCAGCAGGTCTGGGCGTTCCTCGGCGACGGCGAGATGGACGAGGTCGAGAGCCGTGGCCAGCTTCAGGTCGCGGCCAACGAGGGCCTCGACAACCTGAACTTCGTCATCAACTGCAACCTGCAGCGTCTCGACGGCCCCGTTCGCGGTAACGGAAAGATCATCCAGGAGCTCGAGAGCTTCTTCCGCGGTGCCGGCTGGAACGTCATCAAGGTCATCTGGGGCCGCGAGTGGGACTCGCTGCTCGCCAACGACACCGATGGCGCGCTGCTCAACCTCATGAACACGACGCCGGATGGCGACTTCCAGACGTACAAGACCGAAGACGGCGCGTACGTGCGCGAGAACTTCTTCGGCCGCGATCCCCGCGCCCTCAAGCTCGTGGAGAACTACACCGACGACGACGTGTGGAACCTCAAGCGCGGTGGACACGACTATCGCAAGGTCTACGCCGCGTTCAAGGCGGCGGCCGAGCACAAGGGCCAGCCGACCGTCATCCTCGCCCACACCATCAAGGGCTACGGCCTGGGCAAGAGCTTCGAGGGGCGCAACGCGACCCACCAGATGAAGAAGATGACGCTCGACAACCTCAAGGCGTTCCGCGACGAGCTGCGCATCCCGATCACCGATGCCCAGCTCGAGGAGAACCCGTACCTGCCGCCGTACTACAAGCCGGCCGAAGGCGACGAGGCGATCGAGTACCTGCACGAGCGTCGGCGAGAGCTCGGCGGCTACCTGCCGGAGCGCCGCTCGAAGTACGAGCAGTTCGCCCTGCCCGACGACTCGGCGTACCAGACCCTGAAGAAGGGCTCGGGAACGCAGGAGATCGCGACGACCATGGCGTTCGTGCGACTGCTCAAGGACCTCACGCGGGCCAAGGGCTTCGGACACCGCATCGTGCCGATCATTCCCGACGAGGCACGCACCTTCGGCCTCGATGCGTTCTTCCCGACATCGAAGATCTACAACCCGAACGGTCAGAACTACACCTCGGTCGACCGCGACCTGCTGCTCGCCTACAAGGAGAGCCCGCAGGGAACGATCATCCACGTCGGCATCAACGAGGCCGGCGCGCTGGCCGCGTTCACCGCGGTGGGAACGTCGTACTCGACCCAGGGCGAGCCCCTCATCCCGGTCTACGTCTTCTACTCGATGTTCGGATTCCAGCGCACGGGCGATGCCCTCTGGGCCGCTGGAGACCAGATGGCTCGCGGATTCGTGATCGGCGCGACGGCCGGACGCACCACGCTGACGGGCGAGGGCCTGCAGCACGCCGACGGACATTCGCTCCTGCTGGCATCCACGAACCCCGCCGTCGTGTCGTACGACGCGGCCTACGGCTACGAGATCAACCACATCGTGCGCGACGGCCTCGAGCGCATGTACGGCGGCTCGCACAGCGACCCGAACGTCATGTACTACCTGACGGTCTACAACGAGCCGCACGTGCAGCCGGCCGAGCCCGAGGGGCTCGACGTCGACGGCGTCGTGCGCGGCATCTACAAGCTGAAGGACGGCACGGTCGAAGGCCCGAAGGCGAACATCCTCGCCTCGGGTGTGGCCGTTCCGTGGGCTCTCGAAGCCCAGCAGCTGCTCGCCGACGACTGGGGCGTCTCCGCCGATGTGTGGAGCGTGACCTCGTGGACCGAGCTGCGCCGCGACGGGCTGAAGGCCGAGGAGCACAACTTCCTCAACCCCAACGCCCCGAAGCAGACCGCCTACGTCACGACGAAGCTGGCCGACGCGGCCGGCCCGTTCGTCGCGGTGACCGACTACATGCACGCCGTGCCCGACCAGATCAGGCAGTTCGTTCCCGGCGAGTACGCGACCCTCGGTGCCGACGACTTCGGCTTCTCCGACACCCGGCCCGCCGCGCGTCGCTTCTTCAAGATCGACGGACCGTCGGTCGTGGTGCGCACGCTCGAGCAGCTCGCCGCGAAGGGCGAGGTCGACGCATCCGCCCCCGCCTGGGCGATCGAGAAGTACCGTCTCTACGACGTCACGGCCGGAACCTCGGGTTCGGCCGGCGGAGAGAGCTGACGGACGCGAGTCAGCCGAACCGTTCCGTGAACAGATCAGGCACACCGATCGCAGGGGTGCGCGAGCATGGCCAAGAGTAAGGCGGAGACGCTCGCGTGGCTCCGCACGATCTCGGGCGAGCTCGCGACGACCACGATCAAGCGACTCGACGCGACGCTGCCCTGGTACGGCGATATGCCGCCAGGGCGGCGCAGCGCGGTCGGGCTCGTCGCCCAGGCCGGCATCAAGTCGTTCATCCAGTGGTACGAGGATCCCTCGACGACCACCTGGATCGCATCGGACGTCTTCGGCTCCGCTCCGCGCGAGCTGCTGAGATCGGTCACGCTGCAGCAGACCCTGCAGCTGATCAGGGTGGTCGTCGAGGTCGTCGAAGACAGGGTCAAGGGCGCGGATGCCTCGCTTCGCGAGGCCATCCTCCTCTACTCGCGCGAGATCGCGTTCGCCTCCGCCGACGTGTACGCCCGGGCGGCCGAGGCGCGCGGACTCTGGGACGCGAGACTCGAGGCCCTGGTCGTCGACTCCATCCTGAGCGGCGAATACGACGACGAGCTCCCGTCCCGGATCGCGGCCCTCGGCTGGCACGGTCACGGCGAGGTGAGCGTTCTCGTCGGCACGACACCGCGTGTGCTCGACGTCGATCAGCTGCGCCGCACGGCGCGGCACCTGCAGGCCGACGTGCTCATCGGGGTGCAGGGCAATCGACTCGTTCTGGTTATCGGTCGATCGATCCCTGCTCCCGGCAGCGCGTCTCCCCCGTCCGCGGCCGGCACAGCTGAGCACGACGCCGGCGAGCAGGCGACGGAACCCACCCTGAGCTTCATGGACATCGCCCGTGCCCTCGAGCCGGGATTCGGTCCCGGCCATCTCGTGCTCGGACACGAGGTGCCAAGCCTGGTCGACGCATCCCGCAGCGCGAAGGCGGCACTCGCCGGGTTCGCCGTGGCCCGGGCCTGGCGCAACGCACCGCGCCCCGCACTCGCCGACGACCTGCTTCCGGAGAGAGCGCTGGCGGGCGATCCCCTGGCACGCTCGACCCTGGTCAACAGGGTCTACCGCCCGCTGCAGGACCAGTCGCCCGAACTCATGGCGACGCTGTGGTGCTACCTCGACAACGGTCGTTCGCTCGAGGCGACCGCGCGTGAGCTGTATGTGCACCCGAACACCGTGCGCTATCGCCTCAAGCGTGTGTCCCAGGTGATCGGGTGGGACGCGACCGGAGCGCGTGAAGCCCTGATCCTGCAGTCGGCGCTCATCCTCGGCACCATGCACGATCACGACGGCGCCATCAGTCGCAAGTGATGCCTCTGTATCCTTTCGACAGCAGTTCTCGTCATTGTTGGTGTGATCTCGACACACCTTTCGGCTCAACTCTTGGGAGGATGATCTAGTGATCGTCATCGTCTGTCCCGGCCAGGGCTCGCAAACCCCCGGCTTCCTCTCCCCCTGGCTCGATGTTCCGGGCTACCGCGAACATCTCGACGAACTGGGAGAAGCCGCAGGTCTCGACCTGGTCGCCCACGGCACCACGAGCGACGCCGACACGATTCGCGACACCGCGGTCGCCCAGCCTCTGATCGTCGCCGCCGGCATCCTGACTCTGCGCGCCCTGTTCGCCGACGGTCGCAAGGCTCGTATCGGCGGTATCGCCGGACACTCCGTCGGTGAGATCACCGCCGCCGCGGGCGCCGGGGTGCTCAGCGAGACGGATGCGATGGCGTTCGTTCGCCAGCGCGGGCTCGCGATGGCCGCGGCCGCAGCAGAGACGACCACCGGCATGAGCGCCGTCATCGGAGCCGACGAAGAGGAGCTCCTCGCCCGCCTCGAGTCACTCGGACTCCAGCCGGCCAACTTCAACGGCGCCGGGCAGATCGTCGTCGCCGGCGAGCCCGAGGCGCTTGCCGCCCTCGCGGCAGACCCTCCGGCCAAGGCCCGGGTCATCCCGCTCCAGGTCGCGGGCGCGTTCCACACCCGATACATGACGCCCGCGGTGGCGACCCTCACCGAGGTCGCGTCGAGACTCGAGCCCGCCGACCCGACGACGACCCTCTGGACGAACAGGGACGGCAGCGTCGTCACGAGCGGCCGAGCGTTCGTCGATCTTCTGGTCGGTCAGGTCTCCTCGCCCGTGCGCTGGGATCTGGACATGCAGGCCTTCGCCGACTCCGGCGTCACCGGCATCATCGAGGTCGCGCCCGCGGGCGCACTCACCGGCCTCGCCAAGCGAGGCCTTCGCGGCACACCCACCGTGGCGGTCAAGACACCCGACGACCTCGAGGCGGCCTTCGCGCTGCTCGACGGCGACGCGTGAGCACGATACCCGATTCGACAGTCCCGGAGACGATATGAAGCACGCCCCTCTCAAGCAGAATCGCGGCAGCGAGTTCACACGCATCCACAGCGTGGGCGCGGCCCGCGGCGAGAACGTCGTGCCCAACGACGACCTCGTCGGTCCGATCGACTCGTCCGACGAGTGGATCAGGCAGCGCACCGGAATCATCGAGCGCCGCCGAGCGGGCAAAGATGTGCTGGCCGTCGACCTCGCGACGACCGCAGCCCGCGAGGCCATCGAGCGCGCCGGAATCGACCCCCAGCAGATCGGTGCCGTCATCGTCGCCACGATCAGCAACCCGGTGGTCACCCCGTCGATCTCGTCGCTCCTCGCGGAGCGCGTCGGAGCCAATCCTGCTGCCGCCTACGACATCGAGGCGGCGTGCGCCGGATACACGTATGGCATCGCCCAGGCCGACTCGCTCATCCGCGCGGGGCTTGCAGAGTACGTGCTCGTGGTGGGAGCGGAGAAGCTCTCGGAGTTCATCGATCCGGCGGACCGGTCGATCTCGTTCCTCCTCGGCGACGGCGCCGGCGCGGCCATCGTGGGACCGAGCGACTTCGCCGGCATCTCTCCCAGCATTTGGGGCTCCGACGGCTCTAAGTGGGACACGATCTACATGACGGGCACCCACGCGCAGTTCCGCGACGGCGAGATCGACGTGTGGCCGACCATGCGCCAGGAGGGCGCCACGGTCTTCCGCTGGGCCGTCTGGGAGATGGCGAAGGTCGCTCAGCGCGCTTTGGATGCCGCGGGCATCACGAGCGCAGACCTCGCGGCGTTCATTCCCCACCAGGCGAACATGCGCATCGTCGACGAGTTCGCGAAGCAGCTCAAACTTCCCGAATCCGTCGCCATCGCACGAGACATCGCCACCACCGGCAACACCTCGGCGGCGTCCATTCCGTTGGCAACCCACCGACTGCTCGAGGAGAACCCCGAGCTCTCTGGCGGACTCGCCCTGCAGATCGGCTTCGGCGCCGGCCTGGTGTTCGGCGCTCAGGTCGTCGTACTGCCCTAGTAACCAACGCGCGTTGCTTCGTCAAGAACGCGCACGGCCTGACCTAAACTAAGTGACGGTCAATTCAACCCTCAAGGAGAAACACAATGGCATTGTCCACCGAAGAAGTGCTGGCCGGCCTGGCCGAACTCATCAACGACGAGACCGGTATCGCCACCGACACCGTCGAGATGGACAAGTCGTTCACCGACGACCTGGACATCGACTCGATCTCCATGATGACGATCGTCGTCAACGCTGAAGAGAAGTTCGACGTGAAGATCCCCGACGAAGAGGTCAAGAACCTCAAGACCGTCGGCGACGCTGTCACATTCATCGTCGCAGCGCAGGACTAATACTCCACCGCTGCAGCGCAGACGGCAGGCCCGGGCATCTGGCCCGGGCCCGTCGTCCACGCACCTGACCTGCCCACGATTGACCACGTGCAAGAGAGTTTTTCCATGAGTTCCAAACGAATCGTCGTCACCGGAATCGGCGCGACGTCCCCCCTCGGCGGCACAGCCCGCGAAACGTGGGACGCGCTTCTTGCCGGAGTCTCGGGCGCCACCACCCTCGAGCAGGAGTGGGTCGCCAAGTGGGAGATCCCCATCACATTCGCTGCCCAGGCGAAGGTGCCGTCGAGCGAGGTACTCGAGCGCATCGAGACCAAGCGTCTCGACCCCTCGAGCCAGTTCGCACTCACGGCCGCCCGCGAGGCATGGGCCGATGCGGGCTCCCCCGAGGTCGTGCCCGAGCGTTTCGGCGTCGACTGGGCCACCGGTATCGGCGGCGTCTGGACACTCCTCGACGCGTGGGACACCCTGCGCGAACGTGGTCCTCGCCGTGTGCTCCCCATGACGGTGCCCATGCTCATGCCCAACGGACCGGCTGCGGCCATCGAGATGAGCCTGGGTGCTCGTGCCGGCGCCCGCACGGTCGTCTCGGCCTGCGCATCCAGCACCGAGTCGATCGCCAATGCGTACGACCACCTGCAGGCCGGTTATGCCGACATCATCATCGCGGGCGGATCCGAAGCTGCCATCCACCCGCTTCCCATCGCATCCTTCGCGGCCATGCAGGCGCTGTCGAAGCGCAATGACGACCCTGCCACGGCCTCGCGCCCCTACGACGTGACCCGTGACGGATTCGTTCTCGGCGAGGGCGGGGCAGCGATCGTCATGGAGACCGAGGAGCACGCGCTCGCCCGTGGTGCGCGCATCTATGCCGAGGTCGTGGGCGGTGCCGTCACCAGCGACGCGTACCACATCACCGCTCCCGACCCCGAGGGGTCCGCGGCGGCCCGCGCGATGATCGCCGCCGTCGAGAACTTCGGCTACTCCCTCTCCGACGTCGCGCACATCAATGCCCACGCCACCTCCACCCCGGTGGGCGACATTGCGGAATACAAGGCTCTGCGGCACGTTTTCGGAGATTCACTCGCGGGCATCCCCGTATCGGCGACGAAGGCATCCACCGGGCATCTGCTCGGCGGTGCAGGCGGCATCGAGGCGATCTTCACCATCCTCGCGCTGCACGAGCGCACGGCCCCGCCCACGATCAACCTCACCGAGCAGGACCCGGAGATCGAGATGGACGTCGTGACTGCCCCGCGCACCCTGCCCGACGGCGATCTCGTGGCGATCAGCAACTCGTTCGGCTTCGGTGGTCACAACGCCGTCGTCGCGTTCAAGACCGCCTGAGCCGCGTCGCGGCAACAAGGTTGTCGTTCGGTCCCCTCCCTCCAGTCGACTCACGTCGCTTGGAGGGAGGGGACCGAACTGGTTAACCGACGGAGTGAAGCCACACCACGGGCGAGAAATCGCTCTCGTGGCGGAAGGGCTCCAGCTCGTCGTCCCATGCCTGTCCTAAGGCCAGGCGGAGCTCGCGGTGCAGTTCGAGGGCATCGGTGCCGGCAGCCTCCATGGCCGCGCGAACGCGATCCTCGGGAATGACAGTGTTGCCCGCGCTGTCTGTCTGCGCGTAGAAGATTCCGAGGTCGGGTGTGTGCACCCAGCGTCCGCCGTCGGAGCCGGCGGCGGGGTCCTCGGTGACCTCGTAGCGCAGGTGCTCCCAGCCGCGGAGCGCTGAGGAGATGGCCGCACCGGTGCCGGCCGGCCCCTCCCAGTAGAACTCGGTTCGCTGGGATCCACGGAGCACGGGCTGTTCGCGCCAGCTGAAGTTGACGGCACGACCAATTGCGCGACCTGCGGCCCACTCGACGTGGGGGCAGAGCGCGCGGGGGGCGGAATGAACGAAGATCATTCCGTGTGCGACGGGTGCCACCATTGTTGTCTCCATTTCGTGAGGTACGTCTTCCCCAACGACCTGTGAAATGGAACTGCGGCGGCACTGTTTTGAAGTTGTTCTTGCATTATGCACGATAGGGCTGCGTACTGCCAGATGAATTGCCGCAGCGGAACCGGCGAGCCGCTCGGGTTCCCTTATCCGCGAGGGGCATACTGAGTAGACAATTACTTCGATGGAGTGCGACATGTCGGTGAGGTCGGGAATCCTGGCTGTGCTGAGCCTCGGACCGGCCTACGGCTCCCAGGTGCACGGCGAAGTCGAGACGCGAATGCACCGCGTCGGATCGATCAACGTCGGGCAGATCTACTCGACCCTCGACAGGCTGCAATCCCAGGGGTTCGTGATCAACGAAGGCATGACGGGCGACGGACTGCCGCTCTACGCCCTCACTGCGCGCGGCCGGGCGGAGGTCGAGACATGGCTGACGACGGCGGATGCCGGTTCCAGCTGGTCGGACTTCGTCGGCCACGTGCTTCTGGTCGCCTCGCTTCCCGGTGCACCCGTCGACGACCTGGTGCGGGGGTATCGCGACGCATTCGGCGAGGAGGCTGTGCCCACGGCCGACAGCACTGACGAGCCACTCGCCGCGCTCGGCGAGCAGGCGACCCGGGTGCTCTCGAGGTCCGCTCTGGCGTGGCTCGACGACGTGCAGAGGGTTCTGTCGACGTCAGATCACGCGCGTCCGCTGGGCAGCATGCGTCCCCGGCGTGGTCGCCGTCCTCGACAGAGCAGCTAGTCCCTCTTCTCGGAGCGCACGAAGAGCGAGGCAGGCAGCAGTCTCGCCCGTCGCCGCACCGACTGGTCGGCCTCGTCTGCGATCGACTTCTCGACCGAGAGGACCGCGGCCCTCACCGCCCCCCTTTCGGCGCCACCCACGGGCGCACTGCGCGCTGAAGCGAACTGTTCGCGTTCCACGGCCCGACGCAGTGTGTCTACGTCATCGCGAGCGACACGACGGATCCTCTGCAGACGCCCCGCGAACACCGCGGGCGTATCCCCGCGGGACACCTCGATTCCATAGTCTCGGGCGAAGTTCTGCAACTCCAGCCACGCTCCGGTCGCCGGCCTCTGGGAGCCGTCGATCGCGGCCAGCGAGCGGCGCCGACGCCACGACCGGATGCCTGCGGGCACGAGCCCGAGGAGCGCGACACCCGCCGCCACGGCCAGTGCGGTGAGCCATCCCCGCAGCTGGGCGAGTGACCGGGCCTCCCCCGTCGACGTGGCCGCCGCGGGATCGACGTCATCACGTGCCTGCGACGTGGGCGTCACATCCGTCGTCTGCGGAGCCGCGGCCTGCGAACCGGCACTCTGCTGGGCATAGGCGGGCAGCGTGTACTCGGGAACGGAGATGCCGAGGCTCGGGGTGGGCTCGAACGGCAGCCATCCGATGCCGTCGAAGTAGAGTTCGGGCCATGAGTGCAGCTGGTCCGTGAGGACCTCGTACTGCGGCTCGCCGTCGATGTAGCGCGTGGCCGCAGAGCTGGGGAAGTATCCGATGGCGATGCGCGACGGGATGCCGAGGACGCGTGCCATCGTGGCCATGGTCGCGGCGAAGTGAACGCAGTATCCGCTCTTCACCTCGAGGAAGGCTGCCAGAGCGTCGGCGTTGGTTCCGTCGAACGAGCCGGCGACGGGCGTCTCGACTGAGTAGTCGAATTCGCCCGAGGTGAAATACGACTGCAGCGCGACGGCACGGTCGTAGTTGGTCGTCGCGCCGGCCGTGACCTCGCGGGCCACATCGGAGACGACCGACGGGAGCTCCGGCGGCAGCTCGAGAAGCGGATTCAAGGCGACGGGCACGATGCTGCCGGCCGCGGCGAGCTGATCAGCCGAGGGCGCCACGACCAGGCTCTCGACGCTGTAGTCGTCTCCACGGCTGTCGTTGCGGCTCGGGGGGAGGGTGACGACACCGGTGTCGGGGTCGGCGGTCCATCCGCGCCCCGCGTTGTCCAATGACGTCGCGGGAGACGGCAGCGGCAGCCATTCGCTGCGGAGGCCCTCGATCGAGACCTCGGTGCTGACCGTGCTGCGCTCCACGTCGTCGGCGAGTCCGGGCGGGGCCGCCAGCTCCTCCACAGTGCCGCCGTCCGTCTCCTCGGGCTGCCAGGTGCCCGTCGAGAAGTCGTTCAGGTCGACCATCTTGAGGTACAGGGGACTGTCGGCCGTCGTCACGTAGCTGAGCGACAGGATGGGGGTCGTGCGACGAAGATCTCGACCGAGCTGGATGACGGGGTCGATGCCCGCCCCGTAGATCGAGGGGATGCGTCCGCTACTCCTCGAATCGGCGAAGGCCTGGGCGGTCAATCCTGGTGTCACCGCCGGAATCAGGAGGGCGCACACGATGGCCCCGGCTCCCAGGGCGAGCGCCGTGAGGGGAGAACGGCCCGCGCGGGTGGCGTTCCGATGACCCTGTGAACGATGGCCGTCGGTTCGTGCGGCGAGCCACAGCACCAGCAGGAACGACGCCACCGTCGCGACGAATCGCACGACGTCGACGTCTCGTATCTGCACGGCGGAGGGAACGATGAAGAGACCGAGTGCCAGCACGCCGACGAACGCCGGAAAGCGCACGACCACAGCCGCATCGGCGAGGATGGCGAGGAGCCCGCAGGCCATGGCGATCAGCTGCACGAGAGACGCGACCGGATCCGCGGGAATCGTCTGCACCTGGATCTGTGTACCGGCGTCGATGAAGCCCGAGAGCAGGGTGTCGACCGTCTCGGGTGTCGGAATGACGCCGAGGAACGCCGTGCCCGGAGCGAAGAACCACTCGCTGGCGACGATCCACACGGCGACGGCCGCGACGATCCCCAGTGCGGGGCGCAGGCCCGAGGCCCGCACGGCCCACGAGGCGGTCATGCACGCGACGGCCATGGCCATCGCCGCGAACCACCACGAGTCCCCCTGCACGAAGGGCCCGAGGCCCGCGAGTGGCACGCCGATCGTCACCAGGACAGCGATCGACACCATCCACGAGCCGCGCTGCTGCTGCCGTCGGTCGGAGCGGCTCCGGGCCGTCATCGGAGGACTCCCGCCGGCTCGGACTCCCACGCGGACGACGGGGCCTCGTCTGGGGAGACGAGCCGGACGACCCAGCCGGCCTGCACCAGATCGTCTCGGAGGCGCTCCGCCCACGCCGGCACGGTGCTCCGCGTCGCCGCGTCGTGCACGACGAAGGCGAGGGCCGACGACGTCGTGGCCGCCGACCGCCGCAGGGCGTCGACGGACTCCGCGTCGATGTCGCCCAGCACGGCGAAAAGCGGGGCCAATTCGCCCGACACGCGTCCGGCATCCGCCACGATGTCACGAACGGCGAGCGGCGGATGCCCGGCGTCGAGCCGGGCGCGCGCGCCACGGAGCAGCAGTTCGGCTGCGGCACCGGCCGCGTACTCCGCTGTGCGTGGCGCCGTCGGCTCGGGCGACTCCACGAGCACGGTGCGGTATCCCTCGTGCTGCAGGTGCAGGCCTATCGAGACGGCCATGGAGACCGCCCATTCGAAAGCCTCGGAGTGGGAATCTGCGACTCGTCGACCGGCGCCGTTCGAGAAGCTCTCGAGGCGGGTGTCGAGCACGATGACGGCCTCGTGGTCGGTGTGCTGGTCGTCCTGTCTCACCATGAGCTCCGAATGCCGGGCGGTCGCGGGCCAGTGCACCCTCCGGATGCTGTCGCCCGTCTGGTACTTGCGCGCGATCACGTCCTGCTCGCCGCTGGCGGCCGGTCGTCGGGACTGCATGGCCTGGCCGTCGCCGCTCGGAAGCCGGAACGACCCGCGGGTGAGCGTCTCGACGTCGGGAGTGACGGTGAGGGTGTCGGTTCCGTCCACGCTGAGGCGGCGGGTAGCCAGACCGAACGGGTCGCCGAACCGGATCCAGAGCGGACCGATGGAGTGCTGCCCTCGACGAGGGGACTCGATGAGGTAGCGCACAGTCGTCACCCGTGGCTTGTCGGTCTCCAGCGACCGGAACGCCGGCAGAGCGGGAAGCGGGGCGAGGGCACTGCGGTGAACGGGAGAGGTGGCGTCGTCGTACCAGTTCGCCGCAGGTGTCGGTGCCATGCCCCAGTTCTGGATGGCCAGGCTGACCTCGCAGTCCGAGCCCGCATTGGCGGTCTCGGGATCGAATCGGCGCACGGCGGTGAGCTTCGGGTGCCTGACGGAAACAAGGATCAGCGAGAGCAGCGGGAGCGCGAGGGCTGCGGATGCGGCGAACGCGATCTCGCGCTGCCCGAGGATGGGCGCGACGATGTAGAGGGCTATGGACGCCGCCAGGAATCCATAACCGCGAACGGTGAGCGACGGCCACCGCTCGATGCGCTGACGGAGCTTCGTGCGAGCGGCCATAGCCTAGAGCGACCGGGCGGCGACGAGAGGCACAGGTGTCGCCTGAACGATCCTCATGAGGGTCTCCTCTATGGCGCTCACTCCGTTGCGGTGGTCGCTCACCGACCTGCGGGTGGGAACGATGCGGTGACCGAGCACCGGCACCACCAGGGCGTCGATGTCGTCGGGCAGAACGAAGTCGCGACCGTCGAGGGCTGCCGCGACCTTGGCCGCGCGAACGAGGTGCAGGGTGGCGCGCGGGCTGACGCCGAGTCGTACCTCGGGATCGCGTCGCGTGGCCTGGGCGATGTTCACCACGTACTGCTCGACCGCTCGCGACACGAAGACCTCACGAGCGCTGCGGATCATGGACTGGAGCTCGTCGCGGCCGACGACGGCCTGGATGTCGTCGAGCGGACTCTGCAGTTCGCGGTTGTGCAGCATGGCCAGCTCGGCTTCGGCATCGGGATATCCCATCGATACCCTCGCCATGAACCGGTCGCGCTGCGCCTCGGGCAGCGCGAAGGTCCCCTCCATCTCGATGGGGTTCTGGGTGGCGACCACACTGAACGGGGTGTCGAGCTGATGCGTGACACCGTCGACAGATACCTGTCGCTCCTCCATGCACTCGAGCAGGGCAGACTGCGTCTTGGGCGATGCCCTGTTTATCTCGTCGGCGATCACGATGTTCGCGAACACGGCGCCCGGCTTGAACTCGAACCTGTTCTCCTGCTGGTTGAAGATCGAGACGCCGGTCACGTCGGACGGCAGCAGGTCGGGCGTGAACTGGATGCGGCTCACCGACGCGCTCACGGAGCGGGCGAGGGCCTTCGCCAAGGTTGTCTTACCGACACCGGGAACGTCTTCGACGAGCAGATGGCCCTCAGCGAGAAGAACGATGAGCGACAGCGTCGCGACTTCGGTCTTGCCGTTGATGACTGCTTCGAGGTTCGACATGATCGAGCCGGACAGGCGGGCGAACTCGTCGAGGTCGATGTCGGGCGTGGCGGCGCGGGCACTGGACTGGGCGGTCGTATCGGGCAACAGGAAACTCCCTCGTTTCGCTCGATTGTAACCGCGAAACATGGGTGTTCCTCATGTGGGCCAGGAGACCCCGAGTGTCAGGACCGGTGCGCCGGATGCCCCGTCGTGAGGTACTTCGCGCCCTCTGCCGGGTCGGTCAGCCACTCGGTGAACAACATCACCATGTCGTCGCGGATCTGCACCTCGCCCAGGTCGGGATGATCGATGAGCGCCGTCGTGACGAGTCCTTCTTCTACAGGAAGGTAGCTCGCGGCACCGCGGCGGTACGCCGCCTGTGCCGCCTGCAGATGAACGGTGAACGACGGCCCGTAGTCCTCTCCGTCTTGGAAGACTCCCTGAGCCCAGGCCACGAGGTCGAAGTCGGTCTTCGCGTCCCAGGGGCAGTTGCGCAGAGTCTTGTCGCTCTCGGAGAAGTAGCGGTACTTGAGTTCGCCGTCGATGACCCAGTAGTTCGCGTTGGCGATGCCGATGCCGATGGTCAGGCTGGGAGTCTCGGGGTCGAGCAGTCGATAGGTGCTGATGTACGTGACCGACTTGGGCATCGGAAACTGAAGCGCCCGCGGAATAGGCGCGGGGATGCGGATCTCGAACGAGCTGAACACGAGACTCCTCCCCGGCACATGATTAGCCTTGACTCTAACCGTTGCACTGTGCGCGATGAAACATGAGCGGCGCGCCGTGCCTGTCTGAATCATCCGTTTTGCAGCCGTGCCGAAACCGAACAGGTAAACGCCGCGTCGACCGCGCCCTGCCTTTGACACGCCATCCGGCCTTTTCTGGCATGGTGGAGCCTGAACGGCCGCGCGTCCGCCGCGGCATCCGAGACCGTCCCTTCAGGGATCCAGAGAGGTACTCATGGACAACGCCGAACTCACCGGCATCCTCGTCATCGTCGGGATAGCCATCGTCGTCGCCGTCGTCGTCGTTCTCATCCTGCTGGTGTTCGCGCGCAGTTGGATCAAAGTGGCTCGAGCCGACGAGGCTCTCGTCATTTCTGGTCGCAAGCAGAAAGTCCAGCTCGCGGTCCTCAGCGCCGACGGCACGAGCCGCGACGAGATGTCCGAGTCTCCTGTCACGGTCATCGTCAATGGCAAGTCGCTTGTCAATCCGATCACGCAGCGCCACGAGATCATCTCGCTTCGCTCGCGCCAGGTCTCGTTGAACGCCGAGGCGCAATCGCTCGACAGTGTGACATTGAACGTCGATGGTGTTGCCATCGTGAAGATCGGATCAGATCCCCTGCTGGTGCGACGTGCCGCCGAGCGTTTTGCCTCGCAGGACACGGCGATCGAGCAGTTCACCACCGAGCAGCTGGAAGGCGCGCTCCGTGGAATCGTCGCCACGCTGTCGGTCGTCGAGCTCATGCGGGAGCGCAAGAAGTTCTCCGACCAGATCGCCGCCGACGTCTCTCAGGAGCTCGCGGAGCAGGGACTGATCCTGGACTCGTTCCAGATCAAGGGCATCACCGACAAGGTCGGCTACATCCAGTCACTCGGTGCTCCTGAGATCCAGGCGAAGCGCCAGGCCGCAGAGATCTCGCAGACCAATGCAGACCGGGCGATCAACCAGAAGAACATCGCCAACAAGGAAGCCAACCTCGTCGAGCAGACCGGCCTCGACACCAACACCGCCAACTCGAACGCCGGCATCGGCCGAGCGAGGGCCGAGGCGGAACAGGCCGAGAACCTCGCCCGCGAGCAGGCGCAGCAGGCCGTTCTCCAGCAGCAGGCCGAGAACCGTCAGGCCCAACTGGATGCCGACGTCAAGCGTGTCGCGGATGCTCAGCGATACGAGGCGGAGACGCGCGCACAGGCCGAGTTGTACACCCGCGAGCGGGCAGCGGAGGCTGCGGCGATCGAGCAGGTCAAGCAGGCAGAGGCCCGTACCCGTATCGCCGAGCAGCAGGCGCAGGCCGACAAGGCCCGTGCCGACGGTGAGGCCGCAGCCGCTGTCGCCAAGGCCACGGGTGAGGCGAGCGCGCTCCGTGCGCAGGCCGAGGCCGAGTCCGAGGCTCGCCGCCTGCGCGCAAACGCCGAGGCTGACGCCATCCGCGCAGAAGGTGACGCCCGCGCCGCCGCACTGGAAGCGGAAGCCAAGGCCATCGCCTCGAACCAGGAGGCCTTCCTCTCGCAGCGCGTTCTCGACGTGCTGCCCTCGATCATGGCCGAGTTCGCAAAGGGATACTCCGCGATCGGAAGCGTGTCGATCGTCGGCGGATCAAGCGAAGACGGAGCGTCGAATCTCGTCGGTGCGGACAGCGCAAAAGCACTGAAGTCTGTATTCGACACCGTCAGCTCCGCGACGGGCCTCGACCTCGCATCGATCATCCAGGGGCAGGCTGTCGGGCGTGGGATCGGCGAGGGCATGGCGGCGGCTGCTCCCCCGCCTCCCGCATCGGGCAATCCGAGCTAGCTTCGCGCCGCCTTGAGCTTCTCGAGTTGCTCGAGGGCTGCCAGCTCGGCGGACATGGCGTGCGTGGCCGACAAGATTTCGAACTGGTCCGACGTCTGAAGGAGTTCTAACTGCGTCTTCGCTTTAGCGAGTTTCTCTTCGTCGGCACTACTCCGCGCGTTGGCTTCTTTACGAGCTGCGCCGACCGCATCCAGGACCTCGCCAGTCGCGGTTGCAATGGTTGAGAGACTAGATGCCGACCCTACGCCATAGGACTTGAGCGACATATCAGGGTGATAGACGAGTTCGAACTTTCTGGACCGAAACCATGACCCGTCCAACTCCAAGTAGTCCGTCTCGGAGTGGCTGTCGACAATGTCGAGTTGCCTGACCGACTGTTCCTGCAGCTTCCAGGAGTTGTCGGGTTGTTTGATGTACGTGCCGACGATGGACCTGCGGCTCCGTCGAAGGGCTACCGAGTCCTTGAGATCTCTCTCACCTCGAGGCGGCTCGGAATTGCGGGCGGTGTCGACGATGGCAATGAACGTCCGGAAGCGGTCCATGAGCACCGCCTGGCTGTCACCGGCAGGCAGACTGTTTCGGTCGAGAACCTGCGGCAGGCTCGGTCCGGGGAATCGAAGCAACTCCGAGGGGCTCAATATGAACGTCTGCTTCTCGATGATGTGTGCTTGATTCGCAATCCACGCGCGCCGAACCTGACTCACGGACGCAAGCTGGGACTGCAACACCTCGATAGCCGCACCGGTCTCGATGATCACCGATGCTGAGGTATCCGGAGAGGAAACCACCCTCAGCAACCCCTCGACATGAGCGATGAGTTGATCGCGTAAGACACGAAGTTGGGGGAACTTCTCGTCCCATTCTGATTCAAGCGAGGGTCGGTCACCAAGGTCGAAGGCGACACCGGCGAAAGGCATGATGGCGCCAACGACCTTGGCGACGAGACTGATGACCGGCGATACGTCCCGCACGGTCTCGCTGTTGATCGATCGAATGAATCCACGGTCATCCAGCCCGATCGTCAGAGATATCGTCTCGAGCAGCCCGGCATCAACGCGGAGTGACCGTCTGCCATCTGGGTCTTCAACGGCTTGCGACGTCACGTCGACATCGGTCACTTTGACCCGCCACGATTTTCCTTCGCGATCACTGGTCGGGCTCGTTGCAGTTGGCGGGGCACTCCCTTGGTCGGATTCGTCGCTCGGCGACGGCTCGTCAGGGAACGGATCAGGGTGATGCGACACGATGTAGCGACTCGTGACTTCAACCGAAAACTGCGTTTGAGGCAGCCAGTAAGCCAATCCCAGTCCGATTTCCGACATGCGATCCTCCTTGATCACTCCGTGCCGCTCATTCTGTCAGGAAATGAGTCATTTTCAGCAAAGTCTTTTCGCTTCTTCAACACGAGTTCACCGGTGAGAGAAACGCCTAAGCGTCATATCGCCGCGGACAGCGTCAGATCGCCGGGGAATCGGAGTCGAACCAAGGAGAATCGCATCGAGCGAAGAATGTGCGGTCGACATTTCGAGCGCATGTGTGTTGGTAGGGCGTGTGGGACTTGAACCCACGACCGACGGATTATGAGTCCGCTGCTCTAACCGGCTGAGCTAACGCCCCCTGCGGGATCCGCGACTCTCACGAGCGCCCGGATGCCGAGTCACCACATTACCGCTATTCGTGCGAGGCGCTCGGCGAGACGATCAGGGGGTCGGTGACGACCTCGCCCCGGTACAGCTTCTCGAACGTCGTGAGGGTGCGCTGGATGTCGTGGGCCGCGATGAGACGCAGCGACGCGTTCTTGAGGTGGTCGAGCTCGTCTTGCGGGAGCGTGAGCACGTCGGCAAGCCTGTCGGCCATCTCCTGGGCATCCCCCGGCGCGAACAAGTGCCCGTTCTCGCCGTCGTGCACGAGGTGCGGCAGTGCCATCGCGTCGGCCGCGACGACCGGCAGCCCCGACGCCATGGCCTCCATCGTGGCGATGCTCTGCAGCTCGGCGATCGACGGCATGGCGAACACCGTCGCGCGTGTGTAGGCATCGCGCAGCTCCTGCTCGGTGACGTAGCCCGTGAAGGTGACGCGGTCGGCGATGCCGAGGGTGGAGGCCAGCGTCTCCAGATTCTTCTTCTGGTCGCCGCCGCCCACGATCTCGAGCTGCGCGTCGAGCTCGGAGGGAAGAAGTGACACGGCCTTCAGGAGCACGTCGATCTGCTTCTCACCCGTGACGCGCCCGACGAACAGGATGCGGTTCTTCGGTCGAACAGTGAAGTCGGGAGTGTAGTTGTCGGCGTTGATGCCGCACGAGATCGCGTAGACGTTGCTGAGTCCGGTGGACTTCTCGAGGAACTCCGCCGCGCGCCTGGTCGGCGTGGTGATCGCGCTCGCGCGGCCGAAGGTGCGCTTGGCGGCCTTCCACGCGAGACCGACGGCCCAGTCCTGCCACGACTTGGGAAGGAGCGTGAATTCGAGCAGGTTCTCGGGCATGAAGTGATTGGTGCCCACGATGCGGATGCCGCGCTTCTCCGCCTCGATGGAGAGCCCGCGGCCCACGACGATGTGCGACTGGAAGTGCACCACGTCGGGCTTGACCGCGTCGAGGATCTTGGCGCTGTTCTGGTTGATGACCCAGGGAAGGGCGTACCTCAACCAGTCGTGCGGATACCAGCGAAAGCTGCGCAGCCGGTGCACCGTGATGTCGTGACCGTCGTAGGTCTCCGTCCACGTGCCGTGCTTCTTGGAGGCCGCCGGCGCAACCACGTGCACGTCGTGACCCCTCGAGGCCATGCCCGATGCCAGTCGTTCGGAGAAGCGGGCCGAGCCGTTGACGTCGGGCGAGAAGGTGTCTGCGCCGATGACGATGCGCAGCGGCCGTTCGGAGGAAGCCGGCGACGGCACCTCCGCCGAGGCGGGACGTGGGTCGGAGGAATCTGACACGGAATGAGCCTTCTGTTGGGAGATGAGGGGTCGAGCGCGGTCGGGACTAAAAGGACAAACTACCTTAGCGCGCGATCTGAGGGTGGTAGCGGGCGAGTCCGAAGACGCCGACGATGGCGATCAGGCCCGTGATGACGTAGCCGATCATGGCCCACCACGGGGCCTGCGAGGCCTCACCGAGCACGATGATGCCGATTCCCACCGCGATGAGCGGGTCGACGACGGTGAGTCCGGCGACGACCAGGTCGGGCGGACCCGACGAATACGCCGTCTGCACGAAGTAGCCGCCGAGGGCGAAGGCGGCGACGAGACCTGCGACGCAGACGAGCGTGAGCCACTCGAAGTCGCCCTGCTGGAAGCGTTTGATGACGACCTTGGCGAGGGTCGCGACGAAGCCGTAGAGCACGCCGGCGCCGATGATGTAGCCGACCGCGCGCACGCGGCGGCGGAAGACGATGAATCCCGCCCCGAAGACGAGGAGCACCACGGCGAGAATCACCAGGATGACGGCGAGCTGCAGCTCGTCGATCGGCCGGTCGCGCGCGGTGAACGCGGCGAGCACCACGAAGAGGAACACTCCCCCGACGCAGAGCACGATCGACAGGATCGACTTGCGATCGAGCTTCACCTTGCTCAACCGCGAGTTCAGGAACGCCGTCATCACGAGCGCGACGACGCCGAGCGGCTGCACCACGATGATCGGCGAGAAGCCCAGGCTTGTCAGCTGAAAGACGACGGCGAGGCCGAGCATGAGGGTTCCGAACACCCACGACGGTCGGGAGAGCAACGACCACAGCTGCCTGAGGTTGAGCCCGCTCGACCCGGACGACTTGGTGTTCTTCTCGACCTTGGCGACTCCGCGCGACTGGAACTGCGCTCCGAGGCTCAGGAAGACCGCGCCGACGATGGCGATCGGAATACCGATGAACTGGGCCGGATCGAGGGCGAACTGGTCCTGGATGTCGGTGAGTTCGGGAGGCACCCCCCGAGGTTACCCTGACCGCCGCGCCGATAGGCTTAGCGAATGGCCGTTCTTCCGATTCGCATCTCAGGCGACCCCGTTCTCCACTCCCCCGCCGCCGAGGTGACGTCGTTCGACGACTCCCTCCGCCAGCTCGTCTCCGACATGTTCGAGACCATGGATGCGGCGCCGGGCGTCGGGCTCGCCGCCCCCCAGGTCGGAGTTCCGCTCCGGCTGTTCACCTTCGGCTGGACCGATGACGACGACGTCGAGCACCGCGGCGTCGCCATCAACCCTGTCCTCTTCATCAGTCCGCCTCCCGTGATCGAGAGCGACGAGGACTCCGACGCCGAGGGCTGCCTGTCGTTCCCCGGCGAACGTTTTCCGCTCGTGCGCTCGGCCGACGCCCTGCTGCGTGCCGTCGATCTCGATCAGAAGCCGTTCGAGATCTCCGCATCCGGATGGCTGGCCCGCATCTTCCAGCACGAGTTCGATCACCTGAACGGCATCCTCTACGTCGATCGGCTCGAGTTCATCTACGGGCGCCGTGCCTCGAAGGTCGCGCGCAAGAAGGGCTGGACCGCGCCCGGCAGCAGCTGGCTGCCCGGAGTCGACGACCTCGACGCCTAGCGGGCAATCCTCGTCGGCCTGTCCGTCACGTCAGGGCACGGATGCCCGCGGCGACGACGGCCGCGCTGACGACGACCACGATGAACGGCACCCGCAGCGCGAACATCACCGCGGCCACGATGACGGCGGGCACCCGGGCGTCGAGCGTGAGCTCCTGCCCGTGGGCGAAGGTCTGCAGCGAGATCAGTGCCGCCAGCAGGGCCACGGTCAGCAGATCGACCATGCGCGCCGGAGTCGGTCTCTCGAGAAGTCGTGCCGGCACGAGATAGCCGAGCGTCTTGAGGCCGAAGCACAGGATCGACGCGAGAAGCACGACGTGCCAGGTGGTCATGGCGTGCCCTCCGACGACGTGTGCGGCGGGCGGCGTGTTGATCCCAGCCAGTTCGTCGCGCCGAAGACCACGGCGACGAGGGCGGCCACCAGCACGGGCAGGCCGGGCATGAGCGCCGGAGTCAGGAGGGCGGCCACGAAGCCCGCCGCCACGGCGACGGCCTGTGCCTGAAGCGTGGCCAGACGCGGCCAGAGCAACCCCAGGAACGCGGCCGCAGCAGCCGCATCCAGTCCATAGGCGCTCACGTCTCCCAGTAGATCGCCGATGACCGCTCCGACGAACGTCGTGAGGTTCCACCCGAGGTAGACCACGAGTCCGGTCACCCAGAATCCGATCCTCTGCGACCGGATCGACCCCTGCGCGGTCGAGACCGCCGTCGACTCGTCGATCGTCAGATGGGCCGCGACCGCCCGACGCGCGAATCCCCGACCGATGACGGGAGACATCCTGATCGCGTACACGGCGTTGCGCGAACCCAGCAGCACCGCGGATGCGACGGCTGCCGGCCACGCGGACAGACCGCCGGACGCGAGCACGCCCACGAGAGCGAATTGCGACCCGCCGGTGAACATGACGAGGCTGAGCACCATCGTCTGCCACAGGTCGAGACCTGCACCCAGCGTGGCGAGGGCTCCGAACGAGATGCCGTATGCCGCGGTGGGCAGACCGACGGCCAGGGCCGCGCGGACGGCACGGGTGTCCTCTGCGCTACGGATCTTCATCAGGTCATCGTTCTACTGAGTCGGCGGAGGGTACAAAAAAGACCACCAGGGGTGGAGCCCGTGGTGGCCTTTTCGCTCCCCGACTTGGACTCGAACCAAGAACCTGCCGGTTAACAGCCGGCTGCTCTGCCAATTGAGCTATCGAGGATTGCTGGAAACAGCGTAGTTACACTATCACCTATTCGGCGATGCCTTTGTCACGCGCATCGACCTCCATCAGTATCCCACAACCGGGTCGACCACTCCGTCGAAACCGCCCTCGCCGAGGAAGGCGCGCGTGTTGTTCGCCACCCTCCGGGCGAGCAGCGGACGGGTCATGTCGGGCGTGTCGGCGCTGTGCGGCGTGATGATGACACTCGGCGCAGTCCAGAGCGGATGCCCGTCGGGAAGCGGCTCAGGGTCCGTCACGTCGACGCCGGCGCCGGCGATGACGCCCGCCTGCAGGGCATCGACCAGGGCATCGGTGACGACGAGCCCGCCCCGTCCGATGTTGACGACGATGGCGGAGTTCTTCATCAGACCGAACTGCTGCTCGCCGATGAGCCCGCGCGTGTCGTCGGTGAGCGCCGCCGCCAGAATGAGCACGTCCGCGCTCGGGAGAACAGCATCGAGTCGATCCGTCGACACCGTCTCGGACGCGCCCTCCACGGGGGCGCTGCCCCTTCGCACGATCGTCACAGAGACGCCGAACGGCTGCAGAAGCCGGATGAGTTCGAGTGCGATTCCCCCGGCGCCCACGATCACGACGTGGAGACCGTACAGCGAGGTACCGAGCGTGCCGTCGCCCCAGGAGCGGGCGGACATCCGGAGCGGGAGGCGGCGCAGCAGAGCGAGCGAGAGCATAAGGGCGTGCTCGGCGACAGGTTGGGCGAACGCGCCCTTGGCGCTGGTGACGGTCAACGACGGCCGTGCAGACGACGCGAGGATGGAGGCGAAGGCGTCGACGCCCGCATAGGGCAGTTGGATCCAGCTGAGCTGCGGATTCTCGGCGAGGACCGCGCCGAAGCGTTCGGCGCCCTTCGGGTCGAGCCAGATCAGGCCGCGGGTCGCCGCCGAGAGCGGTGCGACCTCGCCCCCGGCCGACTCGACGGCGTCGACGAAGAGGGGCTCAGGCTCGGGCAGAACCGCGATCGGACCGGGAGTGGGTCGAGCGTCGTCAGACGGAACGAAGGCCGGGGATGCGAGGATCTCGCGATGCTGCGAATCGCTCACCGCTGATCGCCCGACACCGTGCGGGCCAGGCCCTGAACGTAGGGGTGGTGCGGGTCGTCGAGAACCTCGTCGATGGTTCCCAGCCCCACGACCATGCCCTCGTGCAGAACCGCGATCCGATCGACGGAGCGGCGGAGGACGTCGAGATCATGACTGATGATGATCGCGCTGGCCCCACGATCGCGCTGCAGCGAGGCGATGACGTCGACGACCTGCCCGCGCACGGAGACGTCGATACCGGCGGTCGGCTCGTCGGCGACGAGGAACACAGGGTCCATCACCAGGGCACGAGCGACGGCGACACGCTGGCGCTGACCGCTCGAGAGCTCGTGCGGGAGCATGTTGAGCATGCCTACCGGGAGCAGGAGCCTGTCGACGAGGGTCGCGGCCTTCAGCCCGGCGTCGTTGGCGTCGAAGTGCTTGTCGCGCAGGAACAGCGGCTCGGCGATGATCTCGGCGACCGTCATGTTCGACGTCAACGTCGAACCGGCATCCTGCGCCAGATGACCGATGCCGAACGTGAGCCTGCCCAGCTTGCGGCCGCGCGTTCGCTTCATGTCGTAGCCGAGCACGGAGAGCGCGCCTCCGACGATGCGCGGTGCTCCCTCGCGCGACGGCGCCATGGCCGCCGAGCCGGAGATCACCGACGCGATTGTCGACTTGCCCGAGCCGCTCGATCCCACCAGCCCGATGATCTCGCCCGGCTCGACATTCAGCGTGAAACCCTTGACCGCCGTGTGGGCGGCGCTGACGCTGTGTGCCGGATATTCGATCGTGACGTCAGACGCCGTCATTATCCGTTCGCTCATGGATACCGACCCTAGCCGTCGACCGCCTGGAGTCGGTGCAGCGCCTCGCGCCTGGCCTGCTGTTCGATCGGATCGGGCACCGGCAGCGAGGCCAGCAGCCGCTGGGTGTACGGGTGCTGCGGCGCACCGAGCACCTCGGCCCCCGTGCCCTCCTCGACGAGTTCTCCCTTATAGAGAACCGCGATGCGGTCCGCCAGCAGATCGACCACGGCGAGGTCGTGGCTGATGAACAGCGAGGCGAAGCCGAACTCCCGCTGCAGCTCGGTGAACAGATCGAGAACGCGCGCCTGCACCGACACATCGAGTGCACTCGTCGGTTCGTCGGCGATGAGGAGCTTGGGCCTGAGAGCGATCGACCGGGCCAGGCTCGCGCGCTGCCGCTGACCGCCGCTGAGTTCGTGCGGATAGCGATCGCCGAACGCCTTGGGCAACTGCACGGCCTCGAGGAGCTCGTCGACCTGGGCTCGGGCATCGCGGGAATCGGCGGCGCGGCCGTGAACGACCAGCGGCTCCGCGACGCAGTCCGCGATCGTCAGCAGCGGGTTGAAGCTCGAGGCCGGGTCCTGGAACACGAACCCGATATCGACCCGCGCACTGCGGAACGCCCGCTCCCGGATGCCGAGCATCTCGCGGCCGAGCACGCTCAGCGACCCGCCGGTCACCTTCGAGAGGCCCGCGATCGCGCGTCCGATCGTGGTCTTTCCCGAGCCGGACTCCCCCACGAGGCCGAGAACCTCGCCCTCCTTGATCTCGAACGAGACGCCGTTGACGGCACGGAAGCCGCCGCGGCCCAGGCGACCCGGGTATTCGATGACCAGGTCGCGAGCGACGACGACGGGCGTGGTCGACGAGTCGCGCTCGAGACGCTCCTGGGTGCGCACGGCAGCGCGGGCCTCGCCCTGGCCGATGTGCGGAACGGCTGCGAGCAGCTGCTTCGTGTAGTCGGCCTGGGGCGACGAGAACAGGGTGCGGGCATCCGCCTCTTCGACGACCTTGCCCTGGTACATGACGACGACCCGATCGGCGAGGTCGGCCACGACGCCCATGTTGTGCGTGATGAGCACGATCGCGGTGTCGAACTCGTCTCGGAGGCGCCGGAGCAGGTCGAGGATCTCAGCCTGCACCGTCACGTCGAGGGCCGTGGTCGGCTCGTCGGCGACGATGAGGCCGGGGTTGAGGACCAGAGCCATCGCGATCACGACACGCTGCTTCTGTCCACCCGAGAACTGGTGAGGGTAGTAGTTGACCCGTGTCTCGGGGTCGGGAATGCCGACTCGACGCAGGATGTCGATCGCCTGCTTCTTCGCGTCCTTGCGTGAGACGGATCCGTGGGCGCGGATGCCCTCCGCGATCTGCCATCCCACTGTGTAGACGGGGTTCAGCGCGGTCGACGGCTCCTGGAAGACCATCGCCACGTCTTCGCCGCGAAGACTCCGGAGGGCGTTCTGCGAGGCATCCACGATGTCGGTCGTGCGGCTTCGGTCGCGGCTGCGGAGCAGGATGGATCCGCTCGAGGTGGCGGTCGACGGCACGAGTCCGAGGATCGACTTCGCGGTCACGCTCTTTCCGCTGCCGCTCTCCCCCACGATGGCCACGATCTCCCTCGGCCGCACGGCGATGGAGACGCCGTCGACGGCCCGCACCGCTCCGCCGTCGGTGGCGAAGGTGACCCGGAGGTCGACGATCGAGACGATGTCGGACTCGCTCGTCATTGCATCGGTGGTTTCTGCGCTCATGAGACCCGCTCCTCGTCGTCTGCTGTCGATGCGTCGTCGGCGACAATCGACTCCCCTGTCGCTCCGGCGCCGTGCGGCTCCGCCCCGTTGTCGGGTGTCGGCGCACCGGTGTCGAGTGCGGCACGCCGGCCGCGCAGTCGCGGATCGGCGAGGTCGTTCAGGCTCTCGCCCAGGAGCGTGATGCCCAGCACGGCGAGCACGATGGCGAGACCCGGGAACAGCGACGTCCACCAGATTCCACTCGTCACGTCGGAGAGGGACTTGTTGAGGTCGTATCCCCATTCGGCTGCGGCCGTGGGCTCGATGCCGAAGCCCAGGAACCCGAGGCCGGCGAGCGTGAGCAGCGCCTCGGACGAGTTGAGGGTCAGCAGGAGGGGCAGGGAGCGGGTGGCGTTGCGCAGGACGTGCCGGAAGACGATGCGGGGAGCACGCGTTCCGATCACCTTCGCGGACTCGACGTACGCCTCGCTCTTGATGCGCACCGTCTCGGCACGGATGACCCGGAAGTACTGGGGAATGAAGACGACCGTGATCGAGATGGATGCGGCCAGGATCCCACCGAAGAGATCGCTTCGCCCGCCCGAGATCACGATCGACATCACGATGGCCAGCAGCAGCGACGGGAAGGCGTAGATCGCGTCGCAGACGACGACCAGGACGCGGTCGAGCCACCCTCCGATGTAGCCGGAGACGAGGCCGAGGAAGATTCCCGCGAAGATCGAGAGGATGACCGACACGACGATGGTGAGGATCGCGGTCTGCGCTCCCCAGATCACCCGCGAGAGCACGTCGTAGCCGCCCACGGTCGTGCCCAGCAGGTGCTCGGCGTTCGGGGCCTCCTGCGCCCCGAACGGGGTGCCGTCGCTGCGGAGCTGCGCGAACCCGTAGGGCGCGAGGAGCGGTGCGAAGACCGCCGTGAGCACGAAGACACCGGTGATGACGACGCCGGCGATCAGCATTCCGCGCTGCAGGCCGATGCTCGATCGCACCTGCTCGAAGAGCGGGATGCGCGAGGCGAGACTGCGCTTCGGGCGGGTTTGAGCGGTGGTTGCCGTCACGACTAGTACCTGACTCTCGGGTCGATGAGCGCGGCGATGATGTCCACGATGAAGTTGGTCACGGCCACGATCACGGCCAGGAGGGCGACGATGCCCTGAACCGCGACGAAGTCACGCGCCTGAAGGTAGTGGGCCAGCTGGAATCCCAGGCCCTTCCACTCGAAGGTCGTCTCGGTGAGCACGGCGCCGCCGAGCAGGAGCGCGATCTGGAGGCCGATGACCGTGATGATCGGAATCAGCGCGGGACGGTAGGCGTGCTTGCGCACGAGCCGGAACTCGGTCACGCCGCGCGACCTGGCCGAGTCGACGTAGTCGGTGCCGAGCGTGCCGATGAGGTTGGTGCGCACGAGCCTGAGGAAGACGCCGGCCGTGAGCAGACCGAGTGCGACGCCGGGAAGCACCGCGTGCGAGAGCACGTCGCCGATCACCTCGGGATTGCCGGTTTGAAGGGCGTCGATGAGGTAGATGCCGGTCTTCGACTGCAGGAACTGCATCTGCAGCTCGGCCCCGGTGGATGCGCGACCCGCGACCGGGAGCACCTGCAGCCAGACGGCGAAGACGAGCTTGAGCAGGAGTCCCGCGAAGAAGACGGGGGTGGCGTAGCAGAGGATGGCGAAGATGCGGAGGAACGCATCGGGAGCCCGGTCGCGGAAATAGGCGGCGACCATTCCGAGCGGAATGCCCACGATGAACGCCACGATGAGGGCGTAGAACGCGAGCTCGAGGGTGGCGCCGCCGTAGGTCAGCAGAACCTGGGTGACCGGCCGGTTGTCGCTGAGCGTGCTGCCGAAGTTGCCGGTGACGATGTTGCCGAGGTACTCGAGGTACTGCACGATCAGGGGTCGGTCGTATCCGGCCTCGTGGATGCGCTCCTGCAGCTGGGGCCCCGTGAGCTTGCCGCCGAGGGCCGCGGTGATGGGATCGCCTGTGGTGCGCATGAGGAGGAAGACGAGGGTGACGAGGATGAACACCGTCGGGATGATGAGCAGGAACCGCACCAGGATGTAGCGGCCGAGTCCTCCCCCACCCGACGACGACCTGCGTCGGAGAACGGCCGGAGGTGCGGCCGATGCCGGATCCGGAGAGCTGAGTTCTGCAGTCACGTGCGTGTGTCCCTTGATATAAACGACGGGTGACGTGACTCAGGGGCGAAGCGCGTCTGCGCCTCGCCCCTGAGCCACAATGCTAGAGCGACTCTAGCCTGTGGCCGATCAGCCCTTTGTCAGTGCTCCGTAGCGGAACTTGAACGAGGCGTCGAGCGTGTCCGACGTTCCCTCGATGGTCGTTCCTGTGACGGCGACCTGGGCGCCCTGCAGGTACGGAACCGTCGAGAGGTCCGCCGCGACGGCATCCTGAATCTGTTCGATGATCGCCGTGCGCTCCGCCGGGTCGGTCGTCACGGCCTGCTTGAGGATCAGGTCGTTGACGGCCGGGTTGTCGTAGTGGTTGGCCAGGAAGTTCTCGGTGAGGAAGAACGGCGTCAGGTAGTTGTCGGCGTCGGAGTAGTCCGGGAACCAGCCGAGCTGGTAGGCCGGGTACACGTCGGTCGTGCGGTCCTTCGAGTACTGGACCCACTCGGTGGTCTCGAGGTTGACCGTGAAGAGGCCGCTCGACTCGAGCTGGTCCTTGATGAGCGCGTACTCGTCACCCGACGACGGGCCGTAGTGGTCGTTGCTGTACTGGAGCGACAACTCGACCGGGCCGGTGACGCCGGCGGCCTCGAGCGTGGACTTGGCCTTGTCGGCATCCGGGCCGCCGTTTCCGTCGCCGTAGGGCGCCTTGAGCGACTCGGTGGCTCCGGTCAGGCCCGCGGGAACGTAGGAGTACAACGGCGTGTAGGTGCCCTTGTAGACCTGGTCGGCGATCTCGTCGCGGTCGATGAGGTCGGCGACGGCCTGACGCACGGCGAGGGCCTTGGCCGGGTCGGCCTCGGGGGTCTTCGCGCCGAACGGCTGCGTGTCGAAGTTGAAGACGATGTAGCGGATCTCGCCGCCGGGACCGTCGACGACCTTGACCTTGTCGTTGCCCTTGAGGTCGTCGATGTCGGTCGCGGAGAGGCTGCGGAACGCCACGTCGATGTTGCCCTCCTGGATGTCGAGCTTCAGGTTCGACGAGTCCGCGTAGTACTTCACGTTGATCTGGTCGCTCTTGGCGGCACCCAGTACACCCTCGTAGCCGTCGAACGCCTTGTAGGAGATCAGGTTGTTGAAGTCGTAGTTGGTGATCTCGTACTGTCCGGCGAAGGCCTTGCCCGCGACGATGTCCTCGTCGCTGGTGAGCTCGGTCGCGGAGAAGACGTCTTCGTCGACGATCGGGCCGGCAGGGCTCGACAGGATCTGCGGGAACACCTGGTCGTCGGCCGACTTGAGCGTGAAGACGACGGTGGTGTCGTCGGGGGCGGCGACGGAGTCGAGGTTGTAGAGCAGCGACGCGGGGCCGTTCTCGTCGTTGATCGCGACCTGGCGGTCGAACGTGAACTTCACATCGGAGGACGTGAGGTCGTTGCCGTTGGCGAACTTCAGTCCGGGCTTCAGCTTCACGGTGTACTCGGTGGGCGAGGTGAACTCGGCCGACTCGGCGATGTCGGGCTCGACGTCGGGGCTGCCGTAGGGAGTGTTCATCAGGAAGGGGAACACCTGGTTCATCACGGCGAACGAGCCGTTGTCGTAGGAACCGGCCGGGTCGAGCACCGTGACCTTGTCGGTCGTGCCGATGGTGATTGCGCTGCCGCTCGTGCTGCCGCCGGTCGAACCGCCGGAGCACCCGGCGAGCACGAGGGCCACCGCTGCTGTTCCGGCGAGCGACGCGACGACTCGGGTCGTGCGTGTGGATGCGGATTTCATATCCGTCTACCTCTCTGGAGTGATATTTCAGACACAGATGTACCCCGAACGGGGCTTTCCGTGATTGCTGTATCCCAGTCATACCGCAGCGCATGAACTGTCACCAAGCTGACAGCATGCGGCGGCGGACATGTTTACCGGATCGAAACAAGTCGCTTTCTGTCCAGCAGCATCGCTTTGCTGCCAACCTCGACTATTCGCGCAGTGCGCGCCTGTCGGCCTCGACCTGCATCAGCTGGCGCTGCAACGAGCGATGCTCGTCGGGGTGTGCGGTCGCATCGGTGCGCTGGAACTGGCCGAGCAGCTCCTCCTTGCGACGAACCAGGTCGCGTTCGACCAGCGACAGCACGACCTGCTGGAGATAGACGTCGAGTTCTCGTTCCGGGCGCTCGGGCACCGGGGCGACCGCCAGCTGGGCGACGAGCGTCTTCACGGGGTCGGGCACGGTCTCCTGGATGATCGACGCCCAGTCGGGCCTGTCGAACGAGTTCAGGCGCATGGCCACCGCGTCGCGCACCGCCGCCAACGCACCGTTGCTGAATGCGACAGCTGTGCCGCGCGCAAGCAGGTCCTTTCCGACGCTGGTCGGAAACTGGAGCATCGCCATGAGCGCGTCGCGCTCGAGGCGGGTCGCCGTGGTGCTCGGCAGGCTGGTGAGGGATATCGCGACGGGCGGCGCGACCTCGAGCGAGGTGATGGATGCCGGCCCGCCTTCTGCGGCCGGTGCCAGTCGTGGAGATTCCAGTTCGCGGGACGTGGCGTGCTCGCTCGACCTGCCGGCGGCATCCACCGCTCGGCCGACCTCGCCGAGGTCCATGCCGAGCAGCCGGGCGAGCTCGCGGGCGTAGCCGGGCCGGATCGACGGGTCACGGATGTCGGCCACGACAGGAGCGGCGGCCCGCAGCGCGGCCACGCGGCCCTCGACCGAGTTGAGGTCGAACGTCGAGAGTCGCTGTTTGATGACGAATTCGAACATGGGCTTCTTGCCGGTCACGAGTCTGCGCACCGCGTCGTCGCCCCGGCCCAGCCGCAGATCGCAGGGGTCGAGCCCGTCGGGAGCGACCGCCACATAGGTCTGCGCGGCGAACCGGTGCTCCTCGCTGAACGCGCGCAGCACCGCTTTCTGGCCCGCGGAGTCGGGGTCGAAGGTGAAGATCACTTCGCCGAGCCCGGCCGTGTCGTCGGACAGCACGCGACGCATCACCTTGATGTGATCGACGCCGAAGGAGGTGCCGCAGGTGGCGACCGCGGTCGTGACCCCGGCCAGGTGGCAGGCCATGACGTCGGTGTAACCCTCGACGATCACGACCTGGTGGCTGCGGGCGATGTCGCGCTTGGCGAGGTCGAGCCCGTACAGCACCTGCGACTTGTGGTACACGAGGGTCTCGGGCGTGTTCAGGTACTTCGGGCCCTTGTCGTCGTCGAGCAGGCGGCGCGCGCCGAATCCGACCGTCTGGCCCGTCTGGTCGCGAATGGGCCAGATGAGCCGACCCCGGAACCGGTCGTAGCTTCCGCGCTCGCCGGTGCTCGTGAGTCCGGCGGCGCTCAGCTCCTCGGCGGTGAATCCTTTCGACCTCAGGTGCTTGCCGAGGATGTCCCACCCCTTCGGCGCGAAGCCCACGCCGAAGCGCTCAGCCGCAGAGGCGTCGAAGCCCCTCTCGCCGAGGAAGCGCCGGCCCACCTCGGCATCGGGAGTCATCAGCTGTTCGATGAAGAACTCGCGTGCGGCGTCGTTGGCGGCGAGCAGCCTCGCCCTGCTCGAGTAGTCGCTCGGTGCTCCCCCGTCTTCGTAGTGCAGCTCGAAGCCGATGCGCGCGGCCATGCGCTCGACGGCCTCGCTGAACGAGACGTGGTCCATCTTCTGCAGGAAGGTGAAGACGTCGCCGCCCTCGCCGCAGCCGAAGCAGTGGTAGTAGCCCACCTGCGGGCGAACGTGGAAGCTGGGGCTGCGTTCGTCGTGGAACGGGCAGAGCCCCTTCATCGACCCGACTCCCGCGCTCTTCAGCGTGACGTACTCGCCGACGACGTCGCCCAGATTGATGCGGGAGCGCACCTCATCGATGTCACGCCTGAGAATGAGTCCAGCCATCAGCCGAGCAGTCCCCTGCTCCAGGCGATCGCGGACTGGTCGGTGAGGCTGGCGACCTGGTCGACGACCACGCGCTTGCGGGCGGCGTCGTCGGATGCCTCGCGCCAGTCGGCCGCGAACGCCACCTCGAGCGCGCCCTCGCCCAGCCTGAAGAGCTCGGTGGCCAGCGACGTGAGAATGGCGCGCTGCTCGACGTAGAGGGGCTGGCGCGAATCGCTGGCCATCACGTAGGCGGCGACGATGCCCTTGAGCACCGCGATCTGCGCCTGCACGGGGCGAGGAACGACGACGCTTCCGCCAAACCGTGCAAGCGCCTCGGCGGGGTACGCCTCGCGGGTGGCCGCCGTGGATCGCCCGGCGAAGCGGCCGATCAGCTGGCTGGTGAGATCCTTCAGCCTGCCCTGCGCTAGCCGGGAGCCGTCCCAGCCGTCGAGCCAGATCTCGAGGGAGGTCAGCTCATCGAACGCCGCGGTCAGTTCGTCGCGGCTGAACTCGCCGCCCACCCACGACGAGATGGCGGCTACGAGGTCGTCGTGGTCGGCCCGAGCGCCCAGGGCTCCGACGTCGATGTAGCCGGTGAGCACGGCGTCTTCGAAGTCGTGCACCGAGTACGCGATGTCGTCGGAGAGGTCCATGACCTGTGCCTCGATGCACTTCTGCCCCGCGGGCGCACCATCGCGCAGCCAGCGGAACGCGGCGTCGTCTTCGGGGTAGACCCCGTACTTCGCTCGCCCGCTGGGGTCGCCGATGGCGTCGGCGATGGTCCACGGGTACTTGCAGCTGGCATCGAGGCTCGCCCGGGTGAGGTTGAGCCCGGCGCTCGTGCCGTCGGCGAAGACCACCTTGGGCTCGAGCCGGGTGAGGATGCGGAGGCTCTGCGCGTTGCCCTCGAAACCGCCGATGTCGGCCGCCCATTCGGCCAGCGCACGCTCACCGTTGTGCCCGAACGGCGGATGCCCGAGGTCGTGGGCGAGACAGGCCGTGTCGACGACGTCGGGGTCGAGCCCGAGACTCGTCGCCAGTTCGCGGCCGACCTGGGCGACCTCGAGCGAGTGCGTGAGACGGTTGCGGGCGAAGTCGAGGTCTGCCGGCGAGAGCACCTGGGTCTTGGCGGCGAGCCGGCGGAATGCGCTCGAGTGCAGGATGCGCGCGCGGTCGCGGGCGAAGTCGCTGCGGCGCGAGGAGTGCTGCTCGGCGACGATGCGGTCGCTGTCTCTTGACTCGTAGCCGAGGGGCAGGACGGTGATCGGGGATGCGGTGTCGGAGAGTGAGGTCACGGCACTATCCGCCACTGTGGTGGAGCTCTGCGCTGGCGAGTTCGGCGCGCTCGGGCATGGCGAGCTCGCGGGAGTCGAGCCACTTGTCGGGGAGCGAGGGGCGCTTGGGCGAGCCGGCGCGGCCGCGCGGACCTTCGGCGTCGATGCCCGGGTACGGGAGGGAGCCGTCGAGGGTGGCGAGCACGTCGTCCATCTCGGCGAGCGAGGAGACCATGCTGAGGCTGGCCCGCACCTCGTGGCCCACGGGGTAGCCCTTGAAGTACCAGGCCACGTGCTTGCGGATGTCGCGGCAGGCGCGGTCTTCATCGTCGAAGAACTCGCTCAGCAGCTCGGTGTGTCGACGGATCGCCGATGCCACCTGGCCGAGTGTCGGAGCCGCCCGCGATGCGGACGCCACAGAGGGGTCGAGCTCGCCGCTTCGCACACGGAACGCGTCGGCGAGGTCGCCGAACAGCCACGGACGACCGAGGCACCCGCGCCCGACGACGACCCCGTCGCATCCGGTCTCGTCGACCATGCGTATCGCGTCGTCGGCCGACCAGATGTCGCCGTTGCCGAGCACCGGGATGCTCGTGATCGTCTCTTTGAGGGTGGCGATCGCAGACCAGTCGGCCTGGCCCGAGTAGAAGTCGGCCGCCGTGCGGGCGTGCAGGGCGATGGACTTGACTCCCGCACCCTCGGCAGCCTTGGCCGCCTCGAGGTAGGTGAGGTGGTCGTCGTCGATGCCCTTGCGCATCTTCACGGTGACGGGGATGTCGCCGGCGGCGTCGACCGCCTCCTCGACGATCTGGCGGAACAGCCCGAGCTTCCAGGGCAGCGCGGACCCACCGCCCTTGCGCGTGACCTTGGCCACGGGGCATCCGAAGTTCATGTCGATGTGATCGGCGAGGTTCTCATCGACCAGCATGGTGACCGCCTGGCGCATGGTGGCCGGGTCGACACCGTAGAGCTGGATGGATCGAAGGGTCTCGGACGGGTGGTGGCGGATCAGCCGCATGGATTCCGGGGTGCGTTCCACGAGGGCGCGGCTGGTGATCATCTCGCTGACGTAGAGACCGGCGCCGTACTCGCGGCAGAGCCTGCGGTACGCGGTGTTCGTGATACCGGCCATCGGCGCGAGCACCACCGGAACATCGAGCTCGATCGGGCCGATGGAGAGTTTCGGCGCCGGAGCTGTCTGGGTGGCTGTGGCGAGGGAGGAAGTCATGACTGATCGATTCTCCCAGAGAAATCGGTGCATCGTGCCGGAGGCAGACGAACTGTGGACGACGATGGGCGCGTCGGGTCTGTCACCGCGGCCGGCTCACTGCGGGTCGGTTACTGCAGGTCGGCGGCGACGGTCGGTTCGACGGTGCAGGTGCCGTCGACGCAGACGGCACCGGCTGCTCCGAGGAGTCGCAGCGCAGGGGCGGTTGCGGGCGCGAGGATCTTCGCGCTGTCTACGGCGTCGGTCATCGTGCTGCCGGCGCGTCGGTGCGCTCGCCCGCCACCTGGCCGAACACCTCGGAGAACGTGGCGGCATCCTGCGCACCCGAGACGCCGTACTTGCCGTCGATCACGAAGAACGGCACGCCCTGGATGCCGTACTCCTGCGCCTGGCGCTGGTCGGCCCTCACAGCGGCGAGGTACTCGCTCGATTCGAGCGATCGCACGACGTCGTCGCGGTCGAGTCCGATCTCGGCGGCGAGATCGGCGAGATCATCGATGCGGCCGACGTTGCGGCCCTCTTCGAAGTACGCCTTGAGCAGTCGTTCCTTGGCCTCGAGCTGCAGGCCGTGCGCCTTCGCATAGTGGATGAGTTCGTGCGCCTTCACCGTGTTGGCATGCTGCAGCGCGTCGTAGTCGTAGTGCAGTCCCACGTCTTCGGCGATGCCGACCACGCGGGTGAGCATCTGCCGGGCCTGCTCCGCCGGAATGCCCTTGTGGTTCGCGAGGAACTCCACCTCGTCGCCCTCGAAGTCGACGGGCGTATCAGGCGAGAGCTCGAAGCTGTGGTACTCGATCTCGACCGACGGGGTGCCGGGCGTCGCCGCGAATGCCTCGATGCCCGCCTCGAGCTTGCGCTTGCCGATATAGCACCACGGGCAGGCGATGTCGCTCCAGACGTCGACCTTGATGGGAGTGAGGGCTGCGGGATTCTGAAGATCGGTCACACGGGTGGCAACGGCAGGATGATCGTTGCTATTCCCACGTCGTGGTCTCGATGATCGTCGCGATCGCGATCTGCGTCGGGAAGGTTCTCGCAGCTGCGTGGTTGACTTCTTCTATGACGACGTCAGGACGTGACCGGGTGATCGAGGATGCGACGAGCCGAGGGCTTTCCGTGGAGATCGTCGAGCGTCCGCCCGCGAACAGCCTCGAAGAGGCGGCGGCAGGCCTGGGCCTCGAGCCGTCGGGCATCGTGAAGACCCTCGTCGTGAAGCGACACGACGGCGACTTCGTTTTCGCGCTGGTGCCGGGCGATCGGCAGATCAGCTGGGCGAAGCTGCGCGCGATCGTGAAGGTCAACAAGCTCTCGCTTCCCCACCAGGACGTGGCGCGCGATGCTACCGGCTACGAGCGCGGCACTATCACTCCGCTGGGAAGCACCACGGCGTGGCCGGTGTTCGCCGACGAGCGCATCGTCGGACGGCGCATCGCGCTCGGCGCCGGCGCGCACGGCCTGTCGGCCTTCGTCGACGCAGACGCGCTCCTGGATGCCTACGGCGCGACGGTCGCGGACATCACCGACGAACTGAAGCCGCGCTCAGCCTGACGGCACGGCCGCGTGCCGCGCGCTGGGCTCCCCGTCCGTTCCCTGAGCTTGTCGAAGGGCCGCCCGAGCTCGCCTCATCCTCTCCTCCACAGCCCCCGTTCTGGCCAAGTTATCCACACCCATATTCCCTGATCATGCATTAAATGCCCCTGCCGACCCAATGTCAGTGGCTACTGTTTGACTTCTCGTATGGACCTCCACGACGCATCCCTCGGCGACATCGCCGAGCGCCTCCGTGAGCTCCTCGACGAGAACCGCGCAGCCCTGTACACCGGTGCCAGCCCAGGCGCCGATCCCGGTGACGCCTTGCTCGAAGCGGCCCACGCCTGGGAGGCGATCGGTCGCGCCGGCGACGCGGCCCGCACCTGGGTCGCGGCCGAAGTCGCGAACGAGTCCGGCCCACGCCTGGGAGGCGATCGGTCGCGCCGGCGACGCGGCCCGCACCTGGGTCGCGGCCGAAGTCGCGAACGAGTCCCGCCGCGAACTCGACACCACAGGGCTGGCATACCGTCACGGGTTCCCGTCAGCGCGAAAGCTCCTCGCCGCGACCGCGAACGTCTCGGAGCGCACTGCGGCGGCCCGCATCGGTCTGGGTCAGCGGTTGCGGTCGTCGATCTCGATCTCGGGAACTCCGAATCCGAGTTTCTTCCCGGTCGTGGAGGAGGCGTTCTTCGCCGGTCAGGTGGGTGTCGATACGGCGGCGGTGATCTGCCGCACCCTGTCCGAGGTGGTGAACCGCACTGGCTGGTCGGATGMCACCGACCGGGCCGAACGGCATCTGGTCGCCGCGGCGATCCCGAACGGCATCTGGTCGCCGCGGCGATCTCGGGAACCCCGAATCCGAGTTTCTTCCCGGTCGTGGAGGAGGCGTTCTTCGCCGGTCAGGTGGGTGTCGATACGGCGGCGGTGATCTGCCGCACCCTGTCCGAGGTGGTGAACCGCACTGGCTGGTCGGATGCCACCGACCGGGCCGAACGGCATCTGGTCGCCGCCGCGATGGCCACGATCGCCGATGCCGCCATCGATGCCAATACCGATACTGACGCCGACGCCGATGCCGGCGCGGATGCAGGTCTGGACGAGGGAGGCGGCACAGGCGACGTGGACGCCTTGTGGAGGGTGCCGAGGCGGTACACGGTCGAGGAGATCGGCCGGCTTGTGATCCGCATCCGCGAACACCTCGACCCCGACGGTGCCCAACCCCGCGACGCCGTAAAACAGTCCCTGCGTGGGTTCAGCTACCCGAAAGTGGGCGCCGATGGCATGGCGAGAGGCCGTTACGCGCTCCCACCTCTGCAACTCGGAGTGTTCCTCGCCGCGGTCGACTCCATCCTCAGCCCGCGCACCCCCGACACACCGAATCCGCCACCACGCACGGCAAGCCAAGAAGTGACCGATTTCGGTCATGCCGGTGCAGGCATCACCGGCAATCAGAGCATCTTCGGGGACCAGGCAGACGGTGGGCTCGCGAGCGACGGCCTCTCTCCGCACGAACCCGCATCACAAGACGACACCACGGGCGACGAGGCGGTCATCGACTCGCGCACGGCGGAGCAGAAGCTTCTCGATGCGGTCATGACCCTCCTCGAGCTGGCCGCCACCTCGCCGACCGCGTCGCTGCTGAACGGGGCGGCGCCGACCGTGAACGTGCACGTCACCCTCGACGACCTCCAATCCGGGCACGGCGCCGCATGGATCGACGGCACTTCGGAGCCCATCCCTATCAGCACCGTCGACCAACTCCGCTGCCACGGCGACACCATCACCACCCTCTTCGGTCAGCACGGCGAGGTCCTGCATCACGGCAAGACGAAACGGTTGGCCACCCGAAGGCAACGCAGAGCACTCGCCGCCCGGGACGGAGGATGCGTCATCCCCGGCTGCACCGCGCCACCCTCACGGTGCCAGGCCCACCACGTGACCCCGTGGGTGAGTGAGGACTATCCCCCCGGACGGACCGACATCGACAACCTCGCGCTACTGTGCCCGTTCCACCACGCCACCATCCACACCTCGGCATGGCAACTCGTGATGATCCACGGCAGACCGCATGTCAGACCACCGAGCTGGCAAGACCCGAACCGATCACCGAGGCCCGCCGGACACCAACGAACAGGCAGACCATGGTGACCCCGGTAACCCTGGTGACCCTGGTGACCCCGACCAGCTCGGTGTCGGTCGCTGATAATCCCATCACCTCGGATCAACCGATGGCGCCAGCCGGATGCCGGGATCCGAATAAACCCTGTAGAGCCCTCCGCAAACCCAGCAGAAACCTCCGCAAAGCCCACAGAAAAGACGGTGTGCCGCCTCAGCGGGCCCAAACAGTGTCAGCGGGTCGGCGACGAGGGCGCGTCGATGGCGCCACCGAAGCGGCGGGAGCGGCCTGTGTAGTGCTCGATCGCCTGCCACAGGTCGGCGCGGGTGAAGTCGGGCCACAGCCTGTCGAGGAATACCATCTCGGCATAGGCCGACTGCCAGAGCTGGAAATTGCTGGTGCGCTGCTCGCCCGAACTGCGCACGAAGAGATCGACGTCGGGCAGGTCGGGCAGGTACAGGTGCTTCTGGATGGTCTTCTCGCTGATGCCGGAAGGCTTGAGCCTTCCGGCCCGCACCTCATCGGCGATGGCGGTCACGGCATCAACGATCTCGTTGCGACCGCCGTAGTTGACGCACATGCTCAGCGTCATCGTGCTGTTCGACGCGGTCAGCTGCTCCGCGAGCTGCAGGTCTTTGATGACGCTCGCCCACAGCCTGGGCTTGCGCCCCGCCCACCGGATGCGAACGCCCCACTCGTTGAGCTGGTCGCGGCGACGGTGCAGCACCTCTCGATTGAAGCCCATGAGAAAACGCACCTCGTCGGGCGAACGCTTCCAGTTCTCGGTGGAGAACGCGTAGACGCTGAGGTGCTTGACACCGATCTGGATGGCGCCGGCCACGACGTCGAGCAGCGCCGCCTCGCCCGCACGGTGTCCTTCGACACGGGTCAGGCCCCGCGAATTCGCCCAGCGACCGTTGCCGTCCATCACGACGGCCACGTGGGCGGGAACCTGGCCTCGCGGAATGTCGGGCGGATACACTCCGGTCCAGTCGAGGGGGCGGAACTCCGGAACGTCCGACGCTCGGGATCTGCTCATGACGCGGCCTCCTGGCGCTGCTGCTGCTCCTGGCGCTGCTGCTGCTGCTGGCGCTGTTCTTTCTGCGCCGAGCGGTCCACGTGCTCGAGGGAACGCAGTCCCCGCTCCAGGTGCCACTGCGTGTAGGCCGAGACGACACCGCTGGCCTTCGAACGGGATGCCTGGTCGGACGCGTCCGCGCGCGCCCAGTCACCCGTGAGCAGGGCGCTGAGGAGACCCACGGTCTGCGCGTCGAGCCGAGGGGTGCCGGGAGGAGCCACCGAGTCGCTCACGACTCCCCCGAGCTGCACGACGAAAGCGGAATGGGGACCGGGCTCGCCGGTGACCGCGCAGTCGTGGAAGCTCGGCGCCCAACCCGCCATCGACAGGGCGCGCAGCAGATAGGAATCGAGAGTGAGGCTCGCGCCATGCTCGCCTCGGGAGAGCGAGCGCAGCGCCCCGACGAGCAGCAGGTACTGCGGAAGGCCGGCCTCGGCCTCGCTGAGCTTGTCGGCTGTCTCGACCATGGCGCTGGCCGCCGTGTAGCTGGCGTAGTCGGCGGTGATGGCGGCCCCGTAGGAGGAGATCGTCTCGGCCTGGGTGACCGTGTCGAGCGACCGGCCCTCGTAGAACTGCACGTCGGCGACCATGAACGGCTCGAGGCGCGCTCCGAACTTCGATCCCGTGCGGCGCACTCCGCGGGCGACGGCCCGAACCTTGCCATGCTGGCGCGTGAGCATGGTGACGATGCGATCCGCTTCACCCAGCTTGTGGGTGCGCAGCACCACACAGTCGTCACGGTAAACAGGCACGATCCATTATCGACCCTCGGCCACGCGAATGCCCGGCGCACGCGCGGTCGTGGTACACCTTGAAGGTGTCAGCAGCCGAGCCCTTCTCCATCCCTCTCTGGGCCGACCTGTTGGCCGTCGGCATCGGCAGTCTGCAGGGCGCCATGTTCGCCTCCCAGTTCAGGGACCGGCGCCTCGACCTGCTCGGCGTCGCCATCATCGGCGTCGCGACCGGACTCGGCGGAGGTCTGCTCCGCGACATCTTCCTCGTGGTGCCGCTGGTCGCCCTGCACACCAACTGGTACCTGAGCGTCGCCGTGCTCTCGGCGCTGTTCGGCATGCTGCTCGTGCGCCTCTTCGAGAGGCTCGACACGGTCATCACGATCCTCGACGCCCTCACCATCGGACTCTTCGGAGCGATCGGTACGACCAAGGCGCTGTCGCTGGGCCTTCCGGTCATCCCGTCGATCTTCGTCGGCGTCGTCTCGGCGGTCGGCGGGTCCGTGGTGCGCGACGTTCTGCTCGCCATGCCCATCGCCCTGATGCACGTGGGATCGCTGTACGCCGTCGCCGCGGGAGCCGGTTCGGCCGTGCTGGTCGCGTTCTGGACCGGCGGCATGGACATCACCGTCGCGGCGATCATCTGCGTCATCGTCACCACCGTGGTGCGCCTGCTGGCGGTGCGCTACGGATGGAGCCTGCCCGAGCAGCGCGCCATCCGGCGTATGCCCCGCATCTCTCGCGCCGCGCTGCGGCCGCGCTGGCCCCGACTCCGCCGAACGGCGAAGCCGGGGCAGGGCTGACAGCGGCGGCGGGCCGAATCAGACCGCGGCGAGCTCGCGATCCGCATCAGAGACCCGGATGGCGCGGTTCACGGCGCTGACGACGGCTTTCAGAGACGCCGTCGAGATGTCGGCATCGATACCCACACCCCAGAGCCGCGTGCCGTTGACCTGCAGCTCGACGTAAGCGGCGGCGAGGGCGTCGCCCGAGGCACTGAGCGCGTGCTCGACGTAGTCGTAGAGCTTCACCTCGACACCCTGCTCGGACAGCACGTTCAGGAACGCCGCAATGGGACCGTTGCCGGACGCCTGCGTGTCGAGCGTCTCGTCGCCGATGCGCAACTCGACCTGCAGGGAGACGCTTCCGGACATGTCGCTCGCCGTGCGCGTGCGGGTGAGCTCGAAGCGGCCCCACTTCGATTCGGCCTGCTCGGCCGGAGCTGGCAGGTACTCGTCCTGGAAGATCTCCCAGATCTGCTCGCTCGTGACCTCGCCGCCTTCGGCGTCGGTCTTCGCCTGGACGACCCCGGAGAACTCGATCTGCAGCTTGCGCGGCAGGTCGAGCGCGTGGTCGTTCTTCAGCAGGTAGGCCACGCCGCCCTTGCCCGACTGGGAGTTGACGCGGATGACCGCCTCGTAACTGCGACCCAGGTCTTTGGGGTCGACGGGCAGATAGGGCACGGCCCAGACCAGGTCGTCGACGTCTTTGCCCTGGGCGGCGGCGTCGACGGCCATGGCCTCGAAGCCCTTCTTGATCGCGTCTTGATGGGAGCCGCTGAAGGCCGTGTAGACCAGGTCGCCGGCCCACGGGCTGCGCTCCGGGACCTTCAGTTGGTTGCAGTACTCGGCCGTGCGCCGGATCTCGTCGAGGTCGGAGAAGTCGATCTGCGGATCGATGCCCTGGGTGAACAGGTTGATGCCGAGCGCGACCAGGTCGACGTTGCCCGTCCGCTCGCCGTTGCCGAACAGGCATCCCTCGATGCGGTCGGCGCCGGCCAGATAGCCGAGCTCCGCCGCGGCGATGGCCGTTCCCCGGTCGTTGTGGGGGTGCAGCGACAGGACGATGTTCTCGCGATGGGCGAGCCTGCGGCTCATCCACTCGATCGAGTCGGCGTAGACGTTGGGCGTCGCCATCTCGACGGTGGCCGGCAGGTTGATCATGACCTTGCGATCTGCGGTCGGTTCGAAGATCTCGATGACCTGGTTGCAGACATCCAGAGCGAACTCGAGCTCGGTGCCCGTGAAGCTCTCGGGCGAGTACTCGTAGTACACCGTCGTCTCGGGCACGGTCTTCTCGTACTGGCGGCACAGGCGAGCGCCGGCCAGGGCGATGTCGATGATGCCCTGCTTGTCGCTGCGGAAGACGACGTCGCGCTGCAGGATGGAGGTGGAGTTGTAGAGGTGCACGATCGCCTGCTTCGCCCCGGCGATCGACTCGTAGGTGCGGGCGATGAGGTGTTCGCGAGCCTGCGTCAGGACCTGGATCGTGACGTCGTCGGGGATGGCGTTCTCTTCGATGAGGCTGCGTACGAAGTCGAAGTCGGTCTGGCTCGCGCTCGGGAACCCGACCTCGATCTCCTTGTAGCCCATGCGCACGAGCAGGTCGAACATCACACGCTTGCGCTCGGGGCTCATCGGGTCGATGAGCGCCTGGTTCCCGTCGCGCAGGTCGACGGCGCACCAGCGGGGCGCCTCGGTGATGCGCTTCGCGGGCCATGTTCTATCGGGCAGGTCGACGACGATCTGCTCGTGAAACGGTCGGTACTTGTGAATCGGCATGGCCGACGCTGATTGATTGTTCTTCACGGTCTGGTTCCTCTTAGGTCTTCAGATGGTCAGCCAACGGCGAACTCCGCGACGAGGGAGGCCTGAGACTAGGACTCGTCGCGGCAGCTAAGAAGGAGCAGACCGAACAACACCCTGCAACGGTAGCACCGATTGCCCACGCCGGCGAAGACGTTCGAGGCCGGAGCAGACGAGGCGGTTAGGCTGGAACAAAGGGGAGGCCGTATGCCTGAACAGCAGACCATCGTCATTGCCGGCGCATCCGGCATGATCGGCACCGAATTGACGCGCCAGCTCGAGGAGGCCGGTCACCTGGTGATCCGCCTCGTGAGGCACCCCACCCACCACCCGAAGGAACGCCAGTGGGACCCGGAGGTCTCGTGGCTGAACGTGGCCACCGTCGATGCCGCCGACGTCATCGTGAATCTGTCGGGCGCATCCATTTCACGACTGCCGTGGACCCTGCCGTACAAGAAGCAGATCCTCTCGTCGCGGATCCAGGCCACGAGCACGATCGCGGCCGCGATCGCCAAGTCGTCCTCTCCCCCGCACACGCTGGTCAACGGCTCGGCCGTGGGCTTCTACGGCGACCGTCCGGCCGAGATCCTCACCGAGACCTCGGCGCAGGGCGATGGATTCCTCGCCAAGGTCGTCGAGGCCTGGGAGCGCGCCGCATCGAAGGCCTCGTCGAATACACGGGTCGTGATGGCTCGCACCGGTCTCGTTCTCGGTGATGGCGGCGCCCTGAAGCCACTGGAGATCCTCGCCCGACTCGGCGTGGCCGGACCGCTCGGCGCCGGAACCCAGATCTGGCCCTGGATCAGCCTCCACGACGAGGCTGCGGCCATCATGCACCTCGCACTCCACTCGTCGCTGGTCGGGCCTGTGAACCTCGCGGCGCCGCATCCGGTGACGGCCACCGAGCTGTCGGAGACCCTGGCGCGCAAGCTCAACAGGCCGTTCTGGCTTCCCGCACCCGGATGGGCCATCAAGGCGGCCCTCGCCGATGCCGGCAAGGAGCTGCTCCTGTCGGATCAGAACGTGTCGTCGCAGCTGCTCGTGGCAGACGGGTTCTCTTTCCGCGACGAGAGCGTCGATCAGGGCCTGACCACGGCCCTGTCGAAGTAGCACGGGGCGAACTGCCAGCGCTCGAGAGGTCAGGCAGCCTGGCGGTCAGGCAGCCTGGCGGTTCAGGGCGATAGCTCGCCGCAGGGCCGCCCGAGCCCGGCGTCGGTCGCCGCTCGCGTCGTAGGCCAGGCCCAGCCTGAACCAGGCGCGCCAGCTCTCGGGGGCGGCGTCGACCTCTGCCCGATACCGATCGAACTCGGCGTCGGCGGCCTCCCTGTCGGGACGCCCGCTCGGCCGTCTCGGCAGGTCGTCCTCGGGCAGGGCGTGCTCCGCCGCGAGGTCTTTGACCAATCGTTCGGTGCGGATGCCGAAGAGGAGTTCCCTCATCAGCGCCCAGGCGGCGATGAACGGGAAGACGATGAGCGCGACACCCAGTCCGATGGCAACGGGCACACCCGTCGCGACGAGGCGTATCGCGCGATCGGCGACGAGCACGAGGTACAGGGCCAGAAGCACGGCCATCGACAGGGCGGCGATGCGCCCCTTCATCGGCCGGCCCGGTCGAACATCATGGGGAGCACGGTGCTCAATCGCCCTGTCCTGCCGAGAGGTCGATGAGCCTGTCGAGCCCGACGACCACACCGCGAGCCTCGATGCTCGCGCGCAGTGCGATGGCGATTCCGGCCTCGTATGCGCTCGGGGCCAGGGTCTCGTGACTGATCGTGAGCACTTCGCCCACTCCCCCGAGGATCACGTCCTGCTTGGCCACGACGCCCTGCAGGCGAAGGCTGTGAATGGGAACGCTCGCGACCTGCTGGCCACGCGCGCGCTGATCCGTGTGCGGGGCCGAGACCGGGCCCAGTGTTCCTCTGGCTGCGGCGATGAGCTCCGCGGTTCTGACCGCCGTGCCCGACGGCGAGTCGATCTTCGTGGCGTGGTGCGCCTCGACGATCTCGATGGAGTCGAAGAATCGTGCCGCCATGGCGGCGAACGAGCTGGCGAGCACCGACCCGACGGAGAAGTTCGGAATGATGACCACGCCGAGGTCGGGGGTCGAGGCCAGACGCCTCTCGAGCGCGCGGATGCGGTCGGCGGACCAGCCCGAGGTGCCCACCAGCACGGGAATGCCGTGGGAGACGGCGAACTCGACGATGGTGTGCGACACGGCGGGAATGGTGACGTCGACGGCGAGGTCGGCTCCGAGCATCTCCGACAGGTCGCCCGTCGATCCGATCTGCGCGTAGAGCTCGAAGCCCGGCGTCTCGGTGACGATCTTCGAGACGAGTCGTCCCATGCGGCCGGATGCGCCGACGACGGCGACCTTCGTAGTCATTGAACCAACCTACCAAGTCGCGGCACCTCGCCTAGCCTTGACGTATGACCATACGCGAGGCCAGAACGGACTCCCCCGAAGCCCACCGGCTGCTCACCGACTACTTCACGTGGAGGGCCATCGAGTTCCCGCCGGCGCAGGGCGCGTACACCGTGGTCTACCCCGATCCGAGCGCGTTCCAGGAGCCGGACGGGGTGTTCCTCCTCGCCGGAGACGACCGGCCGGTCGGATGCGGCGGCATCCGCCGGATCTCGCCCGACGAGCACGGCCGGGTGCGTTTCGAGGTCAAGCACCTCTGGCTGGCGCCGGAGAGTCGGGGGCAGGGGGTGGCCGGAGCCCTGATGACCGAGCTCGAGTCCCGTGCTCGGCAGTTCGGGGCCGACGTGATGGTTCTCGACACGCATCACACCCTCACCGACGCCGGGCGACTGTACTCCAAGCGGGGCTATGTGCGCGTCGATCCTTACAACGACAACCCCAACGCGACCGTCTGGTACGCGAAGCAGCTGGCTGCCGCTGGGTAGTCGGTCAGTAGGGCTGGGCCTCGGGAAGACCGGTGCGCAGTTCGACAGGGAGATGGCCCAGGTCGTTGTGCGTCACGAGTTCGGGCAGCCTGCCGGCCTTGATGTTGATGATCGTGAGCCCGCAGTTGGCCTGATTGACGCCGACCCAGCGCCAATCGGGAGCGCCCATGGCCTCGCGCACGAGCCAGCCGATGACGAAGTTGTGCGTGATGAGCAGGTCGTTCGTCGTCTCACGGGTCGGTGAGAGGAACTCCGAGACGGCGTCGGCCATCTGCGCCCTGCCGGCGTCGACCTGCTCGATGGTCACGGAGTTGAAGAACGGCTGGAACGCATGCGGCATCTGGGGCGAGTAGCCGGTGGGGACGCAGTCGAACAGCAGAGCCGTGGACTCGGGCTGCAGCGCCGGCAGATGCTCCGCCATGATCGCGGCCGTGTCCTCGGCGCGCTGAAGAGGCGAATGCCAGACATTGGTGAAGGGCACGCCCCCGAGTCGTTCCGCGATGAGCCGAGCCTGTCGCTGGCCCCTCGGCGACAGGGGGCCGTCGTCCATGCCGTACTCGGCATCCTGTTGCTCGCCGTGCCGCACGAGGTAGAGCGTGCGGGTCACGATGTCGCTCCCGCGAGCGTTGCCTCGAGGCGATCGAACGCGCCGTCCGAGATGGCGCCCACGGCCGAGATGGAGAGCGGACGGGAGGCGATGTCGCGGGCCAGATCTTGCACGTCGCTCGGCGTGACCCGGTCGAGTCGTCGCAGAGCCTCGTCGAGATCGACGAACTCGCCCTGGGTGATCTCCGCCCGCCCGAGCCGCGACATCCGCGTGTCGGAGTCTTCGAGCGCAAGGGCCGCGGAACCGGAGAGCTGCCCGTGCGCGCGTCGCAACTCTTCTGCCGTGATGCCCTGGTCGGCGAGCAGGTGCAGCTGGTCGATCATGAGTTCGGCGACCTCGCCGACACGGGCCGGCGTGCAGCCCGCGTTCATGCCGAAGAGTCCGGCGTCGGAGTACGACGGAGCGAACGAGTACACCGAGTAGGCCAGCCCCCGCTTCTCCCGGATCTCCTGGAACAGCCTCGACGACATGCCTCCGCCGAATACCGAGCCGAGCACGCTGAGTGCGGAACGGCGTTCGTCGTTCGCTGTGAAACCCGAGGTGCCCACGATCAGGCTCGCCTGCTCGTTCGGGCGCTGAACCACCACGAGGGGAGATCCCCGGCGCACGACGGCTCCGGCCGATTCGCGACGGGCCACAGGATCGGCTGTGCGCTTCAGGTCCCAGCCCGCAGCGGTGAGCGCCGCCGTGACCCTCGACACGAGCTCGTCGTGGTCGACCGCGCCGGCGGCTGTGATGACGAGGTCTTGAGGGCGGTAGTTCTCGAGGTAGTGCTGCCAGACCGCGTCACGGGAGACGGCCCGGATGGTCTCGGCGCTGCCACCGACGGGACGGCCGAGCGGATGATCCCCCAGCACGGCCTCGAAGAATCGTTCACCCGCGACGTCGGAGGGGTCGTCGGATGCCTCGGCCAGCTCCTCGAGGATGACGCCCCGTTCGGTCTCGAATTCGCCGGGTTCGATCAGCGAGGACGTGAGCATGTCGGCGATCACGTCGATCGCCATGGGCAGGTCCTGGTCTCGCACTTTGGCGTAGTAGCAGGTGTATTCCTTGCTGGTGGCGGCGTTGTGCTCTCCACCCACGGCGTCGAAGGCCACGGCGATGTCGAGGGCCGACCGAGTGGGCGTTCCCTTGAACAGCAGGTGCTCGAGAAAATGCGTCGAGCCGAAACGCGAGGGAACGGCGGCCTCCGTCGGTCCCGCGAGCACGCTGCCGCGTTCGTCGCGCGAGCCCACAGCGACCCAGTAGCCGACCGTTGCGCTCTGGGCGCCGGGCATCTTCTCGGTGAGGATGCGCACCCCCGACGGCAGGATCGTGCGGCGGACCAGCGAACCACCCGAGGCTTCGACGCGGAGTTCAGGCAGGGTCAAGGGCAGTGGCACGGCGGTGTTCATCGCGCCCAGCCTATGTCACTCCGACGCGCGATCGAGGGCGGCGAGCTGGTGCGGCTGCAGAACGATATCGACGGATGCCACGAGTTCGGCGACCTGATCGGCCGACGCCGCCCGCACCACGGGGGCGATGACGTTGGGTCTGGAACGCACCCAGGCCAGGGCGCACGCGCCGAGCGATGCGCCCTGCTCGGACGCGACCTGCTCGAGCGCCTTGAGGACCCTGAAGCCGGCTCGACCGAGATGCTGGGCGGCGTCGACGAACATGACGGAGTCGGGGACATCGTTCTGACTGCGGTAGGCGCCGGTGAGGAAGCCGTTCGCGAGGGGCAGTCGCGCGAAGATGCCGATGCCGAGGGTCGACACGGCCGGGAGCAGGTCGTTCTCAACGGGGCGACGGGTCATGAGGCTGTACGGGCTGAACACGGCCCTGAATCGCGGCAGTCCGAGTTCGTCGGCAGCCTGCCTGGCCTGCAGGAGGCGCGCGCCCGAATACGACGATGCGGAGAGGGCTCGCACTTTGCCGCTGTCGATGAGAGCCGCTGCGGCCGCGAGACTCTCCTCCAAAGGCGTCTGGGGATGATCTCCATCGAACGAGAGCAGATCGATGTGGTCGGTCTGGAGCCGTTCGAGACACGCGTCGGCCGCTGCCGCGATGCTGTGGGCGCTCAGCCCCGGCGCATCCGGGTGACGACCGATCTTGGTCGCGAGAAACACCTGCGAACGCCTCTTGCGCGTGCGCACCCAGTTGCCGATCATGACCTCGCTGCGGCCGCCCGCGTAGTGGTCCGCCGTAGAGATCAGACGACCGCCCGCGTCGTAGAACGCGTCGAGAACGGCGGCCGTGGCCTCGACTCCCGAGGCCCATCCGAAGATGCTTCCGTCGATCGCGAGTCGGAATCGGGCAGGTGGCAAGGCCGTAGAGGTGCTGGCGTCGTCGTTCGGCGTCATGAAGGCAGTGTAGTTGGGCAGGGGACCCAAACGACGAATGCCCCCAACGACGAATGCCCGCCCCACCTTCAGTGGGACGGGCATTCGACTGACGCGTGACTAGCCTTCGGCCGGAGCCTCGGGGCCCTCGCTGGCGGCAGCGGAGCCCTCGGTGTCTGCGTCGTCGGCGACCACGGGAGCGAGCGACAGCTTTCCGCGGTCGTCGATCTTGGTGATCTCGACCAGGATCTTCTGGCCGACGCCGAGCACGTCTTCGACGTTCTCGACGCGCTTGCCACCGGCGAGCTTGCGGACCTCGCTGATGTGCAGCAGGCCGTCCTTGCCGGGCAGCAGCGAGACGAACGCACCGAACGTCGCGATCTTGACGACGGTTCCGAGGAACTGCTCGCCGACCTCGGGGTTGGTCGGGTTGGCGATCGCGTTGACCTGCGCACGCGCGGCCTCTGCGGAAGGACCGTCGACGGCTCCGATGTACACGGTGCCGTCTTCCTCGATCGAGATGTCGGCGCCGGTCTCGTCCTGAATCGCGTTGATCGTCTTGCCCTTCGGGCCGATCAGCTCGCCGATCTTGTCGACGGGGATCTGCACGCTGATGACGCGGGGCGCGGTCGGTGCCATCTCGTCGGGAGCGTCGATCGCGGAGTTGATGACGTTCAGGATCGCGGTACGCGCAGCCTTCGCCTGCTTCAGGGCGCCGTCGAGCACGCTCGTGGGCAGACCGTCGAGCTTCGTGTCGAGCTGGATCGCGGTGATGAACTCGGACGTTCCAGCGACCTTGAAGTCCATGTCGCCGAGCGCGTCTTCAGCGCCGAGGATGTCGGTGAGCGCCGCGTAGCGGGTCTCTCCATCGATCGTGTCGGAGACGAGGCCCATGGCGATACCGGCCACGGGTGCGCGCAGCGGCACACCGGCGTTCAGCAGCGACAGGGTGGAGGCGCAGACGGAACCCATCGACGTGGATCCGTTGGAGCCGAGAGCCTCGGACACCTGGCGGATCGCGTAGGGGAACTCGTCGCGGCTCGGCAGCACCGGCGCGATGGCGCGCTCGGCGAGGAAGCCGTGCCCGATCTCGCGACGCTTCGGCGAACCGACACGACCCGTCTCTCCGGTGGAGTAGGGCGGGAAGTTGTAGTGGTGCAGGTAGCGCTTCTTCTTGATCGGGCTCAGCGAGTCGATCTGCTGCTCCATCTTGAGCATGTTCAGCGTGGTGACGCCCAGGATCTGGGTCTCACCGCGCTGGAAGATGGCAGAGCCGTGGACGCGCGGGATGACCTGCACCTCGGCGTCGAGCGGACGGATGTCGGCGAGGCCACGACCGTCGATGCGGATGCCCTCGGTGAGGATGCGGCCGCGGACGACCGTCTTCGTGACCGACTTGTAGGCGGCGGAGACCATCGGCGGGATGTCGCCGGACAGCTCGCCCGCGGTCACCTTGTCGTTGATCGCCAGCTTGACGCGCTCTTTCAGCGCGTCGTCTGCGTCCTGGCGCTCGGTCTTGTCGGCGATCTGGTAGATCGAGACGAGCTCGTCGTAGGCGAGCTCCGCGACGGCGTCGTATCCGGCCTGGCTGTAGGCGGGGAAGACGGGGTAGTCGCGAACGGCCTTGTTGACCTGCGCGGCAAGCGAGGCCTGGGCGGCGACGAGCTGCTTGAGGAACGGCTTGGCGGCCTCGAGGCCCTGGGCGACGATCTCCTCATTGGGCTTCGTGGCGCCGGCCTGGATCAGGTTCCAGCTGTTCTCGGTGGCTTCGGCCTCGACCATCATGATCGCGACGTCTTCGTTGCCCTGGGCGTCGGTGACGACACGGCCGGCGACGACGAGGTCGAAGACGGCCTCCTCGAGCTGCGAGTACTTGGGGAAGGCGACCCACTGGTCACCGATGAGTGCGAGGCGCACACCGGCGATGGGACCCGAGAACGGGATTCCCGAGATCTGGCTCGACGCGGAAGCCGCGTTGATCGCCAGGGTGTCGTAGAACTCGTCGGGCGCGATGCTCAGCACCGTGATGACGACCTGGACCTCGTTGCGGAGGCCGTTGACGAACGACGGGCGCAGGGGGCGGTCGATGAGGCGGCAGACCAGGATGGCCTCGGTCGAGGGGCGGCCCTCGCGGCGGAAGAACGATCCGGGGATCTTTCCGGCGGCGTAGCTGCGCTCTTCGACATCGATGGTGAGCGGGAAGAAGTCGAAGTTGTCCTTCGGGTGCTTTCCGATGCTGGTGGCGCTCAGCAGCATGGTTTCCTCGTCGAGGTAGGCCGCGACGGCGCCCTGTGCCTGCTGTGCCAGACGACCCGCTTCGAAGCGGACCGTGCGGGTGCCGAACTTGCCGTTGTCGAGAACGGCTTCGGCGAATTTGATTTCTGGACCCTCCATATGGGGGTTTCTCCTTTTGTTTTGTCTCCCCCTGCCATGCAGGCCCAGGGGATTCGCGGCCCCGTGTGGGCTCTCGCGATGCGTACAGCGGAGTGGGGTGACAGAGCGACATGGGGGTGCTCGCCGATTGCGAGACCCGTGCACGTACGCGCATTGGAACCCTGAGAGTAGGGGCGCATGTCTGGCCAACAGTAGAAAACCTCGGACCGCGCGTCGCGTTCCGAAACCCACCACCGGTGACCAGCGTCCTGCCGGCCTGCTCCGCATTGGTGCTCGTGTATTGATTTATTCGCGCCGCCCAGTAAGGGCGACAAGCCGATCCTAGCAGGCGGGGGCTGATCAGGGCCGGATGCCGGCCAGTGCGTCGTCGACGGGTCGGCCGACCTCGACGGTGAGAGGACGGGCGAGACGAGTGAACGGCCGAGTGGGATCGGGCAGCTTGCCGTCGCCGAAGATGCGTGCGTCGACGGTGACCAGCACGCCCGTATCACGCAGGCTCTCGAGGGCCTCGCCGATGGATGCGTCGGTTCCGCGGGGCAGGAATCCCGCCCGGGCGGGTCGCGGGCCCCCGACGAAGTACGCCTCGGTGCGCAGTTCGCGACCGAGCCAGCGGGTGGCAGAGGGCCAGAGCACGACGGTGAAGGAGTGTTCGGTCCATCCGAGGGCGAGGTCGATCGAGTCCTGGCGCCTGTTCGTCTCGTCGAGCATGAGCGTTCCGTCCGTGGCGACGGGCCGCAGGTCGAATCCGTCGAGGCGCACCAGCCTCGACGCCGAGTTGCGCTCTCCCCCGGTCCTGAGTCCGATCCTGACGAGCTGCACGATCGCGGGCAGGGCCACGAGTGCGGCGATCACTCCCACGATCGTTCCGGTCACGGCGAGCCGTACCGTGAGCGACGCGGCGAGGGCCGCGAGGAGCACGATACCCAGGAGGAAGGGCTCCCAGTCGAACAGCGGGAGCTTGCGAGACCGGGGATGCATCCGTCAATCCAAGCACGTTCGCCCATGAGGGAGCGACGAGTCAGTAGGCCCGCCCCATGCCGAGGTCGACCCGCAGCCCGTGCCGGGTCGAGACGATCGTGCACGGGATCCGCGGTCCTTTGCCCCTGTCGGACAGTCGGCCGAGGCACGCGTCGACGGGTGCCTCGAGGCCCCGGGGAACGTACCCGACCATCCCGCTCAGCTCGGATCCGATCCAGAGGCGCACGGGCATCGGTGCGTCGACACGGTCCTCCGCCGGCGGCCGTCGCTCGACGAACGCGTCATGCGGTGGCGTCGGCGATTCGAGGAGTTCTCGCAGCTCGGACTGGAACGGCGTGCTGCCGGCGACCCGCAGCACCACGCTCGTGAACCGGGGAAAGAGGTTGTAGGTGTAGTCGGCCAGCGAGCCCGTCCCGGCATCGTGCCGGTCGGGAACGCCTGAGCGCCGAGGATCGCCGATGACCATATCGCCATTCAACCCCTCCGCGGCGCGCGAGGGAAGCGGGAACGACGATGCCAGCGGGTGAGCCGGCCCCGTGGCTGTGGGCCTCAGCGCGTGAGGCCGATGGCCAGGTCGACCCTGAGACCGTTCTTCGTCTCGCGGATCGTCGCCTCCATGCGCGTCGACTTTCCCGAGTCCGCGAGGCGCCCGAGGGCGGCTTCGACAGGAGCCTCGAGGCCGCGGGGCACGAAGCCGACGACCGGGGTCGGCCGCTGGTTCACGAACAGGCGCACCGGCGTCGGCGCATCCGTTCGTTCATCGGCCGCGCTCCGGCGAGTGATGAAAGCCTCGGTCTCTGTCACGCCTTGCTCGATCACGGTGCGCAGTGCGTCCTGGCAGGGGTCGCTGTCGGCGAGTTGGATGCGCACCCGCTTGTTGCGCGGCACGAGGTCGTAGAGGTAGTCGTCGAGCGAGCCCGTGCCCTGATCGGTCTTCGCGAGGTTCGGATTGTTGAGGCGACCGAACGAAAAGAATCTCATGACCCTATCCAAGCGCGTGCGCGGCGTTCGCGCGAACACGACCGCGTCGGCTGCGCCGCGCGAGGGAGATCGACATCAGCACGACGCCGAGGACGGCGCCGATCGCGCCGCCGGAGGTGTTGGCGATGACGTCGGCGAGATCGGAGACACGCGTGGGAAGCAGCGCGCCCTGTGAGATCTCGATGGCGCACGACAGCGCGCCGCACAGGAGGATGGCGAGCCACCAGTGCCGCCGACCGAACAGCAGCACGAAGAAGACGCCCAGGGGCACGAACATGGCGATGTTGGCCGTGAACTCGACCCGACCGAACGTGATCCAGTCGGTGGCCTCGTACCGCGCGAAGAAGCGCAGGAAACGCCAGAGCACCCCGCTCGTGTCCGAGTCGTAGGGCTCCGGGCCCAGCGTCACCCAGGCGACCCCCGCGAGGTAGAGCACCGTGAGCACGGAGAGCACGGGGTGGCGTCGGAACATGTGTCGATCCTGCCGTACGAGTCTTGGTGGATCGTGTGCATCCGCTGTTCTAGAGTCGAGATATGACTGACAAAGAGCGAGACGAATACAGCAACGAAGACCTGCTCGAGGTATCGAGCGAACTCGATGGTCGCGGTGACGCCGAGTTCACGAATCCGGGCGACCCGTCGGTCGACGACGAGGAGAGCCTCGACGAGGGACTGCTCGACGGCGCCGACACCGAGTTCGGTGTCGAGAACGACATCGACACCCTGCAGATCGACGACCCCGACGAGACGAACGACGATCTCGACGACGAGGACTACGAGGCGGAGAGCGCGGCCGAACTCGGCGACGACGACCGCGTCTGATCCTCAGCGCCGCCGCACAACCCGGCCGCACAACGAGAATGGGCCGTTCTCCCGTGAGGGAGAACGGCCCATCGTCAAGAAATGCGGCGAACTATCGACGCAGGCCGAGACGCTCGATCAGAGCACGGTAGCGCTCGATCTCGACATCGGCCAGGTAACCCAGCAGTCGGCGACGCTGTCCGACCAGGAGCAGGAGGCCACGACGCGAGTGGTGGTCGTGCTTGTGCTCCTTGAGGTGCTCCGTGAGGTCCTTGATGCGACGCGTGAGCATCGCGACCTGGACCTCTGGGGATCCGGTGTCACCGGGGTGGGTTGCGTATTCTTCGATGATCGCCTTCTTGACATCAGCTTCAAGAGCCATAGTTGGTGATCCCCTTTCTCCTCATTGCGCGGTGCCCGTCACAGAATGTGCGGGCTCTCTTTATCCGCGGCCGTCAGACGGCAACCTTGAGATTCTAGCAGATGAACGATTCGCGCCGCTCAATGCTGCACGATGGCCACGAGCGGCAGCCGACGGCGCAGCCGCACGGTGAGCCTGCCGCTCCTGGCGAGCACGATTCCCACGACGAGGGCGGCGACGGCCGGAACGACACCAGACACGAGCATGCCGAACTGGGGGCCGTAGCTCTCGACGAGCCACCCCATGAGCGGCCCACCGAGCGCCTGTCCTCCCAGCAGCACGAGCACGTACACCGACATGACTCGGCCTCGGATCGACACGTTGCTCGAGAGCTGGATCAGCTGATTGGCGCCCGTCAGGAACTGCAGCGTGCAGAATCCGACGAAGACGAGCAGGATGCCGACGACCAGCTCCGAGGGCGCGCCCGCGACGATCGCCTGCACGATTCCCCAGGCGAGACCCGTGATCACCACGGCGCGAAGCCGGATGCTCGTGCGCCGCGTCGAGAGGACGGCTCCGGCGAGCGCGCCGACGGCCACGAGCGAGTTGAAGAGGCCGTATCCGCCGGGGCCCGTGTCGAACACGTCGGATGCGTATGCCGCGAGGAGCACGGGCATGTTCAGCGCGAACACGGCGACGAACGCGACCATCACGACGGTCCAGAGGATCGTCGGCTTGGCGAAGACGTAAGAGAGGCCCTCGCGGAGTTGCCCCTTGGCCCGCGGCGCCACGGGTGCGGGATAGAGGGTCTTCGGGTTGAGCATCAGCACGGTGATGACCACCCCCAGGCAGGCCACAGCGTTGATCGCGAACGACCAGCCGGCGCCGACCGACACGAGGAGTACGCCTCCGATCGCGGGTCCGATCAGCGCTCCGAGCTGGAACACGGAGGAGTTGAGGCTGATGGCGTTGCGCAGGTACTTCGGACCGACGAGTTCGTTGACGAAGACCTGGCGGGTGGGGTTGTCGATCACGGTCGCGAGGCCCACGATGAGGGCGACGAGCATGATGTGCCACACCTCGACGACGCCGGTCAGTGCCAGCACGGCGAGGGCGACACTCGCGAGGAGCGACACGCTCTGGGTGATCGCCAGGAGCATCCGCTTGGAGTATCGGTCGACGAGGACGCCGCCGTAGAGGCCGAGGAAGAGCATCGGCGCGAACTGCAGCGCGACGGTGATGCCGACGGCGGCGACGCTGCCGGAGAGTTCGAGCACGAGCCAGTCCTGGGCGATCCTCTGGATCCAGAGTGCGGTCATGGCCACGATGTTCGCGGAGGTGAAGAGGCGGAAGTTCGGCACCCTCAGTGAGGAGAACGTGTCTCTCCACGGTGGCGCGGAGGCCAGGACGGGCATGGGGGCGGTAACGGGAAACGGGTCGGAAGGAGGCGGTGTCACGAGTAATCCAGGTGCGAGATGAGAAAGGCGGTTTCGTATGGGTGCGGATGCCGGGCATCCGATTCCTCAACGCTATTGCCCCACCGGATCATTCCCCGAGTAAATTGACCCTATAACTCCCATTACCTTTTCGAATGAGGCGCATGTTCGACCCCACCCTGCTCCGCACCTTCCTCGCCGTCGCCGAGACCTCGAGCTTCACCCTGGCGGCCCAGCGTCTGGGAATCAGCCAGCCCACGGTCAGCCAGCACGTCCGGCGGCTCGAACAGGCATCCGGACGACTGCTCGTGGCCCGCGACACCCGAGACGTCTCCCTGACGGACAACGGGGATGCGATGGCGGGATTCGCGCGCACGATCCTCGCGGCACACAGCGCGGCCGACGACTACTTCAGCGGCTCCGCCATGAAGGGCAAGCTGCGGTTCGGCGCCGCCGACGACCTCGCGATCACCCAGCTCCCCCGCATCCTCAGGCACTTCCGCCAGCTCTACCCGCAGATCAACCTCGAGCTCACCGTCGACCAGTCGGCCCCGCTTTTCCGCAAGCTGCACGCCGGGTCGCTCGATCTCATCTTCATCAAGCAGAAGCCGGAGACCACGGACGGCACCGTCGTGCGACGGGACCAGCTCGTGTGGGTGGGACAGGAGAAGACGATCGTCGAACTCGGCGCTCCCGTTCCGCTCATCACGTACCAGGGAACGACCGTCAGCCGCACGAGCGCGATCGAAGCGCTCGAGCAGGCGGGGCGGCGGTGGCGCATCACCTGCAACACGCGCGAGGTGAACGGCCTGCTCGCCGCGGTGCGGGCCGGTCTCGGCGTGGCCGTGTTCCCCCGCTCGCTGATTCCCGACGATCTGGTCGTCGTCGGCACGCGCTTCGCCCTGCCCGTTCTCGGCGAGGTCGACCTCACGCTGCTGCGCAACCCCGGTGCACCGGCCGAGCCGGTCGACGCGCTCATCTCGGCCATCATGGGCCGTACGCTGAACAGGTGAGCACTTCACCGGCGCCGGCAGAGACCCGCCGCACCCACTTCGTCGACCTCGCCCCCTTCCGCCGCAGCCCGGCGTTCTTCCGACTGTGGCTCGGAGGCCTGATCGCGGGAATCGGTGGCCAGATGACCATCATCGCGGTCGGCCTGCACATCTACGACATCACCGGCTCGACGACGGCGGTCTCGCTCGTGGGCGTCTTCGCGCTCGTTCCGATGATCATCGCCGGGGTGTACGGCGGGGTGCTCGCCGACAGCTTCGACCGGCGAACCGTGGTGCTCATCGCCGAGTTCCTCGCATGGGGCTCCACGCTGGGGCTCGCCCTGCTGGCCTGGAACCACATCGACGAGCTGTGGATGTTCTACGCGCTCACCACCGTGACGGCCGTCGCCACCACGGTCATCGGCGCCACACGCTCGGCCATCGTGCCGCGGCTGCTCACGCCCGATCTGCTTCCGGCGGCCTCAGCGCTCGGAGGCATCAGCTTCGGCGTGCAGGTCACCGTCGGCCCGGCCCTCGCCGGCGTGCTCGTGGCCACCGTCGGATTCCAGTGGACCTACACCGTCGACGTCGTGCTGTTCATCGCGGCATTCACGGGCGTGGTCACGCTGCCCCGCATCGTTCCGGAGGGAGGCAGCCGGCGGGCCGGCTTCGCGGCCGTCTGGGAGGGCCTGGCGTTCCTGAAACGCGCCCCGAACATCCGCATGTCCTTCCTCATCGACATCGTGGCGATGACCTTCGGTATGCCGCGAGTCGTGTTCCCGGCCGTCGGCGCCCTCCTCATCGGCGGCGGCGCGATCACCGTGGGCATCCTCTCGGCCGCCTTCGCCGTCGGAGCCCTGCTCTCATCGGTGTTCTCCGGTCGACTGGGGCACGTGCGTCTGCAGGGGCGCGCGATCGGACGAGCCGTGGCCGTCTACGGGGCCTTCATCGCCGCGTTCGGCCTCGTCCTCCTCGTGATGGACCACGGCCCGATCGAGGGCATCACGTCGGCCTTCGAGGACGCGAATCTTCCCGCGCTCGCCCTGGCGAGCATCGCCCTGGCGGGTGCGGGTGCGGCCGACAACGTCAGCGCCATCTTCCGGCAGACCATGATGCAGTCCGCCGTTCCCGACATCATGCGCGGTCGCATCCAGGGTGTGTTCACCGTGGTCGTGACCGGAGGGCCCAGGCTCGGAGACGCCTACGTCGGCCTGGCGGCGGCCACAGCGCTGCTGTGGCTGCCGCCGCTTCTCGGCGGCATCGTCGTCGTGGTCTTCTCGCTCGCCGCCATCGCACTGCACCGGTCGCTCCGCGAGTACGACGCCTTCGCCCCCGCGCCGTAGCGCTCGGTTCAGACGAGCAGCGCCACGGCCGTCGTCCCGACGGACAGCGACATCGAGACCACCTCCAGCGCCACGATGCGCGCCGGATGGGGCGCTCGCTGAACCCGGCCCAGCAGCCACGCGCTCAGCGCGACGAATGCGATCGACGAGGCGCCGAGCATCCACTCGACACCCCCGCCCCCGCCGGCATGGTGCGCGGGGGTCGCGGCACCCGCGCCCAGCGCCGGGGTCGCCATCACAAGCATGAGGCCGCCCATGAGCAGCGTTCCGAGAGAGCGATGGATGGCCATCGCCGTCGCGTGTCTCGCCACCGGCAGGCCGGCCCGCATACGCTCTCTCCGGAGTTGCGCCGCGGGCAGGACTGCGACGACGACCAGCAGGACTGTCCAGAGCACCGCCGGAACCAGACGCGAACCGAGGGCTGCGTCGGCCATCGCCGCGGTCATCACGCCGGCCGGAGCCCACCCCGCGACGGCGGAGAAGCCGCGCTGCCGCGGCGAGGCCGCCGTGCAGCAGAGACCGACAGTCGCGGGGAGGAGGGCTCCGACGTGCAGCGCCTCGATCATCCGTGCGCCGTGTGGTCGTGCGCAGCATGCTGGTGCGCAGCATGCTCGACGTGCGCCGTCTGGTCGTGCCCGTGCGAGCACATGTGCACAGGCTCATTGGCGGGAACGTTGAGCGTGGGATTGCGCTCGAAGAACCCGTAGGGCTTCAGGGTGAATTTCGCGTAGTCCGTCGGCATCACGGGCCAGTCCTCCGGGCGAGGGAAGTGGGTCGGGCCGAACGTGTGCCAGAGCACGATGTCCTGCCCGTCGATCGACGCCTCGGTGTTCGTGTAGGCGGGAATGCCCGCGCCGCCGGGGTTCTGGTGCACGAAGTCGCCCGCGGCGTACTTCTCACTCGGGTCGTAGGGCGTGACCCACAGGTGCTTCGTCGTGAAGGCCGCCCTCTGCGCGATCGATGACGACGGGTCGGCCATCAGCGTGGGGTTCTCCTCCGGATAGAGCACGTATCCCGTCTGGCCGCCGAGCCTGTTGGTCTTCTCGGTGTTCACGATGTGCCAGGCGCGCGCTGTCGACGAGCTGGCGAGCCTGCCGTCGGACGGCTCCGTGAGCCTCGTCGTGCTGTTGGTGAAGGCGCCGCCGTGCGGGTTCTGATCGCTGACCGGCAGCCGCACGGCTTCGACCTCGTCGACGGCGTTGGCCAGGCCGTCGACCATCATGTCGAGCCGGGCGTTGAAGAGGTGCTGGTGATAGGGCGCCCCGAGCCCGGGTGCGACCTCGCTCGCATACGGGTAGCCGGCTCCGGGGTACGACGACGTGAAGAGGACACCGGTGAGCTTGGCTTCGCACTCGATCGTGCCGTCGAGGTAGAGGTACCAGTAGAAGCCGTAGTCGTAGTTGCCGACCGTCGTGAAGAAGCTGATGACGAGTCGGCGCTGCCGACGCACCTCGTTCGAGCCCGTGAACATGTCACTGTGCTTCCACAGCGTTCCGTAGTCCTCCTCGTGCATGCAGATCCCATTCTCGATCGTGAACGGATTGCCCAGTTCGTCGGACAGCACGCAGTCGAAGTAGTGGATCTCGCCCACGCAGTCGCATCCGAGGGCCAGGGAGTTCGTGAACCGTCCGAAGAGGTACTCGCCCGTGTCGAAGTAGTTCTGCCAGAACCGCACCGGCGACGGGTCGCCGTAGGGAACAACCATCTCGCTGATGGAGGCCCGATAGATCACGGGTCGCGCCTCGCCTCCATCGGTGTAGCTGAGCTGACGCAGAATGAGTCCCTCGCGCGAGTCGAAACCCACCTGGAAGTTCCAGTTGGCCCAGCTGACCGTCTCGCCGTCGACGGTGAAGCTCGGTCCCTCGGGCTGGGAGATGACGATCGGCTTCAGCGTCGTGAGCGGCTCCCCCTGCATGACGGCGTCGTCGAAGTTGCCGCCTTCGGAGGGGATGGGCATGACCTCGCTGTCGATCAGCCGAGTGATCGTGCGGGCCGCGACGTCGACGTAGGCGCACAGGCCGTCGACGGGATGCGCCCAGGGGTGATCCTCCGGATAGTCCTGGCGGAATGCGAGGACCCGCACGATGCGCCGGCCCTGCTCCTCGGGGAATCCGTAGGACCCCGCCGACAGCGGCACGCACATCACGCTCTCCACCGTGCATCCTCGGGCCGCGAGGGCGTCGACCCACCGCGGGTCGGCGGCGACGATTGGGCCGATCGCGTCGAACTCCTCGATGAGAATGGGCAGTTGGCCCGTGCTGCCGTCGAGCACCGTCGTGCTGAGGACCTCGCCCGTGGCCACGGAGAGCACCGAGTCGGTCGAGTGACCGGTGGTCATGTCGAGCAGCATGACGCGGGCTCGCCGGTCGGGCGTCGGGCCCTCGCCGGCCTGAAATGCGAGCACCTCGTTCTTGTGCGGTTCCTCGAGGCCCACGTAGGCGAACCGGGTGCTGGGCGTCGTGAGGCCGCTGCCCAGCACGATCTGCTGGATGCGCGTGAATTCGTCGGTGCTGAGGCTGGCGAGCGGGCCGCGTGACGAGGTGGTCGAGGCAGCGGTCGGGTCGGTCTTCGGTTCGAGCAAGGTCATGAGATGCCGTCTTTCTGTGTGGTTCTGGTGGCGGGGACGTTGAGGGTGGTGAGCGGACGTCGGGGATCGGGCGTCAGGCGATCGCGTCGGTGATCGCGTCGTAGGTCTTGGGGCTCCGCTTTCGGAGGACGAGCGCCTGCACGACGCCGATGAGCGGGAAGATGACGATGAGGGCCAGCAGCACAGCGCTGATGACACCGAACTCCGGAGCGCCGTCGGCATCCACGTCGCCCACGAGCATCGGGAAGTTCGCGGCGATCACGACGGCCGAGCCGATGAGGCCGAGAAAGCCGATGGCCGGAGCGACGACGGTGTTCCAGATCCGCCTGTCCGACTTCGTGCGGGCGAAGAAGACGATCACCGCGACGCTGGTGAGGGCCATGAGCAGGGCGATCGCGAGTGTGGCCACACCGGAGAACCAGGTGAACACCTGGAGTACCGGGTCAAGGCCGAGCAGCGCGAACACGACGATGAGCACCAGCGCCGTGCCCGATTGAACGAGCGACGACAGGTGGGGCGACAGGTGCCGGGAGTGCACCGACCCGACCCTGGCCGGAAGCAGCCCGGCATTAGACATGGTGTGCTGGTAGCGCGTGATCACGTTGTGGAACGACAGCACGCAGGCGAACATGCTCGTGATGAGCAGCACGTTGATGATGATCTCACCGACCACCCCGAGGTAGTTCAGGGTGGTGACGATGACCATCGCGCCCGGATCCTCGGCGGCGGCGGCGAGCACGTTGTCCGGGCCCCACGCCATCACGATCGCCCAGGACGCCAGCGTGTAGAAGATGCCGATTCCGATCACGGCGGTATAGGTCGCTCGAGGAATCGTGCGGTCCGGGTTCTTGGCTTCGTCGCGGAAGATGGCGGTCGCCTCGAATCCGATGAACGCGGCGATGGCGAACATGAGTCCCACGCCCGGAGATCCCGAGAAGATGTTGTTCGGCTCGAACGGCTCGAGCGAGAGGCCGGCGGCACCGCCCGAGAATACGACCGCGCCCACGAGCACGAGCACGATGCCCACCTCGGCGACGAGCAGAACGCCCAGGACCTTCGAGCTGAGATCGATGTGCCGATAGCCCAGCACTCCCACGATGGCGATGGATGCGATCGAGTAGACATACCAGGGGATGTCCGGTCCCCCGATGCCCGCCACCGTGACCTCGAGGATGTATCCGACGTAGCCGTGAACGGCGATCTGGATGGTGGTGTAGGTCAGCAGCGCGAGGTAGGCCGTCGCGAGTCCGGCGGGTTTGCCGAGCCCGTAGCCCACGTACGTGAAGAATGCTCCCGGTTTGGGAACCTTGCGCGTCATCGCCACCATGCCGACGGCGAAGAACACGAGGATGACCGCCGAGACGGCGTAGAGGCTCGGAAAGCCGACGCCGTTGCCGAGCAGGATGCCGAGCGGCGCAGCGCCGCCGATGACGGTGAGCGGAGCAGCGGCGGCGACCACCATGAAGACGATGGGCCCCACTCCCAGCGAACCGCTGAGACTCCGTCTGGTGGCAGGAAGGCCGCTGAGGCCGGCCGCTGCCTGATCGCGTGTTGAGGTCATGTCGATGTGCTCCCTGGGGGTGAGGACGTGCCTGGTGGTGGTCTCGGATGGAACGATTCGCTCGTTCGCGATCCAGCATCGCGGGGGCTCGTTGCGGGCGCGTTCCGCTCGGATGAAGCTCTCCGCATCCGAAACGAGACACCGGGCGCGAGGTGTCTCATTTGCACAACTCGAAGCCGAAACACGATCGGAACGTGTGCGCAATGCGTGCGGGTTAGCGTCGGTCCGTGACAGCTCTCGAACGCGCAATCGCCGATCCCCGACCCGTCGAGGGCCTCGGCGATCGCTCTCCCATGGCTGGACTCGCACGGAGAAGCGTCGGCTTCTACGATGTGCTGGCCCAGTCGGTATCGGCCGTCGCTCCGTCGGCCGCAGCGACGACCGTTCCGCTCATGGTCGCCGCGGCCGCGGGCAAGGCTACGGTTCTGGCGCTGTTCGCCGCCCTGCTCCTGTGTCTGCTCGTCGCTACGACCGTCAACCAGTTCACCCGTCGCCTGTCGGCACCGGGCTCGCTCTTCACATTCGTGTCGAAGGGCCTGGGCGGCGGTGCCGGATTCATCACAGGTGTCACGCTGCTCATCGGCTACGGCTTCATCGCCATGTTCTCCCTCGCGGGCGCCGGGTACTACCTCGCCATCCTCGTCGGCCATTTCGTGCCCGGCGCCGAATCGTCCGGGCTGCTGGTGTGCATCCTGATCGTCGCCATGGGTGGCCTCTCGTTCGTGGTGCTCGCCCGAGGCATCCGAATCTCGACCAGGGTCACCCTTCTGGTCGAGACCCTCTCGGTGGGCATCATCCTCGTTCTCGTCGTGGCACTGCTCTCGACGCAGGGGCCCGGAATCGACTGGTCCCTGCTCTCGCTCGGCGATACCACTGCCGGAGACTTCGCCATCGGAGCCGTGCTCGCCATCACGGCCTTCGTCGGGTTCGAGAGCTCCGCGACGCTCGGCGTCGAGGCCCGACGGCCCTTGGCCACGATCCCCCGGGCCATCGTGTGGACCGTGATCGTCTCCGGCCTGCTCTATCTCGTGGCGTCCTACACGCAGTTCGTCGGTTTCTCCGGCCTGGGTCGCGACTTCGTCGACAGTGGATCGCCGGTCAACGACCTGGCCACCGCCTACGGCGTGGAGTGGATGGGGCTGCTGCTCGACGTGAGCATCGCCGCATCGTTCTTCGCCTGTGCCGTCAGCTCCACCACTGCGCTCGTGCGGGTCGTCTTCGCCATGGGGCGGGAGGGCCTTCTCCCTTCCGCGTTCGGCCGCACGCATCGCCGCTTCTCGACTCCGATCGTCGCGATCTGCGTGACCCTGCCGATCCTGACGCTCGTTCCCGTGCTCGTGATCGCCGTGGGCAACGACGCCTGGCAGGCGATGAGCTTTTTCATCGTCGGGGCGGCCGGCGGGTACATCGCGGCCTACATCCTCGTGTGCGCCGCCGTGCCCGTCTTTCTCGGGCGTATCGGCGAGGCGACCGTCTGGCCGGTCGTACGCGCGTCGGTGGCCGCGGTCGCCCTCGCGATCGTGCTCACTGTTTATCTCGTCGCCGAACTGGCGACACCACAGTGGCCCAGCGTGGTCATCGTCGTCGTGATCGTGCTCCTCGCCGTGGCCGGGCATGGGTTGCTCGGAGTCCGGTATCCCGACCGGCGCCGCAGTGTGGGCGCATACGACGAGCCCACGAGGGAGGACGTGCTCGGTGGCTGATCCTCTCGGCGCATCCGGCGAACTTCGGGCGCGGCAGCCGAAGGCGATCCACAGCGCCCTGACGGTGCTGGAGGAGGTCGCCAGGGCGGGCGCCGGCGTCACCGCACGAGAGGTCTCCGAGGGCCTCGGTCTGCCCCGGGCGACGACCTACCGACTTCTCAACCTGCTCGTGCAGGACGAGTACCTGGTGCGCATGCCCGACCTGCGCGGCTTCGCGCTGGGTCGGAAGGTGACGGAACTCGTCGGCTCGGTAGCGCCGTCGCGTCCACCTCAGGCCGCCCGCGAGGTGATCGCGGAGCTGCGCCAGAGGATCCGCGGGGGCGTGCACGTCGTGCGATACGGCGACGACAGCATCAGCATCGTCGACAGCGACCCCGATTTTCCGCTCAACGACGAGCTGCGAGTGCTCCGTGAGTTCGACGCATCGGCCATCGGACTGCTGCTGCTCGCGGAGCAGAGGAGCCTCGGCCGGGCCAGCGCTCGAACGGCACACGCGGGACGCGGGATCGACGACGATCTCGCTGCGGCGCTCGCCCGCGGCTACTCGAGCCAGATCGGGCGATTCGTTCCGGGCTTCGGATGTATCGGGGTGCCGATCAGGGACTCCAGCGGGCTGCTCGTGGCCGGGCTGTGCTTCTCCGGGCCGCGCACTCGCATCGAAAGCCCTGAACGGATCGTGGCCGAACTCGCGAACTCGGGACGCTCACTGGCACCCCTGCTCGCCTAGTCCGGCCACGATGGGTGGTTACGGGACGCTGATGAGGTCGATGACGAAGACCAGGGTCTTTCCGCCGAGGAAGTGACCGCCGGCGGGGCCGTAGGCCAGGTGGGGCGGAATGGTGAGCTTGCGTCGGCCGCCCGCCTTCATTCCCGGGATGCCTTCCTGCCAGCCCGCGATGAGGCCGTTCAGCGGAAAGCTGATGGTCTCGCCGCGACCCCACGAGGAGTCGAACTCCTCGCCGGTCTCGTACTCGACACCGAGATAGTGCACCTCGACGGTTGCACCGGGCGTCGCTTCTGCGCCGTCTCCGACGACGATGTCCTCGATGACGAGCTCGGTCGGAGCGGGGCCCTCGGGAAAATCGATCTCGGGCTTGGTGTTCATGTTTTCGGTCATGACACCATCCAACCGTTCCCGGGTGCGCCGGTCAAAAGCGTTCTCTCACGGGGTAATCGCGAGTGTCACGCCGGGCGCACGAGGTGCAGGCGCTGGGTGGGCCTCGTCATGGCGACGTAGAGGCCGGATGCCCCGCGGGTCGACTCGGCGAGGATGCTGTCGGGGTCCACGACGACGACCGCGTCGAACTCCAGGCCCTTCGCGTCTTGCGCCGTCAGCACGGCGATCGAGCGGTTGAGGCCCTGTGCACCGAGCCCGATGTCGCGGCCGAACGATTCCGACAGGGCGGGGTACAGCGCATCCACCGTCGCCTCGGTCGCGATCACCGCGACCGTGCCCCGGGAGTCGATGTCGCGATCGTCTTCGATCACCGTGATCACCGCATCGCCCAAGGCGTCGGGATCGGCGGCGCGACCGGCCGGGCTGAGCTCGACCGTCGTCGTGGTGACGGGCCACTCGCTCTCGCGCACGGCGGTCGCACGGGTGATCGGCAGGTGGTTGCGCTCGGCCATCCGTTCGGCCTCGGCCGCGATCTGAGCGGGTGTGCGGTAGTTGACGGTGAGCTCCTCGAGGCGCCACTTCTCTCCGAGGGGCGACGCACCGACGAGCGGGCGCACGGCATCCTGCCAGCTGCGGGCACTGGCCGCCGAGCTCGCCTGGGCCATGTCGCCCACGACGGTGAACGATCGCAGAGGGCAGCGGCGGGCGAGCACACGCCACTGCATCGCGGAGAGCTCCTGCGCCTCATCGACGACGATGTGCCCGTAGGTCCAGGTTCTGTCAGCTGCGGCCTGCTCGGCCGTCGTGCCACGCACGCTGCGTTCGGCGAATCCCGCGGCCAGATCCTCCGCGTGCACGAGTCCCTCGACCTGCATGTTGCGGATCGCGTTCTCGGCGTTCTCGATGTCGCGCTTCTTCTGCAGCTTCTCCTCGCGCTTCAGGGCGGCGTTCTGGGCGTTGTACTCGCCGAGCAGTTCGGCCGCCTCGTCGAGCAGGGGCACGTCGGAGATCGTGAACGGCGCATCGCGGTCGCGACGCAGCAGTGCGCGTCGGGCATCGCTCCACGACGGGGTCAACGACGCCAGCCACTGCGGCCGGGCGTAGAGGTCTTGGAGAAGCTTCTCGGGCGTGAGCGGCAGCCACGCCGTATTGAGCGCCACGACCACATCGGGCGATGTGCGCAGGTCTTCGCGGAGCACGGCCTGGTCGGCATCGTCGACCGTGTTGCCGTGCGAGCGCAGCTGATCGGCGAGCAGTCGGCTCAGCTGGTTCAACGCGCTCTTGACGAAGACGACCCGTGCCTCGTTGTGCGGCTTGCGGCTCTCCCATGCCCGCTGCATGGCCGAGGAGATGAGCCCGGGTTCGAGGGTGAGTCGCTCGCCGTTGACCTCGAGGTCGGTCGCCTCGGCGGGCACACGCTGGCGCGAGCGCACAGCGCGCTTGATGAGTGCCGCCATCTCGGCGGCTCCCTTCACCTGCGCGGTCTCCGGGGCATCGTCGTGCGTCGCCTCGAGGCCCGGGTAGAGGCCCCCGACGCTCGAGACGACGACACCCGTCTCGCCCAGGCTCGGCAGCACGGCCTCGATGTACTGCAGAAAGGCCCTCGACGGGCCGACCACCAGCACACCGGATGACGCGAGTCGCTCACGGTGGGAGTACAGCAGGTAGGCGGCGCGGTGCAGGGCCACGGCGGTTTTTCCCGTGCCGGGCCCTCCCTGCACGACGAGCACTCCCCCGAGCTCGGAACGGATGATCCTGTCCTGCTCGGCCTGGATGGTGGCGACGATGTCCGACATGCGGCCCGTTCGCTGGCTCGTGAGAGCGGCGAGCAGCGCCGCCTCGCCCTGCAGCGAATCGGCCTGCTCGACGAGCAGCTCTGCATCGAAGATCTCGTCGTCGATACGCGTGACGGTGCGGCCTTCGGTGATGAGGTGCCGCCGTGCCCGGGCGCCGAGCGGCGTGGCGGCGGTGGCCTGGTAGAACGCGGCTGCCTGCGGCACCCGCCAGTCGAGCAGGATCGGCCTCAACTGCTCGTCGCGCAGACCGATGCGACCGATGTAGCGGAACGGGGAGCTGTCGTCGGGATCGTCGGCAGCCTCGGCCGTTTCGGCGTCGACGTCGACCAGCTCGAGCCGCCCGAACGCGAGCCGGTCGTCGACCTCGTCGAGCTGGGCGATGCGGTCCTCGTAGAGCCGGGCGTACGCGTCGCGCTCGGAGCGGCTCTGATGGTTGCCGCCCACGCTCTCGCGCCGCACCCTCTCGAGAGCCGTGCGCGCCTCCGCCCTCAGGGCGTCGAGGCGGGTGTACAGCCCCTCGACATAGCGACGTTCCTGGGCGAGCTCGGTTGAAACCACTTTTTTGACACTCCTTGGCAGCGGCCAACCAGTTTACGCGGGTCTGAGGACGCCGCCCCCGCCGTCAGATGACGGGCGGACCCTGATGCGGAGGCTGCTGCGGAGATGGCGACGAGTAAAGGTCGGCAGCCGGCGGCGAATACGGATCGGCGGCGGGCGGTGAGTACGAACCCTGAACCGGCGCCTGGGGCCCTGTCGACAGCAGCATGGCGCGGTCGGTGGACACGGCCTGCAAGAGGTCGGCCTCGTCTCGGCGTCCGCCGATTCCGTCACGCCCGGTGACGACGCGCTGGCGCGCGAAGGCGAGGCGCGTCGCATCTTGCGTGAACCGTCGCATGACCGTGCCCTTGTCTCCACCCTGCGCCTTCGCCCAGGTGCGAGCCTGCCGCCGACCGGTGCCGGTCGACAGCATCGCCACTTCCTCGGGCGTGAACCACCCGGCCGCCGCGTACTCGTCGAGTCGAACCCGCGTGAGTGCGGCCTCGCGCTTGCGCAGGAACACGACGGCGACGATGGCCAGGGCGAACAGGGGAACCTGGACGAGGGCGTAGACGATGAAGAAGCCGCCCAGGCCCTCGACGATGAACGACGACCCGTTCCACAGGGCGTGCAGGAGAACAGCGGGGACGAGCCCGATGAAGAAGAAGCCGATGCCGGGCAGCCAGCCCTTCTTCTGCGATGCGAAGCCGAGGGCCACGCCGGTGCAGGCGGTGAACATCACGTGGGCGAAGGGCGACATGATGCCGCGCAGGAAGAACGTGAAGCCGAGCCCGATTCCTCCCGACTCGATCAGCGACGAGCCGAAGTAGAGGATGTTCTCGGTGAAGGCGAAGCCGGCGGCGACAGTGGCACCGTAGACGAGGCCGTCGACCGGACCGTCGAAGTGGCGGCGCAGCACGAAGAACAGGATCAGTACGCCCAGGCCTTTGGCGCCCTCCTCGACCAGCGGAGCCTGGATGACGGCGGAGAAGAAGTCGCCGACGCCGCCCTGGCCCTGCGTGGCGTAGTAGACCGCGAGCTGCACGCCGAGACCGACGAGCAGGGCGATGGCGACGGATGCGGCCGCGCCCCAGAGGAAGGCGAACCAGAGGGCCCCCCGCGGTTCCGGCTCCCACCGGTCGATCCACGTGATGGTGAGGATGACGACGGCGAGCGGGATGAGCGCCACGAGGCCGCAGACGAAGAGCGCGAACGGGCCGAGTCCGATGAGGATGTAGACGAGGACGGCGAGGAAGACGAAGCCCAGAACGCTGATGCCGATGATCGACAGCACGAGCCCCGTCGACTTCTGCGTCGGCGGGGTGGGTGCGCTCCACACCGCCTGCTCGGCGTAGACGGGGTTCACCGCCTGCTGGGGAGCGGGGGCGAATGCAGGTGCTGCCTGCTGCTGCGCGTAGTAGCCGGGCTGGTAAGGCTGGGTCACGGGACTCCTCATCGGGGACAGGCCACCGAGCCTATCGGCACGGCGATGATTCGGGGAGGCCGATGCGTCAGAACACCGCGCCGGGATTCATGATCGACTGCGGGTCGAACACCGCTTTGATACCGCGCTGGAGCGCGAGGGAATGCGGACCGATCTCGTTCTCGAGCCAGCGCTTCTTGAGCACTCCGACACCGTGCTCGCCGGTCAGCGTTCCCTCGAGCGCCACGGCCGCCTGGAAGAGCTCGTCGGCCGCCGCCCACACCGCATCGGGCACCCACTGCTCGTCGACGCCCGCCCCACTGCCTGCAAGGCCGCCGACCGGTCGTGGCGGCCGCTCGGGAAGCACGAAGTTCGGATGCAGGTTGCCGTCGCCCGCGTGCGCGACGGTCGGGATGGAGATGCCGTAGCGCCTCGAGATGTCCTCGATGGCCGCGAACATCTCGACGAGCCGTGAGCGGGGAACGCAGACGTCCTCGATGAGCACCTCGCCCCGGGAGGCCAGGGCCGGGTGGAAGTTCCGCCTCACGGCGAGCAGGGCCTCGCCCTCCGCGGCATCGCGTGCGAGCCTGACGTCGGCCCCTGCCAACGCGAGGATCTCGGTGATCGCCGTTGCCTCGTCTGCGGCACCGCGGGCATCCGTCTGCACGAGGAGGTACGCCGCGCCGCCCTCGGCCAGCCGCGTGCCGGAGTAGGCGTCGATCGCGACCAGCGAGGCGGAGTCCATGAGCTCCATGACCGCCGGCCTGATGCGGGCGGCGGTGATGGCCGCTGCAGCGGAGGCGGCGGCCGCCAGGTCGGCGAAGAAAGCACCGATCGTCACGACGTCGCCGGGGGGAATGGGTCGAAGACGCACAGTGGCCTCGACGATGATGCCGAGCGTGCCCTCCGAGCCGGTGAAGAGGGCCGTGAGGTCGTAACCCGTGACGCCTTTGACGCTGCGATGGCCGGTGCGGAGCAGCGATCCGTCGGGCAGCACCACGAGAAGACCGAGGATCGCCTCTCTGGTCACCCCGTACTTCGCGCAGAGGAGCCCGCCGGCGTTCGTGGCGATGTTGCCGCCGATCGTCGAGATGGCCTTGGATGCGGGATCCGGCGAGAAGACGAGGCCGTGCGGTGCCGCGAGATCGCTCAGGTGCTGGTTGATGACGCCGGCCTGAACGACGGCGAGCTCGTCGGCGAGGTTCACCTCGACGACCTCGGCCATGCGCTCGGTCGAGATGACGAGCGCGCCATCGGTGCCCACGCCTCCCCCGGCCAGGCCCGTGCCCGCTCCCCGGGGAACGACGGGAACGCGGTACCGCGCGGCGATGCGCATGGCCGCCTGAACCTGATCGACAGTGCGTGCGCGTACGACCGCGAGGGGCGTGCCGGGCGCGACCCAGCCCGACTTGTCTGTGCGAACGGACTGCAGGAGCGCGGGATCGGTCGACACGGCCTCGCCCAACTCTGCTTCGAGCAGTTCGACGATCACCTGCGGCGCGGTCTCGGCAACGTGCATACGGCCATGCTAAGCCGTGTCACTCCGCTGTGCGGGCCGCCTCTACTATCGAATCATGACGCGCGCGGGTGATCCCCTTCTCACCCGCAGGCAGCTCGATCGCAGGGCCACCCGCTACGCCATCCGTCGCACCTGGCACGGCTTCATCCTCCACCGCGACATCGACGCGGCCGCTTCGATCACCTTCTTCTCCGCCCTGTCGCTCTTCCCGGCCGCCCTCGCCATCGTCTCCGGCCTGGCCCTGTTCGACAACGGGGATGCGACGATCCAGCTGATCCTCGACGTGGTCGGGCGCCTCTCCCAGCCGGACACGTCGCAGGCCGTCCGCGCGATCTTCGACCAGCTGTCGCTGCTGCCGAATTCCGGCTGGGCGCTGCTCATCGGAACGGTGCTCACTCTCTGGACCGTGTCCGGGTTCGCCACGGCGTTCGGCCGCGCCATGAACAACGTGTACGAGGTGGAGGAAGGACGCCGGCTCACGAAGAACCGCATCCTGATGCTCGGCGTGGCCGCGGGACTGATCGTGTGCTATCTCGTGATCGGTGTCATCGTCGGGCTCACACCCACCGTGGCCGGAGCTCTGGTGGACTCCCTGGGCTGGCCCCGCGTCGTCGCAGAGCTCTGGTCGGCGCTCAAGTGGATTCCGTTGGCGCTCGTGGCCATCTTCACCGTCGGGTTCCTGTACTACGGCACGCCCAACCTGCATCGGCCGCGACTGCGCTGGCTGTCGGTCGGGGCCACCTTCACCGTCGCCATCTGGACCTTGGCCGCGGTCGGTTTCGGCCTCTACCTCGCGACATTCGCGAACTACGACCGGCTGTACGGCTGGCTCGGCGTTCCCATCGCGGCGCTCATCTGGCTGTACATCTCGTCGGTCGTGCTGATGATCGGCGTCGAGGTGGATGCCGAGCTCACCCGGGCGCGCCAGTTGTTGGCCGGGCTGCCGGCCGAGGAGACCATCCAGGTGCCGCTGCGAGACACCGCACGCAACAGCATCCTGGCCCGCCGCTGGTCGGCCGATGTCTCGGACGGTCGCGAACTGCGCCGTCTCTCGCAGATGCTGCGAGAGACGGAAGCGCGTTCTACGGGTCCTGGCGAGTAGAGGCCTCTGCCTCTGCCTGCGCGATCACCTGCAGCACGTCGGTCACGGGTTCCAGGCCGGAGAGCCGGGCCGGAGAGAGCAGCTTCAGCACGCGCTCCCGATCCATGAGGCCCGCCTCGACCACGAGGTCGGCGATGTTGCGCTTCGTGAGCAGGGCCGCGTGCGCCAGCGACGAGGCGGCGGCGTATCCGATGTACGGCGTGAGGGCGGTGACGACGCCGACGCTCGACGCGACCATGGCGTCGAGCCTCTCGTGGTTGGCCGTGATGCCGTCGATGCAGTTGATGCGCAGTGTGCGGCATCCCTGCCTCATCCACGCGAGGCTCTGCAGCAGGGAATGGGCGATGACGGGCTCGAACGCGTTCAGCTGCAGCTGGCCACCCTCGGCCGCCATGGTCACGGTGAGGTCGGCGCCCGCGACAGAGAAGGCGATCTGGTTCACGACCTCGGGGATCACCGGGTTCACCTTGCCCGGCATGATGCTCGACCCCGCCTGCCTGGGGGGAAGGTTGATCTCGCCGAAGCCGGCCTGCGGGCCGCTGGAGAGCAGCCTCAGATCGTTGCAGATCTTCGAGAGCTTGATCGCGCTGCGCTTGAGGATGCCGGAGAGCTGCATGAACACGCCCGCATCGCTGGTGGCCTCTATGAGGTCGACGGCGGTGATGTGCTCGTAGCCGGTGAGCGCGCTCAGGTGGGCGCGTACCGACTCGACGTAGCGGGGGTCGGCGGTGATTCCGGTGCCGATCGCCGTGGCGCCGAGGTTGATCTCCCACAGCAGCGGAACGGTCTCCTCCATGCGCTCGAGGTCTTCGGTGAGGGTGGTGGCGAACCCGTGGAACTCCTGGCCGAGCGTCATCGGCACGGCGTCCTGCAACTGGGTGCGACCCACTTTCAGGATGCCCGCGAACTCCTTGCCCTTGGCGCCGAACGAGTCGCGCATCAGCGCATGCTCGACGAGCAGCCGCTGCAGGGAGAAGACGAGTGCGAGCTTGACAGCGGTGGGGTAGGTGTCGTTCGTGCTCTGGCTGCGGTTCACGTCGTCGAGGGGGTGCAGCAGGTCGTAGCGCCCCTTCTCTTCGCCGGCCAGCTGCAGGGCCACGTTGGCGATGACCTCGTTCGTGTTCATGTTGGTCGAGGTGCCCGCGCCGCCCTGGATGACGCCGACGACGAACTGGTCGTGGTACTCCCCCCGGCGGATCGCCTCGCACGCGGCGTCGATCATCTCGCCCTTCTCGGCCGTCAGAACACCGATCTCGACGTTCGCCCTCGCCGCCGCCTGCTTCACGATCACGAGCGCGTCGATCAGGTCAGGGTAGACGGAGATGGGGCGACGGCTGATGGGGAAGTTCTCGAGGGCCCTGGCCGTGTGCACGCCCCAGAAGGCATCGAACGGAATGTCGACGCTTCCGAGCGAGTCGGTTTCGGTGCGGAAGCGGGTGGCCTTCGAGGGGCTCGCGGCCGTCTCTGCGGAGGTCTGCGCGGCCAGTCTCTCCGCGGCGGTCGTAGGCGCGGTCGTCGAGGCATTCGTCATGTGAATATCAGCTCCATTGCTTGGGAAAGGGGCTCGTGGCCCCCGGAAACAACCCTAACTCAGCCTGCGCAGCAGGCCTCTGATGAACGAGCTGCGCTTCGGCGTGTAGGGCGGGTAGACCAGACCGAGGGTGTCCGGCGCAAGCGGCTTCGACAGCACGGCCTTCTCGTGGCTGAACGTCTCCACGCTCCTCCGCCCGTGATAGCTGCCGGTGCCGCTCTCCCCCACTCCGCCGAACGGCAGCCCGGGCACACTGAGATGAGCCACCGTCACACCGAAGCCGACCGCGCCCGACGACGTCTCGGTCAGGAACCGGCGGCGGGCATCCTTGTCGTCGCTGAACACGTAGAGCGCGAGCGGCTTGTCACCGGCACGGATGACGGCGAGTGCGTCGTCGAGGCCGGTGACGGTCACGATCGGCAGGATCGGTCCGAAGATCTCCTGCGTCATGACCTCGTCGTGCAGACCGACGTCGACCAGCACCGTCGGCTCGATGTACCGCTCCGTCGCCTCGGATCGACCGCCGATGGCGGCCTGCTGGTCGTTCAGGAGACCCGTGAGCCGCGCGAACTGGGCGTCGTTGACGATGCGGCCGTAGTCGGCCGTCTCGTGCGCGTCGCCGCCGTAGAGCGAGGAGATCGCGACGCGCAAAGCGTCGACGAGGCGAGCCGAGACATCCGGCGTCGCCAGAACGTAGTCGGGCGCCACGCATGTCTGCCCGGCGTTGAGGAACTTGCCCCACGCGATCCGCCTGGCTGCGGCGTCGATGTCGACGGTGTCATCGACGTAGACGGGCGACTTGCCTCCGAGCTCGAGGGTGACGGGCGTGAGGTTCTTCGCCGCCGCCTGCGCCACGATGCGCGCAACCCTCGAGTTGCCGGTGTAGAAGATGTGGTCGAAGCGCTGCGCGAGCAGCTCGGTGGTCTCGTCGACCGCCCCTTCTACCACCGCGACGGCGCGGTCGTCGAGATAGCGCGGCAGGAAGCGGGCCATCACGGCCGAGGTCGCGGGAGCGAGCTCGCTCGGCTTGAGCACGACGGCGTTGCCCGCGGCGAGGGCGCCGACCAGCGGCGCCAGCAGGAGCTGAACGGGGTAGTTCCACGGCGAGATGATGAGCACGACGCCCAGCGGCTCGAGCATGACGGACGCGGTGGCCGGAGCCAGGGCGAGGGGAACGCCCACCCGACGCGGGCGGAGCCATGCCCGTAGCTGCGAGATCGTGTGCGTCACCTCGGAGAGCACGACGCCGATCTCTGTGAGCTGGGACTCGCTCGGGTTCTTCGCCAGGTCGGAACGGAGGGCCTTCTCGAGTTCAGGACCCCGCTCGATCAGGAAGTCGCGGAGTCCCGTCAGCTGCTCGAGCCTCCAGCGGAGAGAACGCGTGCGCCCCGAGTCGAAGCGGCCGCGCACGGCGGCGACGAGATCGGGAATGGCCGTCGAGGAATCCATGGCCCCGAGACTAGCGCCCCTCGCCTCAGCTCGCGTGGAAGAACGGCACGATCAGGTAGATGCCGAACAGCACGGCCAGGATGCAGAGGCCGAAGCAGATCACCGCGCAGAATGTGGCCCATCGTGGACGGCCCTCCTGCTGTGCGGGCACGACCGAGACGGAGCCGGATTCGGTGGTCTCTATCGCGCCCGGACTGTCGTCGGCGTCGACGCCTCGTCCCACGTTCAACAGGCGGAGCCCGAAAGCGAACAGACTCACGACCACCGACGCCGACACGAGCGCGGCCACGGCCACGATGGCGAATGCTGCCCAGTCGATCATTCGGCCGCCTGCCTCTTCTTCTTCAGGTTCCTGCGTGTGGCCTTGGGGGTACGCACGGCGCCGACGGCCGCGTCGACCTCGCTGACGACCGTGCCGCTGGTGACCTGGTCGCGGGAGGAGATGACGAAGATCGCCACGATCACTCCCAGGCCGAGCACGGCGTCGATGACGATGCCGACCGGTCCGATGGTGGCGAGAAGGGCGGCGATCGCACCGACCGCCGCAGCGGCCGGAAGCGTCAGCAGCCACCCGACGCCGATGCGGCCCGCGGTGCGCCATCGCACGGACGCACCCTTGCGTCCGAGTCCCGAGCCGATCACGGAGCCCGAGGCGACCTGCGTGGTCGAGAGCGCGAAGCCCAAGTGGCTCGAGGCGAGGATGGTGGCGGCGGTCGAGGTCTCCGCTGCGAAGCCCTGGGCCGGCTTGATGTCCGTGAGTCCGGTTCCCATCGTCTTGATGATCCGCCAGCCGCCGGTGTACGTGCCGAGCGCGATGGCCAGGGCGCAGGCCGCGATGACCCAGAACTCCGGGCCCGTGCCGACCGCCTGCGAGCCGGTGGCGATCAGGGTGAGGGTGATCACGCCCATCGTCTTCTGGGCATCGTTCGTGCCGTGGGCGAGCGCGACGAGCGACGACGAGAAGATCTGCGCGTACCGGAAGTTGCCGCGCCCGAGCCCTCGGCCCGTGGCGGGGTCGCGCGTGATCGCGTAGGCGAGCCGCGTGGCCGCAAAGGCGACGAAGCCGGCCACGATCGGAGCGACGAGTGCGGGCAGAACGACCTTGGAGACCAGCACGCTGAAGTCGACCGCACCGACGCCGGCTCCGACGATCGCGGCCCCGATGAGTCCGCCGAACAGGGCGTGCGACGAGCTCGACGGCAGGCCGAACAGCCACGTGACCATGTTCCAGCACACTGCACCGATGAGCCCGGCGAAGATCATCTCCGGGGTGATCTGGATGCCCCCGTCGCCCTCCCTGATCAGGCCGCCCGAGATCGTACGGGCGACCTCCGTGCTGAGGAACGCGCCCACCAGGTTCAGCACGGCGGCGAGCCCGACGGCCATCCGGGGTTTCAGCGCACCCGTCGCGATCGGCGTCGCCATGGCGTTCGCGGTGTCGTGAAAACCGTTCGTGAAGTCGAAGAAGAGGGCCAGGACGACGACCAGGACAACGATGAGGGTGAGATCCACCAGCGACTCTCTCTAGAGGTGCACACACGTTCGCGTAAGGCGAATTACACCGCATTCGTTCGCGATGAGTTCACACACTATTAGGGTGTCTAGGGTTGCCCTGTTGACGGGCATGTCGATACTGGCATTCTTCGATCCGCACGGTCAACTTCTTCGGCGGGTCCCGAGCAGATGGACGGGTAGTGCCGATGCGTCGTCTTCTCGTCGCCCTGTGCGGAATGCTCCTCGTCGGGCTCCTCGTCGTCGCCTGCGGGCAGGCGTGGTCGGGCCGCAACGACGCGGACCGGGTCGCCGCCGCATCCGCCGCATTGCCACCGAAACAGGCGCTCGTCGCCGGTGTCACCTCCGAGGTCTTCTCGAGCGCGGAGAAGGCCTCCGACGTGCAGGTGCTCTTCATTCACGGGGGCTCGTACGTGCATGAGGCCTCGGCGCTGCACGCCCCGTTCTTCGATCGGATCCTCGACACCGTCGATGCGACCATCACGATGCCGATCTACGCCCTTGCGCCGGAGTACGGCTACCGGGTCGCGTACGAGCAGATCATGGATGTCTACCTCGAGCTCCGCAGATCGCATCCCGATTCGCCGATCGTGCTGATGGGCGGTTCCGCCGGCGGCGGCTTGGCTCTCGGATTCGCGGAGAGCCTGCTCGAGGCGGGGGTCGCCCAGCCCGATCGCATCGTGCTGCTCTCGCCCTGGCTCGATCTGACCCTGACGAATCCCGCCATCCCCGCGATCGACACGACAGACGTGCTGCTCGACCGAGACGCGCTGGTGCCGAACGGCCTCGCCTGGGCCCACGGCGACGATCCGTCCGGGTACCGGCTGAGTCCGGTGAACGGCACCCTCACCGGCCTCGCCCCGACCACCGTGCTCGCCGGAACGAATGACATCCTCTATCCGGACACACTCGTGCTCGAGACCCGCGCCGAGGCCGCCGGCGTCGACTTCGAGCTCACGAGTTTCTCGGGTGCCGACCACATCTTCACCATGACGCCGGGGACTGCGGGCGACGAAGCCCGGGCGATCGTCGAGTCGATCATCGGATCGCTCGGCTGAGCGGACCGAACGTCACTGCTCGTTGCGGGTCACCGCTCGTTGTGAGTCACCGGGTCGGCACCGAACAGCCTGCCGTCCGGCCGGCCCAGCAGGGTGATCTCCTCGATCTCCTCTGAGGTGAGCTCGAAGCCGAAGATGTCGAGGTTCTGGGCCTGCCGCGCCGGGTCGGCCGACTTCGGCAGCGGCACACTGCCGAGCTGCACGTGCCAGCGCAGAACGACCTGCGCCTCCGTCACTCCATGCGCCCTGGCCGCGCGAACGATTACCGGCGAGGCGAGCACGTCGGAACCCTTGCCGAGCGGGCTCCACGACTCGGTGCGGATGTTGTGCAGCTCGTGGAACTCGCGCAATGCGAGCTGCGGGAAGTACGGGTGCAGCTCCACCTGGTTCACGGTGGGAAGAACGCCCGTCTCGGACTGCAGCCGCGTCAGGTAGTCCTCGGTGAAGTTGGAGACACCGATCGACCGGGCGAGGCCCTGTTCGTGCAGGTGCACCATGGCCCGCCAGCTGTCGACGTACCTGTCGTCGCCCGGGTTCGGCCAGTGGATGAGATAGAGGTCGATGCGCTCGAGCCCGAGCCTGTCGAGCGACGACTGGAACGAGGAGAGCGTGCTCTCGTAGCCGTGGTCTCGACCGGGCAGTTTCGTCGTGACGACGATCTCGTCGCGAGGTATCCCTGCGGTGCGGATCGCCTCGCCGACGGCATCCTCGTTTCCGTAGTTCACGGCACTGTCGACCAGGCGGTAACCGGCCCTGAGCCCCGCGCTCACGGCGGCGACCGCATCCGGACCCGTGAGCGGGTAGGTTCCCAGCCCCACGGCGGGAAGAGAATTGCCGTCGGCCAGCAGGTGTGTGGGTGCACTCGTCATGCTTCGAGCCTAATCCCGTGCGGGCAAGCCCCCCTGACTCGCACCGTGCCCGAGGTAGGGTCAAGGAATGACCGCTGGTGTTGTCCGTCCTGATCGCCGTCCGAACACCCTCCCCGAGTGGGTCGCGCGTCAGCGCTGGTACCAGAGTGCAGGGTCGAATCCCGACCTCGCGCTCGTGGGCGAATGGCTGCTGCCACCTGGGCCCGACGGCACCGCCTTCGTCACGCACCTGCTGCGCGACAGTTCGGGCGCGGCATCCACGCTCTACCAGGTGCCCCTCGCTTACCGCTCCGCGCCGAGACCGGATGCGGCGGAAACGACCCTCGTCGGCACGGTCGACGGCATCGTCGACGGCGCGCCTGCCACGCTCTGGGTGTACGACGCGCCGCACGATCCCGCCTACTGCGCGGCCCTTCTGGAGTTCATCCTCGATGGAGGCGTCGGGGTGCAGAGCGAGCGCTCCTCGGGAGCGTCCGCTGCCGGTCATCGCCATCCCACGGCCTCGCACTCGTCGTTCGCTCACTCGCAGGTTCTCCGAGGCGAGCAGTCGAACACCTCGATCATCTTCGACACGGTCGATGCCTCAGGCGAGCCTTCCCTTCCCATCATCTGCAAGGTCTTCCGAACGCTGCACCACGGAGAGAATCCCGACATCATCGTGCAGTCGGCGCTCGCGGAGGCCGGGTGCACGCTGGTTCCGCCGTCTGTGGGATTCGTCTCGGGCACCTGGCGCGCCGAGGCATCACTCGACTCGCCGATCGATGGCGGCCACCTCGCCTTCGCGCAGCGGTTCCTCCCCGGAGTGCGCGACGCGTGGCGCGTGGCGCTCGACGCGGTCGAGCAGAACGAGGACTTCTCCGATCGGGCTCGCAGCCTCGGGGCCGCGACGGCCGAGGTGCACGCCGTGCTCGCCGACATCATGCCGACGGTGGCCGCGACGGCCGAGGAGCGGGCGGGGGTGGCCTCCCGCATGCGCCGCCGCCTGGGCGCCGCCGTCGCCGAGGTGCCCGAACTGGGCGTCTACGCCTCGGCGGTCGACGCGATCATCACCGGAGCGGAGTCGGCCGAGTGGCCGAGGCTCCAACGCATCCACGGCGACTACCATCTGGGACAGGTGGTCGCGGTGCCTGATCGGGGGTGGGTGCTCCTCGACTTCGAAGGCGAGCCGCTCAGGCCGCTGGCGGAGAGATCGCGCCCCGATCTGACCCTTCGCGATGTCGCCGGGATGCTCAGGTCGTTCGACTATGTGGCCGGATCCTTCGAGCAGTCGCATCCCGGAGCATCCGCCGCGAGCTGGGCGCAGGCCTCGCGAACGGCGTTCCTCGAGGGATACTCCGACCGGGCCGGAGTCGACATCGAGCGTTTCCGGGTTCTCCTCGACGCGTTCGAGATCGACAAGGCCCTCTACGAGTCCATCTACGAGGCACGCAACCGCCCCGCCTGGCTGCCGATCCCCGTGACCGCCATCTCGAGACTGGTCGCCCTGATATGACGCGTGTTCCCGACGCTCCTCGAGCGGAGCGCCGCCCGTCGGAGCGCACCCACCACGGCGATACGGTCATCGACGAGTTCGAATGGCTGCGCCAGAAGGACGACCCGGCGGTTCGCGCCTATCTCGATGCCGAGAACGAGTTCACCCGCGCATCGACCGCGCATCTCGAGGGACTCCGCCAGTCGATCTTCGACGAGATCAAGGCGCGCACGCTCGAGACCGACCTCTCGGTGCCCGTGCGCCATGGCCGATTCTGGTACTACTCCCGCACCGTCGAAGGCCGGCAGTACGGCATCCACTGCCGTATTCCGATCTCCGGCGACGACGACTGGACGCCACCCGACCTCGCGGCGCAGGACGACCGGGAGCAGGTGCTGCTCGACGACAACCTCGAAGCGGAGGGAACGGACTTCTACTCCCTGGGCAGCTTCGACGTGTCGCTGGACGGCCGCCTTCTCGCCTATTCGGTCGACACGACGGGAGACGAGCGGTACACGCTCCGCATACGGGACCTCGACACGGGCGCAAACCGGTCCGACGTGGTTCCCGACACCTTCCCCGGGGCCACGTTCTCGCCGGACGCGAGCGTCGTCTTCTACCCGACCGTCGACGATTCGTGGCGCCCCGACACCATCTGGCGGCACACGGTCGGCGCCGATCCGTCCGACGACGTCGCGGTCTTCTCCGAGCCCGACGAGAGGTTCTGGGTCGGTGTCGGACTCACCCGCAGCGGCCGTTATCTCGTGCTCGACATCGCCTCGAAGATCACCAGCGAGGTGCGCATCCTCGACACGAACGACCTCGAGGGCGAGTTCCAGGTCGTGTGGCCGCGACGAGAGGGAGTCGAGTACCAGGTCGAGCACGCGGTGGTCTCGGGCGAGGACCGCCTGCTCATCGTGCACAACGACGGCGCCGAGGACTTCCAGGTGGTCGATGTGCCCGTAGCAAGCCCGCACGACGAGACGACCCGGCGAACGGTGGTCGCGCCGAGCCCCGGCCGCCGCATCGAGGAGGTCGACGCCTTCGCCGATCACCTCACGCTCGAATACCGTCGTGACGGCCTGACGCGCGTGGCCGTCATCCGGCTCGGCGATGCGGAGAATCCGTTCGGCCCCATCGAGGAGATCCCCTTCGACGAGGCCCTCTTCCAGGTCGGCACCGGGGGCAACCCCGAGTGGACACAGCACACGGTACGGCTCGGCTACACCTCGTTCGTGACCCCGTCGACCGTCTTCGACTACTCCGTGACCGACGGCTCGATGACGCTGCTGAAGCGTCAGTCCGTTCAGGGCGACTACGACCCGCTCGACTACGAGCAGGAGCGCGTCTGGGCGACGGCGGACGACGGCGCGCGCATTCCCGTCTCCATCGTGCGACGTCGGATCGACGAGCACGGGATGCCGCGGCCGACGCTCCTCTACGGTTACGGCTCGTACGAGGCGAGCATCGATCCCGGCTTCTCCGTGCCGAGGCTCTCGCTGCTGGATCGTGGAGTGGTCTTCGCCATTGCCCATGTGCGCGGCGGCGGCGAGCTCGGCCGCCACTGGTACGAGCAGGGCAAGACGCTCACGAAGAAGAACACCTTCACCGACTTCGTCGCCGTGGCCGACGAACTCATCCGTTCCGGCAGGACGACGGCGGATCTGATGGTCGCCCAGGGCGGAAGCGCCGGCGGACTGCTCATGGGCGCGGTCGCGAACATGGCCCCCGACCGCTTCGCCGGGATCCTGGCCCAGGTGCCGTTCGTCGATGCGCTGACCTCGATCCTCGACCCCGATCTTCCCCTGACGGTCATCGAGTGGGACGAGTGGGGCGACCCGCTGCACGACGCCGAGGTCTACGCCTACATGAAGTCGTATTCGCCCTACGAGAACGTGCGCGACGACGTCGCCTATCCGCCGATCCTTGCTGTGACGAGCCTCAACGACACACGCGTGCTATACGTCGAGCCCGCCAAGTGGACGGCGCGGCTCCGCCAGGCGGGCGCGCCCGTGCTTCTCCTCACCGAGATGACAGCCGGGCACGGCGGCGTCAGCGGGCGCTACGAGCGCTGGAAGGAAGTCGCCGAGGAGTACGCCTGGGTGCTCGATCGCCTCGGGCTGACGGCTGCGACGCCGGTCTGAAATACCGTCGAATCTGCGCGCCGTTTACCCATCGTTCAGTCGGACATGGTTTATTAGGTGCAACCGCACGGAGGTCGAGCGAACCTCCGGCATACACCCGAGGTTGACATGTCTGTCAGAACCGCCGAGTACGCCCGCCCCGATCACTTCATCCTGCACCTGAGTGACACGCACTTCATCGGCGGTGACGGCCTTCTCTACGGGGCCGTCGACGCCGAGGCACACCTGGCCCAGCTGCTCGACGAACTCGAGAGCTCGAAAGCCCGCCCCGAGGCCATCGTCTTCACGGGTGATCTCGCCGACAAGGGCGACCCCCGCGCATACGAGAAGCTGCGCGCCATGGTCGAGCCCGTCGCCGCTCGGCTCGGCGCCCAGCTCATCTGGGTGATGGGCAATCACGACAACCGGGCGTCGTTCCGCGCCGGCCTGCTGGGTCAGCTGCCCTCGATGAAGCCGATCGACCGGGTGCACGACGTCAACGGGCTGAGGATCATCGCGCTCGACTCGAGCGTGCCCGGTGCCCACCACGGCGAGATCGCGCCCGAGCAACTGGACTGGCTGGCAGAGGAACTCTCCTCCCCCGCGCCGCACGGCACGATCCTCGCCCTGCACCACCCTCCCGTTCCGAGCGTCCTCGACCTCGCCGTGCTCGTGGAGCTTCGCGACCAGTCGGCCTTGGCCGAGGTGCTCGAGGGATCCGACGTGCGATCGATCCTGGCGGGCCACCTGCACTACTCGAGCACGGCCACGTTCGCCGGAATCCCCGTCTCCGTCGCATCGGCGACGTGCTACACCCAAGACCTCAACGTGCCGGTCGGCGGAACACGGGCGCGCGACGGGGCGCAGGGGTTCAACCTCGTGCACGTGTACGAGAACACGATCCTTCATACCGTCGTGCCGATCGGCTCCTACAGCACGACGTCGTACACGTCGGCGGAGGAGACCGCTCGCATCCTCGAACGCGAGAACGTCGTCATCCGGCCTGCCCGAGCGATCGAGCTGCCCGTCGACGATGTCCTCACCGTTCCGCAGCTGGTCGCTCAGGAGCCCGCCCTGGCTCCCTGAGCCGACGGTCAGTTCGTCGTCTTCTCCCACGGAGCGGCGATCGGGAAGTACTTCTCGAGGAAGTCGACCATCAGCGCGGCGCGCTCCCCCGCGGGAACCTCGGGAAAGCTGCCGTCGTTGAGGCAGAAGAGATCGTACTGACGACGGCGGAGGAGAGCCGGCAGGCGGCCCAGGCCGCTCTTCAGCGTGGTGTCGACGTAGAGGACCTTCGCGTCCTCCTGGGTGACGGCGCGCCCCTCGAGCAGTGCGTAATAGTGGTACAGCGAGTTCGTGACCGAGATGTCGGACTTCGAGCGGAAGCGACTCGCCGCCGTACGCCGGAACTCCTCGGGGAAGTCGGCCTCGAGCAGCGAGATCACGCTCTTGCGCAGCGGGGCGGGCGTGTGCTCGAGGTGGCGCGTGATCACGTGACCGAACTTCTTGAGCAGCAGGTCGCGGTTGACCCGGGCGGAGTTCTCGAAGCCGCTGCGGCTCGGATCGCTGAATCCCAGTCCGATGCGCGTGGTCGCCTCGATGAACTTGGTGACGCCGCCCGACGAGAAGAACATGGAGGGCTGCACAGGCCGACCGAAGAACATGTCGTCGTTGGAGTACAGGAAGTGCTCGCTCAGCCCGGGGATGTTGTGCAGCTGGCTCTCGACGGCCTGCGAGTTGTGCGTGGGCAGCACCGACGGGTCGGCGAAGAACTGCTCGCTGCGCATCAGCTGCACGCGAGGGTGCTCGTCGAGCCAGGCGGGTCGCGGCGAGTCCGTCGCGATGAAGATGTTGCGCACCCAGGGTGCGAAGAGGTAGACGGAGCGGAGGGCGTACTTGAGCTCGTCGACCTGGCGGTAGCGCGCATCCGCCTCGTCGCCCTCGCCGACCACGACGCCCTCCATGCGCGCGGCGCGCGCCTTCTGGTACTCGACATCGTTGCCGTCGACCCAGGAGAAGACGACGTCGATGTCGAATGTCACGTCTGTGGCGTGCGGTTCGAACATGCCCTGGAACGTGTCCCAGTTGCGGCCGAACAGCTCGACCGTGGCGGGAATGGCCTCGACCAGCGGAAGCACGCGGCGGGTCAGGGAGTTCTCGACGGGGCAGATGTAGTCGTCGCCCTCGATGCTCCAGAACTGCAGCTCGATGCCGGTCGACGACCCGTAGGCGAGACCGCCGAGCGGCTCGAGCCTCGGACGGAAGAGCCGGAAGATCTTCGCCTTGCGCTTCTCGGACAGCAGACCGTCGCCGAGCAGCACGGGCGGCCTGCGTCGACCGCCGACCGTTCGCGAGTAGAACGGTTCGTTCGCGCAGGCGACCGCGAGGGCCTTCTCCACCCGGCGCCGCAGCGGAGCATCCACCACGAGCACGGGCCGTTCGTCGTTGCCGCGAACCAGCACGAAGTCGATGCCGGCCGCGATGAACGCGTCGCGGATGAAGAGCAGGTCTTCGACGAGCGCCTGATGAGGAGTCAGCGACGTGTTGATGAGGGTCGCGAGACCCTTCTTGACGACGACGTCGGGCCTGCCGTGCAGCTCGGGCCACGAGCGGGGTGCACCGTGCACCCCCGTGGCTGCAGTGAAGAGCTCTTCGGGGGTGAAGGCCTCGACGCTCTCGTCGAGGTCGATGTTGTGAGTGGCGGAGCTTCCGGTCAAGTAGATATCAAGCCTTTCTGAGCAGTACCCAGGCGGCCCCAGTCTGTGCTGACGACAATTCTATCCTGCGCGGCCGCCCACGTCGCTCGGTGGTCTCAGAGCCACCCTCGACGCTTGAACATCACGTAGAGCCCGGTCATCGCGACCAGCATGACGCCGATCGTGACCGGGTAGCCGAACTGCCATTGCAGCTCCGGCATGGCCGCGAAATTCATGCCGTAGATGCCGGAGATCACGGTCGGCGCGAAGAAGATCGCCGCCCACGCCGAGATCTTCTTCACCTCCTCGTTCTGCCGGTTGCTGGCCTCGGCGAGAACCTTCATGTCCTCGTTCTGGCGCTGGGCCACCAGGGTCGCGTTCACGGCGAGGATCTCGCGGAGGGTGCTGCGGAACCCGTCGACGCGATCGTTCACGACCGCCACGTGATCGGCCACGTCTCGCAACGCGCGACGCAGCTCGAGGTTCGTCTCGAACGCGTCGAATCCCTCTCTCAGCGTCTCGAGCATCCCGACGAGGGGCAGCGTGGCCCTCTGGAAGTCGAGCACCTCCTGCGAGAGCTCGTAGATGCGTCGTGACACCTCGGCATCGCCGGCGAAGACCTGGGCCTCGATCTCGTCGATGTCGTTCTCGAGGCCCGACACGACCGGCAGGTACTGGTCGACGACCGCGTCGAGGATGCCGTACAGCACGGCGACGGGGCCGAGGGCGAGCAGCTCCGGTTCCGCCTCCATGCGCTGGCGTACAACCGCGAGGTCGGGCGACTCGCTGTGCCGCACGCTGACCACGAAGTTGGGGCCGACGAACAGGTGGAGCTCGCCGAAGTCGACCTCCTCCCGTTCATCGGAGTAGCTGGCAGCGCGGAGGACGACGAACAGGGTCTTGCCGTAGCGCTCGAGCTTGGGCCGCTGGTGGGCACCGATGGCGTCCTCGACCGCGAGAGGGTGCAGATCGAATTCCTTCTGGATGGCGGCGAGCTCGGTCTCGTCGGGCCGGTAGAGGCCGATCCAGGCCATCGACGAGGCGTACCGGGAGCATCCGGCCAGCGTGTCCTCGAGGCTGGTCGGCGACAGCACGCGACGCCCCTCGGCGTAGACGGCGTTGTCGACGGTGCTGTTGTGCTTGGGATGCGGCTCGGCTCTGGGCGGCTGCGCGGGAGGAGTCGGGGCATGCGAACCCGGTCGAAGGGACGACATCACCCGGAGGGCCTGCGACACACTCGGCTTTTTCATAGTCACCTCTCCAGCACATACCCCGGCAAGGGCGGTTAACCTTGCCACATGGATGTGAACGAGATATGAACGACGACCTGAGCACGGCCGGCTCCTATGTGACCCCCGGCTCCGAGTTCACCCGAGACACGAACTACATCGACGACCGCATCACCGCCTCGGGCACCGAGTCCGGCCACGATGCCGAGGGCCGGATGCTGTGGCCCGCCGAGGCCGACCGGTACAGGCTGATCGTGGCCCGGGGCTGCCCATGGGCGAATCGCGCCGTCATCTCACGGCGCCTGCTCGGCCTCGAGAACACCATCTCGCTGGGCATCGCTGGCCCGGTGCACGACAAACGCAGCTGGAGCTTCGATCTCGACCCCGACGGACTCGACCCCGTCTTGAAGATCCCGCGCCTGCAGGACGCCTTCCTCGCCCGGTACCCCGACTACCCCCGCGGCATCACCGTGCCCGCGATCGTCGACGTGCCGACCGGAAAGGTGGTGACGAACGACTACCCCCGGATCACCATCGACTTCGCCACGGAGTGGACGGCCTGGCACCGCGAGGGAGCTCCCGATCTCTACCCCGAGCACCTGCGCGCCGAGATCGACGAGGTGAACGCCCTGGTCTTCTCCGATGTGAACAACGGCGTCTACCGGTGCGGTTTCGCGGGCTCGCAGAAGTCCTACGAGCGCGCCTACCGCACCCTCTTCGAGCGGCTCGACTGGCTCGGCCACCGGCTGAGCCGCCGACGGTATCTCGTGGGCGACACGATCACGGAGGCCGACATCCGGTTGTTCACGACACTCGTGCGCTTCGATGCGGTGTACCACGGCCACTTCAAGACGAACAGGCAGAAGCTCACCGAGATGCCCGTGCTCTGGGCTTACGCGCGCGATCTCTTCCAGACGCCCGGTTTCGGAGACACCATCGACTTCGAGCAGATCAAGCAGCACTACTACATCGTGCACACCGATCTGAACCCGACGCAGATCGTGCCCGTCGGGCCGGATGCGACGGGCTGGCTCGAGCCGTCGGGCCGCGAGAGCCTCGGGGGCCGCCCGTTCGGAGACGGCACCCCGCCTCCCCCGCCACCGGCCGGCGAACGCGTGCCCGACCTGGTCTAGGTTCAGCTCTCGAGCGCCTGCTCCAGCAGGTGCACGAGCGCGTCGAGCTGCACGCTGTCGCCCGACGAGACCTCTTCGTCGCTACCGTCGAGTGCTCGCGCGGCGAGACCCTGCTTGCTGTCGATGAGCTCGGCGATCTTCGCGTCGATGGTCTGGGCGGCGACGATGCGCCACGCGGTGACCGGTTCCTCCTGGCCTATGCGGTGCACCCGGTCGATCGCCTGGGTCTGCTCGGCCGCGGTCCACGACAGTTCGGCCAGGACCACGTTCGATGCGGCCTGCAGGTTGAGTCCCACACCGGCGGCGGTCAGGGAGCACACGGCCACGGCGACGGAGGGATCGTTGTTGAACGCGTCGATCTCCTTCTGCCTGTGCAGCGCCGACTGGTCTCCGCGGATCGACACGGTCTGAAGTCCCGCCTTGGCGAAGGCCTCCTCGGCCTGATCCATGACGTCGATGTGCTTGGCGAAGAACACGACCTTGCCGACCGAACGGGCGAGCTGGGCCGTGTAGTCCGCGGCGAGCGACGCCTTGGCCTGGCCGATGAGCCGCACCATCGTGAAGACGTTGTCTCCGCTTCCGCCCTGGGCCTTCGACTCCTCGATCTCCTGTCGGGCGACGGCGCGCATGAGGTTCTCGGTCGACACCTCGGCATCGGGATCGGACTTCGTGCGGGCGGCGAGCAGGCGCGTGTATCGGGTGACGAGCCGGCGACCGAGCTCCGCCTCCGCCTCGCGGATCGAACGGCCGAGGTCGTCGTCGAGCTCCACGGGCAGGTCGACGACCCTCTTCGCCGGCAGGTCGGCCGCGACGTCGAGCTTGCGTCGCCGCACGATGCCCATGTCGATGACCGCCTCGCGCGCCTCGGAGAAGAACCCGAAGTCGGCCGGGGTGAGCCCGGTCTCCTCGAGTCGCTGCATCAGCTGCGGGGTGGGCTTGGTGCCGTCGATCCAGCCGAGAAGCTGCCAGATGGCCCGGAAGTCGTCGATGTCGTTGATGAGCGGGGTGCCGGTGAGCGCCATCATGAGCGGGTTTCCGCCGGGCGCCTGCGACCGGATGCGCTCGGCCAGTGCGAGCACGTGCTTCGATCGCTGCGACGACAGGTTCTTGATGAAGTGGGCCTCGTCGACCACCATGCCGCGGAAGCCGAGCGTGCTGAGCCACGCGAGGTGCCGGTCGAGCACCTCGTAGTTCACGATCACGACGTCGGCGAAGGCGTCGAGCCCTGCACCGTCGCCGTGGATGACGGTGGCGCGACGGTGCGGGGTCCAGAGTTCGACCTCGCGCGCCCAGTTCATCTTCACGACGTTGGGTACGACAGCGAGCAGCGGGTAGGCATCGGCGACGGATGCGGCCAGCAGCGACTGCGCGGTCTTTCCGAGGCCGGGCTCGTCGGCCAGCAGGAAGGACCGGTGCCCCTGGGACACGCTCGCGACGAAGCGGGCCTGGTGGCGCATGAGCTCCTGCCCGGGCGGGGAGAGCCTGTCGATGCGCGGCGCCTCGGGCAGCTCCATGCTGGCCACCTGGCCGCCGGCGCCGTACTCGAACGCGCGGAAGAGCGGTCCGAGGAGCTCCCAGTTCGAGAGGCGGCCGTGCGTCGAGTGCTTCTGCGTCTCGAACGACGCGAAGTCGGGTGCGAGGAACGGATTCGCGAGTTGACGCGCCTTGACCGACTGTGGAATCACCTGGCGCTCCGCCAGCTCGGGCGGCAGCATCGTGGTCTGCTTCGGCGCTTCGACGATCTCGTCGGGCACCTCTATGCCTGCATCTTCGAGGTACTGACGGCGCAGCTTCTGCGCGACCGGGGAGATCGGTGCATCGTTCTCGAGCAGCGTGATCAGCGAGGTGTCGCGGGCCGCCGTCTTAGCGAGGATCGAACCGATGCCGTCGAGACGCTTGATCTGCTCCGCTCGGTCGGACTCGGCCAGATCCGGGTTGTTGCGCACGGCCGTGCGCTCCTCCCGGGCGAGGAGGGCGACGACCAGGAACTTCGTGCGGTTGGAGGGCGCGACCTTTCCGCGCTGCGCTGCCGCTTCGACCTCGCGCACCTTGCGCGCGAGGATCGGGATGAGGCCGGTGTTGTCGACGCTCTTGGGTGATCGGCGTCCGCCGGATCGAGACATGCTCCTCCTGTGGAGTGTGGGCTCCGCCGTCCGTGCTCCCTCAGTGGACGACGAGGCTTCAATAACGATCCCGAGCCGGGATCGGTGCGGTCGTGCAAGCCGGATGTGGCGTCGAGCAACATGACATGGTCACGGTCGACGGGGAGAGCGATGCAACCCGGCCTTTCGGAAAGTCTACGACACGGCGAACACGGCCGCGAACACGGTCGTTCGAGAGGCTCAGCGTCGCGTGGAGGCGGGGTCTGGCGCCTGAGGCACCTTGATCAGCAGTCCGGCGACGACGAACACCACCGCGGCGACGAGGTGGAGGATCTGCCACACGAGCAGCTCCAGCTGCAGGGGAACGATGGGGTTCCAGACGACCACGATGGCCGCAAGCGCCGGAAGCCACCACCACTGGCGGGCCTGGAACGCGAAGACTCCGATGATGGCCGCCAGGATGCTGATCGCGTAGCGGAAGATCGTGAACCAGTCGCTCTCGACCAGGGCGACCCCCGCGAGCAGCAGGATCGCCGCCAGAAGTCCGGGCGCAAGGGCGAGACGGGCGAAGGACGGGTTCGGATAGCGCTGCGACATCGTGCCGTCAGCTTAACTCGTCGGGCGGGGCGCGGGCCGCGCGAGTTCGTCGAGCGCCTGCTCGAGCGTGCCGTGACGGAACACGTAGCCCGCGTTCTGCAGTCGCTCCGGCAGCACCCACCGGCTCTTCAGAATAAGCTCCGTCTCGGTTCGGAGCAGCCACATGGCCGGCTCGAGCATCCACCGGTATGCGGGCAGCCCGACGGGAGCTCCGACGTTGCGGCGCAGCAGGGCCATGAGGCGTCTGTTGTCGCTCGGCTCGGGGGCGCTGACATTGACGACGCCGGAGATGTTCGGCCTGTCGCGGATGAAGCGGACGACACCGACGACGTCGTCGATGTGCACCCAGCTGAACTTCTGGAGGCCTTTCGTGCCCTGCTTCTGGTGCCAGACGCCCGCCCGACGACGGGCGGCCGAACCGAAGAGCGACCGGAACCACCAGCCGTCGTGCTGGGTGCCGCCGAGCCCCAGCCGGGCGACCCGTTCGAGCGGTTCGAGGGCGCCGCCCCGACCGAGCACGATCGCCATGCGGAGCGCGACCCGCCGGGTCTTCGGAAGGTCTGCGTCGAAGAACTCGCGCTCCCAGTCGGTGGCGATCGAGACGGAGAATCCCGAGCCGATCTCGCCGGTCGACTCGGTCTGCGGTCGATCCTCTGCGTGCCGGTAGATGGTCGCCGTACTGGAATTCAGCCAGAGGGGCGGCGGTGAGGCGACGCGGGCGATCGACTCGCTGAGGAGTCTCGTCGTCTCGACGCGCGAGCGTCTGATCTCGAGCCGGTTGGGCTCGGTGTAGCGGCAGTTCACGCTCTTGCCCGCGAGATTGATGACGAGCGCGGCTCCGTCGATGGCCCGGTCGATGGCGGCGGCATCGTGCCAGCCCACGGCCGGAGCCGCTCGACCGATGAGCACGACCTCGTAGCCTTCTGAACGGAGTTCGCGCTGCAGCACCTGGCCGATGAAGCCACCGGCGCCGGCGATCACCGCTCGGCCCGGGGCTCGTGCGCCTCTGGAGTCGGGAGTCATGACACCAGTCTGGACGATGGCGCCGACATTCACGGTCACGACGATTGTCCACGGCGGGCCACGACGCTAGGTTTTCCTTATGACCTCTCCTGTGCCCTTCGGCGCCCCGTCCCCCGCACTGTTCTCCGGCCCGGAAGGCGTCTGGAACGCAGACCCCGTCGAACTCGCCGCCCGCTTGTTCGTCGCCGTGTTCCAGCCGCAGGCATCCGCGCCGCTGCCCCAGAGGGAGGTGTCCGACATCTACGACGCACTCGCGGCCCTCGGCGGCTACACCCTGCCGGCCCAGCGCGTCGGAAACACGCAGCCCCTGGCCCTGACCGTGCAGCTCGCCCAGGAGGCGATCCTCACCTGGGAGCGCGCCACCATCGCGACGCGTCTGTCCGCCGGTGCCGGCCCGGTCTCCCACACGGTCACCGTTCTGCGGTTCGGCCCGGGAGTCCTGCAGGCCGCCGACCCCGTCGCCGCGCTGCGCGGCCGACTCGGCTGACCCTGGGCATGACCTCGCCGTTCCTCGTCTCTCCTGCCGTCGCCGAGGCACTGGCCGACGGGCGCCCCGTGGTCGCGCTCGAGTCCACGATCATCTCGCACGGCCTCCCGCGACCCCGCAATCTCGAGGCAGCGCGCGAGTTCGAGCAGATCCTGCTCTCCCGGGGTGTCACCCCGGCCACGGTCGCCGTCCTCGACGGCATCCCCCGCATCGGCCTCGAGGCCGACGGCGTGCAGCGCATCGCGTCGGAGGACATGGCGAAGGCCAGCGTGCGCGACCTGCCGATTCTGGCTGCCAAGGGCATCAGCGGAGCGACGACGGTCGCCGCAACGGCCTACCTCGCGGCGAAGGCGGGCGTGCGAGTCTTCGCCACGGGCGGCCTGGGCGGAGTGCACCGCGGGGCCGACCAGACCTTCGATGAGTCGGCCGACCTCTCCGCCCTCGCGATCTCGCCCGTCGCCGTGGTGTCGGCCGGCGTCAAAAGCGTTCTCGACATCCCCGCCACGCTCGAACGGCTCGAGACCCTCTCGGTGCCCGTCATCGGGTACCGCACCACGAACTTCCCGAGCTTCTGGCTCCGCGAATCGGGCCACACGATCGACTGGTCGGTCGATTCGGCGGCCGAGATCGCGGCGGTCATGCGCAACCAGGATGCTCTGGGTCACGGTCAGGGCATCGTCGTCGCGAATCCGATCCCCCTCGAGCAGCAGTGGGACCCGGAGGAGCACGACCGCGTTCTCGCCCAGGCATTCGAGGCCGCGGAGGCCGCGGGCGTTCACGGCAAGGCGGTCACGCCCTTTCTGCTCGGCTACATCGTCGACGCCTCGGGCGGACGAAGCCTCGAAGTGAACCTCGACATCGCGCGCAACAACGTGCGCCTCGCCGCGGAGATCGCCACGGCGTGGAGCGAGGGTGCGCCCGTCCGTGGCTGAGCTCGGTTCCGCGCATGCCGCTGCGGGATCTCCGCGGGTGATCGTCTTCGGCGACGTCATCGACGACATCATCGTGACGCCGACCGGCGACATCCGGCCCGACACCGACACCCCCGCGAGCATCGTTCGAACGGCCGGAGGCTCCGCTGCCAACTCGGCGGCGTGGCTGGCGTGGGCCGGGTGCCATGTCGACTTCATCGGCCGCGTGCACGTCACCGATCTCGACAGGCACCGCGCCCTCCTGGTCGAGGCACGGGTCAGCCCTCATCTGCTGGGCGAGCCCGATCTCCCCACCGGGGCCATCGTGGTGATCGTCTCGGCCGACGGGGCGCGCACGATGCTCACCCAGCGTGGCGCGAACGCCGCGCTCACTCCCCGCGACATCGGCGCCGACCGCCTCTCGAGGGCCGGTCACCTGCATTTCACCGGCTACTCGGTGTTCCGGCATCCGCGGGTGGAGGACTTCCCCGACCTCATCCGACGCGCCCACGATGCGGGTGTGACGGTCAGCGTCGACCCGGGATCGGCGGGGTTCATCGGCGACTTCGGCGGCGAGAGATTCCTCGAGGCGATCGACGGCAGCGACATCATCGTTCCGAACCTCGACGAGGGTCGCGCGCTCACCGGAGAGAACGATCCGGCCGAGGTGCTCGACGCGCTCGTCGCCCGTTTTCCGCTCGTGGCCCTGACCCTGGGCCGCGACGGGGTGGCGCTCGGCACGCAGGAGGGCATCCGGCTGACTGCTCCGAGCAAGGCCATCTCCGCGCTCGACACCACCGGCGCGGGCGACGCATTCTGCGCATCCTTTCTCGCCGTCCTCCTGCGGGAATCGTCCCGAGAACCGGATGTTCTCTCGCGGGCGTTGTCGTCCGGCCTCGACGCCGCCGCCCTCGCCGTGGCGAGTATCGGAGCGAGGCCCCGGCCCACCGCGTAAAGTCGTCGTGTGGAAGACGAGGCGACCGAGCGGCACGACGACGCTACTGCGCTCGAGCACCTGCGTACCCTCCTGAGAATCCCGACCGTGTCGCGGCTCGACGAGTCGCGCATCGACTGGGCGCGGTTCGACGAGTTCATCGGCGCGCTCGAGGAGCTGTATCCGCTCGTGCATCGCGAACTCGTCGTCGATGTCGTCGATGGCCACGCGCTCCTCATGCGGTGGGCCGGCAGGCGGCCCGAGCGGGAGGCCGTGCTGATGGCGCACTACGACGTGGTCGCGGCCGACGATCCTGCGGCCTGGACGCATCCGCCGTTCGACGCGGTCGTGACCGGCGCTGGTGCCGATGCGATCGTGTGGGGGCGAGGCACCCTCGACGACAAGGGAGCGGTTGCCGCCATCCTCGAGGCGGTCGAGCAGCTCCTTCGCGCGGGCTTCGTTCCCGAACACGACGTCTATCTGAGCTTCGGGCACAACGAGGAGACGGCGGGCTCCGGAGCGGCGAGCCTCGTGGCCGAGCTCTCGAGCAGAGGGGTCAGCCCCCGTCTCGTTCTCGACGAGGGCGGTGCCGTCATCGAGAACGTGTTCCCGGGTGTGCGTCGCCCGAGCGCGGTCGTGGGGGTGAGCGAGAAGGGCATGGCGAACATCTCGCTGACGGTCGAGCAGTCCGGCGGTCACGCCTCGACTCCCCCGCGCATGACGGCGACCACCCGGCTGGCCCGGGCACTCGTGCGCCTGAACGCCCGGCGTTTCCCCGCCTCGTTCACCGCTCCCAACATCGAGATGATCCGCACGATCGGGGCGCACTCGACGCCGCTGCTGCGGTTCGTCTTCACCCGTGTCGACACGTTCAGGCGACCTCTGCTCGCCCTCTTCGCCCGGCTCAGCGACGAGACGAACGCCATGGTGCGAACCACCGCAGCCGTGACGCAGCTGCGGGCGAGCGACTCCGCCAACGCGCTGGCCGAGAGGGCCGTCGCCGTGGTGAACACCCGCATCGCCATCGACTCCACGGTCGACGAGACGCTCAGCCACTTCCGGCGAGCGATACACGACCCTCTCGTCGTGGTCGCCGCGAGCACGCCGAGCGAACCGTCCCCCGTCTCCCCCTCCTCGGGTGAGGCCTGGCAGCTCATCTCCGAGTCCATCTCGGCGGTCTATCCCCGCGCGATCGTGTCGCCTTACGTCATGCTCGGGGCGAGCGACGCCAGACACTTCACCACGATCAGCCCGTTCGTCTACAGATTCACGCCCTTCGAGATGTCCTCCGACGAGCGTGCCACCCTGCACGCCATCGACGAACGGATGCACGTGGCGACTTTCCTGTCCGGAATCCGGTTCTACAGAACCCTGATCGAGCGACTCTAGTCGGCGTGCGGCGTCGTACCGGGCCGTCCTCCGGCCAGAGCAGAGCGCGCACCGCCTTCGGGGTGGCGCGCGTCGTCGTGGCGATCGTGGGCATAGTCGCGCTCGTCGGCGACTACCAGTACATCCTCGGGTTCAGCAGTTTCTCCAAAGCCAACTACTTCGCCTACTTCACCAACCAGAGCAACGCCGCCGGAGTCGTGGTGATGTGCCTCGGGGCGTGGCTTTCGTTCAGGAGACCCGTCGACCCGGGCTGGCTCATGACGGCCCGGATGCTGACGGCCACCTTCACGATCATCTCCGGCATCGTCTTCGGACTCATCGTGAGCCAGGCCGGCGACTACAACTACCGGATCGTCGTTCCGTGGTCGAGCCAGCTTCTGCACTTCTGGATTCCGTCGTACGTCATCATCGACTGGATCTTCGCCCCGGGGCGGACTCCTATCGCCTGGAAGAAGATCTGGCTCGTGCTCATCTACCCGCTCGTGTGGGGAGGCTTCACCATGGTCCGTGGCGCCATCGTGGGCTGGTACCCCTACTTCTTCCTCGACCCGGGCCAGGTGTCGGGCCCCCTGGAATTCTCCGCCTACTCCGGCGCCATCCTGCTCGTCATCATGGGACTTGCCGCCGGTCTGATCGCACTCTCGAGGAGAGGCCGTCAGGGCGCGGGAAGGAAGGGCTGAAGGCTCGCCAGGGCGATCTCTCGAACGTCGTCGTCGCCCAACTCCGACAGGGCGACCGCGTCACTGCCCCCGATGAGACCGATCAGCACGGCGTCGCCCGTCAGGGGCATGAGGTTGATCCACTGCCGGATCAGGATCGAATCCGCGGCATCCGGCGACGGCGTCGGCGTGGCGGCGGGAGAGGACGCCTCGTCGGCACTGAACGGGGGCGAGTCGACCACGAGGCTCCAGAAGGCGGCCTCCTCGGTCCAGAACGGGGTGTCGTAGCGCAGCCAGACCTTCTCGACGGCTCCCGATCCGAGGGACGCGATCGCGGATCTGTGAGCGAACGGAAGCGGGGGGTCGAAGGTGATGGAGTCCGACTGCAGCACGCCGAGCGGCACCGTGACGATCACCCGGTCGACGCGGAGCGATTCGCCGGTGGCCATCTTCAGGCGAACCGCGTCGTCGTCGACCGACACCTCGCGAACCGGCGTCGACAGGGCCACGTCTGCTCCGTCGAGCAGCTCTGTCACAAGAGGGAGCGCCGAGCCCACGACGAAGGCGTCGCCGCCCTCACCCTGCGCCACATCGTCGAGCCCGTACCAGGTCGACAGCTGTGCCGCGTCTGCGCCGAGCACGGTGACGACCGTGCGGTCGACGTACTCCGCCACGCGGGACGCGGGGCTGACGCCGATCTCATCGGCGGTGCCGTCGACCGACGCACCGCCCGAGCCGGCGAGCGATGCGGTGAGGCTCGGGTCTCTGCTCTGCATCGCGCCCCAGGTCACGGCAGCGGCCAGCGCATCCGGTCCCACGGCATTGTCGGGCACGGCATCGGATGCCACGGTCAGCTGCACGCGCGACGTCGCGTCGACGGCAACGGTCACCACGTCGAGCTCGGCGAGCGAGTCGGTGAGGGTGGAGGAGTCGACGCCACGCACGAATGACGGGCCGAGGTCGACGACCACCGGCCAGTCTCCGGGCCCATGCGCATCCACCCTGCCGCCCACCCGGTCGCGGCCCTCGAACACCAGAACCTCGTAGCCCGCAGCGACGAGAGCCTTGGCGGCCGCAGCGCCCGCGAGGCCAGCGCCGATGATGCCGATGCGCTCGCCGTCGGATGCCGCCTGGAGCACGTCGGCGGCGGCCCGCGCGCCGGAACTCTGGGCACCGTTCAGGGTGCCGGGGAACTCCGTGCTGGTGGCCTCGCCGGCGAAGAAGATCCTGTCGGACACGCTTTCACCGAGCACCTCGCGGGCGTCGGGAGCCGACCCCGTGGGCAGGTAGCTTGTGCTGCCGAGCGAGAACGGGTCTGCCGCCCAGTTGGAGCGGATGAATCCGTTCGGACGGGGAACGGCGCCCGGCGTGGGCGTCGGCGTGCCCGCTGCCGTCGTGGGGATGGGCTTGGGCGGACCGACGCAGGCCGTCAGGGCGAGCACGGCGGCTCCCGTCGCCGCGCCCAGCAGAAAGGTGCGACGATCCACGGTCATTGCATCTGCTCCGGTATTCGGGCGCGCGTCACTTCGCGGAGAGGTCGGGCAGCCTGATCGGACGAGACATGGGAGGGAGGTCGTTCACCCTCTCGAACGCGGGGCGGAGCTCCGACAGCCAGACGTCGTATCCGGCCTCGTTGAGATGCAGCCGGTCATCGGTGTAGTCGGCCTTCAATTCGCCGTCGGCATCGGCCATCGCCGGCCACAGATCGAGATAGTGCACCCTCTGGGTTGCAGCGAACTGCCAGATGTGACGGTTGATCTCTCTGATGTTCTCTGCGTACTCGCGCCCACGGGGAAGGACGGACTGCAGCAGGATGCGTGCGTCCGGCAGCTCCTGGTGCAGGCGCACGAGGGCGCTCTCGATGTTGCGGACGATGCGCTCGATGCCGCGACGCTCCGCCAGGTCGTTCGTGCCGATAAGGAGCACGACCGTCTGCGGGTCGCTCTCGATCACTGCATCGAGTCTCTCGAGAAGCCCGTCGGTCGTCTCACCGTCGACTCCGAAGTTGCGGGCATCGACATCGGCGAACCACTCCTGCCAGGCTCCTGCTGCGGTAATGCTGTCTCCGACGAATGCGGTCACAGGCTTGTCAGTCATCGTGCCTCCGTAAGTGCTCTTCAGACATGATACGCGGCACCCCTTTCAGGGGGTGGGAACCACCTCCGGCGGAGACGACACTTCAGCGCCCCGATCACGGGTCGCCTTCTCCGCCGTCGCCGTGATGCGATTCGCCATGCCGTTGAAGATCACGCCGTGGAACGGGAGGATGGCGAACCAGTACAGACGACCTCCCAGACCGCGGGGAAAGAACACGGCGCGCTGGTCATAGACGGACCCACGCCCGTCGTCCGCGGCGGTGGCGCGCATCTCGAGCCAGGCGAGACCGGGAACCTTCATCTCCGCTCGAAGCCGCAAGAGCGACCCCCGCTCGATCGCCTCCACCCTCCAGAAATCGAGCGCGTCTCCGCTGTGCAGCTCCGTGGCACTGCGACGTCCGCGGCGCAGACCGACGCCGCCGACCAGCTTGTCCATCCAGCCCCGGGCGGCCCACGCGAGGGGGAACGAATACCACCCGTTGTCGCCCCCGATGCCCTCGATGACCTTCCAGAGCTCGGATGCGCTTGCGCCGCTCCTCCGCTGCTTGACATCGAGATAGACGGTGTGGCCGGCCCACTCCGGGTCCGAGGGCAGCGGGTCGCTCGCCGCGCCCCGCACGACGGCGTTCTGCCAGCTCGTCTCGACCTCGCCCGCCTTCATCTTGCCCAGCGCGAGACGAACGGCACGGCGGTACGAGGTGAGTCCCCCCTCGGGATCGGGGATCAGCTGCCGGATGTCTTCGTCGTGCGCCACGCAGTCGAACTGCAGCGAGGCGATGATGGGCACGGCGAGAGCACGAGGAATCGGCGTGACGAGGTTGACCCACTGCGACGCGAGCCACGGGGTCATCACCGGCAGCGCGGCGATCGGCCGTTGCTTCAGGCCCGCCTCGAGGGCGTATCCGTTCATCATCTGGCCGTACCGCAGCACATCCGGCCCGCCGATGTCGAACGCCCTGTTGACCTCGGATGGCACGGAGGCAGCGTGGACGAGGTAGTAGAGCACGTCGCGCACGGCGATGGGCTGGATACGGTTGCGCACCCAGCGCGGGGCCGGCATGTAGGGAAGCACGTCGGTCAGATGGCGCACCATCTCGAACGACGTCGACCCGGAGCCGATGATGACCCCGGCCTGCAGCGCGATCGTGGGCACGCCCGAGGCGAGCAGGATCTCGCCGACGCGCTTGCGGCTCTCCAGATGCTCCGACAGGCGGCCCTCCACGGGGTGCAGACCGCCGAGATAGACGATGCGCTTCACACCGGAGGCCTTCGCCGCGCGGGCGGTGTTCAGGGCTGCCCGTTCCTCCTGCTCCCGGAAGTGTCCGGGCCTGCCCATGGAGTGCACGAGGTAGTAGAGAACCTCGACGCCTTCGGTGGCCGCCGGCAGGGTCGACGCATCGTCGAGATCGCCCGTGGCGATCTCGACGTCTGAGGCCCAGGGAACGTCGGTGAGCTTGAGGGGGTCGCGCACCAGGACGCGCACGCGGAATCCGGCGTCGATGAGGCGGGGCACGAGCCTGCCCCCGACGTACCCCGTCGCGCCGGTGACGAGGACGAGGGGCAGAGCAGAGGAATCCATGTGCTCACGGTACGACCCGCCGGCGCGCACAGGCGAGGCATTGACACTCAGCCAATGACACTCAGCCGCCGGGGCTCCTGTTCCACTCGACGGGTCTGCCCCGCAGCAGCTGCCCCAGATCGACGAGCCTGGCCCGCCAGAATGCGCGCACCGTGCGCTGCTCGTCTGCGGTGAGAAAGGACTCGTGCCTCACTTGCACCACGCTCGAGGAGTCGCCCGCCGCGTCGGGAGCACCGTCGTGCGCAGTGACCGTGAACTCGAGGAGCGTGTGGGGTGCGAAGCTCACGAGCAGTCGACCGTCGGGAACGATCTCCTCGATCGTTCCGAACCAGTCGGCCTCGTGCGGTTCGTCCGTCGGCCACACGACGGAATACCCGCCGCCCACGCGCTCGTCGATCAGGAGATGCGCGAGCCAGCCGTCGGCGAGCACGGGGTCGACGAAGCAGTGCCAGACGATCGACGGAGCGAACGGGAGCACGACCGACTGATCGACGACACGGCGGGGCCTGGGGGCGGCTGCGGACGCGTCGAACACCATGCCCTCACGATATCCGGCCCTTCCGACAGCACCCGTGTCGGGCTTTCACCGCATGGCGGGCGAGGTGCCCTAGGCTGGTTCGGTGCCAGCAGAGAGCCTGAATCCGACCGCGTCGATCTCCGAGCCGACGGAGCGTTCCACGGGCGTCGTGCTCGCCGTCGACTTCGGCGGGACCAAGGTCGAGTCGGCGCTGGTCGACGAGAACGGAACTCTTCTCGAGGGCAGCCGCTTCAGGCATCCGACGGGCCGCGACCGTTCCGCCGATGAACTCGCAGAGGCCGTCTCCTCCGTGTGCAGGTCCTCGCTCCAGGCCCTGGATGAAGGGCTCACCATCCGCGGCATCGGAATCGGCGCCGCAGGGCCTATCGATCGCGAGAAGGGGCTCGTCTCCCCCGTCAACCTCCAGGTGTGGCGCGACTTTCCGCTGCGCGACACCGTCGCCGCGGTCGCCCGCGAGTTCGGGCACTCGGCCCCGGCCGTGCTCCGCCTCGACGGCCTCTGCATCACCCTGGCCGAGAACTGGGTGGGCGCCGGCCGTGGCCGCGACAACATGATGGGCATGATCGTGTCGACCGGTGTCGGCGGCGGCGTCATCTCCGGCGGCTCCGTCGTCGCCGGGTTCTCCGGCAACGCGGGCCACATCGGGCAGCTCGAGGTTCCCGGTTTCACCGACGTGGATGCCCCGTGCACGCTCGAGGAGATCGCCGCCGGTCCGCACACGGTCGCGTGGGCGCAGGCCCGTGGATTCGAGGGCGAGACCGGTGAGGACCTCGCCCGCGCCTACGCGGCGAAGGATCGCATCGCCGTGGCGGCCGTGACCCGCAGCGGAACGGCCATCGGGCGGGCGATCGCATCCGTCTCGACCCTGCTCGACCTCGAGGTCGTGGTGATCGGCGGCGGTTTCGCGCGCGTCTCCCCCGACCTGTTCGACATCATCCGCACGGCCATCGACCGCTACTCGCGCTTCGACTACGCACGCCGCGTCGAGGTGCTTCCCACCGGCCTCGACACCGACGGTCCACTGATCGGCGCCGCGGCCCTCGTGTACCGCTCGGTCTGACCGCACCCCGCCCCACTGCAACGGCCTCGACCTGTCGACAGGTCAGGCCAGAAGGCGCCTGACCTGCTGCACGTCGTCGTTCATCTGCGCGATGAGCGGCCCGACGCCGGTGTACTTGACCATGCCCCGGATGCGATGGGTGAACTCGACGTCGACGACGTGGTCGTAGAGGTCGATGTCCTGGTCGAGGACGAAGGCCTCGACCTGCTTCTGCGGAACGCCGGTGAAGGTGGGGTTGTTTCCCACCGAGATCGCCGCCCTGTAGCGCACACCCTGGTCGGTCAGCCATCCGGCGTAGACGCCGTCGGCCGGGATCAGCCCCTGCGACTCGGGCGACAGGTTGGCCGTGGGGAATCCCAGTTCGCGCCCACGGGCGGCACCGTGCACAACGACCCCCCGCACCGTGGGAGTGTGCTCGAGCAGGCCGGCGGCACCCTCGACATCGCCGTCGCGCAGCAGCTCCCTGATCCAGGTGGACGACACGCGGCGGTCGTCCTCCAGCCGCACGTCCTCGATCAGTTCGACGGTGAAGTCGTTGGCCTCGCCGAGGCGTCGGAGGGCGTCGACGTCGCCCGTGCCGCGCACGCCGAAGCGGAAGTCCCTGCCCACGAGCACGACCTTGGCGTGCAGGGCGTCGACGAGGATGCGGGAGACGAACTCCTCGGGTGTCTGGTCGGCGAACGGCCTGTCGAACGCCACGACCAGTGCCGCTTCGACTCCCGTCGACGACAGCAGTTCGAGCTTGCGCTCCGTGCCCACGAGAGTCGCGGGGCAACTGCCCGGCGCCAGCAGCTCGAGCGGGTGGCGGTCGAAGGTCACGACGACACTGCTGAGGTCGTTGCGTGCCGCCACGTCGAGGAGCTGCCGGATGACGGCCCGATGGCCGGCGTGCACCCCGTCGAACTTGCCTATCGTGACGGCTGAGCGCTCCCGGTCTATCGACACGGACTCGAGGTCGGTGAAGATCTTCACGACGCGGTGCCCTCCGGCTCACGGGACGGCCGGTGCGCCCTCAGCCAGAGCATGCCGAGCACCGGCAGCAGCAGGGGAATGAAGAGGTAGCCGTTGCCGAACCAGGACCACACCGACGGCCGGGCGAAGTACTCGGGGTGGGTGAGGCTCAGCGTTCCCACCACCAGCACGCCGACGAGCTCGAAGGTGATCGTCGTCCATGCGACCCGATACCACGCGCGGCCCGGCGCGATGAGGGCGACCGTCGCCACGATGTAGACGACGCTCGCGAGAGCCGAGAGCCAATAGGCGAGCGACACAGGCTCGGAGTCGCGGACGAGGCCGGCGATCTGCACGAACGATCTGCCCGTTGCTCCGAGGGCGAGGATGCCGTAGACCACGATGAGCACTCGTCCGACTCCCGAGGAGCGGCCTGTGCGTTGTGCGATTGTCTTGTCCTGTGCCATGGCCGATTCAGTTTACCGGTGCCGCGGCCCTGCCCGACGCGTCTGATGCGTCCGATGGGCCCAATACGCCGATCACGCGAGCTGCACGAACCAGATGACGTTCATGCGGTAGACCATCACGGCGATGGCGAGGCAGACGACGCCCAGCACCACCGTGCTCCACCGGCTGCGCTCGACGAGCGCCCAGAAGCCGCCGGCGATCGGCAGCAGCAGCGCCGAGACCAGATAGGTGTAGAACTCGAGCAGATCCCCGCTCGGCGGGTTGCCCACGGCCGGAGCCACGATCGCCACCACGAGCTGCACCACGAGCAGGAGTTCGACGAGGGCCGTCGCCCCGAGGGTGATGTCGTTGGGCGCGCGTTTGGCGAAGCCCAGCACAAGACACAGCACACCGGCGAGGACGGCGACGGCGACCTGCACCGTGGTGAACCACTCGATCATGCGTCGACCGGCTTGGTCTGGGGCTCGTCCGAGGGAAAATTGGCGAGGATCTTCGCGGTGCCGTGCGACACCGCCACCAGGCCCACCAATCTGCCGTCGGGCGCGATCGCGGCGACCGGGCCCGACGCATCCGGAACATCGCTCAACGCAAGCCTCTTGCCGTGCCCGAGGTCGATCGTCTGCTCCTCGCTCAGCCGCAGCGTCGGAAAGAGCTCCGACGCGGCCTGAGACGGCGAGTGCAGCGCGTCGGCAACGACTACGGTATCGAGGTGGGCCGCCGCCTCCACGGAGAACGGGCCGATGCGAGTGCGGCGCAGCGCGACCAGGTGCCCGCCCGAGTCGAGGGATGTGCCGAGGTCCCTCGCGAGGGCACGGATGTAGGTTCCCGAGGAGCAGACGACGCGCACCTCGAGGTCGACCACAGGGGCGCCGGACGCGCTCGTCGCGGATGTCCGCGAGAGCACCTCGAATTCGCTGACCGTCACGGGACGCGCCTTCAATTGCACGTCGACGCCCTCGCGAACGAGAGCGTAGGCGCGCTTGCCGTCGACCTTGATGGCGCTCACCGTACTGGGAACCTGCACGATGTCGCCCGTGAGCCGGCCGATCTGCATGTCGATCACGTCGTCATCCAGCGCGGCCACAATTCCGTCCGCGGCGGTCGAGATCACCTCGCCCTCCGCGTCGTCGGTCGTCGTCGCCTCGCCGAGCCGGATAGTGGCCAGGTACTCCTTGTCGAGGCCCACGACGAACGTCAGAAGACGCGTCGAGCTGTTGACGCCCAGCACGAGAAGTCCCGTTGCCATCGGATCCAGGGTGCCGGCGTGCCCGACCTTGCGGGTGCCCGCCAGACGGCGGGTGGCGGAGACCACGTCGTGGCTCGTCATGCCGCCCGGCTTGTCGACGAGCAGGATGCCGCTGCGGGTAGACGGCTCGGCTCGGGGGCGGGTGAACGGATCTGGCACTCGACAAGCCTAGACGCAGCGTCGGGGCCCACCGCTCAGCAGCTGTCGGCGAAGACCCGACGCGGGAGGTCGGGGTTCGTGGTGTCGACGATGGCCGTGGCCGTGAAGCGGGGCTCGGCCACGCCGGCGTAGTGGTCGAGCGCCTCGTCGAGAACGACATCGCGCGATCGCTGCGGCGTCTCGAGATAGATCGTGTAGTTGAACGTGCCCCGCATCTCCCGCCGCGCGAGGAACGGACCGGCGACGACGAGGATCGCGTCGGGCGGCGCCGTTCGCCAGACCGGCTCGATGCTGCGGGATGCCGCCTCGTCGAAGGCTGCCACGACGAAGCCGGTGCTGCCGCCCAGCCGGAAGGGGTCGATGAGGACCCGCCTGAAGGTCGCGTAGTCGTAACGCTGCTCGTAGTACTCGGACGCGGTCTGACGGGCCCCGACCAGATCGGTTCGCGGTGTCACGAAATCGTCGATCGACGCGAACACGGATGCGTGCCCCGCCCGCACCAGGGCGGCCACCAGTTCGCGACCGAACTCCGTCGAACCGACAGCCCCGTCGACGGCGACGACGGCTCGGCCCCGCCCGTAGTTGTGGGCGATCTCCGAGGCCTGGGCGTCGAAGAAACTGCGGAGCGCTGCGGAGTCTGCGGAGTCTGCGGAGTCTGTGGACACGCCGCGATTCTACCGAACTAGGCTGTCACGGTGACCCCGAACGCCTGTCCCGACGCCACAACCGAGGCGGAGTGCACGACGAGTGATTATGCGCGAGCGCTTATCGAGTGGTTCGACGCATCTGCCCGCGATCTTCCGTGGCGCGCTCCCGACTTCGGGGCCTGGGGCATCCTGGTCAGTGAATTCATGCTGCAGCAGACACCCGTGACAAGGGTCGTTCCGCGCCTGGCCGAGTGGCTCGAGCGCTGGCCGACACCCGCGGCCCTCGCCGCCGACTCCCCCGGTGAGGCCGTGCGCGCCTGGCAGTCGCTCGGATACCCGCGGCGCGCCCTGTGGCTGCACGCCTGCGCCGTCGCGATCACCGAGACGCACGGCGGCGTGGTTCCGTCCGACGTCGCGGCACTGCGGGCGCTTCCGGGCATCGGCGATTACACATCGAGAGCCGTGGCCGTCTTCGCGTACGGCGACAGGCATCCGGTCGTCGACACGAATACCCGCCGCGTCATCGCCCGCTCGATCGAAGGACGCGACAATGCGGGCCCGCCGAGCGCGCGGCGCGATCTCGAGGCCATGGAGCGCCTGCTGCCCCACGACGAGCACGACGCCCGTCGATTCAACGCGGCCATCATGGAGCTCGGCGCCGTGGTGTGCACGGCGCGCCGACCGGACTGCGACATCTGCCCCGTACGCTCCTCCTGCGCGTGGCTTCAAGCAGGTTTCCCCGAGACGGGTGGGCCGAAGAAGAGGGTGCAGAAGAGATTCGAGGGCTCCGACCGCCAGGTGCGCGGTCTGGTCCTCGCGCTCCTTCGCGCGAGCGACGGCGCCCACGGCGTACCCGTCGGCGCAGTGGATGCGGTCTGGCACGACGGCGTGCAGCTCGAGCGGGCCATCGACGGGCTCGTCCGCGACGGCCTTCTCGCTCGCACACCCGATGGCTTCGCCCTGCCGTCGTGAGCGGCCGTATGCTGGCCACCAGGTCGATCGACGAAAGCGGTAACACAGTGAGAACTCTCCTTGGCGTTTCGGTCACCCTTCTCGCGGTGGTGCTGACCGGATGCGCGGGGGCACCGTCGAACGGCCAGGCGACGACACCCCCGCCCTCGGCAGCAACCCCCACGTCGAGCGCCGAACCCGCCGTTCCCGAGACCACGCCCCCGGTTCCCGAGTCGGCCGCATACGCGATCCCGACCGACTGCGCCTCGCTCATCGCCTCCACGCCCTTCACGTCCACGTTCGGAAGTTGGCCGTTGAACGACCCTGCCGTGGTCGGAAGCCCGGATGGGCCGTACTACACGCCGTCCGGCTCCATCTCGCCGACCCCCGCACCGAGCGGTGCCACTCTGCTCGAGGCGATGCTGTCTGCGACCCAGCTCCGATGCGTGTGGAGAGAACCGCAGGCCGACATCACGAACCTGTCGGTCGAGATCGGCGAGGTCGATCCCGCCATTTCGGCCGCCTACCTGCAGTCGCTGCCGGCCGAGGGGTTCAGCTGCACCCAGGATGATTCCGCCGAGACGTGTGAGAAGTTCGAGACGGAGAGCAAGTACAACGTCGAGGTCGGTCAGACCGTGCTCGTGCGCGACGGCGTGTTCATCCGCGTGAACCAGGCCAATGTCTCGACGCCACAGCTGATGGACACCCTCGTCACTGATGTGTGGGGCTAGGCCGGTGCACCCCAGCGCCTAGGCTGGCCGTATGCGAATCGCCGTGATCGGGGCCGGTGCGATCGGAGGCACCATCGCGGCTCTCCTCGACCGCGCCGGGCACGACCTCACCATCACCGCACGGGGCGACCAGCTCGAGGTGATCCGGGCATCCGGCCTGCAGATCTCGGGTGGCTGGGGCGATCACACAGCGCGCCCCCGCGCATCCGCCGTGCTCGACGAGGCACCGGAGATGGCATTCGTGTGCACGAAGGCGCAGGATGCGGCCGCCGCCATCTCGGCGAACGCCTCCCGGCTCGCCGGAGTGCCTGTGGTCATCGTGCAGAACGGTCTCGACGGCGTGCGGATCGCCGAGGATCTGCTGCCCGGCTCTCCCGTCGTCGGCGCGATCGCCCTGTACGCGGCCAGCTACCTCCGCGCCGGGCATGTGGATGTCACGGCCCCCGGTCCCACGTTCGTCGGCGTCGACGACCCGGCGAGACAGGGCGTCGCCCGCGAGGTCGAGGCGGTGCTCGGCTCTGCCATGCCGACGCGGCTGGTGCGCGACTTCCGAGGTGCGCAGTGGTCGAAGCTGATCGTCAACCAGGTCAACGCGATGCCCGCCATCACGGGCCTCTCCGCCCAGGTGACCCTGCGGCATCCGGTTCTCGGCGCGATCGTGGCCGCGAGCATGCGGGAGGCGGTGCGCATCGGACTCGCGTCGCACGTGCGCTTCGCTTCACTTCAGGGTCTCAGCCAGCCCCTGCTGCGCGCGTTCTCGATTGCGCCGATCCCGATCGCGCGTACTCTTGGGCGCGTGATGGCGAGGCGCATGGGCGACGCGCCCAATCCCGGATCGACTCTCCAGAGCATCCGCCGCGGGCAACCGACCGAGATCGACTTCCTCAATGGCGCCGTGGTGCGCGCCGCGCACGCCGCAGGAATGTCGGCTCCGCTCAACGAGACGCTGACCGAGCTGGTGCACCGGGTAGAGAAAAGCGGCGACTTCCTCGAAGTCGAGGAAGTCGCCGCCGTGTTCCGTGAACTGCTGAGCTAGTGACGGGGAGCCGTCACCGGCTCATCGTCTTCGTCGTCGCCGTCGAACTCGTCGTCATCGTCGTCGAGCTGTCGGGGCTTCACATACGGGTCTGCGTCGCCGGCGAATTTCGCCTCGCGGGCGAGCCGGAGCGTTTCAGCATCACGCTGTTGCGCCTCGGCCAGCAGGCCGTCGATCAGCTGGGCGTTCTCGGGGATGCCATCCGGAATGAACTCCAGACTCGGGGTGAGGCGGGCGGTGATGTTCTTGCCCACCTCGCTCCGCAGCATGCCCGTGGCCGACTTCAGAGCGGCCGCACTGTCTGCGCGCTCCTCGTCTGAGCCGTACACCGTGTAGAAGACCGATGCGTGCTGCAGGTCTCCCGTCACCTTCACGTCAGTGATGGTGACGAAGCCCAGGCGGGGGTCTTTCAACCCCCGCTCGAGCGTCTTCGCCACGATGACCTGGATTCGCTCCGCCATTTTTCTGGCGCGGGCGGGATCAGCCATGGTGCTTTCCGTTCTCTTGTCGGAAGCCGACGCTAATCTTTGTCCGTGAGGACTAGACGCGCGGCTTCTCCTTCATCTCGATGGTCTCGATCTCGTCGCCGATCTGGATGTCGTTGAACTTGCCGAGACCGATACCGGCCTCGAAGTCCGTACGAACCTCGGTGACGTCGTCCTTGAAGCGACGCAGCGACTCGATGGCCAGGTTGTCGCCGACCACGACGCCGTCGCGGATGACCCGCGCCTTGGCGTTCCTCGTGATGGTTCCCGAGCGCACGATGACACCGGCGATGTTTCCGAACTTGGAGGAACGGAACACCTCGCGGATCTCCGCAACACCCGACTGGACCTCTTCGAACTCGGGCTTGAGCATGCCCTTGAGCGAGTTCTCGATGTCTTCGAGCGCGGAGTAGATGACCGAGTAGAAACGAACGTCGACGCCCTCACGAGCGGCGCGCTCGCGCGCCTTCGTGTCGGGTCGAACGTTGAATCCGATGATGATCGCGTTGTCGACCGTTGCCAGGTTGACGTCGGACTCGGTGACGGCACCCACACCACGGTGGATGATGCGCAGCTGCACCGAATCGTCGACCTCGATCTTGAGCAGCGACTCCTCGAGTGCCTCGACGGCACCGGAGACGTCACCCTTGATGATGAGGTTGAGCGACTCGACCTTGCCCTCTTCGAGTGCACGGGTGAAGTCCTCGAGCGAGATGCGCTTGCGGCTCTTGGCGAGCAGGGCGTTGCGCTCGACGGCCTCGCGCTTCTCGGCGATCTGCCGAGCGGTGCGGTCGTCTTCGGTGACCAGGAAGGTGTCGCCGGCGCGGGGCACCGTCGAGAGTCCCTGCACCTGCACGGGGCGGGCGGGCGTGGCCTCGGTGACGATGTTTCCATCCTCATCGTGCATGGCCCGGACCTTGCCGTAGGCGGTTCCGGCGACGATCGGGTCGCCGACGCGCAGCGTTCCCGACTGGATGAGCACGGTTGCGACAGCACCACGGCCCTTGTCGAGCTTCGCCTCGATGGCGACGCCGCGGGCATCCTTGTTGGGGTTGGCCCGCATGTCGAGTCCGGCGTCTGCGGTCAGCAGCACGGCGTCGAGGAGTTCCTTGATGCCGATGTTGTTGAGCGCCGACACGTCGACGAACATCACGTCTCCGCCGTACTCCTCGGCGACAAGGCCGAATTCGGTGAGCTGCTGGCGCACCTTGGCGGGGTTCGCGCCGACCTTGTCGACCTTGTTCACCGCGACCACGATCGGCACGTTCGCCGCCTGGGCGTGGTTCAGCGCCTCGACCGTCTGCGGCATGATGCCGTCGTCGGCCGCGACCACCAGGATGGCGATGTCGGTGACCTGCGCACCACGGGCGCGCATGGCGGTGAACGCCTCGTGGCCCGGGGTGTCGATGAAGGTGATCTTGCGATCGATGCCCTCGTGCTCGGCAGAGACCTGGTAGGCACCGATGTGCTGGGTGATGCCACCGGCCTCGCCGGCGACCACGTTGGCACTGCGGATGGCGTCGAGGAGCCTGGTCTTACCGTGGTCGACGTGGCCCATGACGGTGACGACCGGCGGACGGATCTCGAGATCCTCGTCGGTCTCGTCTTCGAGCTCCTGGTCGATGTCGATGTCGAAGCCGCTCAGCAGCTCGCGATCCTCGTCCTCCGGGGAGACCATCTGGATCTTGTAGCCGAGCTCTTCTCCGAGGATGTCGAAGGTCGCCTCGTCGAGGGACTCCGTGGCCGTCGCCATCTCACCGAGGTGGAACAGCACGGTCACGAGGTTTCCGGGGCTCGCGTCGATCTTGTCGGCGAAGTCGGTGATCGATGCGCCGCGGCGCAGTCGCACCACAGTCGAGCCGTCACCACGGGGAACGCTGACGCCTCCGAGCGACGGGGCTTCCCGCAGCTCGAATTCTGCCCGCTTCGTGCGCTTCGACTTACGTGCCTTGGCACGACCGCCGCCGCGACCGAATGCTCCGGCCGTGCCGCCACCGGGGCCACGACCGCGGCCGCCACCACCCGCGGGACGGGGAGCACCGAAACCGGGAGTCGCTCCGGGAGCGCCGCCGGGACGCTGGAAGCCGCCGCCCGCGGGACGGGCGCCGCCCGCGCCACCGGGACGGAATCCGCCGCCGGCGCCTGCGGGACGCTGTCCGAATCCGCCGGGACGTGCACCCTGGCCTGCGCCGCCGGGACGCGGAGCGCCCGGACGAGGTGCACCGGGACGGGGAGCCGCCGGACGCGGGATGGCGCCGGTCGAGCCGCCGCCGGTACCCGCTCGGGGTGCCGGGGTGGTGCCCATGCCCTGCTGGCTGGCGAAGGGGTTGTTGCCGGGGCGCGGGGCACCCGGACGCTGCATTCCCTGCTGGCTGGCGAAGGGGTTGTTGCCGGGACGCGGGGCACCCGGACGGGGCGCACCTCCGGCGGGTGCGGTCTCACCCGTGGAGACGGGGGCCGCGGGCTGGCTGGTCTCGACCGTGGGAGCGGGGGTCGGAGCTGCGGCGGGAGTCTCTGCCGGAGCCGCCGGAGCCGCCGGGGAGGCGGCTGGCGCGGGGGCGGCGGGGGTCTCCACGACCGGTGCGGCCGGGGTCGGCGCTGCCGGAGCGGCGGGACGAGCGGGACCGGGCGTCGCCGTCGTGCGTGCTCCACCGGGGCGGGCCGGCGACGGGGCGGCCTTGGCCGGGGCGGGCGTCGGCGTCGCGCTACCGGCACCGTCGGCGAGAAGGGCTTCCTTCAGGCGACGGGCGACGGGCGGTTCGATGCTCGACGAGGGGCCCTTGACGAACTGACCCATTTCTTTCAGCTTCGCGAGGGCGATCTTGCTGTCGACGCCGAGTTCGGCGGCGACTTCGTGTACGCGTGGTTTTGCAGCCACAATTCTCCTGTCTGGGATCCGCTCCCAAACAGGGGCAGACCATTAGTTGTGCGCGGGGCTCATTTGGAGCCGCTCATTAGTTGTCACTCATTAGTTGGTCACGATGTACGTTTCAGCCTGTTCTGTAGAAACTGAATGTCTGCGGATTGATGGATGAATCGTCTCCCGCTCGAGGAATTCGAGAACAGGAGACGTGTCGAGCGCCGTCGTGACGCGCAACGCCCGGCCGAAGGCCTTGCGTGTTCGCGCTGTGTCGACGCACTCGATGCGGGGATGCACCCACGCGCCCCGGCCGGGCAGAACGGCCGTCTCATCGACGACCACGACTGGAATCCGGGCGACGACCCTCAGAAGTGAGGATCGATCGGCACGCGCGCGGCAACCGACGCACGTTCTTACGGGTTCCATACTACACCTCCCCCGAATCGATCCCTGTGATGACGCGGCCTCAGGCCTCGTCCATCACCGAATCGGGCTGGATGTCGATCTTGGCACCCGTGAGCTTCGCGGCGAGCCTGGCGTTCTGGCCCTCCTTGCCGATGGCGAGGGAGAGCTGGTAGTCGGGAACCAGGGCCCGAACGGCCTTCAACGATTCGTCGATGACGAACGCACTCGACACCTTGGCGGGAGACAGGGCATTCGCGACGAACGTCGGCAAGTCGGTCGAGAAGTCGACGATGTCGATCTTCTCGTTGCCCAGCTCGCTCGTGACGGCTCGCACCCGCTGGCCCAGTTCGCCGATGCACGCGCCCTTGGCGTTGATGCCGGGCTCGGTCGCACGCACGGCGATCTTGGTGCGGTGGCCCGCCTCTCTGGCGAGAGAGACGATCTCGACGGCGCCCGACGCGATCTCGGGAACCTCGAGGGCGAAGAGCTTGCGCACCAGCGAGGGGTGCGTGCGCGACACGGTGATCGACGGGCCCTTGGTGCCCTTCGACACGCTCGTGACGTAGACCCGGATGCGCGAGCCGTGCGAGTAGTCCTCGCCCGGCACCTGCTCCTCGGGAGGCAGGATGGCCTCGATGGTGCCGAGGTCGACGTGGATCATGCGCGGGTTGGGGCCCTGCTGGATGATGCCGGCCACGATGTCGCCCTCGCGGCCCTTGAACTCGCCGAGAACGGCGTCGTCGGCGATGTCGCGAAGACGCTGGTTGATGACCTGCTTGGCGGCGAACGCACCGATGCGGCCGAAGTCGCTCGGGCTGTCTTCGCTCTCGCCGATGACCGCGCCCTCGTCGTCGACCTCGGGCACGTAGATGCTGACGTGTCCGCTCTTGCGATCGAGGTGCACCCGCGCGGTCTTGGCCACGGGCGCCGGGGTGTCCTTCGGCGCGTCGACCGGCAGAACCGGCGTCGTGTGCTTGATGTAGGCGGTCAGGATCGCCTGTTCGATGATCTCCACCAGTTCGTCGAACGGGATCTCCCGCTCGCGCTCCAAGAGCCTGAGCACGCTGAGGTCGATGTCCATAACCCGGCCTCCTTCTTCTGTATTAAGTTCGTGGTCCCCCGACGCGGATGGCGTCGGGTCCAACAGACCAATTTACCCGACGGATCGACTCCGCGGTACCGCCCGGAGGAATCAGCGGAGTCGGGAGACCAGCTCCGTGACCGCCACCTCGGTGCGCTCACCCGATGCGCGGTCCCACAGCTCGACGACGCCGTCGACGGCGCCCCGGCCGACGATCACGATCGTCGGTACGCCGAGCAGTTCGGCGTCGCCGAACTTGACCCCGGGCGAGACCTTGGGCCGGTCGTCGTAGAGAACGTCAAGGCCGGATGCCTCGATCGCCTCGACGATCGTCTCGGCGGTCTCGTAGACGGCCGCGTCGCGCCCGGTGGCGACGACGTGCACGTCGAAGGGGGCGACGGCCTTGGGCCAGATAAGACCCTTGGAGTCGTTGTTGAGCTCGGCGATGATGGCCAGGATGCGCGTGACGCCGATGCCGTAGGAGCCCATCGTCACGGTCGCGAGCTTGCCGTTCTCGTCCTGAACCTTCAGGCCGAGTGCCTCCGCGTACTTGCGTCCGAGCTGGAACACGTGGCCGATCTCCATGCCGCGTGCGAGCTCGACGGGTCCGGAGCCGTCGGGTGCCTCATCGCCGGCCAGCACCTGGGCGACCTCGATCGTGCCGTCCGACGAGAAGTCGCGTCCGGCCACGAGACCGAAGACGTGACGCCCATGCTGGTTCGAGCCCGTGATCCAGCCGCTGCCGTCGGAGACGCGGGGGTCGAGCAGATACCGGATGCCGGTGCTGCCGGTCGTGCCCAGCACGGGCCCGTCGACAGACCACGGTCCGATGTAGCCCTTGACGAGGCCGGGGTTCGCGACGAAGTCCTTCTCGATGGCGGCTTCGACCTCGGCGGGTGCGAAGGCCACCTCGGCGCGCTTGAGGTCGACCTCGCGGTCACCGGGAAGACCGACGACGACGAGCTCGCGGCTGCCGTCGAGGTTACGCAGGGCGAGGACGACGTTCTTCAGCGTGTCTGCGGCGGTCCAGGAGCGGCCGTCGGGGCGGGGGTGGTTAGCGTTCGCGACGTCGACGAGAGTCTGGATCGTGGGGGTGTCGGGGGTGTCGTGCACATCGGGAGGAGTGAGGCCGTCGTAGGAACGGGGTGCGGGAGGCGTGGTGGTGAACGCCTCGACGTTCGCCGCGTAGCCGCCGGCGCTGCGAACGAAGGTGTCCTCGCCGATGGGCGTGGGGTGCAGGAACTCCTCGCTCTTCGAGCCGCCCATCGCCCCGGCGTCGGCCTTCACGATCACGTACTCGAGGCCGAGCCTCGTGAAGATGCGCTCGTATGCCGCGCGCTGGGCCTGGTAGGAGGCCTCGAGCCCCTCGTCGGTGACGTCGAACGAGTAGGCGTCCTTCATGGTGAACTCGCGCCCGCGCAGCAGGCCCGCGCGCGGACGAGCCTCGTCGCGGTACTTGTCCTGGATCTGGTAGATCGACAGCGGCAGATCCTTGTAGCTGTTCACCAGGTCTTTGACGAGGAGAGTGAAGACCTCTTCGTGCGTCGGGGCCAGAACGTAGCCGGCCTCGTGCCGGTCGTTGAGTCGGAACATGCCGTCGCCGTACTCGGTGTAGCGACCCGTGACCTCGTAGGGCTCCTTGGGAAGCAGCGCGGGAAAATGCACCTCGTGCGCGCCGGCGGCGGTCATCTCCTCGCGGATGATGTTCTCGATGCGCGCCTTGACCCGCAGGCCGATGGGCAGCCAGGCGAAGATGCCCGGCGCCTGCCTGCGGATGTAGCCGCCGCGCACGAGAAGGCGATGGCTGGCGACCTCCGCATCGGAGGGATCTTCGCGGAGGGTACGGAGGAAATAGTTGCTGAGGCGAACTGACACGCCCACCAGTCTATTGACCGACGCGGCGTAGACCCGCCAGCGGGGCTAGTTGCCCACCGAGCAGGTGACCTCGGCCGCCGTCTGACCCGTGAAGGAGTCGGGCAGAACGGTGGCTCCCCCGGCATCCGGTGTCGCCGTGGCAGCAGGATCGGCTGCCGGGTCGGCCGCAGGATCCGTCGCCGGATCGGTGGCCGGGACATCGTCGGTGCCGTCGGCCGATGTCGCCGAGTCGGCCGTCGCGACCTGGCTGAGGTCGAGCGGCGTGTCGTTCGCCAGGGCGAGGTTCAGGATCTCGGAGTCGGCCTCGTTCACCACGACCCGGTTGGGATCGTCGGGATCTCCGGCGACCGGATACCGCAGGAACGCGACCTTGTCGAGCTGCACGCCCTGCAGGGCCTTCGCAATCGAGACCATGGAGTCGACGGAGGCGAGCTGCGTCGAGAACTGCATGTTCGTCAGTGCAGAACGCGCGATGCCGTAGAGCGTGACCGGGTTGGTGAGCGTGTCGCTCGAGAGCAGCTTGCGCACGAGCGCCGACAGGTACACCTGCTGCGAGCTGATGCGGGCGAGGTCGCTGCCGTCTCCGACGCCTTCGCGGGTGCGCAGGAAGGCCAGGGCCTCGGTTCCCGACAGCGTGTGCACGCCCGCGCTGAGCGACAGCTGGCTGTAGGGATCGTTGATGGCCTGGGAGACGCACACGTCGACTCCCCCGACGACGCTCGTCATGGCGGCGACCCCGTCGAAGGCGATCACGCCCGCGTAGGGGATTGTGAGGCCGGTGATCTGCTCGACGGCCGACACCACACAGGGAAGCCCTCCCTTGCCGAGGGCGGTGTTCAGCTGCTGGTAGTCCTGGGCGGGCTTGACCTCGCCGTCGCCCTGGTCGGTGCACTCTGGCATGTCGATCATGGTGTCGCGCGGGAAGCTGATGACGCTGACGTTCTGGTGATCCTGGCTGATGTGCATCAGCATGGTGACGTCGTTGCGGGCGCCGTCGGTGTCGTCGCCCGGGGTGGCCAGCTGATCGATGCGGGTGTCGCTGCCCACGATCAGCACGTTGACTCCACCCTCGATCGCTCCCACGTCGACGAGTTGCTGCACGTCGTCTTCATTGCCGAGATCGACCGTATTCGCCTGCACCTCTGAGGCGAGGCTGTTCACGGCGATGGCCGCGATGGAGACCGTGCTCACGACGCCGACGACGGCGACGATCGCGACGAGCCGGATGACAGTCCAGAAGCTGGAGCGGTTGCCGAGGCGGCCGTGTCGCGGAGTGATGGATGAGGAGGAGCGTAACGAGCTGATGAGAATCGGATTCCTGTGTCGGGCCCCGGAGGGAGGTCGGCAAGATTCCCGAAACTAGCGAGTGAACTTCGGAATTCCCTGTGTTCGCGGCGTAAGACCGCCCTGCACGTCGATCACCAGGGCTTGTCGACGTAGTCCGGACTGCTCGGGGTGCGCTCCGCGGTCTGCTGGTCGCTGCGGTCCTGCCCGGCGTCGCGGAGCTTCTCCTCGAGCTGCTCCACGGTGGCGTCGCTCGGGGTTCCGTCGTCGGACGGCTGGTCGTCGCCGGTGTCGGACTCTTCGTCAGAGGGCTCCTCGAGCGCCTCCTTCTTGTCTGTGAGCCGCTGCTCCGAGTCCGACAGCTCGTCGTCGGTGCCGTCCTCCCCGTTCTCCGGCGGCCGGGTGCACGACTCGTCCGCCTCGTCGATGACCTCGAGCGCCTGGTCGTAGAACGCGGATGCCTCGTCTCGCTCGGTCGGATCGGCCGCGATCACCGCGTCGCCCTGCCGCTCGAGCACGAGCGAGAGGTTCACCCGCACGGGGCACTGGTCTGCGGGAGCGGCCATGCCGAGCGCCCGCTCGAACTCGGCCTGCGCATCCGCATCGAGGCCCTGGCCGGCGAGCCCGTCGCCGACGGCGAAGTGGGCCTTCCACGGCTCGATGACGTTGAGCACGGTCAACCACCGGGCCGACGATGTCGCGGAGACGTAGTCCTCCCGCTCGTATGCTGCGGCAACCTGCCCCGACACGAGCACAACGCCGATCAGCTTCACGGCCACCACCGTGGCGATCACCGTCGCGGGCAGGGCGATCAGGCCGGCCTTGGTGCGTCTGCGCATCATGCCCCGCTCCCCTGTCGATCCGCAGCCGCACGGATCTCGCGAAGCCGGCGCAGCACCACGACGGCCTCGGCTGCGACCAGCAGCACGAGTGCCGCGGCGGGAATCCAGTACAGCTCGATGACGCCGCCCCCGGACGGATCGGAGTCGGAGCGGATCGACGACGCGCTGGCGTCGGCGCGCGGCGCACCCCCGGGAGCAGTCCGATGCGCGTACTCGACGCCCAGCTGGTCGGCGATGGCGCGCAGGTTCTGCTCGTCGATCACCGATCGTGCCGGCGAACCCGAATCGTCGGTCACATACCCGTCGTCGCTCTTGTCGTCGTCGTAGTACCCCGTCTGCTCTCGCATGGCGCCGCCGGCGTCGGTGCCGTAACCGAACACGTATCCGCCGCTCACGAACTGCGCCGAGTCCTCGAAGCTCTCCACCGGGGCCGACGAGGTCTGCTCGCCGTCGCCGAAGTAGTACACGATGCGGGAGCGGTCGGGCTCCGCCTGTTCGGCCCTTTCGAGGGTCGAGGCGAGCAGGTCGTTGGCCTGCGAGATGCTGCTTCCCGTCGAGTAGATGGTGATCTCGGGGGCAAGGACCTCGGATGCGTTCGCGATCGCGGTCGCGTCGGAGGTGAGCGGAACACGCACGATCGCCGAGCTGTCGAACGACAGGAGTGCGAACTTCGCTCCCGGGTAGGCCTCGACGAGGTCGACGATGTCGGACCTCACCCCGTCGAGTCGCGGGTCGGAGCCGTCGTAGTCCTCGGCCACGATGCTCGTCGTCGTGTCGACGACGAAGAAGACGTCGACATCGGTCGTCGCCTCGACACCGCCGCCGCCCGAGACTCCGGGGCGCAGGGCGACCAACAGCAGGAGGACGACCATCGCGGCCCGAAGCGACCACGAGAGTCGGCGGCTGCGGTTGCCTCGCGACACGAGCTGCCACACCACGAATCCCAGGAGAACGACGAACACGGCGACGACGAGGGGTAATGGGAAGGCGGGAGAGAGGGTCACAGCCTGGCCCTCCAGACGACGACAAGCAGTGCCCCGAGAAGCACGATGGCGAGAATCGTGAAGATGACCGGCTGATCCGTCACGAGCAGTTGAGGTTCGTCGTCGACCAGGGCCGCCTCCGTCGCCTCGATGCTGTCGACGATGGCGGGCACCGTGTCGGCCGAGTCGAGCACGAAGTAGTCGCCGTCTGTCGAGTCGACGACCCGCTGGAACTCGGCGGAATCCTCCGAGTCGCCCGGGTTCGAGACGCTCGGATCGATGCCGTACACCCGCACATCGCGGGACTTCGCGAATGCACCCGCCTCGTCGAGGGTCATGATGGGGATGCCGTTGATATCGTTGTCGGTCGCCAGAACCACCGAACGGGAGCGCTCCTCGTCGGTTCTGTCGAAAGTGAGCACGCACGAGGCGAGGCCGTCACCGATGAGCGACGCCCCCTCTCCGGTGAGCGTTCCGCCGAACGCGTCGCTGAACGTGCCGGTGCCGTCGAGGCTCGATCGCACCGCCTCGAGCTGCTCGGCGATGTAGTCGTAGTCGTCGGTCAGCGGAAACACCTGGGCGGCAGAGGAGTTGAAGATGACGAGCGCCAGACGCTCCCCCTCGAAACCCTCGGAGAGCTCGGTGAACCGAGCGAGCACATCGATGTCGACATCGGTCATCGATCCCGACACGTCGAGGCAGAGCACCACGTCTCGGGTGAACGTGGCCGGCTTCTCCGTCGAGGTCACGATGGGTCGGGCCGCGAGCACCGCCGCCGTCGCGCCCAGGAGGGAGACCAGCACGATCGCCGTGATCGTGAGGGCACGCATCCTCGACACGGCCGCGATGAAGCCCGGGAGCCGGGTCAGGCGACCCGTGTGCGCGACCGGAACGGCGGCATCCGATGGTCGCCGACGACGCGCCAGTCGCGACGCGACGACGACCGCCACGACAACGGGGATGAGCCCGATGAGGATCCAGGCATTGGCTAGGCCCACGATTCGATCACCTGCCTCGCCCGCACGACGGAGGAGGAGATGTCGGTGCGGTCCTCCGGCTCGAATGCCGCCGGGTAGTACTCGGCGACCGCCGTGGTGACCGTCGGCAGCGACACGGACTGCAGTTCGGTGAGCGTCATCACCGGGGCGTCGATGCCGCTGACGGCCCGTCCGAAGTCACGCACCACGGCACTGAGCCGGTGGTGGGCACGCCGAGCCGACAGGGTGCCCGCCGCGAACTCCGCCTCGATGGCGCTGATTCTCGCGTGGTGATCCGCCTTGATTCCGGCGAGACCGCCCGGCCGCATCGGAGCGGGCGACGTCGCGGGCCGACGACGGCGCAGCAGGGCGATGAGCAGGATCGTGACGACGACAAGCACCAGCAGGACGATGCCGACGACGAGAAGGCCGCCGCCGTAGCCGATGGGGGGAATGAGTTCGGTATCAGGCACGGGACCGCGCCTTCAACAGATGCAGAAGAGACGGGACGACGTCGTCGACCCGGCCGATGCGGCGGTGCGAGACGCCGAGATCGTCGAACATCGCCTGCCGTGCACGGATCTCGTCGTCTATCGAGCGGGTGAGCTCGGCGGTGAGCCGCCGATCAGCGCGAAGGGCCTCGGGGATTCTCCAGCCGTCGTCGACGGCTGCGGCGCCCGCGTATCTCAGAGGGTCGATGTCGCCGACGGTGACCCAGACCAGTTCGTGCTGGGCGCGCAGCCGCCGCACGACCCTGGTCTGCTCCGGCCCGAGCACGGTGTCGTCGGTGATCACGACGACGATCGCCCGCCGACGAACCGTGCGCGCGACGAGCCCCAGCGCACGATCGATGTCGCTCGGCGGGGCGTCGAGGCCGTGCGCCGCGTCGATCGCCCGCAGCACCCGCTCGAGGTGGTTCTCGCTCGATCGGGCGGGAAGCCGGATCGTGCGCTCGGAGTCTCCGGACAGCAGCGAGACCTCGTCGCCGTGCCTCACGGCGAGGTAGCCGAGCACGCCCACGATGGTGAGGGCCACCTCGCTCTTCGCCTCGCCGTCTGCCGCCCTGGCCGCCATATTGCGCCCGGTGTCGAGCACGAAGTGCACGGTCTGACGGCGGAGAGCCGTGTAGCGCCTGACCAGGGTCGAACCGTGCCTGGCTGTGGCCTTCCAGTCGATGTCGCGCACCTCGTCGCCAGCCACGTAGCTGCGCAGATCTTCGAAGTCCATGCTGCGCCCTGTGACGAGCGAGCCGTATTCACCGTCGAGCAGATGCAGCGCCTTGCGGTGCGCGTGGATGAACATCCGCGACTTGATTCGCACGAGCAGACCGTCCATCGGGTCAGGGCGTATGGACGGACGCGAAGACCGCGTCGATGACGGCCTCGGGACGCACACCCTCCGCGTCGGCCTCGAAGTTCAGAATGACGCGGTGCCGCAGCACGGCATGCCGGATGGCCTTGACGTCGTCGGGCACCACGTGGGCCCGGCCCGACAGCAGGGCCAGCGCACGGGCGGCCTGCATGAACGCGATCGTTCCCCGCGGGCTCGCCCCGTACTCGACGTAGCCCGCCAGCTCCTCGCCGATGTAGTTGAGCGGATTGCGCGTCACGTAGACGATCGACACGATGTAGTTGCGGATTGCGTCGTCGACGTAGACACGGGACGCTGCGTCCTGCAGGAAGAGCACGTCGTCGAGCGACACGGACCCCTCGTGCTGGCTCGAGGCGTCGAAGACTCCGGCGTCGAGGCGGCGCAGCACCTCGAGCTCCTCCTCCATCGTCGGATAGTCGATGATCTCTTTGAGCAGGAACCGGTCCATCTGGGCCTCGGGCAGCTGGTAGGTGCCCTCCTGCTCGATCGGGTTCTGCGTCGCCATCACCAGGAACGGCTCCGGCAGGGGATGCACGGTGCCGCCGATGGTGGTCTGGCGCTCCTGCATCGCCTCGAGCATGGCGCTCTGCGTCTTCGCGCTCGAACGATTGACCTCGTCGAGCAGCACGAAGTTGGAGTGCACCGGGCCCAGCTGGGTCTCGAAGGTGCTGGTGCGCGCGTCGAACACCTGCGTGCCCGTGATGTCGCTGGGCAGCAGGTCGGGGGTGCACTGGATGCGCGTGAACTGGGCGTGGATCGCCCGGGCCAGCGTCGTCGCCGCGGTGGTCTTCGCGAGCCCGGGAACGCTCTCGAGCAGCACGTGGCCGCCGGCGACGAGGGCGACGAGCAGGGCGCGGCGCAAGGTCACCTGACCGACGACGGTGGCCGAATACGACGATTCGATGGCGTGCACCACGGTGCCCGCCCGCTCCATCTCGGCCGGAGTGAGAGGCTCGTGCCTCATCGGGCTCCGACGGTCACGACGGGGCTGCCTGTCGACGTGTCGGCCGGCGGCATCTCGGCCGCGAGCCGGTTCGCCTCCGCGATCAGCGTGGACACGATCTCGGACTCGGGCACGGTCTTGACGACCTCTCCCTTGACGAAGATCTGACCCTTTCCGTTACCGGATGCGACGCCCAGGTCGGCGTCGCGGGCCTCGCCCGGTCCGTTGACGACGCATCCCATCACGGCGACGCGCAGGGGCACGGTCATGCCCTCGAGACCGTCGGTGACGTCGTTGGCGAGCTTGTAGACGTCGACCTGAGCGCGTCCGCAGCTGGGGCACGACACGATCTCGAGCTTGCGCTCGCGCAGGTTCAGCGACTGCAGGATCTGCAGGCCGACCTTGATCTCCTGCGCGGGCGGTGCCGACAGGGACACGCGGATGGTGTCTCCGATGCCCTCGGAGAGAAGGATGCCGAACGCTGTGGCGCTCTTGATGGTGCCCTGGAACTCGGGGCCCGCCTCGGTGACTCCGAGGTGCAGCGGCCAGTCGCCGCGCTCGGCGAGCAGGCGGTAGGCCTTGACCATGATGATCGGGTCGTTGTGCTTGACCGAGATCTTGAAGTCGTGGAAGTCGTGCTCCTCGAAGAGGCTGGCCTCCCAGACGGCGCTCTCGACGAGGGCCTCCGGCGTGGCCTTTCCGTACTTCTGCAGAAGCGAGGGCTCGAGCGACCCGGCGTTGACGCCGATGCGGATGGAGACGCCCGCGGCCTTGGCCGCCGCGGCGATCTTGCCGACCTGGTCGTCGAATTTTCGGATGTTCCCGGGGTTCACCCGAACAGCAGCGCAGCCCGCATCGATGGCGGCGTACACGTAGTTGGGCTGGAAGTGGATGTCGGCGATGACCGGGATCTGGCTCTTCTTCGCGATGATCGGCAGAGCCTCCGCATCGTCGCGGCTCGGCACGGCCACGCGCACGATGTCGCATCCCGACGCGGTGAGCTCGGCGATCTGCTGGAGAGTCGCGTTGATGTTCGGAGTCGGGGTGGTGGTCATCGACTGGACGCTGATGGGAGCGTCACCGCCTACGAGAACCTTGCCGACTTTGATCTGACGGGACTTGCGCCGAGGTGCGAGGGTCTCAGGCACTTTCGGCATTCCCAGATTGATAGCAGCCACGTCATCCAGTGTAGGCGTCACCCGAACGGCCCGAGCCTGCCTCGCTCTATCGGCCGCTCCAGCCGGTGCGAACGAGGTGTGTCTCATAGGCCGTCACGACGAGCTGGACTCGGTCCCTGGCGCCGAGTTTCTGCATGATCCTCGACACGTGGGTCTTCGCTGTGAGAGGGCTGAGGAACAGCCTCGCCGCGATCTCCTCGTTCGTGAGCCCGTGCCCGACCAGGGCCAGCACCTCGCGCTCCCGATCGGTGAGTACGGAGAGCGCCTCGGTGTCGACCACCGCCGACAGGCCGCCGGCGACCCGCCCCAGCAGCCGCTTCGTCACGCCGGGCGAGAGCAGCGCGTCGCCCGCCGCCACGACCCGCACCGCCCTGATGAGCTCGACCGGCTCGGTGTCCTTCACGAGAAAGCCCGAGGCGCCCGCGCGGATCGCGTCGACCACGTAGTCGTCGAGCTCGAACGTGGTGACGATCACGATGCGGGTCGCCGCACTCTCGGGGTCGGCCACGATCTGCCGGGTCGCCCAGATGCCGTCGCCGTCGGGCATCCGGATGTCCATGAGCACGACGTCGGGGCGCAGTCGCGTCACGAGTTCCACGGCCTCGGCGCCGGTCGAGGCCTCGCCGACGACGTCGATGTCGGCCTCGCTCGCGAGGAGCGCCGCGAAGCCGGCCCTGATGAGCTGCTGGTCGTCGGCGATCACGACCCTGATCATCGGGTGCCGGCCATCGGAGAGGAGCGGTCCGTCGACCGGGGAATGGTCGCGGTCACGGCGAAGCCGTGCGGCTCGAGGGTGACCGCCTCGAGGCGTCCTCCGAGCAGCTCTGCCCTCTCCCGCATGCCCAAGAGGCCCTTTCCCGCCACGTCGCCGAGATCGTCGGCGACTCCCCTGCCATTGTCGCTCACCCGGAGGATCAGGTCGTCGCCGACCTCCCGGAGTTCGACGCGGGCGGACGTCGCGCCGGAGTGCCTCACGATGTTCGTGAGGCACTCCTGGGCGATGCGGTACAGCGCGAGCTGCGCCGCCGCAGACGGCGCCGAGCGGAGATCGGAGTCGAGCTCGACGGAGAGGGAATCCGACCGGATGTTCTCGACGAGCCGGGGCAGGCTCGCGAGATCGGCCTCGGGCACGAGCGGCGCCTCGGATTCGTCGGCATCGCCGCGCAGGATCCCGAGCACGCTCCTGACCTCATCGAGGGCCTGCTTGCTCGTCGCCTTGATCGCGGCCAGGGCCTCACCGGCCTTGTCGGGCTGGGACTCGAGGAGATGCAGCCCGACGCCCGCCTGCACATTGATCGACGACAGCGAGTGCGCAAGCACATCGTGCAGCTCGCGGGCGATCCTCACCCGCTCCTGCTGTGCCGCATCGACGCGGCGCCGACTCTGCAGGGTCCGCAGCTGCGCGAAGCGCTCCCGTCTGGAGCGGATCGACGAGCCGAATCCGAGCGAGACGACGAGCCCCGCCGTCAGCAGCACCACCGGCACCGGCTCCCAGGCTATTCCGAGGAGCCCGGCCCCCACGAAGCTCGCGGCCCATCCCACGGTCACGGATGCGACGGCCCACACGCCGGCGCCGCGCACGACCGCGAGGGCCGCGGCGAACAGGACGGCCACGTAGGCGGAGAAGACCGCGGGATCGACGAGCGCATCCGCAACCGCCACCACGGTCACGGCGACCACGGCCGGGCCGGCGAAGCGGCGTGCACCGATCAGGGCCGCAGGGCCGAGCACCGAGAGAAGGAGCGCGACGGCGACACCCGCAGGCGGAACAGGGGGCGACGCGGCCGACAACTGGGCGGTGACGACGGCGAGCTGCACGACGAGAGAGACGATGACCGGCAGCCAGAGCCGGGCCTGCGGCGGAACGAACGGGCCCCGTGGGCCGATGCCGTACGCGCCTCGCCATCCGGAATGCGGGCCGTGCGGATGGCGTCGGCCGTCGCCGAATCGCCCATGGGGGCCGGGCGACCAGGCCGGCGCGCCCCAGTCGTCACGACCCCGAGGATTCGGATCGTGCGGCGGTCGCTGCGGTCTCATGGTCTCGATGCTAGCGAGCGGCTCCCCCGTCGTCGTCCGCCCGACGGGGCGACCGCCCATACTCCCTCAGGAGTACAGCTGCTTCTGGAGTACGACGGTGCTCAGCCGAAGAGATTGATCGGTTTGACGATGTCTGCGTAGATGAGCAGCGCGCTCATCGCGCCCAGCACGATGACCACACCGAAGGTGAGCGGCATCAGCCGAGCCGTGTCGACGGGGCCGGGATCCCTGCGCTTGAACAGTTTCGCGAAGCCGCGTCGGATGGCCTCCCACAGGGCGCCGGCGATGTGTCCGCCGTCGAGCGGCATCAGGGGAACAAGGTTGATCACTCCGAGCGCGACGTTGAGGGAGCCCACCAAGCCGAGGAGGCTTGCCACCTTGGAACCCAGGGGCACCTGCTCGATGCTCGCGATCTCTCCCGCCGCACGCCCGACGCCGACCACGCTGATGGGGCCGTTCGGATCGCGCTCCCCCGGCCCGAATGCGGCGTTGGCCACGTCGACGAGTCTCTGCGGCAGGTGGAGGATGAGGTTCACGACATTGGCGATGTTCTCACCCACGAAGGGCAGCACGGCGGCGGGGCTCTGCGGCACGAGCTCCTGCTTCGGACCGATGCCCACGAAGCCGACCTCCTGCGTGACGGGCTGGCCGTCTGCGTCGAGCTTCTGCTCGCCGTCGGCGTTCTGCACGTAGCGCTCTGCGAGCAGGGGAACGACGGTCAGGGTCGTCTGCCCTCCACCGCGCTGCACCTCGACGGAGAGGGACTTGTTCGGCGACTTCTGGATGATGGCGGTCGACTCGTTCCAGTCGGCCACCGGAACGCCGTCGATGGCGGTGATGATGTCACCCTCCTGGAAGCCGGCGGTGACGCCCGGGCCCGGGGTGTCGGATGCCTCGCACGTCTGCCGCTCACTGGTGGCGGGAAGCACGCACTGGCTGATCGACCCGATGGTGGTGGTCGACAGGCCGAAACCGCAGAGCACGATCGCGAAGACCACGATGGCGATGACGAAGTTCATGGCGGGGCCGCCGGCCATGATGATGATGCGCTTCCATACGGGGAGTCGATAGAACGACCGGTCGTCGTCGTCGCCGATCGTCTCTGCGCTCACCTCGCGTGCGTCCTGCACGAGGGTGTTGAAGAATCCGGTACTGGCATTGCGTACGGCGCCGCCCGTCTTCGCGGGCGGGAACATGCCGATCATCGAGATGTAGCCGCCCATGGGGATGGCCTTCAGCCCGTACTCGGTCTCGCCGCGGCGCCGGGACCACAGGGTGGGCCCGAAGCCGATCATGTACTGCGTGACCTTGACCCCGAAGAGCTTCGCCGGAACGAGGTGTCCGACCTCGTGCAGGCCGATGGAGACGGCGAGGCCCAGGACGATGACGAGCACGCCGATGATGAACTGCAGGACCGTTTCCACGTGCACACGTTACAGCGCGGTGTCGTTCGACTGCTGGCGTTTCGCTGGACGCCGGCCGTGTTCCCGCCGTCAGTCAGCTTGCGATGAGCTCATCGGCGGTGCGTCGCGCCCACTCCTCCGTCGCCGCCAGCGAGTCGAGGGAGATCTCGGCCGGTGCGTCGTGCCGCTCGACGACGCTGCGGATGGTGTCGACGATGTCGAGGAATCCGATGCGGCCGGCGTGGAACGCGGCGACGGCCTGCTCGTTCGCCGCGTTGAAGACCGCCGGGTAGCTGCCCCCGGCCCTGCCGACCTCTTTCGCGAGCTCGACGGCGGGGAACGCCTCGGAGTCGAGCGGCTCGAATGTCCAGGTCTGCGCCGACGTCCAGTCGAGGGGGCGGCCGACGCCGCGCACCCGGTTGGGCCAGTCGAGACCGAGAGAGATGGGCAGCTTCATGTCGGGCGGCGATGCCTGCGCGATGGTGGAGCCGTCGATGAACTCGACCATCGAGTGGATGATCGACTGGGGGTGGACGGTGACGTCGATCCGTCCGTAGGCGACGTCGAACAGCAGGTGCGCCTCGATGACCTCGAGGCCCTTGTTCACCAGCGTGGCCGAGTTGGTCGTGATGACCAGCCCCATGTCCCAGGTCGGATGCGCGAGGGCCTCGCGGGGGGTCACGTCGACGAGCGACGCCCGGCTCCGCCCGCGGAACGGCCCGCCCGACGCGGTGAGCACCAGTCGCTCGACCTCTTCCGGAGACCCTGCGCGCAATGCCTGGGCGATCGCGGAGTGCTCGGAGTCGACAGGAACGATCTGGCCCGGGCGGGCGAGATCCTTCAGCAGGTCGCCGCCCACGATGAGGCTCTCCTTGTTGGCCAAGGCGAGAACGCGTCCGGCTTTCAGTGCCGCGACGCTGGGCCCGAGCCCGACAGAGCCCGTGATTCCGTTGAGGACGACGTCGGCATCGACGTCTCGCACGAGGTGCGAGGCCTCGTCGGCGCCCAGGGCGGTGTCGGCGACTCCGAACTCCGCGGCCTGCTCGTCGAGGAGTTCTCTATTGCGTCCGGCCCCGAGCCCGACCACCTCGAATCTCTCGGGATTCGAGCGAACGACGTCGAGCGCCTGAACGCCGATCGAGCCGGTTGAACCAAGGATGACTACGCGTTTCACATCGCTATCCTCGCACCTGGGTGCGAACGGCCCTGAGGGCGCGCGGTGCTACGCGGCGAGGATGTCGATGACGAACACCAGGGTGTCGGTGCCGGAGATGCCCGCCTGCGCCTGTCCCTGGTCTCCGTAGCCCTGCGCCGGCGGGATGGAGACGATGACCTGGGATCCCACGGTCTGGCCGGTGATCGCCGCTTCGAAGCCCTGCACTGTGCTGCCGGGCTGAACCGCGAACGGCGTCTTCCCCCAGCTCTGGTCGAACACCGTCTTGCTGCCCCAGATGCTGCCCTGGTACTGGACGATCGACGGCTGGCCCGACTCGACGACCTTGCCGTCGCCCTTCTTCAGCACGGTGACGGTGAGGTCGGCCGGCGGCGCGGCGTCGGGAATGGTCACCGTCGGGGTGCCGTCCTCGGCATCGACGACGGTCGGCACACCGTCGACGACCGGCTGCACGGCACCGTTCGCCTTGAGCTGGTCGGGGTCGGTGACCGCGACGACCTGGCCGAAGTCGACCACGAAGACGAGCGGGTCGGTGGCGGCGATGCCCAGCGAGGAGTTGCCCGCCTCGCCGAAGCCCTCCGAGGCCGGAACGGCCACGGCGATGCGCGAGCCGCCGTTGAGGCACTCGACGCCCTTCACCAGCCCGGGAAGGAACTGGGTCGCGTCGACGACCATGCTGAGCGCCGCCGAACCCTCGTCGTAGGTGGAGAAGACCTCGTCGCCCGACGTTCCGTTGAAGAGGGTGAAGTTGAGGATGCCCAGATCGCCGACGTTGGCCTTGGAGCCGTCGCCCTCGGAGAGCACGGTGCGCTGGGTGGTGTCGAGGTCGACGGGCGAATCGAACGTCGCTTCCGCCTTCGCTCCCGCGTCGCCCGTGACGGAGATCGAATCGGAGGCGTCGCCGCTCGGAGTGTCGGTGCACGAACCCGCCTCGGCCTGCGGCGCGCTCGTCGCGCCCGCGCCCGGCGTGGAGCTGGGCGACGGCGAACCGGAGCATCCAGCAAGGGTCAGGGCGAGGGCCGAGACGGCGAGGATGACGGGAAATTTGCGCACGAGCGGGCCTCACAGGGTGACGGGGATGACGAGATCGCGCGCCACGGCGCGCGACGGATGACTGTGGCCCAGTCTGGACCATCGAGCGTGGGCGTTCCTGTTCAGCGGCTGGGAGGGGCCTCGTCGACCGCGCCGGCGGGGGCCCGCTCGAAGACGAGCTCCAGCCCGTCCTCCTCATCGATCTGCTGCCGGACCTGAACGAAGTCGAGGCGCCGAACGACGGCGAGTGAGGCCTCGTTCTGCGGGCTGACACTTGCCCGCACGCTGCGGGCTCCCCGCGAGGCCGCCTCACGAAGCAGCACGGCGACCGTCGCCGTGGCGTATCCCTGCCTGCGGTGGTTCTCGAGAACGGTGTATCCGATCTCGACCATGCCCCGGGCATCCGGAGATGCATGGAACCCGGCGTGGCCGACGACGACGCCTGTCTGCCGGTCGACGATCGCCCTGACGAGAAGAGGCTCCGCCAGCGGGTCTGCGGCGAGCTTTGCCCGGAAGACGGGCCAGAGCCACGATTCGGTGGTGGTGAACTGCCGAGGCAGCTCGACGCCCGCCCGCAGCGACGCCGCGGCGAGGTCGCCGGCCTGCAGCAGCGCGTAGACCTCGTCGCCGAGATAGGCCAGCCGCACGTCTGGTGACGTCATGCCGCTGTCGGCGCCTTCTCGGGCGCATCCGAGCGGCGGGGATTCACGATACCGATTCCTGAGACGATGCCGCCGAGGACGAGGAGCACACCGGTGACGATCGCGGCGCGGTGGAATCCGTCGACATCGAGATTCGCTCCCACGATGAGCCCGGCGGCCGCGACCGAGATGAGGCCCGCGACCCGGGAGACCGCATTGTTCACGGCCGAGGCGATGCCCGCACGGGCCGGCTCGATGGAACCGAGGATGGCGGAGGTCAGTGGCGCGACCGTGATGGTCATGCCCAGTCCGAACACGACGATCCCGGGAAAGACCTCGCTCCAGTAGTCGGCCGTGCTCGAGAGGCGCAGGAGCAGGAAGAACCCGGCACCCGCGACGATCGGCCCGACCAACATGAAGAACCGCGATCCGTACTTTCCGGCGAGCCGGCCGACCTGTGTCGAGAGGGCGATGCTGATGATCGTGGTGGGGAGCATGCTCAGGCCTGCCAGGGTGGCGGTGTAACCGGCCACCTGCTGCAGGAACACGGCGAGGAGGAAGGTTCCCAGCGAGAGCGCGCCGTACACGAGGAACGTCGAGACGTTGCCCACCGAGAAATTGCGCACCCGGAACAGCGACAACGGCATCATCGGCTGCGCCGTGCGCCGCTCGTGCACGATGAAGAGAACGAACGAGACGACACCGACACATGCGGGAACGATGATGACGGGACTCGTCCAGCCGAACCTGGACTGTTCGATAAGCGCGAAGACGGGCAGACCCAGGCCGACGATTCCGAGCACCGCGCCGATCACATCGACGCGGGATCCCGGCGCCGCCGGACGGTCGTGGGGAAGCCGGGCGAGGAAGAAGAGGGTCACGGCGATCGGGATCACGTTGATGGCGAAGACGAGCCGCCACGAGACGAGGTCGACAAGGAGGCCTCCGATGAGTGGCCCGGCGAGAAAAGCCGTGCTCGTCCACGCTGTCCACGACCCGATCGCCTTCGCCTGGGCCGGGCCGGAGAACGCGGAGAGGATCAGGGCGAGGGAACTGGGGACGAGGAGCGCCCCTGCGACTCCCTGGAGCGCCCGCGCCCCGATGAGCACCCCTGCGGTGGGAGCCACCGCGCAGATCAACGACGACACGCCGAACCCGACGACACCCCAGAACAGCACCCGCTTGCGCCCGAAGACGTCGGACAGCGAACCGGCCAGCAGGATGATGGAGCCGAGCGTGATGAGGTACGCGTCCATCACCCACTGCTGCGTCACGATGCCGCCTCCGAGTTCTCGTGTGATGGCGGGGAGCGCGACCGTGATCACGGTACCGTCGAGGAACGCGACGAAGGCGGAGAGCACGGCGACGATCAGGACCAGGCGCTGCATGACGGGGGTGGGAGGTGTGGACACATTCCTAGCTAACTCCACAGACGACGAATCCGTACCCGATCGGGTCGTTAACCTCTCGTCCACCTCCGGCCCCTATGGTTCGAGCGCCGCGTGGGCGCGCGGCGACCGACACACCAGGAGACTGACGTGACCGACTCCCCCGCCGACCGCGGACTCCTTCTGGGCAGCGAGCGAACGCCGCCGGAGCGCACCCTCGTCGACATCCTTCGGGAATCGGCCGACAGGCATCCGGAATCGGCGGCGCTGGCCGACGCGAACGGATCGATCAGCTATCGCGAGTTGATGCGGCTCGTCTCGCAGGCCGCCGTCGCGCTGTCGATCGCCGGAGTCCGCCAGGGAGACAGGGTCGGAATCCGCATCCCCTCGGGGGGCCGCACGCTGTACATCTCGATCCTGGCCGTGCTCGTGCTCGGCGCCGCCTACGTGCCCGTCGACGCCGACGATCCGGAGGAGCGGGCCGAACTCGTCTTCGGCGAGGCCGACGTCGTGGGCTTCATCGGAGCGGATGGCACGATCGTGCCCCGGACCTCGGCCGACGGCACGCGCCGACTCGATACCCGACCGAGCGTCGGCCTCGAGCCCGTTCGCACCGGAACCGGAACCATCACCACGCTCGGCTCGCCCACTCCCGACGACGACGCCTGGATCATCTTCACCTCCGGCTCCACCGGAGTGCCGAAGGGGGTCGCCGTCACCCACCGCTCGGCCGCCGCCTTCGTCGACGCCGAGGCCCGCCTCTTCCTCCGCTCGGAACCGCTCGACGAGGGCGACCGGGTGCTCGCCGGCCTCTCCGTCGCCTTCGACGCGTCGTGCGAGGAGATGTGGCTCGCCTGGAGGCATGGGGCCTGCCTGGTTCCCGCGCCCCGCTCGTTGGTGCGCTCGGGCGCCGACCTCGGCCCGTGGCTCATCGCGCACGGCATCACCGTCGTCTCGACGGTTCCCACCCTGGCCGGACTCTGGCCCGCCGAGTCGCTCGAGAACGTGCGCCTGCTCATCTTCGGCGGCGAGGCGTGCCCGCCCGAGCTCGCGGCACGGCTCGCCACTCCGGCCCGCGAACTGTGGAACACCTACGGGCCGACAGAGGCGACGGTCGTCGCCTGCGGCGCGCTCCTCGACGGATCGACGCCCGTGCGCATCGGCCTCCCCCTCGACGGTTGGGACCTGGCCGTCGTCGATGCGGCAGGCGAACCGGTGGGCGAGGGCGAGGTCGGCGAGCTGATCATCGGAGGCGTGGGACTCGCCCGCTACCTCGACCCGGCCAAAGACGCGGAGAAATACGCGCCGATGCCCAGCCTCGGCTGGCCGCGCGCCTACCGCAGCGGCGACCTGGTGCGATTCGAGCGGGCGGGACTGGTCTTCCAGGGCAGAGCGGACGACCAGATCAAACTGGGCGGCCGAAGGATCGAGCTGGGCGAGATCGAGGCGGCCCTGCAGGCACTGCCGGGTGTCGCGGGCGCCGCGGCCGTCGTGCAGACCTCGGGCGCGGGCAATCAGGTGCTCGTCGGCTATCTCGCGCTCGACCAGAGCATCGCCGAGTCCGACTTCGACCGCGCGGCGGCCGTGGCCAGGCTCCGCGAGGAGCTGCCGGCCGCACTGGTGCCGGCGCTGGCCGTCGTCGAGTCCATTCCGACGCGCATCTCCGGCAAGGTCGACCGCTCCGCACTCCCGTGGCCCCTGCCCGCGAGCGGCGGCGCCGGTCAGCCCGGGTCGACTGCCGAGCTCACGGGAACCGCCGGATGGTTGGCGGAGCTCTGGACGAGCGTCCTCGGCACGGCCGTGTCCGACTCCTCCGACGACTTCTTCGCGGTCGGCGGCGGCAGCCTCGCCGCGGCCCAGCTCACGAGCATGATCCGGGCACGCTTCCCTGAAGCGCGGGTGTCCGACATCTACGACCACCCCCGCATCGGGGCGCTGGCCACCGAACTCGACTCGCGCACCCCACGCGAGGCGGCTGAGCCCCGCACCGTCGTTCCCACGCCGCGTTCCACCCAGTGGGCCCAGACCCTCCTCGGCATCCCGCTCCACATCATCGTGGGTGCGCGCTGGAGCGTCTACCTGCTCGCGGCGAACCTCCTTCTCGCCGCGTTCGCCGGCATCGACTGGCTGCCCGAGATCTCCTGGTGGTGGCTGATCATCGGATTCCTGGTGCTCGTCACGCCCGTCGGCCGCATGGCCGTCTCGGTCGTCGCCGCCCGCATCCTGCTGCGCGGCGTGCGGCCGGGCTCGTATCCGCGTGGAGGGCACGTGCATGTGCGCCTGTGGCTCGCCGAGCAGGTCGCCGGGCTGGTGGGTGCGGCCAGCCTCGCGGGCGCACCGTGGATCTCGTACTACGCGCGCGCCCTGGGAGCCACGATCGGAGAAGGCGTCGATCTGCACTCGCTGCCGCCGGTCACGGGAATGCTCAAGCTGGGAGCCCGAGTCGCCATCGAACCCGAGGTCGATCTCTCGGGATATTGGATCGACGGCGACCTGCTGCACATCGGCACGATCACGATCGGCGCGGACGCGACGATCGGCTCGCGGAGCACGATGCTTCCGGGCGCCCGAGTCGGTCGAGGCGCCGAGATCGCCGCGGGATCATCGGTGTCCGGCCGAGTGCCCGGCGGCGAACGATGGGCGGGCTCGCCGGCCGAGCGGATGGGCAAGGCCCGCCCGGGCTGGCCGGCCGAACGGCCGCCGCGCGCATCCGGCTGGGTCGCGGCCTACGGCGCGGGCTCGGTCGTGCTGTCCCTTCTCCCCCTCGCGGCGCTCGCGGTCGGCGCGCTCGTCACGGGTGCGATGGTGCGGGGCTCGGATTCGCTCGGTGAGCTCGCCCTGCGTGCCCTCGCGTCGGTTCCGCTCGCCACGTTGGCCGCGGGCGTCGTGTTCGCGGCGCTCATCGTGGGCAGCGTGCGGCTCCTCGGCATCGGCCTCGCCCCGGGGCACTATCCGGTGCGTTCGCGCGTCGGCTGGCAGGTGTGGGCCACGGAGCGCCTGCTCGATCTGTCGCGCACCATGCTCTTCCCCCTCTACGCGAGTCTCATCACCCCCTTATGGCTCCGCCTTCTCGGCGCGAAGGTCGGGTCGAATGTCGAGGCGTCGACGGTGCTCCTGCTGCCCGCCATGACGACGATCGCCGACCACGCCTTCCTCGCCGACGACACGATGGTGGCGTCCTATGAACTGGGCGGCGGCTGGATGCGGATCGACGAGGCCAAGATCGGTCGACGCGCGTTCCTCGGCAACAGCGGCATGACGGGACCGGGGCGCACGGTGCCGAAGAACGGACTCGTGGCCGTGCTGTCGGCGACGCCGCGCAAGGCGAAGTCCGGATCGTCGTGGCTGGGCAACCCCCCGGTGCGCCTCCGCCGCGCCGTGGCCGAATTCGACGAGAGCCGCACCTACGAACCGTCGCGTGTTCTGAGAATCGCGCGGGCCCTGTGGGAGCTGGGCAGACTCGTGCCGGTCATGGTCACGGTGGCCATCGGGCTCGGCGTGCTGCTCGCTCTCGAGACCGCGCTCGTCGCCTGGGGACTGGGGTGGACGATCGCCGTGTCCGGTCCCGTGCTGCTGGCGGCGGGAGCAGTCGCGGCCGCGGTCACGACCGTCGCGAAGTGGACGATCGTGGGCCGGATCCGCGCCACCGAGCATCCGCTCTGGTCGTCGTTCATCTGGCGCAACGAGGTCTCCGACACCTTCGTCGAGATGGTGGCCGCGCCATGGTTCGCGCGGGCGGCGACGGGCAGTCCCGCACTCGCCGTGTGGCTGAAGTCCCTCGGCGCACGCATCGGCGCGGGCACCTGGATCGAGACGTACTGGCTTCCCGAGGCCGACCTCGTCTCGCTCGGCGACGGCTCGACCGTGAACCGCGGCTGCGTGGTGCAGACCCACCTCTTCCACGACAGGGTCATGTCGCTCGACAGTGTGGCGCTCGCAGCGGGCGCGACCCTCGGCCCGCACAGCGTGATCCTGCCCGCGGCGCGCATCGACGACGGCGCGACCGTCGGTCCCGCCTCCCTCGTGATGCGGGGCGAGGTCGTTCCGGCGGCCAGCCGGTGGACCGGCAACCCCATCGCCCCGTGGAATACTTGAGCGACCGATGCCGCACACACCTTTTCACCCCAGTCACGGGTCGCTCTCGATAGGCGACAGCTACGTTCCCTCGAGCGGCAACGGCGGATACACGGTCTCGTCGTACGATCTCGACCTCGACTACCGCGTCGCGAACAACCGTCTCGCCGCCACCGCCGTCATCACGGCCACGGCCAGTCGTGATCTGAGCAGGTTCAGCCTCGACTTCTGCGGACTCGTCGCCACCCGCGTGACCGTCGACGGCGTCGCGCCCTCGAAGCTCGTCGAGTCGGCGAGGAAGCTCACCATCACGCCGGCTCGCACGATCCCGGCCGGGGAGCAGTTCGTCGTCACCGTGCGCTACGGCGGCTCCCCTCATCCGGTGCGCAGCCCCTGGGGCGAACTCGGCTGGGAGGAGCTCAGCGACGGTGTGCTGGTCGCCTCGCAGCCGAGCGGCGCCGCGAGCTGGTTCCCGTGCAACGACCACCCGAGCGACAAGGCCGCCTTCCGCATCCGCATCACGACCGAGTCGTCGTACTCGGTTCTGGCCAACGGCCGGCTCCTCTCGAAGGTGCGCCGGGCCAGCCGCACGACGTGGACGTTCGAGACCGTCGAACCCATGGCCACCTACCTGGCCAGCATCCAGATCGGCGCGTATCGCGAGATCGTCCTTGCGCGCGTTCCCGTGCCGCAATCCGTGTTCGCGCCGTCCGCGATCGTCTCACGGGCGCGGAGCGACTTCGCCGACCAGGAACGCATGCTCGCGCTCTTCGAGCGTTCGTTCGGTCCCTACCCGTTCGGCGAGTACTCGGTCGTCGTGACCGACGACGACCTCGAGATCCCCGTCGAGGCCCACGGGTTCGCCGTGTTCGGCAAGAACCACATCGACGGCCTCGGCGGCTCGGAGAGGCTCATCGCGCACGAGCTCGCCCACTCCTGGTTCGGCAACAGCCTCACCGCGACCACCTGGAAGGACATCTGGCTGCACGAGGGCTTCGCCTGCTACGCCGAGTGGCTGTGGTCGGAGGAGTCGGGAGGACTGTCTGCCGACAGGCTCGCCCACCAGCACTGGGCCCGGCTGTCGCACCTGCCGCAGGACCTGACCATCGGCGATCCCGGCCCCGAGCTGATGTTCGACGACCGCGTCTACAAGAGGGGCGCCCTCACCCTTCACGCCTTGCGCCTCACCGTCGGTGACGACGCGTTCTTCGAGCTGCTGAGCTCGTGGGCGACGGAGAACCGCTACGGCAACGTCACGACCGAGGGCTTCTACCTTCATGCGAACGACCGCAGCCCGATCGACCTCGGCGAGCTGTTCGAGACGTGGCTCTTCTCCGAACGACTGCCGGTTCTGCCGCACTGAGGTCGATAGCACTGAGGTCGACCGCACCGACCTCGGCGCCGTCTCCGATCACTCGATCAGGTCGACGTGCACGGGGTCCGTGCCGAGCAGCACGACGCTGAGCACGAGGTCGGGGTCGTTCATGGCAACATCCACGATGACGGCGTCGACACGAGAACCGGATGCGAGATCGACGGTCGTGAGATCGAGTCGCAGACCTCGGCCGGTCGCCTTGAGATAAGCCTCCTTGCGAGACCACAGTCGCGTGCGGAGCAGGGCGCGCGTGGCGGCCGGCTCGTCGTCGATCAGGTCGCGCTCCGCGTCGGAGAACGCCACCTCGTCGACCCGGGCCCTCGAGACGCTCGTCCGCGATTCCACATCGACCCCGAGATCTCGACCCGCGGCATCCATCGACACGGCGACCGCGACCAGACCGCCGGCCGAGCTCTTGCTCACCACGATCTCGGAGCCGTCCGGAGCTCTGGGCGACGACACCCGCGGCTTGCCGTGCGGCCTGCCGCAGTCGTCGCACGACGAGTCGATGACCACCTGGTCGGGTCGAACTCCGGCGATGGATGCGACGGCTCGTTCGAGCGCGTCGACCGCCGGTGCCGATTCCAGCACGACCCGTACATGGCTCGTCGTCATCCGGCCCGCGGCTCGTGCAGCACGGGAAAGTTCACCGAGTTGGCGATGAAGCACTTCTCGCTCGCCTCGGCGTGAAGAGTCTGGGCGAGCTCGGCCTGGTCGGGATCGGCGAGCTCGACCCTCGGGTGCAGCGTCGCCGATGTGAAGCGGCCACCGCCCGTGCGATCGAGTGCCAGCGTGCCTGTCGCCTGGTCTGTGTATCCCGTGACCACGACGCCGTGCAGCACGGCGACGTGGAGATACGAGAGCATGTGGCACTGGCTGAGCGCAGCGAGCAGCATCTCCTCCGGATTCCAGCGGTCGATGTCGCCGTGGAAGGTGCGGTCGGCGCTGCCCTCGATCGGATGCTTGCCCTCGGCATGGACGAGATGCTGGCGCCCGTAGTCGCGGTAGCCGCTCGTGCCCGTGCCCCGATTTCCAAGCCACTCTACGGTCACCGTGTAGGAATGCTGCGCTTTCACGCGATCAGCCTAACCGGGCGCCCAGCGACCCGACGGTAAACTTGCCCTCATCATGACTGACACGCTGAGTTCCTCCTACACCGTCGCCCAGGAGCGGAAGGTCGTCACGGCGATCCCCGGCCCTCGAAGCATCGAACTGCACGAGCGACGACTGGCCGTTGTGCCGGTGGGGGTCGGCACGGCTCTTCCCGTCTACATCGAGAAGGCCAACGGCGCCATCCTCGTCGACGTCGATGGCAATCAGTTCATCGACCTCGGAGCCGGCATCGGCGTGACCACGGTCGGCCACACCTCCGCCCGTGTCATCGAGGCGGCGACTGCCCAGCTGGGCAAGGTGACGCACACGCTCTTCACGGTCACGCCCTACGAGGAGTACGTGCGCGTGGCCGAGCTGCTCGCGGAGCACACCCCGGGCGACTTCGCAAAGAAGACCGTCCTCGTCAACTCCGGAGCCGAGGCCGTCGAGAACGCGGTCAAGATCGCACGCAAGTACACGCGCCGCACGGGCGTGGCCGTGCTCGAGCACGCCTACCACGGCCGCACGAACCTGACCATGGCCATGAACTTCAAGGCGGCGCCGTACGCCACCGGATTCGGCCCCCTCGCGGGAGCCGTCTACCGTGCCCCGAACTCGTATCCCTACCACGACGGCCTCACCGGCGCCGAGGCGGCGGAGCGCACCATCGGCTACCTCGAGAAGACCGTCGGAGCGTACGACCTCGCCTGCCTGGTGGTCGAGCCGATCCAGGGCGAGGGCGGCTTCGTCGTGCCGGCCGACGGCTACCTGCCGGCACTGCAGCAGTGGTGCACCGACAACGGGGTCGTCTTCATCGCCGACGAGATCCAGAGCGGCATGGCCCGCACGGGCGCGTACTTCGCGAGCGAGCACTTCGGCCTGGTGCCCGACATGGTACTGAGCGCCAAAGGCATCGCGGGCGGTCTCCCCCTCGCCGGCGTCACCGGACGCGCGGACATCATGGACGCAGCCCTCCCCGGTGGCCTGGGCGGCACCTTCGGCGGAAACCCCGTGGCCGCCGCAGCAGCCGTCGCCGTCTTCGAGCAGATCGAGAACGACAACCTGCTGGCCGAAGCGACACGCATCGAGCAGACGCTGGTCACCGGCCTCGAGACCCTCGCCTCGAAATACGACATCATCGGCGACATCCGGGGCGTCGGCGCCATGATCGCGATGGAGCTGGTGCAGCCCGGAACAGGAGCGACGACGAAGGAGCCCAACCCGAAGGCCGTCGACGCCATCGTGGCCTACGCCGCCGAGCACGGCGTCCTCGTGCTGAATGCGGGAACGTACGGCAACATCGTGCGCTTCCTGCCGAGTCTGGCCATCTCCGACGCGCTCCTCACCGACGCGCTCGGCGTGATCGACGAGGCCATGGCGACCCTGCGATGAGCTCGGTGGCAGCGGGCGCCGTCACGATCGACGGGGCCGTCGAGCTGGCGGTCCTCGAGCGCAGCGGGTTCGTCGAGTCGCGTCATGTGGGCGCGGCCGTCGTGGTCGCACCGGACGGCGCGATCATCGACGAACTGGGCGACGCCGGGGCGCCCGCGTTTCCGCGTTCCAGCCTCAAGCCCTTCCAGGCTCTGGCCATCCGCGAGGCGGGCGTGCACCTCAGTCCCCTGCAGACTGCCCTGTCGATGGCGAGTCACGGTGGCACGTCGGCGCACGTCGAGGTCGTGCGCGAGATCCTCGCACTCGCGTCTCTGGAGGAATCCGACCTCGGATGCCCGGCGGACTGGCCAGGTGACAGGGCCGCCCGCGACGCCGTGATCCGCGCCGACGCCGGAGTGCAGCGTGTCTTCATGAACTGCTCGGGCAAGCACGCCGCCATGCTGCTGGCGTGCGTTCAGCAGGGCTGGAGCACGACCGACTACCTCGACCCGGGCCATCCCCTGCAGCTGCGCGTGCGCGAGGTCATCGAGCGGGAGACCGGCGAGACGATCGTGGCATCCGGTGTCGACGGATGCGGCGCACCCGTGCACGCGATCTCGCTGCGAGGCCTCGCCCGCGGCGTGTCACGCATAGCGCAGCGCAGCACGCCCGATTCCGAATGGCTCGTCGACTCGGTTCTCGCCAACGGCTGGGCGGTCGACGCTCCCGGCGAACAGAACACGCTGGTGATCGACGAGCTGCAGATCTTCGCGAAGCTCGGCGCCGAAGGGGTCATGGTCATGTCCACGCTCTCCGGCGTGGCGGTCGCACTCAAGATCCTCGATGGCAGCCTGCGCGCGGCCGCTCTCGTCGCGCTCGAACTCCTCGTGCGCGCGCAAGCGATCGACCGCCGCGACGTCGACACTCTTCTCGCGCGCTTCGACCTGACCGTGCTCGGCGGGGGCAAGCCCGTCGGAGCGATCAGGGTCACCGCCTGACTCGGAGGCTCGCCGCCCACGCCGCGATCACGAGAGCCGGTCGAGTCTCTTCTGCCGGGCCGCTCGACTGACCTGGCTCACCACGACGATCGCGATCGCGAGGATGAAGACGGCCGACGCGATGACATTCGCCTCGGCGGGGATCCCCCGGGCTGCCGCGATGTAGATGAACTTCGGGAAGGTGTCGACCGAGCCCGCATTGAAGTTCGTGATGATGAAGTCGTCGAAGCTCAGCGCGAACGACAGCAGTGCCGCGGCCAGGATGCCCGGGAGCAGCAACGGGAAGGTGATGCGCCAGAAGACCTGCGCAGCAGATCCGTACAGGTCGCGTCCGGCCTCCTCGAGCGCAGGATCGAGTCCCGCCACCCGTGCCTTGACCGTCACGACGACGAAGCTGATGCAGAACATCGTATGGGCAAGGATCACCGTGACGATGCCCTTCTGCGTGCCGAGCGCCAGGAACTGGGCGGCGAGGCCCGCGCCCAGCACCACCTCGGGTGTGGCCATCGGCAGGAACAGCAGCAGGCTGATGCTCGACCGGAACCGGAACCGGTACCGCACGAGGGCGATGGCGATCGCCGTTCCGAGCGCCGTCGCGAGCACCGTGGCCACGACCCCGACGAGGATGCTGTTGCCGAACGCCTCGCAGAGTCCGGGTTCATTGCAGACGGTCAGCCACTTCTCGAGAGTGAAGCCGCGCCAGGCTAGGTTCGACTTCACGGAGTCGTTGAACGAGAAGACGAACGTGTAGCCGATGGGAATGAGCAGGAACACCAGAGCCAGGGCGACGTAGATGGGCAGTCCGAGACCGGACAGCCTGCGACGCGGGCGGCGCCCGGCTGCTGGATCGGGCCCGGCCTGATTCGCCGTGTCGAGGGGCAGGGCCGTCACAGCAGGTCCTCCGTTCCGCTGCGGCGCACGTAGACGCCGACGAGTATGAGGATCACGGCCATCAGGATGATGGAGAGCGCCGCCGCGACCGGGTAGTTCTGCAGGGTGAGGAAGTTGGCCTCGATCGCGTTGCCGAGCATCGCGGTCTTGCTCGAGCCCAGGAAGTCGCGGCTCGCGTTGATGTAGTCGCCCGCGGCGGGAATGAACGTGAGCAGCGTTCCCGAGATGATTCCCGGCATCGACAGGGGAACAGTGACTTTCAGGAACGTCGTGGCAGGGCTCGCATAGAGGTCGCTTCCCGCCTCGAGGAAGCGGATGTCGAGGCGCTCCAGCGTCGTGTAGAGCGGAAGTGTCATGAACGGGATGAAGTTGTACGTGAGGCCGAAGATGACCGCGAAAGGCGTTCCCGTCAGGTGACCATCTGCCGGCAGGATGGCCACGGCCTTGAGTGCGAGCACGACGGGCGACTCGTCGGACAGGATCTGCTTCCATGCGAGGGTGCGGAGCAGGAAGCTGATGAAGAATGGCGCGATCACCAGGGTGAGCATGAGGCTCTGGAGCAGCGGCCACCGGCGTGCCTTCACCCCGATGAAGTACGCGATGGGATAACTGATGACGAGAGCGAACACGGTCGCCACCAGCGCGTATCCGAAGGCGCGGAGGATATGGGGCAGGTACTCGCTGGCGCTGTCGACGTAGTTCTGCCATTGCAGGCCCGGAACGTAGTCGCCGATGTCGCCGCCGGGCAGTTCCGCCTGGAACGAGGTGATCACGAGCGAGATCAGCGGCGTCAGGAAGAACAGCAGCATGTAGAGGATGCCGGGCAGCAGCAGCACAAGCGCGACCGTCGAGGCCCGCCTGGCCGGTTTCGTGACGACCGCGTCTGTCGAGGCGAAGGCGGCGAAGGCCACGGGCTAGGCCCCTTCCAGTTCTGTCTCGAGATCGGCACGGCGCTGAACCGCGATCGCGTTCGTCGAGGAGTCCGAAGGGAACCGCGATCCGTGCGCAGGTTCGTCCTCGAGCCCGAACCCGTGATCGACCGTCCAGCTCACCCAGACCTCAGCCCCCTCGTTGACCACGGGACCGAAGACCATGTTCTGCGCGAACACGGTCACGGCTCCGAGGCCGGGGATCTGCACGATGTACGACGTGCTGACGCCCGAGAACGAGACATCGGTGACCCGGCCCGGGCCGAGCACGTTGATGCCGGCATCGGCGGTCGGAGCCTCGATGTGGAGGAGGAGCTTCTCCGGCCTCACTCCGATCGTCACCTCGCCCGCGTGCCGCTGTGCCCGCGTGCGGGGAACGACGATGCCCCTGCCCGAGATGTCGACCGTGATCGCGTCTGCGGTGGAACCCGTGACGGGCCCGGTGAAGAGATTCGACTGGCCGAGGAAGTTGGCGACAAAGGCCGTTCGCGGAAGCTCGTAGAGCTGCTCGGGAGCTCCCATCTGCTCGATCTCGCCCTTGTTCATGACCGCCACGATGTCGGCCATGGTCATGGCCTCCTCCTGGTCGTGGGTCACATGAAGGAAGGTCAGTCCGATCTCGGTCTGGATGCTCTTCAACTCGAGCTGCATCTGCCGGCGCAGCTTGAGATCGAGTGCTCCCAACGGCTCATCGAGGAGCAGGAGGGCGGGGCGGTTCACGATCGCCCTCGCCAGGGCCACGCGCTGCTGCTGTCCGCCCGAGAGTTGGGCGGGCCGGCGCGCAGCCACGTGGTCGAGTTCGACGAGTCTCAGTGCCTCGTGCGCCTTGCCCAGGGGGTCGTCGATCTTTCTACGACGGAGCCCGAAGGCCACGTTCTCGAGCACAGTCATGTGCGGGAAGAGGGCGTACGACTGGAAGACCGTGTTGACCGGACGCTGGAACGACTTCGTCTCCGTCACATCGGTGCCGCCGATGAGGATGCGTCCTGCGGACGGCTCCTCGAGACCGGCGACCAGTCGGAGCGTGGTCGTCTTGCCGCAGCCCGAGGGGCCGAGCAACGCGAAGAACGAACCGGCGGGGATCGTGAGGTTGAGGTTCTCTATGGCGGTGAACCCGGGGAACCTCTTGCTGATGTCGACGAACTCGAGATCGGCGCCCGCCTCGGCGAACGTGCCCATGGCGGCCATCAGATGCCCAACAACACTTTCTGGAATTCTGTGCCCAAGGTCTTCTCTTCCTCTGCTGTCAATGTTCGGAATACGTGCGCGTCTCGAAGGGTCGTCTCGTCGGGGAAGATCAGCTGGTTGTTTGCCAGCTCGGGATCGATGGCCTCCATCGCCTCCTTGGCCCCGACGACCGGGGTGATGTAGTTGACCCAGGCCGCGACCTCTGCGGCCACCTCGGGCTCGTAGTAGTAGTTCATGAGCGCCTCGGCATTCGCCTTGCGGGTCGATCCCATGGGCACGACGAAGGTGTCGTTCCAGAGGGTGCCGCCGGAGTCGGGGAGGATGAACTCCCACTTGTCGCCCGCCTCCGCGTTGATGAGGGTGATGTCGCCCGACCAGCAGATGGCCGCCAGGGTGTCCTCGTTCTGCAGATCGTTGAGGTAGGCGTTGCCCTTGATGTTGCGCACCTGCCCGTCGTCGACCTGTTTGCGGAACAGATCGACGGCATCCATGAAGTCGTCTTCGCCCCAGTCGCCTGAGATGTCGGTGCCCTGCGACTGCATGATGACGCCGATCGTGTCCCGCATCTCGCTGAGCACTCCGACCCGACCCTTGAGCTCGGGGTTCCACAGGTCGTCGACCGACTTGAGACCCTTCGGCAGACGTTCCTTGTTCCAGCAGATTCCCGCGAAACCGCCTTGCCAGGGAAGTGAGAAACTGCGGCCGGGATCGAAGTCCGGCTCGGCGAGCGACGGCAGCAGGTTCTTCTTGTTCGGGATGTTCGCGGCGTCGAGCTCCTGCACGTAGCCCTTGCGCACGAGGCGTGAGACCATCCATTCCGTGAGGCAGACCGTGTCGGCGCCGATGTCCTGTCCGAGGGCCAGCTGGTCTTTGACCTTGCCGTAGTAGGTGTTGTTGTCGTCGACGGCGACGTTGTAGGTCACGCGGATTCCGGTCTGCTCCTCGAACCCGATCAGCGTCGGATACTTGCCGTCGTCGTCCTCGTCGAGGTAGGCCGGCCAGTTGTCCCACACGAGGCTCCTGTCGCTGTCCGACGAATCGACGGCGGCCAGCGGAGCAGGTCGCGGTCCGGTGGAACAGGCCGCGAGGGCGAGCGCCCCCAGCCCTATTCCCGCCCCCGCGAGCACGGATCGGCGCGAGAGCGAGATCTGTTTCGCGCGCTGCATGGATCGTGCGTAGGCGATCGCCTGCCGGATCATCGGGTCGTGCGGCAGTGGGGGGTTCATGACGGGTGGGTCTCCGAACTCTGCTGTCGTCAGGGTGGTCTGATAGTGGCACAGCCGATGGCCTCATGGGGGAAAAGAGGGGCAGAACGTCGATCTCGAAACATGATCTTCACGAAATCCGCTTCGATTCCGGGTAATGGCGGTCGGAAACCTCCGCGGGCTTGAATCGAACGATCGAGCCGTCGGGGTCGACAAGCCATCCTCCGGAGCGGCCGGGCTCGACCGGCGGGGGGAGGTCGCGGCGGCGTGTGAGCGAGCGGAAGTCACCCAGTGTGCAGCCGTCGAAGTAGACGGGAATCGTCGTCTTCAACGCCGCGAACGTCGTCCAGGCAGCGAGCCACGCATCCGGCGTGCCGACGATCCAGGCCTGCTCGCCACCACGCGACGAGAACTCGGAGAGAGCCGCGCGATCGCCCGCGTCGATCAGCCGAGTCGCGTCGGTGACGGTTCCGTTGCTCCGATCGAGGAAGGGCGCGGGTCGGGGCGACACGACCAGCAGCTGCCGCAGTGACGATGGAGGACGAGGCGGCGGAGAGCCCGCGACCGAGCGGTGATCGTGCGCCGGTTCGGTTCGCGGCTGGGGCAGGGAGTCGGCGACGGCGACCTGCAGCCGCGCACTCCTCCAGTGCCCGCCGCCGGCCGCGAGTCGCGCGTCGTGATCGTGGGCGACGCCCTCGGCGACGATGTACTCCTGCCGAGAGGCGAAGCGAAGGTGGATGCGCTCGGGAAACAGCGGCGCGAGCGCACTCAGTGGCGCTGCCAGGCGCTGTGCCGCGGCCACGAACGTGATGCCGCACGACGGTCCGTCGCGCAGGAGCATCGTGAGCGCTGCGGTCAGTTCGGTCTGGTACTCCGCATCGAAGCGACGCAACACTGAATCGATGTCGTCGACGACCACGACGAGCGATGCGTGCTCCCCGCCCCGCGCCCGCCTCGTGTGGCACAGCTCGACGACCTGGTTCAGCGCGTCCCACGTCTCCTCGATCCCCGCCCCGATCTCCATCGTCGAGGCCGACTGATGGCTGATCGTCTCGAGGAGGGTCGATTTGCCCGACTTCGACGATCCGAGCACCAGGAGGTGCCCGTGTTCGACGGGGTCGTACAGCGCGACCGGCTGGGTCTGCTCCTCGGGAAGATCGTAGCGACCGATCGCGATGCCCGACGAGGGTGTCGGCACGTCGGCGAGCCTGAGCAGGCGAGGCAGAGCCGGCAGCCAGGGCGCCCGCACGGTCTCACCCATCGCACCGGGGCGAGCGGCGATGCTGAACGGATCGGTGTGCGCGACCTGCATCTGAATCGGCGCACGACCAGCTGCGGAGACGAAGCACCGGCCGCGAAACTCGGCCGACAGGGTGGAGGCTGCATCACTGCCGATGATCGCCACGGAGTCGGCGGCGTTGTTCACCCGCAGCGACAGCCGGAGTTCGCAGTTTGCGAGCAGCGAATCCCGCACGACGCCCGATGGCCTCTGGGTGCACAGCACGAGGTGCAGACCGAGCGAGCGCCCGCGTGCCGCGATGTCGGCGAACACGTCGTGCAGTTGCGGAAACTCGGACAGCATGGCGGCGAACTCGTCGACGACGATCACGAGGCGCGGCAATCGACCGACGAGGCGGGTGTCGGAGATGTCCCGGGCTCCGGCATGCCTGAGCGTCGTCTCCCGCCGCCGGATCTCGGCCCTGAGGCTGGAGAGCGCGCGTCCGGCGCCCTCCGGGTCGAGATCGGTGATGAGACCCACGCACTGCTCGAGCCCGGTCAATGCGTCGAAGGCGGAGCCGCCCTTGAAGTCCACGAGCAGAACCGTGAACTGCGACGCGTCGTATTCGCGCGCGAGCGAAGCGACCCAGGTGACGAGGAGCTCGCTCTTGCCGCTCCCCGTTGTTCCCGCGACCACGGCGTGGGGTCCCTGTTCGACGAGGTCGAGCCTGAAGACCTCGCCGTCCTCCCCCACTCCGAGCGCGGCGCTGAGGCCCGCCGATGACGGCGGCCCCGTGCGGGCCCCGCGCGCATCCGGCAGACTCTCGAGCTCGATGGACGAGATACGAGCAGGCAATCCGGCGGCGGGAAGGGCCGCGCTCGCCTGCCGCCGTAGCCGCCTGGAGAACGCCTCGGCCTGAACGACAGACACGAACTCGCCCTTGATGGCGAGTGGCGATGCGAGCGTCGGGTGGCGCAGAACCGTCACCTGGGCAATCGAATCCGCGGCCACGACGACGGTCGCCTCGGGCGGAACCTCGTCGAGCGCGGTGACCACCACCACGAAGGTCGAAGCAAGCGGGGCCCGCGCTTCGCCGACAGCCCCGAGTCGCACCTCGTCATGGCCGAAATGCGGCAGAGAACGAGCCCAACCCCAGTGTTCCGAATTCTGGTCGCGACGTGCCGATGTCGTCACGAAGGTGGCCGCGGGCGGCGACAGTGCAGCGGCGAGCTGCACGGCGTAGCCGCGAGCCACGGCATGCGCGAGGGGTCTCGCACCGACCACGGCGATGCGCACGGGCGGCGATGCGAGCACGGGTGCTCGAGACAGCACCAGTGCATCGCTGCGCAGTCGTCGCCCGTCGGGATCATCCTCGTCGAGACCTCCCTCCACACGGATCCCACTCCTGACGGGCCCTGAACCGAGGGCGACGGCAGCCTGGCCCGGCGCGGTGGCGGTGAACGGGTTCGCCGGGCGCTCCAGAATGGTGCGGGCAGACGGTGCTCGTCGATTCAGGGAATCGATCTCTCGCGCGTGGAACGCGGCCACCCTGCCTCTGAACACCTGCCGCCTTCGAGCGACCTCAGCGTGGTCTCGTCGTCTCGCCCGCCGTGCGCCCACACGTCGATCGAGGAGTCCCGCTACGGCCATGATGGGCGACAGGAGCGCGAAGAGGAATGCGAGCGGCGACTGAAGAACGAGCCACACGAGGAGGGCCACCGCCAGGGGTGCGAGCGAACCCACGAGGGGAAACGGTGCTGTCGGAGGCGGGTCGGCTCGCCGCGGAATGACGAACACCTCGTCGACGTCGACCACCTCGTCACGAGGCGTGGGCTCGTCGCCGGACGGGAGACGGGAACGCCGGATCATGCACCGAGTACACCTCGTGCGGGCCGGCCGTCGGCCAGCGGCACCACCGACCGTGGAGAACGCGCGATGAATCGCCGCTGTGAGGAGGCGTTGGCCGGAGCGGCGTCAGAGGACGTCGAAGAACTGCTCGCCGATGCGGATGCGGGTCCCGCGCGCGACGCCGTACCGTTCGCCCGGCACGGTGTCCAGCGACTCTTCGCCCGGCACCGAGATGGACGTGCCATTTCCCGAGTGCCTGTCACTGACCCAGAACAGGCCGTCCTCGATCCCGAACTCCACGTGCGTCTTCGACACGCTCAGCTGGGGATCGACGATGCGCACGATCTCAGGCGACCCGTCCGCCGAACCCGGTACCGGATTGCGTCCGATCAGACCGGAGCCTGAGACGACGACGTTCTCCCCTGTGCTGAAGACGAGACGGAACAGCGCCTTGGCCGCGCTCGCCCTCGTCGACCCACGGGCGGGCGCGGTCAGGGCCTCACGACGACCTGCGACGGGAAGAGGCTCCACGTGCTGGGTGTCGCTGAGCGCGGACGCCGCGAGAACGGAACTGCCGCACTCGCCGCAGAACATCGCCCCCTCGGGAAGCGTCGTGCCGCAGGTCTTGCATCTCACGGTGTTCATCGTGTGCGCTCGCTGGGCCGCGTCGACTCGACCTCGTCGACAGCAAGCGCCACATCCAGCACGAGCACCGTCACGTTGTCCCTGCCGCCGTTGGCGAGAGACGCGGCGACGAGTTCGCTGGCCGCGCGCTCCGCCGACTCCGTTGTCGCCAGGTAGTGCCGGATGCCGTGGTCGGTGAGCTCCTTCGTCAGTCCGTCGGAACAGACGAGGATGCGCTGGCCCGGCTCGACGGGGATGAGCGAGTAGTCGGGCACCGGCTTCTCGTGGAAACCGACGGCCCGGGTGATCACGTTGCTGTCGGGATGGACGTCTGCCTGCTCCCGAGTGATGAGGCCCGCGGCGACCATCTCCTGCACGACGGAGTGGTCGGTGGTGACCTGCTCCAGCACGTCGTCGGCGTACAGGTAGACCCTGGAGTCGCCGATGTTGAAGACGGCCCATTGCGCCGTGTGGTCGACGATCGTCAGGGCGACCCCGGTGACCGTCGTTCCCGTGCCGAGCAGGCTCTCGTCGCCCACGCGGTCGATGTCGGCGAGCGCGGACTCCAGCGCCTGGTCGATCGTGTCGGCGTCGATGTAGGCCCTGCCGGTGATGTCTCCGAGACGGGTCACCACCGCGGCACTGGCGATGTCGCCCGCGGAATGGCCGCCCATACCGTCGGCGACCGCGAACAGAGGCGGATTGGCGACGACGCTGTCCTCATTGACGGCGCGCTTGTTGCCCCGGTCGGACTGGAAGGACCAGGTCAGGGTCAGCGTCGTATCGGCGGTGCCGGGAAGGACAACGCTCACGTGAGCGTTGCTGTCACCGATCTGGGTCACGGGACTCTTCTCCTCGACATGCTGTTCTCGCACAGGCACGGGCACCTGCGCTGGTGCGGGCCGTCATCCACGGTCAATCCGCTCCCGGAAGGATCTCGATGACAGTGCCGTCACCGATCTCGATCCGACTGTACGGGGGAAGAACGATCGAGTCCCCCTGCGACAACTTTATCCGAGGGGAACCGGGCAGAGTGACGGCCGTGCCGTTCGTGGACTTCAGATCGGTGACGACGACCTCCCTGCCGCGCTGCTCGATGAGAAGGTGGGATGCCGAGACCTCGCGGGTGGGCGATGGCACCTCGATCAGCATCACCTGGTCTCCGCCGGTCTGCCGAGGCCCCCGGGGTCGTCGGCCGATGTACACCGGGACGTGCAGTTCGAACGGAGCCTGCGATCCGATCCGCACCCGGCAGGGCCGCGCCCGGGTCGGCTTCGGCGCTGGCGGATTCGCCTCCTCCGACGGTCCGCCGTGCCGAGCGCGACGCCGCCCGGGAGCCCGTTCGAGGGTGATCTCGATATCGTCCCGCGCTGTCTCGCCCGGCGGTGGCCCAGAAGACCCGCCCCGCGCCCCGGGATCGACGACCGCGTGACGGTCGTCGAGCATCCAGAGCACCGATGAGGCGGATGCCGCGCCGAACACGAGAGGAAGCTCGGCTCCCGAGACCGTCGGCGCATCGGCGACCGGATCGATCGACGCTCCCGATGCGAATCGGATGCCGACGACTCGCGAGAACGATGCGAGGTGCCACGGCTGGAGTCCCTGCGAGGAGAATCTGCGGGGCGGCCGGTCCTCCGAATACAGGTCGACGACCGAGTCGCCTCGGGCGACGACCGAGACGAGCAGAGGATGCGCGTCGCCGCCCTCGAGCGCGGCGACGGCGAACGACGCGACCCCATCGTGCCCGAGCAGGGGAATCGACTCCACGACCTTCTCGAGCGACGGAGACGAGCTCGACATCTCCGCCCACACGCGGGACAGCACAGCCGGCGTGCAGTCGCCGCCGAGCACAGCGACAAGACCCGGGGTCGCGAGGAGCACTTCCCGTCGCGACGAGGCCGGCTCGTACACGACCCTGCCCACCCGCTCTGGAACCGCTGTCACCCGTTGAGCCTAATCGCCGATGAACGACATCACGTGCTTGATCCTGGTGTAGTCCTCGAAGCCGTAGACAGACAGGTCCTTGCCGTAGCCGGAGTGTTTGAACCCGCCGTGGGGCATCTCGGCGACGATCGGAATGTGGGTGTTGATCCACACGCATCCGAAGTCGAGTCGTCGAGCCATGCGCATCGCGCGAGAGTGGTCGGTGGTCCAGACGCTCGACGCGAGGGCGTAGTCGACGCCGTTCGCGTTCCTGATCGCCTCGGCCTCGTCGACGAAGGACTGCACGGTGATCACGGGGCCGAACACCTCGTTCTGAATGATCTCGTCGCTCTGGTGGAGCCCGGACACGATCGTCGCCTCGTGGAAGAAGCCCGTGTCGCCCTGTCTGCGGCCGCCGAGCTCGACGATCGCGTGGTCGGGCAGCCGATCGAGGAATCCCTCGACCTGCGCGAGCTGCGAGGCATTGTTGACGGGGCCGAACAGAATGTCGTCGCGATCGGGAGCACCCGTGAGCGCGTTCGCGCGGGCGTGCTCGCTGAGCGCGGCGACGAACTCGTCGTGGATCCCCTCCTGCACGAGCAGCCGGGTCGCCGCCGTGCAATCCTGCCCCGCGTTGAAGTACCCCGCCGCGACGATGCCCGCGACGGTCTTGGCGATGTCGGCGTCGTCGAACACCACGACGGGCGCCTTGCCCCCGAGCTCGAGGTGCACCCGCTTCAGGTCGACGGCGGCGGCCTTCGCCACCTCCATTCCCGCTCGCACCGAGCCCGTGATCGAGACCAGTTGCGGAACCCGACTCGCTACCATCGCGGCACCGGTCGATCTGTCTCCCAAAACGACGTTCAGCACTCCCGGCGGAAGGAACTCCGCGGCGACCTCCGCCAGAAGCAGGGTCGAGAGCGGCGTCGTGTCCGACGGCTTGAGAACGGTCGTGTTTCCTGCGGCGATGGCGGGCGCGAACTTCCAGACGGCCATGTTCAGGGGGTAGTTCCAGGGCGTGACCTGCCCCACGACCCCGATCGGCTCGCGACGCACGAATGACGTGTGGTCGGTCATGTACTCGCCTGCGCTGCGGCCCTCGAGGTGTCGAGCTGCGCCGGCGAAGAACCGGATCTGGTCGACCGAGAGCAGGATCTCGTCGGCGACGAGACTTCCACGGGGCTTGCCCGTGTCGAGCGATTCACGATCGGCGAACTCGTCGGCGCGCGCTTCCATCGCGTCGGCTATCCGCAACAGCGCGAGCTGACGTGTCGACGGCGTGCTGTCGCGCCATCCATCGAATGCGTCGGATGCCGCGCGATAGGCGGCCTCGATCTCTCGCTCCGACGAGATGGGCGTCGTTCCGTAGACGCGCTCGGTGGAAGGGTCTACCAGTTCGAGGCGCTCGTCGCCCGACGGCTCCGTCTCACGGCCATTGACGAAGTTCTTCAGCTCGTACGTGTCCATCGGACAACTGTGCCACGCGCCCCTGCACGATTCAACCGATTTCGCGGTCGCAGCAGCAAAGAACGACGGATTCATTTGCCGACAGGGCGAACGACTGACAGAATCGAGCCATGGCCCCGAAGTCGCGACAGATCCATCTAGATGACACGTCCAAGGCGATCATCGAGCAGCTGCAGGTGGACGGCAGACGCTCGTATGCCGAGATCGGCAAGGCCGTCGGTCTCAGTGAGGCTGCGGTGCGTCAACGTGTGCAGAAGCTCACCGACTCGGGGGTGATGCAGATCGTCGCCGTCACAGATCCCTTGCAGCTCGGGTTCTATCGGCAGGCGATGATCGGGCTCAAGGTCTCGGGCGACACGCGCATCGTGGCCGATGCCCTCGCGGCGATTCCGGCCGTCGACTACGTGGTTCTCACCGCCGGCACCTTCGACATCATGGCCGAGGTCGTGTGCGAGAGCGACGACGATCTCATCAGCCTGCTCAATTCGCAGATCAGGCATCTGGAGGGCGTCATCTCGACCGAGACGTTCGTCTATCTGAAGCTGCACAAGCAGCTCTACAACTGGGGTACCCGATGAACAACGAAGCCTTTTCCGACGCCGACGAGGCCGAACTGCAGCGCAAGGCCGCGGAGCATCTCTGGATGCATTTCAGTCGGCAGTCGGTCATGGAGTCCGGTGCCGGAGTTCCCATCATCACGCGTGGTGAGGGTCATCACATCTGGGACAGTCGTGGCCGAAAGTACATCGACGGCCTGTCGGGTCTGTTCGTGGTGAACGCCGGTCATGGTCGAAAGAGACTGGCGGAGACGGCCGCGCGCCAGGCCGAGGAGCTGGCCTTCTTCCCGATCTGGTCGTACGCGCACCCGAACGCCATCGAGCTCGCTGAACGACTGGCCCACTACGCACCGGGAGACCTCAACCGGGTGTTCTTCTCGACCGGCGGCGGCGAGGCCGTCGAGACGGCGTTCAAGCTGGCTAAGCAGTTCTGGAAGCTGCAGGGAAAGCCGAACAAGCACAAGGTCATCTCTCGGGCCGTGGCGTACCACGGCACCACCCAGGGCGCTCTGGCCGTGACCGGGATCCCGGCGATGAAGTCGATGTTCGAGCCGGTCACGCCGGGCGGTTTCCGCGTGCCGAACACGAACTTCTACCGAGCGCCCGAGCATGGCGACGATCCCGTCGCCTTCGGCATCTGGGCCGCGGACAGGATCGAGGAGATGATCCAGTTCGAGGGACCGGACACGGTTGCGGCCGTCTTCCTCGAACCCGTTCAGAACTCCGGCGGCTGCTTTCCCCCGCCGCCCGGCTACTTCCAGCGGGTGCGCGAGATCTGCGACCGCTACGACGTGCTGCTGGTCAGCGACGAGGTCATCTGCGCGTTCGGGCGCATCGGGCACATGTTCGCGTGCGACGAGTACGGCTACGTGCCCGACATGATCACCTGCGCGAAGGGGATGACGAGCGGGTACTCCCCCATCGGCGCGACAATCGTGAGCGATCGCGTCTACGACCCGTTCCGCCACGGTTCGACCTCGTTCGCGCATGGCTACACCTTCGGTGGACACCCCGTGTCGGCCGCCGTCGCACTGGCGAACCTGGACATCTTCGAAGACGAGAAGCTCAACGAGAACGTGCGTGCCAACTCGCCGCTGTTCCGGTCGACGCTGGAGAAGCTGACCGACCTGCCCATCGTCGGCGACGTGCGCGGCGATGGATACTTCTTCGGAATCGAACTGGTGAAGGACAAGTCGACCAAGGAGACGTTCGACGACGAGGAGTCCGAGAGGCTGCTCAGGGGCTTCCTGTCGAAGGCCCTCTTCGAGGCCGGCCTCTACTGCCGTGCCGATGACAGGGGCGATCCGGTCATTCAACTCGCCCCTCCCCTGACGATCGGTCCCCCCGAATTCGACGAGATCGAACAGATCCTGCGGGGCGTGCTCACCGAGGCGTGGAGCCGGCTCTGATCGCGGTCTAGTTCGGCGACCTGCCGATCCAGTCGGGTACCCGGCCCGTTCTCATCAGCTGTTCGAAGAGTCGGGCCAGTTCGTACCCCGGTCCGATCGAGAGGGCCTCGTCGAGGTAGTCCCCCGCGGCCGAGCCCTGACCCCGGGCCCACTCGAACCAGGCGAGCATGGTGAGGGGTGCAAGCTGCCAGGGGCGCGGAGCCAAGGACACCAGATACCTGAGAAGCCGCACGGCTCCTTCGAGGCGCAGCCCATCGGGTGCGGTGCGGCCATCGCCGACGAACGTCTCGAGAATGGAGCCGGACGGCACGGGAACGCCTCGCCGCAGCAGCTGCGTGTCGACCGATGCCCGGTCGCCCGCGTCTGCACCCCATGCCAGGAACATCAGGACGCAATCGCGCACCGCTTTGTCTCGGATGCTCCACAGCAGGGCCGCCATCGCCGCAGGCGGGAGGTCGCACGGGGCGGATTCGATCGCGTCGGACCAGAGCGTGGATGCCTCGGGCCACTCCCACAGTCGCTCCCGCTCGTGCACGTCGTGCGTGATCGCCGTGGCCGCCTCGGCCACCTCCGTGCGCTGCTCCGGCGGCATGGGAGCTATCGGCTGAGCTCCCTGCGTGATGCCGACGACATCGTGCGGCGCGCCGGCGGCGTCGAGCTCGGTCGAGATCCGGGATGTCTGCTGCTCGTCGATCACGCCGTGTTCGGCATCGAGGTACGACGCCCACGCACCCGCGGAACAGCACATCGCGTCGACGATGCCGAGGCCGGCCGATGCCATCCGCGTGACGATCGACTCCACGACCGCCGCGTGCGGAAGCCGATCAGGCTGATCCCACTCCTCATCGGTGTAGATCAGCACGAGCACGGCGTCGATGCCCGGCACGCGGCTGATCAATCGGATGATGGCGTCGGCGACGGCGGTCGGATGGGCGGATCTCTCGTCAGGAGGAAGGTCCACCCGCAATGAGGCGGCGGTGCGTCTGCTCTGGAACGTCTGCACGACGATGCTGTTCGTGGGCGTGTAGCCCAGGATTCGCGGGAGCGCGATCAGGAGGTCTGCCGGATTCTTTGCTTTAACCACTGAAGTCATGGGGCAACGATGGACCGCTCGCCGCATGCGCAGTGCTCCGAGCCGACTCGCTGGGGAGAGATCACCGACTTCCACCGAGGTGGAGGAGCACGTGCACAGAGTTCCACACGTGCCGGCCCCGGGCTGCCCTCTGCACCGCTGCTCGGATGGCCCACCTCGATCGCGATGTCCGGCGATACTGTCGGAACCATGACACGAGAACTGATCACGACCGCCGCCGATGGCATTGCACGATGCGGCTGGGTCTCCGACGATCCCGAGTATCGGCGGTACCACGACGGGGAATGGGGGGTGCCGCTCCACGGCGATCAGGCCCTGTTCGAGACGATCGCGCTCGAGGGCTTCCAAGCGGGACTCTCGTGGATCACCATTCTTCGGCGACGATCGGCCTTTCGATCCGCCTTCGACGACTTCTCGATCGCGCGAGTGGCCCAGTACGACGAGCTGAAGGCCGACGAACTCTCTGGCGACCCCACGATCATCCGCAATCGTCAGAAGATCCTGGCCACCATCGCCAACGCGAGAATAGTAGACAACCTCATCTCAGACGATCCGGGTGCCCTCGACAGCCTCGTCTGGGGCCACGCACCGGCCTCGCACGCCCGCCCCCAGACCATCGATCAGGTTCTCTCGGTCACCGACGAATCGACCGCCCTCAGCGCGTCGCTCCGGCGCCTCGGCCTCAAGTTCGTCGGACCGACGACGATGCACGCACTCATGCAGGCTGCCGGTCTCATCAACGACCATGCCGTCGGTTGCGCCCGGGGAGACGAGCTGGCGGCGGGGCGGCGCTGAGTCAGTACGTCGGGCCCTGGGGGTTCTGCGGGCCCTGCGGGTTCTGCGGGCCCTGAGGCGGCTGAGGCGCGTAGACAGGCCGAGCCTGCGGTACGTAGCGCAGGATTGCGCTCGTGGGCCTGGCCCAATCCGGAGCCACGAAGATGCCCGCAAGCGGCTGCGGGTTCCAGACCGACCGGTCGAACGCGAGGATGCCCCACCACACGTACGGAACGAGGATGTACATGACCACCCATGCCCCGGACTTGGCGAACCGCAGACCGATGTTGTACGCGGCGATGCAGAGGAACACCGTCGATGCGAGGCCGACGAACGGCACGAATGCGACCAGAGCCCACCACCCCGCCTGGCCGCCGAGCTCAAGGAAGGTCCACGAGTTGTAGACAGGCACCCAGCCCTTCCACGCAGGCTCACCCGCCTTCACGAAGATCTTGCTCAGAAACCACGACGTGACCACATAGACGGCCGCGAAGATCAGCACGTAGAACGCGGAGAACAGAATGGTGATGAGCAGAGCTGCGGCAGCGCCTGACGCGGAACCGTCGGAGTCATAGGTCGAGATCATGCAGCAAGACTAGCGTCACCGCGAATCCGCCAACGAAGAGTGCGCGGCGATGATCCTCAGGGAGCGGGGGCGTAGAGGAGGACCTCACCCGGTTCGCCGCGTTCCATGCGCATGCCGGCCGCACGCGCCACGGCGATCACCTCATCGATCGACTCCAGATCTCGAGCGTGCAACAGCAGAGCCCGAGTGAGAAGCCCTTTCGACTTCTTATTGAAGTGGTTGAGAGCACGCACGCTGCCGTCGTCGGACTCCGTCACGACGCGCAGGAACCAGGAATTCGACCGGCCCGTCAGAGGCGACAGCGCGACGTAGGCCTCCGAGCGACAATCGAGCACGAGCTCCGCTCCGGCGCCGATCTCTGCCGGAATGAGGGGAGCCCACGTCTTGGCCAGGTGCACGCCGGGCAGCTTCGAATCATGGGAGAGGCGGTACGCCGGAATCTGGTCCAGGCCGCCGATGGGCCCGAGCAGGGCCGATTGGATCACGAGGTGGGACGCCGCGAAAGACCGCGCCTCCGCAGTCAGACTCTGCGCATCCAGGGCGTCGAAGACGACCCCCGTGTAGCGGTCGATGGCCGGCATGGTCGGAGAGGTCGTCACGCTTCGATTGCGCGCCACCTCCGGCAGCTGGCGGATGCTGAGCTTCAAGGCCTTCACGCTCGCGGCCTCATCGCGAGACAGAGTGCGCACCTCCCGCAGGATGCGTCGCCTCGTGGCTGTCAACGAGGGAAACCGCAACCGCGATACATCGAGCGGCCCCTCCTCACCCCCCTCCCGCTTCGTCTCGGACGGCGGAAGGAGGATGAGCACGAGGTGGGCTGCCTGCTTAGGTTAAACCAGTGCCGCGTTGCGCGCGACGATGGTGATGGTGTTGTTCTCGACCGACAGGAATCCGTCGTCGGCCTGGGCCGTGATGCGAGCTCCCGACGCCTGGGTCACGCGGACCTCGCCCTCGGCCAGGATGGCCAGAAGAGGTTCGTGCCCGGCCAGGATGCCGATCTCGCCTTCGACGGTCTTGGCGATGACCATGGTCGCCTCGCCCGACCAGACTTCCTGGTCGGCCGAGACGACACTCACGCTGAGCGGCGAAGCCATGACTAGCCGTTCTCTTTCTGGATCTGAGCCCACTTCTCTTCGACGTCGTTGATGCCACCGACGTTGAAGAAGGCCTGTTCGGCCACGTGGTCGAAGTCACCGTTGGCAATTGCGGAGAACGACTCGATCGTGTCCTTGAGCGGAACCGTCGAACCCTCCACGCCCGTGAACTTCTTGGCCATGTAGGTGTTCTGCGACAGGAACTGCTGGATGCGACGGGCGCGCGACACGGTGATCTTGTCCTCTTCGGACAGCTCGTCGACACCAAGGATCGCGATGATCTCCTGGAGTTCCTTGTTCTTCTGGAGGATCGCCTTGATGCGCACGGCAGTGTTGTAGTGATCCTCGCCCAAGTAACGGGGGTCGAGGATGCGGCTCGTGGACGTCAGCGGGTCGACGGCCGGGTACAGACCCTTCGACGCGATCTCACGCGACAACTCGGTCGTCGCGTCGAGGTGCGCGAACGTCGTGGCCGGGGCCGGGTCGGTGTAGTCGTCGGCGGGAACGTAGATCGCCTGCAGCGAGGTGATCGAGTGACCGCGGGTCGACGTGATGCGCTCCTGGAGGATACCCATCTCGTCGGCCAGGTTCGGCTGGTAGCCCACGGCGGACGGCATACGGCCGAGCAGCGTGGAGACCTCTGAGCCGGCCTGCGTGAAGCGGAAGATGTTGTCGATGAAGAGCAGCACGTCTTGTTTCTGCACATCGCGGAAGTACTCCGCCATGGTCAGCGCCGACAGGGCGACGCGCAGACGCGTTCCCGGCGGCTCGTCCATCTGGCCGAACACGAGGGCCGTCTTGTCGAAGACACCCGCCTCTTCCATCTCGGCGATGAGGTCGTTGCCCTCACGGGTGCGCTCGCCGACACCGGCGAACACGGACACGCCACCGTGGTCCTGCGCAACGCGCTGGATCATCTCCTGGATCAGAACGGTCTTGCCGACGCCGGCGCCTCCGAACAGGCCGATCTTTCCACCCTGCACGTAGGGCGTCAGGAGGTCGATGACCTTGATACCGGTCTCGAAGAGCTCCGTCTTCGACTCCAGCTGGTCGAACGCCGGGGGCTTGCGGTGGATGGGCCAGCGCTCCGTGATCTCGATCTTCTCGCCCGGCTCAGCGTTGAGCACCTCGCCGATGACGTTGAAGACCTTGCCCTTGGTGACGTCGCCGACGGGAACCGTGATCGGCTCTCCGGTGTCGGTGACCTCCTGGCCGCGGACGAGGCCGTCGGTCGGCTTCAGGGCGATGGCGCGAACCAGGTCGTCGCCGAGGTGCTGTGCGACCTCGAGGGTCAGCACGGTCTCGGGAGCGCCCGGGATGGCGATCGTGGTCTTGAGGGCGTTGTAGATGCCCGGGATCGAGTCGTGGGGGAACTCGATGTCCACGACAGGGCCGGTGACGCGGGCGATGCGGCCGACAGCGCCGGGCGCAGTCGTCGTCGCAACTTCAGGTGCGGTCAGTGTCATTGCTTCTCTCTTCTTTCGCGCTACTTTGCCGAGCTCAGCGCGTCGGCGCCGCCGACGATCTCGGAAATCTGTTGGGTGATCTCGGATTGGCGAGCATTGTTCGCCAACCGTGTGTAGTCGCGGATGAGACCATCCGCGTTGTCGCTCGCAGCCTTCATGGCCTTCTGCGTCGCAGCGTGCTTGGCGGCAGCCGACTGGAGCATGGCGTTGAACAGACGCGACTCGATGTAGACGGGAAGCAGTGAGTCGAGAACGAAGCCGGCGTCGGGCTCGAATTCGTAGAGGGGCAGAACCGCCTTCGAATCGGGCTCTTCGACACCTTCGACCACTTCGAGCGGAAGAAGTCGAACGACCTCGGGCACCTGCACCAGCATCGACACGAAACGGTTGTAGACGATGTGAATCTCGTCGACGCCGCCCTCGGAGGCCGGCTTCAGGAAGGACTCGAGGATCGCATCCCCGATTTCCTTCGCCGTCTCGAACTCGGGATTGTCGGTGCCACCCTGCCACGTCTTCTCGGACGCCCGGCGACGGAACGCGAAGTACGCGTTCGCCTTGCGGCCGACCAGGAAGTACACGACATCCTTGCCCTGGCTGCGGAGCAGCTCCGCAAGCTGCTCCGACTCCTTCAGGACGTTGCTGTTGAAGGCACCGGCCAGGCCTCGGTCACTCGAGAAGATGACGATCGCTGCGCGCTCGACCTTCTCGGGTTCGGTCGTGAGGATGTGCTCGACATTCGAGTACGACGCCACGGCCGACACCGCACGGGTGATCGCTCGCGAATAAGGGGTGGATGCAGCAACCCGGGCCTGCGCTTTTTGAATGCGCGACGCGGAGATGAGCTCCATGGCCCTGGTGATCTTCTTGGTCGTCTGGGCAGACTTGATCTTCTGCCGGTAGACGCGGAGTTGCGCTCCCATAAGTTAGCGGCGACCCTTCACGATCTTTTCCTGGTTGACGTCTTCAACCTTGGTCGCAGTGAACTCCTCGCGTCCCACGGATGCGAGGGGCTTGCCCTCACCCGTCTGGAATTCGAGCTTGAACTTGTCGACCTCGGAATCGAGCAGCGACGCGGTCTCATCTGACAGCACATTCGACTCGCGCAGCGTGGTGAGCACCTCGGTGTTGCGCGCGAGGTAGTCGAGAAGCTCGCGCTCGAAGCGCAGGATGTCTTCGACCGGGACCTCGTCGAGCTTGCCGTTGGTGCCGGCCCAGATCGCGACGACCTGGTCCTCGACCGGGTACGGGGAGTATTGGGGCTGCTTGAGCAGTTCCGTCAGGCGGGCACCACGAGCGAGCTGGCGACGCGACGCGGGGTCGAGGTCGGATGCGAACATCGCGAAGGCCTCGAGCGAACGGTACTGGGCCAGCTCGAGCTTGAGCGTTCCCGAGACCTTCTTGATCGACTTCACCTGAGCATCGCCACCGACACGCGACACGGAGATTCCGACGTCGACTGCGGGTCGCTGGTTGGCGTTGAAGAGGTCGGACTGAAGGAAGATCTGTCCGTCGGTGATCGAGATCACGTTCGTGGGAATGTAGGCCGAGACGTCGTTCGCCTTGGTCTCGATGATCGGCAGACCCGTCATCGATCCCGCACCCAGCTCGTCGGAGAGCTTGGCGCAACGCTCGAGCAGACGGGAGTGCAGGTAGAACACGTCACCGGGGTATGCCTCACGTCCCGGCGGACGGCGAAGAAGCAGCGACACGGCGCGGTACGCCTCGGCCTGCTTTGACAGGTCGTCGAAGATGATGAGCACGTGCTTGCCGCCGTACATCCAGTGCTGGCCGATGGCCGAGCCCGTGTAGGGGGCGAGGTACTTGAAGCCGGCGGGGTCGGATGCGGGAGACGCGACGATCGTCGTGTACTCGAGGGCTCCGGCGTCTTCGAGGGCGCCCTTCACCGAAGCAATGGTGGAGCCCTTCTGGCCGATGGCGACGTAGATGCAGCGGACCTGCTTGTTGACGTCGCCCGACTCCCAGTTGGCCTTCTGGTTGATGATCGTGTCGATCGCGATCGCCGTCTTGCCCGTCTGGCGGTCGCCGATGATGAGCTGTCGCTGGCCGCGTCCGACGGGAATCATGGCGTCGATCGCCTTGATGCCGGTCTGCATGGGCTCGTGCACGCTCTTGCGCTGCATGACGCCGGGCGCCTGCAGCTCGAGCGCGCGGCGTCCCTCCGACGCGATCTCACCGAGACCGTCGATCGGGTTGCCCAGGGGGTCGACCACGCGGCCGAGGTAGGCGTCACCGACGGGTACCGAGAGGACCTCGCCCGTGCGCTGCACCTCCATGCCCTCGACGATGCCCGAGAACTCGCCCAGGATGATGACACCGACCTCGTCTTCGTCGAGGTTCTGGGCGAGGCCCAGAGTTCCATCGGCGAAGCGGATCAGTTCGTTGGCCATTACGCCCGGGAGACCCTCGACGTGGGCGATGCCGTCGCCGGCGTCGGTGACGTATCCGACCTCGGTCTTGGTCGCCTTGCCGGGCTCGTAGGACTTCACGAAGTCCTGAAGAGCACCACGGATCTCGTCGGGGCTGATCGATAGTTCTGCCATCGTTTTTCCTTTTTCTGCCGAAGGATTCGCTCCGGCGTGTAGCAAGCCAGCCACAAGGGGCTAGCCAGCGAGCTGAAGTCTCAAATCGTTGATGCGGGCGGAGACGCTGCCGTCGATGACATCATCTCCCACCTGGATGCGAAGACCGCCGATGAGGGCGGGATCGATCTGCTGGTTCACGGACAGCGGACGTCCGTACAGCGTCGACAGACCCTTCTCGAGTCGCGCCAGCTGTGCGGGAGCGATAGGAGCGGCACTGGTGACTGTGGCGATCGACTTGCCGGCCTGGTCGGCCACGATGCCGGCCGCCACCCGGAGCAGCTCGCCGATGCGACGACCTCGAGGCTGGGCGACGAGCTGGCGAACGATCGCGACCGTCTGGGGCGATGCTTTGCCCTGGAGCAGAGCGTCGACCAGCGAGAGCTTCGCATCGACAGCGCCGAGCTTCGACCCGAGCGCGAGCTCGAGTTCGTCGCTGGTGGAGACCGCCTCGCCGAAGCGGGCGAGCTCCGCCTCGATCGATTCGGCACTCGTGGCCGAGTCGGCGAGCACACGGAAACCGAGCTCCTCGATGGCCTCGAGCAGATCGTCGTGGGTGGACCAGCGGCTTGCCGCGACGTCGCTGAGGATGCGAACAGCCTCGGCGTCGAGCTTGGAGCCGAAGAGTTCGGCCACGACGCCGGCCTTCGATGCCTGGTCGGCCGACGGATCTGCCAGAAGCGACAGCAGCGCCGACGAACCTCCGATGGCACGACCCGCGGAAAGCAGCTGCTCGCCCGTGGCGAGGGTGGCGGAACCGCCCTGCCCGGCCAGTCTGGCCCGGACTCCGGCGATCGCTTCTCTGGTCGCTGATCCCATGTGCTTACTTATTTCCGGCGCTCGGGGCTGATGCCTCGGACGCCTCGAGGTCAGCGAGGAAACGATCGACGATGCCTGCCGCCTTCGCGTCGTCCTTCACGGACTCCCCGATGACTCCCGACGCGAGGTCGAGTGCAAGACTGCCGACCTCGGCACGCAGCGACACGACGGCCGCCTGGCGCTCGGCCTCGATCTGGCTGGTGGCCTGCGCCTGGATGCGACCTGCGTCGACCTGGGCCTGCTCCTTGATCTCTGCAGCGATCTTCAGAGCATCGGCACGCGCCTGCTCGCGGATCTTGCCGGCTTCGGCACGACCCTCGGCAAGCTGCGCCGTGTACTCCTCGAGTGCTGCCTCAGCCTGCGCCTGCGCGGCGTCGGCCTTGGCGATGTTGCCCTCGATCGCGGCGGACCGCTCGTCGAGCATCGTCTTGACCCTCGGAAGGACCATGCGCCAGAAGAAGAACAGGATGATGATGAAGCAGAGCAACGACCAGACGATGTCGTAGATCTCCGGGATGAGCGGGTTCGTCGACTCGGCCGTTTCCTCTGCGGCAGCTAGAACTGCGTGAAGCATTCCAGCCTCCTATCTCTTGAGCGAAGCGCGATTAGACGAAGATGAAGTAGGTCGCGATGCCGATGAAGGCCAGGGCCTCGGTGAAGGCGATACCGATGTACATCAGAACCTGCAGGCGGCCTGCAAGCTCGGGCTGGCGGGCGACACCCTCGATGGTCTTTCCAACGACGATACCGACGCCGATGGCCGGGCCGATGGCTGCGAGACCATAACCGACCGTCGCGATGTTTCCGTTGATCTCGGCGAGAACGGTTGTTGCGTCCACGTGTGTTTCCTTCCGTGATGGCGAATGAGGCGGGCGCCTAATTCGTTTAGTGTTCCTCAGCCAGCGCGAGCTGGGTGTAGACAGCGGTGAGCAGGGTGAAGACGTAGGCCTGGAGTACGGCGACGAGGATCTCGAAGAGAGTGAAGACGAAGCCGAAGGCGAGCGTTCCGACGCCGAACAGTGTGAACCATCCGCTCGCCGTGAAGAAGAAGAACCAGGTGGCGCCGAAGAACAGCACCAGCAGCAGGTGGCCGACGACCATGTTCATGAGGAGTCGGAGGGTCAGCGTGACCGGACGCAGGATGAACGTCGAGAGGAACTCGATCGGCGTCACGATGATGTAGAGGCCCTTGGGGACTCCGGGCGGGAAGAGCGCGTTCTTGAAGAACGCCCCGGGGTGCTTCTTGATGCCGGCGTAGATGAACGTCACGTAGGCGACGATCGCCAAAACGAGCGGCACACCGATGACCGATGTTCCTGCCAGGTTGAGGAAGGGCACGATGCCGGTGAGGTTCATGGCCAGCACCATGAAGAAGATCGTGGTCAGAATCGGCAGGAAGCGCTTGCCGTCTTTCTTACCCAGCAGGTCTTCGGCGATGTTGACGCGCACGAAGTCGAGTGCCATCTCGGCGATGCTCTGGCCCCGGGTGGGAACCAGTTTCATCTTTCGCGTACCGAGCCAGAAGAGGATCAGGATGGCCGCGACAGCGATGAAGCGGATCAGGATGACCCTGTTGATCTCGAAGGGGGTACCGGGGAAGAAGATGACTTCGGGGAAGAATTCCTCGATGGACGGACCGTGGAATTCACCATCATCGGCAGCCAACGGCACAAGCAAGTTCAGAGCGTTAGCTAACAGCGCTATCTCCTGGTTCGGGGCGTGGAGCGAAGCTCTCGCGACGACGAATGATGGGGGGTGCTGCCAGCGGGTGAGAACCCGAAGGAGGCAGCGGAACGATCGTCATAACCCTATCAAGAGTTAGGGGTGCCTGACCAATCGAGGGCCGGATTCACGCCGCAGTGGGGCTCTCGGGGGCCGATTATCACTCTCCGGGCAGAGTCACGTCGCTCACATAGCCCATTCGGGATGTAGCGACGACCACGACGTCGACGATGAGTGAGCCGAGCACGCCGGCGATGATGCAGATGAACATCACCGTCGGGTTGATCCATTCGGCATCACGCAGGAGGAATACGAGCACCAGGAAGATCGCGAATTTGACGATCCACGCCCCCATCACGACGGCGAAGAAGATGGCGGTGAAGAATTCCGTGCCGGAGAAGCGGTTCGCCACGAGGATGGATGCGGCCGTCAGTCCCGTGAACAGGATGGCCATGGCTGTACCGACCAGGGCGCTCAGCAGGCCGCGTTCGCCGTCGACGAGGAAGCCGACGACTCCCCCGATCACGGCGATCGCGACGGCGAGGATCGCCCCCAGCTTGAGAATGCGCACGAACACGGGGCGCGCCGACGAGCCTGTGACGGCGGGCGTGGAACGGGAGGAGGAAGTCGACACGCTAGGCGCCTTTCGTTTCGGCCGGGGGTGAGAGTGTGTCCGACGCGGCGTCGAGGGGGTCGAGGGATGCCGCCAGTGGCGCCCCGGGACTCTCGGCCTCGGTCGACTGGGCGGTCGCCTCGACGACCTTCCTGCGACTGAGCGGAGCCAGGGTCAGAACCGTGCACACGATCAGTCCGACGAGGAGGAACACGACTGCGTAGCCCGTGGGCACGAGGAAGAAGAGCAGGCATCCGACCGACACGACCGCGGTCCAGGCATAGAAGATCAGTACCGCGTGGAAGTGCGAGTGTCCCATGTCGAGCAGGCGGTGGTGCAGATGCTTGCGATCGGCGCTGAAGGGGCTCTTGCCCGCGCGGAGGCGCCGGAACACCGCGAGGCCGAAGTCGAGGAGCGGCAGCACGAGAATGGCGAACGGCAGAAGGATGGGGATGAAGGCCGGCAGCAGCTCACGGCGTCCCAGCGTGGCCGGGTCGATGACACCGGTCACCGCGATCGCGCTCGTCGCCATGAGCAGCCCGACCAGCATCGCTCCCGCGTCGCCCATGAAGAGCTTCGCCGGGTGCCAGTTGAGGGGCAGGAATCCCGCGCAGGCTCCGATCAGGATGGCGGAGATCAGGGCGGCGAGGTTGAAGTAGTCGGTCGCCGACCCCTCCTGGATCAACAGGAAGGTGTAGAGGAAGAACACGCCGTTGGCGATGAGGCAGACGCCGGCCACCAGGCCGTCGAGACCGTCGATGAAGTTGATGGCGTTCATCACGAGCACCACGGCGAAGAGGCTGATGACGAGCGACATGACACCGGAACCCACGGCGAGGGTTCCCGCGATCGGCAGGGACACGATCGCTACGCCCTGCCAGACCAGCAGCCACGACGCGATGATCTGGGCGGCCAGCTTGATCGTCCAGTCGAGGTCGATGAGGTCGTCGATCACACCGATGACCACGATGATCAGCGCTGCACCGAGGATGGCGAAGACGGGCCCGGGATTGACGAAGACCAGCCGGAATCCGTCGACTTGCGAGGCGACGGCGAACGCGACGACCATGCCGATGAACATGGCGATGCCGCCGAGTCGCGGAGTGGGACGCGTGTGCACATCGCGTTCGCGGATCTTCGGATAGAGCCTGAAGCGGTGGCTCAGCTTGTACACGACAAGGGCGAGGCCGAAGGTGACCACGGCCGAGATGGCGGCGACGAGCAGGTAGATCCGCACGGATCAGCCGTCCAGTCGATCCGCGGGCCGATCGGAGCCGAGCAGCACATCGCCCAGAACGGCGCGCAGCTCGGCCTCGGACACGGCGCCGTGGCGCACGATGCGGATCGAACCGTCGGCGGCGAACGAACTGGCATCGACGATGGTGGAGGTCACCGTCTCGGTCTCTCCCCCATCGAGGTAGACGTCGACACTGTCGCCGAGGCTCTCGAGGGCGAGGGATGCCGTGGTCGCCGCAGGCTGCCCGGTGAGATTCGCAGACGACACGGCGAGCGGGCCGACCTCGGTCAGCAGCTCGAGGGCGATCGGGTCGGAGGGCTGTCGCAGGGCGACCGTGCCCCGTGTGTCGCCGAGGTCCCATGCGAGAGAGGACCGGGCGGGAACGATGATGGTGAGCCCGCCGGGCCAGAATGCGTCGACGAGGTCGCGCACGGGCTGACTCACCGTCTCGGCGAGAGCGTCGAGGGTGGCGACGCCGGGCACCAGAACGGGCGGAGGCGAACTGCGGGTGCGGCCCTTGGCGTCGAGAAGGGCCTGGATGGCGACGGGGTTGAATGCGTCGGCGGCGATGCCGTACACGGTGTCGGTCGGAATGACGACGAGGGCACCACGGCCGATAGCAGAGCGGGCGAGTCGCATTCCCGTCAGGAGCTCGGACGGAACCGAGCAGTCATAGAGGGCAGCCATATCGACCCCAATGATAGCCGCAGAGTCTGCCGGGGCCCGACAGGCTCCTCTGGCGGGTCAGACCCGGATGTGCGCTGGCAGCATTCGACGCAGCAGCTTTCTGGCCGGCTCTTCGATGAATCGCCAGAGAATCCAGGCGCTGAACCAGGCCGCGGCGGCCGTGCCGAGTCCGACGACCAACAGTGGCGGGCCCGACTCGGCATGGAGAACGGACGCGGCGAGGAGACCAGCGCCGATCACGAGCGGGTGCACGAGGTAGAACGCGAACGATGCGCGACCCGCGAGGAGGAATGGCCGCGTGCTCAGGAGTCGGGACAGGGGGTCCCGGGGACAGACCGCCAGCGTCGCGATGAGAAGCACGAACAGCGGCAGCACGACGATCGATTCGGCCGGAGCGATCATGTCGACGCCGTCGTGGAACTCCTGCTGACCGGCGCGCATGAAGTGCAGCGGATCGTTGTAGGCCACGACGAGCAGCACCACGATCGCCGCGGCAGCGGAGAGGCTGGCCAGGGGCACCCGTCGCCATCGCCCGGCAACGCCGGACTGTGCCGCCGCACCGAGGTGGCGACGCAGCAGAAGCGACAGCACGGCGCCGATCCAGAACTCCCCCAGCACCCGGATCGGCAGCACGCCCGCAGCCGTCACGTAGCTGTCGTTCGAGAATAGGAAGATCGTGTCGTCCTGCATGCTGGCTCCCACGATGAGGACGGGCAGCATCAGCAGCACGATCACCGTGATCATCACGCGACGGGATGCCACGGCCGCGAATCGGGACAGGCCGACGACGCCCACGGCGAACGTCAGATACGCCATCCATTCGGCGCTCACAGACCAGTCCACCCCGTTCCAGTCGAGGGTCGACGGGAACCATCCGTTCAGGAGCGTCAGGTGCATGACCAGACGACCCGGGTCGGCCTGGGCGAGGTACGACGGATCGCCGGACGTCAGGGCCTGCGCGATAAAATATGCCCCGAACAGCATGAGCACGAAGGCCGTCAGCGGCCAGACCCGGGCGAGGCGCAGCCAGAGGAAGCCGACGGCCTTACGCCAGCCGTAGCCCGTCGTCATCGTCGAGAGGTGGGTGTACGTCAGGATGAAACCGCTGAGGATGAAGAAGAGGTCGACGCCCAGATAGCCGGCCGACGAGATGTGGATGACGAGCTGCGTAAAGGGGCCGGGGCCCAGCGCGTCGACGATCTCGGTTCTGAAGTGGCGCAGGAACACCCAGAAGGCGGCCAACGCGCGAATTCCGGTCAACGCGCCTATCAGCGGCGCCCGACGAGAGGTCGATTCGCTCTCGGCCTCGAGCCTCGACATCGCTTCGGGTAAGGGCGGAGCCCTACCGCGTGACCTTGCCGCGACCGAAGAGCAGCCAGAGGATCGAACCGACGAAGTTCAGCAGGAGCACGACGATGAACCAGACGAGCTTGCCGACGAAGCCGTGGTTCGGGTTGCGCACGATCGAGATCACCGTCACCACGAAGATGACGAACAGCACGATGCCACCGATGCTTGCACTGATCGGTTCCATGATCACTCCAGATTCTCGAGGTGGTGCAGAGCCGGTTCGGTTCTCCGCCGCCTCAGCTTAGCGGCGGCGTCAGCGCAGCGCTGTCGTGGCGCGATCGCGACCCGTGAGGTCGCGGTGCGTCGCGGTGGCGTGCCAGCCGTCGGCATCCAGCAGTCGTCTGATCTCGTCGCCCTGCAGCTCGCCGTGCTCGATTACGAGCACGCCTCCCTGATGCAGCAGGCGGAGGCCGGTGCGAGACACGTTCCTGACGACATCGAGACCGTCTTCCCCGCCGTAGAGCGCGTGCTCCGGGTCGAAGAGTCGCACCTCGGGGTCGCGCGGAATCGCGCGCGCGGGAATGTACGGAGGGTTCGAGACGACGACCGAGACGGTGCCGTCGAGCTCCGGAACGGCGTCGAGCAGGTCGATGAACACGAGACGCGCGTTGTCTGCCCCGATGCGGCGGAAGTTCTGCTTCGTCCAGACGAATGCCGCCGAGCTGTTCTCGACGGCGACCACCTGGGCGTGCGGCACCTCCGTGGCCAGCGAGAGCGCGATGGCGCCACTGCCCGTTCCGAGGTCGACGGCGATGGGGCCGTCTTCGCGACGCGGGTCGATGACGATCGAGCGCAGCGAATCGATGGCGAGGCCGGCCACGAACTCGGTCTCCGGCCTCGGCACGAACACGCCGGGCCCGACCTCGAGCTCGAGGTTGCGGAACCAAGCGACGCCGGTGATGTGCTGAAGGGGCTCCCTCGCGGCGCGGCGTTCGATCGCTTCGCTGATCGCCACCGCGTCCTCTACGCCGAGCGCCTTGTCAGTGACCGTCATGGCCTGCACCTGGCCGCGGCTCGCTCCGAGCACGAAGCCCACGAGCAGCTCGGCGTCGACCTGTGGGTCGGCGATGCCGCTGCGCGCGAGCACGGAGACGCCGTGCTCGAGGAGACTCCTGACCGTGGGAGGCCTCAGAGTTCCGGTGGGTTCGAGGAGCGTGGTGCTCATTACTCCGCCGCTCCCCCGAGCTCCAAGAGTCGAGCCTCTTCATCGGCGGCGATGCACGACTCGATCACGGGCTCGAGGGCGCCGTTCATAACGCCGTCGAGGTTGTACGCCTTGTAGCCGGTGCGGTGATCCGCGATCCGGTTCTCCGGGAAGTTGTAGGTGCGGATGCGTTCGGAGCGGTCCATCGTGCGGATCTGGCTCTTGCGCACGACGGATGCCGCCGCGTCGATCTCCTCCTGCTGGCGCGCAAGCACGCGGGCGCGGAGAACGCGCATGCCGGCCTCGCGGTTCTGCAGCTGGCTCTTCTCGTTCTGCATCGCCACGACGATGCCGGTGGGAAGGTGGGTGATGCGCACGGCCGAGTCGGTCGTGTTGACCGACTGACCACCCGGTCCGGAGGAACGGTAGACGTCGATCTTGAGATCGTTGGGGCTGATCTCGACCTCTTCGGGCTCGTCGACCTCGGGAAAGACGAGCACGCCGGCGGCCGACGTGTGGATGCGCCCCTGCGACTCCGTCGCGGGAACCCGCTGCACGCGGTGGACTCCACCCTCGTACTTCAGGTGGGCCCAGACACCCTGCGCGGGGTCGGACGAGGATCCCTTGATGGCGAGCTGAACGTCCTTGATTCCGCCGAGGTCGCTCGAGGTCTGCTCGATGATCTCGGTCTTCCACTTCTTGCTCTCGGCGTAGTGCAGGTACATGCGCAGGAGGTCGGCCGCGAACAGCGCCGACTCGGCGCCGCCCTCGCCCATCTTGATCTCCATGATCACGTCGCGTCCGTCGTTGGGGTCGCGAGGAATCAGGAGACGGCGGAGCCGCTCCTCGGCGACCGCGAGGTCGTCGGTGATTCCCGGTACCTCTTCGGCGAACGACGCGTCCTCGGCGGCCATCTCCTGGGCGGCCGCGAGGTCGCTTTCGAGCTGCTGCCACTGCCGATAGGCCGCGATGATCCGGCTCAGCTCCGCGTAGCGACGATTGACCTTCTTCGACCGGGCGGGATCCGAGTGCAAGGCCGGATCGGCGAGCTGCTCCTGCAACTCGTCATGCTCGGTCAGCAGTGTTTCAACTGACTCGAACATGGCCTACTTCTCCAGGTCGCGTCCGTTGTGACCCGCGGGAGCCGGCATCGTCTTCTGCACCTGCATGAGGAACTCGACGTTCGACGTGGTCTCCTTGAGACGGCCGAGAACGATCTCGAGCGCCTGCTGCTGGTCGACACCGGCGAGGGCGCGACGCAGCTTCCAGGTGATCTTCGTCTCGTCGACGCCCATCAGCAGTTCTTCGCGGCGGGTGGAGGATGCGTTCACATCGACGGCCGGGAAGATGCGCTTGTCGGCGAGCTGGCGCGACAGGCGCAGTTCGCTGTTGCCGGTGCCCTTGAACTCCTCGAAGATCACCTCGTCCATCTTCGATCCGGTCTCGACCAGCGCGGTCGCGAGAATGGTCAGCGATCCACCGTTCTCGATGTTGCGCGCAGCGCCGAAGAAGCGCTTCGGCGGGTAGAGAGCGGATGCGTCGACACCGCCCGAGAGGATACGGCCGGATGCCGGCGAAGCCAGGTTGTACGCACGTCCGAGGCGGGTGATCGAGTCGAGCAGCACGACGACGTCGTGGCCCAGCTCGACCAGGCGCTTGGCACGCTCGATGGCGAGCTCGGCGACAGTGGTGTGGTCTTCCGCCGGACGGTCGAAGGTCGAGGCGATGACCTCGCCCTTGACCGTGCGCTGCATGTCGGTGACCTCTTCGGGACGCTCATCGACGAGGACGACCATGAGGTGCACCTCGGGGTTGTTCGTCGAGATGGCGTTGGCGATCTGCTGCAGGACGATCGTCTTGCCGGCCTTCGGCGGTGCGACGATGAGGCCGCGCTGGCCCTTGCCGATCGGTGCGACGAGGTCGATGATGCGCTGCGTCAGCTTGCCCGGCTCGGTCTCGAGGCGCAGTCGCTCCTGGGGGTAGAGCGGCGTCAGCTTGTTGAACTCGACGCGGTTCGCCGCCTCGTCGATGGGGAGCCCGTTGATGGACTCGATCTTGACGATCGCGTTGTACTTCTGGCGACCGTTGCCGTCGCCTTCGCGGGGCTGGCGGATCGAGCCGACGACGGCGTCACCCTTGCGCAGGTTGTACTTCTTGACCTGGCCGAGCGAGACGTAGACGTCGTTGTTGCCGGGCAGGTAACCGCTCGTGCGCACGAACGCGTAGTTGTCGAGGATGTCGAGGATTCCGGCGACCGGGATCAGGACGTCGTCTTCGCTGATCTCGGGCTCGAGCTCGTCGTTGCCGGTCTGTCCCCGACGCTTGCGGTCGCGGTAGCGGTTGCGCGCGCTGCGGTCGTTGCGACCGTCGTCGTCGAGGGAAGGTCCATTGGAGTCGGAGCGTTCGTTCTGCGGACGGTCGCCCTGCAGGCGTTCGTTCTGCACGCGCTCGCCCTGGTTGCGACCGTTCTGAGCACGACCGTTCTGGCCGTTCTCGTTCTGGCCACGCTCGTTCTGGCCGCGCTCGTTCTGAGTGCGGTCATTCTGCGCGCGGTCATTTTGGCCACGCTCGTTCTGGGCGCGTGCCCCGCCGGAGCGATCCGGCGTGCGCTCGTTCTGCTGCGTCGCCTCGACGGCCTGCTCGGGGGCGTTCTGCCTCTCCTGCTGGTTGCCGCCGCGGTCGCGGTTGCGATTGCGGTTGCGGCCCTGACGACCGCCCTGCTCGCGGGGCTGCTCGGAGCGCTGCTCCTCGTTCTCGTCAGACTGGCCGCTCTCCGATGAGCGAGCCTCGGTCGAACGGGACTCGGACGAACGGGCGTCTTTGTCGGCGGCGCGACCGCGCGTGACGGGAGGAAGCAAGGCCGAGAGCTCGTCGCTCTTGGCGTTGACGTGGGAGACGGCGGGCAGTCTCGTTTCGGACTCGACGGCTCCTGCGCCGTCGACCGACTTCGCGCGACGCGGAGCGCGCTTGCGCGGCGCCGACGTGTCAACAGAAGGCAGTTCGATCTGCGGGAGCTCGACCTGCGCTGCGGCTTCGTGCGGTGCGGCAGCGGGGGCGTCGTCGGCGACGGCCTCGGTGTCGGACGCCGACTCCGCGGCTCCATTCGTGGGGAGGTCGACCAGGGCGGACTGCGCGGTCGTCTCCTCTACCGGGGAGGCGACGACGCTCTCGTCGGCGGAGAATGCGGGCGATGCGGAGTCGCCGGCCTGGTGATCGGTGATCGCCTGGACGAGTTCGCCCTTGCGAAGGCGAGCGGCGCCGGTGATGCCGAGGGCATTGGCGAGCGCCTGGAGCTCGGCGACCTTGAGGCCGGCGAGGTCTGAGCGGGTTTCCGCGCCCGGGGCGCGGAGGTTGACGTCAGTCACGTGTGTGGGGTTCCTTCCACTGCTGTCCGCTCCGGGCCTGGGGCCGGGTCGGTACTACGCAGGCGGTTCTATACAGAGAGCTGTCCGTGTACGAGGCGTATGGGCGAGAGGTGCTGAGCCAGTACGCGTAAGTCGCGGGGCAGCGATGAGTGTGAGATTGCTACCGGGTACGAGCTTGGATCAAGCCGCTTCAACCGGATGCGTGACCACTGTAGCACCTTTGAAGTCGACAGCCAGTACGAGCGATGTCCACGGCGTTGCGGATTGCGACTCGACCAGTTCGACGGCGGCGAGGCGCTGGGCGGGATCGCTGCACAGCACCAGGATGCTGGGACCCGCGCCGGAAACGACGGCGGGGAACCCCTGCTCGCGCAGGAGCCCGATCAGTCGGGATGTGTCGGGCATGGCCTCTGCGCGGTAGTTCTGGTGCAGACGATCCTCGGTCGCGGCGAGCAGCAGCTCGGGGCTCTGGATGAGCGCCGCGATCAGAAGCGTCGACCGCGACACGTTGAAGATGGCGTCGGCGTGCGGAACGGACTCCGGCTGGAGGCTGCGGGCGAGGGCGGTCGACATCGTCGCCTGGGGAACGAGCACGAGCGGCGAGACTCCCCTGTGCACGATGAGCTTCTTGAACTGAGGGCCCTCGGCGGTGACCCAGGCGATCGTGAGCCCGCCGAACAGGCAGGGCGCCACGTTGTCGGGGTGCCCCTCCATCTCGGTGGCGAGGGCGAGCAGACCGAGCGCGTCGATCTCGACGATGCCCTCGAGCAGGCCCTTGGCGGCCATGATGCCCGAGACGATCGCAGCTCCCGACGATCCGAGGCCGCGTCCGTGGGGAATGACGTTGCGGGCGACGAGGTCGAGCCCGGGCAGGGGCTGGTCGTAGGCGGCGAAGGCGTGCGCGATGGCGCGAACGACGAGGTTGGACTCGTCGGTGGGCACGTCGCCCTCCCCCACACCGGTGACCTGAACCGTCGCTCCGGGCTCATCCCGCACTGTGACGGTCAGCTCGTCGTAGAGCGCGAGCGCGAGGCCCAGGGTGTCGAAACCCGGGCCGAGGTTGGCGGTCGTGGCCGGAACCTTGACCGTGACCGAACGGCCGGCAAGGCTCACGAGTCGGCTTTCGAGAGTCCGAGCACGCCGGCGATCTCGTCGGTGTCGACGGCGACCGAGGTGGGCGTCACGTCGGAGCCGTCGGCCGTCTTGAGAGCCCACTGCGGGTCTTTCAGTCCGTGGCCGGTGACGGTGAGCACGACGACGGCTCCCTTGCCGATCACGCCGGCGTCGGCACGCTCGAGCAGGCCGGCGACGCTGATCGCCGACGCCGGCTCGACGAAGATGCCGACCTCCGCCGAGAGGATGCGGTAGGCCTCGAGGATCTTGTCGTCGTCGATGGCGCCGAAGTATCCGTCGTTCGCCTCGCGTGCGGCGAGTGCGAGCTCCCACGATGCGGGGTTTCCGATGCGGATGGCCGAGGCGATCGTCTCGGGGTTGCGCACGATCTCGCCGCGCACGATGGGTGCGCTGCCCGAGGCCTGGAACCCGAACATGCGGGGAAGCTTGGTGGTCTCGCCGCGCACGAGCTCTTCGGAGTAGCCACGCGAGTAGGCCGTGTAGTTGCCCGCGTTTCCGACGGGAACGATGTGGAAGTCGGGAGCGTCGCCGAGGACCTCGACGACCTCGAAGGCGGCGGTCTTCTGGCCTTCGATACGGTCGGGGTTCACCGAGTTGACCAGGTGCACCGGGTAGTTCTCGGCGAGGTCGCGGGCGATGTCGAGGCAGTCGTCGAAGTTTCCGCGAACCTGCAGCAGCTCGGCGTTGTGCGCGATGGCCTGACTGAGCTTGCCGAGGGCGATCTTGCCCTCGGGCACGAGCACGGCGGCCGTGATTCCCGCGTGGGTCGCGTAGGCCGCAGCGGACGCCGACGTGTTGCCGGTGGACGCGCAGATGACGGCCTTGGCGCCGTGCTCGACGGCCTTCGAGATGGCCATGGTCATGCCGCGGTCCTTGAACGAGCCCGTGGGGTTCATGCCCTCGAACTTCACGTAGACCTGCGCGCCGGTGCGAGCAGACAGCGCGGGCGCGGGGATGAGGGGCGTTCCACCCTCGCCGAGCGTCACGATGGGGGTCGCCTCCGAGATGTCGAGGCGGTCCGCGTACTCGTGCAGCACTCCGCGCCACTGGCGGGATGCTCGTGTGGTGCTCACGGGATTCATGCTCCTTCAACTCTCAGGACGGATTCGACCCGCACGACGACCGTCTGGTCGGCGATGGCGGCCACCGTGCGCGACAGTGCGCGCTCGCTGGCTATGTGGGTGACAATGACAAGGGTAGCGGTGCCGGAGCCGTCCGGCGTTCCGGCCGCCACGGCATCCGGGCCCACCGACGCGACCGACTGCTGCACGGCCTCGACGGAGACGCCGTGCTCGCTGAACAGCGAGGCGATGCGCGCGAGCACGCCCGGCGCATCCGAAACCTCGAGGGTGATCTGATAGCGCGTGCTCACGCTGTCGATCGGCAGGATGGTGAGGTTGGCGTGGGTCGTCTCCGCGACGCCCGGACCGCCGGCGACGTGACGTCGAGCCGCAGAGACGACATCGCCGAGAACGGCCGAGGCCGTCTCGATGCCGCCCGCTCCCGCGCCGTAGAACATCAGGTCGCCTGCGGCCTCGGCCTCGACGAACACCGCGTTCTTTCCGCCATGGACGGCCGCGAGCGGGTGCTGGCGGGAGATCAGGGCAGGATACACGCGGGCCGAGACGCCCTCGACGCCGGTCTCCGGGTCGGTGAGCCGCTCGCAGATGGCCAGCAGCTTCACCACGTAGCCGGCCTTCTGCGCCTGGCTCACCTGCGCCGCCGTGATCGTCGTGATGCCCTCGCGGTGCACGGCCTCGACGGGAACGTCGGTGTGGAAGGCGAGCCGGGCGAGGATGGCGGCCTTCTGCGCGGCGTCGTAGCCCTCGATGTCTGCGGTGGGGTCGGCCTCGGCGTAGCCCAGTTCGGTCGCGACGGCCAGGGCGTTCTCGAAGGTGTCGCCCTCCACGTCCATCTTGTCGAGGATGAAGTTCGTCGTGCCGTTGACGATGCCGAGGATCCGCTTGACACGGTCCCCGGCCAGGCTCTCCCGCAGGGGGCGGATGATCGGAATCGCTCCCGCGACGGCGGCCTCGTAGTAGACCTGTGCACCGACCTGCTCGGCGGCGGCCTGCAGCTCGGGCCCGTGGGCGGCGAGGAGCGCCTTGTTGCCGGTGACGACGTCGGCACCCGAATTGAGCGCGTGCAGGATGTAGCTGCGGGCCGGCTCGATGCCGCCCATCAGCTCGATCACGATGTCGGCCGACTCGATGAGGCTCATCGCGTCGGTCGTGAGCAGTGCCGGGTCGAGCGGCGCCGAGCGGGGCGCGTCGACGTCGCGCACGGCGATGCCGACCAGGTCGAGACCGGCGCCGACCCGGGAGGCGAGCTCGTCGTGGTGTTCGGTGAGCAGCGTCGCCACCTGGGCGCCGACGGAGCCGGCCCCGAGGAGGGCGACTCGGAGGTTGCGATAGGCGATCATGATGCTCCAGGTGCAGTCGGCGCGAAACCCGTGTCGCGCGCGAGAAGGTCGTGCTCGGTCTCGCCGCGGATGAGCAGGCGCGCCTCGCCGTTGGCGACGGCCACGACCGGCGGGCGACCGACGATGTTGTAGTTGCTTGCCAGCGCCCAGCAGTAGGCGCCGGTCGCGGGAACGGCGAGCAGGTCGCCGGGAGTCACGTCGGCGGGCAGGTAGTCCGCGTTCACGACGATGTCGCCCGACTCGCAGTGCTTGCCCGCGATGCGCACGAGGGCCGCATCGGCATCGGATGCGCGGCTCGCGATGCGCACGGAATAGTCGGCACCGTAGAGGGCCGTCCGTGCGTTGTCGCTCATGCCGCCGTCGACACTCACGTAGCGTCGGGGCGCCGTGGCGTCGGCCGAACCGCCAGGCAGTGTGACATCGACGTCCTTGATGGTGCCGACGCTGTAGAGGGTGACTCCCGCGCCGCCGATGATCGAGCGTCCCGGCTCGAAGGCCACGACCGGAAGGGCGATGCCGAGGGCAGCGCACTCCGCCTCGACGATGCTCGCGATGCGGGCGGCGAGCTCCGCGATGGGAGTGGGGTCGTCGGCCGTCGTGTACGCGATGCCGAATCCGCCTCCCAGGTTGAGCTCGGGCACCGGGCCGGTCTCGAGCAGCCTCGCGTGCAGAGAGAGCAGACGTGCCGCTGATTCCGCGAAGCCGTCGGCACCGAAGATCTGCGAGCCGATGTGGCAGTGCAGGCCCCGGAACTCGAGGCCGGCGTGCGAACGGATCGCCGTGACGGCCGCCTCGGCGCGATCGAGGGGGAAGCCGAACTTCTGGTCTTCGTGGGCGGTGGCGAGGAAGTCGTGCGTGTGCGCGTGCACCCCGCTGTTGACGCGCAGTCTCACGCCCTGAACACGGCCCAGCCGGGCGGCGGCCGCGGCCACGCGATCGATCTCGATCTCGCTGTCGATCACGATCGTTCCGACGCCGGCGGAGACGGCCCGCTCGATCTCGTCGAGCGACTTGTTGTTGCCGTGCATGCCGATGCGGCCCGGATCGACCCCCGCCGCCAGGGCGATGGCGAGCTCTCCACCCGTGCAGACATCGACGCCCAGGCCCTCGTCGCTGACCCAGCGCGCGACGGCGGTGCTGAGGAACGCCTTGCCCGCGTAGTAGACCTTCGCCCGCGTTCCGATGCGCTCGAACTGCTCGGTGAACGCCGCAAGGGTCTCGCGGGCACGCGCACGCACGTGCTCCTCGTCGACCACGTAGAGCGGAGTGCCGAACTGCTGCACGAGGTCGGTTGCGGGAACGCCGCCGATCGAGAGCACGCCGTGCCGATCGCGGAGGGAGCTCGACGGCCACACCGAGGCGGCGAGATCGTTCGCGTCGGCGGGCAGGGCCAGCCAGTCAGGCGCGAGGGGACTTGCGACGGAGGTCATTGAGGATCCTCGGATGAGATCGATCGTCCCGGCACGGGACCAGTGGTCGGGTGGGGGCGAGCGAACCCGGATTGGTTCCTGAAGCCTGTGCACGCCCGCAGAAGGGCGACAGCAGAAATACTACTGGATGCCGTCGGCCGGGTCTCCGGGGTAGGCAAAGCACACGAGGTCGCCGCTGTCGAGGGCGAGCCACACGTCGCCCGACGGCGCAGCGGCTATCGCAACAGGAATGCCACGATCGCCGGGGATGTCGATCGTCGTGATGCGCCCGTCGCCGTCGACACGTCCGATCGATGCGCGCTGCTGAATCGTGAACCAGCAGCCGCCCCGGGAATCTGCGCCGACGCGGGTCGGGCGGAGGCCCTCGGCCGGAACGAACTCGTCGACCGCGCCGCCGCGAGCCAGGCGGCCGATGACGCGACGACCGGGATCGGCGAACCACAGGCATCCGTCGTCGCCGACGCTCACGTCGGTCGGGGCGGCGATCGGGTCGTGGAAGCGCACCAGACCGGGCTGCGAGTCGCCGCCCCTGGCGTAGGCGATGGCATGTGCTCCGGGCAGGCCGAACCACACCGACGTGCCGTCGGACGCGATGGAGTACGGTTCTCCCCCGACAGCTCCCGGGGCGAACTCGGTGACGCGGCCCAGAATGTCGACGCGACCGATCGCATCCGCCCGCTCTTCGATGAACCAGGCGCTGCCGTCGTCGAGGCCGACGATGTCACCGAGCCCGGCATCCGGTGTCGGAGCCCGCGTCGACCAGACGACCCCGGAGGGGTCGAGTCGGAGGATCCTGTCGGTGCCGCGATCGGTCACCCAGACCGAGTCGCGGGTCGCCGCGGACACCGAGCGCGGTTCTGCGGTCGCCTCCCCGAGAGCAAACCGACTCAGTTCGCCGTCGGACGACCGTCTCATCACGACGGCCGCGGAGCAGTCGACGCACCACACCGCGGAATCGTCGGTGATCGCGAGGGCGCGCACTCCGCCGGTCGACGCGCCCACGTCGTGGAACGAGAACCGGGGGTCGGTCATGGGCAGACGCCCAGGGTGCTCAGGCTGGTCTCGTCGATCGACAAATCGGATGCCCGGAGCACGACGGTCGCCTGGCCGGGCTCGATCGTGAGGTCGGCGAGTTCGACGCCCTGCGGCAGGTAGCTAGCGACACAGAGGGGAATCTTCTCGTCGAGCACCGCGTCGAGCGCGTCGGAGGCGTCGACCACGGCCGAGCCGGCGGTCAGCGTGGCCTTCTGCGGCGTGAGCACGACCGAATCGGGCGTCACCGAGACGGAGGCGGTGACCAGGTAGTCGATGCTCAGTCCGAGGAAGGAGATCGTGCCGTCGTAGCCGACGGCCTGATCGTCGAGCGTCAGGGTCGCTGATCCCGGAACCTCGACGACGCTGTTCACCGCGTCCTGGCTGAGGGTGAGGGTGGCCGACGCCGTGCCGACCGTCTTCGACAGATCGGTGGGGACCCCCGTGGCGACGACGTGCGCGTCGACCGGAACCCCGGAGACCGTGAGGGCGGGAGCGTCGAGCTCCACCCGATCGAATGTGCCCGAGAGGTACTGCTGCAGAAACGAGAAGCCGTCGATCGTTACATCAATGTCGCCGTCGACCGTGTCGGGAAGGCTCGCGGCGATCTCGGAGGCCGCGCGGTTCTGGGCGTAAGCCCGCAGCGACACGTCGGCCACGACCACGCCGACGGCGAGAACCACCACCACCACGACCAGGGCGATCACCACCCCGACGCCACGCCGACGGCGGCGCGGAACAGGCTCTGTCGGGTACGTCGACTCCCCCACGATGCTCCGCTACATCCGTTCCGGGGCCGACACTCCGAGGAGGTCGAGCCCGTTGCGGATGACCTGGCCGGCGGCGTCGTTGAGCCACAGGCGGGTGCGGTGCAGGTCGCTGATCGGCTCGTCGCCGAGCGGCAGCACACGGGCCTGCGAGTACCAGCGGTGGTAGTGGCCGGCGACCTCTTCGAGGTAGCGGGCGATGCGATGCGGCTCGCGCAGCTCGGCCGACTTCTGCACGATCCGCGGAAACTCCTGCAGCGATCCGAGCAGCTCGGTCTCCGACTCGTGCGACAGCAGCGACGGATCGAAGGCGGAGCGCTCGACGCCGGCCGCGGCCGCGTTCCGTGCAACCGAACGGGTGCGCGAATGGGCGTACTGCACATAGAAGACCGGGTTGTCGTTGGTCTTCGACCGCAGCACGTCGCCGTCGAGCGACAGCGGCGAATCCGCGGGATACCGGGCGAGCGAGTACCGCAGCGCGTCGGCGCCGACCCACTCGAGCAGGTCGTCGAGCTCGATGATGTTGCCCGCGCGCTTCGAGAGCTTGGCTCCGTTGAGATTCACCAGCTGGCCGATCAGCACCGAGATGTTCACGTTCGGGTCGTCGCCCGCCGCGGCCGCCAGGGCCTTGAGTCGACCGACGTAGCCGTGGTGGTCTGCACCCAGGAGGTAGATCTTCTCGGTGAAGCCGCGGTCCTTCTTGCTGAGGTAGTACGCAGCATCGGCGGCGAAGTAGGTGACGACGCCGTTGCCGCGGGTGAGCACCCTGTCTTTGTCGTCGCCGAAGTCGGTGGTGCGCACCCACACCGCGTCGTCGGCCTCGAAGACGTGGCCCTGGGCGCGCAGGCGGTCGGCCGCGTCGTCGATGAGGCTTCGACCGGTCTCGGGGTCGGCCGCGTGCAGCGTGCGCTCGGAGAAGAACACGTCGAAGTGCACATGGAAGCGTTCGAGGGAGTCCTTGATCTCCTCGAGCTGCTTCAGGTAGCCGAGGTCCCTGGCGAGGGGCACGGCCTCGTCGAGCGGCAGGTCGAGGAGGTTCGGCACGCTCTCGAGCACGTGCTTCGCGAGCTCGCCGATGTAGGCGCCCGGGTATCCCTTCTCGGGCGTCGGCTCGCCCTTGGCCGCCGCCAGGATCGACAGGCCGAAGTTGTCCATCTGGTTGCCGGCGTCGTTGATGTAGTACTCGGTCGCGACCACGGCACCGGATGCGCGCAGCACGCGGGCGATCGCGTCGCCGAGTGCGGCCCACCGGGTGTGTCCGAGGTGCAGGGGCCCGGTCGGGTTCGCCGAGACGAACTCCATGTTCACCGAGAGGCCCGCCAGGGAGTCGTTGCGCCCGTACGCGTCGCCGGCGTCGACGATCTGTCGGGCGATCTCGGCGGCCGCCGCGACGTCGAGCGTGATGTTGATGAATCCCGGACCCGCGACATCCACCGACGCCACACCGGGGATCGCCTCGATCTCGGGGGTGATCTCGGCGGCGAAGGCGCGGGGGTTCGTGCCGAGACGGCCCGCGAACTTCATGGCCACGTTCGACGCCCAGTCTCCGTGGTCGCGGTTGCGCGGCCGCTCGAGCGCGAGATCGGCGATCGTGACGGCGCCGTCGGGAACGGTCTCCCCGGCGGCACGGCGCCGCTCGATGCGGGCGGTCACGATGTCGAAGAGGGCGAGGGAGAGCTGTTCGGGAGTCACGAGCGTCGATCTTACCGTTCGGGCCGTGCCGGACGTCTGCGCGGGCCGCCGCCCCGGTCAGCGCAGCTGCACCAGCTGGGTGACGTCGTCGGTGGGCAGCTCGTCCACCGTCGCGGTCACCTCGAGCTCGGTCAAGGTGAGGAGTCCGTCGTGGTTGGTGAGGAAGGCGGTGTCGGCGGCGTCGCGGCCCGTGGAGATGCGCACGAGACTCTGTCTGGGCGCCAGGGCCGTCGCATCCACGATGTGCCAGGCGCCATCGATGAACGCCTCGGCCACGGCGTGGAAGTCCATGGGATCGAGCCCGGGCGCGTAGACCGCGACGAGTCGCGCCGGAACGTCGAGGGCCCGGAGCAGTGCGACCACGAGATGGGCGTAGTCGCGGCACACCCCCTGCCGCGCGAGCAGCGTGCGCACGGCTCCATCGGTGGGCAGGCTCGAGCCCGGTACATAGCTCAGCTTGTCGCCGACCCAGGAGCTGACCCCGTCGAGCAGTGCCCTGCCCTTCAGCCCGGCGAACTCCGATACGGCGGTCGGCAGCAGGATGTCGGACTCGCAGTACCTGCTGGGCTTGAGGTAGGTGATGCGGTCGATGGCCGTGATCGCGGCGGGCACGGCCTCCCCCGTCACCGTCGCCCAGTAGTCCATGGTGAGGGTCCCTGCGCCCACGGTGAACTGATGGAGCCGGGTGCCGTGCAGGTCGCTGATCTCCACGGGAGTGATGCTGCTCCCCCCGTAGCGGAAGTCGAGGGTCTCGACCTCCCGGGTGATGCCCTCCGCCACGGATGCGGCGAAGACCATGGTCACCGGGCTGTCGATTCGAACGGCGATGTGGGCGGAGACGGAGCGCTTCATGAGCAGCATCATGTCATCCGAATGTTTCCGAATGATGTTGCCCGTGCGGCCGTTGCGTGCACGCGGCGGAGCGCGCTACTGTGCGCCGCTTCTGATAGGTTTTCTGGAGTACGCCCTCGTAGCTCAGCGGAAGAGCGCTTCCCTCCGAAGGAATAGGTCGCTGGTTCAAATCCAGTCGAGGGCACACGGCTCCCCTGGAGCGAATACGGTTCTCTTGAATACAGCGTCTTTCAGGCACAGCGTCTTTCAGGCACAGCGTCTTACAGGTACAGCGGTCGCGTCGAAGGGGATGACACCGGCATGAGAATCCTCTTCGCGGCCCTCCGAGCGGCCGTCGCCATCGCGATCGTCGCCGCCATCGTCGGCCAGCTGATCACGAGCCTCGGCTTCTGGTCGTCGAGGGGCGTCACCAACGTCGGCAGCAACATCGTGAACTTCTTCAGCTTCTTCACCATCGAGTCGAACATCGCCGCGATCGTGGTTCTCGCCATCGGCGCATACCTGCTGGTGTCTCGTCGTGGCCCCGATCCCGAGTGGTTCCAGGTGACGCGTGCCGCGGTGGTCACCTACATGGTCGTGACCGGCATCGTGTACAACCTGCTGCTGCGCGGCATCGAGCTTCCCCAGGGCGCGACCCTCGGGTGGTCCAACGAGATCCTGCACGCCGTCGCTCCCGCATATCTGCTGATCGACTGGATCCTCGCGCCCGGTCGTCGACCGCTCGGGGCGCGCCGCATCGGCGTCATCCTGATCTACCCGATCGCGTGGGTCGTCTACACGCTGGTGCGTGCGCCGTTCGTGGTCGATCAGGTCGCCGCGACCGACTACTGGTACCCCTACCCGTTCCTCAACCCCAACACCTCGCCCCAGGGCTACGTATCGGTCGCCTTCTACGTGGTGCTGATCGCCGCGGTGATCGGCCTGACCGCGGCCGGGGTGCTCTGGATCTCCCGGCGGTGGCCGCGCGCAGCGTCAGAGACTCGACAGGCGTCCTAGGCCCCGTCCAGCCGCGCACGGTTTACTGGGCCTATGGCCAGAACCGTTGCAGACCAGCTCATCGCCCAGCTCATCGACGCGGGCGTGCACCGCATCTACGGAATCGTGGGCGACAGCCTCAACCCCGTGGTCGACGCCGTTCGCCGCACCGGGGGCTCGGCCCATGGCGGCATCGACTGGATCCATGTGCGGAACGAGGAGGCTGCGGCCTTCGCCGCCGGAGCCGAGGCACAGCTCACCGGCCGCCTCGCCGTCTGCGCCGGCAGCTGCGGCCCTGGCAACCTGCACCTCATCAACGGCCTCTTCGACGCCCATCGATCCGGTGCTCCCGTGCTCGCGATCGCGAGCCACATCCCCAGCATCGAGATCGGCAGCTCCTACTTTCAAGAGACGCACCCCGACAGGCTCTTCGTCGAGTGCTCGAACTACTGCGAGCTCGTCTCGACGGCCGAGCAGGCGCCCCGCGTCGTGAACTCGGCCATCCGTCACGCCACGGGCCTCGGCGGCGTGGCCGTGGTGTCGCTGCCCGGCGACGTCGCCGAACTGGATGCCGAGGGCTCGGCCCCCGCATTCGTTCTGCCCCGCACGCCCGCGATCGTGCCCGACACCGCCGACATCGAGGCCCTCGCCGCCGCGATCAACGAGGCGAAGACCGTGGCGATCTTCGCCGGGGCCGGCGTTGAAGGATCGCACGATGAGGTGGTGGCGTTCGCCGACCTCCTCGCCGCGCCCGTGGGCCACACCGTGCGCGGCAAGCAGTGGATCCAGTACGACAACCCCTTCGATGTGGGCATGACGGGCCTTCTCGGCTACGGCGCCGCCCACGCCGGGATCCACGACGCAGAGCTGCTCATCCTGCTCGGCACCGACTTCCCCTACGAGCAGTTCCTGCCCGACGGGCGCAAGGTCGTGATCGCGCAGATCGACGCCGACGCCTCGCACCTCGGCAGGAGGGCGAGCGTGACGCACGCGATCCACGGCGACGTCGCATCCACCCTCACCGCCCTGACACCTCTGATCCGGGGCGAGCGAAGCCGGTCGTTCCTCGACAAGACCCTCAAGCGGCACCACAAGCTCCTCGACTCCGTGGTCGGAAAGTACACCGACGTCGACCAGACGGTGCCGATCCACCCGGAGTTCGCCGCGACCGTGCTCGACGAGCTCATCTCCGACGACGCGATCGTGACGGCCGACACCGGCATGGGCAACGTCTGGCAGGCCCGGTACATCACACCCAACGGCAGGCGGAGGCTGATCGGCTCGTATCTGCACGGTTCGATGGCGAACGCCGTTCCCCAGGCGATCGGAGCGCAGTCGGCGTATCCCGGCAGGCAGGTCGTCACGATCTCGGGAGACGGCGGCCTGTCGATGCTGCTCGGAGAACTCGTCACCATCGCCGCCTACAGGCTGCCGATCAAGGTCGTCGTCTTCAACAACTCGACCCTCGGCCTCGTGAAGCTCGAGATGTTCGTCGACGGCTATCCCGACTTCGGCGTGGATGTGCCCGGTGTGGACTACGCCGCGGTCGCGACGGCGCTCGGCTTCTTCGCGCGACGGGTCGACGACCCGCGGCTGTTGAAGGACGCGCTCAGCGAGGCTTTCGCCCATGACGGCCCCGCGCTGGTCGACATCAGCACCGACCCGCTGGCGCTGTCGCTGCCGCCCACGATCACGGCGAAGCAGGTCAGCGGTTTCGGTCTGGCCATGTCGAAGCTCGTGTTGAACGGCGGCGTCGGAGAGGCCGTCAAGCTCGCGCGGTCGAACATCCGACACGTTCCGGGGCTGTAGGCGCCATATACTTAGTGCCCTATTGATTCGTGCGAACGGCACGAACAGGAGGGGCGGGCGTGACCGACGATGTCGATGTGCTCGCACTCGAGAATCAGGTGTGCTTCGCGCTCGCTGTCGCATCTCGGAGTGTCATCGCTCTCTACCGGCCCGTTCTCGAGCCGCTCGGGCTGACCCATCCGCAGTACCTGGTGATGCTCGCTCTGTGGCAGCAGGATCCGAGATCGGTGAAGGACCTCGGCGCAGCCCTGCAACTCGAACCCGCGACCCTGTCTCCCCTGCTCAAGCGGCTCGAAGCATCCGGCCTCATCGATCGTCGACGCAGCGCCACCGACGAGAGGCGTCTCGACGTCACGCTCACGCCGAAGGGACGGGAGCTGCGCTCGCGCGCCGAGTCCATCCCGCAGACGATGATCGAGCAGCTGGGCATGCCCGTCTCCGAGCTTCAGGCCATGCAGGCGTCGCTCACAGCGATCATCGCGGCCGCGACCCGCTCGACCGACTGATCTGTCGACGGCCGGCGTTCGGCTCAGACGAGGGCTGCCTCGCGCGCGCTCAGCCTGGCGACGAGGGAGGCCAGCTGGCCGGCCGGCGCACCCGGGTCCTCGGGGTGGAACTGCACTCCGGTGATCGGAGAATCGACATGCTCGACTGCCTCCACGACGCCGTCGGGCGCCGTGCCCACAGCCACGAGTCCATCGCCGAGACGACCGACGGCCTGGTGATGCGCGCTCTGCACGACGAGTTCACGTGTGCCGAGGTCTGCGGCGAGCCTCGACGAGTGCTCGAGGGCCACCGGGTGCGCCGCCATGATGTCGCGAATCGGGGCGCCGAGGTTCTTGTGGATCGTGTCGGTACCCAGATCCTGAACGATGTCGCCCCCGAGGGCGACGGTGATGATCTGCAGTCCACGACACACGCCCAGCAGCGGGGTTCCCCGGCGCAGAGCCCGGTGCACGAGGGCGATCTGCCCCTCGTCGGCCGTCTCGAAATGCTGGCTCTCGAAGGGGTAGTCCTCGTCGCCGCCGTAGAAACGCGGGGAGATGTCCTCCCCGCCCATCAGCATGATGGCCTCGCTCGCGTCGGTGAGGGCGAGCAGCGAGGCTGTGCCGACATCGGCGGCGGCGACCCGGTTCACGGTCCACCCGGCGTCCTCGGCGGCGCGAACAGCGCGGGAGTTGAGCACCTCGACGTAGGCGTGGTACTCGACGTCGCGAGGGCGATACCGGGTCACTTCGACGACGCTGAGTCGTTTCTCTGCACGGGTGGCCATGAACCCATCATGCTGAGTTCACGCGCTCCTCCCCAGCCCTGTCGTAACGAGACGACACATACTCGGTCATAGGCCCGGCGCAGGCCCTTGTTCTAGACTGCCTGCGATGTCCAGAACCGATCGACGACGATATTCCACCCTCCGATCCGGCCTCGTCGCCGGTGTCGGACTCGTTCTCGCCCTGCTTGCGCTGCAGGCGCCGCAGGCCGCCCAGGCGACCGACCCGGTGAACCTCGGCGGTTCCTATGTGGTCGATCGAGTGGGGGTGCTCGGCACTCGCGCGGCCGAGGTGCAGGATGCGCTCGACGAGCTGTCGCAGACCGAGGGCACGAACCTGTTCGTCGTCTACGTCGACAGCTTCACGGGCGTGGCAGACCGGGAGGCGTGGGCCGACGACACCGCGATGAAGAACGATCTCGGCGTGAACGACGTTCTGCTGGCGGTCGCGACCGACGACAGGCTCTACCAGCTCTCCGTCGATCCCGACTTCGCGCTCACCGATGCGCAGCTCAGCGAGCTGGAGACCACATCCATCCAGCCGTCTCTTCGCCAGAACGACTGGGCCGGAGCCGCCATCAACACCGCATCGGGGCTGTCCGAACTGCTCGGCGGTGAGAGCCTGTCTCCGCCCGTGGTCACTCCGGGTGAAGCGGCAGAGGCGGCCGGCAGCGGATCATCCATTCTGACGTGGGCGCTGGGCGGCACGGTCGTCGTGGTGGCCGGGGCCGTCGGCGCCGTCTACCTGCGCAAGCGATCGAAGGCGAAGGCGGCCGAGGCACGCCAGGGCGCAGACGGCCCGAGCCAGCTCGAACTCGACAGGGAGGTCGGAAGGCTCCTGGTTCAGCTCGACGACGCCGTGAAGAGCAGCGAGCAGGAGCTGGGCTTCGCGATCGCGCAGTTCGGCGACGACGCCACAGCTTCGTTCGTGCAGGCCCTCGACAGCGCGAAAGAGAAGGTACGCCAGAGCTTCGCCCTCAAGCAGAACCTCGACGACAGCACGCCGGACAGCGCCGAAGACAGGCGCGCCTGGTCGCTCAAGATCATCGAACTCTGCACCAGCGCCGACGCCGAGCTCGATGCCCAGGCCGACGCCTTCGCCGCGCTGCGCGAACTCGAGAAGAACCCCCAGCCGTCGCTCGACGCCATCGCGTCCGGCGTCGCATCCGTCCGGCAGCGCATCCCGGCTGCCACGCAGACGGTGCAGTCGCTGAGAGCGACATACTCGGCGGATGCCCTCGCCACCGTCCTCGAGAACCCGGCCCAGGCCGAGAAGCTCCTCGCCTACGCCGACACGACGGCGACGGCCGTTCCCGGCCTGATCGCGGGCGGGCGCGCCAGCGAGGCCGCCGTGAGCATCCAACGAGCCCAGGCAGCCGTGGCCCAGTCCGAGACGCTGATCACTGCCGTCGGAACGCTCGGGGCGGCTCTCCAGAACGCCGCCGCCGCGCTGGCGAGCGCCGTCACGGAGGCGACGAACGACATCGCCGAAGCCAGGGCCCTCACCGCCACTCCGCAGGGGGCTCCCCGAGCCGCCGAGCTCTCTCCCCTGGTCATTGCTCTCGAGTCCGCGATCGCTCAGGCACGAAAGTCGGGGGCGTCCGATCCCGTCGCCGCCCTTCAGGCCCTCCAGGGCGCGAACGCTCCGCTCGACGCCGCTCTCGCGGGCGTGCGCGACGAGGCCCAACGTGTGGCCCGCACCCAGGAGCAGCTGTCGAGGACCCTCACCGCGGCATCCAGCACCATCACCGCCGTCAAGGAGTACGTGGTCACCCGACGGGGAGCGGTGAGCGTCGACGCCCGCACTCGCATCGCCGAGGCCGAGCGGCTGCTGAACGAGGCCTACGGACTGCAGTCCACCGATCCGGAACGCGCGCTGTCGTCGGCCACCCAGGCGTACCAGTTCGCGCAGGCCGCCGATCAGGCCGCGCGCATCGACGTGGATGCCTACAGCGGCTACTCCGGGCAGGGCGGCGCCGGACAGGGGTACTACGGGCAGGGCGAGCAGGGGGTGGACGGCTCCGCGATGCTGGGCGGACTCCTCGGCGGGCTGTTCTCCGGCGGCGGCGGCTCGTCTCGCCGCTCCTACTCCGGCGGCATGTTCGGCGGCTCGTCGAGCTGGGGCGGGGGCGGACGCTCGTCCGGATCCTCTCGCTCCTCAGGCTCGTCGCGGTCGTCGGGTTCACGCAGGAGCTCCTCGTCAGGACGCTCAGGCGGGCGTCGCGGCGGCGGCGGACGCTTCTAGAAGACGCACAATCCACGGCTACAACCCAAGGAGAAGGAAATGGCAAAGCAGTCCATCATCGGCCGCATCACCCAGCTCGCCAAGGCGAACATCAACGCGCTCATCGACCAGGCCGAAGATCCCCAGTTGATGCTCGACCAGCTCGTGCGCGACTACAGCGACAACATCGCCGACGCCGAGAACGCGATCGCGCAGACCATCGGCAACCTGCGGCTGCTCGAGGAAGACCACCGGGAGGACGTGCAGACGGCGGAGGACTGGGGCCGCAAGGCGCTCGCCGCGAGCCGGAAGGGTGATGAGCTGCGCGTGCAGGGCAACACCGTCGACGCGGACAAGTTCGACGCGCTCGCCAAGGTGGCCCTGACTCGCCAGCTGCAGAGCGAGAACGAGGCCCGCGACGCCGAGCCGTCGATCGCGTCGCAGACCGAGATCGTCGAGAAGCTCAAGGCCGGTCTCAACTCGATGAAAGAGAAGCTCGGGCAGCTCACCCGCAAGCGCGACGAATTGGCCGCCCGCGCCAAGACCGTCGAGGCGCAGAGTGCCGTTCACGACGCGTTGAAGAGCATCGATGTTCTCGACCCCACGAGCGACCTCGGCAGGTTCGAAGACAAGATCCGCCGCGAGGAGGCCAAGGTTCGCGGCCAGGAGGAGCTGGCGGCGTCGAGCCTCGACGCCCAGTTCGAGAGCCTCGACGACATCGGCGAGCTCACGGAGGTCGACGCGCGCCTCGCGCAGTTGAAGGCGAAGAGCCAGCCTCCCCGCCCCATCGACGCCCCGGTCGAATAGCATCCGCTCCCCCGCTTTCGAAGTCCGTGGAAGACTGAGTACGTGCCAGCAACCTTCGTGATCGTGCCGCAGTGGCAGGGGTCCGGTTCGTCGCGCGCCATGCGTCTCGTCGACGGGGCCGCCGCGATCCAGGGCGACCTTCCGGCCGCCGCGACCCGCGTCGTCGACGTGCCCGTGGGCGCGGGCGAGTCGCAGGGAACCGGCGTTCTTCGTCTCACGGCTCTGCAGTCGGTGCTCGCGAACCAGCAGCGCGTGCTCGCGAGCACGACAGGACCGGTGATCACAATCGGCGGAGACTGCGCCGTCGAGCTGGGCGCCATCCCGCACGCGCTTGCGGGCTCCGCAGAGTCGACCATCGCGGTCGTGTGGTTCGACGCGCACGGAGACCTCAACTCGCCCGAGACGTCGCCCTCTCACGCCTTTCACGGCATGGTGCTGCGCACCCTGCTCGGAGACGGCCCGGAGGCGCTCGTGCCCGGCTCCCCGTTGTCGCCGGCGCAGGTCGTGCTCGCCGGAACGCGTTCGCTCGACGACGACGAGGCCGCCTTCATCGATGCCGCGGGTATTCGCATGGTCACCTCGTCCGAGATGGAGCATCCCGGCTCCGTGGTCGAGGCGATCGCACAGACGGGCGCGAGCCGGGTCTACATCCACGTCGACCTCGATGTGCTCGATCCCGCCGAGATCGACGGCGTGGGCTACCCCGAGCCCTTCGGCCTCTCCGTGCAGCAGTTGGTGCAGGCGATCTCGCAGATCCGTGCGTCGTATCCGCTCGTGGGTGCCGGAATCACGGAGTTCGCCCCGTCGACGCCGGAGGCCTCCTCCGACGACCTGCCCAGCATCCTCCGCATCATCTCGGCCCTCACCCGGCCGGTCCAGCGACCAGAGGAGGCCACCCTGTGACAGACACCGGAACACCAGCAGAACCCATGCGCGTCACGACCGAGCGCCGGGGGCATGTGCTCCTCATCCGGCTCGACAGGCCCGAGAAGCGCAACGCGGCCGACTTCTCCATGCTGCAACAGCTCTCGGCCGCCTACGGCGAGCTCGACTCCGATCCCGAGCTGCGCGTGGGCCTCGTGCACGCCGCGGGCGACCACTTCACCGCCGGGCTCGACCTCGCCGACATCGGCCCGCGCATCACGGCCGACGGAATCGACTACGTCGACGCCGACGGCATCAACCCGTGGCAGGTCTCGGGGCGGGCCCTGTCGAAGCCGGTCGTTATGGCCGTGCAGGGAATCTGCCTGACCCTCGGCATCGAGCTGATGCTGGCCAGCGACGTGGTCGTCGCGGCCGAGTCGACCCGATTCGGGCAGCTCGAGGTCAGCCGGGGAATCCTTCCGTTCGGCGGCGCCACGCTGCGCTTCCCTCGCGCAGTCGGCTGGGGCAACGCCATGCGCTGGATTCTGACCGGCGACATGTTCGACGCGGCCGAGGCCCTGCGAATCGGCCTCGTGCAGGAGGTCGTGCCCGACGGCATCCAGTTCGACCGTGCCCTCGAACTCGCGGAACGCATCGCCGCCCAGGCCCCGCTGGCCGTTCAGGCGGCCCTCGCCAACGCACGGCTCGCGGTGCGCTCCGGCGACGAGGCTGCCGAGGCGGAGCTGCAGCCCGCCCTCGTACGACTCGCCTCGAGCGACGATGCCCGCATCGGCCTCGAGGCATTCGCCTCCCGCACCACGGCCCGGTTCACCGGCCACTGACCCCAGGACACCAACATGACAACGACCGAATACGACCTCATCGTCATCGGAGCAGGTGCCATCGGCGAGAACGTCGCCGACCGGGCCGTGCGAGGCGGCCTGCGAACGGCCCTCGTCGAGAGCGAACTCGTGGGGGGCGAATGCAGCTACTGGGCGTGCATGCCGTCGAAGGCCCTTCTCCGCAGCGGAACCGTGCTGCGCGCCGCCCGCGCGGTCGGTGGCGCCAAGCAGGCCGTGACCGGCGAGATCGACGTGGCCGCCGTGCTCGAGCGCCGCAACTCGTTCACGAACGACTGGAAGGACGCCAGCCAGGCGGAGTGGGTCGAGGGCGCGGGCATCGACCTGATCCGCGGATACGCCCGGTTCGTCGGCCCGAGAGAGATCGAGGTGACCGGCACCGACGGGCAGACCACCCGGTACTCGGCGACACACGCGATCACCGTGTCGACGGGGTCGGCTGCCCTGCTTCCCGACGTTCCCGGGCTGAAGGAGGCGCGCCCGTGGACGAGCCGTGAGGCGACGAGCGCACAGTCGATACCGCCTCGACTCGCGATCATCGGCGGCGGCGTCGTCGCCGTCGAGATGGCCACGGCCTATGCCAGCCTCGGCTCCGTGGTGACACTCGTCTCGCGCGGTGGCATCCTCTCGACGATGGAGCCCTTCGCGGGCGAGATCGTCGGCGCCTCCCTGAAAGACCTCGGGGTGTCGCTGCACCTCGACACCTCCCCGACCGGCGTCGAGAGGCTGGGCGGAGGCGACGTGGTCGTGCACCTCGACGACGGCTCGACCGTCATCGCAGACGAACTGCTCGTCGCCACAGGTCGCACGCCGCGCACCGACGACCTCGGGCTCGAGACCATCGGGCTCACACCCGGCGACTGGCTCACGGTCGACGACACCCTGCGCGTCGTCGATGCCGACGGCGAGCCGTTCGATGGGGGCTGGCTCTACGCCACGGGAGACGTGAACCACCGGGCGCTGCTCACGCACCAGGGCAAGTACCAGGCGCGTGCCGCCGGAGACGTCATCGCCGCCCGCGCGGCCGGTCGCGAGGTCTTCGACCAGCCGTGGGGCGCTCACGTCGCCACGGCCGATCACCAGGCCGTGCCCCAGGTCACGTTCAGCGACCCCGAGGTCGCGTCGGTCGGCCTGACGGCCGCTGCCGCAGAAAAGGCCGGCTACCGCACACGAGTCGTCGATTACGAGATCGGCAACGTCGCCGGCGCGAGCGTTCACGCCGACGGGTACAAGGGCACCGCACGCATGGTCGTCGACGAGGATCGCAAGGTCGTGCTCGGGGTCACCTTCGTGGGCCCCGACGTCGGCGAGCTGCTGCACGCGGCCACGATCGCCGTGACGGGCCAGGTTCCTCTCGATCGGCTCTGGCACGCGGTTCCCGCGTATCCCACCATCAACGAGGTCTGGCTGCGCCTGCTCGAGACCTACGGTCGGCCCGTCGGCGCGTGAAGCCGATCACCATTCCCGATACGGCGCTCACCAGGGCGGCGAAATCGGTGCTGCTCGCTCCCCCGCTGGCCCGCGCCGGCTATCTGTACGCCACCACGGTCGCTCTGGTCTGGGGGTTCGCGCTGAGCACCGGAAAGGTTCGCCGGGTCGACGGCCTCTTCGTCTTCCGCGGTCTGCCCACGTGGGCCTTCTCGCGCGGCGGTTCGTGCGTGGGCGGCGTCTACCTCACCGACGACAACGCCAAACCTGCCGTGCTCGAGCACGAGGCCGTGCATCGCGAGCAATGGAAGAAGTACGGCATGGTCTTCCCCGTGCTCTACATGCTCGCCGGCCGCAACGCCCTGACGAACCGCTTCGAGATCGAGGCCGGGCTCGAGAAGGGCAACTACCGGTGACCGACCCCGGTCGCTCCCTGGCCGGCACGACCGTCGTCATCACCGGTGCCAGCTCGGGAATCGGCCGATCCGCCGCCCTCGAGCTCGGCAGACGCGGCGCCCGCGTGGCGGTCGTCGGGCGCGATCCGGGCCGCACGCACGACGTCGCCGCATCGATCGACGACGCGGAGGCGTTCGTGGCCGACTTCGCGTCGCTCTCGGAGGTGCGCCGCCTGGCAGACGACCTGCTCGGCCGCTACGGCCGCATCGACGCGCTCGCCAACAACGCCGGCGGCCTGTTCTCTCGTCGAACCGTCACGGTCGACGGACACGAGTCGACGTTCCAGGTGAATCACCTCGCGCCCTTCCTGCTGACCGAACTTCTGCTGCCCAGGCTGCGGCAGACCGCCTCCGCGGGGCATCCGGTCACGGTCGTCTCGACCGGCAGCGTGGCCAACCGCTGGGGACGGCTTAGACTCGACGACCTCGACAGCCGCACGTGGCCCTGGCTCGGCGGATGGCAGGCCTACGGGTCGGCCAAGACCGCAGTGCTGCTCACGACGAGGGAGCTGGCACGCAGAACGCGTGACAGCCCGATCACGGCCTATGCGTTCCATCCCGGGTACGTCGCGACCTCGTTCGGTGCATCGTCGTGGATGCTCCGGGTCGGCAACGCGCTCGGCAACGGCGGACTCGGCGTCACCCCACAGGCCGGTGCCGTGCCGCTGGTCGAACTGGTGTCGAATGTCGGATCAGGCGCGCCCAGCGGCACCTACTTCGACGGGCTGCGTCCAGACGGAAGAGCGAGCCGGGCCGCCCGGGATGACGCGCTCGCAGCCCGCCTCTGGGAGGTCTCGGAATCCCTCGTCCGTCCGTGGCTTTCCACACCCTGACACGCGGTTGCGGAAACGTTTCCATGCAGCCGCTACGATTGCGGAAATACATCGCTCCGCCCCATGACTTTCTCCACCCGATCCCCCCTCGGTACCCACAAGGACTCCTGTGACTTCTACCCCGATTCCGGTGCTTTCTCCGTCTGACGCCCGCGAGCGACTGCTGTCGCTCAAGGCCGTGCTCTTCGACCTCGACGGTGTGCTCACCCCCACCGCCGACGTGCACATGTCGGCGTGGGCGCGACTCTTCTCGCCGTATCTCGCCTCGAAGGGCATCGCCCGGCCCTACACCGACGCCGATTACTTCGCCTACATCGACGGCAAGCCGCGCTACGACGGCGTGCGATCGTTCCTCGCATCGCGATCGATCGCGTTGCCAGAGGGCACGCCCGACGACTCTCCGCAGCTCGAGACCGTCTGCGGGCTCGGAAACCGCAAGAACTCCGCTTTCACGGAGTCCCTCGAGGCTGACGGGGTCGCGCCGTACCCCGGCTCACTCCGCTTCCTCGACGCCGTGGTCGACGCAGGACTCCTCGTGGCCGTCGTATCGAGTTCGCGCAATGCCGATCCTGTGCTGCGCGCAGCAGGCATCCGAGACCGCTTCGACGTGGTCGTCGACGGCCTCGTCGCAGCCGAAAAGGGTCTGGCGGGCAAGCCCTCCCCCGAGACCTACGCCTACGGCGCGCACCTCCTCGGGCTTCGGCCCGAGCAGTGCGTCGTGGTCGAGGACGCGCACTCGGGTGTGCAGGCCGGGCGCGATGGTAAATTCGGTCTCGTCCTCGGGGTCGACCGCGGCGCCGGCGTTGCAGAGCTCCTCGAAAGCGGAGCCGACATCGTCGTCGACGACCTCGACGTGCTGCTTCCCCTCTCCTCCCGCTCATCCTCGACTCCGACCCCTGGGGAACCCGCATGAACCTCATCTCTCGTGATCCGCTCGATCGCAACCGTTTCCCGCTCGACGAGTGGGCTCTCGTCGAGAACGACTTCAGCTCGAAGGACATGGGCCGAACCGAGACGCTCTTCGCGATCGGCAACGGCTACCTCGGCATGCGCGGGAACGTCGATGAGGGGCGCGACGGCCACGAGCACGGCACCTACATCAACGGTTTCCACGAGACCTGGCCCATCAGGCACGCCGAAGAGGCATTCGGCTTCGCCCGCGTCGGCCAGACCATCGTCAACGCGCCCGACGCGAAGATCATCCGGCTCTACGTCGACGACGAGCCGCTGGTGCTCACCGAGGCCGACCTGCCGATGTACGAGCGCAGGCTCGACTTCGCCGACGGTGTCCTGCGCCGCTCTCTCGAGTGGCGCACGCCATCGGGCAAGCGCGTGCTCATCGACTCGCGCAGGATGGTGTCGTTCACCGATCGTCACCTCGCCTTCATGGACTATGAGGTCACGTTGCTCGACGCAGACGCGTCGGTCGTGATCTCGAGCCAGATCCTCAACCGTCAAGACGGCATAGACGAATACCACGCCCCTACCGCGGCCTCGAAGGACTTCGACCCGCGCAAGGCCGAGGCATTCACCGATCGCGTGCTGCAGCCGCGCTACAAGCGCGCCCTCGACGGCCGATACGTGCTGGGCTACCGGTGCACCAACTCGGGCATGACCATCGCCTGCGGCGCTGACCACACGATCGAGACCGAGAACGAGTTCGAGGAGTCGTCGCAGATCGGTGACGATCTCGCCAAGCACGTCTATCGCATCCGTGCCAAGCGGGGCCAGCGCATCCGCATCACCAAGACCGTGAGCTATCACACGTCGTCAGGGGTGCCCACCCGCGAGCTCGCGGACCGCTGCGATCGCACGCTCGACCGGGCGCACGACGAGGGCATGGACTCGTTCGTCGAGCGCCAGCGCGAGTGGCTCTCAGCGTTCTGGGCCCGCACCGACGTCGTGCTCCCCGGGCAGCCCGTGCTGCAGCAGGCCACCCGCTGGAACCTCTTCCAGCTCGCCCAGGCATCCATGCGCGCCGACGGCCAGGGAGTATCGGCCAAGGGCGTCAGCGGGTCGGGCTACGGCGGACACTACTTCTGGGACACCGAGGTCTACGTTCTCCCGTTCCTCACCTACACCTCGCCCATCGCCGCCCGCAACGCGCTGCGATTCCGGCACGCCATGCTCGATCATGCGCGCATGCGGGCAACAGAGCTCAATCAACTGGGCGCCCTCTTCCCGTGGCGCACGATCAACGGCCTCGAATCGTCGGCCTACTACGCGGCCGGCACGGCGCAGTACCACATCGACGCCGACATCTCGCATGCCCTCACCCAGTACGTCTCCGCCACGGGCGACGAAGACTTCCTGGCACGAGAGGCCATCGACATCCTGGTCGAGACCGCGCGCATGTGGGCCGACCTGGGGTTCTGGCGCGCCAACGGGGGCGACATCTTCCACATCCACGGCGTCACCGGACCCGACGAGTACACCACCGTGGTCAACGACAACCTCTACACCAACGTCATGGCCAGGTCGAACCTGCGTTCGGCCGCGGCCGCGGTCACCCGCATCCGCGAGGAGAACCCCCAGGCGTACGACCGCATGGTCGCCCGGGTCTCGTTCGACGAAGCCGAGATCGACGAATGGTCGCGCGCCGCAGAGGCGATGCACATCCCCTTCGACGACAACCTGCGCATCCACCCGCAAGACGCCCAGTTCCTCGAGAAGGAGCGTTGGGATCTCTCGCACACGCCTCCAGAGAAGCGCCCCCTGCTGCTGCACTTCCACCCCTTGGTGATCTACCGCTTCCAGGTGCTGAAGCAGGCCGACGTGGTGCTGGCCCTGCTGCTGCAGGGAGACCAGTTCACGGCCGCCGAGAAGCGGGCCGACTTCGACTACTACGACCCGATCACCACCGGCGACTCGACGCTCTCCGCCGTCGTTCAGTCGATCATCGCTGCAGAGGTCGGATACTCGAGCCTGGCTCTGAAGTACTTCACGTCGGGCCTGTTCGTCGACCTGGCCGACCTGCACAACAACACAGCAGACGGCGTGCACGTCGCGTCGACCGGCGGCGTGTGGAGCGCCCTGGTCTACGGATTCGGCGGTTTCCGCGACCACGGAGGCCGCATCACGATCGATCCCCGCCTGCCCGAGGAGTGGGAGGGGCTCAGCTACCGCATCACCCTGCGCGACACGCGGGTCCGCGTCGACCTCCGCCAGGGCGACATCGAGCTCACGGTCGAGGAGGGCGACAGGGCCACCGTCTTCGTGCGCGGCGAGAACGTCACCGTGCAGGCCGGCGAGCCCGTGCTCATCGGACTCGACCACCACGGGCCGCGGCTGCCCGGCGCTCCCCGTGCGGCCGACGTCGAGGGCAACCTGCGCGCAGACGGCAGCGTCATCACCTCGTCGCTTCCGACCATCTCGCTCGACACGTCGGAGGCGGGCCTTCTCGAACCGATCGACTGAGAACCCGTCGACTGAGAACCCGAGCGCCGTCCGCTAGCGTGGACGGGTGAGCACCTCGACACAGTCCCTCGAATTCCGCACGTTCCCCGCCGCCCTCGACGGCGATGCACCGGATGCGGCGACCGCCGGCTGGCTCGAAGCCGACATGCTCGGCTTTCTTGCGCGACGCCCGACGAGCGCGCACGCCGCCGCCATGGCGTCGTATCTCGTCGAGGACGGGCAGTCGCTCACGGGGGTCTACGACACCGCCTCCCCCGCCCATTCGCTTCACCGGGACATCCCCGTCGCCACGTTCGCCTCCTTCGAGAAGTCGCTGACGGTCAGCCCCGGGGTGCAGCTTCCCGCCCACCTCATCTCGTCGGTGACCGTTCGGGCCACGCACCGGCGCCGCGGCATCCTGCGCCGCATGATGACAGACGACCTGAACCGTGCCGCCCAGGCGGGCTACGCCGTCGCCGCGCTCACCGCGAGTGAGGCGTCGATCTACCGACGCTTCGGATTCGGCACGGCGACATGGGTCCACGACATCGCCGTGCAGACCGACTCCCGCTTCGAGCTGACGACGACGCCGACCGGCCACTGCGCGGTCGTCGATCCCCGTGACATTCCTGCCCTCGCACCAGCCGTGTTCGCCGCGTTCCACGCCGGGCAGCCGGGCTCCATCGACAGGCACGCCCAGTACGGCGACCGCATCTCGGGCAGGGTCACCGAGGAGGGCGACGAGGACCGGGCCAGGCGGGCCGCCGTTCACTACGACGAGAACGGAACCGTCGACGGCTTCGTGACGTACCGCTTCAGCGGCTGGGAGTCGAAGCCGCACACGATCGAGGTCACCGACCTCGTGGCGGCGGTGCCGTCCGCCTCTCTCGCGCTCTGGCAGTATCTGGCGTCGATCGACCTGAGCAGTCGGGTCACGTATTCGGGCGGCTCCCCCGACGACGCTCTGCGCTGGGCGCTCGTCGACCCCCGCGTGCTGAGCGTCACCGATATCGAGGACCGCATCTGGCTGCGCATCCTCGACCCCATCGCCGCCTTCGCCGCGCGGGGCTACACCGACTCGGGGAGCGTCTCGTTCCGAGTCGTCGACGAGCTCGGATTCGCCTCGGGCTCGTTCAGACTGACGACGGGAGCGGGCTCGGGCACGCTCGAGCGCATCGACGACGAGCACGTCGACCTCGAGATGCACGCGTGGGTTCTCGGCGCCCTCTATCTGGGAGGCGCGGACGCCAGGGTCGCTGCAGGGGCCGGCGCGCTGCGGGAATTCACACCCTCCGCCGCCATGACGCTCCAGCGCCTGCTCGCACCGGCCGCGCCGGTCTACGCCAACACGTATTTTTAGCGGCGGGGGGGGCTTTGCTAGCGGGCGGGCCTCTAGCGGGCCAACGTCTCGCGGCTCGAGCCGAGTCGTTCGGCGAGCTCCGAGCGAAGGGTGTCGATACGAGCTGCCTCGCCGCCGAGCCACACGCAGAGGTCGGCTCCGTCGACGAGCACGTCGCCCGTGGTCATCTCGCTGACCCAGGCGCGCACGGCCTGGTCGAGCACCTCGCCGGGCGCCGCGCCGCGCACGTCACGCGCCAGCCAGCTGACCGTGATGCGCTCCGGCGTCTCGAGCGGAGTGATGTCTTCAGCCGAGGCCACCTCGACGAAGATCTGGCCGCGAGCCGTGTCGGGCAGCGTCTCGATGAGGCCGCGGATCACGGGAATGATCGACGAATCGCCGGCCAGCAGTACGCGCCCGGCGGTCGTGGGCATGGCTCCCGCCTCGGTCATCAGGACTCTCATCGAACTTAGTATAGGCATACCTAACCTCCGATGAAAACGGTCATGTCCAGATCGGCGGATGCCGCCGCTCCCACCGGAGTCTTCGCTCCAACTGGCGGCCGATCGAGAGCAGCGTTCCCTCGCCTCCCGGACGACCGATGAGCTGCATGCCGATGGGCAGGCCGCTCTCGCTCATGGCCACCGGCAGGGTGATCGCGGGTAGGCCGGAGGCGTTCACGAACGACGTGAACGGCGAATACTCCACCTGCTGCGAGAAATTGCGTTCTGCATCGACGGCGTCGTACCAGCCGATGGGCCGCGGAAGCTGGGCGAGGGTCGGCGTGAGGACCGCGTCGAACCCGGCGAATCCGGCGATGACGGCCCGTTCCACCCGAAACAGCTCGGCAAGGGCGCCGGCGAGCTGAACGGCGGTGAGTCGGCGGCCGCGTCGACGCAGCCAGGAGGTCAGGGGCTCCAGCCCGCCATCGGCATCCTGCTCACCCTCGTCGCCCGCGGCGATGTCTCCCGCACCGATGTCTCCCGCACCGAGCCGGATCTGCGCCGCCCCCGCCTGCCACACGGCGGTGAAGGCGGAGCCGTACCCGGGCATCGGCTCGAGGCTCGCGTCGTCGATTCCGTGACCGAGGTCGGAGAGAAGCGCGACCGTGTCGTTCAGCGCGGCCGTGATCTCGGGGTCGATGACGATGTCGTGCGACGCCGACCAGGGCGAGTCGGTGGACACGCCGATCTGGAACCGTCCCTCTCCCCGGATCGCGAAGCCGAGGAAATCGCCGTCGTCCTGGGCCGGTGCCCGCAGGGCGTAGTGGTCGTCGACGACGGAACCCCGGCGACCGATCATGCCGTCGAGCAGAAACGCGGCATCCCCGACGCTGCGCGCGATCGGCCCCGCCACCGGCAGGCCGCCCAGCGCGTCGATTCCCGAAAGACCGGGCACCCGGCCGCGCGAGGGCTTGAGACCGACGAGACCGCAGGCCGCTGCGGGGATACGGATCGACCCGCCGCCATCCGAACCCGGCGCGAACGGCAGCAGGCCCGCGGCCACCGCCGCTGCGGCTCCCCCGCTCGAACCGCCCGGCGAGAGCTCGATGTTCCAGGGGTTGCGCGCCGGTGGAGCGATGGCCGTCTCGGAGTGGCTCGTCATGCCGAACTCGGGCGTCGCCGTCTTGCCGAGGCTGATTGCGCCGGCCTCGTCGAGCACGCGGGGAATCTCGTCGGTCGTTTCGGGCACGTGATCGGCGAACGCGCGCGAGCCGAACGTGGTGCGCACCCCCTGTCGCCGCCACAAATCCTTGTCCGCGAACGGAAGTCCCCATAGCCTCGTCGACCGGGGAACGGCTTCTTCGACCTGCTGGGCCCGCTGCAGGGCCAGCTCGGGGGTCACCGTGAAGAACGCCCCGAGCTGCGCGTTGCCCGAGGAGATTCGGTCGAGATAGTGCCGGGTCAGCTCCACGACCCCGAGCTCGCGGCGCTGCAGGAGCCGGTACTGGTCGAGGGCGGAGAGCTCGTGCGGCGACGTCATGATTCGAGCCTAGTTCTAGGCTGGGTGTCGTGACCTCGACAAGCACCGGCATCCTTCCCCCCGACGACAGGCCGGAGCCGCCCGGCGACGGCGACGAGCGTGCGACGATCGACGGGTTCCTCGAACTCCAGCGCGCCACGGTCGTCTACAAGGCCACGGGCCTCAGCGACTCGGATGCCGCGCGCCGGCTTCTCCCGTCGCTCACCACGGTGTCGGGGCTCATCCGGCACCTGGCCGACGTCGAGCGCTCGTGGTTTCGCGAGGTCATGGACGGCGAACAGGGCATCCCCTACCGCTGGAGCGAGGAGGATCCCGACGCGGAGTTCCGAGTCACGGAGGCGGACTCCCTCGACGCGATCATCGCCGACTACCTCGACGCGGTCGCGGAGTCACGGGCGGTTCAGCAGAGGTACACCTTCGACGATCTGTGCCACGGGCGCGAGAACAGATTCACACTCCGCTGGATCACGGTGCATCTCATCGAGGAGACGGCACGCCACATCGGTCACATCGACATCCTGCGGGAGATGCTCGACGGGGCGACGGGCGAGTAGAACGCACGCGCCGGCGGGGCGCTACTTGAGCGACTTCTGCAGCATGACCGTTCCCAGCCACCGATTGAACTTGAAACCGACCCGGCCGAGGCGTCCGACCTCCTTGAAGCCGAAGCCCTCGTGCATCTTGAGCGACGCCTCCGCGCCCTGGTCGGCGATGACGGCCAGAACCTCCTTGATGCCCGCCGCCTTGGCGCGGGTCAGCAGTTCGCCCATCAGCGCCTTGCCGAGACCCTTGCCCGTCGCGGCCGGACCGAGATAGATGGAGTTCTCGACGGTGCGCCGGTAGGCGGCCTTCTCCTTCCAGGGCGCCACGTAGGCGAAGCCGAGCACGTTACCGCTGGGCGACACCGCAACGAGGAACGGGAACCCGAGCTTCGAGACCCACGCGAACTTCGATCGCCATGCCTTCAGCGACATCGGGTCCTCGTCGAACGTGACGGTGCTGTTCGCGACGTAGTGGTTGTAGATCTCGCGGATGTCGGGCAGGTCGCGAGTGGTCGCGTCGCGGATCGAGAATTCGAATTTCGGTGGCGGCGGCGACTTCGGGCGCAACTCGGGCGGCAGTCTGCGCCTCGGCTGGTACTCCTCTTCAAGCATTGTGCAAGCCTATTGCGGCAGGGGCTCGAGCGACCAGTCGACGCCCGGCGCGCCCTGGGCCTCCAACAGGGCGTTCGCGCGACTGAACGGGCGCGATCCGAAGAACCCCCGGCTCGCCGACAACGGGCTCGGATGCGCGGACTCGATCGTGGGCGTCGTTCCGAGCAGCGGCTTGACGGCGGCCGCGTCCCGGCCCCACAGGATGGACACCAGCGGCGCATCCCTGGCGGCCAGGGTGCGCACCGCGAGATCGGTCACGCGCTCCCAGCCCACGCGGCGGTGGGAGCCCGCATCTCCGGGCCTGACCGTGAGAACACGGTTAAGGAGCATCACACCGGAGCGGGACCAACTCGACAGATCGCCGTGCTCCGGCGTCGGAACGCCGAGATCGTCGCGCAGCTCGCGATAGATGTTCTGCAGGCTTCGCGGAAGCGGGCGTACGTGGGCCTCGGTCGCGAACGAGAGGCCGATCGGATGCCCCGGTGTCGGATACGGGTCCTGGCCAACGATGAGGACCCGCACGTCGGCGAGGGGTAGCCGGAACGCGCGCAGTATGCGAGAGGCGTCGGGCTGAAAGCCCTTACCTGCGGCGCTCTCCTCGGAGAGGAACCGCTCGATGTGCTCGAGGGTGCCCGACTCGGCCGCAAAGGCCTCGGCCCACGCGGGGCCGATCCGCTGCAACTCCGAGATCAGGTCGATCGTGTCGGGCACGAGGGTCAGCCGACGCCGATCGTGGAGACCCGCACCGTGCCGGAGTCGCGCGCGACCGTCCAGACGCTGCCGGAGCCGACCACGCGCAGGCCCCCGTCGCCGACGATCAGTGCCGTGTGCTCGTCGATGGCGAGTCCGCCGTCGACCACCGACGCCTCGGTCGCCGCGATGAGGCGCGCGACGGTGCCCCACTGGGCGGCGTGCACGTCGATCGCCGTGTCGATGAGTCCGATGCCCTCGGCGATCGTGACCTGCTCGATCTCCTGCGACGCCTCGACCGGGCAGACCTGCACCTCGCCGATCTTCCAGCCGCCGATGAGCGCGCCGTCGCTGACCACGGCCGCGCCTGCCGACATGCCGAAGTAGGGAACGCCTGATTCGACGATCGCCCGGATCGTGGCGAACGATTCCTTCAGGCTCTCGCGATAGGCGGGAACGAGTCCGCCCCAGACCACTAGCCCATCGAGGTCTTCGAGGAGCGCATCGTCGATCGGGGCGCCCTCGGGGGCCAGCACGGCGATCGGATCGATCTTGCCCAAGGTGCCGAACACGGTCGAGAGCTCGACGAACTTCTCCGGGCCGTCGCCGTCGCGCACCAGCACGATGGCGAGCCTCGGACCGTCGAGACGGCCTGCGGCGGTCGCCCGCTCGGTGGCCTCGTCGAGAAACGGACGGAACACGGCTCCGTCGTCGTCGAAGGGCCAGCCGCCTCCGGCCAGATGGATCGACATCAGACGCTGACCGGCGGGTGCGCCGACCAGGGGAAGACGATCCACCGGTCGGTCTTGCGCCAGAAGAAGTCGGGTTCGATCACGGAACGGGGCTTCGAGTAGAGGGTCGCCGTCTTCACGATGACTCCGACGTTCTCGAGCAGCCCGACCACGAGGGCGAGCGTGCGACCGGAATCGGCCACGTCGTCGACCAGCAGGATGTTCTTGCCGATGAGGGCGGTGTTGTCGAGCATCGGAGGCAGCAGGATGGGTTCGGGCAGGGTCGTCTCGATGTCGGAGTAGAACTCGACGTTCAGGCTGCCACAGCTCTTCGTTCCGAGTGCATAGGCGAGGGCGCCGGCCGGCAGCAGTCCGCCGCGCGCGATGGCGATGACGAAATCGGGAACGAAACCGCTCCCGAGCACGTCACGGGCCAGGTCGCGCGAGGCGTCTCCGAATTCGAGCCACCCCAGCACTTCGCGTTCGGGTTCGGCCGCGGGGGCCTCGTCGGCAGTTGTCGTCTCGTCACTTCGAACCATGCGTCAACGGTACCGGTTTTCCCGGATGCCTTGACGCGGGTAGCATCCGGTCATGACGACGGAACCCACCGGCAGACGCTTCATCACGGCGAGCCTCATCGGCTACCTGTTCCTCGTCGAGATCACGAGCGGAATCCTGCAGGGCTACTACATCCCCCTCATCCCGGACCTCGTGCGTCACCTCGGAATCGTGGATGCCGACTTCAACTGGTTCGAGGCAGCCCAGCTGCTGGTGGCCGCCCTCGTCGTTCCCGTCATCGCCAAGCTCGGCGACATGTGGGGCCACAAGCGGATGCTCCTGATCACGACGGTCCTGACCGCGGCGGCGAGCTGGTGGCTCGTCTTCGCCGACGACTTCGTCTCCTTCCTCCTCGCCTGGGCGCTGCAGGGCTTCTATGTCGTCTGGCTCCCGCTCGAGGTGGCCCTCATCTTCGACCGCGGACGCCGCACGGGCCGGGCTGCGTCGCAGACCCGTCGGGCGGCGGGACTCCTGGTCGTCGCCCTCGAGGCCGGAGCGATCCTCGGTGCGCTGGCCGGCGGACGGGTGTTCGCCGCATTCGGCGACAGCGTGTCCCCCACGCTGATGATTCCCGCCATCGCCGTCACGCTCGTCTTCTTCGTGGTGCTCGTCGGCGTTCCGGAGTCGACCCCTCTGCCCGGTCGATCCCTCGACATCGTCGGCTTCTCGATCCTCGCCCTGGGACTCCTGCTGATCACCTCGGGCCTCACCTTCCTGCGAATCAACGGACCCGGCACGTGGTGGGTCTGGGCGCTCGTCGCTGTCGGCGCGCTGGTCTTCGTGCCCTTCGTGCGCTACGAACGACGGCAGCCCGACCCCGCGATCGACATGCGGGTGCTGGCGCAGCCCGCCATGTGGCCCGTGCAGCTCACGGCCGCGCTCATCGGAATCAGCCTGCTCGGCGCCCAGGCCCCGCTCAGCACCTTCGCGGGCACCGACCCCGTCAACGGCTACGGCCTCGGACTCGCGGCGAGCGACATCTCCAACCTCATCGGCGCCTATCTCGTGGCGATGATCGTCGGTGCGATCCTCTTCCCGCTCGTGTCGTCGTGGGCGACTCCGCGGGTCGCCCTCCTCGGCGGGGCCTTCCTCGTCGCCATCGGCTACCTCCTGTTCCTGCCGTTCCACGACTCAGCCGTGCAGGTGGTCACCAACATGGTCGTGGCGGGCCTCGGCTCGGGCGCGCTCGTCGGTGCGCTGCCCGCTGCGGCCGCGGCTGCCGCGCCGCGCGGACAGACCGGCATCGCGGCGGCGCTGACGAACACCACGAAGACGATCGGCGGCTCGTTCGCCTCAGCGGTCTTCGGCGTTGTCCTGTTCGCCGGGGCGTCGACAGTCACGGCGACCGCGTCGAGCCTGTTCGGCTACATGCTGGTGTGGACGATCTGCGGCACCGGTGCGCTGGTGGCCGCGGTGCTGCTCTTCTTCGTTCCCCGCCTCGCCTTCGCCGACCCCGTGGCACCCGACGACGCCGTGCCCGGCGGCGGCGCAGCCGAATCAGGCCTGCCGTCCGATCAGGCCCGGTGATCCTGCGGCCGTGCCTGCAGCGCTCCGCGGTGAACCTTGTACGCGGCGGACTGCGCCACCGGCTTGATCACCACGAGATCCAGCGAGACGTGCGGAGGCTGCTCGACCATCGAGACGATCACGCGGGCCACGTCATCGGCAACCAGCGGGTCGGGAACGTTCGCGTACACGCTCTCGGCCCGCTCCTTGTCGCCGCCGAAACGGTTCAACGAGAACTCCTCGGTGTAGACCATGCCGGGCGCGATCTCGAGCACCCGGATCGGTTCTCCGCTCACTTCGAGCCTCAACACCTCGAGCATGGCGTGGGTGCCGAACTTCGCCGCGTTGTATCCGCCGCCGCCTTCGTAGGCCGTGTGACCCGCGATCGAGGAGACGGTCACGATGTCGGCGACGCCCCCGTCAGCGGTCGATTCGCGCAGCAGCGGAAGCAGCGCGGAGATCACTCTCTTGACGGCCAGCACGTTGACCTCGAACATCCACGCCCAGTCATCGGCATCGCCGTTCTCGATGGAGTCGAGCCCGCGAGCTCCCCCGGCGTTGTTGACGAGCGTGCCGACGCCGCCTGTCTCCGCGAGATACGCGGCGAGCGCGTCGACGTCGCTCTGCACGGTCAGATCGGCCACGAAGAATCGGGCACCCGTGCGGGCCGCGAGCGCCTCGAGTCGATCCCGGCGGCGGGCGACGCCCACGACGTCCCACCCGCCGGCACGCAAAGCGGTGACCGTGGCCTCTCCGATGCCCGAGCTTGCACCCGTGACCACTGCGCGACGAATCATTCCCTGCATCTCCCAACCCCGGTAAGCACTGGCTGTCAACGCTAGTCCTTCCCAGACCACGGCCCGGACCGCAAGCGTCCTGGAGCGAATCCGCCCAAAGCTAGGCTGGGCGCCGTGACTTCTCTGCCTGTGCCCCGCCACCCGGGCAGGGATGCCCCCGCCACCGGCTCGAAGGTGCGTCTGCCGCTCTGGGACAACGCCCGTTACCTGGCCATCACCCTCGTGGTGATCGGCCACGCCATCCTGCGTCTCATCTCCGCCTCCGACACGTCGTACAGCGTGTACCTCGTCATCTACGCGTTCCACGTTCCCGTGTTCGTGCTCGTGAGCGGGTATTTCGCGAAGTCGAGCCCTCCCGGAGTCAAGCAGCTCAAGCGCCTCGTCACCGACCTGGTTCTGCCCTATGTCATCTTCGAGACCATCTGGACGCTGGTGCGCTGGGCCGTCGTCGGTACTCTGAACCTCGACCTGGCCCAGCCATCGTGGACGCTGTGGTTCATCCTGTCGCTGATCGCGTGGCGCGTAGCCCTGCCGTACCTTGCGCAGCTGCGCTACCCGCTCCTGATCAGCGTCGTCATCTCGGTGTGGGCGGGGTACTTCGGCGCGATCACCTCGGAGTTCGCCATCTCGCGCACGCTGGGCCTGCTTCCCTTCTTCGTTCTGGGCTGGCGCCTGCGCAACAGCGACCTGACCCGTCGGTGGCTGTCGTGGTCGCCGGCAACCGTCGCCGTGTGGCGTGCCGGGGCGGTCCTGCTGTTCGCAGCGGTCGCCCTGGTCGTCTTCACCGGCATCGACTTCTGGCGGCAGATCGGTATTCGCCGGTTCCTCCTGTTCGACGAGTCCTACGACGCGATGGGGTACGACGCGTGGTGGGCCGGCGCGGTGAGGCTCGCCGTGATCGTCGTGGCCGTCATCCTGTCTTTCGCCTTTCTCGTTCTGGTGCCGCGACGTCGCACGATCTTCACCGACCTGGGCCAGGCGACGCTGTACATCTATCTGCTGCACACCTTCGTGCTCTATCCGTTCCGCGAGTCGGGCATTCTCGAGGGAGACACTCCCTTCTGGTACCTGCCGGCCATGATCGTGTTCGCGATCGTCGTCACCTTCCTCCTCGCCTCCAGGCCGGTGCAGAGGATCTTCCGCCCCCTGGTCGAGCCCAAGCCGCGGTGGCTGTTACGCCGTGTGTCCCCCTCCGTTGACGCGAAGGAGCCCGGTTCCTAGGCTCGCCCCAGGAGCGATCAGCTCTCGCATTCGCCCCAAGGAGGCAGGACTCATGAGCGACAACGACGCCGGCTGGAAATTCGAGACCAAGCAGATCCACTCGGGCGCGGCACCCGACCCGGTGACCAACGCCCGCGCGACACCGATCTACCAGACGACCTCGTACGTCTTCAACAACTCCGACCACGCGAAGAACCTCTTCGCCCTGGCCGAGTTCGGCAACATCTACACGCGCATCCAGAACCCCACCCAGAACGTCGTGGAGGAACGTGTCGCCGCCCTCGAGGGAGGAACGGCCGCGCTGCTCGTTGCATCCGGTCAGGCCGCGGAGACCTTCGCCGTGCTGAACATCGCCGAGGCGGGCGATCACATCGTCTCGAGCGCGTCGATCTACGGCGGCACCTACAACCTCTTCAAGTACACCCTCGCGAAGCTCGGCATCGAGACGACGTTCGTCGAGAACCAGGACGACGCCGACGAGTGGCGTCGTGCCGTGCGCCCGAACACGAAGCTCTTCTTCGCCGAGACCATCGGCAACCCGAAGATCAACATCCTCGACATCCGCCTGGTGGCCGATGTCGCGCATAAGGCCGGCGTGCCGTTGATCGTCGACAACACCATCGCGACGCCCTATCTGATCCGCCCCTTCGAGCACGGCGCAGACATCATCGTGCACTCCGCCACGAAGTTCCTCGGCGGCCACGGCACGGTCATCGGCGGCGTCATCGTCGACGGAGGGAAATTCGCTTGGAGCGAGCACCCCGACCGCTTCCCGGGCCTCACCTCCCCCGACCCCTCCTACCACGGGGTCAACTACTCCGAGGCGCTCGGCAACGGCATCGCCTACATCATCAAGGCGCGCGTGCAGCTGCTGCGCGACCTCGGATCGTCGATCGCGCCGGCCAGCGCGTGGCAGCTCATCCAGGGCATCGAGACGCTCAGCCTGCGCATCGAACGCCACGTGCAGAACGCGCAGGAAGTCGCCGAGTGGCTCGACGCCCACGACGACATCGCCACGGTCTACTACGCCGGCCTGCCCTCGAGCCCCTGGTACGCGGCCGCCAACACCTACGCCCCCAAGGGCGTCGGCGCCGTGCTGTCGTTCGAGCTGAAGGGCGGGGTGGATGCCGGGCGCGCGCTGGTCGACAACCTCACGCTGTTCAGCCACCTGGCCAACATCGGCGACGTGCGCAGTCTCGTCATCCACCCCGCGTCGACGACGCACTCTCAGCTGACGCCCGAGCAGCAGCTCACGTCGGGCGTCACGCCCGGTCTCGTGCGCCTGTCGGTCGGTCTCGAGAACATCGACGACATCAAGGCCGACCTGCAGGCGGGCCTCACGGCAGCACGCGAGGTCGCTCGGGCGAACGCCGCGGTCTAGTCCCCCGCTCCGATCCAACCGGCGACCCGGCCCGACGTAACATTCGGGCCGGGTCGCCTTCTGCACGCGAGAATGAGCTGATATGGACTGGCAGACACCCGAAGACACCGTCCCGAGCGGCTTCATCACCGACGCGCAGATCCGCTCCATCCTCGGCAAGCCCCCCGCATCCGGTGCCTGGCGCGACGGCGACCCCGTGGGATGCCGTCGCTTCGTGTCGATCGGATCGTTCGACTTCGAGATCGGAACGACCCTTCCCGACGTCCGCATCGCCTACGAGACCCTCGGAACCCTGTCGCCCGCCCGCGACAACGCGGTGCTGGTGCTGCACGCGCTGACCGGCGACAGCCACCTCGTGGGCACCGCGTCACCGGGTCATCCCACCGACGGCTGGTGGAGCGGCATCGTCGGACCCGGGCTCGCGATCGATACCGACCGGTGGTTCGTGGTGAGCCCCAACATGCTGGGCGGGTGCCAGGGAAGCACGGGTCCCGCATCGCTCGGCCCCGATGGAACGGAGTGGGGCGCCTCGTTCCCGTACACGACCGTCGCAGACCAGGTCCGGGCGCAGGTCGCGTTCTCGGATGCGATCGGGATCGATCGGTGGGCGGCCGTCGTCGGCGGATCCATGGGAGGCATGCACGCCATCGAGTGGGGCGTCGCGCAGCCGCAGCGCATCGACCGGCTCGCCGTCATCGCGGCCCCGGCGCGGTCGAGCGCCGACCAGGTGGCGCTCAACTCCGTCCAGGTCGAGGCGATCCACATCGACCCCCGTTTCTCCGGCGGCCAGTACTACGACGCGGCCGACGGCGAAGGGCCGCATCGTGGCCTGGCCCTCGCCCGGCGCATGGCCCTTCTGAACTACCGGAGCCCGTCGGAGCTGAACGACAGATTCGGGCGCAGCTGGCAGTCGGGCATCAGCCCCCTCGGGCGCGACGGCAGGTTCGCCGTCGAGTCCTACCTCGACTTCCACGGCAACAAGTTCACCCGGCGCTTCGACGCGAACTCCTACGTCACCCTCGTGCAGGCCATGAACTCGCACGATGTCGGCCGGGGGCGCGGAGGTCTGTCAAGCGCACTCTCGAGGGTCACCATCCCCACCGTCGTGATCGGCATCGACAGCGACCGACTGTTCCCGATCGAGGACCAGTTCGAGATCGCCCGCCAGGTGCCCGGCAACATCGACGGCACGGATGCCGTCGTGCTCTCTTCTCCGTTCGGGCACGACGGGTTCCTCATCGAGAGCGAGGCGGTCGGTCGACACCTCAGACGACTGCTGGATGCGTGACGAGCTCGGGCGGTCGATAAGCGTTGCGCAAAAAAGCCGGGAGCATCGCCTTGCCAACGACACTCCCGGCGGTTCCCCCCAAGCAGTTCACTCAGGCTACGCTCACGGCATGTGCAATACCAGATGTGCAGGTCCCCCACTTCAGGGCACAGAACGGCTAGCATGTCGAGCGTGATCGACCGCCGACTTGCCCTTCTCGACCTGCCTTTCCCGTGCCGCTGAGCGCGGGCGGGCAGCCTCGATTCCTGGCCCGCACAGCCCGGCTCATCGGACTCTCCTTCCTCGCCGCCTCGCTCCTCGCCCTGCTGCTCGACATTCCCGCCAACCTCGACGTGCTCGCCGTGACCGTGCCGCTCTACGTGGCGATGGCCGCCGCGTTCACGATCATCGGCAGAACCCGGTCCATCGTCTGGTCGGCGTCCGTCCTGGTGCTGGGTGCGGCGACGATCCTGCTCCTGGGCCTCGACGCCCTGGGCGGCGGCTCTGGCTCGACCTCCAGTGCCGCCATCCTGCTCGGATCGGGTGCGCTTCCGGCACTTCTGGTCTGCAACATCGACAGCCCCGCTCGCATCGTCACCCTCTCCCTCGGCGCGGTGCTCGCCCTGGCGACGACCATCGTCGCCACAGCGGATGCCGTCACGCCGCTTCGGAGCGTGTTCTCCCTCGTCGTCGGCTGGTCTGCGCTCGTGGGTGTGGCCATCTGGTTGTCGGTGAGCATCTCCCGTGCTCTCGACCGGATCGCACGGCTCGGACGAGCGCACCTGGCCGAGCGCCATGCGACGGAGACCGAGGCGCAACGCCGACAGGGAGCCCGGCTCCTGCACGACACCGTGCTGGCCACGCTCACGCTTCTGGCGCATTCCGGAGTCGGCGTGAGTCCTGACGCGCTGCGCGCCCAGGCCTCCGAAGACGCACGCCTGCTGAGGCAGTTGCGACTCGGGGGCACCCCGATGCCGCAGTCCTCCGGCGCATACACGCTGGAGGCGACGGAGACGAGCGATCTGGGGCACACCCTCGAGTCCGTGAAACAGCGCTTCGACCGCATGGGACTCACCGTGTCCTGGCACGGCGCGGGCCGGCTGCTGCTGCCCAGCGACGTGCTCGACGCGTTCCTGCTGTCGCTGGCCGAGTGCCTCGAGAATGTGCGGCGGCATTCCGGCGTCGCCGATGCGGAGGTCACCATCACGCAGGACGACACGACGGTGCGCGCCATGGTGACCGACACCGGCGTCGGCTTCGATCTCGATCAGGTCGATTCGGCGAGGCTCGGCCTGGCCGAATCCGTCATCGCCCGCATCCGCGATGTCGGGGGACGCACGCGACTCTTCTCAGCCCCAGGATCGGGCACCACCGTCGTGCTGGAGGTGCCGAAGCTGTGAGTGACGCGACGGCGCCCGGCGCGCCCCTGCCCGGCGAGGATCCGACCGTTCTGAGCCGCCTCGTGCGGGCTCGCCAGATCGGTCCCCGTGCGGTCTCGGCCCTGAAGGACGACCTCGCCAAGGACTCCCGACTCGGCTACGGCTACCTCGGCATCGGCGCCGTGGCGGTCGGATCGTTTCTGTTCCTGCGCGGACTCGCGGCGTTCGTCCTCGACGCCGTGTCCGAGTCTCCTGCGGGCTCGACACCCCTGCGCGTGATCGCGTGGGCGCTGCTCGCGATCGCTTTCGTCGGGTCGGCTCTGCTCGCCCGACGCCACCACGGGCGTCATCCGGCCCTCGTCTTCAGCGCGGCCATGGTTCTGCTCGCGCTTGCCCTGCTGATCGAGACGATCGCCGTCCTCGGCACCCCGCAGCCGATCCTCCACTCCTCGACGATCTACGGGGTCGGGGCCACCCTGCTCGCGCTGGTGGGATCCCGCCCGGCGCGAGAGCTCCTCCTGGCCAACGGTGCGTTCGCGGTGGTGATCGCGGCCATGCTGGCCTCGGGCATCGCATCCGGGTCATTCGAGTCCGGACCATCGATGCAGAGGGCGGCGGCCGCCCTCCTGCCCCCGCTGATCGGAGCCGTCGTCGTACGAGGATTCGGCACACTCGTGCAACTGGAGCTGGATCGCTCCGCAGTCGAGAGCACGCTGCTCGCACCACGATTCGCCTTCGGCATGCGCGCGTCCGACGAGCTCGCCCGTCTCGACCTCGACGCGGAACGGATCCTCGACGGGGTCGCCAGCGGCAGCATCCACCTCCCCCTCGACCCGAAGCTCGCAGCCGACGCGTCGTCGATCGCCACCGAACTCCGCCTGCTGCTCGTGGCAGGGCGGCACGACACGTGGCTGCATCACGCGATCGAGGAGTCCGAGGTTCTGGGCCCCGTCGTGACCCTCACCGACCCCCAGGGACTGGCCGGATTCCTCGAGGCCAGCGAACGGGAGGGACTGCTCTCCGCTGTCTGGCTCCTTGTCGCCGAGTCCGTTCGAGTGCAGCCCACGCTCCAGATCGTGATAGGTCCGCGGAACGTCGAGGCAGATGCGACCGCTGCCAGTAGGATTGGGTTCCCGGTTGCACTCACGGTCGACGGCGTCCCGCGGCGTCGCATCGATCCCGCCGTGTGGCCGGCGCTCGATCGCGTCGGTGATCATTCGGAGATGATCGCGGGGGGAAGCATGACGATCGTGACGACAGTTCGTACAGTGGCACAGCAGGCCGCCGGGTAGGCGGCCGGGAGGACAACCGTGACAGACTCCGCAGCACCGATCCGACTCGCGATCGTCGACGACCACCGAATGCTTCTCGGAGCACTGACGGAGTGGATCCGCAACGCGGCGGACGACATCGACATGGTGGCCGCGGTCACGACCTGGCCCGATCTGCTCACCCATCCCCAGTTCCCCGTCGACGTGGTGCTGCTCGACCTCGACCTCAAGGACTCTCTTCCGATCTCGGTCAAGCTCCGCACCCTCAAGACCACCGGGGTGAAGACCGTGCTCATGAGCACCTATTCCGAACCGGCGGTCATCAGGGAGGCCATCGCCGCCGGCGCACTGGGCTACCTCGTCAAGAGCGAAGAGGCGGGCATGATCGTCGAGGCGATCCGTGCGGCGCACGCCGGAAGGCCCTTTATCTCGAGCGAACTCGACCTCGCGCTCTCGGCCGACGAGGTCGGAGGCGCGCCGAAGCTGTCCGCGCAGGAGCGCCGGGTCATGGCCCTCTACGGCGGTGGAGAACCGGTGAAGCAGGTCGCGCAGGCCCTCGACATCTCGGAGGAGACCGCGAAGTCCTACCTCAAGCGCATTCGAGAGAAGTACCGGGTCGCCGGCATCGACGTCGGAACCAAGGTCGCGCTGCGTAAGAGGGCGATCCAGGACGGGCTCCTGGTGCAGGTCGACTTCCACCGCACCTCTGAGACCGACCTCACGGAGTGAGCTCGTCGAGCGCGGCTTCGAGCCGTTCCACCTTGGCCGTGAGCTCTCCGCTGTAGCCGGGGCGGATATCCGCCTTCAGCACGAGCGACACCCTGCTGCCGAACGCCGCCACGGCCTCCGTCGCATGCTTGACGACGGCGAAGACCTCGTCCCAGTCGCCCTCGATGGTGGTGAACATCGAATCGGTCTGGTTGGGCAGGCCCGAGTCGCGAACGACCTTCACGGCGGCAGCGACGGCGTCGTGCACCGAACCGTCATCGTGGCCGGTGCCGGAGGGAGCTACAGAGAAGGCGACGAGCATCAGGTGACCTGTCTTTCTGGTGAGGTGCGGAGTGGGATACGAGGCTCAGAGCCGCGTCGCAGTCGCCAGACCATCCGCACGGCCATCGCGAACAGCACGACGAGCGCGACGTTGCGGGCGGTCAGCACCACCAGCATCCCCGGCTCGAGGACCAGCAACGCGTCGTAGCCGAACGGGTAGATGAGCTGGGTGACGGCGGCAATGCCGAGGGCCACGACGGCGGGTGCACGGAATCTCCTGCCCTGCGTCGCGATGCCCAGCACGACAGGAGCGGCGATCCAGAGGACGAACTGCGGGGACCCGACCTTGTTGAAGACGAGCAGGCCCACGACGATGGCGAGGCTGAGGGGTGCCAGCAGGTGCACGGCTCGCGCTCCGCTGCGGCTGACGACCGCTCCCAGCAGCAGGAGCGCCGCCGACACCACGACGAGGAGCGGGGTCATCAGGGCACTGGCCTGGTCGACTCCCGATCCCACGACCTGGAACGTGTTGATCGCAGGAATGTACTGCACTGCCGCAGCGGTCGGGTCGACGAAGGCGATCCACATCCAGACCGTGCTGATCGGCGCTTCGATCTGGAGGCCGCGAGAGGACTGCTGCGAGATGAATCCGAGACTGTTGGCCCCGCTTCCGAGGGCCAGCACGATGAGGCCGATGGCGACGGCCGTCGCTGTGAAGGCGAGCAGCGCACGCCAGCGCCCGCGCACCGTCACCACGATCACGGCCACGAGAACCGCCGGCCAGACCTTGATCCACGTGGCGACGGCGAGCAGGGCTCCCGCCACCACGGGTCGACGCTGGGCGACGAGCAGCGCGATGATCGAGATGGCCACGGTCGTCACATCGATGCGACCGAGCGCGACGGGACCGAGAAGCAGAAGAAAACCGATCCACCACCACGCGGCCATGATCCTCGGCGAGAAGAGCCGTGAGCTCGGACCCGTGCGGGAGAGCAGGAAGGCGAGGACGACGGCATCCGTGACCACGACGACCAGCAGCCATCCGATTCCGTAGAGCCCCGGTCCGAGCACCATCGCGGCGAGCATCGGCACGAGGGCGACGAGCGGGTACACCCACGGCTGGGAGACGCCGACGATGTCACCCGCGAGGGCGTTCTGCACCCACGGCCTGTACTGCAGGGTCACGTCGCCCCAGGGCAGGGTCGGATGGGTGAGTCCCACGAAACCGAGCCATGCGTGCACGAGCAGGAAGGCCGACCACAACACGACGGGTCGCCTCACCGTCGTCTCCAGCATCATGCGCACGACGCCCATACTAGGCCGACCGTTCTCCGCAGAGTCTGTCGCCGGCACACAGGGTGCTCTCCGGCGGCTCCCAGCAAGGGGTCACCTCTGCCTGCTTTGCTGGTGTCTCACCCACACACCCCGGACGGACCATGAAGAGATTTGTGAGCATTGCGATCGGCGTCTCGGCGTCGGTGCTCGCCCTCGGCACCATGGCGGCCGTCGCTGGTCCCATCATCTACGGCAGCGCGGCGGCGAGCCCCGCGGCACAGGTTCCCAGCGTGATGCCCACCGTGCGGGAGGCATCGCCCCGGGTTGCTTTCGACGACGTCGCGGAGTTCTCGGGCGACTGGGACGTCACCGACGGCTCGAGCGCGGGATACACGGTCGGAGCCGTGGTCAACGGCTCCCCGTTGACGGTCTCCGGCACCACAGACCACGTCAGCGGGTCGGCGACCGTCGACGACAGCGTGCTCACGAGCGCCACCATCGTGGTCGAGGTGGCGAGCATCACGACCGACAATGCGGCCCGCGACGCCTACTTCAGGGGTCCGGCGCTCGACGCAGCCGACTACCCGACCGCGCTGTTCACGCTGTCGTCGCCGATCTCCCTCGATGGCGACCTGCTCGACGGCCAGCCCGTCGTCGTTGCGGCCTCCGGCGAGCTGAGCCTTCACGGCGTGAGCCGCGCCGTCGATGTGGACCTGACCGCGCGCATGGACAACGGACGCCTCGTCGTTTCCGGAAGTGTTCCCGTCGTCTTCGACGACTACGGGATCTCCCCCATCGATCTCGGTTTCGTTCGGGTCGACGACTCGGGCTCGATCGACTTCACCCTCGCGGTCGCCCCGCGCTGATCGTCAGTCGGGCTGTTGTCCGAGCAGCTCGGCGATCGTCCTGCCCACGGCCTCCGCGATATCGAGAGCCACGATCGGCCCCCCGCCCGATGCCCGGGCGCCCGCAGCCTGGTGCAGGAACGCGGCCGTGGCCGCGACTCGAGCCAGCATGCCGGGCCCTTCCTCGGGCAGGAACTCGGCGTTCGTGGCGAGGAGAGCACCGAGGATCCCGCCGAGCACGTCGCCGGAGCCGGCAGTCGCGGCCCAGCTCGACGAGGCGGTCACGGTGATCGTCGGGGTCGACGGGCCCGCGATGACGGTGCGGGCGCCTTTCAGCAAAACGGTGACCCCGAATCGTTCCGCCGTCTCGACCGCCCAGTGAACCGGATGCGCCGCGATCGTCGTTCTGTCGACGGCGACACCGACGCGGGCCCAGACCGACGCCAGCTCGCCGGCGTGCGGCGTGATGACCGTGTCGTTCCCGGCATCCTGCACGAGGTCGAGCGCGCCGGCGTCGAGAACCACCGGCAGGCCCTCCCCCAGGGCGTCCCTCAGCGACGCGGTCTGCGCATCCGATCTCGCACCGGCGTCCATGCCCGATCCGAGGAGCCAGGCCTGCACCCGGCCGGATGCCGTCACGACCTCCGGTCTGCGCTGCAGCACCAGACGTGTCGGAATCTCGGGACCGAGGTAGCGGAGCATGCCGAGCCCGGTGCGCGACGCGGCGTCGACACCGAGCACGGCGGCGCCGGGATAGGCGTCCGATCCCGTTCGCATTCCGAGCACGCCTCGGCTGTACTTGTCGTCGGTCGCCCGCGGTACCCGCAGATAGCGCCGGGCGTCGGCCGCCGTCCACTCGCGTGTCGGCCCGCGGCCCGCTTTCGCCTGGTCGGCGTTGTCCTCGCTCTGGTCGCTCACGTCTCCACGATAGATTGGATGAGCCCCCTGCTTCTACGACCCGTGGAGTCTCCATGCCCATCAGCATTCCCGGCAAGGTCGTGGTCTTCGACTACGGCGAGGTGATCTCCTTCTCGCCGTCCGACAGCGACCGGCAGGCGATCCTCTCGATAGCCCGGGTGCCCGAGGAGTCGTTCTGGCCTCCCTACTGGCAGAATCGTGACGCCCTCGACGCGGGCACCCTGAGCATCCGGCAGTACTGGCTCGAGATCGCGCGGCACGCGGGCGTCGACTTCAGCGAGTCGCGTATCCAGCAGCTGTGGATCGCCGACTATCGCAGCTGGCTCAGCGTCAACCCCGACACCTACGACGTGCTGCTCGCCCTTCGCGAGGGCGGCACCCGCATGGCCCTGCTCTCGAATGCCGGGTTCGATTTCGGCGGCTACTTCCGCCACGGCCCTATGGGATCGCTGTTCGAGCGCGTCTTCGTGAGCGCGGAGATGGGCAGGCTCAAGCCCGAGCAGGCCATCTACCAGGAGGTGCTCGACGAATTGGGTATCGAGGCGGGCGACATGATCTTCATCGACAACAAGGCCGTGAACATCGACGGGGCCGCCGCCCTCGGCATCGACGGTCACGTCTTCACCACGGCCGAACTCCTGCGCTCCTACCTCGACGAGAAGGCCGAGCTCGCATCCGCATGACGACCAGAGAGACCACGATGACCGGAACCGCCCTCTTCACTCCCCTGACCATCCGCAGCGTGAGCCTGCGCAACCGCATCTGGGTCGCACCCATGTGCCAGTACTCTGCCGACGCCGAAGACGGCATGACCACCGACTGGCACCTCGTGCACCTGGGGTCGTTCGGGCAGGGCGGAGCAGGGCTCGTGATCACCGAGGCCACGGCTGTGAGCCCCGAAGGGCGCATCTCGCCTCAGGACCTCGGGCTGTGGAACGACGAGCAGGCCGAGGGCTTCCGGCGCATCACCGACTTCCTGCACTCCCAGGGCGCCGCGGCCGGCATCCAGTTGGCACACGCGGGCCGAAAGGCCTCGACGTACCGCCCGTGGGCGAGCGAACGGGGCACAGTGCCGGTGGATGCCGGTGGCTGGCAGTCCGTGGGCCCGTCGCCTATCGCATTCCCCGGCTACGCGGCCCCGGTCGAGCTCGATCGCGCAGGAATCGACGGAGTCGTCGACGACTTCGTCGCGTCGGCGCTGCGCGCCATCGACGCGGGCTTCGACGTGCTCGAGCTCCACGCGGCGCACGGCTACCTGCTGCACCAGTTCCTGTCGCCCCTCAGCAACGAGCGCACCGACGAATACGGGGGCAGCCTCGAGAACAGGGCGCGGCTCCTCCTGCGCGCCGTCTCAGCGGTGCGGCAGGCCGTGGGAGACGACGTACCCCTGCTCGTGAGGTTCTCTGCGACAGACTGGGCGATCGACGGCTGGGACGAGCAGCAGACCTCGACCGTGGCCGCCTGGGCACGTGACGCCGGCGCCGACGTCTTCGACATCTCGAGCGGCGGCAACACCGCGGGCGTGACGATCCCTGTCGGTCCGGGCTACCAGGTTCCGCTGGCCGAGTTCGTGGCGACCAACGGGGACGTTCCCGTGAGCGCCGTCGGTCTCATCACCACCCCGGCGCAGGCGGCCGCGATCGTCGACGAGGGTCGGGCCGACGCGGTGATGCTCGGCCGGGAGATGCTGCGCGACCCGCACTTCGCCCTGCGAGCGGCTCACGAGCTGGGAGTGGCCATCGACTACTGGCCCTCGCAGTACATCCGCGCGAGCTGGCCCGAGTGAGGGCCGTGGCCTTCTTACTCGACTCATAGGCCTGTCGAACCGGCTGGTCAGAGTCGGCGTGAACACTGTCTCCCATGACACTCTTCACCTCTTCTCCCCAGACCGTCGAGCCGCCTGCGCAGTCTCCGCGTCGGCGCTCCGGCCGCATTGTGGCGATCGTCGCCGGCGGCATCGTCATCCTCGCGCTCGCGTTCGGCGGCGGCATCGCGGTGGGCGCGAACCTGCCGGGCGACGACGGTCCCGGTCAGCTGCAGGACGGCCGGTTCCCCGACGGCTTCACGCCGGGTCAGGCTCCACCCGACGGCGTCCTCCCCGGACAGGGCGACGACTCAGGCACGAGCGACGACTCAGGCACATCCGACGACTCGACCGGTTCGACGACCTAGGCCTCAGATTCGCCTGGTGGCGTCCTGCACCTCGCCGACGAGCTCCTCGATGATGTCCTCGAGGAAGAGCACGCCTGTCGTGCGACCCGACTCGGAGAATGTGCGGGCCAGATGCGCGTTCGTGCGCCGCATGCTCGCCAGGGCGTCTTCGAGCTCCGTGCCGTCGTACATCGAGACCAGTTGCCGGATCCGCTTCGCGGGAACCGGTCGGTCGACCTCGTCCTCGTCGAGGTCGATCACGTCTTTGAGGTGCAGGTAGCCGTCAGGGCGACCCTCCTCGTCGACCACGATGTAGCGCGAGAAGCCGTGCTTGGCGACGGCGTGCTCGATCTCGGCGGGCGTCACGTGATCCGAGAGGCTCACGAGCGATTCCAACGGCACGGCCACGTCTTTCACCGTCTTCGAGGTGAACTCGAAAGCCGCGTTGAGGGCACCCGTGGTGTCGCTCAACATGCCCTCCCTGGTCGACTGCGAGACGATCGTCGACACCTCGTCGAGAGTGAACGCGCTGGCCGCCTCGTCTTTGGGCTCGACCCCGAACAGCCTCAGAATCGAGTTCGCCGTCGCATTGAGGGCGACTATGACGAACTTGAACACGCGCGAGAGCCAGACCAGCGGGGGCGCGAGCAGCAGAACGGCGCGATCCGGCAGCGAGAACGACAGGTTCTTGGGAACCATCTCTCCGAACACGACGTGCAGGAAGGAGACGACCAGCAGCGCGATGACGAACGCGATCGTGCCGATGACCTCCTCGGGCAGTCCGGTCAACTCCAGCGGGATCTCGAGCAGGTGATGGATGGCGGGTTCGGACACATTGAGGATCAGCAGGGAGCACACAGTGATTCCCAACTGGCACATGGCCAGCATGAGCGTCGCGTGCTCCATGGCCCAGAGGGCCGTCTTCGCGCTCGCCTTGCCCTGCTCGGCGAGGGGCTCGATCTGCGAGCGACGCGCGGAGATGACGGCGAACTCGGCGCCGACGAAGAATGCGTTGGCCAGAAGAAGCACAACGAGCCAGACGATACCCAGCCAATCAGCCACGATCGTTCACCTCCCGGGTGGAATCGTCGGTCGCCGGCGCGTCGACCGGAGCGGCCGTCTCGTCTGTGGCTGTCGGGGTGAAGCGGATGCGATCGATGCGGCGGCCGTCGAGCCGCACGACGGCGAGTTGCCCGGCGGGCAGCTCGACCGTGTCGCCTGCGACCGGAAGCCGTCCCAGCTCGCTCATCATAAAACCGCCCACGGTCTCGTAGGGGCCGTCGTCGGGAACGCTGATGCCCGCCCTGTCGGCTAGCTCGTCGGGTCGGAGCATGCCGGGGAACGACACGGAGTTGAGCGTCTTCACGACGCCGGCCCGTGAACGGTCATGCTCGTCGTCGAGTTCGCCCACGAGCTCCTCGACGAGGTCTTCGAGCGTGACGACGCCGGCCGTTCCGCCGTACTCGTCGACGACGATGGCCATCTGGTAGCCGCGTCCGCGCAGTTCACCCAGCAGCGAATCGAGCTTCATGGTCTCGGGCACGCGGATCACGTTGGAGGCCAGGGCAGCCGCGGGCACGTCGCGCCGTCGCGATCGAGGAACGCTTACTGCCTGCTTCACGTGCACGACGCCGACGATGTCGTCGATGTCGTCGTCGAGCACCGGAAAGCGGCTGTGTCCGGTCGTGCGCGTCAGCATGATCACGTCTTCGGCGCTGTCGGTGCGTTTGACACTGGCGATGCGCGGGCGCGGGGTCATGGCGTCGGATGCCGTGTGTCCCGAGAAGAGAAGGGTGCGGTTGAGCAGGGTCGCCATGTCGAGGTCGAGGCTGCCCTGCAGGGCGGAGCGTCTGACCAGCGACGAGAGCTCCTCCGCGGTGCGGGCACCCGAGAGCTCCTCTTTCGGCTCGATTCCTATGGCACGGAGAAGTCCGTTCGCGCTGTTGTTGAGCAGGCTGACGGCCGGCTTGAACACCAGCGTGAAGAGGCGCTGGAACGGGATCACCAGCTTCGCCGTCTGCAGGGGAAGCGCCAGCGCGAAGCTCTTCGGCACGAGCTCGCCGACGATCATCGACAGCAGCGTGGCGAACACAATGGCCACGGTCGCCGAGACCCCGGGCACCACGGCCTCGGGGATGCCGACGCCCGTCAGCGGCGCGCGGAGCAGATTCGAGATGGCCGGCTCCATCGTGTAGCCGGTGAGCAGCGTGGTGAGCGTGATGCCGAGCTGGGCGCTCGAGAGGTGAGTCGAGGTGATCTTCAGTGCGGAGATCGTGGGGCCGAGCCCGGCGTCGCCGCGCTTCTGTCGCGCCTCGAGATCGCTGCGGTCGAGGTTGACCAGCGCGAACTCGCTGGCGACGAAGATGCCGGTACCGAAGGTGAGAACGATACCGACGCCGAACATGATCCAGTCAAGAGGCACGGGTGCCACCGGAACTGCTCAGAAGAAGGGATGGATGGGCTGAGGGAGGGTCGTCCATTGTCTCGTCAGTATACCGGCTCGGTACCGCCGATCGCCCGGCACTACCAGCTGACGGGAAGCGCTTTTCCTTCTTCATATCCCGCCGCCGACTGGATTCCGACCAGGGCGCGATCGTGGAACTCCGCGACGTCGCTCGCGCCCGCGTAGGTGAACGAACTGCGCACGCCGGACGTGATCATGTCGAGCAGGTCCTCGACCGACGGGCGCAACGGGTCGAGGTAGATGCTGCTCGAGGAGATGCCCTCGGCGAAGAGCGTCTTGCGGGCCAGCTCGTAGGCGTCGAGTCGTCCGAAGCGGTCTTTGACGGCCTTTGTCGACGCCATGCCCCAGCTCTCCTTGTAGAGCCGGCCCGTCGCATCCGTCTTCAGTGTGCCGGGCGCCTCGATCGTGCCGGCGAACCACGAGCCGATCATGACGCTCGACGCGCCCGCGGCCAGGGCGAGCGCGACGTCGCGCGGGTAGCGCACTCCCCCGTCTGCCCACACGTGCGCACCCAGCTCGCGAGCCGTGTCGGCGGTCTCGAGCACGGCCGAGAACTGAGGGCGACCGACGGCCGTCATCATGCGGGTCGTGCACATCGCGCCGGGGCCGACGCCGACCTTGAGGATGGTCGCTCCGGCGGAGACGAGGTCGCGCACGGCCTCGGCCGTCACGATGTTGCCCGCCACGATGGGCAGCCCGAGGTTCTCGTTAGCCACGGCCTCGATGGCGCGCAGCATTCCCTCCTGGTGGCCGTGGGCCGTGTCGATGACCAGCACGTCGACGCCGGCCGAGGCGAGCGCGCGGGCCTTGGATGCGACGTCGCCGTTGATGCCGACGGCTGCGGCGACCCGAAGGCGGCCGTGCCCATCGAGCGCCGGCGTGTAGAGGGTGGAGCGGAGGGCGCTGGTGCGGCTCAGCGTTCCGATGACGGAGCCGTGCCGCATGACGGGTGCGAAATCGAGGTCGGCCTCGACCATCGCGTCGAATGCCTGGCGGGGCGAGTCGATGTCATCGGCCGACAGCGCGGTGAGCGGGCCGTGGAGGAGGTCGCCGAGCAACGCGTCGGGCAGAGCAGAGGCGAGACGGGCGGCCGGGATGCAGCCGAGGTAGCCGCCAGCGGAGTCGTGGATGACGATTCCCTGGCCCGCGACGGCGGGGATCTGCTGCAGCGCCTGCTCGACCGTGTCGCCGGGCGCGAAGTCGAAGGGGGTGTCGAAGTCGACGGGCTGGGCCTTGACCCAGCGGATCGCCGCGTCGAGGTCCTGCAGATGCATGTCCTGCGGCAGCACGCCGAGGCCTCCGCGCCGCGCGAGGCTGGCAGCGAGGCGGGGCCCGGTGACCGAATTCATGTTGGCGCTGACGATCGGGATCGTGGCTCCGGTGCCGTCGTTCGGGGCGAGGGAGACATCGAGGCGGCTCGTCACCCGGGAGCGCGAGGGCACGAGGAAGACGTCGGAATACGTGAGGTCGTGGCTCGCGGTCGCGTGATAGAACTCCATGTCCTCCACGGTAGTCGCTTCCGGCCCGCGCGGCCCCGCTCGGGTGGCGCTCAGGGCTGAGGGGATTAGGCTTGACTCCGAACGTGTCGGGCGCCCTCCGGCAACGATGCAGGGCGCTGACGACTGTGACGAATGTACTGATTTCAGGCGAAATGTCGATGCACGATGAAGAGAGTGGGCGATCGGGCTTGTCTAGCCAAACGACCGGAGTGGAAAACGACGAAGGATCGTCGGAGTTCGGAGCCAACGAGTGGCTCGTCGAAGAGCTCTACGAGCAGTTCAAGGTAGATAGGAAGTCGGTCGACGAGTCGTGGTGGCCGATCCTCGAGAGCTACCACTCGACCGTCGTCTCCAAGGGTGGTGCGGCGCCGACGGCTCCCGCTGTGACAGCCGAGCAGGCTCCTCCCGCAGCGACCGAATCTGAGCAGATCGCCGAAGCATCCGGGGCCTCCACCCCGCCGACGTCACCCGTTGCGACCGTGTCGACCGAGGCGCCGTCCGGCGCATCCGTGGCCGACCAGCGCGAGACGCAGCCCGAGGCCCGCACCACCAGCGTCCAGGCCCGCCAGGCGCCCATCCCCGCAGAGGCGCCGGTCTCGGCGCCGAAGCGTGAGGCCACCCCCGAATCGGCCACCTCCGAGGAGGAGGCCGAGAAGGACACGGTCACTCCCCTGCGCGGCATGGCCAAGACCCTGGCGACCAACATGGACGCCAGCCTCACCGTGCCGACGGCCACCAGCGTGCGCTCCATCCCGGCCAAGCTGCTCATCGACAACCGCATCGTCATCAACTCGAACCTCAAGCGCAGCCGCGGCGGCAAGGTGTCGTTCACCCACATCATCGGCTGGGCGCTCGTGCAGGCGATGAAGGAGTTCCGCAGCCAGAACGTCTATTACGACGAGGTCGACGGCAAGCCCTCGGTCGTGGCCCCCGCCCACGTCGGCCTGGGCATCGCGATCGACATCCCCAAGCCCGACGGAACGCGGGCGCTCCTCGTTCCCGGCATCAAGCGCGCCGACACCATGGGCTTCAACGAGTTCCTCCACGCCTACGAGGAGCTGGTCAGCCGCGCACGCGCCAACAAGCTCACCGCCGCCGACTTCCAGGGAACGACGATCTCCCTCACCAACCCCGGCGGAATCGGCACCGTGCACTCCGTGCCGCGGCTGATGAAGGGCCAGGGCTGCATCATCGGCGCCGGCGCCCTCGAGTACCCCGCCGAGTTCCAGGGAACCAGCCCGAAGACCCTGAACGACCTGGGCATCGGCAAGATCATCACGCTCACGAGCACCTACGACCACCGTGTCATCCAGGGCGCAGGATCGGGCGAGTACCTGCGCAAGGTGCACGAGCTGCTCATCGGTGAGCGCAACTTCTACGAGAACATCTTCGCCGAGCTGCGCATCCCCTACGCTCCCATCCACTGGGCCCCCGACATCAGCGTCGACCTCTCCGACGCCGTCGACAAGACCGCCCGCGTGCAGGAGCTGATCAACGCGTTCCGCGTGCGCGGCCACCTCATGGCCGACATCGATCCGCTCGAGTACCGGCAGCGCACGCACCCCGACCTCGACATCGAGAACCACGGGCTCACGCTCTGGGACCTCGACCGCGAGTTCGTGACCGGTGAGTTCGGTGCCAAGCGCAGCGCGCTGCTCCGCGACATCCTCGGTGTGCTTCGCGATTCCTACTGCCGCAAGACCGGCATCGAGTACATGCACATCCAGGACCCGGCTCAGCGCAAGTGGATCCAGGACAAGATCGAGCGCCCCTATGCCAAGCCGGGTCACGACGAGCAGATGCGCATCCTCGCCAAGCTCAACGAGGCCGAGGCCTTCGAGACCTTCCTGCAGACCAAGTACGTCGGCCAGAAGCGGTTCAGCCTCGAGGGCGGAGAGTCGACCATCGCCCTGCTCGACGCGGTCATTCAGGGTGCCGCCGACGAGGGCCTCGACGAGGTCGCGATCGGAATGGCCCACCGCGGCCGGCTCAACGTGCTCACCAACATCGCGGGCAAGACCTACGGCCAGATCTTCCGCGAGTTCGAGGGCACTCAAGACCCGCGAACCGTCCAGGGCTCCGGTGACGTGAAGTACCACCTCGGAACGGAGGGGACCTTCCACGGCAGCGACGGAACGGAGATCCCCGTCTACCTCGCGGCGAACCCGTCGCACCTCGAGGCAGCCGACGGCGTGCTCGAGGGCATCGTGCGCGCCAAGCAGGACCGCAAGGCGATCGGCACGTTCTCGACCCTTCCGATCCTGATCCACGGCGACGCGGCACTCGCGGGCCAGGGCATCGTGGTCGAGACGCTGCAGATGTCCCAGCTCCGCGGCTACCGCACGGGCGGCACGATCCACATCAACATCAACAACCAGGTGGGCTTCACGACGCCTCCTGGCGAGTCCCGCTCGTCGGTGTACTCGACCGATGTCGCCAAGACGATCCAGGCCCCCATCTTCCATGTCAATGGAGACGACCCAGAGTCGGTTGTGCGCGTCGCCCAGCTGGCGTTCGAGTACCGCCAGCAGTTCCACCGCGACGTGTTCATCGACCTGATCTGCTACCGCCGCCGCGGGCACAACGAGGGAGACGACCCCTCGATGACCCAGCCGCTCATGTACAACCTCATCGAGGCGAAGCGCAGCGTTCGTCGGCTCTACACCGAGTCGCTCGTCGGTCGTGGCGACATCACGGAAGAGGAGTACGAGGCCGCCCACCGCGACTTCCAGGACCGCCTCGAGCGGGCCTTCGCCGAGACGCACGCGGCGCAGACCTCGTCTATTCCGATCATCACGCCCGACGGATCGAGTGTCGCCGACCTCGAACTGCCCGACGCCCAGCAGAACGACTCGGCCTCGGCCGACGCATTCTCGACCGCGGTGTCCGAGTCCACGATCCACCAGATCGGCGACGCGTTCCAGAACAAGCCCGCAGGCTTCACGGTTCACCCCAAACTGCAGCAGCTTCTGAACAAGCGCCTCGAGATGAGCCGATCGGGAGGCATCGACTGGGCATTCGCCGAGCTCCTCGCCCTCGGTTCGCTGCTGCTCGAGGGCACTCCCGTGCGCTTCGCAGGGCAGGACACGCGCCGCGGCACCTTCGTGCAGCGCCACGCCGTGCTGCACGATCGCGAGAACGGCCAGGAGTGGCTCCCGCTCGCGAACCTCGGCGAGAACCAGGCCCGCTTCTGGATCTACGACTCGCTGCTCAGCGAATACGCCGCCATGGGCTTCGAGTACGGCTACTCGGTCGAGCGGCCCGACGCGCTCGTGCTCTGGGAGGCCCAGTTCGGCGACTTCGCCAACGGCGCCCAGATCGTGATCGACGAGTTCATCTCGTCGGCCGAGCAGAAGTGGGCGCAGCGCTCGTCGCTCGTGCTCCTGCTCCCCCACGGCTACGAGGGCCAGGGCCCCGACCACTCGTCGGCGCGCATCGAGCGCTATCTGCAGCTGTGCGCCGAGAACAACATGACGGTCGCTCGCCCCTCGACCCCCGCGTCGTACTTCCACCTGCTTCGCCGGCAGGCGTACGCACGACCGCGCAAGCCGCTCGTCGTGTTCACGCCGAAGGCGATGCTCCGCCTCCGGGGTGCAACGTCCGATGTGCCCGATCTCACCGGTGGAACCTTCGAGCCCGTGATCGACGACACCCGTGTCGCCGACAAGGCGGCCGTCACCCGCGTGCTGCTGCACTCGGGCAAGATCCACTACGACCTGCTGAACGAGCTGCAGAAGAAGCCCGACGAGGCGATCGCCCTCGTTCGGCTCGAGCAGTACTACCCCGCTCCGATCGGCGAGCTGAAGGCCGTTCTCGACCAGTACCCCAACGCCGAGGTCGTGTGGGTGCAGGACGAGCCGGAGAACCAGGGCGCCTGGCCCTTCGTGGCCGTCGAGGTCGCTCCGCACCTCGGTCGTTTCGTTCGTGTCGTCTCCCGTCCGGCGGCGGCATCGCCCGCCGCGGGATCGGCCAAGCGTCACGCCGTGGAGCAGGCCGAGCTGATCGAGCGGGCCCTGACCCTGTAGCCCGACCTCGAGCCGGGCCTGACGCTACTTCTTCTTGTCGCGCCAGGCCCGCTCGAACGGCAGCCGCCATGCATGCGGCGCGATGAGCTGATGGATGGCGTTGGGCCCCCAGGTTCCGGGCGCGTACAGGCGCACCGGCGGTGGGTCCTGCAGCAGGGTGGCAGACACCTCCCACAGCCTCTCGATGCCCTCCGCTGTGGTGAACAATGTGTGGTCGCCGCGCATCGCGTCGAGGATGAGCCGCTCGTACGCCTCGAGCACATCGCCCTCCCGGCCGGTCTCGTGCAGGGCGAACTGCATGCTCAGTTTGTCGAGCTTCATGCCCGGGCCCGGTCGTTTGCCGTAGAACGAGAGTGAGACCTTCGACGCGTCGGCCAGGTCGAATGTCAGGTGATCGGGGCCGTGCGCCCCGACGCCCGAGCCCTGCGGGAACATGCTCTTCGGCGGCTCGCGGAAGGCGATCGAGATGATGCGCTGCCCCTCGGCCAGTTTCTTACCGGTGCGCAGGTAGAACGGCACACCCGCCCAGCGCCAGTTGTCGATCTCGCACTTGAGGGCGACGAAGGTGTCTGTGTCCGACTCGGGAGCGACTCCCTCCTCGTCGCGATAGCCGATGTACTGTCCGCGCACGACGTTGTCGGGGATGAGCGGCCGCATCGATCGGAAGACCTTGTTCTTCTCCTCGCTGATGGCGATCGGCTCGAGCGCGGTGGGCGGTTCCATGGCCATGAACGCGAGCACCTGGAAGAGGTGGGTCACCACCATGTCCTTGTAGGCGCCGGTCGACTCGTAGAACTGGGCGCGCCGGTCGAGCCCGAGGGTCTCCGGGATGTCGATCTGCACGTGGTCGATGAAGTTGCGGTTCCAGATCGGTTCGAAGAGGCCGTTCGCGAATCGGAAGGCGAGGATGTTCTGCGCGGGCTCCTTGCCGAGGAAGTGGTCGATGCGGAAGATCTGATCCTCGGCGAAGGTCTCGTGGAGCTCCGCGTTCAGGGCCACCGCCGATGCCAGGTCGGTGCCGAAAGGCTTCTCCATGATGATGCGGCTGCGGTCGACCAGCTCGGCCTCGCCGAGCATGTGCACCACGCTGAGCGCGGCCCGAGGCGGCACGCTCAGGTAGTGCAGCCGCCGCACGTCGGGGCCGAGCGACTTCTCGGCATCCAGAACCGCCTTGGCGAGCGCCTTCGGGCCGGCGGACTGAGGAACGTAGCTCAGCTTGGACTCGAAGCGGTCCCACTGATCCGGGGTCAGCGCCCGGCTGCCGAACTCGTTGTAGGCGATCTTGGCGAAGGCCCGGAAGGACTCGTCGTCGTGCTCCTCCAGCGACGTGCCGACGATGCGGATGTCGGGTGCGAGCGACGAGAGCGCGAGATGGGCCATGCCCGGGATGAGCTTGCGCCGGGCGAGATCGCCCACTGCTCCGAACAGTACGACCACGTGGGGCGTGGTGTGTTCACTGGGATTGACGCGGGAGGGCAGATCGCTACTGAGGGTCACCGTGCCGATAATGGCACTGACCGGAGCCGAAGCCAATCGTCGGGGCGGAGTTTAACGCCGCCGAAATCTGCCGTTCATGTGGCAGAGAGCCAGCTGGCTAGTGCGTGGCCTGAATGGTGCGGATGGAGAGAAGAACCTGGTCGCGCAGATCGCCGGGCGCGGTCTCGCGGCACGCGCGCTGAACTGCCTCGGTGAGGACGCGCCCGACGTGCAGCTCGGACTCGCAGTCCGTGCAGCCGGCGAGGTGTTCACGGATGTCTTCTGCATCGGTCGAGCACAGCTCGTTGTGCAGATACTCCTCGAGTTCGGCCTTGGCCTTGTCGCAACCGCAATCGGTCATTTCTTCGTGCTCCCCGTCTTCGCCGCGACATGAATGCCGCGGTCTGCTGCGTAGTCAGTCAGAAGTCCCCGCAGAAGTCGTCTGCCTCGATGCAGACGACTCATTACCGTGCCGACAGGGGTCTTCATGATGTCGGCGATCTCCTGGTAGGAGAAACCTTCCACGTCGGCGAAATAGACCGCCAGACGAAAATCTTCGGGAATCGACTGCAGCGCATCCTTGACCGCGCTGTCGGGCAGGTGGTCGATCGCCTCGGCCTCCGCCGAGCGGCTCGACATCGCCGTGGCCGACTCGGCCTCGCCCAGCTGCCAGTCCTCCATGTCGGAGATGGTGCCCTTGTAGGGATCGCGCTGCTTCTTGCGATAGGTGTTGATGAACGTGTTCGTCAGGATTCGGTACAGCCACGCCTTGAGGTTCGTGCCCTGTTCGAACTGTGCGAAGGCCGCATACGCCTTCACGAACGTCTCCTGCACGAGGTCTTGCGCATCTGCCGGATTGCGGGTCATGCGCAGGGCAGCGCCGTAGAGCTGGTCGAGGAACGGTATCGCCTGTTCCTCGAACAGGTCCCGGGGATCCGGGGTCGCCGCGGGAGTGGTGTCAGGTGTGGGAGTGCTCATCAAGCCTGAGTCTACTTCGGAGAGGGCGCGTTCGGCCCAGGCCATGCCCGGGCGGACTGCGGTCGGTCGCACCAGCTGCTCAGTCACCACCTGTGCTCCTCCTGTGCCTCTCCGTCGTCGATGCACCCGCTCGGTGCCCGTACCATCAACAACCGCGATGGGAACGCGGTTTATTCCGTGCTCGCGGTAATCTGAGGGCAATGGGAATCATCAGCCAACTCGATCCGCGTTTCTCCCCCTACGATGACGAGACGCCAGGGGTCGCCTCCGTGCCGCCGGCGGACTCGCCGTGGCCGTCGCCGACCGCCACCGGTCCTATCGACACGTCGGTCGTCCTCCCCGGCTCCAAGAGCCTGACCAACCGCGAACTCGTGCTGTCGGCGCTTGCCGAGTCGCCCTCCACTCTTCGGGCTCCGCTCCACTCGCGCGACACCTCTCTGATGGTCGATGCCCTCCGATCGATGGGCACGACGATCGAGGCCGTCTCCGGCGCCGGGGATTTCGGCGACGACTGGCTCATCACACCCGCGGAGGAGCTGCTCGGAAGCACGACGGTCGACTGCGGCCTCGCCGGAACCGTCATGCGCTTCATCCCGCCCGTCGCCGCCCTGGCGCTCGGCCCCGTCGTGTTCGACGGAGACGAGGCCGCGCGGCGCAGGCCTATGTCCACGACCATCTCGTCGCTCCGCTCCCTGGGCGTCGACATCGCCGACGACGGAGCGCGATCGCTCCCCTTCACGGTTCACGGCACCGGTCGCGTCGCCGGTGGCGAGATCGTCATCGATGCGTCGAGCTCGAGTCAGTTCGTGTCGGGCCTCCTCCTGAGCGCAAGCCGCTTCGACGACGGACTCGTGCTGCGCCACTCCGGTGAGCGCGTGCCGAGCCAGCCGCACATCGAGATGACGATCCAGGCATTGGCCGCCCGCGGCGTCGAGGTCGGGCAGCCGCAGCCGGGTGTCTGGACCGTCGCGCCCTCGCGCATCCAGGGCCTCACCGTCGACATCGAACCCGATCTGTCGAATGCGGCACCGTTCCTCGCGGCGGCCGTCGCGACCGGCGGTCGGGTCAGCGTGAGCGGCTGGCCGTCGAGCACCACCCAGGTGGGCGCACACCTCGCAGAGCTCCTGCCCCGGTTCGGCGCCACCGTCACCCAGGCCGAAGGCGTGCTCACCGTGGAGGGCGACGGGTCGATCCACGGAATCACCCTCGATCTCTCCGAGGGCGGCGAGCTCGCCCCCGCCCTGGTCGCCCTGGCAGCGCTTGCCGACTCCCCCAGCGAGATCACCGGCATCGGGCACATCCGTCACCACGAGACAGACAGACTGTCGGCCCTCGCGTCGGAGATCAACCGGCTCGGCGGCTCGGTCACAGAGCTGGAGGACGGCCTGCGCATCGAGCCGGCCCCGCTGCACGGCGGAACGTGGAAGACCTACGCCGACCACCGCATGGCGCATGCCGGCGCGATCATCGGCCTCGTCGTTCCCGACGTTCTGATCGAGGACATCGCGACCACATCGAAGACGCTCCCCGAATTCCCCGAGCTCTGGAGCGCGTTGGCCGCGAGCACCTCATGACCTGGTGGGCGAACGACGACGATGACGACGACGAGTCGGAATACGACGAGTCGAGCGTTCGGATCCGGCCCAACCCGAAGGGCAACAAACCCCGCACCAAGATCCGGCCGGAGTACGCCAACGCGGTTCCCGGTCGCATCCTCACCGTCGACCGCGGCCGCTTCAGCGTGCTCGTCGACGAGGACACGCCCGACGAGCGCGCGATCACGGCGTCTCGGGCGCGCGAGCTCGGCAAGACGGCCATCGTCACGGGCGATCGCGTCGGACTCGTCGGAGACACCTCCGGAGCCGAGGGCAGCCTGTCGCGGGTGGTCAAGCTCACACCGCGCACCACGCTTCTGCGCCGCAGCGCCGACGACACAGACGCCGTCGAGCGGGTGATCGTCGCCAACGCCGACCAGATGCTGATCGTCGTGGCCGCGGCCAATCCCGAACCGCGCGCCCGGCTCGTCGACCGCTATCTGGTCGCCGCATTCGACGCCGGCATCACTCCGATCCTCTTCATCACCAAGACCGACCTCGCCGACCCGCGCGAATTCCTCTCCGAATTCGACTGCCTCGACCTCACCGTGGTCACCGGCCAGCGCGACGAGCTGCCGCTCGACGAACTGAAGTCGCTGCTGATGGGCCACACCACCGTCACGGTCGGCCACTCGGGTGTCGGCAAGTCCACGCTGGTGAATGCGCTCGTTCCCGGCACCGATCGGGCGATCGGGCGCGTCAACGACGTCACCGGCCGCGGGCGCCACACATCGTCGTCGACGCTGGGCCTGCGGGTGCACGACGACGCGGGCCACTCGGGCTGGATCATCGACACCCCCGGCGTGCGCTCGTTCGGTCTCGGCCACGTCGACCCCGCGAACGTTCTGAAGTCGTTCGCCGGAATGGCGATCCCGTCGTCCATCCCGCCGGCCGACGGCATCCCGCTCAGCCAGGCCCACGACTGGGAGATCGTCGACCGGGTGCTGGCGGGAGAACTGGGTGCCAGCGGCATCGCACGCATCGAGTCGCTGCAGAAGCTCGTGGGCTCGCTGAGCTAGACGCACGACCGGGCACGCCTCGCCGTCGCGGCTGGCTACGCTTGAGGCATGACCGAGCCGTATGCAGCCGACCTCGCCCTCGCCCTCGACATCGCCGACGCGGCCGACGCGATCTCGCTCGATCGATTCATGGCCCTCGACCTGGTCGTCGAGAGCAAGCCCGATCGAACACCGGTGACGGATGCGGACCGCGCCGTCGAACGCGAGATCAGAGACCGGCTCGCAGCCGCCCGCCCGGAGGACGCGATCCTGGGCGAGGAGTACGGCTCGGCCGGCGACTCGAGCAGGCAGTGGATCATCGATCCCATCGACGGCACGGCCAACTACCTGCGCGGAGTTCCCGTCTGGGCCACGCTGATCTCCCTCGTCGTCGACGGCGTTCCCGTCGTCGGCGTGGTGAGCTCCCCCGCGCTCGGACGCCGCTGGTGGGGAGCCCTGGGTCAGGGCGCGTGGACGACGGACAGCACCCTCGCGCCGTCGGCGGCCCCCCGCCGCCTCGCGGTCTCCGCTGTGGCACGCCTCGACGACGCGAGCGTCAGCTACAACAGTCTGAAGGGCTGGGACGAGGCGGGCCGGCTCGACAGCCTGCTCGCCCTGAGCCGGAGCGTCTGGCGCACCCGGGCCTACGGAGAGATGTGGTCGTACATGCTCGTCGCCGAGGGCGCTCTCGACATGGCCGGCGAATTCGACCTTCAGCCCTACGACATGGCGGCGCTCATCCCCGTGATCCACGAGGCCGGAGGCCGGTTCACGTCGGTCGACGGCACACCCGGCCCCTGGTCGGGTTCGGCCCTCGCCACCAACGGACTCCTGCACGACGCGGCCCTCCAGGTGCTCTCCCCCGGTGACGTCGTCGACGAGCCCGAGTCGGGGCGTTAGAACCGACGATCGATGGCCGCGGTGTCGACCGCGTCGATCGGTCCACCCCTCGGCTCGTAAGTGAAGGAACCCCGGTATTCGAAGACACGGCCGAGCACCGGATGCGTGAGGGTCACCTCAACCTTCTGGCTTGCGGTCGTGGAGTCCCAGCGCTCCGTGAGGTCGACCCGTGCGGAGAAGATGCGGGGCACGGGGACGCGAAGACGGCCGAGCCAGAGCCAGGTGCCGACCGATCGCATCCGGAGCCACCCCTCTGACGAGACACCCAGCCGCAGTGACACTTCGAGGAATCGCCGTCTGCCGAGGAAGTCATGGAGCAGGCCGTCACGACCGGCCAGCATCGTGTCCTCCATCGCGCGGGTCACGCCGGGGAAGGCGAAGCTGCGGGTCGAGCTGAGGCAGACTCGACCCCGCCCGTCGGCGTGGGGAACGTTGACGACGGTCAGGCCGACGTTCTCGCCGCGTTCTCCGAACAGGGCGTTCGCGCGCACAATCAGAGCGAAGAGCGGCGCGAGCCAGGCCCTCGTGGGTCCCGCGAACTCGTAGACCCCTCGACCGATGCCCGCCTCTCCGCGCACCGCGCCGTCGACGTAGTCCGACAGCTGGGGCTGCAGGCGATCAGCTTGATCGCCGAGCAGCACCCGATACACGGAGCGCCGGGCCCCCGACATCGCGGGCTATCCCGTGTTCTGCAGGCCGGCCGCGACCCCGTTGACGGCGAGGAGCAGAAGCCGGTGGGTGTCGTCGGCCGGGTCGACGCTGCCCGAGCTGCGAACGGCCCGGAGAGCCCGGAGCTGCAGGAGCGACAGCGCGTCGACGTAGGGACTGCGGAGCCTGACCGCGCGCTGCAGCACGGGACGACCCTCGAGGATCTCGCCGTGGCCCGTCGTGCGCCTCACCCATTCGCGGGTGAGCTCCATCTCGTCGAGCACGAGGGAGGCCAGGTCGTCGCGATCCCCCAGGGCGAGATAGCGCTCCGCGAGCCTGTCGTCGGTCTTCGCGAGCGACATCTCCACGTTGTTGATCATGGCGGTGAACAGCGGCCACCGGGCGTAGGCGTCTCGGAGCACGTCGATGTCTCCGACCGCCGCGAGGGCGGAGCCGAGCCCGAACCAGCCGGTGAGGTTGATGCGCGCCTGCGTCCACGCGAAGACCCAGGGGATGGCCCGGAGGTCTTCGAGCGATTCCACGGACAGGCCGCGACGGGCCGGCCTCGAACCCAGCGCGAGCAGGCCCACCTCCTCCATCGGGGTGACCTGGGCGAACCAGGGAGCGAAGCCGTCTGCCTTGATGAGTTCGAAGAAGCGCTCTCGTGAACGCAGGTCGAGCGTGCGCGCCATGTCGACGAAGTCACGGGTGGCCGTGTTGTTGGCGTCTTCGTTCGACGGGCTCGATGCGAGCAGGGTGGCCGCTGCCATCTGCTCGATGTGGCGCGCGGCGATCGCCTTGTCGCCGTACTGGGCGAAGATCACCTCGCCCTGCTCGGTGAGCTTGAACCGGCCCTCGACGGAGCCGCCGGGCTGCGCCATCACGGCCTCGTTGGCCGGACCGCCGCCACGACCCAGTGCGCCGCCCCGGCCGTGGAACAGCGTGAGGACGATGTCGTTGTCCTTCGCCCAGCGGGAGATGCGCTCCTGCGCCGAGTAGAGGGCGAGCGTCGCCGAGACGGGCCCGACGTCTTTCGAGGAGTCGGAGTAGCCGAGCATCACCTCGAGGCGCCGACCGGTTGCTGCCAGCCGCTCCTGCACCTGCGGGAGAGTCAGCATCTCGTCGAGAATGGTCGTGCTCGCCTCGAGGTCGGCGAACGTCTCGAACAGCGGCACGGCATCGAGCACGGGGGCCGCCTCGGCAGAACCCAGGGCGGCTTCCGCCAGCGCGTATACAGTGGCGATGTCGGCCGAGGACTGCGTGAACGACACGATGTACCGACGGGCCGCCGCGAGTCCATAGCGCTTCTGCAGTGTCGCGATCGTGCGATAGACCGACAAGACCTCCACGGTCATCTCGCTCAAGGCACCCCCGGCCCGGATCTCCTCGAGCGCCTGGCGGTGCACCTTGGAGTGCTGCCGCACCTCGAGTTCTGCCAGGTGGAACCCGAAGGTCTCGACCTGCCAGATGAGGTTCTGGAGTTCGCCGTTGGCGCTGCGATCGGCACCGGCCTCCCGAAGGGATTGCTGAATGACGCGCAGATCGGAGATGAGTTCGTCGGGCAGACCGTAGGCGAGCTCGGTGCCCTGCCTGGTGGCGACGATTCGAGCGGCGACCACCATCAGCACTCTGCGGTGCGGCTCGTGCGGCGAGCGTGTTCCGATCTGGCTCGTCACCTGCGGCGCGATGGCTTGCTGCCGCCCCCACAGCGCCATCAGAGCCTCACTGGCCGGAGTGTCCTCGGAGTCGAGCGTGAGCGTGCGACCGATACGGGTCGCGGCGTGCTCGAGGCCGAACAGGATGTGCTCGCTCGCGATCGCGGCCGCCTCCTCGGTGACGTCGGCCGTGACGAAGGGGTTGCCGTCGCGGTCCGCGGCGATCCAGCTGCCGAGACGCATGAACGCCGGCGCGACCACGGGCGCCTTGCCCGCATCGCCCTCGAGCATCCAGTCGTCGAGCAGGCGGTACACCTGCGGCACGACCTGGAACAGCGTCTGGTCGAAGATGTTCATCGCCGTTCTGACCTCGTCGAGGGGCGTCGGCCTCGTCGTGCGCAGCGGCGAGGTGCGCCAGAGCACATCGATCTGCTCGAGCAGGCGCCGCTCGATCTCGGCCGAGGCCAGGCCTCCCTGCTGCCCGGCGTCCCTGTCGGAGAGCAGATCGCTGATGCGGCGGATGGCCGAGGCGACGGCGCGGCGTCGAGCCTCGGTGGGATGGGCCGTCAAGACGGGGTGGAATCTCAGGTCGGCCAGTCGCGCGGCCGTCTCCTCGCGCCCGACCTCGCCGACCAGCCGCTCGATGGCGGCGGGAAGGGAGTCGGCGGGCGCGGGATCGCTCGCGGACACGTACCGGGTTCGCAGCACCCGCACCCTGTGGTGCTCTTCTGCCAGGTTGGCCAGGTGGAAGTAGCTGGTGAACGCCCGGGCAACCTGCTCGGCCCTCACGGGAGTGAACGAGTCGACGAGCTTCTCGGCGTCTTCGATCGAGGCGTCGTTCTGCTTCTCATAGGCGTCGATGGTGAGCTCTCGCAGCCGCTCGACATCGTCGAGCAGCTCGGAGCCGCCTGCCTCGGTCAGAATTCGGCCCAGCAGGGCGCCGAGCAGTCGAACGTCGGCACGCAGAGCGGCGTCTACCTCGTCGCGAATACTCCGACGGCTGAGGTCGGGGTTGCCAGGGGTCGTGTCAGCAGAAATCGTCACCGACCTAAACTAGCGCCGAAGTGTTGACGGCATGTTTCGGCGTCGTTATGTGTCGGCGCGATCGGAGGCCTGGACCCGGTCGATCAGCTGCCGCCACGGCCCCACGACGCGCGACTCGGGCAGGGTCGCGTGCAGCTGAGACGTCGACGCCGATTCGACGGGGAGCGCCTCGACGGTGACGACGAAGACGAAACGGTCGGGAACGCCGTCGCCGTCGAGATCGACGGCGTCGGACCACGGGCACGCGTCGACGATGTGGAGCCATTCGTCGACGGCGGTCGGCGACTCGTCGTCGACGACGACCCGCCAGGTTCGCCTCAGACCTGCGAACCCGCCGCTGCGCACAACGGTGATGTTCACAACTCGACCCCGACAGACGCCCACGCCCGCTGCACCGCGTCGAGCTCGTCAGAGGTGCCGCCGTAGCGGGCTCGGGCGGCCTCGACCGTGGCACGGGCGAACTCCATGAAGGTGGCTCGCGGCTCGAGCCCGCCTGCGGTGATCGTGTCGTACCAGATGCGACCGGCGCGCTGCCACGCGTAGCCGCCGAGGGCGTCGGCCACGAGGAAGAATGCCCGGTTGGGGATGCCGGAGTTGATGTGCACCCCTCCGTTGTCGTCGCGGGTGTCGACGAAATCACGCATGTGGGCGGGCTGGGGGTCGACGCCGAGGATGTCGTCGTTGTAGGCGGTGCCCGGTGCCTTCATCGAACGGAGCGCGGCACCTTCGACCATGTCGGTGAACAGCTCCTCGCCGATGAGCCAGCTTGCCTCCGAGGCTGACTGCCCTCGGCTGTGCTGCTCGACCAGCGCTCCGAACACGTCGGACACCGATTCGTTGAGGGCCCCGGACTGGCCCTGGTACTCGAGCGCGCTCGAGTACTGGGTCACTCCGTGACTGAGCTCGTGCCCGATGACGCTCAGCGACAGCGTGAACCGGCGGAAGACCTCGCCGTCGCCGTCGCCGAACACCATGCGCTCACCGTCCCAGAAGGCGTTGTCGTAGCGCGAGCCGTAGTGCACGGTGGCGTCGAGCCCGAGCCCGCGACCGTCGATCGAGGAACGTTCGAACGCGTCGGCGAACAGCGCGTGCGTCGCCCCCAGGCCGTCGTAGGCCTCGTCGACCGCGGCATCGCCCGATTCGGCGCCGCCCTCGCGCCGAACGACGGAGCCGGGCAGCACCTCGCGCCCTCCGGCATCGCTGATCGTGCGATCAGGGCGAGGCGGGGCAGTCGACGGGGTCGCGGCACGCGGGGCAACGGCCTGCCTCGTCTCGCGCAGGGGCTCGGTCTGCATCAGGGTCTCGTGGGCCGCGGCGGCGACCCCTCCGAGACCGGCCTCATCGAGGCGGGAGAGGCGGGAGAGCAGGTAAGGGGGAACAATCGTGCAACGCATGGATCGAGCTTCGCACCGGCCCCTGACATCGTCCACAGAGTGCGACGCCCCGGGCTAGAATTTGAGTCATGACGACCCATTCCGCGCCGGTCACCACATCCGCCCCGGCCAAGACATCCGCCCCGGCCAAAGACATGACGAAGCCCCTCGGCGGCGGCCTGTTCGTTCTCTTCTGGGCCATCGCCATCGTGCTGTGGGTGCTCGTCGGCCAGTTCGAGGAGCCCGGGCTGCGCGGCTTCGTCGCCGATGCGGGCATCGTCTTCGCCTCGCTCGGCACCGCGGCTCCGTTCCTCGCCACCCGACGCTCGCTTGTGATCGCCGTCGGCTGGGGCGCCGTCGCGCTCGGCCTCTTCGCTCTCGCCGACCTCGGCCAGGTCACGGTGGTCGTCTATCTCCTGCGCATGTTCGTTCCGCTTGTCGCCCTTCTCGCCCCGGTCAACAAGTTCGTCAACGGTTACCGAGTGTTCGTCTAAGTGCTGCGAATAGCTCTCGTCTGCCTCCACACATCGCCGGTCGACGAGCCGGGCTCCGGCGATGCCGGAGGCATGAACGTGGTGGTGCTGCACCAGGCGCAGGCCCTCGCCTCACAAGGACACGACGTCGAGATCATCACGCGACGGTCCACGCCCACCGGTCCGGCCGTTCTGAACTTCGGCGATCGACTTCGCCTGCGGTTCGTGGATGCCGGCCCCGCGCATCCGCTCGCCAAGGGCGATCACGAGCTCTACATCGGCGAGTTCAGCGAGGCCCTGAGTGCGCTCGGCCCGTACGACGTCTTTCACTCGCACCACTGGTTCTCGGGCATGGCCGCCCTGCCCGTCGCGCGCACTCGGGGCATCCCCCACGTGCAGAGCTTCCACAGCATCGCGGCCGACGATTCGACGCCCCTCTCCGACGGAGAGCGCGCGGAGTCGCCCGGGCGCATGGCCGGCGAATCGTGGCTCGCACGCGAATCCGACGCACTGATCGCGATCAGCGAGGCCGAAGCCCACACGATCGAGACGCGTCTCGGCGGATCGCCCGGTCGCATCACCGTCGTCTCCCCCGGCGTCGACAGCGAGCTGTTCGCACCGGCTGCACCGGCTCTCGGGTCGCACGAGTCCCGCAGGCCTTACGCGGTCGTGGCCGCCCGGTTGCAGCCGCTCAAGGGCCTCGACCTCGCGATCGAGGCGATCGCCTCGGTTCCTGAGAGCATCCGACCCGAACTGGTGATCTCGGGCGATGCGTCGGCCGACTTCGACGGATACATCGACGAGCTCTCGCAACTCGCCAGCCGACGCGGCATTGCAGACTCCGTGCACTTCATCGGTCCGCAATCGAGACAGGCGCTGGCCGAACTGCTGCGCAGCGCCCGCGTCGTCCTGATCCCCTCCCACTCCGAGACATACGGCCTCGTCGCGCTCGAGGCGGCCGCGAGCCGCGTGCCCGTCGTCGCCGCCGCCTCGGGTGGTCTCCGGGAGGCCGTTGTCGACGGCGTGACCGGCGTCGTGCTCGATTCGCGCGACCCCGCCGTATGGGCCGATGCGATCGCCCGCCTGCTCTCGCATGACGAGGAGGCCGACGAGCTGTCGTCGAGAGCCCGCGAACGCGCGGAGACCCTCAGCTGGGCGCGCTCCGCCGACGCGCTCCTGGGCGTCTACACGGGGCTCGTCTCGTCCGTCGCCGTCGCGTGAGTCTTCTCGACGGTGTGCCCAGCGTGCTCTTCGTGCACGCCCACCCCGACGACGAGACCCTCGCCACCGGCGCCCTGATCGCCGAGCTGGTCGACCGCGGCGTGCGGGTGAGCCTGCTCACCGCCACCCGCGGAGAGCGCGGCGAGATCGTCGAGGGATCGATCGATCACGCGGTGGATGCCGAGGGCCTGAGCGCGCTGCGCGAGACCGAGCTGCGCCGAGCGGCAGACTCGCTCGGTATCTCCGACAGGTACTGGCTGGGCACCGCCCCGGCGCGAACCGTGGGGCAACCGGCCGTGCGCTACCGCGATTCGGGAATGTCCTGGATCGAGCCCGGACTCGCCGGTCCCGCGGCCGATGTCGAGCCCGGAGCGCTGGCGCTCGCGCCCCTCGAGCAGGTCGTGGGCGACGTGGTGGCACTCATAGAGCTGCTCGATCCCGAGCTGGTCGTCAGCTACGACCACGGCGGGGGCTACGGACATCCTGATCACGTGCGAACGCACGAGGCCACGCTGGCGGCGAGCCGCCTGACGGCCACGCCGTTCGCCGAGATCGTCTCCGAACCCGGCTCCGGTGTGGAGTGGTTCGACCTCGACCACCGATTGTCAGCGGTGACGCGGGCGCTCCAACAGCACCGCACGCAGCTGACCGTCGTCGACGGCGATGTCGTGCACTCGGGCGGGCAGCGACACGCGATACCGCTCTCAATGGGGCTGCGCCACCACTGACACCGCGGCCGGGCGACTGCACTACTCCTCACGCCGCGTCGAAAATAACCACGGGTGTCACACAGGTGAAACACCCCCGCCACACGAGTCTTCTATCGTGGCGCCACCGGGTTCCGCATCGATCCGCGGTCGGGCGCCGTCACGAGGGAGTAAGAATGACTGGAAACACTGTCCGTCTGCAGGCCATCAGGGATGTCGAGGCCTACGTGCCGCCCGCCATCAGCTTCACCCCGACCGAGACGCCCGGCGAGGTCTTCGGCGAGAACGTGTTCAACCAGATCGTGATGCAGAAGCGGCTCCCGAAGTCGGTCTACAAGTCGGTCATGGCCACCATCGACCACGGTGTCATGCTCGATCCGCTGGTCGCCGACGCCGTGGCCTCGGCAATGAAGGACTGGGCCCTCGAGAAGGGCGCGACGCACTACGCGCACGTCTTCTACCCGCTGACCGGTCTCACCGCCGAGAAGCACGACAGCTTCCTCGAGCCGGTCGGCGACGGAACGGCCCTTGCCGAGTTCGCGGGCAAGACGCTCACCCAGGGCGAACCGGATGCGTCCAGCTTCCCGAACGGCGGCTTGCGCAACACGTTCGAGGCTCGCGGCTACACCGGCTGGGACGTCACGAGCCCCGCGTATGTGCTCGAGAATCCCAATGGCAACACCCTCTGTATTCCCACTGTTTTCGTCTCGATGACTGGTGAGGCCCTCGACCACAAGACGCCCCTCCTGCGCTCGCAGCAGGCGATGGGCGAACACGCCGAGCGCATCCTGAAGCTGTTCGGGCACACGAACCCGAAACATGTCGTGTCGTTCTGCGGGCCCGAGCAGGAGTACTTCCTGGTCGACCGGCACTTCTTCCTCGCCCGACCCGACCTGATCAACGCCGGTCGCACCCTGTTCGGCTCGAAGCCGCCGAAGGGCCAGGAGTTCGACGACCACTACTTCGGCGCCATCCCCGAGCGCGTGCTCGGATTCATGATGGACACGGAGCGCGAGCTGTTCAAGCTCGGCATCCCCGCCAAGACCCGCCACAACGAGGTCGCCCCGGGCCAGTTCGAGATCGCTCCCATGTTCGAGCGGGGCAATATCGCCGCCGACCACCAGCAGCTCCTGATGACGACCTTCAAGACGATAGCCAAGAAGCACGGCATGGAGTGCCTGTTCCACGAGAAGCCGTTCCAGGGCGTCAACGGATCGGGCAAGCACGTCAACTTCTCGCTCGGCAACTCGGAGCTGGGCAGTCTGCTCGTTCCGGGCGACACGCCCCACGACAACGCGCAGTTCCTGGTGTTCTGCGCCGCGGTCATCCGCGCCGTGCACAAGTACTCCGGTCTGCTGCGCGCATCCGTCGCCTCGGCCACGAACGACCACCGGCTCGGCGCGAACGAAGCTCCCCCGGCGATCATCTCGATCTTCCTCGGCGACCAATTGGCCGACGTCTTCGAGCAGCTGGCGAAGGGCCCTGCGACATCGTCGAAGGGCAAAGGTCGTATGCAGATCGGTGTCGACACCCTGCCGGTGCTGCCCACCGACCCGGGTGACCGCAACCGCACGAGCCCGTTCGCGTTCACCGGAAACCGCTTCGAGTTCCGCGCCCCGGGATCGATGCAGTCGGTCGCAGGACCGATGACCACCATCAACACGATCATGGCCGACTCGCTCGACTTCATCGCCACAGAGCTCGAGGCGGCCACGGCTGCGGGAGAAGACTTCGACACCGCCGTTCAGACCCTCCTCACGCAGATCATCACGGAGCACGGGGCGGTCGTCTTCAACGGCGACGGCTACGCCGATGCGTGGCCGATCGAGGCCGAGAAGCGCGGCCTCGCCAATCTGCGCACGACCCTGGACGCCCTTCCCGAGCTCATCACCGACGAGGCCATGGAGCTGTTCGAGAAGTACCGGGTCTTCAATCACCGTGAGATGCGCAGCCGCTATGAGATCGGGCTGGAGCAGTACGCCCTCACCATCGGCGTCGAGGCGCGCCTGGCCCTCGAGATCGGTGCCACCGCAATCCTGCCGGCGGCCGTGCGCCACCAGACGGAGCTCGCCGTGAACATCGGTGCGCTCAAGGCTGCCGGAGTGGAGGCCGACACGGAGGCTCTCGACGAGGTATCGGTTCCGCTTGCCGAGCTGCGCAGCGCCCTGGCCACGCTCAAGAAGGCACTGGCGGCCGAGACCGGTCATGAGGCGCTCGCCGAGGCGGAGCACGCGCGTGACGCACTGCTTCCGGCGATGGACGCCGTGCGCGCCGCAGCCGACACTCTCGAGGACATCGTGGCCGACGACCTGTGGCCTCTGCCGACCTACCAGGAGATGCTCTTCGTGCTGTAGGCCAGGCCGCTTCGACAGGCTCAGCGAGCGGTGACCCCGCTCCCTGAGCCTGTCGTTCCCTGAGCCCGTCGAAGGGCGGCAACCAAACAGTGCATGACAGCGACCTCAGATGGTGGAGATGCGGGGAATTGAACCCCGGTCCACTGCTGTGATTCTGCGCCTTCTACGGGCGTATCCTGTTGAGTCGTTCTACTCGGCCCCGAGCTTTGCTACAGGCATCTAGCTCGACGGGCCCAGCCCGAGTGCAAGTCCCTCCGCGCCCTCAGGCGTAACGCGGAAGCAATCTCTCTGAATGTCGCCAGAACCCGGGTAGAGAGCATTCCCGGACTGACGGTCTCTATTTAGTGCTTAGAAGAGAACTACGCCGCGAGGGCGAAGTCTGCCTGAGCAGAGACAGTGCGGTTTGATTTGGCACTTATTGTTTTTCAGAGATCGTTAACGAGATAACCCTGAATCCTCGACCCGCTTCTCGCAGTTTCGCAGGCAATGTCGAAACCGATCATCCCCAAGCGGGTCACTATCACGCACTGTTGAGTTGTATGTTGCGCACAAGCATCCGAAAGGATGCAGCCCCCAATTCTACGACAGAAAATCGGCAATGGCCACCGTGGGCCCTCGTCGGGACGCGGATAGGGTGAGACCCATGAGCGAGACCATCATCACCGTCGCCGGCTACGCAGAGACGCACCACTCACCCGAGCGGGCCGTCGTGCAGCTCGCACTCGGGTTCGAGGGACCGGAACGCCAGAGCGTGTTCGAACAGACGAGGCAGCTCCACGCGGAGACCTCGGAAAGCCTCCGTGCTCTGCACGATCCGGTGGCCGACGCGGTAACGCGGTGGAGCGCCGACCAGGTGAGCGTGTGGGGCCAGCGCCCCTGGAACCAGGACGGTGTGCAGCTGCCACCCGTCTATCACGCGACCACCACCGTGCGAGCCCGATTCCGCGACTTCTCGGCGCTGGCGACGTGGATCGATTCCGTCGCGTTCCGCGACGGCGTGACCGTGACCTCGGTCGACTGGGCTCTCACCGCAGCGACGCGGGCGGCCCTGGAGTCCGACGTTCAGAAGGACGCGATCGTGAGCGCCCGGTCGAAGGCGCAGAACTACGCCGAGGCCCTCGGGCTGTCGGCACTCCGGCCGCTCGCCGTGGCCGACCCCGGAATGCTCGGAGACGGCGGAGGCGGCTCCTCGCCGGTCGGCGTCGCGCGCTTCGCCTCGCACGACATGGCCAAGTCCAGCGCATCCGGCCCCCTCGACCTCACGCCCGCAGACGTCGTCATCAGCGCGTCGGTCGAGGCCCGTTTCGCCGCGTCCGCATGAACCGCGACTTGACCGACCGCACGGTCGTCATCACGGGCGGCAACGCCGGGCTCGGCTATTTCACGGCCGAGCAGCTCGCCCGCAGGGGTGCTCGCGTCGTCATCGCGGGCCGCAACGAGGCCAAGGCCGGCGCCGCCGTCGCGTCCCTGCGGCGCGAGGTGCCCCACATCGAGGCGCCGTCGTTCGTGCTGCTCGATCTGGCCGATCTCTCGAGTGTTGCTCGAGCATCCACCGAACTCTCGCGGCTGCCCGCCATCGACGTGCTGGTCGCGAACGGGGGCATCACCTCGGGCACCGCGGATTCCGTGACCGCCGACGGGTTCGAGAGCATGTTCGGAACCAACCACCTCGGCCACTTCGCCCTGATCGCCGGGCTCCTGCCGTCTCTTCTCGCGACCCCCGCGTCACGGATCGTGCATCTCGGCAGCATCAGCCACCGCTTCTACGCGCTCGATCTCGAGAAGCACGAGACCCCCGAGCGTTTCCGCAGTTTCCGCAGCTACAGCCGGTCGAAGCTGGCCGTGATGACGTTCGCGTTCGAGCTCGATCGTCGGCTTCGCGCCGCCGGGCATGACACCCGCAGCATCGTCGCTCATCCGGGGTTCGCGGTCGACGAGCTGACGCCAAAGCGCCCGAGAGTCACGCCGGATGGCAGCACCGCTGCGATCGTGCAGGCCGTGTTCGGCTCGTTCGCCCAGGGCAAGGACGCGGGCGCACTGCCCATCGTGATGGCCGCGACCGACGACTACCTGCGCGGCGGCGAATACGTGGGCCCGGCCGGCTGGCAACAGCTGAAGGGCCGCCCGCGGGTGGTGCCGGCCAAGGCGTGGTCACGCGATCCCGCCGTGGCCGCCCGCCTGTGGGCGCTGTCCGAAGAGCTGACCGGCGCATCCATTCGTCTGTGACGGGCGTCAGTCGCCGAGGTTGCGCCTCGCCGACATGGCCCTGTCGGACTCGCGCTTGTCTTGACGCTCGCGCAGCGTCTGCCGCTTGTCGTACTCGCGCTTTCCCTTGGCCACGGCCAGTTCGACCTTGGCACGGCCGTCGCTGAAGTACAGCTGCAGTGGGATGAGCGTGTAGCCGCCCTCTTTGGTCTTGTTGTGCAGCTTGAGGATCTGCTCCTTGTGCAGCAGCAGCTTGCGCTTGCGCCTGGGCGTGTGGTTGTTCCACGTGCCCTGCGTGTACTCGGGAATGTGCACGGCGTCGAGCCAGGCCTCGCCGTTCTCGATGAAGGCGTAGCCGTCGACCAGCGACGCTCGACCCATGCGGAGCGACTTCACCTCGGTGCCGTTCAAGACCATTCCGGCCTCGTACGTCGACTCGATGGTGTAGTCGTGCCGAGCCTTGCGGTTGGTCGCGACGACCTTCTGACCGCTCTCCTTGGGCACGTTGCGCTCCTGACGATTCTTGGTGCCGCACCTCGCGTGCGGCAGCCGTCCAGTATACGCCCGGTCGACCTGGGCGTGGGCGGCGCCGCTCGCACCTGTGCGATCAGACCGATGCGATCAGACCTGTGCGATCAGACCTTGAGGTAGCGCGTAATCGCGAACTTGGCCGACAGCGCCGCGAGCACGGCTCCGACGACGATCAGGATCGGCGCCACCAGCAGCGCATCGCCCGTGGAGACGAACGACGTGAACGGCAGCTGGTTCAGCAGCCATCCCTGCACGAAGAACTTTACGATGGCCCAGATCGCCACGCCCGCGAGTGCCGATCCGATGAGCGATGCGATCACACCCTCGATGATGAACGGCGTCTGGATGAAGCGGTTCGACGCCCCGACGAGGCGCATGATTCCGAGTTCTCGACGGCGCGAGAAGGCAGACAGTCGAATGGTCGTGGCGATGAGCAGAACCGCCGCGATCAGCATGATCGCAGCCACGGCGATGGCGGTGTAACTCGCCGCGTTGAGTACCGTGAAGATCTGCTCGAGGTAGCTGCGTTGGTCGGTGACGCTCTCGACGCCTGCGAAGCCCGAGAGGCTCTCGACGAGCACCGCCGATTGCGTCGGGTCTTTCAGGTTGACCCAGAACGTCTGCGGAAGAAGGTCGGGCGTCACGTACTCGGTGACCGGGTTGCCTTTGAACTGCGACTGGAAGTTCTCGTAGGCCTGGTCATGGTTCTCGAAGTAGTACTTGTCGATGAACGGCGACAGCGTCGGTCCGTCGAGCTGGGCCTCGACGGCGTCGATCTGCTCCTGGGTCACGTCGCCGTTTCCGCAGGTCTCCCCCGCGTCCGTGGCCGTGCAGAGGTAGACGGCGACCTGGGCCTTGTCGTACCAGTAGTTCTTCATCTGGCCGATCTGCATCTGCAGCAGAATGGCCGTGCCCACGAAGGTGAGCGAGATGAAGGTCACGAGAACGACGGAGATGACCATCGAGACGTTGCGTCGGAGGCCGGTGCCGACCTCTCCGAAGATGAGTCCGAGTCTCACGAGGTGGGTCCTACGTTCTGGTCCTGGGGGTCGATGCGTTCGCCCGGGGCGCGCAGCCCGAGCTTCTCTGCGAGTCCGAGCTGGTCGGTCACGGGGTCGGCGGCGTCGGGGCGGGCCGACACCGGCGCGGGGGTCGTGGATGCGACGGGCGCGGCCTGCGCGGGCTCGCCGGCGGGCACACGGGATGCCGCGGGCGCGGCCGCAGGCGCTGGCGCCTCGGTCGCGGACGGGCCCTGGGGATTCACGACGGGCGTGGAGAATGTGGGAGAACTCGCACCCGGTCCCCTGCTGCCGCGCGTCAGCCCGGGAATGCCGATCTCGGCCGTCATTCCGCTGTCGCGAAGCGCGATCTCGGCCGTCATGCCGTAGCCGCCCTGCAGTTCGTCGCGCACGATCTCGCCCTGAACGAGCTCGATCACGCGTCGCTGCATCTGGTCGACGATGGCGTTGTCGTGCGTCGCCATGATCACGGTGGTTCCGCCCGCGTTGATGCGCTGCAGAACCTGCATGATTCCGCCACTCGTCAGCGGGTCGAGGTTTCCTGTCGGCTCGTCGGCGAGCAGGATGGCGGGCTTGTTCACGACGGCGCGGGCGATGGCCACGCGCTGCTGCTCACCACCGGAGAGTTCGTGCGGAAGGCGGTTCGCCTTCTCGTTGAGGCCCACCATGGCGAGCACGTCGGGAACGGCCTCCTGGATGAAACCCCGCGACTTGCCGATGACCTGAAGCGTGAAGGCCACGTTGTCGAAGACGTTCTTGTTCGGCAGCAGACGGAAGTCCTGGAAGACGACTCCGAGGTTGCGCCGGAAGTAAGGAACCTTGCGCGACGAGATCGTGCCCAGGTCTTGGCCGAGCACGTGGATGCTGCCGCTCGTGGGCTTGTCCTCCTTCAGCACGAGGCGCAGGAAGCTCGACTTGCCGGAGCCGGAGGCGCCAACAAGAAAGACGAATTCACCGCGGAGGATCTCGAGGTCGACGCGGTTCAGCGCCGGCTTCTTGGTCCCCCGGTAAATCTGGGATACGTGATCAAATCGAATCATGGCAGGTTGAGCTTAAGCAGCCTTGCGAGCCACTCGACGCGCGACTCGCCACGGATGCCCGATTGGCGCGCCAGTCTGTACGAACGCCTTGTATCGCCTATGCGACCTTCTGCTTGCGCCAGCGGATGCCCGCCGAGATGAAGCCGTCGAGCTCGCCGTCGAAGACGTTCGACGGGTTGTTCGATTCGTAGTCGGTGCGCAGGTCTTTGACCATCTGGTACGGCGCGAGCACGTAGCTTCGCATCTGGTCTCCCCAGCTGGCGGTGATGACGCCGGCCAGCTCTTTCTTCTTGGCGTTCTCCTCGTCGCGCTGCAGAAGCAGCAGGCGCGACTGCAGCACGCGGAGCGCCGCCGCCCTGTTCTGGATCTGGCTCTTCTCGTTCTGGCAGCTCACCACGATGCCCGTGGGCAGGTGGGTGATGCGCACGGCCGAGTCTGTGGTGTTGACCGACTGGCCGCCCGGGCCCGACGAGCGGAAGACATCCACCCGGATGTCGCTCTCGGGAACGTCGACCGACTCGGTCTGGGCGATGAGCGGAATGACCTCGACCGCGGCGAAGCTCGTCTGGCGCTTACCGGCCGAATTGAACGGGCTCATGCGCACCAGGCGGTGCGTTCCGGCCTCGACAGAGAGCGTTCCGAAAGCGTAGGGGGCGTCGACCTCGAAGGTGGCGCTCTTGATGCCGGCCTCTTCTGCGTAGCTCGTGTCGAGCACCGTGACGGAGTAGCCGTGCTGCTCGGAGTAGCGCAGGTACATGCGCAGCAGCATCTCGGCGAAGTCGGCGGCGTCGACGCCGCCCGCTCCGGCGCGGATCGTGATGACGGCCGCGCGGGGATCGTACTCGCCGTTGAGCAGGGTCTGCACCTCGAGCTCGCCGAGCAGTTTCGTGAGGCTCTCGAGCTCGCCCTGCGCCTCCTGGGCCGACTCCTCGTCGCCCTCGGAGTTGATGAGCTCGACCATGATCTCGAGGTCTTCGAGACGCGAGGTGATGCTCGTGACCTTCGCGAGGTCGGACTGGGCGTGCGACAGTGCGCTGGTGACCTTCTGCGCCTTCTCGGTGTCGTCCCACAGATCGGGAACGCCGGCCTGTGCGCTGAGGTCGTCGATGCGGGCCTTCAACTCATCGACGTCGATGACCGAGAGGATGTCGCGAAAGGTGGAGCGGAGGGCGGCGATCTGCTCGCTGAAATCTAGTTCCTGCATGGTGCCCCCAGCCTACCGGGCGGGCGTGGTCGCTCCCCCGGCGTACAGTGGATGCGATATGAGCGACGCAGAGACCGGGTTCCGATTCCGCTCCATCGCCCTCCCCGCCCTCCTCCCGTCGCTGCTCTTCGCCATCGGCGAGGGCTCGATCATCCCCATCATTCCGGCGATCGCGCAGGATCTCGGTGCCGGTCTCGCCCTGACGGGATTCATCGCCGCCATGATCATGGTCGGCGAGCTCATCGGCGACATCCCGAGCGGCTGGATCGTGAGCCGCATCGGCGAGCGGCGGGCCATGGTGGGTGCGTCGCTCGTGTCGATCATCGGCGTCACGACGTGCATCGTCGCATCCGGGCCCTGGATGCTCGGGGTCGGCATCTTTCTGCTCGGCCTGTCGACCGCCACCTTCGCCCTCGCCCGGCACGCGTTTATGACCACCTTCGTGCCGCTGCAGTATCGGGCGCGCGCCCTCTCGACCCTGGGCGGAACCTTCCGCGCGGGCTGGTTCGTCGGCCCGTTCATCGCAGCCGGACTCATCGCCCTCACCTCGCACGCCGAGATCGTGTTCTGGGTGCACCTCGCGTGTGCCGTTCTGGTGATCGTGCTCCTCCTCGTGATGCCCGATCCGACCGCGGGGGCCGCGGCACGCGCGCAGGTCGACGGCACGCACGAGACCGAGGGCGAGCACCTCGTGGCCGAGGAGTCGCACGGGCTGTTCCGCACGGTCTGGAACTTCCGCGGGGTGCTCGTTCGCCTCGGAACGGGCGTGGCGATCGTCGGCGCCCTGCGAGCGAGCCGCTCCGTCATCCTGCCGCTGTGGGCCGTGAGTCTCGGCCTGTCGGAGAGCACGACCGCCCTCATCATCGGACTCGGCGGCGCCATGGACTTCGCCCTCTTCTATGCCAGCGGCCAGGTCATCGACCGGTTCGGGCGACTGTGGAGCGTGGTGCCGTCGATGCTCGGCATGGGCATCGGGCTCTTCGTGCTGGCCTTCACCCACGACCTGCAGCACGCGGTGGGGTGGTTCATCGGCGTCACGGCGCTCACCGGCCTCGCGAACGGCATCGGCAGCGGAATTCTCATGACGCTCGGCGCCGACCTCGCCCCGAAAGACGACCCCGCGCCGTTCCTGGGCGCGTTCCGCTTCACCGGCGACGCGGGAACGGCCGCCGCTCCCCTGCTCGTGTCGCTCATCGTGGCCGTGGCCACGCTGTCGCTTTCGACGGCGATCATGGGGGTCATCGGCGTGCTGGGTGCCGGCTTGATGCTGCGCTACGTTCCCCGTTACGTACCTCGGCGGCCGGGCAGGCCATCGGCCTGATCAGGCGCGCTGCTCGTCAGGCGTCGGATGCGGCGGTCTCGCGCTTCGCGGCTTTCGCACGCGACCTCAGGTCGACGAGCCCTACGATGAGCGACACCGTGATCAGCGAGATGGCGATGAGGATGCCGTTGCGGAAGCCCTCGTGGTAGGCCATCAGCTGGTCGGGGTCGGCCTTGTCACGGTAGAGAGTGGCGAAGAACGTTGAGCTGACGGCGGCGACGCCGATCGCGGTGCCGACGCGCTGTCCGACCTGGGCGAGTGAGCCGGCGACCCCGCCCTCGCTCACGGGAACCTCGGCGAGCGTCAGGGTCTGGTTGGGCGAGATCACGAGGCCGCCTCCGGCTCCCGCGACGGCCATGGCGGCGGCCATCCACCAGATCGTCTCGTCGCGCGGGGTGAGCACGGCAGCGGCGAGGATCAGCGAGAAGCCCACGATGACCGTGGCGGTGCCGATCACGACGAGCTTGCGGCCGTAGCGCTCCACGATGCGGCCGCCGATGAGCGAGCTGGCGGCGGAGGTGAGGGCGAACGGGATGCTCACCATGCCAGCGAACACGGGAAGCGCGCCGAGCCCCTGCTGCAGGTAGAGCGTCGTCAGCAGGAAGGTGCCAGGAATCGCCGCGAAGTACGCGGTGGCTACGAGGATTCCGTTGCGGTACGAGGCAATGCGGAACAGGGAGAAGTGCACCACGGGAGACTTGCCGCGGCGCCCGTAGTCGCGTTCCCATAGGAGGAACGCGGTGGTTCCGAGCGCGAAGCCGATGAGCCAGAACCAGCGCTTCGGGTCGTCGTCGGGGCCGCCGGTGGTGAAGACGAAGGGCACCATCAGGCTGAAGACAGACAAGCCGAGCAGCAGGATGCCGACGAGGTCGAGCTGCGTCTTCATGGTCGTGCCCTTGGGCTTCGTCGGCAGCAGGCGCAGCGCGAAGAACAGCGCGATGAGTCCGAGCGGAATGTTCATCCAGAACAGCAGTCGCCACCCGTCGGTCTCTCCCCCGACGGCGATCAGAAGCCCGCCGAGCGTCGGCCCGAACGCGGTGGCGACGCCGATGGTGGCCCCGAAGATGCCGAAGGCGCGCCCGCGCGCCGACCCCTGGAACAGCTGCTGCACGAGCCCGAGCACCTGCGGCATCTGGATGCCTGCGGCGACGCCCTGCAGGATACGCGCGATGAGCAGGGTCTCGACCGTCGGTGCGAGCGCGCAGGCGAGGCTGGCGAGGGTGAACGAGATGAGTCCGATGGAGAAGAGCAGTTTGCGCGAATAGATGTCGCCCAGCCTCCCGGCGGGAACGAGCGCGAGCCCGAAGGCGAGGGCGTAGCCGGCGACGATCAGCTGCAGCTCGGTAGGCCCGGCGCCGAGCGCCTTCTCGATCGAGGGAAGCCCGACATTGACCTTCGAGAGGTCGAGAATCGTGAGGGCCGCGACTCCGACGGCCACGGCAAACGCCTGCCACTTCGCCCGCTCGGTGAGTTCGATCTGAGGTGCCGGTGAACTCGAAGTCATGGACACGTACGCTACACGGATGCTGTGCGCGACCTGAGGGCCTTGCGCAGTCTTCATCGGAATGTCGAACGAGCGACAGAGGTGACCTCGATGGGAAAACCGTTCGGCACGATGAGCGACAGCACGGCCGGCCGCCACGACGCGGAAAGAGCGACCGTGGCGCTTCGGCCATCGAGCGTCGTCGCCTCGACGACCGTGAGGTCGGCGAACTCTGCTGACGACGGAGTGTCGGCGAGATAGCGGTCGACGGCAGCATCGACTTCTGCGGGGTCGAGCCTCGGCACGACCGTGGAGTCCACGAGTTCGACGTCGTCGAGAGAGAAGGACTCCGCCGCCTCGAGGGCGGCGCCGTCGGCCAGGGTGAACAGCCTTGTTCGCTCGAGGTAGAGGCTCGACGCGGCGACCACCACGAGAACCACGAGTAAGGCCAAGGCCGCGTAGAAGATCGTGAGCAGAAGGGTCGAGCCCTCGTCGGAGTTGAGTCGTGCTCGCGCGGCGGCCATCGGCCTGAACGCGACCCCACTCATGAGTGAAACCGAGACACGGTCTGCGTGGCCGTGGCCACGAACGGAATGCCTCCGGTGTTCTCGCGGCCGAGGAACTCGGGCAGCAGAGGAAGACGAACGGAGACCCGCACGGTCACGGTAACGTGACCCGCCCGGGTGAGGCAGGCATCCGGAACCGGCTCGCACGAGTACTCGATCGCTTCGACGCCCTCCGTGATGCCGAAGTCGGAGAATGCGATGGCGGCCGCCTGCTGGGCAGCTGCAGCGCCCTGCTCGAACGTGTCGGACTGCACGAAGACCCGTGCAGCCTGGCGGGCTGCGCCCTCGGTTGCGAAGGCCGCGCCTTGCAGAACGGACAGGGCGCTCACCAGATAGACGAGGGGCACGAGAAGCAGGACGCCCGCCGTGATGAACTCGAGCGAGGCGGATCCGTCGTCAGCCGTCAATCGTCTCCACAGCTGCATGTCCGGTCACCTCCAGCGACCTCGGCGGGCCGAACATGCCGACCAGCGGGAGTGGAGCATCCACCGTGACCTGCGTCGCCGCGATGCCGAGGTACTCGGTGTAGCCCGCCGAGACATGATCGGCGTAGGTGGCCCCGATTGCAGTCGTGATGAGCTGCCTCGTTCGATCCGCCCCATCGTCGGGAGAGTTGCCCGCGAGCGCGGCGAAGCGCGCGCCTTCTGCCGCCGAGTCGAGGAGCGTGTTGCGCACGTGCAACGCGAACGCGAGCTGGATGACCGCCAGCGTGAGTGCGGTGAGCAGCACTCCGACGAGAACGAACTCGACGGCGGCGGATCCCTCGTCTTGTCGGAGTCTCCACACGACGCCGCGGATGCGCGATGCCATGACCGCGTCAGAAGGCCGTGACTCGGTCGATCGCCTGCTCGAAGACCTGGCTGAGTGCTGGCCCGGCGAGTCCCCAGATGATGATGACCAATCCGGCGGTCATCAGGGTGATGAGCACCCAGCCGGGTACGTCTCCCCGGTCATCGCGCAGGCGGCGGGCAATTCGGGAGGTGATGGACAACATCGGTCTCTCTTTCAACGGGATCGGATGAGGAAGGACGAAGGGTCAGAAGCCCGTCTGCAGCACGACGATGCCGGGCCACACGGCGAATAGCACGGTGGTGGGCAGGATCAGGAACACGAGTGGGATAAGCATCGTGACCTCTTTCTTGCCGGCGGCCTCGAGCAGAGCGCGCTTCGTGTCCTCCCGGGAGTCCTGGGCCTGGGCTCGAAGCACGTCCGACAGGGGCGTCCCCCTGTCGAGCGCTCCCGTCATCTGCTCGACGCATCGGGTGAAAGCGGGCAGGGCCAAGGCGGACGCTCGGGACTCGAGAGCCGTCACGAGGCCGACACCCGAGTTGACCTCGGTCACCACGACCGCGAATTCGCGAGCCAGCTCTCCGCTGGAGACTCGAGCGACTCTGCGCAGCCCGTCGAGCACTGTCTCGCCCGCCGACAGGCTGAGTGTCAAGAACTCGAGCACCGTGGGCAGCTCACTGTCGATACGAGCGATCCTCCTGCGCGCGGACGAGCGCAGCACGAGGTCGCGGGCCACGATTCCCACCGCTGCGAGCACGACCGGAATGGCGAGCTGTGTCATCACCGGTACCGCCATGGTGCTCGATGTGGCGACGACCAGAACGGCTCCCGCTATCACGCCGACCACACCGAAGACGAGCTGCTGCGCCCGGAAGTACTCCATCGACACAGAAGCGCGCGACTGCGCGAGTCGCCGTTCGATCTGTTCCGTTCCCCCGAGAACGCCGTTGAGAAAGTCGATCGCCACGCGGGCCATCGGCGACAAGAGCACTCCGAACACCGGCAGCGGATCGCTCGATCTCTTCGCCAGGAACTGCCGCGCACCGGCCGAAACGTCAACGAGATACGGTGCCGTTCGTTCGGCCAGCGACGGCCTCGACAACCGGGGCGCCATGCTGACGAGAGACCACAGCCCCAGACCGAGCAGTATGCCCAGGATGGTCGCCCATGCGACGGACGAGCTCACGCGAACCACCGCCGCTCTTCCGGGATGCGGGCGATGAGGAGCATCACCCGATACGCGATCACGCTGAGGCAGAGGCCGCCGATGATGAGCACGACACCGCCCGGGCTGTTGTAGGCCCCGGCCGCCTCGGGGCGGGTGGACAGCAGAAGCAGCACGATCCACGGCGCCGCGACACCGAGCCTCGCTGCGTTCATCACCCACGACTGCCGAGCCTCGACCTCGCTGCGGATCGCGGCGTCTTCCCGCAGGTAGCCGGAGAGGCTTCGCAGCACGCGCGTGAGGTCTGTTCCGCCGACCTCGCGAGACATGCGCAGTGTCTCGAGGATGCGGTCAGCCGTCGGGTCTGCGAGCCGCGCTTTGAGGGCGTCGAGGCAGATGCCGAAGTTTCCCGTTGTGCGGTACATGGACTCGAACTCGGCGAACGCGGCGCGGCTGGCCGCGGGGCCGGCATGAGCGAGCGTGCTGACGCTGTCGGGCAGGGCGACCCCGCTGCGCACGGCCGAGACGAGGTGATCCACGGCATCCGGCCACACCGTGAGATTGCTGCGTCGGCGCGCTCGGCGCCTATGGCGCGCGACGGTGATGGGAAGAAGAGCTCCGACCGCGAGCGCCGCGATGTCGAGCACGAGAATCGCCAGCGACGCCTCGGCCACCGCGGCGGCGATCACCCCGAGGCAGCCGCTGGCGGCAAGGAACGCCGCCACAGGGATCCTCTCGAACCCCGCACCGTCGAGGAGGGTGCGGATGCGGCCGCTGCGCGCCGGCTGCTCGGAGTCGCTCGTTGCTGGCCAGAGAATGGGAGCCGCGCAGAGCAGGAGCCCGAGCCCTAGAAGGAGCCCCAGAGCCGTGCTCATCGCGCACCCCTCGACAGCACGATCGATGGATCAAGACCGGCCGAGCGGAACTTGCTCAGTTTCATCGGGTATCCCCCGGTGGCGATGAGATCCCGCCCCTCGAGCGCGAAGATGCTGCTCGCCTCGATGACTCCCCCGTTGCCCGCCGTGCCGGTGACCTGGCCGCTCGGCGCGAGGATCTCGACGATGCGGCGCGAGCCTTGCTTGTCCATCTCGCAGTGCACGACGATGTCGATGCAGGATGCCACGGTGGGCGTGACGAAGGACGCGTCGATGTTGCGCCCCGCGAGCAACGGCAGGGTGCACAGCTTGGTCAGCGCATCGCGCGCGCTGTTGGCGTGGATGCTGCACGCGCCGGGCAGCCCCGAGTTCAGCGCGATGAGCAGGTCGAGGCTCTCCGCCTCGCGCACCTCGCCGACGACGATGCGATCGGGCCTCATGCGCAGGGCCTCCTTGATGAGTCGACGCAGGGTGATCTCGCCCGTGCCCTCGAGGCTGGCCTGGCGACACTGCATGGCGACGACGTCGAGGGCGGCGAGGTCGAGCTCGAAGGTCTCCTCAACGGTGACCACCCTGTCGCTCGGCCGCGCAACCGAGAGCAGCGCATTGAGCAGAGTGGTCTTGCCGCTCTGCGTGGCGCCCGACACAAGGATGTTCTGCTGGGCGAGCACGCACATGCGCAGGAACTCGGCGGACTGCTGCGTCAGCGCCCCGAGGGCGACGAGTTGATGCAGATCCCGGATGCGACGGGCGAACTTTCGGATGTTGACCGCAAGATGGGCGCGGGTCACGTCGGGTATCACCACGTGGAGGCGGCTGCCATCGGGCAGCGAGGCGTCGACGAAAGGCGAACTGAGATCGACCCGCCGACCCGAGCTCTGCAGCATGCGCTCCACGAGTTCGCGCACCTCGCCATCGGAGAGCACCACGTTCGACAGCTCGGACACGCCGTTACGGGCGACGAAGACCTTGTCGGGGGCGTTGATCCAGATCTCTTCGATGCCCGGATCGTCGAGCAGCGGCTGCAGCGCACCGAACCCCGTGAGCGAGGCCACGACCTCGCGAGCCGCGACCGCCTCGTCGGCCAGCAACGGAGCGCTGCCGCCCAATGCTCGCTCCGAGTAACTGCGTACCTCGTCGTCGACGAACCGCCTCGCCAGGGTGTGGTCGGAAGCCAGGTCGACGCCCTCGCGGCGCACCCTATCGCGCACACGCTCGGTGATCACCTGCACGGCGTTCGTCACAGTCGATACTCCTGTCGCTCACCCCCGACCGACATGGTGCCCTGAAACGCCGAAACCCCGTGGAAGTTATCCACAGGGCTCCGACGAACAGTTGAACGAGCTACGACCGAGCGGCCTACTCGTACCGCAGCGACTCGATCGGATCCTGCCGCGCCGCACGCAGCGCCGGGATCGTTCCGGCGAGGAACGCGATGCCCATCACCACGAGGATGATGACCGCGATCGAGGCGGGGTCGAACGCGATGAGCGTGAGCCCCGGCAGCGCCGACAACAGGCCGTTGGCCAGAACGCCGTTCAGCGCCGTTCCCGCGAGGATCGCGCCGAGCGCTCCTATCGCGCTTCCGAGGAACCCGATGAACACGGCCTCGAGGCTGAACAGGCCGAATACCCGGCCGGCGCCCATGCCCATCGCCTTCATGAGCCCGATCTCGCGGGTGCGCTCCTGCACGCTCATCAGAAGGGTGTTCACGATGCCGAAGCCGGCCGCGATCAGGGCGATCACGGCGAAGCCGTTCAGCACCAGCACAATGGCGTCGATGATGGTCTTGAACGACCCGATCTGATCCTCCACGGTGGTGGCGTCGTAGCCGAGCCCCTTGAGGTCGCTCTTGATCGTCGACACCTGCTCATCAGACGAGGCGGGGTCGAAGCGCAGGCTCACCGAGGCGTAGCTGTCTTTGCTCGACGAGCTGAGGCCCACCGACTGCGCATCGTAGAGGGCTGTGGTCAGCGCGTCGTTCGCGGTGAGGCTCGACGATCCGAGCAGCCCCGCCTCGGCGACGCCGGTGATCGTGGCCTCGATGGTGCTCGACGCGCCCGTCTGGTCGGTGACGCCGAACGTCACCGTCTTGCCCACGGCATCCGAATCGCTCGAGAAGCCGAGCGGCTCGACGTACGACACGGGCAGGGCGACCTCGAAGGTGTCGCTGTCACTCGAGGGCTCCGAGCCCGCGGCCAGGTCGAGGCTCATGCCCGACACGAAGCCGCCGATCGCCGCCTGGTACTGGGTTCCCCCGTCGTACTCCACGTAGTTCGGCCGGGCCGTCAGCACCGGATCGACCGACTCGACACCGGGAACGGCGCGGATATCGTCGAGCTCCGCCGCCGTGATGGCCTCCACCGTCGATCCCGGCCTTCCGGTCGCGCTCTCGACGTTGGTGGTGTCGGGCTCGTACTTCGCCGGCCCCGACGACGTGTCCTCCGCGGTCTTCGTGACCGTCATCACGTCGTCCGCACCGATGGAGGAGACCGTCGTGTCGATGTAGCGGTTGATGCCCGTTCCCACCCCGCTGGTCAGCGCCAGCGTGAAGGCGCCGATGAAGATGGCCAGCACCGTGAGAGTTGTGCGGGTCTTGCTGCGGAACGTGTTGCTGATCGCCGAACGGATCAGATCGAGGCCGCTCATGCGCTCGCTCCGTTGCGGTCGACGATGAGGCCGTCGCGAATGAAGACGCTGCGGTCGGTCTTCGCCGCCAGGTCCTCATCGTGGGTCACCACGATCAGAGTGATACCCGTGCGCCGATTGAGGTCGAAGAGAATGTCTTCGACCACCGCGCCCGTGGCCGTGTCGAGGTTGCCCGTGGGCTCGTCGGCGAAGATCACGCGGGGCTCGTTCACCAGCGCGCGGGCGATGACCACGCGCTGCTTCTGGCCGCCCGAGAGGTCGGTCGCCTTGTTCTTCGCCTTGTCGGCGAGTTCGAGGCGTTCGAGCGCCTCCATTCCGCGCCGGCGCCTCTCGGAACCACCGACCCCGGCGATGCGCAGCGGCAACGTCACGTTGTCGAGCACCGAGGTGTTGGGCGTGAGAAAGAACTGCTGGAACACGAACCCGAACGTCTGGTTGCGTGTGCGGTTGAGGACTCTGCCGCCGAGGGCGCCCGCGTCTCGACCGCTCAGCTCGACAGCACCGGTCGACGGCTTGTCGAGCAGCGCGAGCAGGTGCATGAGCGTCGACTTGCCCGACCCGCTCTTGCCGACGATCGAGATGGACTCGCCCTCCTCGATGTCGAGCGACACCCCCTTCAGCGCGTCGAAGCGGGCTGCTCCTCGCCCATAGGACTTCTTGACGTCTCGCGCCGCGAGAACCGGGACCGGCATGAATGCTCCTGTGTTGTCGTCACGTGCACTGTGCACGATGACTCCAGCCTGACCGCGAGAAGGATGCCCGTCGTCACCCCTGCACGGCATCTTCGGCTACCACGAACGTGGGACGCGCCAGGCCCGGGCGTGCTGCGAGACTGGACGACAGCGAGCAGACGCAGACAAGCAGCGAAGAGAGGAGCGCCATGAGATCCGATCCTCGAGCGTTCCATGCGCCCTTCGAGTCTCCTCTGCCCCCGCGGCTGCGCTGGATCCCCTCGGCCCTCGCGATCATCGTCGTCTGCATTCCCGTCGTCGTCGCATCCCACAGCGCAACACCGCTCGCCGGCTCGACGACCGAGGTGCTGGCAACCTCCGCCGTGGTGGCGATCGTTCTGGTCGCCGCTCTCGTACTGCGAACGCGGTATCCCCGCAGCACCGCGGCGGTCGCGATCGCTGCGACATGCGCATCGGTGGTGCTGTCGAGCCTGCAGCTGATCGGTCCCGGTCCCGTCATCGCCTCGATCCTCACGGTGATGATCACCGTCTTCGGCGTCGGATCCCGGCAGGGCCGCGCCCCGGGGCTCATCCTGGCCGGTATCGCCGTCGCCGCCATCGGAATCTCGGTGATCGTCGCGAGGCCTGAAGGCTCGCGCGGGCTCGAATCACTGATCACGCTCGTGGCCCTCGTCGGTCTCGCAGCGACCGGCGGAATCGCGCAGTACAACGGTCGGGCCTTCATCCAGGCCATCACCGAGCGGGCACGACGAGCCGAGGAGACCCGCGAGTCCGAGGCCGAGAGGCGGGTGGCCGAGGAGCGGCTCGCCATCGCGCGCGACCTGCACGACGTGATGGCCCACCAGATCGCCGTGATCAATCTGCACGCCGCGTCGGCCTCGCAGGCGCTCCGCACGCGACCGGATGACGCGGAACGCTCCCTCACCACCGTGCGTGAGGCGGCTCGCACCGTGCTCGGCGAAATAGGCAGCCTCCTCACCGTGCTCCGCTCGGGCGACAGCGCGCACTCGGCGACGCTCGCGCCCACGCCCGGCCTCTCCCATCTCCCCCAGCTGATCGACGAGTTCTCGAAGGCCGGGCTCACCGTGGAACAGAGGACGGTCGGCACACCGGTCGAGCTCGACTCCCTGCGCGACATCGTGGCCCACCGCGTTCTGCAGGAGGGCCTGACGAACGCGCACAAGCACGGCGGCGACGGCACCGCCCTCGTTCAGCTCGACTACAGCACCGACGGCCTCGGCATCACGGTCACGAACGTGACGAAGCCGCGCCGCGACGACTGGATCGTCGTCGAGAGCGGGCACGGGCTCGTCGGCGTGCGCGAGCGCGTGTCGTCGGTCGGTGGAAGCCTCGAGACGTCGTTCGGTCCGGGGCCGGTGCATCGCTTCGTCGTGCACCTTCCGTTCGACGAACCCGCTCCGGGGGTGCGCGGCAGCGCGCACGCCACCACCGACCCGAAGGGCCACGCATGATCTCCGTCGTACTCGCCGACGACCAGGCCCTGATCCGCACCGCCGTCAGCGAACTCGTCTCTCACGAAGAGGGCTTCACGGTCGTGGGAGAGGCGTCGAATGGTCGTGAGGCCGTGGATGTCGTTCGCGCGACCCGCCCCGACATCGTGCTCATGGACATCCGGATGCCCGTGATGGACGGCCTGCAGGCGACCGAGGCGATCTGCGCCGACCCCCTGCTCGCCGGCACCCGCATCGTGATCCTCACCACGTTCGAAGTCGACGAGTACGTGCTGCGCGCGTTGCAGGCCGGCGCGAGCGGGTTCCTCGGCAAAGGCACGGAGGCCGACGCACTGATGTCGGCGATCCGCACCGTGCACGACGGCGAGGCACTGCTCTCACCCAAGGCCACGCGCGCGCTGATCGACCGGTACCTGTCTCCCTCCGAGCCCGCGGCACGGCCCGTGCCCGACGAGCTGGCCCTACTGACCGAGCGCGAGCGAGAGATTTTGCTGCTCGTGGGCGGCGGCCTCTCGAACGGCGAGATCGCGGCCGGTCTCGTGATCTCTCCGCAGACCGCGAAGACGCACGTGAACCGCATGATGTCGAAGCTCGGCGCGCACGACCGGGCGCAGCTCGTGATCATCGCCTACGAGTCCGGCCTGCTCGTGCCCGGGAGAGCATGATCGAGCGCGTCGCCGGTACACTGTTTGTGTTCTGCGGGAGTGGTGGAATTGGTAGACACGCAGGATTTAGGTTCCTGTGCTTTCGAGCGTGAGGGTTCAAGTCCCTTCTCCCGTACTCCATGTCCTGTGTGTGCCGCGGGGGTACTCTTGATGCACACATACCCCTTGTCCGCCGCCGACCGGCCTAGACCTGACCCGCCGACGACTGGAGCCTCCACTTGACACACGCCGCACTCATTCCCTGGCTCGACCCGGAGACGCTCATCCAGAGCTTCGGGCCGTTCGCGCTCATCGGCGTGTGCCTGATCATCTTCGCCGAGACGGGCCTCCTCATCGGCTTCCTCTTTCCCGGCGACACCCTGCTGATCATCACCGGCGTTCTCGCCTTCAGCCCGGGTATCGGAGTCGACATCTGGTGGGTGTGTCTGGCCATCGGCTTCGCGGCCTTCGCGGGCGGCGAGGTGGGCTATCTCATCGGCCACAAGTTCGGCCCGAGGATCTTCGAACGCAAAGAATCCGGCCTGTTCAGCATCAAGAACGTCGAGAGAACGAACGCCTTCTTCACGAAGTACGGCGCCTTCGCGGTGATCCTCGCCCGCTTCGTTCCCATCGTTCGCACGTTCGCTCCGATCGCGGCCGGCATCGGGCACATGAACTACCGCAAGTACTCGCTCTACAACCTCATCGGCGCACTCGTCTGGGGTGCCGGCGTCACGTTCGCCGGCTACCTGATCGGCAACATCCCCCCTGTCAGGGACTTCGTCACCAGCTACATCGACATCATCCTGCTCGCCGCAGTCGCGGCGACGCTCATCCCCACGATCTGGCACTACGTGCAGTCGACGATGAAGGCTCGAAAGGCCAACGCTGCGGAGGCTGCCCAGCCCCACGCAGACCTGGCGCTCGATCCCGACGTCTTCGACCACAAGCCCGAGGCCTAGAAAGCACCACACCACCCTATGTACAGAACCAACTACGCGTCCTCGCTCACCCGCCAGGACGTGGGACTCGACGTCATGCTCTCCGGCTGGGTCGCCCGCATCCGCGACCACGGCGGCGTCGCCTTCATCGATCTGCGCGACTCCTCCGGAATCGCCCAGGTCACCTTCCGCGACGAGCTCGTGGCCACGGCGGAGAGCCTGCGCGTCGAGTCCGTCGTCACCGTGAAGGGGATCGTTCGCGAACGTCCCGCCGGCAACGTCAACTCGGCCATCGCATCCGGAGAGGTGGAGATTCAGGCCACGAGCCTCGAGGTGCTCGCCGCCAGCGACGTGCTGCCCTTCCAGCTCGACGACGAACCGGGCGAGGAGACTCGCCTGGCCTACCGGTACCTCGACCTTCGCCGTGAGGAGGCCGCGTACCCGCTCAAGCTCCGCTCGAAGGTCTCGGCGGCCGTGCGCTCCGTGCTCGTCGACGAGGACTTCGTCGAGGTCGAGACGCCCACGCTCACCCACTCGACGCCCGAGGGCGCCCGTGACTTCCTCGTTCCCGCCCGCCTGAAGCCGGGCACCTTCTATGCGCTCCCGCAGAGCCCGCAGCTGTTCAAGCAGCTGCTCATGGTCGGCGGATTCGAGAAGTACTTCCAGATCGCCCGCTGCTACCGCGATGAGGACTTCAGAGCCGACCGGCAGCCCGAGTTCACCCAACTCGACGTGGAGATGAGCTTCGTCGATCAAGACGAGGTCATCGCGCTCGCCGAGAAGGTGCTGCGGGCCATGTGGCGCACGATCGATGTCGAGCTCCCCACTCCCCTGCCTCGCATGACCTACGCCGAGGCGATGCGTCGCTTCGGCTCCGACAAGCCCGACCTGCGATTCGGCCTCGAACTCGTCGAGTTCACCGACTACTTCGCCGGCAGCGACTTCGCCATCTTCCAGGCTCCCTACGTGGGCGCCGTCGTGATGCCCGGCGGCGCGGGCCAGGCACGTCGCGCCCTCGACGCGTGGCAGGAATGGGCGAAGCAGCGCGGCGCCAAGGGCCTCGCCTACGTTCTCGTCGGCGAAGACGGAGAGCTCCGCGGCCCGGTCGCCAAGAACCTGTCAGAAGACGAGCGCGCCGGCCTCGTCGCGCACGCCGGAGCTCAGCCGGGCGACTGCATCTTCTTCGCCGCGGGCGCCGTGAAGTCGTCCCGCGCCCTCCTCGGCGCACTCCGCGGCGAGATCGCTGCGCGCCAGGGCCTCATCGACCCGAACGCCTGGGCCTTCACCTGGGTGGTCGACGCCCCGCTCTTCGAGCCCGCTGGCGACGCGGTCGCGAGCGGAGACGTGGCCGTCGGCGGCGGAGCGTGGACCGCGGTGCACCACGCGTTCACCTCCCCCAAGCCCGAGTTCATCGACACCTTCGACTCCGACCCCGAATCGGCCCTGTCGTATGCCTACGACATCGTCTGCAACGGCAACGAGATCGGCGGCGGAAGCATCCGAATCCACACCCGTGAGCTGCAGGAGCGCGTCTTCAAGATCATGGGCATCAGCCAGGAGGAGGCGCAGGAGAAGTTCGGCTTCCTGCTGCAGGCCTTCGCGTTCGGCGCGCCGCCGCACGGCGGATTCGCCATGGGCTTCGACCGCGTCGTGTCGCTGCTGGCGGCCACGGACTCGATCCGCGACGTGATCGCGTTCCCCAAGTCCGGCGGCGGCAACGACCCGCTCACCGGCGCTCCGGCAGAGCTCGAGGCCGTGCAGCAGGTCGAGCTGTATCGCACCCTCGGCGTTCAGGCGCTGCCCCAGAAGTAGTCCGCGAAAGCGGCCCTCAGAGGCAGCCCCTCGTCACGAGGACGCCTGCGCCTACGGGTGCAGGTGCTCCTCGTGCCGGGCGTGCTCCGCCGGCTCGAGCTGGAACGTCGAGTGCTCGACGTCGAAGTGAGACGACAGGCACGACGACAGCTCGTCGAGCAGGCGGCCCGATCCGCCCGCCTCGAAGACCTGCTGGTCGACCACCACGTGAGCCGAGAAGATGTTCTTGCCGGTGGTCACCGCCCAGACGTGAACGTCGTGCACGTCGACGACGCCCTCGGCCTCGAGAATGTGGTTGCGTATCTGCGCCACGTCGGTGTCGACCGGCGTCTGTTGCAGCAGAACCCGGATGACGTCGCTCAGCAGCGAGACGGCCCGCGGAATGATCATGGCCGCGATCACGAGCGATGCGATGGCGTCGGCGGGGGCGAAGCCCGTGGTCAGGATCACGATCGACGCGACGATGACCGTGACCGATCCGAGCAGGTCTCCGAAGACCTCGAGGTATGCGCCGCGCATGTTCAGCGACGTGGCCGCTCCGCCGCGCAGCAGCATCAGGGCCCCGAAGTTGGCGACGAGGCCGATCACTGCGACGACGAGCAGCGGCAGGGGCGGTATGTCCACCTCCTGCGGAGACATCAGGCGGGAGATGCCCTCGACGGCGACGAAGACCGCCACGCCGATCAGCAGCAGCCCGTTGAACAGGGCGGCGAAGACCTCGACCCGCTGAAAACCGAAGCTGTGCTTCTCGGTGGCCGGTCGCGCTGAGATGACGGTCGCCACAAGCGCCACGATCAGTCCGATCAGATCGGATGCCATGTGCCCCGCGTCGGCGAACAGGGCGAGCGACCCTGTCGCGAGTGCTCCGACGACCTCCACAAGCAGCACGGTCGCGACGATCGCGATGGCCCAACCGAGCCGTTTGCGGTTCGTCGTCGCCGAAGCATGATTGTGCGATCCGTGCGAGTGCGCGTCTGTCTGAGCCATTGTTCCTCCAGCGTAGGCACCCGTGGCGCGATACGCCTAGCGCCGCCGCTAGTTAGGAATGACGCTCATTCTCAACACGGGAACCAGCTCACGGAAGGCCCGGCTCCTGTGGCTGTCGGCGTTCTTCTGCTCGGCCGTCAGCTCTGCTGCCGAGACCTCCAACCCCTCGGGCATGAACACGGGGTCGTAACCGAACCCGTTCTCGCCGCGCGGCGCATCCAGAATTCTGCCGCGCCATTCGCCCACCGCGAGATGCTCGCTCGCCGGACGACCCGACTGCTCGGGCACGACCACGGCGATGGTGCACGCGTACCAGCCCGTGCGATGCGGATCGCGGATATCGGCGAGCTGGTCGAGCAGCAGGTCGAGGTTCGCCTGGGCACCGCGGCCGTGGCCGGCCCAGCGCGCGGAGAAGATTCCGGGGGCGCCGCCCAGCACGTCGACGCAGACGCCCGAGTCGTCTGCGAGGGCGGGCAGACCGGTGTGGGCCGCTGCGGCACGCGCCTTGAGCAGGGCGTTGTCGGCGAACGACACACCGTCCTCCACCGGCTCGGGTCCGTCGTAGGCGACGATCTCGAGTTCGGGGATCTCGGCCGCCAGGATCTTCTGGAATTCCTCGACCTTGTGCGCGTTGTGCGTCGCCAGAACGACCCGGATGCTCATTCGCCCGACCCGAGGACCGTCGCCTGGATCTGCGCCAGCTCCGCCGTGCCCGCGAGAGCGAGGTCGAGCAGGGCGTCGAGCTCGGAGCGGTCGAACGGAGCGCCCTCCGCCGTGCCCTGGACCTCGACGAACAGCCCGCGACCGGTGACGACCACGTTCATGTCGGTCTCGGCGCGCACGTCTTCGACGTAGGCCAGGTCGAGCATGGGGGCGCCGTCGATGATGCCCACCGAGACCGCCGACAGGCTGTCGATCAGGGGCTGCGACTTCTGGCCGATGAACTTCTTGGTGCGAGCCCACTCGATGGCGTCGGCCAGGGCGACGTAGGCGCCCGTGATGGCCGCCGTGCGCGTGCCGCCGTCGGCCTGCAGCACGTCGCAGTCGATCACGATCGTGTTCTCGCCCAGAGCCTTCATGTCGACGACCGCGCGCAGGCTGCGGCCGATCAGTCGCGAGATCTCGTGGGTGCGACCGCCGATCTTGCCCTTGACGGCCTCGCGGTCCATGCGGTCGTTCGTGGAGCGGGGAAGCATCGAGTACTCGGCCGTGACCCAGCCCTGGCCCTTGCCCTGCTTCCAGCGGGGAACGCCGTTGGTGAACGAGGCGGTGCAGAGCACCCGGGTCTTGCCGAAGGAGATCAACGCCGAGCCCTCGGCCTGGTCGCTCCATCCGCGCTCGATCGTGATGGGGCGCAACTGCTGCGCGGTGCGGCCGTCTTTGCGGGTGTCGTTCGACATGGGTTCTCCTGGTGGTTCAGCGGGCGGGGGGAAGTGTGATGACGCCGGTCTCGACCAGCTCGACGCTCGACACCTGTCGGCCGAGCATCAGATCGGCGAGGCGCATGAATTCGTCGGCGCTGTCTCCTGTGGCCTCGTATCTGTGCACGGCGGGCGCGGCTGAGGTGCGCTCGATGCCACGACTCACGAGCTCGCGGTAGACGTCGTTGGCCGTCTCGGTGTCGCTGGAGACCAGCCGGACGCCATCGCCCATGACGTAGGAGATGGCGCCCTTAAGGAAGGGATAGTGGGTGCACCCGAGCACGAGGGTGTCGATGTCGTGCTCCCGAAGCGGGGCCAGGTACTGCTCGGCGACGGCGAAGAGTTCACGGCTCGTCGTGTCGCCGGATTCCACGAACTCGACGAAGCGGGGGCAGGCCTGGGTGAACAGCTCGAGGTGCGGAGCGGCGGCGAACGCGTCGTTGTACGCCCTCGACCGGATCGTGCCTTCGGTGCCGATCACCCCGACCCTGAGGTTCTTCGTCGACGACACCGCAGCACGGACGGCGGGCTGGATGACCTCGACGACGGGAACGGAGTACCTCTCCCTGGCGTCACGCAGCATGGCGGCGGATGCCGTATTGCAGGCGATGACGAGCATCTTGACGCCCTGGTCGACCAGGGTGTCGAGGGCCTCGAGCGCGAACTCCCGCACCTCGGCGAGGGGACGGGGACCGTACGGCGATCGGGCGGTGTCTCCGATGTAGGTGATGGACTCCCTGGGCAGCTGATCGCGGATGGATCGAGCCACGGACAATCCGCCGACACCGGAATCGAAGACTCCGATCGGCGCATCACTCACCCGTCAAGACTACTGCGCGCACGAGCCGCGGATATGCTTGCCCGGTGACCGCCGCATCCTCGCTTCTGACCGACCGCTACGAACTCACGATGCTCGATGCGGCCATCCAGGCCGGCACCCATGAGCGCGAATGCGTCTTCGAGGCCTTCGCGCGTCGCCTGCCGCAGGGCCGGCGCTACGGCATCGTGGCAGGCACGGGGCGCCTCCTCGAGCTCATCGAGGCCTTCCGTTTCGGCGATGCCGAACTCACCTGGCTCGCGGAGCAGGGCATCGTGCGCACGGCGGCACTCGACTGGCTCGCCGACTACCGTTTTCGCGGCACCATCTCGGGATACCGCGAGGGCGAGGTCTACTTCCCGAACTCCCCCATTCTCGTCGTCGACTCCACGTTCGCCGAGGGTGTGATCCTCGAGACCCTGATTCTGAGCGTGCTCAACTACGACTCGTCCGTGGCGAGTGCGGCGTCGCGCATGGTGTCGGCCGCGGCCGGTCGACCCTTGGCAGAGATGGGATCGCGGCGCACGGGCGAGAGATCGGCCGTCGCCGCTGCGCGCGCCGCCTACATCGCGGGCTTCGGCGCCACATCGAACCTCGAAGCGGGCCGCAGCTGGGGCATCCCGACGATGGGCACGGCGGCCCACGCGTTCACCCTCCTGCACGACAGCGAGGAGGCCGCCTTCCAGGCGCAGGTCGACGCGCTCGGCCCATCGACCACGCTCCTGGTCGACACGTTCGACGTGCACCGCGGCGTGGAGCTCGCCGTCAAGGTGGCCGGAGATCGCCTCGGGGCGGTCCGACTCGACTCCGGAGATCTTCCCTCGCTCGTCAAGGCCGTGCGCGAACAGCTCGACTCGCTCGGCAACCCCGACACGAAGATCACGGTCACGAATGACCTCGACGAGTACACGATCGCCGCGCTGTCCGCTTCACCGGTCGACTCGTACGGGGTCGGAACCTCGGTCGTGACCGGGTCGGGCTCCCCCGCGGCCGGCATGGTCTACAAGCTCGTCGCGCACACCGATGCCGAGGGCGAGTGGGTCTCCGTCGCCAAGAAGTCGGCCGAGAAGGCCACGGTCGGGGGTCGCAAGAACCCGGTTCGTCGAATCAATTCGTCCGGGCGCGCGACAACCGAAGCGATCCATGTCGGAGAGACCACGCAGCCGGAGGCATCCGATCGCGCTCTGCTCGTGACCCTGATCGACAACGGAGTCGTGAACGAGGAGTTCACCGGGCCCGGCGGCGTCGAGCGCGCCCGGGCACACAGGGCGGATGCGATCGCCGAGCTCCCCGACCAGGCGTTCCGTCTGGGCCGCGGCGAGCCGGTGATCCCGACGCTGTACGTGTGACCGGAACGGCCGGGACTACTCCGGCTTCAGTCCCTCGTAGATGCGCTTGCAGTCAGGACACACCGGAAACTTCTCGGGGTCGCGGCCCGGCAGCCACTTTTTGCCGCAGAGAGCCTTGACGGGCTTGCCGGTCATCGCAGATTCGAGAATCTGCTCCTTCTTGACGTAGTGCGAGAAGCGCTCGTGATCGCCGGGCTCGATGGCCTCCTGCTCGAGCAGCTCTTCGAGCTCGCGATCGAGGGTCGAGGTTCCACCGCCCTCGCGGGGACCGCCCGGCTCGGCGATGCTGGCTGACGGACGGGCTGACGAAACGTGACTCATGCGTCCAGTCTAATTTCACCGGATGCGTTCACGACCCTGTCGTTCGGCAGCCGATCAGTTGCGCAGCGCCGCGGCCAGAATGTCGGGACCGCGTCGATCGAAGATCGCCCCGCCGATGACGGTGCCGGCGATGAGCACGACGAAGCCGGCGCCCGCGCCCCACCACAGCGACGGCCAGAACGCCGACTCGTCGCCGAGAAGGCCGAGGATGGCGTAGTAGACGGAGGGGGCCGCGAACAATGCGGTGAACAGAGCGAACGCGATCTGCACCACGAATCCGGTTCCGCCGCCGACCTGCGGCTGCGAGAACGGCCCGTCGCCCGGTCGCACGGCCGGATAGGGGAAGACGGCGGAGAGGAGGTTTCCGACACCGAGCCCGGCCAGGAGCAGCACCGTGCTGACGCCCAGGAGCGCCGGCAGCGCCTCGAAATCGTCTGCGAAGAAGGCCGCCGCCACCGACCCCACGGCAATGAGGGGGACTCCCATCGCGAGAACTGGCACGACGCGCCCGAGCCGGTCGGCGAAACCGACACGACTTGCAGACACGTGCAGCCAGATCGCCGAATTGTCGAGCGCCACATCGTTGTGCACCGAGAAGGCCAGGGTGGCGCAGAGCGCCGGCACGGTGAGGAGAACAAGATAGGTGAGCGGAATGCCTGCGATGACGAACGCGAGGAAGACGACCACGAGGAACCCGAAGACTCCGATCACGGGCACCGGATACCGGGCGTCGCGTGCCCAATACGTGAAGCTGCGGGCGGCGACGGCGCCCGACCGGGTGGATGGCGTGCGGGCGAACCAGCCGAGGTTCGCGTGTTCGCGTTCGGGCACGGATCGTTGAGCCGTGACGAGAACTCGCGCGACGAGAGCACGCCACGACAGCCACAGCAGAGCGAGGAATGCGAGCGAGATCAGCAGTTTGATCGTCACCTCGCCGCCGGAGACGCCCGTCGCGACGTCGGCCGGCAGAGCCCATGCGGCGCCCAAGGGGCTCCAGCTGAGGGCATCTGCCGCGGCGCCGACGAGACCCGAGCCGTCTCGACCCCAATTGACGCTGAACCAGAGCACCACGGCGGGAGAGGCGAGAACGATCAGCAGAACAGTGATGAGGCCTGCGGTCTCGCGCGATCGGCGAGTAGAGAGACCCACTGCGGCGATGAGGGCGGCCACGCGCGAAGCGAGCACGATCGTCGAAACCGCGATCAGTGCGGCCAGAACGGCGAGAAGCGTGGTGGCGGCGTTCTCAGACCAGACCGGCACGGTGAAGACGGCTGCCACGAGCGTGAGAACAACGGGCACGCTGACCGCGCCGGCGATGGCCAGCCCCCTGGCCAGGGTCGCCGCGGGGATGCCGAACAGCGCGAATCTGCGGGGGTCGAGCGGGTCGGGAACCGACGACACGAGGGGCACGACGATGAAGGCCAGAACGACGACCGAGCCGCCCAGGATCACCGCGGTGCGGGCCCCATCGGATCCCGCGTCGAGCGAGGAGAGGGCGATCACGCACGCGACCGTCAGCGCAAGACCCACCAGGGTCGCGACGACGATGCCTGCGTTCTGCTTGGCGGTGCGGTTGAAGGTGTTGGCGAGAAGCGCGAACTTCAGTTTGAGGAATTCAGCAACCATTCCATGCCTTCCGCTGCCTTGCGCCCACCGGCGAGCTCGACGAAGCGGTCTTCCAAGGTGCCGTCGCGCCTGACCTCATCGACCGTTCCCTGTGCGAGAACCTGTCCCTGCACGATGATGGCGACGCCGTCGCACACCCGCTGGATCATGTCCATGCTGTGGCTCGACAGAACAACCGTTCCGCCCGTCTCCACATACTTCTGCAGGATCTCGATGACGTTCGCCGCCGAAACCGGGTCGACCGATTCGAAGGGCTCGTCGAGCACGAGGATGCGAGGCGAGTGGATCATGGCCGCGGCCAGAGCGATCTTCTTCGTCATGCCGGCCGAATAGTCGGTGACCAGGCGCCCGAGTGCGTCTTCGAGGCCGAAGGCCGCCGCAAGGTCGTCGCTGCGCTCTCTGACGGTCTTGTTGTCGAGGCCGCGGAGAGTGCCGGCGTAGTAGAGCATCTGACGCCCGGTCAGGCGATCGAACAGGCGGAGACGGTCGGGAAGGACACCGATGATCTTCTTGGCCTCGGCCGGATTCGCCCAGACGTCGAGGCCGTTGATCGAGATGGTTCCCGAATCGGGTCGCAGGAGTCCGGTGACCATCGAGAGCGTCGTCGTCTTGCCCGCCCCGTTCGGGCCCACGATTCCGTAGAACGAGCCCTGTCGCACCTCGAGGTCGATTCCGTCGACGGCGATCGTGCTGCCGAACTTCTTGATGAGTCGCTCGATCGAGAGCACGACGGGCTGCTGTGCGCGGAATGCGGCACGCTCGGCGGCCTCGGCCTCGGCGAGTGCTGCGGCCTTCTTCTGCGCCGCAGTCATCCTCGCGGGTTTGGGTGTCGTCTTCTTCGCGGGTGCGCTGATCGGAGTCGCTGACGGATCGAGCACGATCGGCGCGTCGGATGCCGACGGTGCGGCTTTCGAACGGGGCGCTGCGGGCTTGCGCGGCGCACGGGGGGCGGAGGGCACGCGAGCCGAGCCGGACGCGGCCTTCGTGGCAGCGGCGCTTCGCGCACGGGGAGATCGCGGAGAAGCAGGACGCGGCTTGGTGCCGGCGTCGTCAGGAGAGGCGGTCTCATCGGGAGAGGCGGACACGTCGGGAGAAGCGTCATCGACACCGGTCGGCTCGGACGCGCTGCCCGGACCGGTCGTCTGCGCGTCGTCGGCCACGTCGCTGTCGGCCACATCGGTCGGAGACTGGGGTGTCACGTCGTCCTCTTCGCTGGTTGCGCCGATCGCGTCGACGCCGGGGTCGGCGGGCTTCACCGGTCGGACTGGATTGCGCGGCTTCGCCGTGCGTGACGGGCGAACCGTCGTGGTGGATTTTGCCGCACCTGCCGAACGAGTCTTGGCTGTTCGAGCAGATGAAGGCTTTCGTGCTGATGTCGATGCATTCGTGGTCTCAGAACGTGCGGTGCGGGCACCGGCCACGGGTTCTGCGTCAGAGGATTTCAGCTCCTCGTTCAACTCGTCGTCGCCTTCGCCCCCGGTCGTTGAAATATCTGACTCTGAGCTCACCGAACTTAAGGTATCAGCCGAGACCGACACTCGCATTCATGAAGGACACACACTGATGCGCTTTCATCCCCGACTTCACTCCCCGGGAAACAGCTGGAGGTTATATCACGAACACGAAACAATGGTCGATCCTCACGTGACCCGAAAAGAGGGACACGATACAGTGAAGTGCGACATAACGGAGTGTCCAGCGCCTCTCAATCGGCTTAACGGTTTCTGAATACTCGATTCCTGGGCCGATGCGCAGTCTTGTCCTCATTACTTTCGCACCATCAAGGAGATCATCATGACCACCCAGGTAGTCATCCTCGCCGCAGGAATGGGCAGCCGCCTCGGCCGCAGCCTTCCGAAGCCTCTCACTGAACTCAACGATGGCCGCACGATCATGGGTCAGCAGTTCGACAACATCCACCACGCCTTCGGCAACAGCGCCAAGGTCACCATCGTGGTGGGCTACAAGCTCGAGCACATCATCGAGGCGTTCCCGCAGGCATCCTTCGTCTACAACGAGCAGTACGACCAGACCAACACGTCGAAGAGCCTCATGCGCGCCCTGCAGGCGTCGGGCCCCGGCGGTGTGCTGTGGATGAACGGCGACGTCGTCTTCGACCCGGCCGTTCTCGATCGCGCCGCCGCGATGATCGCCCGCGAGCAGTCCTTCGTCACGGTCAACACATCGAAGGTCTCCGACGAAGAGGTCAAGTACACGACCAGCGCCGAGGGCTACATCAAGGAGCTGTCGAAGACCGTCAAGGGCGGTCTGGGCGAGGCCGTCGGCATCAACTACATCTCCGCCGCAGACAAGGCCACGCTGCTGCGCCAGCTGAAGGTCGTCGGCGACCAGGACTACTTCGAGCGGGGCCTCGAGCTCGCCATCGAGCAGAACCGGCTTCTCGTCGAGCCTGTCGACATCTCAGACCTCTATGCAGTCGAGGTCGACTTCGCCGAAGACCTGGAGCGGGCCAACCTCTTCGTCTGACGCGTCCCAGCGTCCGAATCCATTCGGGCACCAGCTTCGAGTCCATGCCCCTTCGCGCCGATCATCGATCGGAGCGAGGGGGCATGATTCGTGTGCGGGATAGAGTGGAGCGTTGTTCTTCCAGAGAAATGAGAAACGGCACGTGACGACGACGCTCAGCGAGGTGCGGCCGAACCAGCGCACCCCGTTCGCGCGGTATCGCAACGCCCTCTGGCTGCTGACCCGCCGCGATCTCCGAGTTCGTTACTCGACGTCTGCGCTCGGATACGTGTGGTCGATCCTCGATCCCCTCGTGATGGCGCTCATCTACTGGTTCGTCTTCACCCAGGTGTTCCAGAAGTCGGTGGGCGAAGACCCGTACATCGTCTTTCTGCTGGCCGCCCTGCTGCCGTGGATGTGGTTCAACGGCACGACCGCTGACGCAACGCGCGCATTCCTCCGCGAGGCGAAGCTCATTCGTTCCACCAAGATCCCCCGCACGATCTGGGTGAACCGCCTCGTGCTCTCCAAGGGCATCGAGTTTGTCGCCAGCCTGCCGGTGCTTGCGGCATTCGCCATTTTCGCCGGCGCCACCCTGCACGTCGAGGTCCTCCTCTTCCCGCTCGCCATCCTGATCCAGGGAGTCCTCACGGTCGGGGTCGGCCTCATCGTGGCCCCCCTCGTGGTGTTCTTCCGCGACCTGGAGCGCGCCGTGAAGCTCGCCCTCCGTGCCCTGTTCTACGGATCTCCGATCATCTACAGCACGGCCGACCTGCCCGAGCAGCTGCACGTCGTCGCCGCGTTCAACCCTCTGAGCGGAATCTTCTCGTTGTACCGCGCCGCGTTCTTTCCCGAGCAGCTCGACTGGTATCTCGTCGGTGTGAGCGCGGCGATGTCCGTTCTTCTGCTTCTCGTAGGCATCCTCGTGTTCCGACGCACCGAACGTGCCGTGCTGAAGGAGATCTGATGACCGACTCCCCCGTCATCACCGTGGCCGACGCCGGCATCCGGTTCAAACGCAACCGACGTTCGAGACGCAACTTCAAAGACCTGTTCGCCGGCAGGCTCCGCCGATCACGCCCCGGCGAGTTCTGGGCCCTCCGCAACGTGAGCTTCACTGTGCAGCAGGGCGAGGCGATCGGTGTCATCGGGCGCAACGGTCAGGGCAAGTCGACCCTGCTCAAACTCGTCGCCGAGGTCGTTCTGCCCGACGAGGGTTCGGTTCGGGTGCACGAGGGGGTCGCACCGCTCATCGAGATCACCGGCGGCTTCGTCGACGACCTGTCGGTTCGCGACAATGTCTACCTCACCGCGGGCCTGCACGGCATGACCAAGGCGCAGATCGACGAGCGGTTCTCGCGCATCATCGACTTCGCTGAGATCGGCGACTTCCTCGACACGCCCTACAAGCACCTCTCCAGCGGCATGAAGGTGCGGATCGCCTTCTCCGTCATCTCGCAGCTCGAAGAGCCGATCATCCTCGTCGACGAGGTGCTGGCCGTCGGTGACAAGGCGTTCCGCGAGAAGTGCTACCGACGCATCGAGGAGTTGCTCGCCGGCGGCCGCACGCTGTTCTTCGTGTCGCACAACGAGAAAGACCTGCGGCGCTTCTGCACCCGCGGGCTGTACCTCGACAAGGGTTCCCTGGTCATGGATGCGCCGGTGTCGGACGTTCTCGCCCGGTACGCCGCCGACTACCCCGTCTCGGTCGCACCGAAGAAGCAGGCCTAGAAGTCGAAGCCCCCGCCCAAGTCGCCGCCTCCGAAATCTCCCCCGCCGGCGTCTCCGAAGCCACCGCCATCAAAGCCACCGGCATCCGCGCCGCCAGCATCGGCACCGGCAGCATCCGCACCGCCCGAATCGGCGCCACTCGCGTCCGCGCCGCCAGCATCCGCGCCCGATGCCTCGCCTCCACCGAGGTCGGGCATGAACGCCTGCGCGATCGCGGAGCCGACGACGATGCCGGCCACACTGCCGAGCAGCGAACCGGCGAACATCGAACCCATGCCCATTCCGAATCCGCCCTGGGCCGGTGCTGAGAGGGAACGCTCGAGGGTGCCCGGGTTACGGAGTTCGGAACGGGTTGCGGCCTGCGCGAGCGCCGGGGCGCTCTGATCGCGCGGAGCCTCGCCGGTCGGTGCCTCGGCACTGAGCTGAGCGAACAGCTGCGCACGCTGCTCGGGCGTCAGCCGAGCGAAGGCCTCTTCGTGCACCTGCTCGATGGTCTCGGGCGGCGCCGTACGCAGCAGGTAGCGGTAGCGCTCGATGGCGATGTCGTCCTCGGAGCGGCCGCCCGCCTGTGCATCGCGCACCGCTCCGGGCGGCGTTCCATAGTCGGGCGCCGCCTGCGCAGCTGCAGCTGAGGGCTGCTCCGGCTCACGTCCGAGAAGCTTGTCGATGAATCCCACGACATGTCCTTTCGATCGACTCAGGCATCCATTGTTGCGACCGAGCCTGTGGCCCGGCTGAACCGGCGGCATCCGAGATAATGGAGAGTGAACAGTTCGCGCGGCTCCATGTCCACCTCCCGCGCGATGCCGTGGTTCCTCCTGGCGGGCGTCGTCCTCTTCGCACTGAACCTGCGAGGCCCGATCGTGGCCATCGCGCCCGTCATCGGCCAGATCCGCGACGACCTCCACCTCTCTGCCGCGACCGCCGGGCTGCTCACGAGTCTCCCCGTGCTGTGCTTCGCCCTGGCGACACCCGTGGCCGCGGCTCTCATCGGTCGTGCCGGACCGGAACGCGCCGTGCTGATCTCGCTCGCGGGAATCCTGGTAGGAACGTTGATCCGCGCCCAGGGCGGCTTCGCCGTCGCCGTCATCGGCACAGTCGTGATCGGTGTCGCGATCACGATCGGCAACGTCGTCGTTCCCGTGGTCGTGCGCCGAGACTTCCCGCCCGCGCGGGTCGGCATCGTGACGGGTGTCTACACCGCGACCCTCAATGTCGGCGCGATGCTGACCTCCCTCGGCACGGCTCCACTCGCAGACTGGTTGGGCTGGCGGGCCGCAATCACCGCCTGGGCCGTGCTCATCGTCGTCGCCATCATCGTGTGGGGACAGGCAGCCGGATGGCGCAGGTCCATCCTCGGCGACCGCGGTCCGGCGCTGGACGTTCTCGACGCCCCTACCCCGCATTCCGCATCGTGGCGGAGCCTCACCGCGTGGCTGCTGATGCTCGCGTTCGGCGGGCAGGCGTTCTCGTATTACGGAATCACCACCTGGCTTCCCACGATCCTGCATGACCTCCAGGGGCTCGACGCGAGATCTGCGGGGGCCAGCTCCGCGGTGTTCCAGATCCTCGCCGTGGTCGGCGCGCTCGGGGTTCCCCTGCTCGCTGGCCGCTGGCGCCCGGGCTCCGTGGTCGCGCTCGTGGGTGTGCTCTGGCTCGCCATGCCGGTGGGGCTGCTGGTGAATCCGAGCCTGTGGCCCCTCTGGTCGGTGCTCGGAGGCGCAGCTCAGGGCGGCGGCATCACGATCGTCTTCATCATCATCGTGCGCATGTCACGCAGCGACGACCAGGCTCGGGGCATGTCCGCGTTCGTTCAGGGCGGCGGATACCTGCTCGCCGCGACCGGACCGACGATCGTGGGCGCCGTGCACGAGGTCTCCGACGGATGGTCGGCACCGTTGCTCGTTGTCGCCGGCTCGGTGCTGGCACTCATCGCCTTCGGGCTGATCGCGGCGGCAAGGGTTGAGGCTCGACACCCCTGATGCGGGGGCGTGTCTCTCGGCCCGTCAGACCTCGGCCGTCGGAAGCAGGATGGCGTCGTCGAGAAGCGCGCGCACCCGTGGCAGCAGCTCGTCGAGGAGAGCCGTCTCATCGACCGACAGCAGCTGCGCCAGTGCGCCGCAGATCGCGCCGATGGTGAGTTCGCCGTCGCAGGCGCCCACGAGGGCCGCGAGCCCTGTATCGATCGGGGTCTGACGACCGAAGCCGCCTCCCTGCCTGAGGATCATGGCGGTGGGATCGTCGTCGCCCGGCCAGTAGTGCCGCTCGACGGTCACATCGGATGCGACGACCAGCGTCGACGCCGCAAGCTCGGCGTCGCTCCGCCTCGTCTGCCAGTCGTGGCCGGCGAGGCAGTCGCTCAGATGTGCACCGAGACCGGAGCCGGAGCCTCCGAGCGGGCCATGCAGCTGCTCGAGACGGCGGAGCGGCGACGGCGTCGCCGGCGACGCCGCATCCGGTCGCCTAAGCATCACGTAGCCGAAGCCGACCTGCTCGACACCGCGGTGCTCGAAGTCGTTCAGCCACGCGCCGTAGAGCCGATCGAACTGCGGCGAGGCGGGCGTCGTGCCGCCGTCTCGGATCCAGGTCTCCGCGTACTCGTCGATGTGCTGAACGTCGCGTTCGATCACCCAGACGTCGACGACCGGATCCGTCGTCTCGTCGAGCCACCCCTGCACGCGATCGAGCCCCGCCTCGGCGTGCGTGTACTCCCAGTTGCCGAGGAATTGGGCGATTCCGCCGGGTGCGAGATGCTCCCCCGCGTGATGCACGACGTGCTGCACGAGGGCGTCGCCGACCATGCCTCCGTCTCGGTACTCGTAGCTCGGCACTCCCTCTGCCCGCGGGGTGATCACGAACGGCGGGTTGGAGACGATCTGGTCGAACGTCTCGTCGGCGACGGGCTCGAAGAGGCTGCCCAGACGGAACTCGATGTTCTCGAAGCCGTTGAGCTCGGCGTTCAGCGAGGCGATGTCGAGGGCGCGGGCGGAGATGTCCGTCGCGACGACCCGGCGCGCGTGACGTGCGGCGTGCATGGCCTGGATGCCGCAGCCGGTGCCCAGGTCGAGGGCGCTGTCGACGGTGCGCTGGATCATGAGTCCGCTCAGAGTCAGGGATGCACCACCGACGCCGAGCACGTGATCCTCGCCGACCGCATGCCCGAGCGAAAGTTCTCCCAGATCGGACATGATCCACCAGCTGCCCACGCCGAGCTGGTCGATGAAGCTGTAGGGGCGCAGGTCTGCAACGGGTCGCACGCTCTCGTCGTGCTCGTCTACTGACGAGATCAGGCGGAGCTCCGCGGCGCCCTGGATACCCAGGCTGGGCAGCGCCTCGGCGAGCAGGGCAGGCGCGACCGGCAGACCGAGAACGAACAGTTCGGCGAGCGTCGCCGTCGCTGTCGAGCGACCCAGGGTGCTGCGCAGGCGGGCGAGGGCACGCAGTGCTGGTACGCGCTGATTGCGGTGCAGCGCGGTATCGGCGTCGGGACCCCAGAGCCCGGACAGGGCGGAGACGGTGAACCCCGCGGCAGTGAGATCGGAACGGAGGGCCGCGATGAGGTCGCGCTGGGGATGAGTCACCCCCTTATTCAATCCCACTCGCACTGTCAGACTGAACGGATGAGCACTCGCATCGTGATGATCGCAGACACGCACCTGCCCAGACGGGCGAAGGCTCTCCCCCGCTCGGTGTGGCAGGCCATCGACGACGCCGACCTCGTGCTGCACGCGGGCGACTGGGTCGACGAGGCGACCCTCGACGATGTGCAGTCCCGATCGAAGCAATTCGTGGGCGTGTACGGAAACAACGACGGCGACGGCCTCAGATCGCGTCTGCCCGAGATCGCACGGCTCGAGGTCGAGGGCCTGCGGTTCGCGATGATCCACGAGACGGGGGCGGCGACGGGCCGCGAGGCTCGCATGGCGGATATGTTCGGCGATACCGACGTGCTCGTCTTCGGCCACAGCCACATTCCGTGGGACACGACGGCCGCCACCGGCCTGCGCCTGCTCAATCCCGGATCGCCGACCGATCGTCGACGACAACCCCACTGCACCTACCTCACCGCGGTCGCCGACTCCGGCGAGCTGCGAGACGTCGAACTGCACATCGTCGACAGGGACCCGTCATGACGAGCTCACCCGTCGTTCTTCTTCTCGAGCCGTCGGGCATCAGGAAAGTCGATCCCCGGGAGCCCCAGCTGGCCGTGACCGACTGGGGTGCGACCCGGGGCGACGGCGTCTTCGAGAGCGTCAGCATCATCGACGGCCGGATGCCTCCGCTCGACGCCCGCTTCGATCGTCTCGAGGCGTCGGCGAGGGCGCTCGACCTGCCCCTCATCGATCGCGCCCGCTGGACGGAGGCGCTGGCGATGTCGATCGAGGAGCACGATCCGGTGGAGCGCCTGGCCGTGACTCTCGCCATGACACGGGGCATCGAAGGCGGTGACGGCACGCCCACGGCGTGGCTGCTGGCCCGACCCGCCCGCGATTTCACCGGCATCCGGCGCAGCGGCGTCTCGGTCGTCACGCTCGATCGCGGCTATGCCAGCGACGCGGCGGACGGCGCGCCCTGGCTGCTGCTGGGGGCCAAGCACCTGTCGTACGCGACGAATGCGGCGGCGCTGCGCGAGGCATCCCGTCGCGGTGCCGACGACGTGATCTTCACGTCGACCGACGGACTCGCCCTGGAGGGGCCCACGTCGAGCCTCGTCGTGCGACGCGGCGACGTCGTGGAGAGCCCCGGCGTCGAGAGCGGGATCCTGGCCGGAACGACGCAGGCGACGGCGTTCCGGTTCTTCGAGTCACGAGGTCTGCGAACGCGGTTCGCGCCGATCCGCGCCCGAGACCTCGCCGACTACGACGCGCTCTGGCTGGTGTCGAGCGTGCGCCAGGCGGTTGCCGTGCACATCCTCGACGGTCGTTCGATGCCGGTCGACGAGGAGCTGACGGCCGAGCTCAACGACTGGCTCGCACGCGCCGCGCGCAGTGAGTGATCAGTCCTTGCCCGGTGAGACCACGGGAATGCTCGCCGTCTGATACACCGTCTCTCGCCGCGGCAGGAAGAGCGCGAGGATGGCCCCGGCCAGGGCGACCGCGGCGGCGAGCCCGAACGACCACTGGAAGGCGGCCGCCGTCGGGATGGCGCGTTCCCCCACGATGTCGACGTGCGACGAGAGGATCACGCCGATGACCGCCGCGGCGATCGTCGACCCCAGCGTGCGCATCACGGAGTTGAATCCGTTCGCCGCTGCCGTCTCCGATGCGGGCACCGCGTGCATGATGAGCGTCGGCATGGCGGCGTACGCGAAGCCGACACCGAATCCCACCGCGGTCGCGACGAGCACGGCGTGCCAGACCTCGGTCATCAGGCCGACGGCCACGACGTAGCCCACCGCGATGATTGCCGATCCCAGCACGAGAGACGTGCGCGGCCCCTTGCTCGCCGACAGACGCGCCGCGATCGGCGAGAGGAAGAACATCACGATTCCGCTGGGCATCAGGCAGAGGCTGGCGATGAACAGCGTCTGGCCGAGGCCGACTCCCGTGTCGGTGGGGGCCTCGAGCAGCTGGGGCAGCACGGCCACGCTGGCGAAGTAGGCGAATCCGACGGTGATCGACGCCAGGTTCGTCAGAAGCACTGGCCGTCGCGCAGCGATCCGCAGATCGATCAGGGGATCGGATGCGCGGAGCTCGTAGACGCCCCACACGACGAGCACGGCGGCTCCCCCGACGAACAGGCCGATGGTGCCCGGCGTCGCCCAGCCCCACTCGTTGCCCTTCGACACCGCGAGCAGAAGTGCCACGAGCCCGATTCCGAAACCGATGGCGCCGATGTAGTCGAACGAGCCGCCGGTGCGGAGGGTGGAGACGGGAACGATCGACAGCACGAGGACGAAGGCGAGAGCAGACAGCGCGGTCGCCATCCAGAACAGCACGTGCCAGTCGAAGGTGTCTGCGACGAAGGCGGCCAGCGGCAGTCCGAGCGCGCCCCCGATTCCCAGGGTCGAGCTCACCAGGGCCACGGCGGCGCCGAGCCGCTTGGGGTGCAGCACGTCGCGCAGAATGCTGATTCCGAGGGCGATGACGCCGAGTCCCACACCCTGCAGGGCGCGGCCCGCGATCAGCACGGTGACGTCTTGGGCGAGCGCGCAGACGATCGAACCGATCACCGTGATCGCCAGCAGGAGCAGGGTGATGCGGCGCTTGCCGAACATGTCGCCGAGGCGACCGGAGATGGGGGTGGTGATGGCCGCGGCCAGGAGGGTGGCCGTGAGCACCCACGTGGCATTGGAGCTCGACGTGTCGAGCAGTGTCGGGAGTTCGGGGGTGATCGGCGTGACCAGCGTCTGCATGACCGCGGCCGTCAGGCCGGTGAGCGCGAGGGTGAAGACGATCGCCCGCTCGCTCGGGGTGCGCGTGAGTCTCGCGCGCTGCCGTCGCTCTCGTGCGGTCTGGTTGGTGGATTCGTCGGGGGCGTCGGTAGAGGGGGCCATAGGCCGGGTGGTGCCTTTCGAAAAGAGGGTGCAGGTTCGCAACCACGTGGGCGCAACCATTCCGACCGGGAGTTTATGCCCGATGGCCCCCTCCGCCGATCCGCCGGGTCAGAGTGCGCGGAGCTTCTCGAGCAACGGTTCGGCGACCTCGTCGAGGAACCGCTGCTGCAGCTCGTCGCCGATCTGCACGATCGCCAGGTCGGTGTATCCGGCGTCGAGGAACGGTCGGGCGCTCTCGGCGAGCTCGTCGAGGTCGGGACCGCAGGCGATCTGCTCGGCCACGTCCTCGGGCCGCACGAATTGGCTCGCCCCCTCGAAGCCCGCCGGCGTCGGCAGGTCGGCGTTCACCGCCCAGCCGCCCGCGAACCAGCGGAACTGGTCGTGTGCCCGGGCGATCGCATCCTGCTTGTCGGGCGCCCAGCTGATGGGGATCTGGCCGATCGAGCGCGACGGCGCTCCGCCCGATCGGGCCTTCGTCCAGCCGGCGATCAGGTCGGCCGACGGCTCCGTCGAGATGAGGTGGTCGCCGAGCGGGGCGAACCTCTCGATCGACTTCTCGCCCGACACCGCGATGCCGATCGGAACGCCTCCGTCGGGGGCGTCCCAGATGCGTGCGGAGTCGACCCTGAAGTACTCGCCCTCCCAGGTGACCAGCTCGCCGGTGTGCAGTTCGCGGATGATCGTGACGGCCTCCTCGAGCATGTCCTGGCGTGGCGCCACCGACGGCCAGCCCTCGCCGACGACGTGCTCGTTGAGGTTCTCGCCCGATCCGAGTCCGAGGATGAAGCGGCCGTCGCTCAACAGCTGCATCGTCGCCGCCTTCTGCGCGATCACGGCCGGGTGGTAGCGCATCGTGGGGCAGGTCACATAGGTCGCGAGCTCGACGCGTTCGGTGGCCTGCGCCACGGCTCCGAGCACCGTCCAGGCGTAGGGCGCGTGCCCCTGCTCTGTCAGCCACGGAGAATAGTGATCGCTCGAGACCTCGAAGTCGAACCCGGCCCGCTCGGCGTCGACCGCGTAGCCCACCAGCTCCTTCGGGCCGCTCTGCTCTGTCATCAGGGTGTAGCCGAACCGTGTCATCGATGCGCCTTTCTCATGGGTTTTCTCGTCGCTTTCCCTCCACGCTACGAGCCGCCCGAGCAGCGCGGGCGGGGGTTGCCCTCGTGCGGGGCCGTGTGCTGGCCGACGCATCGCAAGAACCGGAGTAGCGTGCTGACATGCCGTCGCCAGACACCGGAGTGACCCCGCCCGACCTGACGCGACTTCGCCGGCTTCTACCGTCGGCCCTGGATGTCGCGGGGCTGGCTTCGCGCAGCGTGACAGACTTCGCCGGCGCCGTGTCCGCCCATCTGCTCGCCTCGGGTGGCCGACCCCGACGGTGGGTACTCGACGCCGACCGCATCGCCGCTGCCTACGGCAGCGATCGACTCCTGCGGCTGCACGGTAAGCCCGTCTCGATGTTCGCCGAGCTCTCGGGATTCTTCCCCACGCGCGACGGCTGGATCAGGACACACGCGAACTATCCCCATCACCGCCAGCGCCTCTGTCGCGCCGTGGGTCTGCCGCACGACACGGCCGCCGCCGAGTTCGCGGCGACCGTCGCGGCCTTCGACGCTCACGCCATCGAGGAGGCAACCTGGGCCGCCGGCGCCCTGGCCGTTCGGGTGCGCGAACCCGGCGAGTGGACGCCCTCCGCGGCCCGCTCCGGCAGCGAAGCGATTACCGGGCGGCGCTCGAGCCCTCGGCGACCGCACGCCCCGCAGGAGGCTCCCCTGTCCGGCATCCGGGTTCTCGATCTGACCCGGGTGATCGCCGGGCCCGTGGCCACCCGCAGTCTCGCCCTGCTCGGCGCCGACGTGCTGCGCATCGACCCGCCCACGATGCCCGAGATCGCGGTGCAGCACGTCGACACGGGCCAGGGCAAGAGGTCCACGCTCCTCGACGCGAAGACCGCCTCCGGGCTCGCGGCGATCAACGCCCTGCTGGCCGACGCCGACGTTCTCGTCAGCGGCTACCGACCCCAATCGATAGAGGCGCTCGGTCTCGAGCTGCCTCCGGGCCTGGTGCACGCCACGGTGGATGCCTGGGGCGACACGCCCGGATGGCAAGACCGACGAGGCTTCGACAGCCTGGTGCAGGCCGTCACGGGCATCTCGATGATCGAGTCGAAGACCACCGGCCCCGGGCCGTCCGTTCCGGGCGCTCTGCCGGTGCAGGCGCTCGACCACTCCGCCGGGTACATGCTCGCCGCGGCCGTGGTGCGTGCGCTGACCGACCAGATCGACGACCCACGGGGTCGACGAATCTCGGTGTCGCTCGCGGGAGTGGCCGCGGAGCTCCTCCAGGGTGACCGGTACACGAGTGCTCCCGAGCGGCCGGCGCTGGGCGACGACGTGGTGGTCACGCACGGCGATGTCACGACGGCGCGACCCGCCCTCGCGGAATTCGCCGACTACGCGGCCCCCGCGCATCCGCTCGGCGCCGACGCGCCTGTCTGGTTGCGATCGCCGCAGCCCACCCAGCGAGCCTCGCGGGTCGGCGGCTCGCGTCTTGCTAGCGTCGACCAGATGAACAACGACGACCGCTACGGCTCCGATGTGCTGGCCGACTTCTCACGACGCCCGGCGAAGATCGACCTCCCGGTCGTCGAGGCGGTCACCGACCTCGTGCTCGAAGACGTCGCCAGCGACTTCTGCGGCTCCGTCGTGCGCATCGAGGGTCGCATGGTCGAGCTGGAGGACCGCAAGGGCCGTCGCCGCATGTTCCCTCTCGGACCGGGTTTCCTCCTCGAGGGAACACCCGTGGCCGTGCGCGCGCCCCGCACGAAGCAGACCGGACTCGGCCGCACCGCCTCAGGATCGATCGCCGGGCCCCAGGAGCGCGCCCGCGTGGCCCGCGCCAGTCGCATCTTCGTCGAAGGACGCCACGACGCGGAGCTGGTAGAGAAAGTCTGGGGTTCCGACCTGCGCTCCGAGGGCGTCGTCGTCGAATATCTCGAGGGCGTCGACCACCTCGAGGAGGTTCTCGCCGAGTTCCGCCCCGGCCCCGGTCGGCGCGTGGGCGTACTGGTCGATCACCTGGTGCCGAACTCGAAGGAGAGCCGCATCGCGGAGAAGGTGGCGCGCGGCCCGCACAGCGCCAACGTGATCGTGGTGGGGCATCCCTATGTCGACGTGTGGCAGTCGGTCAAGCCGCAGCGGCTGGGCCTCACCGAATGGCCCGTGATCCCCCGGTCGATCGAGTGGAAGCACGGCATCTGCGAAGCCTTCGGGTGGCCGCACGCCGAGCAGGCCGACATCGCGCGCGCATGGCAGCGCATCCTGTCGCGCGTGTCGACCTACACCGACCTCGAACCGCAGCTGCTCGGCCGGGTCGAGCAGCTCATCGACTTCGTCACCGCCGAATAGCCGCAGAATAGCGCCGAGCAGCCGCAGGCCTCACCATCCGAGAGTGCCGGGCGCGCCCTTGAACGGGCCGACGACGCGCGACGTGATCCACCCGCCGTAGAAGTCGCCCTCCTGGGGCGTGACCGTCTCGCCCGCGACGGTGCAGGCATCCATCGCCCCCGGGTAGACGGCGACCCGGTCTCGCAGCTCGTCGAAGCCCGCGGTCGGCGAAGGATAGAACCAGCCCGCGCCGGCGGCGACGACATCGCCGCCGCGCACCGTGACGTACTTCGCCGATCCTTTGAACTCGCAGAACGAGCTGCCGGGCGCCGGGCTGAGTGCGCCGTCGGCGAAGTCGGCCCGAGGCAGGTAGTAGACGGGCGGATGGCTCGTCTCGAGAACACGCACCGCGTCGACGCTGTCGGCGATGACGACCCCGCCGAGGGTGATCCGGATGCGTTCGGTCGATTTCTCGACGCGAGGTGGGCGCGGGTAGTCCCACACCGATTCCTGGCCGTCGGCGGGTGTCTGGGCGTTCGAGGGTCGTGGACTCATGTGTCGAAACTACGCTCTCCCGGGTACGGATCGTAGGATGATCACCCCACCGACCGAACGAAGGATCATCAGTGGCGAAGAAGCAGAAGCAGATCGGCGAACCGCAACCCGGCCCCACGGTCTACGATCCCGACCTACACCCCCAGTTCACCCGCGGAATCGATGGGCTTCTCAGCGTGCACCGCCCCGTGGTGATCGCGCACATCAAGTCCATCCGAAAGATGCACCCGAACGCATCGACCGAGCAGATCATCAAGATCCTCGAGAACAGATACCTGGCCGCGGTGACGACCGGGGGCGCGGCGGTCGGCGCCAGTGCCGTGATCCCGGGCATCGGCGTGGGAGTGTCGCTGGCCCTGACCGGCGTCGAGACAGCCGGCTTCCTCGAGGCGAGCGCCCTGTTCGCCCAGTCGATCACCGAGGTGCACGGCATCGCCGTCGACGATCCCGACCGAGCACGCACCCTCGTGATGTCGATGATGATGGGCACCGCCGGCGCCGACCTCGTGAGGCAGCTCGCGGGCCAGGTGGCGGGAACGGGTGCACCGCGAACCCAGTACTGGGGAACCCTCGTCACACGCAGCCTCCCGCAGTTCGCCGTCGGACCGATCGCCGACCGGCTGAAGACCACGTTCCTCAAGCACCTCGCCGCCCGCACGGGCGCCGGAGCGGTCGGGCGCCTCGTGCCCTTCGGCGTGGGCGCCGTCATCGGTGGAACCGGAAACCACATCCTGGGCCGCAAGGTCGTGCATAGCGCCCGCTACGCGTTCGGTCCTCCGCCGCCGTTCTTCCCCGCGAGCCTGGAACCGAAGGTCGTGGTGCCCCGCGAGAAGAAGGCGCCGAAGCAGAAGGAGATCACGACGGGCAAGCCGTCGCGGCTGCCGCGCATGCTCACCCGTTCGAAGAAAGCATCCGAGCCCGAGGTGCTGGCTCCGGATGCGCCGGGCTCGGAGTGGCCGGACGTTCGGATCTGATCGGATCCGAACGCCGGCCACCCGGTCAGTCGCCCTTGACGTTCACGATCTGGCGAAGCGTGTGCTTCACCGACACCAGGTCGGCCGCGTCGAGCATCACCCTGTCGATCGGCTTGTAGGCCTGCGGGATCTCGTCGATGAACGCGTCGGTGTCACGGAACTCGATGCCGACCATCGCCTCGCGGAGCTGCTCGTGGGTGAACGTCTTGCGCGCCGCCGACCGGGAGTACTCCCGGCCCGCGCCGTGCGGCGACGAGTTGAGGGCGACGGGGTTGCCGAGGCCTTCCACAATGTACGACGCCGTGCCCATCGACCCGGGGATGATGCCGGGGCGACCGGAATCGGCCTTGATGGCACCTTTTCGCGATAGCCACACCCGCTTGCCGAAATGCACCTCGCTCTCGGTGAAGTTGTGGTGGCAGTTGATCCGCTCCTCTTCGATCACCGGCGTCCCGATCCACTCCGACATCTGGCGCATGACCCTGTCCATCATCTCCTCCCTGTTGAGCAGGGCGAAGTGCTGGGCCCACCGCAGCTCGGCGATGTAGCGGTCGAACTCCGGGGTTCCCTCCACGAGGTAGGCGAGATCAGCATGCGGCAGGTCGATCCAGTATTTCTTGGCGACCTGCTGGGCGACCCTGATGTGCTTCTGCGCGATCTTGTTTCCGACGCCGCGGCTGCCCGAGTGCAGAAAGAGCCACACATCGTCGTGCTCGTCGAGCGAGACCTCGATGAAGTGGTTGCCTGACCCGAGCGTTCCGAGCTGCAGTCGCCAGTTCCCGGCGTAGGACGCGGGATCGAACCCCGCAGCCTCGGCCAGCTCCTCGAGCTGTGCCACACGCGGTTCGGCGGTGGCGACGACGGTGCGGTTGTAGCGACCCGCCGACAGAGGGATGGCCCGCTCGATCTGCTCCCGGAGCTCGCGGAGAGCCCCGGTCAGCTGGGGCCGAGTGAACTGGGTCTTCACGGCGATCATGCCGCAGCCGATGTCGACGCCGACGGCCGCCGGAATGATGGCGCCGAGCGTGGGAATGACCGAACCGACCGTTGCGCCGAGGCCCAGGTGGGCGTCGGGCATCAGGGCCAGGTGCGGGTAGATGAACGGCATCGTCGACGCGGTGCGTGCCTGCTCGATGGTCTTCTCATCGAGGATGCTCGCCCACGAGATGAGCCGGTTGGAAAGCGTTTCCATGATCCATTTCTCTGTGTGGTGTGCTGGTGATACCCGGGCCGCAGGGCATAAAAATAGCCCCGCGCCTCAGGAGGCACGGGGCTGAAGACGAGAAGCGTCTACAGCACGTGTGCCATAACGAGGGTGATGCGCTGTTCCGACTGGAGTCGATCTGCCGGACGCTGCTCGAGGGTCGCCGAGGACAGGTAGCGTGCGTTCGACTTCATTGAATTGACGTTGATCGTCATGACACTCGTCCTCTCGACTCTTCGGCGCGCATCGCGCTCGGGGCCCGCGCCGGTCGACGCAGACTGCACACACTAACCGAGGCTGTTCGGCGGCGTCAACCGACGTCACTGCCCGCGCGTCGGCCTGTCGACTCCGGCGGGCGTGTCGATGAGGTCATCGAAATCGTCGTGCTTCGCGAGGTACGCAGAGACCATCGGGCAGCGCGAGACGATGCGCATCCCCTGTGTGCGGCAGTCGCCGAGTGCGTATTCGATCAGTTTCGTCGCCAGCCCCTGTCCGGCGTGCTGGGCGTCGACCTCGGTGTGGAGAAAGATCCTGCGCGGCCCTGCGTCGCGATAGAAACACCGACCGACGACCTCGCCGTCGATACTCAACTCGTAGCGATGGCCGGTATCCGCGATGTCGATCATGGTCTCTATTCTGCGCCGTATCCGCGACTCGCACACCTCTATGGTGAATCGCTGAGAGTCGACTGCTAAGCTGTGACGAAGTTATCGATTCGTTACATGAAGGCAGAAGGCGAGGTGAGAGCACTGTTCACACGATTGACGGCGGAGATCACTCCCGTCAGCACGACCTTGGCCGACACGGGGGTGGCGTTCGTTCCCATGCTCATCGCCGCGGCCGTCGTGCTCGTCGTGATCGGTGTCGCCGTCGTGCTCGTGCGCATGCGCCTCGCCCGCGTCGACCGCTGAATCCGCGCCGCTGACCTGAGCCGCCGCTACAGCGACTCGTCAGTGACCGGAGCGTGCTCTTCGACAGGACCGTCGTCGGCGTGAAGGTCGGCGTTGCGCTGCCACTGGCTCATGAGTCCGTCGACAGCCTCGTGGAACCTGCGGGTCGTGGCACCGGGCGTCGTGTCTCCGAAATAGCGCTCTACCCAGAAGGCGAGACGCGCCTCCGCCTCGGGATCGTGCTCCAAGGCGTCTATCCGAGCCACGATGTCGGCGGACTCGTCGGCGTCGAGCCACTCGGCTTCGAACAGGTACCCGCTCGAATCGATCTCGGCCAACGCGTTCGCCGGCCTGGTGACGAAGAGCGGCTTTCCGCTGGCGAGACGGTCGTAGACCATGGCCGAGATGTCGACGATCGCCATGTCGGCGGCCGCGAGCTGCCATCCGAGTTGGGGTCCGTCGTCGAAGACGTGCTGCGCCCTCGGATCTGCGGCATTGGCCTGGGCGATCATTCTGATGATCTGCTGGTTCGCCGCGGCATAGCTGGGGTCGACGACGCCACTCCGCGGATGGGGCCGGTAGATCACCCTGTGCTGTCCCGTCGCGAGCAACTGCGACACGAGGGTGACCCCGTGCGTCGCGATCGAGCCGTAGGCAGCCGACGGCCTGTCGCCTTCCCACGTCGGCGCGTACAGCACCACGCGTCGCTCATCGGGCGTATACGGCACCGGACCCGAATAGTGGTCGGCCTGCGGCCGTCCGATGCGGATGGCCCGCTTATCGAAGTCGTAGTCCCACAGAACACGGTTCAGCCGAGCGACCGCCGCCTCGCCCGCGACAAGGCTGTAGTCGTAGGCCTTGAACTGGTTCGTGGTCATGTACATCTTGTCGCTCTCACCGTGGTTGATGAAAACGTGCCAGCGGCGCCCGTAGCGCATCATCTGGAAGTTGCGAGCGTTCTGATTCACATAGAAGACGATCTTGAGCGGCTGCTCCTCGATCATGTTCTCGAGGTCGATGACCTTGCGCACGTACGCCGCGGGAACGGGCGACTCGTCGAGAAGCGTGTTCATTGCCGACGGGCTGCGACTGAGAATGACGACTGGCCAGGTCTTCGCGAGCTCGGCCAGTGGTTCGTACCACTGGCGGAGCTGGTAGAGGTTCACGTCGCCGTCGGCGAAGTACACGGCGATCTCGAAGGTGCCCGGGGCGAATGGCGGCCGACCGGCGAGCTTGTGGACCAGTTCGCCCCGCGTGCGGCGTGACTTCAGGAGGTCGAGTCCGACCTTGAGACCGAGTCTGGCGTCACGAAGAATTCCCACGATTCAAGGGTACTCAGCGTCTGCGAAGGCCCCCGACCGGAGGGCCGTTCCGGTAGCCAATCGTGATGAAGACGCCGAGGCTCGGCTGGCGCGACGGCGACTAGACGATCGGCGGCCGGCCGGCCATGGTCATCCGGAGCACCGTGCGCCACCGCATGGGCCGACGTTCGCCGGCATCCTCCCGCCACCCGGCCATCCAGCCGCCGAACCAGGCGCGCAGCTGGGCGGGTCGCCGTGCCCAGCGCAGAATCTGGATGCCGGTCCACGAGCCCACATAGATCGGCACGAGAACCGCGGGCAGATTGCGTTTAGCGAGCCACACGCGGTTGCGCGCGTTGAGCCGAAAATAGTAGGAGTGCCTGGTGGGCTCGATCGCGGGGTGGTTCGCCACCAGGTTGCCCGCGTACCAGGTCACGAGTCCCTCGTTCCAGACACGCCAGGCGAGCTCGATGCCCTCATGGGCGTAGAAGAACGGGGCCGCCCATCCCCCGGTGGCGTCGAACACCGCACGGGGCAGCAGCACCGCCCCCTCCCAGACGGAGAAGACGGGCGACGACACCCTCGGGTCGCCCTTGCGGATGCGCGGGGTCCAGCGTCGAGGGTTCGTGACGCCTGTCGGGTCGACGACCCGGGGCTGCACCAGTCCGATGCGCGGATCAGCTCGGATCAGCTCGATCGCGTCGATCAGGAAGGTGGGCGACGGGATGCTCGCGTCGTCGTCGAGGAAGAAGATGAACTCGCCGGAGACCTGGCCGACGCCGGCGTTCCGGCCCGCCGGGATGCCGACGTTCTCGGGCAGCGCGAGAGCCGCCACGCCCTCGGGCAAGCCGGTGGGCACCCATCCGTTTCCCACGCACACCACATCGAGGGTCACCCCCGTCTGAGCCAGGATCGACTCGAGCCCGCGGCGCAGATCGTCGGGCCGTGTGCCCTGGGTGAGCACCACGACTCCGACCGTGGCGCGAGCGTCGTCGGCTATGAGCGCACCCGCTTCGACGCCATGATCGCCACGAAATGGCCGATGAGCGCCAGCACGGCGAGGGGCAGAAGCGCGCTGAGCAGGATGCGGTCGGCCAGCGGCCCGCCGATGAAGAGGCCGAGAACGGCGAAGGCGAACGCGAGCATCGTCAGCTCGACGGAGTGGTACAGCCGGTGGAACGGCACGAATCGGGCGAGCCTGCGCAGACGGGCCACGAGGCGCTGCGAGGGCTCGGACTCGCCCTGCTTGTCGGCGAGCTTGCTGAGCCCTGCGTTCGCGCGTGCCACATGGACCATGTCGTTCAGGGCCTTGTTCAGTACGATCACGAGGGCCAGAGCGAACCCGAGGGTCGTCCAGAGATAGTCGGCCGGAGCGTCGAAGGGGAAGCCGGCTGCGCGGATGCCGAGGGCGATCGGGATCAGGGACTCCGTCGTGTAGTGACCGACCTTGTCGAGGAAAACCCCGGCGGGCGACGACGTTCCCCGCCACCGCGCGACCTCGCCGTCGCAGCAGTCGACGAGCATCTGCAGCTGGCCGAGCACGAGGGCGAGGGAGGCTCCGCCGATGCCGGGAATCAGCAGCGCGGCCGCGGTCGACCAGCCGACGAGGATCATCAGGCCGGTGACGCCGTTGGCGGAGATCGACGTCTTGAGCAGAAGCCACGTGAGATAGGGAGAGATGTTGCGGAGATAGAGCGACGCGGTCCAGTGCTCGGCATTGCGGCGTCCCCGAACCTCGGGGGGCTGGGCGACCGCGCGCAGCTCGGCGATCGAGGACGGTCGTCCTCGCGAAGACGTGGGTGACACGGTTACCTTCCGGTGTGCGCGGTGATGTTGCTCGTGAGCTTCAGGAACCCCAGGATGAAGCCCGTTCCCCAACTGAAGTGAATGCACGGCAAGACTACGAGAAACCAGGCACCCGTGCGAAAACCGCGGCGGGCGGTCACGACGATCGAGGCCACGATCACGAGGAGCACATAGAGGATCGGAAAGACGAACAGGGCGGTGAAGATCCATGAGATCACCAGCGCCGCCCCCTGGGCATTGCCGACGAGCCCGAAGTAGCCGAAGCATCCGAGCAGCAGGCCGAGCACGACCGAGAGCACGGCGACGGGCGGCACGAAGTACTTGAGTGCGTTCGAGCTGAAGAAGCGCCGCGCCAGGTCACCGCGCCAGAGCCCGGTGGAGAAGAACTGCCGGGCGAGCTTCTCGGGCGTCGGACGTGGGCGGTAGGTGACGGTGAGCTTCGGAGTGAACCAGACGACTCCCCCCGCCTCGCGCAGGCGCCGGTTCAGTTCCCAGTCCTGGCCGCGGCGGATCTCCTCGTTGAACAGGCCCACGCGCTGGATCCATTCGCGGCGGAACACCCCGAGGTACACGGTCTCTGCTGGGCCCTCGGCGCCTCCGAGGTGGTGCTGACCTCCGCCGAGACCGATCGCGGAGCCGTACGCTGTGGCGACCGCGTTCTCGAACGGCGTCGTGCCCTCGGCCTGCATGATTCCGCCGACGTTCGCCGCGTTCGTTCTCGCCATCGTCTCGACCGCGATGCGCGTGTAGTCGGCGGGGAGAACGGAGTGGGCGTCGACCCGCACCACGATCGGGTTCTGAGAGGCGTTGATCGCCACGTTCAGTCCGCTGGGGGTCGAGCCGGTCGGGTTGTCGATGACCTGGATGCGCGGGTCGACCCGGGAGAGCCGCTCCACCAGTTCTGTGGTGCCGTCGATGCTCGGTCCGAGAGCGACGATCACATCGAAGGGGCCGCGGTAGTCCTGCGCGAGCAGGCTGTCGATAGCGGCCTCGACATGAGTCACCTCGTTGAGCACCGGCATGACGTAGGAGACGCCGGGCAGGGAGCTCGCGGGGGTGTTCGGGGTCATGGCATCCACTCGTTGTGTTCGGGTGCCGTGTCGCACGCGGGATTCGATACTGCTGCGCCGACGCTGGCCGATAGAGCCTATCGCAGGGCCGTCTCGAGGCATCGATCGGTCGCCACGTGGAGCACGCAGCGATCCCCGGGCGGCCGAGGCCGTCCGGGGATCGTGTGTCGCTCGACGCGCTACTGGGTCAGCTCTCCCAGAGTCACGTCGATGTCCTGGCTCTTGCCGTCTCGGTAGACGGTGAGCTTGGCATCGGATCCGGCGGCGAGGCTGCGCACCTGCGCCGTGAGATCGGTGGCGCTGGCCACGGCGATGCCGTTGAACGCGGTGATGACGTCACCGGCCTTGATACCGGCCTTCTCGGCCGCGCCGCCCGACGAGACCTCTTTCACGAGGGCTCCGGCTGTGACGCTCGCGAGCGCCTGGTCCGCGCTGGCGTCGCCGACGGAGGCTCCGAGAAGACCGTGGCTTCCCGAGCCGTCCTTGATGATCTCCTCCGCGATGCGCTGTGCGAGCGAGGCGGGAATGGAGAAGCCCACGCCGATCGAGCCGGACTGGCTGTCGGCGCTCGTGGAGCCCGCGCTCGCGATGGCCACGTTGATTCCGATGAGCTCGCCCTTGTCGTTCAGCAGCGCGCCACCGGAGTTGCCCGGGTTGATCGCCGCATCCGTCTGGATGACCGCCAGGGAGATGCTCGACGTGGCTTGTGCCTGGCCCTGCGACTGCGAGCCGTCCTGGCCCGGGATGTCGAAGTTCCAGAAGTCGTAGGGGTTGTCCTGCGAGCCGTCTCCGGAATCGCCGTTGCTGTCCGGGGCCGTCTCGTCGGTGTTGTCGCCCTTCGGGGCGGCCGAGGAGGCGACGGTGATCGCGCGGTTGAGGGCGCTGACGATTCCGGTGGTGACCGTGCCGGACAGGCCGAGCGGGGCACCGATCGCCACAACGGAGTCGCCGACGTTCAGCTTGGTCGAGTCGCCCCAGGTGATCGGGGTGAGGTCGCTGGCCTTATCGAGCTTGATGACCGCGAGGTCGGCGACAGGGTCGGTGCCGACGAGCGTGCCGGTGAAGAGACGTCCGTCGTTGGTCGTGACCTGGATGGTGGGGGTGGCGGTCGCGCCATCGAGGGTGACGACGTGGGTGTTGGTGAGGATGTAGCCGTCGTCGGACAGGATGACACCCGAACCGGTGCCGCCCGACGACCCGTCGTTGACCGAGATCGTGACGACCGACGGCGAGGCCTTGGCGGCCACGGCGGTTGCAAGCGAGGCGTCGTCGGCATTGTTGACTGTGATGGTCTGCGGACCGGTGGCCGTGGTGCTGCTGGACTGCTGGTTCTGGCTGATCACCCACGCGCTGATGCCTGCGCCCGATCCACCGCCCACGAGAGCGGCGATGGCCAGTGCGGCGATGAGCACGGGGCCTCCGCGCCGCTTCGGGGCGCGCGAACCCGCGGTGTCGCCGCCGGCGACGGGGGGCTGCTGCGGCGGCTGTCCGAAGGCGCCGTTGCCGTAGTTGCCCTGGGCCGGGGCGTAGGCAAGCGTCGGCTGCGTCTGGTGGGGGTGCGGCTGGGTCGGGGCGGCCGACTGGTGCGGTGCCGGGGCCTGAGAGTACGCCGGGTTGTACGGCTGAGGCGCGGTCGGCTGCGTCGCGGCCGGCTGAGGCGCGGCGGACGGCTGGGCGACGATGGGCTGAGGTGCGGTCGGCTGCGGTGCGGTCGGCTGGACGGCCGCCGGCTGAGGTGCGGTCGGCTGCACTGCCTGCGGGGTGGCCTGCTGCCGCTCCGGGACCTGCGGGGTGCGCGGTTCGTTGGTGGCCTCGGGGGCGGATGTCGTGGGCGGGGTCTCTGCGGAGACGCCGGGTGCGTAGTTGGGGAAGGCGGGGGCGTTCTGGCTGGCGGCGGGGCTCGAACCGGTGTTCGTGGTGTCGTCGCGGTCAATGCCCTCGGCTGCCGCCGGGTTGATCGGGTTGTCGGTGTTCTCAGACAATGGGTGCTCCTTCCAAGCTCAGTAAGCATCGCCATCGAAGCTGGACGTTGTCTATGCGTGGGCTGGAAACGAACTGCCGTATCGCTCGGGCGAAGCTTGGAGTTGGCAACCGCCGACGCTGGAACCGTATTCCGCGCCGTCAGCACCCGGGAGATATGCGACGTCGACCGCAGTCGTCAGCGACGAGCATGGTCTTCGCGGCCTTGGCCGACGCGGTGATCGGCGGTGCCGTCGAGGGCACGGTGCCTGCCAGGGCTCGCCACTCACCACCGCCGATGCGGTACTCGGCCGCGTACAGGATCGTGAGCGTGATCGTGTAGTCGCCTGGCCGGTCATAGACGTGGCTTGTCGCCGTCTCGGAGAACTCGGCAACGCCGAGGGAGGCCCACCGGGCTCCGCCCGTCGCGCTCGTCGTCGACGTGCCGTCTCCGTGGTCCCACGTGAACGAGACCGGAGTGAATCGAACCTCGGCCGGGCTCCCGAGCAGGGTCGTCGACACGACGCTCGGAACCGCGTCGGCATAGAAGTTCGTCGGGAGCCCCACGACCATCCAGCCGTTCGGCTCCATTCCCCGGCCGGCGGCCCCGGGAACCAGATGGGCGATCTCCCGAGTCGTTACGACCGGCGTCGTCGTCCTGGGGGTCTGCTCATCCGGAGCGACACGTCTCATCTCCGAGCACAGAACGACGTTCGTGGAGGCACAGGGCACCTCCACCGCGCCTTCGCCGGAGCCGTCGGAGCCACCGGAGCCGCCCTCCGCGGAACCGACGCTACCTCCGTCGCCCGATCCCCCGCCGGAGCCGCTTCCCCCGCCCTCGGCGCTACCGAGCCCCACATCGACCCCACCCCCGGAAACCGCCCCACACCCTGTCAGCAGGGCGTCGATATCAGAGCACCCCGAAGTTGTTGCGATTCCAGGAGCAGTTAGCGACACTCCACCGAACAGCAGTAAAGTCAGCAGCCTTAACAAAAGTTGTCTCCGACCCAAACGACCCTTGATGAGATGAGAGCCTTCGAGTCTTGAATCTCGACGACGATTTGGTACGGCGTTCGCGCATTGCGATCGGGACTCACCATGGAGGCGCCGTCGACGTCGACCACATCAACTGCCGAAACGTCGCTGCATAAGTAGGCGGTAATTGAACTGACTCCGCCGGAGTGGCTATCGATGGTCTGAATCTGAACGGAGTCAGCAGTTGTTTTTCCCAGAGTGCGGAATTGTTTTGCCGACAAGTCGGACGCAGCGCTCTTGAATTCCTCAGCCGCGTCTCCGCGAGCTACCTCATCGATCCGGTTCGCGTTCGTTCCGCCCTCCGAATAGATCTGATCACTGACACTCAGATAGTCCGCGTATGCACTCTCTACCAAACGCGCCGCTTCATCATCAGTCACGGCCACGTTTGACTTGACTGATGGCTTGGGTGAGGAGGAGATTCGAGGTGTCTTCGCCTCGCATCCGGCAAGAGCGAATATCAGTGGGCAAACCACAATTAGGCACACCGCGCTTACAAACGCACGCTTCTGACGGAACATGGGAACACCGTAGAGGATGTCGGCGCGTGACGCGGAAAGTTATCCACATGGTGGCTGGCGGTAGGTTTGATCTTCGTGACTATCTCTGGTTCCTGGCAGCGCACAGCGCGCGGAGCGGGCCTGCTGTCGCCCGACGGCTCGATTCGGTCGACGATCTTCGCCGAGATGAGTGCCCTCGCCACGTCGACGGGCGCGATCAACCTCGGGCAGGGTTTTCCCGATGAGGACGGCCCGGCCGAGATCCTCGAAGCTGCGCGCCGCGCGATCAGCGACGGACTGAACCAGTACCCGCCAGGGCTCGGCATGCCCGTGCTGCGCGAGGCGATCGCCGCGCACCAGAAGCGGTTCTACGCGCTCGAGGTCGACGCCGAACGCGAGGTCCTTGTCACGGCCGGCGCGACAGAGGCGCTCGCCGCAACGCTCCTCGCGCTGGTCGACGACGGTGACGAGGTCGTCACCCTCGAGCCCTTCTACGATGCGTACGGCGCCGTGATCGCCCTCGCCCGAGGCATCCACCGCACCGTTCCCCTGCGACTGCCGGCATTCCTGCCCGACCACGACGACCTGCGCGCCGCCGTGACCGACCGCACCCGCGTCATCCTGATCAACAACCCGAACAACCCCACCGGAACGGTGCTGCCGCGCGAGACCCTCGAACTGATCGTCGAGCTCGCCCACGAGCACGACGCGATCATCGTCACCGACGAGGTCTACGAGCACCTCACCTTCGGCGTTCCGCACATCCCGGTGGCGACGCTCGCTGGCGCACGGGAGCGCACGGTCACGATCTCGTCGGGCGGCAAGACGTTCAACACGACCGGCTGGAAGATCGGATGGCTGACCGCGCCGCACGAGCTGGTCACGGCGATCCTCGCGGTCAAGCAGTTCCTGACCTTCGTGAACGGCGCCCCGTTCCAGCCCGCGATCGCGCTGGGGCTCGGCCTGGGCGACGACTTCTTCGAGGGCATCGCGCGCACGCTCCAGGGCAAACGCGACCTGCTCTCGACCGGTCTCGCCAAGGCGGGCTTCGAGGTGTTCACCCCTCAGGCCGGCTACTTCGTGGTGGCCGATGCCGCGCCGCTCGGCTACAAGGATGCGGCAGCATTGTGCCGAGACCTGCCAGAGCTCGCCGGAGTGGTGGGCATCCCTATCAGCGCCTTCTGCGGCGAACAGCTCGCGGGCGAGTACTCGTCGCTCGTGCGATTCGCCTACTGCAAGAAGGTCGACGTGCTCGAGCGTGCCGCCGCCCAGCTCGCCCGCGCGGGCCGCGAGAGCCGCTGACGTCAACCCGCGGGCTTCTCCTCGCGCGCGAGCTTCTCGACCATGCGCTCGATGGCCAGGGCCCGGCCCTGTTCCGTCTTCAGCGCATGGATGCGGTAGTACACAGCGAACCGGTTCTGCGCATTGAGGGTCGCGTAGAAGGCCTTCGCGGCCGGGTTCTGCTCGAGGGCGCTGAGTAGATCCGGGTGCGGCTGCGCATTGGTCGAGGCCGCGTAGGCCCTGTCCCACCGGCCATCCGCCCTCGCCCGCTCGATCTCGGCCAGGCCTCGGGGCGACATCCGGCCGTCGGCGATCATCGCTTCTGCAGCCACGCGGTTGCGCATCGACCACGGGCTGGCAGCCCTGCGCGGCGTGAAGCCGCGGAACGACGTGTGCTCGTCTCGTGAGCGCGACTGCCCGTCGATCCATCCGAACTCGAGGGCCACGTCGAGCGCCTCGGCATAGGTGACCGTCGTGAAGGGGGCGCCCTTCTTGGCCACGATCAGCCAGATGCCGACCTCGAGATCCTGGTTCTCGAGCATCCAGTCGCGGAACTCCTCACGCGACGAGAACTGCAGGCTCTCCCGTTCCGCAGCCACTTCGATCGCCTCCTACAGCTCTCGCGTTCCGAAGCGACGGAGAGCCAGCGCAGGATTCACGCGCCGCACCTCGTCGACGCGACCCCGGTCGATCCACGCGACGGCGACGTCCTCGTTCTCGGCGAGGGAGGCGATCGTCACTCCCATCGGATCGACGACGAGGCTGGCCCCGACCCCGATCGGCGGCGTGTGATCGGCCGCGGCGACATAGATCGTGTTCTCGAGGGCGCGCGCGGTGACGAGCGTGCGCCAGTGATGTTCCTTCAGCACTCCCCTGACCCACTCGGCGGGCACGAGCACGAGGTCGGCTCCGGCGTCGACCAGGCGCCTCGAGACCTCGGGAAAGCGGATGTCGTAACAGGTCTGCAGGCCCACGGTGAACGGCCCGACGGCGAAGGTCTCTGGAGCCTCGATGACGCCCGGTTCGACGAAGTCGCTCTCACGCGACCCGAACGCGTCGTAGAGGTGGAGCTTGCGATACGAGGCCACGAGCCCGCCCGTCGGCGAGACGGCGACGACGGCGTTCGAGAACCGCTCGCCGGCGTCTGTCGTCTCGATCATGCCCGCGACCACATGGATGCCCAGGCGGGCGGCCAAGGAGCCCAACGCCGTGACGAACGGGCCATCGAGCGGTTCGGCGTTCTCGAGAAAACCGTCGCCGAACGGATCGGAGAAGTACGACGAGTACTCGGGGAACACGACGATGGATGCGCCGCGCGACGCCGCGCGCTCGGCCAGTCGCGTGATGGCGGCCAGATTCGCACCCTTGTCTGCGCCGGGGGCGAATTGGGCGATCGCGACACCGAGACCGGCGACCTGGTCGATCTCGTGCACCGGGCCGGAGGTGAGGGTCATCCCCTCACCCTAGCGAAGCGCCGCCGCGCTTGGAATGAGGCCGAAGCCCGACTGGATCGCGACCGCGGCGGCGCCGCGGGCCCACGACGTGAAGTCCGCGTCGGTGCGTCTGATCTGCACGGGAAGCGCGTCGGGGTCGCGATCCGCTTCGACGGCGGCGCGCACGACGCCGTCTGCGACCTCGAGCAGCCCGATGCCCTCCCCCGAGAGCACCACGATGTCGACCATGGCGAGGTTCGCGCTGGCGGCGATAAGCCTTCCCAGGGCCCGGGCCGAGGTGTCGACCACCTGACGGGCGACGGCGTTGCCCTCGGCCGCGAGCGCGAGCAGCTCGTCGTATTCCACGGATCGTCCGAGGCCGACACCGGCCGACGAGCACATGCTTCCGATCGAGAGCATGGCCGACGAGCAGCCCCGATGCCCGTCGACGCAGAGCGGGCCGGTGTTGTCGAGGGGAAAATGTCCTCCGAGCCCGAGGCCCGTATCCGAGGTGATCACCTGGCGTCCGTGCACGACGAGCCCGTATCCGACTCCCGCTCCGATGGTGATCACCGAGAAGTTGTCGATTCCGCGGGCGTGCCCGAACCACTGCTCGGCCGTCGTGAGCGCCACCACGTCGTTCTCGACGGTTGCGGGCCGACCGAAGCGCTCCTCGATCGCGGTGCCGAGGGCGACGTCGTGCCAGTCGAGGAACGGCGCGCGCACGACGAGCGACGATCCGGTCACCTTGCCACCGATACTGGCGCCGATCGCCGCGACGTCGTGGGCGTCGAGGTCGTCGATCAGGTTCTGGATGCCGTCGAGCACGTCGTCGACGCCGTGTCCGGCCAGTCGTGTGGTCGCCGACGCCCCAACGGTCGCGCGCAGGTCGGTGACGACGCCGAAGACGTACTCGCCCGTGATCTTGACCCCGAGCATCCGCTGCGCGTCGACCCTCACGTCGAGGGGTTTCACGGGCCTGCCGACGGCGCCGTCCTGGCGCTCCTGCCCCTCGACGAGAATGCCGTGGTCGAGGAACGGACGGCTGAGGCGCGTGAGGCTCGCGGGCGACAACCCGAGCCTGCGCCCGAGCTCGCCGCGCGCGATCGGACCGTGGATCAGCACTTCGCGCGCGAGTTCGCGAGCGGGGTCCCTGGTCTCGAATTCTCGGATCGTCTCGTTCATTTGTTTCGATTATCAACGAAATCAGCCAGTTGCGCGAGAAGAACACGGCCGGAGTCCCCACGAATTCGCAGTTGACAGCGTAATTAGTTTCGCGGTAGAAATTATCCATGCAGAGCCGCAGCGACGTCATCCACCTCCGAGCCGGGGGCACGAGCGTGGTCATCGACCTCGCCACGCCGGGATTCCCCGCGATCATCCACTGGGGCGACGACCTCGGGGCCCTCTCAGAATCGCGACTCGCCGACCTGGCCGTCGCCGCACGGCCGCAGCGCGTCTCCGGGGCGCTCGATACGCCGGCGCGCCTCACCATCGTCCCGCTCGAATCCGCCGGCTGGCAGAACGAACCCGGCCTCATCGGTTCGCGCCGTGGCCGCGACTTCTCCCCACGCTTCGCGGCTGCCGACGTACACGACCTGAGCGCGACCTCGGTGACCTTCATCGCCGACGACGAGCTCGCGCAGCTGCGCCTCACCGCGACACTCTCCGTCGATGAGGCCGGCCTGCTGCGCCAGCGCCACACGATCACGAACCTGGGCGCCGACGACTACGCGCTCGAGCAGCTCGTCGCCACCTTCCCCGTGCCACACACAGCCAGGCAGCTCCTCGACACCACAGGTCGCCACCTGCGCGAGCGCTCGCCCCAGCGCCACGAGTTCACGACAGGACGGCACGTGCGCGACAGCCGCCGCGGGCGTCCCGGCGCCGACTCCACCCTCTTCATCGCCGCGGGCACCCCCGGCTTCGGTTTCGAGCGCGGACTGGTGCACGCCGTCCACCTCGCGTGGAGCGGCAACCAGCGCCTCGCCGCGGAGCGCACCGTGGCGGCGCACGCCCTCGTGCAGGCCGGCGAGCTGCTCGCGAACGGCGAGGTGATCCTCGCATCGGGCGAGAGCTACACGACCCCGGATGCGATCGGCTCGTGGGGCGACGGTCTCACCGCGTTGTCGGCACGGTTCCACGAATCGCTCCGTGCCCGGCCGAACCATCCCGTCGCATCCAGGCCCGTGACCCTCAACACGTGGGAGGCCGTCTACTTCGACCACGATCTCGACCGGCTGACACGGCTTGCGGATGCCGGTGCGCGGGTCGGCGCCGAACGTTTCGTTCTCGACGACGGCTGGTTCCGCGGCAGACGCGACGACACGGCCGGCCTTGGCGACTGGTTCGTCGACGACTCGGTCTGGCCGGAGGGCCTCGGACCGATCGTCGACCACGTGACCGCGCTGGGCATGCAGTTCGGCCTCTGGGTCGAGCCCGAGATGGTGAATCCCGACTCCGACCTCGCTCGCGCGCACCCCGACTGGATGCTCCAGACGGGCGGCAGCCTGCCCGTCGAGGGCCGGCAGCAGCAGGTTCTCGACCTCTCGAACCCCGCGGTCTTCGACTACCTGCTCGAACGACTCGACTCCCTGCTCACCGAGTACGACATCGCCTATCTCAAGTGGGATCACAATCGCGATCTGCTCGACGCCGGCAGCACGGTCACCGGCCGCGCGGCGGTGCACGCCGGCGTTCTCGCGCTCTACAGACTGCTCGACGAACTCAAGGCTCGCCACCCGGGTCTCGAGATCGAGAGCTGCGCATCGGGCGGCGCCCGCGTAGACCTGGGAATCCTCGAGCACACCGACCGCATCTGGACGAGCGACTGCATCGACCCGCTCGAACGCCTGACCATCCAGAAGTACACGAACGTCGTCGTGCCCTACGAGCTCATGGGAGCGCACGTCAGCGGTCCCCACTCGCACTCGACAGGCCGCCGCCACGACCTGGCACTGCGCGCAGGCGTCGCGCTTCCCGCACACTTCGGCATCGAGTGGGACATCTCCGAGCTCGATGACGCCGAGCTCGTAGAGCTCGGTGAGTGGGTCACCGCCCACAAGCGCCTGCGCGACCTGGTGCACACCGGTCGTGCCGTGCACGCCGACCTGCCCGACGCATCCGCAGACCTGCGCGGCGTGGTGTCCATCGACCGCGCCCACGCCGTCTTCACCTACACGCAGGTCACCACCAGCACGAGCTACCCGCCGGGACCCCTCGCGTTCCCCGGGCTCGACGACTCTCGCGTCTACCGGGTCTCGCTGGCGTCGCCGACGACTCCCCTCGGTGGAGCGGGACAGTCCGCGCTCGCGTGGGCCGAGCATCCCGTCGCCCTGACCGGCCTAGCGCTCCGCACCACGGGCATCCAGGCGCCCGTTCTCTTTCCCGAACAGCTTCGGCTGATCGAATTCATCGCGATCTGACCCCGGACCGCGTTACGCACGACGCAAGGAGGCGTTCTCGTGTTTCATCCACCACCCGCTCGTTCCTCGAGGAGGAACGGCCGCCCGATCAGGCGCGTACTGGCCGCAGGAATAGGGCTCGTGCTCGCCGGCTCCGCGCTCGTCGGCTGCTCGAGCTCCGACGACGGCGTCGTCACCCTCGACTTCTTCCAGTTCAAGCCCGAGGCGGTGAAGGACTTCGCTGCCATCATCGACGACTTCGAGGCCGCGAACCCCGACATCCGCGTCGTGCAGAACGCTGTCCCCGATCCCGACACCGCCATCAGAACCCTGCTCGTGAAGAACAAGGTGCCCGACGTGCTGACGCTCAACGTGAGCGGCAACTTCGCCGAACTGGCCCGAGCCTGCGTCTTCGCGGATCTCAGCGGCGAGGGGTCGGCCGACACGGTGAACCCGGCCGTGCAGAAGATCGTTCAGGACCTCGGCAGCTGCGACCAGGGCGACGGCTCAGAGGTCAACGCCCTGCCGTTCGCCAGCAACGCGTCCGGCATCATCTACAACCCGGCGATCTTCGCAGAGAACGGCGTCGAGGTTCCGACCACCTGGGACGAGCTGATCGCTGCGGCGCAGACGTTCCAGCAGAACGGAGTGACGCCCTTCTATTGCACGATGAAGGATGCCTGGACCGCGGGCCCCGCATTCGTGAACCTGGGCGGCGCGCTCATGCCGGAGGGCTTCTTCGACGACCTCCGCGCCGAGGGTTCCGACCTCGACACGGTCTCGTTCTCGAAGGACTTCGGCGACGCCATCGACAAGGAGGTCGAGCTCTACAGCTACTGCCAGGACGACTTCGCCAGCCGCGACTACAACGCCGGCAACGCCGCGTTCGCAGCCGGGGAATCGGCCATGTACCTGCAGGGCTCGTACGCGATCCCCGCGATCCGGGCGACGAACCCGGATGCGCAGATCGCCACGTTCCCGTACCCCGTCACCGACGACGCGGACTCTCGCGTCGTCGTCTCCGGCGTCGACGTCGGCATCTCGATCGGCCGGGACACACCGCACCGCGCCGAGGCCCAGAGGTTCGTGGACTACCTCATGTCACCCGACGTCGTGCAGGCCTACTCCGAATCGCAGAGCACGTTCTCACCTCTCAAGAACGCCGTGCCGAACTCCGACCCGGCCCTCGCCGGCCTCGAACCGTACTTCACCGACGGGCGCATCATCGGCTTCATCGATCACCAGATCCCCGCATCGATCCCGCTCGTGAACCTGCTCCAGACCCTCGTGCTCACCGGCAACACCGAGCGCTTCCTGTCAGACCTCGACTCCGAGTGGAGCAAGGTCGCGGCCCGCACCGCAACCTCGCGAAAGGGAAAGTCATGAGCGCGCCCACGGCATCCGGCACCACCCGCACACCGGCCAGGCGCCGGATCGAACGGACCCCCAGGGCCTTCTTCTGGATGGTCGTTCCCGCCGTCGTGATCTTCTTCGGCCTGCACACCATCCCCGTGCTCACCGGAATGTTCTTCAGCCTCACGAACTACGCGGGCTACGGCACGTGGGACCTCGTGGGCCTGTCGAACTACATCAACCTGTTCCAGGACAGCCGCGTGCTGAACTCCTACGGGTTCACCTTCGGTTTCGCCATCGTCTCGACCGTTCTCGTGAACGTGATCGCCCTGGCGATCGCGCTCGGCCTGAACGCCCGGATCAAGTTCAAGACCGCCTTCCGCGGTGTGTTCTTCATTCCGTACGTACTCGCCATCCTGATCATCGGCTACGTCTTCAACTACCTGTTCGCGAACTCGTTCCCGGCCATCTTCGAGAGCCTCGGGCTCTCCGGGCTGTCGGGGAACATCCTCGCCGACCCGAACTACGCCTGGATCGGCATCGTGATCACGACCGTCTGGCAGGCGGCCGCGTTCAACGTGATCCTCTACCTCGCGGGGCTCCAGACGATCCCCGGTGAGATCTACGAGGCTGCCGGTATCGACGGTGCGTCGGCCTGGCGGCGATTCCGCTCGCTGACGTTCCCGCTCATCGGCGCCTACTTCACCATCAACATGGTGCTGTCGTTCAAGTCGTTCCTGCAGGTCTTCGACCAGATCATCGCCCTCACCAACGGCGGACCGGGAACGAGCACCGAATCCATCGCCATGGTGATCTACCGCGGCGGCTTCCAGGGTGGCGAATACGGCTACCAGATGGCGAACGCGGTCGTGTACCTCTTCGTCATCATCCTCGTGTCATTCATTCAACTGCGCTTCCTCCAGCGCAGGGAGGCGAGCTACTGATGACTGCAGCAATCCAGGGCACCGAAGCCCTACGCACCGTGCCCACCCCGAGCCCGCGTCGGCGGCGCCGCCGCAGCAGCGTGAACGGCGGAACCAACTGGTGGGTGACGGCCCTCATCGCGGTCTGCTCGCTGACCGTGCTGATTCCGCTCTACTTCACGATCGTCACGGCGCTGAAGTCACCCGACCAGCTCGGTGGAACAGGGTTCGAGTGGCCCACCAGCGTGCGCTGGGAGAACTTCGCCGACGCCTACCAGCTGACGAACTTCCCCCAGGCCCTGATGAACACGGCGCTCATCACGGTGGGCGCGGTCGTGCTGACCTTGCTGACGAACTCGCTCGTGGCCTACGCCATCGCGCGCAACATGCACAAGAAGTTCTTCAAGGGGCTGTACTTCTACTTCCTCGCGGCGATCTTCGTGCCGTTCCCGATCATCATGCTCCCCGTGGTGAAGGAGACCGCGCTGCTCGGCCTCGACACCCCCGTCGGTCTGATCCTGCTGTACACGGTCTACGGGCTGTCGTTCAACATCTTCATCTTCGTGGCCTACATCCAGTCGATTCCGATCGAGCTGGAGGAGGCCGCGCGTATGGACGGCGCGAGCACCTGGGGCGTCTTCTGGAAGGTCGTCTTCCCGTTGCTGACCCCGATGAACGCGACCGTCGGCATCCTGACCTGCGTCTGGGCGTGGAACGACTTCCTCCTGCCGCTCGTGATCCTGTCGGATCCGTCAGCGCGAACCCTGCCGCTGGCCCAGTTCGTCTTCCAGGGACAGTTCAACACCAACTACACCGTCGCCTTCGCGTCGTACCTGATGGCGCTGGCGCCCCTCCTCGTGGTCTACGTGACCGCGCAGAAGTGGGTCGTGTCCGGCGTGATGAGGGGATCGGTCAAGTGACCATGACAGAGACTGCACCCGAATCGACCGCCTGGTGGACCCGCGCCGTTGTCTACCAGATCTATCCGCGCAGCTTCGCCGATTCGAACGGCGACGGCGTCGGCGACCTGGGCGGGATCCGCTCGAAGCTCGACCATCTCGCCGAGCTCGGCGTCGACGTGATCTGGCTGTCGCCGATCTATCGCTCGCCCCAGGCCGACAACGGCTACGACATCAGCGACTATGAGGACATCGACCCGCTCTTCGGCACGCTGGCGGAGTTCGACCTGCTGCTGGCCGAGGTGCACGAGCGCGGCATGAAGCTGGTGATGGACCTCGTGGTCAACCACACCAGCGACGAGCATCCCTGGTTCGTCGAGTCGCGTTCGTCGCGTGACAACCCGAAGCGCGACTGGTACATCTGGCGTGATGGGCAGGACGGAGCGGAGCCCAACGGCTGGACGAGCGCCTTCAGCGGTCCGGCCTGGGATCTCGACCCGCAGACGGGCCAGTACTACCTCCACCTCTTCGCCGCGAAGCAGCCCGACCTCAACTGGCAGAACCCCGAGGTGCGCGACGCCGTGTTCGCAATGATGAACCGCTGGCTCGACCGCGGCGTCGACGGCTTCCGCATGGACGTGATCAACTTCATCGCCAAGACGGAGTCGGAGCTGGTCGGCACCAGCCTCCGCCCGACGATGGGGCCGCAGATCCACGAGTACCTGCAGGAGATGCACCGGCGGGTGTTCGCGGGCCGCGACGCCGAGCTGATCACGGTGGGAGAGATGCCCGGCGTCACCGTCGACGACGCCGCCCTCTTCACCGGGGCCGACAGGAAGGAGCTCGACATGGTGTTCCAGTTCGAGCACGTCGGGCTCGACCACAGCGAGACGAGCAAGTTCGACAACCTCCCGTTCGATCTCCTCGCCCTCAAGCGGTCTCTCGCCCGGTGGCAGACGGGCCTCGCGTCGACGGGCTGGAACAGCCTCTACTTCGGCAACCACGACCAGCCGCGCTCCGTGTCCCGCTTCGGAGACGACGGACGGTACCGCTACGAGTCCGCGACGCTGCTGGCGACGATCCTGCACCTGCACCGCGGAACGCCCTACATCTACCAGGGCGACGAGATCGGCATGACGAACGCAGGCTTCACCGCCATCGAGCAGTACGAGGACATCGAGAGCGTGAACCACTACGCCGAGGTCGTCGCCGCCGGCGCCGACCCGGCCACTGTGCTCGAGCAGCTGGCGTTCCGCAGTCGCGACAACGTCCGCACCCCCGTGCAGTGGACTCCGGGAGCGGAGGCCGGATTCACCACGGGACGCCCCTGGATCGAGGTCACCGGCAATGCCGACCGGATCAACGTCGAGACGGACCGGGAGGCCGGCGACAGGTCGATCTTCGACTACTACCGGCGCCTCATCGCGCTGCGGCACGAGCTGCCGGTTGTGGCGCTGGGCGAATTCGCCCTGCTCGAGCCCGAGCATCCGACGCTCTACGCATTCACACGCACCCGCGGCGACGACCGGCTTCTCGTTGTGGGCAACTGGTCGGGCGAGCCGCTCAACCTGCCCGCGGGGTTGACCGCCGATGCCGGCGAGCACCCGATCGGCAACTACGCGGAATGGAACGACACGACCCTCGAGCCGTGGGAGGTGCGCGTCTACCGCCGCTGAGGAGACTCGACGGCAGGGAGGGTGGCCTAGCCTGTTTGTAGCCGCCGCACGGCCGCGCCGTTTTCTCGAAAGGACATCGCACCCCGTGAAGCTCCACTCCGTTCGCGTCCACCCCAGTTCCGATTCCCTGGAGCGCGCAGACCAGCTCGCGCACGCCATCGCCGAGGTCGCCGCCGACCCGGTGGCGGTCGACGCCGATGTCACCGAGATGATCATCAACCGGGTGATCGACAACGCCGCGGTCGCCGCGGCCTCGCTCACGCGCAGGCCGGTCGTGTCGGCGCGCTCGCAGGCCGAACGCCACCCCTACTCCCCCGGCTCGACGGTGTTCGGCCTGGCATCGGATGCGCGATTCTCGCCCGAGTGGGCGGCCTGGGCCAACGGCGTCGCCGTTCGCGAGCTCGACTTCCACGACACGTTCCTCGCGGCCGAGTACTCCCACCCCGGCGACAACATCCCGCCGATCCTGGCCGTGGCGCAGCACGCCGGTCGCACCGGCGCGCAACTGGTGCGCGGCATCGCCACCGGCTACGAGATCCAGGTCGATCTCGTCCGCGCCATCAGCCTGCACGCCCACAAGATCGACCACGTGGCGCACCTCGGCCCGTCGGCCGCGGCCGGCATCGGCACCCTCCTGGGTCTCGACGTCGAGACGATCTTCCAGGCCGTCGGCCAGGCGCTGCACACCACCACCGCGACGCGGCAGTCCCGCAAGGGCGAGATCTCGTCATGGAAGGCCCACGCGCCGGCCTTCGCCGGCAAGATGGCCGTCGAGGCTGTCGACCGGGCCATGCGCGGCGAGACCAGCCCGACACCCATCTACGAGGGCGAAGACGGGGTGATCGCGTGGCTGCTCGACGGCCCCGACGCCGCCTACGAGGTGCCGCTGCCCGTCGCCGGCGAATGGAAGCGCGGAATCCTCGACACCTACACGAAGGAGCACTCGGCCGAGTACCAGGCCCAGGCCTGGATCGACCTGGCGCGCAGACTGCACAACGAGCATCCGGTTCTTGTCGAGCACCCCGAGCGGATCGGCAGCATCACGATCCACACCAGCCACCACACGCACTTCGTGATCGGCTCGGGTGCCGGCGACCCGCAGAAGTACGACCCGACCGCGTCGCGGGAGACCCTCGACCACTCGATCCCCTACATCTTCACGGTGGCCCTGCAGGACGGGGCCTGGCACCACGTCGACTCCTACACGCCGGAGCGGGCCGGCCGGGAGGACACCGTGCGCCTCTGGAAGACCGTGCGCACGGTCGAGGACTCGGAGTGGACGAGGCGGTACCACTCGATCGACCCGCAGGAGAAGGCGTTCGGAGGCCGGGTCGAGATCTTGCTCACCGACGGCACGGTCATCACCGACCAGATCGCCGTCGCCGACGCGCACCCGCTCGGCGCTCGTCCCTTCGCCCGCGAGCAGTACGTCGCGAAATTCCGCACCCTGGCCGACGGCGTGCTCGAGCAGGCCGAGATCGAGCGCTTCCTCTCGGTCGCGGCGCGACTGCCCGAACTCGGTGCCGATGAACTGGGGGGGCTCACGATCACGGCGAGGCCCGGCCTGTTCGACGGCGTCACGACCCCGAAGGGACTCTTCTGATGCTCTACGCCCCCACCACCGCGGCCGACAAGCGCATCGCCCTCCGCGCGGGACTCTCGAGCGGCAGGCTGCAGCTCTTCCCCGGCGCGTTCAATCCCCTGTCGGCGAAGCTGATCCAGGAAAAGGGCATGGACGGGGTCTACATCTCGGGCGCCGTGCTCTCCGCCGACCTCGGCCTCCCCGACATCGGGCTGACCACCCTCACGGAGGTCGCCGGCCGCTCCCAGCAGATCGCCCGCATGACCGATCTGCCGTCACTCGTCGACGCCGACACCGGATTCGGCGAGCCCATGAACGTGGCCCGCACCATCCAGACGCTCGAAGACGCCGGCGTCGCAGGGCTCCACCTCGAAGACCAGGTCAACCCGAAGCGCTGCGGTCACCTCGACGGCAAGCAGGTCGTCGACCTCGATACCGCCCTCAAACGCATCAAGGCCGCCGTCGAGGCGCGCCGCGACCCGAACTTCCTCATCATGGCCCGAACGGATGCGCGTGGGGTCGACGGTCTGCAGGCCGCGGTCGATCGCGCCAAGGCTCTCGTCGACGCGGGAGCGGACGCGATCTTCCCGGAGGCCATGGCCTCGCTCGAGGAGTTCGAGGCCGTCCGCGCCGCCGTCGACGTGCCAATCCTCGCGAACATGACCGAGTTCGGCAAGAGCGAGCTCTTCACCACGCAGCAGCTCGCCGACGTCGGCCTCAACCTGGTGATCTTCCCCGTCTCGCTGCTCCGGCTCGCCATGGGCGCGGCCGAGAGGGGGCTCGACACGATCACGCGGGAGGGGTCGCTGACCTCGATGCTGCCCGAGATGCAGACCCGCGCCAGGCTCTACGAGGTTCTCGACTACGAGGCGTACAACTCGTTCGACTCGGGGGTCTTCAACTTCTCGCTCGATCGGCATTTCGGGGTGTCGTAGAAGGCTGCACCAGCTTCTGCGCTGCCCGAACCGCTGAGGCCCGTCTCCGCGCGGTGACGGCGGTCGATCGTGCGTCGCCGGGACCGGAGAAGGTGCTCGGCGCACTCGCCCAGGCGAAGGCGAGTCCGAAGAGCATCGTGATGAGATCCTCGGGCTCCCACTCGTCATCGAGTTTTCCATCCGCCTGTGCATCGAGGATCAGCTGCCGCTCGGGGAAGAGGCGAGAGCTGTCATCGTCGGAGAGCGACGGAGACACACCCTCCAGTCGCGCCCAGTGCAGCATGCGTATGTGCTCGGGGTGCGAGATCGTGTGATCGAATACCCCGCCCACGAAGCCCGGCAGGTCATCGACATCGATCGGATTCGCCTCGGCGACTTCGCGCTGATTCAACTGCAGCACCACCTGGAACAGGGCCTTTTTGTCGCCGAAGTAGGCGTACAGCCGCTCCTTGCTCGCGCTGGCCGCCGCGGCGATCCGGTCGACTCGCGCCCCCGCGAGTCCGAAGTCGGCGAACTCCGTGCGCGCGGCATCGAGAATTCGCTGTCTGGTCGCCTCGCCGTCGCTTCTCATGGGTATAGCATAGCTAAGCCAACCAACCAGTTCGTACGAATAGGATCCCGCTTCTTTATGACGTCCCCCTCCACCGCCTCGACCGAGGCCGTCCACGATCACGCCGCACACCCCCGCAGGTGGTGGCTGCTCGCCGTCCTCGCACTCGCGCAGCTCATGGTCGTGCTCGACGGAACGATCGTGAACATCGCCCTTCCCGACGCGCAGGTCGAGCTCGGCATGAGCGATGGAGACCGAACGTGGGTCGTCACGATCTATGCGCTCGCTTTCGGATCGCTCCTGCTGCTCGGCGGACGCATCGCCGACTACTGGGGCCGCAAGCGCTCGTTCATGCTCGGCATGGTCGGCTTCGCCATTGCCTCGGGAATCGGTGGATTCGCCGCGACGACCGAGCAGCTGCTGATCGCCCGCGGCCTGCAGGGCGCATTCGCAGCGCTGCTCGCCCCCGCCTCCCTCGCCATCCTCACGATCACCTTCCCCAACGGCAAAGACCGCATCAAGGCCTTCGCCGTCTACGGTGCGATCGGTGGAGGCGGCGCGGCCGTAGGCCTGCTGCTCGGCGGCGTGCTCACCGAGTACGCGAGCTGGGGCTGGTGCCTGCTGGTCAACGTACCGATCGCCGTGATCGCGATCGTCGCCGGCTTCCCCCTGATCCGCGAGAGCCGCGCACACGGCAACACCCGCTACGACCTGCCCGGAACCGTGCTGGTCGTGGGCGGTCTCGCATCGCTCGTCTACGGCTTCTCGCAGGCCGAGAACGGATGGGGCCGCTGGGAGACCATCGGCTTCCTCGCCCTCGGCGTCGTTCTGCTCGCCGCCTTCGTCTGGGTCGAATCGCGGGCGTCCAACCCGCTGCTTCCCCTGCGCGTCATCCTCAACCGCGTTCGCGGCGGGGCGTTCCTCGTATCACTCCTCACCGGGGCGGCGCTTCTCGGCGGCCTGCTCTTCCTCACGTTCTACTTCCAGATCGTTCTCGGCTTCTCTCCCCTGCAGTCCGGACTCGCCTCGCTGCCCATGACGTTCACCATCATGATCGGCGCCACCGTTCTGTCGAGGTTCCTCCCCGTGATCGGCGTGCGCATTCCGATGACGGTCGGCCCGGTCATCGCCGCGGCCGGCCTCGGCTGGCTGTCGTTCATCACGGTCGAGGGCGACTATGTCGTCCAGGTGCTGCCCGGCGTCATCCTGCTCGGTATCGGACTCGCCTGCATCTTCGTTCCGCTGCAGAACGTGGCGCTCTCCGGCATCGACGAGCACGACGCCGGTGTCGCCAGCGCGGCCGTGTCGGCGACCCAGCAGATCGGCGGATCGATCGGAACGGCCCTGTTCACGGCGCTCTACACCGCGGCGATCTCCGCGTACCTGGCCGCGAATCCGCCATCTGAGACGGCACAGCTCGAGGCCTTCGTGAGCGGCTACTCCACCGCGTTCCTCTGGGCTGCGGGGCTCATTCTGCTGGCCGCGCCGATCTCGTTCTTCCTCGTGCGCCCGTCGAAGGACGAGCTGATGAACGTGCCCGACGCGGTTCACCTGGGCTGAGCCCGAGCCGCTACGGTGGAGGCACTATGAACACTGCCTCCACCCGGTCCGACGTCCCGCTGTCCGGAACCGAATACACACTGACCTTCGGCGACTACACCGCAGACATTGCGGGAGTGGGTGCCAGCCTGCGAACGCTGCGATACCGGGGCCGCGACCTCGTCGTTCCGTTCGATGCCGACGAGGTGCGTCCTGCGTTCCGCGGCGCCGTGCTCGCCCCCTGGCCGAACCGCGTGGTCGACGGCCGATACACCTTCCACGGCACCGAGTACGAGCTGGCACTCACCGAGCCGAAGCGAGGCCACGCGCTGCACGGCCTTGCCGCCTGGCAGGAGTGGTCGCTCGTGGAGGCCGGCGAGGCGTTCGTCGAACTGGCGTTCCGCGTCGAGGCGCAGTCGGGTTACCCGTTCCGCATTGACCTGATCGCTCGCTACGAGCTCACGGCCGACGGCTTGTCGACGACCATCCGCGCGACGAACTCGGGCCGCGCTGCCGCGCCTTACGGAACCGGCCCGCATCCGTATCTCGTCGCGGGACCGGGCCGCGTCGACGACTGGTCGCTCGAGCTGCCCGCCCGTGCCGTTCTCACCGTCACGCCCGACCGCCTGATTCCCGTCGACCTGGCCGACGTCGAGCTCGAAGACGACGGGGCATTCGACTTCGTCGCATCCCGGCCCATCGACTCGACGTTCATCGACCACGCATTCACCGAGCTCGAGCGGGATGCCTCGGGTCTCGCCACCGTGCGGGTCACCACCCATGACGGCTCGTCGGGCGTCGGCATCAGCTGGGGAACGGAGTGCCAGTGGGTTCAGATCCACACGGCCGACCAGCCGGAGCCGTCGATCAGCAGGCTCGGCCTCGCGGTCGAGCCGATGACGTGCCCGCCCGACGCGTTCAACACGGGCACAGACCTCGTCGTGCTCGATCCCGGCGAGGAGCACACCGCCGGCTGGACGATCTTCGCCCTCTAGCGAACTCGTTCCCCCGTTAACGGACTCGTTCCCCCCCCTTAACAAAGTCGTTCCCTGAGCCTGTCGAAGGGATGCCCTTCGACGGGCTCAGGGAACGGCCTGAGCTGTCGAGCCGTGGTTACTCGATGACGTCCTCGTCGACCCAGTCGAGGGTCTTCGTGACGGCCTTCTTCCAGTTGCGGTAGAGGCGCTCGCGCTCGGCGTCGTCCATGTTGGGAGTCCAACGCTGGTCTTCCTGCCAGTTCTTGCGCAGGTCGTCGAGGTTGTCCCAGTAGCCCACGGCGAGGCCGGCCGCGTAGGCGGCACCGAGGGCCGTGGTCTCGGCGACCACCGGGCGCACGACGGGCACGTTCAGGATGTCGGCCTGGAACTGCAGCAGGGTGTCGTTGGCCGTGGCTCCGCCGTCGACCTTGAGCTCGGTGAGCGGCACGCCGGAGTCGGCGTTGACCGCGTCGAGCACCTCGCGCGTCTGGAACGCGATGGACTCCAGCGCTGCGCGGGCGATGTGGCCCTTGTTCACGAACCGGGTCAGTCCGACCAGTGCACCACGGGCATCCGATCGCCAGTGCGGGGCGAACAGGCCCGAGAACGCCGGCACGAAGTAGGCGCCGCCGTTGTCGTCGACCGTCTTCGCAAGGACCTCGATGTCGGGAGCGCTCTGGATGATGCCCAGATTGTCGCGCAGCCACTGCACGAGGGAGCCGGTGACGGCGATGGAGCCTTCGAGGGCGTAGTGGGTCTCGCCGTCGCCGAGCTTGTAGCCGATGGTGGTGAGGAGGCCGTTCTCGCTTTTGACGATGTCGGTTCCGGTGTTGAAGATCAAGAAGTTGCCGGTGCCGTAGGTGTTCTTCGCCTCGCCCTTGTCGAAGGCGGCCTGGCCGAACGTGGCGGCCTGCTGGTCGCCCAGAATTCCCGCGACGGGAACCTCGCGCAGCAGACTCGAGTCGGACACGGTGCCGTAGACCTCGGAGGACGAGCGCACCTCGGGGAGCATCGACTTGGGAACGTCGAACGCCTTGAGGATCTCGTCGTCCCACTCGAGGGTCTTGAGGTCGAGGAACAGCGTGCGGCTGGCGTTGGTGACGTCGGTCGCGTGCACTCCCCCGTTGACGCCGCCGGTCAGGTTCCAGAGAACCCACGTGTCGGTCGTTCCGAAGATGAGGTCGCCGGCCTCGGCGCGCTCGCGGGCGCCCTCGACGTTCTCGAGGATCCACACGATCTTCGTGCCGGCGAAGTACGTCGACAGGGGAAGACCCACGGTGTCCTTGAAGCGGTCTCCGCCGCCGTCTGCCGACAGTCGGTCGACGATGGACTGGGTGCGGGTGTCCTGCCAGACGATGGCGTTGTAGACGGGCTCGCCGGTGTTCTTGTCCCAGACCACGGCGGTCTCGCGCTGATTGGTGATGCCGACCGCGACGATGTCGTGGCGCGTCAGGTTGGCCTTCGAGAGGGCCTGGCCGATGACCTCGCGGACGTTGTCCCAGATCTCCTTCGGGTTGTGCTCGACCCAGCCCGCCTTCGGGAAGATCTGCTCGTGCTCCTTCTGACCGGTCGAGACGATTCCGCCCTCGTGGTTGAAGATGATCGCGCGGGAACTCGTGGTTCCCTGATCGATCGCAATGACGTATTTGCTCATGACTAACTCCTTCGTTATGTGTTCTGCTTCGGCCGAGACGGCCGGTTACGTGAGGATGGGGGGGAGAAGCGGCACGGCGGCGAGGCCGGCGAGGACGCCTCCGATGATGGGGCCGACGACGGGGACCCAGGAGTAGGACCAGTCGGAGGACCCCTTGCCCTTGATCGGGAGAAGCGCGTGCGCGATGCGGGGGCCGAGGTCACGGGCCGGGTTGATGGCGTACCCGGTCGGGCCACCGAGGGATGCGCCGATCGCGATCACGAGGATCGCCACGGGAAGAGCACCCAGCGCCGCAAGCCCGCCCTCGCCCTGACGTCCGCCGCCGAAACCGATGACCACGAACACCAGCACGAACGTTCCGATGATCTCCGTGACCAGGTTCCAGCCGTAGGAGCGGATCGCCGGTCCCGTCGAGAACACGCCGAGCTTGTTCGCCGCGTCGGGTTCCTCGTCGAAGTGCTGCTTGTACGCGAGCCACACGAACACGGCACCGATGATCGCACCCAGCAGCTGMGCTGCGATGTAGGTGAGGATCGACRCGATGTTCACGGGTACACCGGAACCGAACTCGGTCGCGCCATTCGCGACCAGACCCAGGGTCACGGCCGGGTTCAGGTGCGCACCACTGTTGTACGACGGTTCAGGTGCGCACCACTGTTGTACGAC
>NZ_LMLX01000004.1:0-449602 GCF_001422695.1 Agreia sp. Leaf244 | reverse complement strand
CTCGGGGATCGACGCGACCGGCGTCGGGGTGGACTCGGCAGAGGACGACGGCGACGACGACGTCGACTCCGTGGTCTCAGACGTCGTGGAGCAGGCGGCGAGCGAGAAAGCGAGGAGACCGGCAGCCGCGAGGCTGATCGAGGTCTTGGCGATGGAGCGCATGATGTGAGTTCCTTTTGCTGGGGAGTTGTTGCGGACACATATAGTTCGCCACCCCCGCCAGATCGGATTGGTCGAGATGCGGCAGCTTTAGACGAGCGCCTTCTCGAACACGATGTAGTCGGCGTCGTAGAACTCATGCCATATGCCGCGCTCGGTGAACCCAACCGGCGCCGCTTGCCCGCTGCCAGGACTCAGCGAATCACAAGACGGGGACTCTCGAGGACGCGCACCACCCCATCATTCCGCGCGGGCAGCTCACTCAGGGGCGGGAAAGTGTCGCATCAACGCCAGACGAAGCGACCATTCTCCGCACCTCAGTGCGAGGACGCCTCCGTGCGGAACTACTCCTGCGTGCCACGCCGCTCGTCGAGCTCGGCCTCGAGCCGGCGGATGCGATCCTGCTGCTTGTAGAACTCGATCTCGCGATCGAGGTCGGCCAGCTCTTCTTCTGTGGTCTTCGCCCGCATCGTGGGCGCGGCGGATGCCGTGCGCGACGCCTTCTCACGGCGACGCGGATCGCCGAACGAACCCAGGTCGACCCGCTGGTTGTACTCGCGCCCGATCGTGAACCACAGGATGCTGCCGATGAGCGGCAGGAAGATGACCAGCAGAACCCACACGATCTTGGGCAGATGCTTCACCTGCTCGTCGCTGCGCAGGATGATGTCGACGAGAGCACCGATCAGAAGCGCGAACAGAACGACGGAGAACACGATCGACATGCGCGCCAGTCTAATGAGATGACCGTCGTCGGCGAGTAAACAATACAAGCCGAATTGGAACGCGAAGTACCGTTCTCGGTGTTGCGTTCACACGGCTCGGGTACCGTGATCCCATGACCGACGCACCCACCGTTCTCTTCGTCTGCATCCACAACGCGGGCCGCTCCCAGATGGCCGCGGGCTACATGACCGCCCTGTCGAAGGGCGCCGTCACGGTGCGCTCCGGCGGCTCGGAGCCCGGGCCGCAGATCAACCCCGTCGCCATCCAGGCCATGGCCGAAGAGGGTATCGACATCTCGCACGAGGTGCCCCAGCTCATGACCACCGAGGCCGTCCGCGACTCCGACGTCGTGATCACGATGGGCTGCGGCGACGTCTGCCCCATCTTCCCCGGCAAGCGCTACGAGGACTGGGAGCTCGTCGACCCGTCGGGCAAGGGCATCGACGAGGTTCGTGAGATCCGCGACTCCATCAGGTCGCGCGTCGAGTCTCTCCTGCAGGAACTCCTGCCCCGGGTCTGAGTCGTGACGGCGCTCTCCAGCATCGACCTCACCTTCGACGACACGATCGACAAGGCGATCAGGGGCGAATGGGATGCGCTGGAACGCGCCGGCTTCTCGAGCCTCGGCGCGCACAGATCCGACAGCAACAGGCCGCATCTCACCCTTGTGGTGGGAACGCCCCTCGAGCTCGTCGACCACGCCGCCACGAACGACGCGCTACCTCTTCCGCTGCCCGTGACCATCGGGCCGCCCGTGCTCTTCGGCAGCGGTGACCGACGGGTGCTCGCGCGGCTCGTCACGCCCACGGCCGCACTGCTCGAGCTGCAGGCCTCTGTTCACGCATCCGTGCGGCAGGAGGGCCTCGTCGCGCATTCGCACCCCGGCGTGTGGGTCGCGCATGTCACGCTGGCCCGCCGCATCCGGCTCGACGACCTGCCTCAGGCTCTCGGCCTGCTCGGCGACGACATCGTCGGAGAGGCGACCGGCATGCGCCTGTGGAACGCGGTCGAGCGCACGGTGACGCCCCTCAGCGCGAATCCGGCCGAAGTCGCGGATTGAGTTGTGAGAAAGCGCCCTTCCGGCCATACGGGAAGGGCGTTTTCTCACATCTCGGCGGGTGATCCGATCCGCAAAGTCGTTGCTCAGGAGGCGATGAGTGCGATCGCGACCGTGGCGACCCAGGCGAGCACGGCCACGTAGAGCAGGCGCTCCGCAAGGCCGAAATACTTCTTCAAGGGTCCGACGAGGCTGGTCAGCAGGATCAGCGCGCTGAACACCGCCATCGCCCACGCGAGAACCCCGGAGGCCGGGGCGATGCCCGACAGGGCGGGGTCACCGGCGAACGTGCCCGTGAACAGGAAGGCCGCCACCGTGGCCGACGCGAAGAACGCCGTGGCGAGCAGATTGTGCCGCAGGCCGGTCGAGGTGCGCGGGGCGCCCGGCGCATCCATCGGCACCCACCCGATCGTCAACCGGGCGAAACCGAGGATCACGAGAAAGACGATGCCCGCAGCGTTCGCCTCGGTCAGCGCCTCGAGAAGCGCGACCGCCAAGGTGAGCGACGCGACGCCAAGCGAGAGCGCCGCAGCGCGGTAGAAGGTGAAGTAGTCGGTGATGCCGTACTGGCTCACGGGGTCGCGCACCGGGTTGAGTCCGGTCGGCGCGATGTGCAGGTAGACCAGACACGAGGCGCACACGAGCACGCCCAACAGCGAGATCACGGCGATGGCGATCACCATTCGAATTCTCCTTCGGTCGCGCTCAGTCGTCGGCAGCGTTCACTGTCGATCATGCACCACTACATCAGGCCCTGGGCGATGAATGCCCACCGGATCGCAGGTGCCACATGCTCCGAGTACTGCACCGTCATGTGCACCTCGTCGTACTTGGTGGGCAGGGTTCCCGCGAAGGCGGGGCACTGACCGTCGACGCAGCTGAAGGGCAGCGAGCTCACGGCATGGTCGCCGGTCGCCGGGGCCGCCGCTTCGAAGGCGGCCTCGAAGTCGTTCCACGCGGCATCCACGTTCACGGCGCAGTCGATCGGACTCGAGACCCGCGAGTAGCACTGCCCGAGGGGAGCGCCCAGGGGCGGCGGCGCGAGGTATACGACGCGGCCCGCGGCGTTGTACTGGGCCGCCTCGGCCAGGGTGGATGCGACGAGGTCGCCCGTCGAAAGCGGCTGGCGGCTGCTCGATTGGCCCAGGGCGAAGGCGTTCGACATCACGATCAGCTGGGGCGCGTCGGCGCGGATACGGTCGGCCACGTCCTGCTTGCGCTGCGGGCACGCATCCATGACCCCGTCGCCGTCGTTCTGCACGAGCACGTCGGTGAAGCGGCATCCATAGAGCCCGACCGTGGTGATCTGCCACTGGTCGCCGCTCGCCTCGGCCATCGCCTTGAACGCCGGCGCGTAGGCCATCGCCGTCGAATCCCCGACGAGATACATGTGCTGCGGGGCGTTGCGGTTGCCCCAGGTGCAGTCGTCGAAGTTCGGTGTGTCGCCGATGTCGAAGCAGCGCCGGGCCGGGTTGTTGGTCGACGTCTGCGACATCGCGTCATCGATCGAGGGCGAGAGGTTGTCGGGCCACGCGGTCGCGGTGAGGGCGGCGGCGAGGTCTGCCTGCAGCTGCACCTCGGGGTTCTCGGCGGGTACCGGGGCCGCGACGGGAGCGGCCATCGGCGTGTGGTCGCGCAGCACGCTGAACGATCCGAGCCCCACTCCAGCGCCCACGACCATCAGGGCCACCGTCGCGAGGATCGCGTGCGCTCCGAAGCGGTCGCGCCACGCCTGCCATGCCTCGCGGCTCTTCTCTCGCGAGCCGGAGCGGCGCAGGAGCGGCGAATGGTGGAACGGCTGCTCGATCAGATAGAACGCGATCATCGAGATGGCGAGGGTGAGCCCGAAGATGATCGCCGTGACGACGGGCGTCTGCTCCGGCATGAGCAGCAGCGCGAAGATCAGCACGGGGAAGTGCCACAGGTAGAGCGAGTACGAGAGGTTGCCGATGTACACGCTCAGCGGATTGTCGAGCACGAAGAGGGAGCGCTGACGCCCACCGATTCCCCCGGCGATGATGAGCATCGTCGCGCCGACCGCGAGCGCGGCGCCGGGCCCCGGGAACGGCGTCGAATCGGTGACCAGCACGAACGACCACAGCAGCGCGAGCAGGCCGAGCCATCCAATGACGATTCGGATGCCCGTGGGCAGCTTGGCGAGCAGCGGCGCGGCGATCGCCAGCAGGGCTCCGGCGCCCAACTCCCAGGCGCGCGAGAAGGTCGAGAAGTACGCGGCCGTGGGGCTGGATGCCGTCTGCTGCAGCGCGTAGAGGAACGATGCCGCAACGATCGCGGCCATCACGACGCCGAGCGCGACGCGGGCTCGCGCGGGAGAGCGCAGCAGCTTCACCGCGATGGCGAGCACGATGATCACCAGCCAGGGCCAGACGAGGTAGAACTGCTCCTCCACCGACAGCGACCAGTAGTGCTGCAGTGGCGAGGCCGGGTCTGTGGCGTGGAAGTAGTCGGTGCCGAGTGCCGTGTAGCGCCAGTTCGCCACGAACAGCAACGACGAGACGCCGTCCCAGATCGTCGACAAGCTGCGCGCGCGGTTGAAGAGGAACCAGCCGACTGCCGCGGTCACCACGATCACGGTCAGCGCGGCGGGCACGATGCGGCGGATGCGGCGGGCGTAGAAGGCGGAGAGCGAGATGCGGCCGTGCTGCTCGTGGTCGCGCAGCAGCAGACCGGTGATGAGGAAGCCGGAGATCACGAAGAACACGTCGACGCCGGCGAAGCCGCCACTGGGCCAGCCGATCACGTGGTTCACGATCACCGCCACCACCGCGAGCGCCCGAAGGCCCTGGATGTCGGCCCTCACTGTGCGAGGTCCGCTCGCCTCGGTTTCGGGTGTGGTGTCAGGCATCACAGTGCTGTTCTCGCGCGTCACGTACTACTCGTCTCCCCCGTCTGAGCCGTGCAGAGCCTATCGCGCCTCCGATGAAAGCGCTCTCTCCCGAGGCTGCTCTTCCACAAGCTCCGGCTACGGGAGGAGAATCGACCCATGACCCATCCCGCGTTTCGTCAGATCGTGCTCGACACCGAGAACGCTCGCGAGCTGGCCGAGTTCTACCGCGAGCTTCTCGGCCTCATCTACCAGCCGGGAGACGAAGCACCCCCGGCGGGCGAGCCCGATCCGGCCGGCGCCGACTGGCTGGTGCTGCTCGGCGAAGACGAGCGACGACTGCTCGCCTTCCAGCAGGTCGAGAAGCTCGAGAGGGCCACCTGGCCCGAAGGCCCGAGACCCCAGCAGCTGCATCTGGATTTCAGCGTCCGCACGCTCGACGATCTCCGCACCCACAACATCCGGGCCCTGAGCCTCGGCGCGACCCTTCTCGACGACCGCATCGACGACCCCGCCGAGGCGCTGGTCGTGTTGGCGGATCCGGCCGGGCATCCGTTCTGCATCTTCGTGACGACCGACTGACCTCTCAGCCGCCGGCGACACGTGTTGCCTTGGGCACTCGGGTCGCGGGAGACTGGAAGTCCACACCGGATCGCTACTGAGTCTTCCGCCGACCGAGGAGCTCACCATGGCTGAAACCACCGAACCCGTCGACGCCCGCGTCGGCCTCTACATCGACTTCGACAACATCGTCATCTCGCGCTACCAGCAGCTGCACGGGCGCAACGCGTTCCAGCGCGACGGGATCCGCGACTTCGACAAGAGCGACCCGAACAACGACCCGGAGATCGCCGCCCGTCTAGCCGCCGCGACCGTCGACTTCAGCGCGATCATCGACTTCGCCGCCAGCTTCGGAACGACGGTCGTGAACCGGGCCTACGCCGACTGGTCCGTTCCGGTCAACGCGAGCTACCAGCGCCAGCTCATGTCGCGCGCCGTCGACCTCACCCAGCTCTTCACGACCACGACCCGCGGCACCAAGAACGGGGCAGACATCCGCCTGGCCGTCGACGTGGTCGAAGACCTCTTCCGCCTGCCCGACCTCACGCACGTGATCATCGTGGCGGGCGACTCCGACTACATCGCCCTGGCGCAGAAGGCCAAGCGTCTCGGCCGTTTCGTCGTGGGCATCGGCGTGGCCGGCTCGACGAGCACCTCGCTCGCCGCAGCCTGCGACGAGTTCGAGGACTACGACTCGCTGCCCGGCATCGAGAAGCGGCCCGAGGTGGTGGCCCCCGCGGGTTCGTCGTCGTCGCGGCGCGGTTCGAAGAAGACGGTGGATGCTGCGGCTGCGGCCGCCGAGGCCGGTTCCGGTGCCGACGACACGGTCGAGGCCGAGGTCGAGCCCAAGAAGGCGCCCGCCCGGTCGCGCCGAGTCACCGTTCCCATGTTCTCGCACACCGAGGACGCCCCCTTCGAAGAGCCGGAGCCCGAGCCCGAGGACGCGCAGAAGGTGGCCACCGAGCTTCTCGTGCGCGCATTGCAGATCGGCCATGCCAAGGGCGATGCCGACGAGTGGCTGAACACCGGATCGGTCAAGAACCAGATGCGCCGCATGGACCCGTCGTTCAACGAGAAGCCCCTGGGCTACCGCTCGTTCACCGACTTCCTGGCCTCGCGTGACAACGTGGCCGAGCTGGCCGAAGAGGGGCAGCAGCGGCTCATCCGCCTGCTCGCCTCGGCCGACACGCAGCGCTGAGCGGCCCGCTCCCTGAGCCTTGCCTGCGGGAATCCGTTCAACAGGACGAACTGAAGACACGCCGCCACTCGACCCCTGACACACCGTCGGACCCCCGAAACCACCTGTAATACGAGAAACCGTATCCAGCTCTCGGCTGTAGCATCACCGCCTGCGCGAGCTGACGTGGGATGGAGGTCGCAACCTTCGAGACCTCGGCGACGTGGGGTCTCACGTCGATCGTCGACCTCCGAAACGCCGACGAAGTGGGGAGGCGTGCTGGCGACCCCGACTCGACGTCTCCCGTCGGAGTTCCCGTGCGCCTCGTTCCAACAGAGGACCAGTCCAACGCTGATTTCCGGGCTGCCTGTCTACCGATCCTTGATTCACCGGAGTACTGGCTGCACAACGTCCGAATCCTTCCGGAGCTGATTCGCAGAGCTCTCGAGGCCATGGCGGGAGCGGGGCCGCATGCGCATCCGACCTCGGATCGCCAATCCTCCTGGACAAACGAGGAGGTTGAGAGCTGGCTTGGCGAGGTGGAGACCTTCGTGAGGGAATTCGCCGACAGGACAGAGACCACTCTGGGCCAACTCCGTGTCGACGAAACGACACGCGCTCACCTCCGGTCACTCCTCACCCAACCGTGACAGATCCGACAAAGCAGCGCTGAAGCAGCCGTGCCCTGAGCCCGTCGAAGGGGTTCCGTCTCGACAAGCTCGACGAACGGGGACCCGAGAGTCAGCCGGCCACGTAGCGGCCCGGGCGGTGGTTCAGGGCGAGCACCACGTTCAGCACAGCGGCACCCACGGCCGACACCAGCACCACCCACGGCGAGACCACCGCGAACGCCGCGAGCACCACCGTGACGTCGAGCGCCATCTGCACGTAGCCGGCACGCCACCCGAATTTCTCCTGCATCAGCAGCGCAAGCACATTGAAGCCGCCCAGGCTCGACCCGTGCCTGAAGAGGATGAGCATGCCGACGCCGGCGAGCAGGTTGCCCACGAGAATGCCGAAGACCGCGTCGATGTGCTCGAAGCTCACGAGCGTCGGGATGATGGCGGAGAACACCGACAGCAGCCCCACGGTGATGATGGTGCGAACGGTGAACGCGACACCCTTCTTCCAGAATGCGAGCACGAAGAAGGGAGCGTTGACCACGAGCAGCAGCACAGGGAAGGGCAGGGCGGTCGCGTAGCTGATGAGCAGCGAGAGGCCCGCGGTTCCGCCGGTGACGGCGCCTGCGCTCTTCAGCAGGAACAGCCCGAGAGACGTCGTGATCGTGCCGGTGAGGATCGCCAGAACATCCTCGACGATCGTGTGCCCGGGCGAGGCCTGGGTCACCGGCGCGGATGCCGGGAGGGCGGAGGCGGGCAGCACGGGAGACGACGTCATGGGCTGATGCTCTCAGCGGATCGGGCATGCGCGCAACCGAGCCCGATCCGACTGCGCATTGTGAGACATCCAGAGCCTATGAAGTGACAAAATGCGTGTATGGACACGCTCGACTCGCTTGACGCTCGCCTTCTGCTCGCGCTCGACGACAACCCGGATGCCACGATCCTGTCTCTCGCACGCACGCTCGGCATCGCCCGCAACACGGTGCATGCTCGGTTCGCGCGGCTCGCACGCATCGGCGCCCTCAAGGAGCCGAGCCGCCGCGTCGACCCCGCGGCCCTCGGCTACACACTCGTCGCCTTCGTGTCGATCGCGATCAGCCAGGCCACGGGACACCTTGCAGAGGCCGGACTCGCCGAGCTGCCCGAGGTCGTCGAGATCCACTCCACCACCGGTGAGGCCGACCTGCTCGTCAAGGTGCTCGCCCGCAGCACCGAGGAGTTGCGCCGCATCACCGTGGCGATGCTCGCGATCGAGGGCGTGGTGCGCACGAACACGACGATCTCGCTGGTCGAAACCATGCCCCTGCGCCTGCGCCCACTCCTGGAGCGCGCCGCCGAGGCCTGAGTGAGCAGAAGTTGTCGGTTCGATCGAATCGCACGCACAACAACTGCACACTCGACGTCGTCACTCAGTGCATGATCATCCCACCGGTGACATTGAACGACTGGCCCGTGAGGTAGTCGCCATCGACCGACGCGAGGAACAGGGCGAACCCGGCCACGTCATCCGGTGTGCCGAGGCGCCCCAGCGGCGACTTCTTCGACCAGGTGGCAACGTCTTCGTCGGTGCGCGTGTCTTTGCCCATGTCGGTGAGCACGTAGCCCGGAAGCAGCGCGTTGACCCGGATCAGATGCTCTCCCCATTCGAGAGCGGCCGCACGGGTGAGCCCGACGACCGCGGCCTTCGACGCCGCATACGCGCCCTCGTCGCCGCCGCCGGCCTTGGCCGCCATGCTCGCGATGTTCACGATCGTTCCGCCCGCGCCCTGGTCGATCATCGCGCGGGCAGCGTGCTGCATCGCGAAGAGCGTGCCGCGCGCGTTGATGTCCATCACCAGGTCCCACCGTTCGGGCGTCAGGTCGAGCAGGCTCCCTCGGGCGAGGATTCCCGCGCTGTTCACCAGCACGTCGATGCCGCCGAGTTCCGCGAAAGCCACCGCGAAGGCCGCCTCGACGCTCACCGCATCGACAAGGTCGCAGTGCCGGATGCCCCGGCCCGGCCCGGACGACGAGGCCCCGCCGAGCGCGGGGTCGGCTCCGCGCAGGAGGTCGAGCACAAGGACGTCGGCGCCCTCCTCGGCGAAGCGCTCGGCTATGCGACCGCCGATGCCCCCGGCACCCCCGACGACGACGACCCGCGTTCCCTCGAAGCGGCTCATGCGCGGTCGAGCGACAGGCCCGACAGGGCGAAGTAGCGATCGAACTCGACCGCGCCGCGCAGCTGGTCGATCAGTCTCACCAGCAGGAAGCTGCGCCTGGACACGTGCCACGTGGGCACCGCGCCCTTCACTCCGCCGTCTGCCGTGACCGAGTAGGGCAGGGGCAGAGCCGCCCTGTACTGGTCGATCCATACGGCGATCACGCGGTCGACGAGTTCGCCCCGGTAGAAGAGGTCGACGAAGAACGGGCGTGCGTTGTCGTACTCGAAATTGGCGGGCTTCACCCAGTCGAGCAGCGCGTCGATCTGGATGGCCGCCGCATCCATGCCGAATTCGATCGAGACGTCGACATCGTCGTTCAGCACAGCGCGCGTGCCGTGCTGAACCACTCGCACGACCGACCCGCCCTGGCCGTTTCCCGAGGCCGACAGATTCTGGTGGAAGAGGGGCCCGAAGGTGATGGCGTTCCACTGGGCAGGCCCCGTGGGTTCTATCGCGAGGTAGATCTGGGGCAGCTGCACGTGGCGTCCTTTCGAGGAGCGGGAGCGGTCTGGCGGATCAGTAGATGAGCGGCAGCGCGATCGTGAAGATCAGGCCGTTGAGCACTCCGAGCAGCAGGGCGACGCCGAGCGTCGTTCCGACGATGGCGAAGAGCTTCGACGGGCCGCCCTTCAGATAGCCGAGCACGCCGAGTGCGATGGCTCCCAGACCGAGCAGGGCGTCGAGCACCGACTGCGTTCCGCCGAGCAGACCGTAGGCTCCTGAGCTGTTCGTCGCGTACATGCCCAGCTGAATGAACGTGAAGATGAACCCGAGCAGAAAGCCAGAGGCGCCGAGGATCGCGGAGACGAAGCCCAGGGTGTTCTTCGCGCGGGGTGGCCGTGCGTTCTGGCCCGGCTGCTGCGGGTAGCCGGGGTGGTGGGGCTGGGGTTGCTGCTGCTGCGGCTGCGGCTGCTGCTGCTGCTGCGCATAGCTCGGCTGCTGCTGCTGGTACGCGGGAGCCTGGGGCGCCGGCGACTGTGGCGGCGGCGTGTACGACGGCGGAACGGCCGGGGGTTCGAATGTCATGACAGGTCCTCTGTGCTCTCGGGGCGTGTGCTTAGAGTATGGCCGCCGTGACACCATCGACGCACGCGTAGCGCTCGATGTCCCACCCGGCGCGCCGGGCTCCGGCCTCGTAGGCGGCCTGCAAGAACTCGAGCGCGGCGGCGCGCGGATCTCCACTCTCCCGAGTGGCGTCGTACGACAGAACGGCCAGATGACTCGCACCCCGATCGAGCCACTGCGCCGAACCCGGCAGCGGCTCGTCGGCCAGCCCCTCGGGCTCGGGCGAGGTGTAGGCGTACCAGGCCGGAGCCGGGTAGCTCGGATCTCCGAACCAGAAGCCCACGCTGATGACCTCGCGGGAGTACGCCTCGCGGGTCACCCGATCGGACTCGGCCGTGTGCGGCACGACCACGTCAGAGAACCGCGTGGCGGCGATGTCGAAGGTGTGCCAGAAGTGGTGCACCGGGCTCGTCTTGCCCGAGAATCGGCCACTGAACTCCTCGAGCACCAGGTTCACGTCGCTGAGCACGCGCCAGTAGCGCGACACCGCCACCGGGTCGTAGGCGGCGTGCTCGGTATCGTCGGCGAACGCACGGCCAGCGTCGGGCAGGTCGAATGGATGCGCGTCGACGATGCTCTCGGCGGCTTCCGGCGCGCCGATGAAGCGCAGCGCCTGAAGGAGGTCGCCGTGGAACGAGGCGACCGACTGCCCTGCGAGCGCGACGCTGGCCCTGCAGCCGTCGGTGTTCTGCACGATCGCCCGGTGGTCGATGAAATCGAAGTCGATCGCGAAGGTGGGGTCGTACCCCATGGGCCGAGTCGTGATGCCCGACGCGGTGAGATGGAACGGCACGTTCCACCAGTGGTTGCGTCGCACGCTCGCGGCGAGCCTGACCTTGCCCACGATCTGCACGAAGCGGTGCAGCGTCTCTTTCGTGTGCTGCCAGTCGTCGTACGGTGCCGCCTCGAAATGCTCCATCGTTCGAGTATGCCTCGTCGCCGTCGAGCAGACGCTAGAGCGCGAGCAGCTTGCGCTTGGCGGCCGCAAACTCCTCGTCGGTGAGCACTCCATCGCGGTGGTAGGCGGCCAACGCACCCAGCTCGGCGATGAAGTCGCGAGCCTGCGCCGCGGCATCCGGAGCCTTCTCGACGACAGGCTGGGGCTCGGTGGATGCCAGCCCGCCGTTGGCCGCGAGCCGCGCGTCGGCGATGGCCCCGGTGATGGCCGCGACGCCCTCGCGGAACTCCTTGACGTCGTCGAGCATCAGCTGGTTGGAGTCGTCGCCGTGGCCGACCGTGACCCTGATGGTCGCGAGCCCGCGGGTCTTCTGCAGGGTGCTCTGCACCACGTCGATCTCGGCGATATCGATCACCGCGATGTCGTGCAGTGTGCGGGCCGCATCACCGATGTGCACGAAGAGGTGGTCGTGGATCAGCAGGTAGCGGCCACCGCCGACCTTCGAGATGGGATTGCCCACGGCAGCCCAGCGGGTGCCCTCGGGCCACTTGGGCTTCGGGGTGTACGAGGCGGTCGGCTTCGGCATGTCGGCCTGGCGAGCGGTCCACGCTCGGCCATCCCACCAGCGCTTTCCCCCGGATCCATCGTCGTACCAACCCGCAGCGACATCACTCATAGCTTGTTACCCCCGAACAGAGCGTAAACCGGCGAAGGGTCGCACCGCACCCTCGCGCAGGGTTCGAGTCGCGTACGCCTCGCGTTCTTCGCGTATTCACCGGTGTGGGGCGAGACTGGAACCGCTGCACCGGCTCGGGCACGACCTATCGAAAGGCATCCGATGCATCTCGACGAATCCGGCGAGGTCTACGCGGCCGCCATCGTGTTCATCGCATTCGTCGTCGCGCTGTGCGCGGTCGGCATCGGGGCGGCCAGACGCAGATAGACCCTGCGGTGCGACACACAGTGTGTTGTCGTGCGACGCCTGTGCTGTCAGACTGATCGCGGATCGGGGGATCATGACCAGGCACACGCACACGGACTCGCCCACCTGGGGCACGCCGCGTCGGCTCTCTCGGCGAGCGCGACGAACGATCACGGTGCTCAGCGCCGTGCTCGCGGTGGCGCTGGTGATCTCGATCATCACCTCGGCCTCGCCGTGGGCGTCGAGCATGCTCATCCGAGCCGTCTTCGAGAAGGGCGGGCGCGACACGGTGGCCGAGATGCTGCCCTACGTTCCGCCATCCGGAATCGCCGAGACGCTCGACGTGCAGTACGGCGACGGCACGGCCGGCGCCGCGACGACACTGGATGCGTTCCGCCCGGAATCCGCGAACGGCCCGCTCCCGACGGTGGTCTGGATCCACGGCGGCGCGTGGATCTCCGGCGACAAGAGCAACGTCGCTCCCTACCTGAAGATCCTCGCCGCCGAGGGGTACACGACGATCGGGCTCAACTACTCGATCGCACCCGAGTCCATCTATCCGACGGCCGTCTTCCAGCTGAACGAGGCACTCGCCTACATCGATGAGCACGCCGCCGAACTGGGCGTCGACGCCGACCAGATCGTGCTTGCCGGAGACTCCGCGGGCGCGCAGCTCGCGAGCGAGCTCGCGGGCATCACGACGAATCCCTCCTACGCCACCGTCTTGGGCATCGATCCGGCCCTGTCTCCGACTCAACTCGTGGGCACGATCCTCAACTGCGGCGTCTACGACCTGCAGCGCATGTCCGAGCTCAACGGCATCGAGGCGTGGGGATTCAAGATCTCGCTGTGGGCCTACACCGGCACCAAGGACTGGTCTGATACCTCTGCGGGCGCCACGATGTCGAGCCTGGGCTTCGTCACATCCGAGTTTCCGCCCACCTACATCTCGGGCGGCAACGGCGACGCCCTCACCTGGGTCGAATCGGTGCCGATGTCGAACGCGCTGAAGGCCGCCGGCGTCGAGGTCGACGAGCTGTTCTGGGCGGCCGATCACGAACCCGCCCTCCCCCACGAGTACCAGTTCCACCTCGACTACGACGATGCGCACACCGCGCTCGATCGCACGCTGGCCTTCCTCGAAGCGCACACCGACGCATCCTGACAGGCACCAGGTGCTTCAATGGATGTCGACACCCACCGAATGAGAGAAGCCCCGTGCCGTCCATCTCCGAGCTGACCATCCCCGGCAAGCGCAACGTCAAGGGACTCACGGCATCCATCGCCGAGCTGAAGTCGGGCGACCTCGTGAAGGCCGTGTTCTCGACCCCGCGCTACGGGGTCGTCTCGATCGAGGGTCGGGCGCACTTCTCCAAGACGACGAACTCGTTCATGATCGCGGGCCGGGCTCTGGATGCGAACCTCAAGCCCGACAAGGCGCTGCAGCTTCTCGAGATCGTCGACCCGCAGGCCGCCCTGGCCGACGATGGCGTGGCGGCGCTCAGCGACGAGGAGGTCGCGGCGCTCCCCTCCGGCGATCCGGCCGATGTCGTTCCGACCCTGCAGCACGGCGACGTGGTCGCGGCCCGCTACTTCGAGCTCGCCTACGGCGCGTTCACCGTGATGGGCGCCTGCGTCGCGGCCCCCGGCTCGTCGCTGATGCTCGGCACCTGGTTCGTCTCGCGCGACGGGGTTCCGGCCAGCCGACTCAACCATGTCGACGTCGTGGCCCGCGCGGCCGACGGCGAGCTGCGCATCCCGGCCGCCATCTCGTCGTGGGGCGAGGAGTCGGGCTCCGACGAGCTGTAGGCACGACTCGGCGCAGGGGGTTGTCCCCTCGTTCGCGGCGCCCCTAGCCTCGAAGAATGGCCATCGATCCCGCAGCGAGCATGCAGTCCGACGCGTTCGACCCGGCATCCAATCATCTGGATGCGCGCATCGATATCGGCCGCACCTGGCTGCTGCGTCGGCGACGCGAGCTGGTCGTCACGCGCCACGACACCGGCGCGGTCGAACTGCGTGTCGAGGCGGGCGATCAGGCGCAGGCGGGTCGACTGCTCGCGCAGGTGCACGGTGAGCTGCACTCGAAGACGGTCGTGGAGTTCTTCCGCGAGTGGCGCGTGATCTCGTAGGTGAATCCGACAAATGTTGGATAAGAGGAATACTCTGGACAGGTCGGCGCGTTGAACTCGATGCACGCGCATGGAGATCAACGATCTCCGCGACATCAGTCTGTAGAGAATGGAAAGTGATCCTCATGGCCAGGTTCGACAACAAGGTAGCGATCGTCACCGGTGGCGGAAGCGGCATCGGAGCAGAGATCTCGCGTGAGCTCGCGGAGCAAGGCGCTGCGGTCGTCGTCACCGACATCAACCTCGACGCGGCCCAGAGCATCGTCGACGAGATCGTTGCGGCCGGCGGTTCAGCGGCCGCCTTCCAGCAGAACACCGCGAAGTGGGAGGACTCGAAGGCCGCGGTCGAGTTCGCCCAGTCGACGTTCGGCGCCCTGCACCTCGCCGTGAACAACGCCGGCATCGGAGCCGCCCCGCAGAAGATCGGTGACTACGACATCGCCGCCTGGGACCGCGTGCGCTCCGTCGACCTCGACGGCGTGTTCTACGGCCTCAAGTTCCAGCTGCCCGCGATGGTCGCGGCCGGCGGCGGCGCCGTCGTGAACATGGCCTCGGTTCTCGGATCGGTCGGAATCGCCGAGAACGCGGCCTACGTCACCAGCAAGCACGCCCTCATCGGCCTGACCAAGGTCGCAGCGCTCGAGTACACGTCAGAGGGAGTGCGCACCAACGCCGTGGGCCCCGGATTCATCGACACCCCGCTCGTGCGCTCCAGCCTCTCGCCTGAGGCGCTCAGCGCGCTCGAGGCGGAGCACGCGTCGCGTCGGCCTCGGCACCGACAAGGAGGTCGCCGCGCTGACCCTGTTCCTGCTGAGCGACGAGGCCTCCTTCATCTCGGGCAGCTACCACCTGGTCGACGGCGGCTACTCGGCCCACTAGGCCCTGCGGAACGAACCGACTATCGAGACCACGCCCGTCGATGTGCAGACTGGAGCCATGGACTCTCCCGAGATCAGCACGCAGAGCTCGACCGTCGACGCGTGGACCCGCGCCCTGGCCGGAAGGAACGGCTCACCGGGCGGAGGCGCTGGAGCCGGAGTGATGCTCTCGATCGCTGCCGCACTGATGTCGATGGTCGCGGGCTACTCCGAGCATGACGACGGAGACGACGTCGCGGTGATCGGCGAGCTGCACGGCAGAGCGCAGACCCTCCGCGAGACCGCACTCCGTCTGGCAGACGAGGACTCCACGGCCTCCGCCGCATTCGGCGCGGCCTACAACCTCGAGAAGGGGCCGGCGCGGGATGCGGCGATCCGCCAGGCATCCATCGACGCGGCGCGCGCATCGAGCGTTCTCGGACGCCATGCGTCCGACGCGATCGACGACCTCGAGTGGCTGGCCCTTCGCGGCAACCCGGCGCTGATCGCCGATGTGGTCGTGGCGCTGGGCGCACTCCGGGCCGCCATCACGGGCGCGCGCACAAACGTGAGCTTCGATCTCGCGGCCGTTTCTCGCGCCGGAGAGCCGCCGAAGCAGGTACGTGCGGAGAACCCGACGGTGTGGGATTCGGTGCGCGAGTTCGACGAGGCCCGCGACCGCATCGACGCGATCATGGCCGCGGTCGACGACCGCGCGGCCCCGACCGACCACGAGTAGTGAGCTAACGGAGCACGTTTCGAGCGACACGTCGCTCGCGAGGCGCGAAAAGTGGCGTGTCGGCCGATTCGTGCTCCGTTGGCCCGGTCTCGGCTACGCGAACTGCAGCAGGATCTTCCCCATGTGGGCGCTCGACTCCATGCGACGATGCGCGTCGGCAGCCTCCGCGGGCGTGAACACGCTGTCGACGGTCGGCTTCACCAGCCCCTGCTCGATCAGCGGCCAGACCGACTCCCGCACGGAGGCGATGATCGCGGTGCGCTCGGCCAGCGGCCTCGCGCGAAGGGTGGTCGCCCAGATACGACCGCGTTTTATCATGAGCGAGCCGACATTGAATGAGCTCGTGTCGCCGCTCTGGTTCGCGATCACCATGATGCGGCCGCCCACGCCCAGGGCCCGGATGTCGCGGGCCACATAGTCACCGCCCACCATGTCGAGGATCACGTCGACGCCGGTACCACCCATCTCGTAGTTGACGACCTCCACGAAGTCCTGCTCGCGGTAGTTGATTCCGACAGCTCCGAGCGACTCGGCGAAGGCGACCTTCTCGGCCGATCCTGCCGTCGCGAAGACTCGCGAACCCAGCGCGTGGGCGAGTTGGATGGCCATGGCACCGATGCCGCTCGAGCCGCCGTGCACGAGGAACGCTTCGGTCGGAAGCAGCTCTGCGCTCATGTACACGTTCGACCAGACAGTCGCGGCGACCTCCGGCAGCGCGGCCGCTTCGAGCAGCGAGACACCGTGGGGCACGGGAAGTACGAGCCCCTGGTCGACGACGACGTGCTCGGCGTAGCCGCCGCCTGGCAGGAGGGCGCAGACCTCGTCTCCGATGCGCCATTCCGACACGTCGTCGCCAATCGCGCTGACGACGCCCGACACCTCGAGTCCCGGCCACACCGGAGCGCCGGAGGGCGGCGGGTAGTTGCCGCGGCGCTGGGAGATATCCGCACCGTTGATGCCGGCGCCGACAACATCGATGCGCACATCCGACGGCCCGACCGGAGGCTCGATGACCTCGCTCAGGGTGAGGACAGACGGATCGCCGAAGCTCGGAAGAGTGATCGCTCGCATGCCGCGAGTCTACGAGCGTGCCCGCCGCGCGCCTACGACCCGAGCCGGCCCGACAGGCGCGTGTGCAGCGCCCGGCTGCGCCCATCCAGACCCTCGAATGCGACCGTCACGCCATGCTGGCGGTACTTGTTCTCGACCGAGTCGAGCGCGGCCACGGTCGATGCGTCCCAGATCTGGGCTGCTCCGAAGTCGACGACCACGTTCGGCGGGTCGACCGCATACGAGAAGCGCTCGACCAGGTCGTTGCTGCTTCCGAAGAAGAGCGGCCCGTGCACGGTGTAGCGCGCAGACTCGCCGTCGCCCGAGACGACCCGGTCGACCCGGATGACATGGGCCACCCTGCGCGCGAACAGCACCATCGCGAGCACCACGCCCACAAGCACGCCGAGCGCGAGGTTGCCGGTCGCGACGACCACGACGATCGTGGCGACCATCACGAGGGTCTCGGGCACGGGCATCCGGCGCAGCGTCGAGGGCCGCACGCTGTGCCAGTCGACGGTGGTGATCGCCACAATCATCATCACCGCCGCGAGCGCCACCATGGGGATCTGCGCCATCAGGTCGCTGAGGAGCGTGACGAGGGCCAGCAGCACGAGCCCCGCCACGAACGTCGAGATGCGGGTGCGGGCCCGACCCATCTTCACGTTCACGATCGTCTGGCCGATCATCGCGCAGCCGGCGATTCCGCCGTAGAACCCGGCGAGGATGTTCGCGACGCCGAGCGCCCACGACTCGCGGCTCTTGTGCGAGCGGGTCTCGGTGATGTCGTCGACGAGCTTCGCGGTGAGCAGGGTCTCCATCAAACCGACGAACGCGACGCTGAGCGCCGTGGGCCAAATGAGCTGCAGCGTCTCGAGGTTCAGTGGGGCGAGGAACGGCGTGAGGCCCGGCAGCGCCCCGCCGATCTCGCCCTCGTCGCCCACGTTCGGAACGCTCAGGTGCGCGATCATCACGATCGCGGTGACGACGACGATGGCGACCAGGGGCGCGGGCACGGCCGTGGTGAAGCGCGGCAGGATCAGGATGATGGCGACCGTGAGCGCGAACAGCGGGTACACGAGCCACGGCACGCCGAGCAGGTGCGGCACCTGCGCCACGAAGATCAGGATGCCGAGGGCGTTGACGAAGCCGATCATCACCGAACGGGGGATGAACCGCATCAGCCGGGCAAGGCCGAGCGCGCCGAACGCGATCTGCACGATGCCGGCGAGGATGATCGCCGGCAGCAGGTACTCGACGCCGTGATCCTTGACCAGGGGTGCGACGACGAGCGCGACGGAGCCGGCCGCCGCCGTGACCATCGCGGGCCGCCCGCCGAGGATCGACATGGTGATGGCGAGAACGATGGATGCGACGAGGCTGACCTTGGGATCGACACCCGCGATTACCGAGAAGGAGATGACCTCCGGGATGAGGGCCAGCGTCGTCACGATTCCGGCGAGCACCTCCCGGCTGAGCAGTCGGGGCGAGCGGAGCGCCTGGAGCGTCGTCACTTCGGCCTGGGGAGCGAGGGATCCGGGGAGCGCGGGCACCGGGACAGCCTACGCGGAATGACTTTTCATCGTTGCTGGTAGCAACACTATCGATAGTGCTACTATCGGCGCATGCTCATCTCGCAGGTCTCGCAGCGCTCCGGCACTCCCGCCGCCACGATCAAGTACTACGTGCGCGCCGGGTTGCTGCACGCCGGCACGCGGCACGGAGAGAACCGCACCAGCTACGACGAGTCCCACGTCGACCGGCTCCGGCTCATCCGGGCCATGCTCGACGTGGGCAGGCTGTCGGTCACGTCGACGGCCGCCGTTCTTGCTGCTCTCGATGACACGTCGAAGCCCATTGCCGAGACCTTCGAGGTCGCGCAGAACGCGCTCGCCCGCGACGCCGCAGCCGGCGTGAGCGAGCCGTCGCCCGAGAGCGTCGCGCGCGCCGACGCCGTCATCGAGCGCGCCGGATGGCTGCACTGCGGCGACAACGTCGGTCGCCGAATCCTCGCCCAGACCATCGACGGGTTCGCCAAGGCGGGGCATCCCCCGACCGACGAGTACCTCGATCACTACGCGGCCGCCGCCGCCCTCGTGGCCGACGCCGACCTCGATGCGGTCGGTGCGATCGCCGACGACTCCGAGCGAACCGAACTCATGGTCGTCGGCACGGTGCTCGGCGACGCCCTGTCACTCGGCCTGAGGCGCATCGCCCAGGCCGCCCGCACAGCCGAGAGGAATCTGTGATGCCTGCACTGAAACGAGCCTTCGCCTGGCACCGGCCGCTCATGGCCGTCGCCGCACTCATGCTGCTGTGCGCGGCGGTGTGCCTGATCGGCGCCGCCGTCGATCCGAGGCAGGTGGGCGGAGCCGAGGTCTGGCTCAAGCCTCTGAAATTCTCCCTGTCGATCCTGATCTACTCGGTCACCTGGGCCTGGCTGATCGCGCATCTGCCTCGGTTCCGAAAGGCGGCGCACACCGCGGGCACGGTGATCGCCGTCGCCCTCGCCGTCGAGCAGATCGCGATCGTTGCGGCCGCCGCATCCGGAACGACGAGCCACTTCAACGTCTCCACCCCCGTCTCGACGGCGCTCTGGGGAATCATGGCCGTGTCGATCACGGTTCTCTACGTCGCCACGTTCGTCACCACGATCATGCTGTTCTGGATGCCGCTTCCCACGGCCTCGCTGACGGTGGCCGTTCGCGCCGGCGCGGCGCTCGCACTCGTCGGCCTCGGACTCGCCTTCCTCATGACGGGGCCGACCGCGCAGCAGCTCGACGACTACCAGGGCATCGTCGGAGCGCACACCGTCGGAGTCGCCGACGGCGGCCCGGGCCTGCCCATCCTGGGCTGGAGCACCGTAGCGGGAGACCTGCGCATTCCGCATTTCGTCGGCATGCACGCCCTGCAGCTGATCCCGCTGTTCGCGATCGCGCTCGATCTGCTTGCCCCGCGCATCCGGATGCTCGCCGACGATCGCGTGCGCACCCGGCTGGTGATCGTGGCCGCGTCGGCATTCGGAGCCGCGCTGCTCGTGCTGACGGCGCAGGCGCTGGTGGGGCAGTCGATCGTGCGGCCCGACGGCGGCATTCTCGTGGCCGGCTGGAGCGTTCTGGGCGCAGCCCTGGCAGCGACCGTTGTCGTTCTCGTCGGCGCGGCCAGGCATCCTGAGCCGTCTGCCGCACTGCTGACCGCGCCGGCTCGTATCGACCCCCTCGACGCCCCGGCCGAGACGGTGCAGTCGTGAGCCGCCTGCGTCGTGACTGGAGCGCGCCGGCCGTGCTCTACCTCGTGCTGGCTGTCGTCGGACTCGTCGGAACGTGGACCTTCAACATCACGGCCATCGTCGAGAAACGCGACTTTCTGGGCGAGTGGTTCGGCAGCGGCCCGTCGGTGAACTCCCTCGGCGTCGACCTCGCGATCGTTGCCGTCGCCGCGATCGTGCTGATGGTGGCGGAGGCGCGGCGGCTGCGCATGCGCGGGATCGTGCTCTACGTCGTGCTCGTGCCCCTGGTGGCGCTCGCGTTCGCGTTCCCGCTGTTCCTGTGCGCCCGCGAGCGTCACCTCACTCGTCAGAGGTCCGTCGAGCGCTGAGGTGCAGGAAACGGCCGCTTCGATGCACGGTGAAGCGGCCACTCTCCGCACCTCAACGGGCGCCTGCGGCTCAGCCGTTGGGCAGGATCACCGCGCGACCGCGGATCGAGCCCGAGTGCAAGCGCTCGTAGGCCGCAGGGCCCTCGTCGATTCCGAAGGTCTCGACCTCGACCTCGATCTGGCCCGCCCGGGCCATGTCGAGCACCTCGATCAGTTCTGCGCGCGAACCCCAGTAGGGGGTGCGCACGGCGGCGTCGTAGGCGATCGCGCCGAAGCCGACCGGCAGCATCCCGCCACCAATGCCCACGATGGTGACGTCGCCCTCGATCGCAACCGAGGCGCCCGCGATCTCGACGGTGGGCTGAACGCCGACGAAGTCGAAGACGGCGTTGGCTCCGAGGCCGCCAGTGAGCTCCTTGATCGCGTCGACCGCGTTCTTGTCGCTGAGCAGAGCGTGGTGGGCTCCGACCTTCTTCGCCAGCGCGAGCTTCTCGTCATTCACGTCGAGGGCAATGACGGTCGCTCCCGAGAGGGCTCGCAGAATCTGGATGCCGACGTGGCCGAGTCCGCCGGTTCCGATCACGACGGCGAAGGTTCCGGCGCCGAGCTTCGGAAGCGAGCGCTTGATGGCGTGGTACGGCGTGAGACCAGCATCGGTGAGCGAGACGTTCTTCACGGGGTCGAGGTCTCCGAGCGGAACCAGGTGCCGGGGGTCGTCGATGAGCATGTACTCGGCCATCGAACCGGGCGAGCCGAGCCCTGGAGGCATGATGCCCTCGGCCTGAGCGTTGGTGCAGTAGTTCTCTTTGCCCTGGGAGCAGTTGTGGCAGCGACCGCAGCCCCACGGTCCGTAGACCGCCACGGCGTCGCCCACCGCCAGGTGCTCGACTCCCTCGCCGAGCTCGTGCACGATTCCAGCGCCCTCATGGCCGAGGGTGAGCGGCAGGCCGTAGACGTACTGGTCTTCGGGCAGGCCCATGATGAACTCGTCTGAGTGACAGACGCCGGCGGCGGTGACCTTCAGCAGAACCTGGCCGGGGCCGGGCGTGGGAATCGGGATGTCGACGACCTCGGGGGCCTTGCCGATGGTCGTGTACTGGAGCGCCTTCATGATGTCTAGCCAATCCGCGGGCGGCGAGATGTCCTGAATGCGGTGAACCGTCCGCGATCCCAGCGTACTCTGGCAAACCGACAGTTGTCTGTTTTCATCCCGCACTGGGCAGGCTCGGAGGATGCCGCTAGCGTCGAGGTCGTGACCGACTCCTTCACCTCTCTTCCCGACTGGATCGCGGCCGTCGCCTCGAGCCTCGCCTTCGTGGCTGCCGGCCTCGCCATCTACCCGGCCTGGCGCGCGTTCCGGCTCGAACAGAAGAGAGACGACCGGGCGGAGGTCGAGACGTTCTCGGTGTGGTGGGCGTCGCATCCCCGGCCCGGGGCGCCCGGCAAGAAGGACTGGGGCCTCATCGTCAGCAACAGCGGGCATCGCGTTCTCTGGAACATCGAACTCGGCATCGTGTCGCGCGCGAAACCGAAGCCGGCCACGGTGCAGATGCTCCCTCCCGGCCGCTACTTCATGCACTCGAACGAGACCTCGTGGGACTTCCTGACCGAGGTCTCGTCCGACACCCAGGAATACAGCCCCATCACCGAAGCCAAGACCCACAAGGTCACGGGCTACTCGCTCACCGACAGCTCCGGCACGCGCTGGGCCTGGGAGCCGGCCACAGGCATCCGGAGAGACCAATGACCGAGGCCAAGGCGATGCCCGCCGACGCGACGAGCGATGCCGCCATCGCCCTGGCCGCACGCGACGTGTTCGGCTGGGCGACCCTGCGCGAGGGCCAGCTCGAAGCGGTGCGCGCCCCGGTCTCCGGCAGAGACGTGCTCGCCGTCATGCCCACCGGCTACGGCAAATCGGCCGTCTACCAGCTCGCGGGAACGGTTCGTGGTGGCGTCACCGTCGTGGTCTCGCCTCTCATCGCCCTGCAAGACGATCAGGTGCGGTCGCTGCGCGAGAAGCACGGCCTCGTCGCCGCCGCGATCAACTCGTCCCAGTCCGATAGCGAGAACCATCAGGCCTGGGCCGATGTCGAGAGCGGCGAGCCCTGCTTCGTCTTCCTCTCTCCGGAGCAGCTCGCGAAAGAGTCCGTCGTCGCGCGACTGATCGACCGTGGCGTCTCGCTCTTCACTGTCGACGAGGCGCACTGCGTCTCAGCGTGGGGCCACGACTTCAGACCCGACTATCTTGGCCTCGGCGAGGTGATCGACCGGCTCGGCCACCCTCCCGTCGTCGCGCTCACCGCCACCGGCTCCGGCCCGGTGCGCGACGACATCGTCGACAGGCTCGGCCTGCGCGACGCGCTCGTGCTCGCGCGGGGCTTCGACCGGCCGAACATCAGGCTCGAGGTGGTGCGGCACGAGAGCGACGACGACAAGCGCCGGGCCGTCGTGCAGCAGGTCGTGGATGCTGTCGGTGCCGGTCTCGTGTACGTCGCGACCCGCGCCGACGCGGAACGATACGCCGACGCCCTGCAGGCCCGAGGCATCCCCGCAGCCGCCTATCACGCGGGCCTTCCCGACGCCCACCGAGAGGAGGTGCACGAGCGATTCATCGACGGCCGAACCGATGTCGTCGTGGGCACGAGTGCGTTCGGCATGGGGATCGACAAGCCCGACGTGCGGTTCGTGGTGCATGAAGCGGTCACCGACTCCATCGACAGCTACTACCAGGAGGTCGGGCGGGCCGGCCGAGACGGCGCAGTCGCCCTGGCGACCCTGCACTACAGGGCCGAAGACCTCGGACTGCGCACGTTCTTCGCATCGGGCGTTCCGTCGCGCGAGTCGATCTCGCTGGCCTTCGCCGCGATCAAGACGTCACCGGGCCTCTCGCTGTCGCAGCTGGCAGACGCGCTCGACGTCTCTGCGCGGTCAGCGCGAGCCCTCGTCAACCTTCTCGAGGAGTCCGAGCTGGTGACCTCGACGGCCTCGGGCCTCAGCACGATCGGCCGACGATCGCCGACCGTGGCGGCGCGCATCGCATCAGAGAAGGCGGCGGCCCTGCACCGCGTGGAGAAGTCGCGCGTGCAGATGGTTCGGGGCTACGCGGAGACCCTCGAGTGCCGACGTATCTTTCTGCTCGGATACTTCGGCGAGAACCTGGGTGCCCCCTGCGGCAACTGCGACACCTGCTCCTCGGGCAGCGCCCAGCAGGAGTTCGCCCGCGAGCACACGACGGCCCCGCACGACGGCGACGGGGCGGGCGCCTATCCGCTCAACACCCGGGTGCGCCACGCGAAATGGGGCCAGGGTGTAGTGATGCGTGTCGAAGAAGACAGGATCACCGTGTTCTTCGACGACGAGGGCTACAAGGTGCTGTCGATCGAGGCGGTGCAGCAGCATCGACTGCTTACTCTGCTGCCCGCCTGACCGACCGCCCTCGGCCCGCCGTCAGTTCTGCGCGGGGTCGCCGAGGTCCTTCTCCGCGCTGTCGCCGGCGTGCTCGTCCTCTTCGACGTTGAAGTGAGACGCCTCGCCGTGTCCCAGCGCGATTCCGTCGTCGGAGTTCGGGATGGTGCCGTCTTTTCCGAGCTTCTCGCCCTCGGTGGGGATGTTGTCTGACATGTCGCTCCTTCGCTTCGGTGTTCGCCATCAGTCAAGCGCGATCGATGCTGAATGGTCAGGGGGTGGCGCGTTCCCGCCCGACATGCTTGCCTTGTCGTGCCATCCGGCCACGCAGTGAGAGAGGACGAAACATGAGCGACCAGCAGAGCGAATTCGACGAGAAAGAGGTCGACAAGGGCGAGCAGATCATCCCCGGGGTCGAGACCGAGGGCAACGCGGCCGCCGAGGCAGTCTCGCACTCGTTCGGCACCGTCGAGGAGCAGCTGCCCACAGACGGCGTCGGCGACGACGACCTCGATCTGCGCTCACCGGGGGCCGGGTCGACCGAAGCGGACTAGGCGGTCGCTCGGGGGCCGGCGGTCGCTCGGGAGCCGGCGGTCGGTCGGGAGCCGGCGGCCCGCCGGCTACTCGACGACGTAGCTCTGGGTGCGCTCGAGGAACTTCTCGAGGTATTCGGTGGCGATGCGCGTGCACTCGTCGATGAAGAACTGATCGCCCGATGGATCGGTCTCGAACGCCTTCGCGGTGAGCGTGTCGACGATCTCGACCACGACCTCGACGTGCTTGAGCAGATCGGGTCGGTCGCGCGACACTTCGAAGCGCTCGAAGAAGAGTTCACCCACCTGATGCGCGAGAACGGTGCGGTTGCTGTCGGTGTTGTCGATCAGATTGCGGTCGATCGCGTCTCCGAGGCGCAGCCAGCGGAAGCCGGGCTCGGTACGGAAGAGCCCGCAGTAGGCCATGATGACCCGGCCGAGCAGCTCCTGCCACTCGGCGTCCCGGCTTTCGAGCGCCGCCTGCGACGTCTGCATCAGACGGGTGAGATTACGCGTCGCGAGCGCGGCCGCGATGGCGGGCATGCCGTCGAAGTACCGGTAGATGCCCGGTCCGGACATGCCGACCCGCTTGGCGATGAGCGTGGGCGACAGGCTGCCGTAGCCGACCTCGTCGATCAGAGCCGCAGTCGTATCGAGAATGAGTTCGATGCGCTGTGTGCTGCGATCCTGGCGCGGGCTGCGGCGCAGGGCTGCGCGCGGCACGACGTCGACGAGTTCATTGGTGGACATGGGTCCCAAGACTACTTGTTGTTCCTGACCCTCGAACAGGGGTGAGACGCTCGCGAATCCGCTACTCCGCAGAGACCGGATGCGCCACCCCCGCCGTCGTGTCGGCCGTCGGCCGTAGCGTGGGAGGCATGTCAGACATCCAGAACAGCGACGCGTCGGTCGAACCGGCGACACCGTCGGTCACCCAGAACGACTCCGCAGCCTCAGACTCCGCTATCGATGAAGAAGAGACGCTGGGCGCTCCACGCCCAGACGGCGACACCTCGTCTGCCGCCAAAGATCCCGAAGACTGGGTCACCGGCGACGAGCCGATGACCGGCCCGCAGAAGAGCTACCTCGACACGCTAGCTCGCGAGGCCGGCGAGGAGCTTCCGGCCACGCTCACGAAGGCCGAGGCATCCGAGCACATCGACCGGCTGCAGAAGGTCACCGGCCGCGGGCAGTAGAAGCGAACGCTCGCGGCGGCCGTCGCCTATGCGTCGTACGAGCCCGCGGCGCTGTGGATCTGCTCGATGATCTCGAGAGACCGCAGCGACTCGCGCGGGTCGACGGGCAGGGGGCCGCCGCGCAGCAGCGCCTCGGCGAGCAGCTCGTAGAAGGTGGAGTACTTGCCCGCCTGGGTGGGCAGGGCGACCACGTCGCCGTCGACACCGAGAAGACCCCAGCGGTCTTCGCCGTAGACACCGAAGCCGTCGTCGGTGGGCAGCGCGCCGTCGCGCAGCTGCGGCTCCTGAGGGTCGAGCCCCCAGCTCGTGTAGGCCGAGGTCGAGCCGAGCACGTGGAAACGGGGGCCGACCTGCGCAGCCATGCCGTTCATCCAGAGCTGGGTGCGCACGCCCGATGAGTGCCTCAGCAGAACCGTGGTGTCGTCGTCGGCCACGCCGTCTTCTCGGCGGGTGATCACTTCGGCGTGAATCTCCTCGACGTCTCCGAAGAGCTGCAGGGCCTGGTCGAGCAAGTGCACGCCCAGGTCGTAGAGAATGCCGCCGCCTTCCGAGGCGGTGGCCTCCGCCTTCCACGACTTCGCCTGCACCGGCTTCCACCATTCGAAGCGCGACTCGAAGCGTCGCACCTCACCGAGCTGGCCGGCCTCGAGCAACGAGGCCAGGGTCAGGAAGTCGCCGTCCCACCGGCGGTTCTGAAAGACCGTGAACGGCAGGCCGAGCCGCTCGGCCTTCTCGATGAGCGCCAGGCCCTCGGCGCTGGTGACGGCGAACGGCTTGTCGACCACGACGGCGACCCCCGCATCCAACGCCCTGTCGGCCAGTGCGGCGTGCGTGCCCGACGGCGAGCCGATCACCACGAGGTCGAGTTGCCCCCGCGTCGCGCGCTCGAACAGTTCGTCGACGCTGTCGACGATGACGGCTGACGGATGCAGGCGGGCGGCTTCAGCGGCACGCTCGGCGTTCGCCGTGACGATCACCGACACCTCGAAGTCGGGATTCGTGGCGAGGAAGGGCGCGTGGAACACCCGACCGGAGAGTCCGAATCCGATGACTCCGGTGCGGATGGGACGAGAGAAGGGAGTGGCTGAAGGCATGCTTCGAGGCTATCGGGATGCGCTGGCGGTAATCGATAGCTCATCGGCAGAAACGACCGCATGTTTCGCTGTACTGCAGTTCGGGGCGGCACCAGAATCGTCTGCATGACCGCACGGCACTCCGGGTTCCTCCTCCTGCACGGCTGGCAGAACGAGCGACCGCCCGAGCACTGGCAGCACCTAACCGCGCGCGCCCTGCGCGACCGCGGCGTGCTGGTGGAGTACCCGCAGCTGCCCTCGCCGCACTCCCCCTTCGTCTCCGAATGGTCGGCGTCGGTTCTGGATGCGCTGGGTCGGCTGCACGACACCGACCGAGTCGACGACGTGGTCGTGATCGCACACAGCCTGTCGGTTCTGCTGTGGCTGGGGGCGAGGCCGGATTCGCCCGTCGAGATCTCGAGGGTGCTTCTGGTGGCCCCGCCCTCGGTCGAGGTGGCCGCGGGTTTCGCCGAGATCGCGGCCTTCGCCGCGCTGCCCCTCGCCGTGTCACCGATCGATGCCGGGCGCACGACCCTTGTGGCGAGCGACGACGACCCGTTCAATCCCGACGGCGCCGAGTCCTCGTTCGGCCGTCCGCTCTCGCTTCCGACCATCGTTCTGCCGGGCCAGGGCCACTTCACGCCGGACTCCGGCTACGGAGAGTGGCCGTCGCTGCTGGAGTGGTGCGCCGACCCGGCCACGCGCATCCGGAGCCGCGAGGCATGAGGACACGACGAGGCCTGCCTCACTGCGAGCGCCGCACCAGTTCGTTCAGCACGCGCGTGAGTTCGGGCAGCTTCGCTGTGACGTCGTCGGCGCCGCGCAGGTAGACCATGCGGCGGCCGTCGGCGTAATCGCCCTCGAGCAGCTCACTGTCGATCGACGGCGCATCCGGGTGATGGAAGACGAGGTGCAGGTAGTCGTCGGGACGCAGCATGAAGGTGTACAGGTAGTCGCTCGCGACTCGATAGCTCGGAGCGTTCCACTTCCATTCCTCGACGATCGCGGGGTCGATCGCGCGGGTGATGTCGCGCAGGCGATCGATCTGAGCGCGCAGAGGATGGGCGCGCAGGTCGAGCGCGGCATCGACGGAGGGCGGCTTCTTCGGCATGACGACAGGCTAGTGGCCGGTCATTCGCGCCCGCTGAACTGAAAAAACTCCACGAGATAGTTCCTGTCTCGAGATAAAGAGTCGGCGTTCAGGGAAGGCCCAGCAGATTCGGGGATTGAAGCGTTTTACCGGTGCAGGCTGCATCATAAGCAGCGGCCGAAAACGAGTCGAATCATCACGTTGTCGCTTCGTCCCGAAATATTCGAGCTCCTTTACCCGGCGAATGCGACGTGCCTAGGTTTGGGGGTAATCAGCCGTTGGGGGTGATTGACGTGGATGCCATCGAAGAGCACCGACCCGTCAGTCGACTGCGGCTTCTTTTGCTCGGAGGGCTCGTCGGAGCCGGCTTCGTCGTCGGGGGAATTCTGCTCTCGCCGACCTCGGCGCATGCAGACGATGGCCTCCTCGGCGGCGTCGGAGGCGTCGTTTCCGGCGTGACCCAGCCGGTCTCCCAGATCGTCGACTCTGTCGTCGACACCGCTGTTCCCGTGGTCGAAGACGTCACCACCATGGTGCCCGAACCCGTTGCAGAAGTCGTGCAGCCGGTGGTGGAACCCGTCGTCGACCAGGTCGTCGTTCCCGTCGTCGAGGCGGTGCCCGACGCGCCCGTGGCCGAGATCGTGCAGCCCGTCACCGACGTGGTGGACCCTGTCGTTGCGGCCGTTCCGGTCGTCGGAGACATCCTCGGATCCACACCGACGGCAAGCGTCACGGCGCCGGTCGTCGAGCTCGCCGACTCCACTGTCGGGCAGGTGACGACGACCGTCGTGACGGTCGCACCCGCGCTCCCCGGAGCATCCGGACCGACCGGCCCCGGCGGAATCATCCCGTCGATCCCGGGCCTGGATCTTCCCGGTTCCTCGGCCGTTTCTCCCGCCGGCACAAGCGATGTCCTCCAGGCATCGGGTTCTGTGGTTGCCTCCCTCGAGGGGTTGTCAGGCGGTGCCCTGCCGGCGACTGCGGGCGCCTCTGCCGCATCCGTTTCTTCTTCTGGTCTCCCCGCCCCGGGACAGGCCGGTTCCGCCAGCTCTTCAACGCCTCCGGTGCCGGGTGCCCCTGCGCCCGCCGGGCATCCTGAGGGTTCTCCCGTGGTCTTGCCCACTCCGTCTGGCAGTGGCGGCGCGGGAACGGGCGGCGGGGCCGGTTCCGGCGGGGTCGCCTCGCTCGACGCGCTCTCAGGCTCACTCTTCGCGCATGCCGCAATCACGCTGCGCGCGCTCGAATCCGACGACGCTCTTCCTGCTTCGCCGACATTCGACCTCGGTTCGACTCCTGACTGACTGAGTTCGCACCTGCCTGGAGTTCAGGGGCAGACGATGCGAACCACCTCCCCCGCGCGGTCGCGCGGCTGGAGCTCATCAGTCACAACAATCTTTCTTGGAGTTGAACCATCATGAAGAAATTCATTCAGAGAGGGCTGTACTTCACCCTCTTCGTCGGAGGCCTCTCGTGCCTCGGCGTCGCCGCAGCCAACGCTGCGGACACCACATCAGGCGAAGACGGCCTGGTGTCGGGAACCCAGGCCGTGATCGGTCTCGAGGTTCCGGTCGACCTCTCGGGCAACGCGATCAGCATCCTCGGGGATGCGACGACCACGGCACCCGAGGCGGCTCCCGCCGCCGAGCCGGCACCGGCCGCCGAGTCGGCACCGGCCGCCGAGCCGGCCGCCGAGCCGGCACCGGAACCCGTCGCTGAGGCGACGACCTCCGGCGACGACGGCGTCGCATCCGGCACGCAGGCCATCGTCGACATCGACGTTCCGATCGACGTGTCGGGCAATGCGATCAGCGTTGTCGGCGACTCGGAGCAGTCGGGCGCCACAGAGTCCGCACCTGCACCGGAGGCCCCGGCGGAGGCCGCCCCTGTGGCCACCACCACCGGGAGCGATTCGCTTCTCGGCGGAACGCAGGGACTGGTCGACGTCGACATCCCGATCACCGTCGGCGGCAACGCCATCACGGTGATCGGCGACTCGAGCAGCTCGGGCAGCACGAGCACGACGGGCGAATCGTCCGAGCCGTCCGGCACCCCTGCCGGCACCGGCGCGTCCACCTCGGGTGAGGACGGAGTCCTCGGCGGAACGCAGATCGTGCCCGTCGTCGGAGCGCCCGTCGACGCTGGCGGTAACGCGATCACGGTGATCGGCGACGCGGAGTCCACCGATTCGGGCACCACCGGCGGMACSACCGGCGGAACCGGAACAACCGGCACCGGCGCAACGACCGATGGCACCGACGCGGTGCTCGGCGGAACGCAGGTCGTGGGCGACATCGGAGCCCCCGTCACGGTTGGCGGCAACGCCATCACGGTGATCGGCGACGCCGAGTCCACCGACTCCAGCACCACCGGCGGAACCACCGGCGGAACCGGAACCGGCACGACCGGCACCGGCGCATCCACCTCGGGTGAAGACGGAGTCCTCGGCGGAACCCAGATCGTTCCCGTCATCGGAGCCCCCATCACCGCAGGCGGTNTCACCGGCGGAACCACCGGCGGAACCGGAACCGGCACGACCGGCACCGGCGCATCCACCTCGGGTGAAGACGGAGTCCTCGGCGGAACCCAGATCGTTCCCGTCATCGGAGCCCCCATCACCGCAGGCGGTAACGCCATCACCGTGATCGGCGACCCGACGACATCGGGATCGACCGTCACCGGCGGAACCACCGGCGGAACCGGAACCGGCACGACCGGCACCGGCGCATCCACCTCGGGTGAAGACGGAGTCCTCGGCGGAACCCAGATCGTTCNCACCGGCGGAACCACCGGCGGAACCGGAACCGGCACGACCGGCACCGGCGCATCCACCTCGGGTGAAGACGGAGTCCTCGGCGGAACCCAGATCGTTCCCGTCATCGGAGCCCCCATCACCGCAGGCGGCAACGCCATCACCGTGATCGGCGACCCGACGACATCGGGATCGACCGTCACCGGCGGAACCACCGGCGGATCGACGGAGAACACGACCGACGGCGAGGGCAGCATCGGAGGAGGGACCCAGATCATTCCGGTGATCAGCCTTCCGATCGACCTGGGCGGCAACGCCATCACCGTGATCGGCGACCCGACGGTCACCCCGACCGACCCGACCGATCCCACGGACCCCACTGACCCGACGGACCCCACGGACCCCACCGATCCGACGGACCCGACGGACCCCACGGACCCGACCGATCCCACGGACCCGACGGACCCCACGGACCCGACCGACCCGGTCACCCCGGGCACGCCGACCACCACCACCGTGGTGACCACCGGTAGCGTCACCGCCGGGGGCTCCTCGGCTTCGGGCTACACCGCCGGAACAGACGCCTCGGGCCTCGCCCTCACCGGCGTCTCGGCGGCACCGATCGCGGGAGCCATCGCGCTCCTGCTGCTGGCCGGACTTGCTCTGATGATCACCTCGCGCAAGAAGGGCGCTCGTATCTGACGATCACGTCCGAACAGACCCGTGCCGGGCACCGCCACCCCCGTGTGGTGCCCGGTACGGGCGTGTCCGCGCCCGGAGAGGTCGATGATCCTCGAGGTCGATGATCGCTGACGTCAGGGTCGGGGATCGGACACCGCGGCCAGCACGATCGGGTCTTCGCATCCCCTCGCGAAACCGCGGATGCGTCGGTCGATATCGTGCTGAAGAACCACTGCGCCGATGCGTTCCGCGATCGGCGCGAGCCACTTCGGCTTGCACGAGAAGTTGTAGCGCCAGACGGCGAGCGTGTGACCGGGCCGGTCATCGGCGGCGTTGAATCGCCAGCCGCCGCCCAGCCTCTCGAAGAACCACGAGCCCTTCGTCATCTTCATGCCGACGTTCGAGGGCGGCTTGTACGACACGTACTCGCTCTCCATCCGGAAGCCGAAGCGCTGCACGGTATAGGTGTGCACCCCTTTGGCCGGCGATGTCGCGCCGTGCATGAAGTACTGCCTTCTGATGAACGGATCCCACCGCTTTCGAATCTCGCCGGTCGTCTGGGAGATCGCGAATGCCGTCTCGACATCGACCGGAACGACGCAGCGGGACTCGACGACGGGCATGCTTCATCCTGTCACGCGGTGCTCCCCTTCAGCGCGAAAGTGCTGCGCGGTACTGAGGTGGCGCACATGGCGGCTTCGCTCGCAGGAAACCCACCATGTGTGACATCTCATTGCCGCGAGGCTCGAGGTGCCTGCAGTCAGGTGGCGCAGATGGCTGCTCGGAGCCGCGAGAATCCGCCGTGTGTGACATCTCGCAGGGAGCAATCGATACGCCAGCTCGTTCCTCGCGCGGCCACTCAATCAGCGCAGGGTTGGGGAACGGCGCTCGATAGACTTCGACAGCGGCCGAAGGAGGACTCCACGTGACAGAGCTCGTCGATATCCCCTCGCCCGGATGGCCGCTGGTGTTCGGCACCGAGGGCCAGCCGGCGGTCGTGCTCGTGCACGACGACTACGGTCGCCTCCCCTACCTGGAGGCCTACGCCACCGCCCTGTCGAAGCAGGGATTCTTCGTCGTGGTTCCCGACCTCTTCAACGGCGTGGCCGCCGTAGACCCCGAAGGCGTCGCCCTGCTTCGATCGCGACTCGACGAGGGCTTCGCCATCGCGACCCTTGCGGATGCGATCGCGCTGGGTCGCAGTTCGGGTGCGGCACGCGTGGGGATCATCGGTATGGGAGTGGGCGGTTGGCTTGCCCTGCGCAGCGCCCAGGAGGGTGCCGTCGACGCAGTCGTGGCGTACTACGCCGGACTGGCCGAGAGCGAGGGCGGCATCGTTCCCTGTCCCGTCGCCCTGCACTTCTCCGAATACGACGACTGGGGCTCCGGGCTCACCGCCGACCTGTTCGTCAGCCGGCTCAAAGAGGTCGGCACCCCCGTGACCCGGCACAACTACATCGGCACGTCGACCTATTTCGCGAATGCGACCATCCCCGCCGCACTCGACAAGAACGCCGCCGCGCTGGCCTTCGCCCGATCGACGTACTTCATGCAGGGCCAGCTGCTCGACTGAGCCCTGGTGGTCTCGTAGGCGGCCCGCAGGCAAAGCTCAGGGAACGGCGCGACCGAGGTCAGCCGCGCACGTCGTGCAGGTGATGCACCGGATCGTGGATGAAGTACTGCGCCAGCGTTTCCACCGAGAAACTCGCACCGTCGCCCCGCCTGCCCGACCGACCCCAGGCATCCGGCGGCACGGCATCGAAGGCGTCGGCGATCGCGTGGCCGGCCTCGACCAGCTGCGCCGAGACGGCCGCCGGGTCCTGCTCGTTGTAACGCTCCTCGACGGCGGTCGCATCCTGATCCCAGTTGGCGAACAGCGGGTCGTTCTCGGCCAGCATCAGCTCGAGGCGGCCCCGCATGGTCGTGAACACGTCGCGCACGTGCGCCGCGTACTCGAGCGGCGACCACGTGTCGTCATCCGGTCGCTCTCTCACATCGGCTCGCTGCAGCACGACAGGCCAGGCGGAGGCGTTGAGGCGGGTGAGGTCGGCGACCTCCCGGGCGTCGGTGGTGGATGCGTCGAAACCGCACTCGGGGCACGGCTTTTCGAGCACCCAGATCCAGCTCTTGGTCTCGGGAACGATAGGCATGGGCCGAGTTTACGGAGCGACCGAGCGACCGCACCAAGTCATTTGCGCCACTCGTCGACGACTTCGTGCCGACCTGCGTCCGACGTATACGCTCGATGGATGAGCACCTTCAGCCCCGACGTCGTGTCCGCCATCCTGAACCACATGAACGGCGATCACACCGACGACAACCTCCTCATCGTGCGGGCGTTCGCGAACCCGGCGGCACGCTCCGCGGTGATGACGGGCTTCGACGGATCGGTCGCGACGTGGGATGCGACCGTCGACGGAGCCACGAGCGAGGTGCGCATCGCCTGGCCGGCCGGTCCGATCACCGAGCGTGCCGAGGTTCGCCGCGAGGTCGTCGCGCTCTACGACGCCGCCTGCGTCAAGCTGGGCATCGAGCCGCGCCCGCACTAGCCGTAGCACGGCTCCTCCTATAAAGTAAGGGCAGGCTAACCTCACGGTTAGAGAACCCCTCATTTTTTGGAGTCGTCATCGTGACCAACGTCATTCCCTTCTCGCAGGCCCTGCGCGAGCGCACCTGGACCAGCCACAGCGAGAGCGAAGGCGCGAGCTTCATGGGCGACCTCATGAGCGGCAAGGGCACTCGCGACGACTACATCGCGCTCGTCGCACAGCACTTCTTCATCTACGAGGCCATCGAGGCCGCCGCCGACCGCATGAAGAACGACCCGGTCGCGGCGCCCTTCATCACCTCCAAGCTCACCCGGCTTCCGGCCATCGAAGAAGACCTCCGTTTCTTGATCGGCGAAGACTGGCGCGAGCAGATCGTTCCTCTGCCGACGACGGCGCGCTACGTGGCACGCATCAACGAGGTCGCGGCGACCTGGAACGGGGGCTTCATCGCCCACCACTACACGCGCTACCTCGGCGACCTGTCGGGCGGCCAGATCATCCGCACACTGATGCAGCGCCAGTTCGGATTCGAGACCAACGGCGTGGGCTTCTACCTGTTCGGCGACATCGCGAAGCCGAAGGAGTTCAAGGAGACATACCGCGCCCAGCTCGACGCCACCGGTTGGGACGATGCCGAGCGCGATCGTGTAATCGACGAGGTTCTCGTGGCCTACCGCTTCAACACCGAGCTGTTCGTCGACCTGGCGAACGCGAAAGCCTCCGCCGTCGCGTAGCCAGCAGCGGTAGCCAGCACGTCCGGTCGGCCCCTGCGCGTCAGGGACGGTGTCAAGCCCATCATCACGCGGGCGTGGAGCGCGTACTGTCCGTGTAAGCGGCGTCCAGGAGTGACCGCGCCAACGCGGAGCACGGAGGCGTCGCGAACGAGGCGAAGGCACATCATGAGCGACCGCGAGCACCCCCAGAACTCCAGCGTCCCGCCCCAGGGCGGCTACGACGGGACCAACGATCCCGAGGTACGCTCCACCACCCCCGCGCCCGCAACGCCGCCACCTGCGCAGCCGCGCGCATCCGCGACCACCGGCTCGACGCCCGAGGGCGCGACGACCACGAGCGGGCTCGAACCGGGCGCCGCCGTGCCCGCCGCGCCCCAGGCATCCCTGCGGCAGGAGGTCCTCGAGCGCGAGAAGGAGGAGTTCGGGGGCGTGAAGGTCGGCTCGGCATTCTTCGGATGGCTGACTGCGACGGGCACCGCCGTGATCCTCACCGCTTTGGTCGCCGCCACCGGTGCCGCCATTGGACTGGGAATCACCGGCGACGCGGATGAGGCCGCCGACCAGGGCGTCGCCAACGCCGACACCGTGGGGATCGCGGGAGCCATCGCGCTGCTCGTCGTGATCTTCGTCGCCTACTACTGCGGCGGATACGTGGCCGGCCGCATGGCCCGCTTCAACGGCATGAAGCAGGGTGTCTTCGTCTGGCTGTGGGCGGTCGTCATCGCCATCGTCGTCGCCATCATCACCGCGATCGCCGGCAGCCAGTACAACGTGCTGGGCAACCTCAACAGCTTCCCGCGGATTCCGATCGACGAGGGTGACCTCACCACGGCCAGCGTGATCACCGCCATCGCCGTGGCCGTCATCAGCCTGATCGGCGCCATCCTGGGCGGCCTCGGCGGAATGCGTTTCCACCGCAAGGTCGACCGCGCCGGCCTCGGCCGCTGACCCGCCCCGCTGAGCACCCGAACACCCACTGAACGAGCCCGAGGAGACACCCATGATCGATTCACGCGACATCGGAGGCATCGTCGGCGCGCCGGCCACCGGCCCCGACGGGCAGAAAGTCGGAACCGTCACGCAGGTGCTGGTCGACGCCGAGACCGGGCGGCCCCAGTGGGCGACCGTGAATCCGGGCCTGTTCTCCGGCTCCGACGCGTTCGTTCCGCTGGACCGCGCGGAGTGGGACAGGGAGCACCTGCGCCTGCCGTATTCGAAGGACCAGCTCAAGGACTCGCCGCGGTTCTCGATCGGAGAAGCGTTGAGTCCGGCCGAACAGGAGCTGCTGCGCCGGCACTACGAGGCCGACGCGGATCCGACCTCCTGACATCTCACTGAGGCCGTACCCCGAGTCCGTTCCCTGAGCTTGTCGAAGGGCATCCCCTTCGACAAGCTCAGGGAACGGACTTTTTTCGGCGTGTTTGCGTTCGGGTCATCATGACACTAAGCTGATTCCAGCACTTAGAGTCATCGATACCTTAAGTCCAGACACGATCGGCACGGCCATGAGCCAGCAGCAGGCGAGCATCGCGGTATCCACCGTGATCTTCGCCCTGCGCAGCGATCCGACCACCGGCGTCAGCACGGTGTGGATACCCGTCGTCCGTCGCATTCGCGAGCCCCACGAGGGCAGATGGGCACTCCCCGGTGGCCCGCTTCGCATCGACGACGACCTCGAGGCGGCGGCCCGAAACCACCTGGTCGAGACCACCGCCCTCACGCCCAAGTACCTCGAACAGCTCTACGCCTTCGGCGACGTCGGTCGCTCCCCCGGTCCGCGAGTCGTCTCGATCGTGTACTGGGCCCTCGTCGAAAGCGACGAGGCGGCCCGGGCCACCGTGGGCGAGAACGTGACCTGGCTCTCGACCGATGAGCTGCCCGAGCTCGCCTTCGATCACAACCTGATCGTCGACTACGCGCTCTGGCGGCTGCGCACCAAGATGGAGTACTCCCGCATCGCGCACGCCTTTCTCGGCGACACGTTCACCCTTGCCCAGCTGCGCGAAGTGCACGAGGCCGTCAGGCAGAAGCCCCTCGACCCCGCGAACTTCCGGCGCATGATCGAGTCCAGCAAGACCGTCGTCCCCACGGGCGACTTCGTCACCGGCGCCCGGCATCGCCCCGCGCGCCTCTACCGCTACGACGGGTCGATCGACCTCGCCGACCGCGGCCCCCTCCGATAGAGAAACCGCCCGTTCCCTGAGCCTGTCGAAGGGAACGGTCTACCCGCTTCGACAGGCTCAGCAAACGAAGAAGACCACCATGACATCCGTCGACACCACCATCCAGCTGCTCACCCGCGAACAGGCAGAAGGCGCGGCCGCCGGCAGCACCTGCACCCCCGACCTCGCACTCGAGCCGTGGACCTTCGACGCGGGCCTGCCGAACTACGGCCCCGGCGCATCCATGACCGACGTCATTCCCACCGGGTCGCCGGTGCAGGGTCGCCTGCCCGCCGAATACACCACGGCGAGCGCCGACGAGCTGGATGCGCGCATCCGGGCCGCGAAGGCGACGCTTGGCGAGCGGGTCCTCGTGCTGGGCCACTTCTACCAGCGCGACGAGGTCGTGCAGTATGCGGACTTCGTGGGCGACTCGTTCCAGCTCGCGAACGCGGCCAAGGCCAAGCCCGACGCCGAGGCCATCGTCTTCTGCGGCGTGCACTTCATGGCCGAGACGGCCGACATCCTGTCGCAGCCGTCGCAGGCGGTCATCCTGCCGAACCTCGCCGCCGGATGCTCGATGGCCGACATGGCCGACATCGATTCGGTTGAAGACGCATGGGCCCAGCTCACAGAGATCTACGGCACGGCGCCGGATGCCGATGGCCGGGTTCCCGTGATTCCGGTCACGTACATGAACAGCTCGGCCGCGCTCAAGGCGTTCTGCGGCCGCAACGGCGGCATCGTGTGCACGTCGTCGAACGCGGCGACGGTGCTCGAGTGGGCCTTCGAGCGCGGGCAGCGGGTGCTCTTCTTTCCCGACCAGCACCTCGGCCGCAACACGGCGAAGGCCATGGGAATCCCGGTGGAACTCATGCCCATGTGGAACCCGCGCAAGCCGCTCGGCGGCAACTCGGCCGACGACCTCGTCGACGCGAAGGTCGTGCTCTGGCACGGGTTCTGCTCGGTGCACAAGCGCTTCACCCCAGCGCAGATCGCCAAGGCCCGCGCCGAGTACCCGGGTGTTCAGGTGATCGTGCACCCCGAGTGCCCTATGGCAGTCGTCGATGCCGCCGATTCCGCGGGCTCGACCGACTTCATCGTCAAGGCGATCCAGGCCGCGCCGGCCGGCTCGACCTTCGCCATCGGAACCGAGATCAACCTCGTGAACCGCCTCGCCGCCGAGTACCCGCAGCACACCATCTTCTGCCTCGACGACGTCATCTGCCCCTGCTCCACGATGTACCGCATCCACCCCGGCTACCTGGCCTGGGTGCTCGAGGGTCTCGTCGACGGGGTGGTGCTCAACCGCATCCAGGTCGCCGACGATGTGATCGCCGACTCGACGGTCGCCCTCGAACGGATGCTCGCGGCCCGGCCGCCCGTGTCGGCCCCCGCCCCGCAGGCCGTGAACTGACATGGCCCGCATCCTGATCGTGGGCAGCGGCATCGCCGGGCTGACCACTGCGCTGCATGCGTCGCAGCTGCACGCGCACGACGTCACCGTGGTGACCAAGGGCGCGCTCGCCGAGAGCAACACCCGCTACGCGCAGGGCGGCATCGCGGCGGCGACCGCGCTCGACGACAGCGCCATCCTGCACGCGCAGGACACCATCCGTGCGGGAGCGGGGCTGACCGACGAGACGGCCGCGCGCGTGCTGGCCGACGAGGGAGCGGCGGCCATCCGGAGCCTGATCGCCTGGGGCGTGCTGTTCGATCACCGGCCGGGAAGTTCCGAGCCCGATCGCGCGCTCGAGGCCGCCCACTCACGGCCTCGAGTGCTGCACGCGGGTGGAGACGCCACGGGCGCGGCGATCGAGGCCGCACTGGTCACGGCCGTGCGAGCGAGCGGCGTCGCCATCCGCGAGCACACCATGCTCACCGACCTCGTGCTAGCCGACGCGTCCGGCATCCGCGCCCGTTCGGCGCATCCGCTGCCGGCCGACCAGACGCCGATGAACCCAAGGGGTGCGGATGCCGACGGGTCGTCGAGCCGCGTCGTCGGCATCGAGGTACTGCGGGGCGACGGCGAACGCGAAGTGCTGCTCGCCGACGCGGTCGTACTCGCCACCGGCGGGGCCGGGCAGCTCTACTCGCACACCACGAATCCTGCGATCGCGACGGGCGACGGCCTCGCCGCAGCGCTGAGGGCGGGAGTCGCCACCGCAGACCTGGAGTTCTACCAGTTCCATCCCACGACGCTCGCGGCACCCGGCAACTTCCTCGTCTCCGAGGCCGTGAGGGGCGAGGGCGCCGTGCTGCGCAATGAGCGCGGCGAACGATTCATGGTCGGAGTGCACCCCGACGCCGAGCTCGCCCCGCGCGATGTCGTCGCGCGCGCGATTGCCGCCGAGATGGCAAAGCAGAACGGCGTGCCCGTGAATCTGGATGCCCGGGGGATCGACCGCGAGACCGTCGCGACCCGCTTTCCCACGATCATGACGGCGTGCGCGGCGGCGGGGTTCGACCTGGCCGACGGGCTTGTTCCCGTGGTGCCGGCAGCGCACTACTACATGGGCGGCATCGCGACCGATCTCGTCGGGAGGACCTCGCACGAGGGACTCTTCGCCGTGGGCGAGGCGGCCTGCACAGGAGTTCACGGGGCCAACCGCCTCGCCTCGAACAGCCTGCTCGAGGGCGCGGTCTTCGGTCGACGCGTGGCGGCGGCGCTGTCGGCCGACCCGTTCCCTGAGCTTGTCGAAGGGATGGACGACCTCTCCAGAACTCCGCTCCCTGAGGCTGTCGAAGGGATGGACGACCCCCTTCGACAGGCTCAGGGAACGGGTGTCGACCGTTCCGAGCTGCAGGAGGCCATGTGGCACTACGCAGGGCTGACGCGCTCGGGTGTCGGCCTCGCCACGGCCGCAGCCCGCCTGCGGGTCTGGGCCGAGGCATCCGGAGCCCGTGACGACAGCCGCACGGCCGACCGCGAGCGCATCGAGACCGACAACCTGCTCACGGTGGCCCGCGCCCTCGCCGCCGCCGCCCAGGCGCGGCGCGAATCGCGGGGCGCGCACTCTCGAACCGACCATCCGCAGACCGACGCCATCGCCACGCGCGAGGCGGCCCGCACGCTCCAGACACAGGGACTCTGACCATGCTTCTCACCCCGCAGGCGATCGACCGGGTCGTCACCGCCGCCCTCGCCGAAGACGCTCCCTGGGGCGACGCGACATCCGACGCGTTCCTGCCCGAGGGCGCCACGGCCACGGCCCGGCTGGTTGCCCGGGAGCCCGGCATCCTCTCGGGAGGCGAGGTCTTCGCGCGCGCCATGTCGGCCGCGCACCCCGCCACCGTGACGACGCTCGAGTTGAACGACGGAGACCTCTTCGTTCCGGGCGAAGTGCTTGCCACGGTCACGGGTCCCGCAGCCGGCGTGCTGCTCGGCGAGCGGGTCGCACTCAACCTGGTTCAGCGCATGAGCGGCATCGCCACCGCCACCGCGAGCTACGTGGCCGCGGTCGAGGGAACGGGGGCGCGCATCGTCGACACCCGCAAGACCACCCCGGGCCTGCGCGCCCTCGAACGGCACGCCGTTCGAAGCGGCGGGGGCGGCAACCACCGCTTCTCGCTGAGCGACGCCGTGCTCGCAAAGGACAACCACCTGGCCGTGCTCACGGCATCCGGAATCTCGCTCACCGAGGCGATATTGCGCGCCCGGGCCCGCATCTCGCACACCACCCACCTCGAGGTCGAGGTCGACCGCATCAACCAGATCGAGCCCGTGCTCGCGGGCGGCGTCGACACGATCATGCTCGACAACTTCTCGCTCGACGAGCTGCGTCGGGGCGTCGCGATCGTCGCGGGTCGCGCGCTGATCGAGGCCAGTGGCGGGGTGAACCTCGACACGGTGCGCGCCATCGCCGAGACCGGAGTCGACATCATCTCGGTGGGAGCGCTCACCCACAGCGCCCGAGCCCTCGACCTCGGCCTCGATCTCCAGGTCGAGGTATGAGCCTCCCCCGCGCCTGTTGCCCGGCGCGACGGATGCGCCCGGTCGCCCGGCAACATCCGTCGCCCCGGGCAACACTCGTCAGGTCGCGCCCGTGATCTACCTCGACAACGCGGCCACCACTCCCGTGCGGCGCGAGGTGCTCGAGGCGATGTGGCCGTTCCTCACCGGCGACTTCGGCAATCCGTCGAGCCACCATGCGCTGGGCGACGCGGCGGCCCGCTCCCTCGCCTCGGCGCGCGCGCAGCTCGCCGAGTGGTTCGGCGCCCGGCCCGCCGAGGTCACCTTCACCTCAGGCGGCACCGAGGCCATCAACCTCGCCATCAAGGGCATCGCGCTCGGCCAGCCTCGAGGCCGGCACATCGTGACGACTCCGATCGAGCACGAGGCCACGCTCGAGTCGATCGACTTCCTGCGTCGGGTGCACGGCTTCGAGGTGTCGACCGTGCCGGTGGATGCCGTGGGCCGGGTCGATCTCGACGCCCTCGCAGGGCAGGTGCGCAGCGACACGACGCTGGTCAGCGTGATGGCGGCGAACAACGAGATCGGCACCGTTCAAGACACCGCGGAGATCGGCGAGCTCGTGCACGCCGCCGGATCCGTGCTGCACGTCGACGCTGTGCAGGCCGCCGGTTGGCTCGACGTGAGCCTGGATGCGCTCGGTGCCGACGCCGTGTCGATATCCGGTCACAAGCTGGGCGCGCCGAAGGGTGTCGGAGCGCTGGCCGCCCGCTCTCGGCTGGTGATCGAGCCCCTGCTCCACGGTGGCGGTCAGGAGCGCGGGCGCCGCTCGGGCACCGAGAACGTGGCCGCCGCCGTCGGTCTCGCCGCTGCGGCGCGACTGTCGTCGGCGGGCCGCGCCGAGGCATCCGGCCGGGTGGCCGCGCTGCGCGACGACCTGATCGCGCGGGTCGAGGCGGCCGTGCCGATCGCGAGGCTCACGGGATCGCGCGAGCACCGGCTGCCGTCGATCGCGTCGTTCCTGTTCCCCGGAACCAGCGGCGAGGGCGTGCTGCTCGGACTCGAGGAGCGCGGTGTCGTGTCGTCGAGCGGCTCGGCCTGCGCGGCCGGCAGCGACGAGCCGTCGCCGGTGCTGCTGGCGTTGGGCGTCGACCCCGTGGATGCGCAGACCGCCGTTCGCTTCAGCCTCTCGACGGCGACGAGCGCCGCCGACGTCGAGGCCGCCGCGAGCGCCGCAGCGGAGGCCGTGCGCGCGCTGACCCAGCTGCGCTGAGCCCGACCCGTTCCCGAGCCTGTCGAAGGGAACCTCGAGCACACTCCCTCCGTTCCCTGAGCCTGTCGAAGGGGCGCGCTTCGACAAGCTCCCTTCGACAAGCTCAGGGAACGGTGGTTCGGCGTATCGTGGCCCGCATGCACATTGTTCTCGTTCCCGGATTCTGGCTCGGCGCGTGGTCGTGGGCACCCGTGACCGCGGCCGTCGAAGCGGCCGGTCACACGCCGCACCCGCTCAGCCTGCCCGGCATGGAGTCGCTCGAAGCCGACCGGCAAGGCATCACCCTCGACGACCACATCCGCTTCGTCGAGGAGTACATCGCCGACCTCGACGGCGACATCGTCCTTGTGGGTCACAGCGGAGGCGGCTCGGTGATCCACGCCGTGGTCGATCGACACCCCGACCGCATCCGGCACGCCGTCTACGTCGACAGCGGCCCCACGCCCGACGGCATGGAGGTCAACGCCAACATCCCCGAGGTCGACGGCGAACTCCCCCTGCCCGCCTGGGACTTCTTCGACGACCTCGAGCTCACCGGACTCGACGAGGCCGACCTCGAGAACTTCCGCGCCCGCGCGGTTCCCACGCCGACCCGAGTCGCCCGCGACCCCCAGGTGCTGACGAACGAGGCACGCTACGAGGTGCCCGTCACCGTGATCACGTGCACGTACAGTGCCGAGGAGATGCGCCGCGGCATGGGCGCAGGAGTGCCCTACTTCGCGGAGCTGCCGCGCATCCACGAGGTGGGAATCGTGGAGCTGCCCACCGGCCACTGGCCCCAGTTCTCGCGCCCGCGCGACCTCGCCAACGTGATCGTCGCCGCCATCCGCTAGCTCGCCGCCCGCAAACGCGCCCCCTCGGCGCATCCGCGCCCGGTCGATCGGGGGCGGATGCGCCGTACGGGCGCGGATACCGCATCGAGACCGGGGGCTACTGTCCCCGTGACATGAAGCGTCGCACTGCGGGGTCGACGGAGATGTCGGCCGGGCGCAGCGGCCTGGTGAGGTAGAGCCCCTCGAGCGAGGTGAGCCGCGACAGGGCCACGTAGGTCTGCCCCGCGCTGAACACGCGCTGGCCGAGATCGACGATCGCCTGGTCGTAGGTCTTGCCCTGGCTCTTGTGGATGGTGACGGCCCACGCGAGGCGCAGGGGGAACTGGGTGAACTCGCCGATCACATTCTTGGTGAGCTTCTTGTCGTCGGCCGAGTACGAGTACCGGTGCTTCTCCCAGCTCACGGGGTCGACCTCGTGCACCTCGCCGTCGATCTCGACCCAGATCGAGCCGGCCTTGCTGATCTTCGAGACCACCCCGACCGAACCGTTCACCCACCGCTGCTCCGAGTCGTTGCGCAGGAACATGACCTGCGCCCCCACCTTGAGCTCGAGCGCCTCTTCTGCGGGAAAGTTGCGACCGCCGAAATCGCCCGAGACCTCGGCGTTCGCCGTGCGCACCGTGCCCGGCAGCCGCTTGAGCGCCTCGGCGTTGATGCGGTTGACGGCGTCGTTGCGGGTGGCCAGGGTGATCGTGCCATCGCTGGGAGGAGTTCGGGCGCCGGCGCCGTTGAGCGCATCCGCAATCTCTTTCGTGACCTGCCCGTGCCGCACGGCGTTCAGCATGAACTTGAAGTCGTCGTCGTGCTGCCGGTGGATCTCGGTGAGCTCGACCACGGTGAGCGACACCTCGCTCCACACCTTCGCGTCGAAGAACCACATCGAACGGTAGTGGTCGGTGAAGTAGGCCCGCTCGTCGGAGTCGCCCGGAACGGGGGCCAGCTGATAAGGGTCTCCGAACAGAACGACCTGAACCCCGCCGAAGGGCACCGTCGGCTTGTGCCGAGCCTTGCGCAGGGAGCGGTCGATCGCATCCATGAGGTCGGCGTTGACCATCGAGACCTCGTCGATGACCAGGGTGTCGATGGTATTGAGCATCTTGCGCACATCGCCGTTCTGCTCGATGTCGGAGTCGGCGATGACCCCGATCGGCAGTCGGAAGAGTGAGTGGATGGTCTGCCCGCCGACATTCAACGCCGCGACGCCCGTGGGTGCCGAGATCACGAGCTGCTTCTCCGTATTCCAGCTCAGGTGGTTGAGCAGCGTCGACTTTCCCGTTCCCGCCCGGCCCGTGACGAACACGTGCTTCTTCGTCGACTCGATGAGGTCGAAGACGCGCCTCTGCTCGGCGGAGAGATCGGGAAGGGACACGCGGGAGGACTTTCTGTGCACGGCGGCAAGGGGCGCATCCAATCTACCGGGCGCGTCGCCCGGCACGGCCGGCGCCCGGCGGCATTGCCTAGACTGACCCCATGGATGTGCGTGTGCAGAAGAGACGCACGTCTCCCGCGCAGGTCGCGTTGGCCTGGTGCGGCGCGGTGCTGCTGCTCGTCGGGGTGTTCGCCGCCGGCGTGCTGGCGCTCAATCTCACGGTGTTCGGCTCGAGCGGATTCGTCATCACCTACCTGCAGACGCTCGGCGCCCGCGACGTCGACGGCGCCCTCGGCATGCCCGGAGTCGAGCTGCCCGACGATCTCACCCCCGACTCGGCGGGCGCGGCGCTGCTGAAGCGCAACACCCTCTCGACGATCAGCGACATTCGGGTCACCGACGACAGCGATCTGGGGTCCGGCATTCACCGGGTCACCGTGAGCTACACGCTGCAGGGCGCGGACCGGCAGTCCGCACGCACCCAGAGCGAGTTCGTGGTCGAGCGCGGCGGAACGAGCTACGGCGTCTTCAGCCAGTGGCGTTTCAAGGAATCTCCCGTCGCCACGCTCTCGCTCGCGGTGACCAACACGACCAGCGTGACGGTCGGAACCGGCGAGCTCGACGCATCCGATCTCGGGGCCGGCAAGGGCGCCTTCGGCGCGGGGGCCCGGTACACCGTGCTCGTGCCGTCGCTCGTGGTTCTCACGCACGACTCCCACTACCTCACGAGCGACACCGTCGCGGTCGCCCTCCCGTCGCCCGGCGAGACGGAGAGCGGCATCGTCAAGGCCGTTCCCAACGAGCTCTTCTCCCAGGTCGTCGCAGACCGCCTCACCTCGTTTCTCGACGAGTGCGCCACTCAGAAGGTGCTGTATCCCGTGGGCTGCCCGTTCTCGAAGGGCATCACCGACCGCATCGAGGGAGATCCGAGCTGGTCGATCGTGCAGTATCCGCAGGTCAAGGTGGTGGCGGGCCCGTCGTCGTGGCTGCTCGCAGCCAACGCCGGCATCGCACACATCGACGTTCAGGTGAAGTCGCTCTTCGATGGAACGGTGTCGGCGCTGAGCGAGGACATTCCGTTCTCTCTCGACTACGCGATCTCGCTCGACGATGCGGGCGCGATCACCTTCGCGGCGCGCACGTAGCAGGGCCCGGCCCTTCGACAGGCTCAGGGAACGGGGCGGCTCAGGGAACGGCGCAGGCTCAGGGAACGGAGCCGCGCGTCAGCGGCGGGCGTTGAGGCGCTCGAGCATCGCGTTGTACTCGCCCAGCTCTGCCTCGTTCGTGCGGTCGGCCGTGCGGTCGCGCCGCGTGGTCTCCTTCTTGTCCTGTTTGCTCCACTGGATGGCGACGGCGATCGCAAGGATCACCGTGGGGATCTCGCCGACGCTCCAGGCGATTCCGCCTCCGGCCTGCTGGTCCTCGATGGCGCTCACGCCCCACGGGCGGCCCATCGCGCCGTACCAGTCGGCGAGCAGCAGCCCATTGCCGGTCATCATGGCGAGCCCGAAGAAGGCGTGGAACGCCATGACCGCGAGCAGCAGCAGCAGTCGGAACGGGTAGGGGAAGCGGTAGGGAACGGGGTCGACGCCGATGAGCGCCTGCACGAGCAGGTAACCGGTGATGAGGAAGTGGGCGATCATCCACTCGTGGCCGATATGGTCGACGGTCGCCCAGCGGAACAGCGGCGAGTAGTAGAAGACCCAGAGGCTGCCGGCGAACAGCAGTGCGGCGACGATGGGATTGGCGAGGAACGACCCGATCTTGGAGTGCACCGCGAGCAGCACCCACTCGCGACCGCCCCGCGTTCCGTCTTGGCGCTTGGCGACGGCGCGCATGATGAGCGTGATCGGAGCGGCGGGCACGAGCAGCAGCGGCACCATCATGCTCAGGGTCATGTGCCCGAGCATGTGCATGCTGAAGAGGTACTTCTCGTAGACGTTGATGCCGCCGTTGGTCACATAGAACAGCAGCAGCATGCCCGCCACCCAGAGCACGCTGCGGTGGATGGGCCACTTGTCTCCGCGCTTGCGAAGGCGACGCACGCCGGCGAGGTAGAAGACGATGCCGAAGCCGCACAGCAGAATCCAGAGCAGGTCGAAGTTCCACTCGGTGACGTAGCGGGAGAGCTCGAGCTCGGGCGGAAGCTGCTCGCCGGTGAGGATCTGCGCGGGCGTCTGCACGGCCGGGATGGCGTCGTCGACCGGCGGGGCCGAGCGACCGAGTGCGGCGGCGGCACCCGACGCGATTCCCATGAACGCGAGCTCGACGACCGCGATCTTCCAGAAGAAGTAGCGGCGGCTCGTCTCGGCGAGACGACGGATGAGCGACCGCCGGTAGGCCGCGCCGAAGATGCCCAGCGCGATCAGGGCTCCGACCTTCACCAGCACGAGCAGGCCGTAAGGCGTGAGCAGCCTGTCGAGGCTTCCGATGCGCAGCTCGGCGCTGACGTAGCCGGATGCCGCGACCACGATGAAGCAGACGAGCGCGACGGTCGAGTACCGCGAGATGACCGAGAGCATGCGGTCGTTGTCGAGCTGCGGCGAGATGATCACGAGCACCAGCAGTCCGCCGAGCCAGACCGCTGCGAAGACCAGATGAAGTCCGAGCGCGGTGATGGCGGCGTCGTGGCCCGTCGTTCCCGCGGCGTGGCCCTGCTGCGCCATGGGCACGAGCATCACCACGGCGAGCACCCCCACGAAGACGAGGGCGGTGACATTGCGCACCGCGAAGCAGAGCACGGTGACGGCGGCCGCGATGAGGGTGGTGATAAGCCAGGCCTGCCCGATCTCGACCTGGGTCAGGAACTGCCCGAGCAGCTCGCCGTAGGAATTGTCGAACCGCACCGACTTGACGGTGAGCTGCAGGAACGTGAGGAAGCCCGTGGCCGCGGACGCCACGGTGAGCACGGCGGCCGAGCCTGCCGCGACGTCGAGCGCGCGGGTGAACTCGGGCTTGTCCGAGCGCAGGGCGAAGACCGCCAGAACGAGGGCGCCGAGAACGCCGGCGGCTCCGAGGTTCACGATCATCTTGGTGACCGGGATGCCGTAGCGCACCACGGGGCCGGGATCCTGCAGGAGTTGCGCATCCGCCCCACCGGCGATGCGCAGACCGACGAGCAGCATCACGAAAGCGACCGCCAGGAGAACGGCGGGACCTACGGTTCGAACAACTCTCGGCACCCGTCAACTTTACGCGGCATTCCTGAGCACACGGCCCGGTCTGCGCTCGGTCGGGCACACCTCGGCGTGGGAACTGGAGGCCCTATTCCACTCGACCTAGACTCAGCTCCCATGAGCACTGCGACGATGCCCGCCCGACGCCCCGCCCTCACCGCGAAGGGAGCAGCGACCCGCGCCCGCATCGTGGAGGCCGCCGCCGCCCTCGTTCGGCAGCGCGGCGCCGCGCGCACGAGCATCGACGAGGTGAGGGCCGAGGCGCAGGTCAGCGCCTCGCAGCTGTACCACTATTTCTCCGACAAGAACGAGCTGATACGCGCCGTCGTGGCGCACGAGGCGGCCGTCGCGGTGGAACAGCAGCCGCAGCTCGCGGCACTCGACAGCATCGAGTCGCTGCGCTCCTGGCGCGACGCGGTGGTCGAGCACGCGGGCACGCGGGGGTTCCACGGCTGGTCGCCACTCGGGTCGCTCGCCAGCGAGCTCGTCGACACCGATCCGGATGCCCGTGCCGGGCTCGTCGACGGATTCGGGCTCTGGCTCGCCCCGGTTCGAGCGGGCCTCGTGGCGATGCGCGCATCCGATGCGCTGCGGTCGGACGCCGATCCCGACTCCCTCGCCGCCGGCCTGCTCGCCGCGCTCCAGGGAGGGCTGCTCATCTCGCGGATCCACGAGGAGACGACCCCGCTCGAGGCGGCGCTCGATGCGGCGATCACGCGCATCGAGAGCTTCGCGCCGCAGGAGGCCGCAGCCGACGCGGTCAGGCGCACGCCCGCATCGCCGGCCCGGGCATCCGGTGGCACACCCACGTCGGCGCCCCGCACGCCGCTGCGCCCGCGCCGCCCGCTCGCCCGCTGACCCCGCCGTCGAGACTGCCTCGTTCGTCGAGCCTGTCGAGACGGAGCCCCTTCGACAGGCTCAGGGAACGGGGAGCCCGTTCGTCGAGCCCGTCGAGACGCAGCCCCTTCGACAGGCTCAGGGAGCGCGGGCCCCGTTAAACGCCTCAGGGGCGCCCGCGTAGCGCGGACACCCCTGAGGTTGAAGATTCGAAAAGACTACTTGGCGGCAGCCTTGAGCTTCGAGCCAGCGGAGATCTTGACCGAGTGACCGGCGGCGATCTGGATGGCCTCACCCGTCTGCGGGTTGCGACCGGCGCGGGCTGCACGCGAGGTGCGCTCGACAGCGAGCCATCCCGGGATCGTGACCTTGACGTCGTTGCCGACCGACTCCGCGAGCGTCGCGAAGAGAGCGTCGAGAACCTCGTTGACAGCGGACTGCGTCTGGCCGGATGCAGCGGCGACCTGGGCGACGAGCTCGGTCTTGTTGAGTGACTTATCAGCCATGGGTGTCCTCCTCGGACCTTGTGCTGCGCGAAGCAGCTCTAGAAACGAAACGGTGGAAACCTTGAGTAGGCCACACGTCTGGTCTGTTCGACCGTGACGAATGTATCAGAGATCGCCGAGATTTCGCGGATTACCGCGCCTCGCGGGGCATCCGGCACCCCGGAAACGCAAAAAAGGATGCCGACCCGTGGGTCGGCATCCTTTTCTGGATGCTTAGATCAGAACTGCTGGACTACCAGGAGCTCTTCGTGATGCCGGGCAGCTCGCCGCGGTGAGCCATGTCACGGAAGCGAACACGGCTGATGCCGAACTTCGTGAGCACACCACGGGGGCGGCCGTCGACCGCGTCACGGCTGCGCACGCGCACCGGTGAGGCGTTCTTGGGCAGCTTCTGCAGGCCGAGGCGGGCGGCCTCGCGCTCGGCGTCGGTCGACGTCGGGCTGACGAGGGCCTTCTTCAGCTCAAGGCGCTTGGTGTTGTAGCGAGCGACGATGACTTTACGCTGCTCGTTCTTTGCGATCATGCTCTTCTTGGCCATGTGTTACCTCTCCTCCCGGAAATCGACGTGCTGGCGGATGACCGGGTCGTACTTCTTGAGCACGAGGCGGTCGGGGTTGTTGCGGCGGTTCTTCTTGGTGACATAGGTGTAACCCGTGCCTGCCGTCGAACGCAGCTTGATGATCGGACGAACGTCCTGTGACTTGGCCATTAGATTTTCTCCCCACGGGCGAGAAGATCCTTGACAACGCTCTCGATGCCGCGTGCGTCGATGACCTTGATGCCCTTGGTGCTGAGCTGCAGGGTCACGTTGCGACGAAGCGACGGAACGTAGTACGTCTTCTTCTGGATGTTCGGGTCGAACCGGCGCTTGGTGCGACGGTGCGAGTGCGAGATGTTGTGTCCGAAGCCGGGAATGGCGCCGGTCACCTGGCAGGTTGCTGCCATGATTTCCTCCATAGTTACCGTAGAAAAACGCGAGTCAACGCGCGTTCTACCCAAGATTGCTTGTCGGCACACGACGCCCCCGAATGAATCAGTGGGGGTTTGTGTACATGCGAGTGGAGATGCCACTCGACCAGCTACCGAGTTTAGGCGACCGGCCGGATGCGCGCAAGTACGCGGGTGCCCGGGTTCAGCCGGCGGGCGTCGGAACGCACGAGTTGCAGAAGCCGAAGATGTCGACCACGTGCTCGGGGCGCGAGAAGCCGTGCAGCGCGGCGGTCTTTCGAGCCCACGACTCGACCTCGTCGGCCTCGATCTCGACCGTGAGGCCGCAGCTCCGGCAGATCAGGTGATGGTGGTGCCCGGTGCTGCATGCCCGATAGAGGCTCTCGCCCTCGGGTGACTGCAGCGAATCGGCCTCGCCCTCATTGGCCAGGTCGGCGAGCGCACGGTAGACCGTGGCCAGCCCGATGTGCGAGCCGCTGGAATGCAGATTGGAGTGGAGCCCCTGTGCGCTGACGAAGCCGATCTGGGTGCCGAGTGCAGCACGCACCGCCTCGCGCTGCCAGGTGTTGCGCTTCACGACCATGATGTACCTCCGAGGCCACATGCGGCCGAAATCCCCTCAACCGTAACCGGTGTCGCTGTGCTTCGCCTAGGCATCCAGAGCCACCAGCCGTCGACCCGAGACGCCCCGTCGCGCACGCGACGCCGCGATGATGCGGCAGACCACGTAGATGGCGAACGAGATGGTGGTGACATAGGGACTGATCGGCACCGATCCGCCGAGCGCGAGCATGATTCCGCCCACGAGCGAGAGCACCGCGAACAACATGCTGAGGAGGGGAACGACGATCGGCGACGACGACACCCGCAGGGCGGCGGCGGCGGGCGTGACCAGGATCGACAGCACCAGCAGCGAGCCCACGACCTGAACCGACACGGCGACCGCGAGTCCCAGCAGCAGCATGAAGACGATGGAGAGCGTGCGCACCGGCACTCCCCGCGCCGAAGCCACATCGGCGTCGACGCTGGCGAAGGTGAGCGGACGCCACACGACGAGCAGGCCGATCACGACGACGATCGAGATAGCGATGAGCGAGTTCAGCCGGGGGTCGTCGACGGCGACGATCTGGCCGGTGAGCAGCCCGAACTTGTTGGCGCTGCGACCCGGGTAGAGAGCGAGGCACAGGATGCCGAGGCCGAGGCCGAAGGGCATCAGCACGGCGATGATCGAGTTGCGATCACGCGACTTCGCGCCGAGGAAGCCGATGATCAGGGCGGCCACGATCGACCCCACGAGGGAGCCCTCGACGACGCCGACTCCGAAGAGCAGTCCGGCGGAGGCGCCCGCGAACGACAGCTCGCTGATGCCGTGCACGGCGAACGCCATGTCCCTCGACATCACGAACACGCCGATGAGTCCCCCGACGATGCCGAGCACGGCGCCGGCGATGATCGAGTTCTGCAGCAGAACGAGCAGTTCGCCGTAGTCGGTGAAGTTGAAGACCTGCGACCAGAGGTCGGCCCAGTCGATGTCGCTCATCGCCGCACCCCATCGCCCGAGCCGGGCGCATCCGGCTCGTGGTCGCCGTCGTGGTGCACGTGCCCGTCGTGGCCGTGGTGCGCATCCGGAACCCCGACCACGATCACGCGGCCGCGCGTGCGGATGACGTCGACGGGTGAGCCGTAGAGCTCGGAGAGCACCTCGCTGCGCAGCACCTCGTCAGGAGTGCCGATGCGGAAGGAGCCGCCCGCCAGGTAGAGCACCCGGTCGACCATGTCGAGGATCGGGTTGATGTCGTGGGTCACGAACAGCACGCCGAGGTCGCGCTGCCGGCGGTGCGTGTCGATGAGCTCGGAAACCGCGCGCTGGTGGGCGAGGTCGAGCGAGAGCAGGGGTTCGTCGCAGAGCAGCAGCCGGGGGTCGCCGGCGAGCGCCTGCCCCACGCGCAGCCGCTGCTGCTCGCCGCCCGACAGGGTCGAGACGGCCACATTCGCGAACTCGGATGCGCCGACCGATTCGAGCAGGGCGTCGACCTCGCGGCGGCGCGCGGCCCGGGGCAGCGGCAGCCCGAAGCGGTGGCCGTCGACGCCGAGGGCGACCAGGTCGCGTCCGCGGAGCGGAGCCCCCTCGTCGGCGAGCTTCTGCTGCGGAATGTATCCGATGCGGCGGTTGCCCCGGGTGACGGGGGACCCCTCGAACGCCATGGTTCCGGCGCTGAGCTGCTGCTGGCCGAGGATGACCTTCAGCAGGCTCGACTTGCCCGATCCGTTGGCCCCGAGCACGGCGATGAACTCGCCCGCGCGCACGTCGAAGTCGAGGTCGTGCCACAGGCGCCGCTCGCCGAATTGAAGCGCGCCGCCGCGAACGCGCAGCACGACATGGCGTGGCGCGTTGCGGGGCGAGGGGGCCTTGTCTAAGCCGGCTCGCGCCGACTTCGCCCCGAAGATCTTCACTCGGTGAAGACTACTTGCCGCTGAGCGCGCCCTGAAGCGCGTTGAGGTTCGTGGTCATCCAGCTGACGTAGTCGGTGCCGTCGGGAAGGGTCTCGGTGACGGGAACGACCGGCACTCCGGCATCCTTCGCCGCTTTCAGCACGAGCTCGGTCTGGGCCCCTGCGGTCTGCTCGTTGTAGACGAGCGCCTTGACCTGGCCCGAGGAGAACAGCTCCTGGGTCTGCTTGAGAACGTCGGCGGGAACGTCTGTACCCTCTTCGATCGCCTCGCTGAAGGCATCCGGCGTCTTGTTCACGAGGCCGGCGGCCTCGAGCATGTAGAGCGGCACGGGCTCGGTGATCGCGACGCCGGTCTGATCGAACGAGGCCTTGATGTCCTTCTCCTGCTGCTCGAGCGCGGCGAGCTGCGAGTCGAACGTCTCGGCGTTCTTCTCGTAGGTCTCGGCACCCTCGGGGTCGATCGCGCTGAGCTGGTTCACGAGCTCGTCGGAGAGCTTCTGCACGGTGGGGAAGTCGTACCACATGTGCTCGTTGAACTCGCCCTCGGCGGGCTCCTCGTCGTAGCCCGAGATGTCGGCCGCGTTCAGCACGGGGGCGATCTTGTTGTCGGCAGCCGAGAGCATGGTGTCGACGAAGTCGTCGTAGCCGCCGCCGTTCTCGATCACGAGCTGGGCCTTCGAGAGGGAGAGCTGGGTGCGGGCATCGGCCTCGTACTCGTGAGGGTCCTTGTCGGGGCTGTCGATGATCGACGTGACGCTCACTCGGTCCCCGCCGATCTGCTCCGCGATGTCGCCGTAGACATTGGTCGAGGCGACGATGCGCACGCCCGACTCGTTCGTCGGGTCGTCGGTCGCTCCGGCGTCTGTGGATGCGGACGCGCAGCCGGAGAGCGCCAGTGCGGTGGCCGCGGCGAGCGCGGTGAGGGTGAGGAGTTTCTTCACGGGGAGGGTGAGCCGTTCTAAGTCGGATGCGATTCGGGTCCTCTCGAAAGTAGCCTTATTGATAATGATTGTCAAAGTAGATAGTCATGAGACGCCCGGTCTCGTCGCCGACCGGTCGGCAGAGAGAATCCGCTCCTATGATCACTGCATGGACTCCCGCCAGATCAAGACCCGCGCCAAGCTCGCCTCCGTCGTGCTGGCGCTGGCCTCGGAGCGGCCGGCGAGCGAGATCACCGCATCGGAGATCGCCAAAGCCGCGGGGATCAACCGGTCCACCTTCTACCAGCACGCCACGTCGCCCGTCGGCCTGCTCGAGGGGGTGCTTCGCGACGAGCTCGACGAGATCCGCGACCACTATCTGGGCGAGGCCGACCTCGAGACCGGGCCGCAGGCATCCGAGGCCATCGAGCGGGTGACCATCGCGGTTCTCGAGCACGTCGACTCGCACGATGCCATCTACACCCGGGGGCTGGGCGAGGGCAGCGGATCGGCGAGCCTGCAGCCTCTGCTGAGCCAGCACTTCGCCGGGTCCATCGAGCTGCTCCTCGAACGGCACGCGCTCACCGTGCCCCAGTCCTCGAGCATCCTGCCCGTGGGCTTCGTGGCGGATGCCGCGGCCCGCTTCATCGCCGACGGCACCGTGGGCGCGCTCGACGTGTGGCTGTCGACCCCGGCGCCGCGCAGTACTGAGGCCTTCATGTCGGCCTACCGCGTGTTCCTGCCGTCGTGGTGGCCGCTGCCGGCCTGAGCAACCCCCCTGCGCCTCCAAACGCGCACGCGCAGACTGGACGCATGCCCGCAGATCAGACCCCAGACATCGACGAGCGCCTCGAGGCGAAGATTCTCGAGCTGCTCGACAAGCGCGCGCCCACCTCGACGATCTGCCCATCGGATGCCGCACGGGCCGTCGGCGACGACGACTGGCGCGGGCTGATGGATGCGTCGCGCAGCGCGGCCGCGAGGCTGGTCGCCCGCGGCGAGGTCGAGATCACCCAGGGCGGCGAGCCGGTCGACCTGGCTGCCGCGCGCGGACCCATCCGTATCCGGCGCCTGCGCCCGTGACGCCGAGCGCGGGTGCTCCCGCGATGAGCGGCGGCAGAACCGGCGCGCCAGGCGAGAACACCCGCGTTCGAGCGAGCGTCGCTACTTCGCCAGGAAGTCGATGACGACCCGGTTCCACTCGTCGGCGTGACTCACGTTCACGCCGTGGGGGCCGCCCGCGACCACGTGCAGCTCGGAGTTCGCGAGCGCGGCGTGCGTGCGCTCGCCCGACCCCTCGAACGGAACCGTCGCGTCGCCGTCGCCGTGGATGACCAGCGCGGGCACCGTGACGTTCGGCAGGTCGTCGCGGAAGTCGGTGCTCGCGAACGACGCCATCGCCTCGAGCGCGGCGACCTTCGACGACTGCAGCGCGAGCTCCAGGGCCTCCTGGCGCTGCTCCTCGGTCACGACCAGTTTCTCATCGACCGAGAAGAACTGCGTGGTGAAGTCCTCGTAGAACGACTCCTGGTTCGCGGTGAGGCCTGCCGTCATCTTCGCGGCGAGCGCTGCGGTGAGGGGTCCATCCGGGTTGCCGGGCGTCTGCAGCAGGTACGGCGGCACGGCCGAGGCGAAGACGACGCTGTGGATGCGCTCCGCCCCGAACTTCGTGAAGTAACGCGCAGCCTCGCCGCCGCCCATCGAGAAGCCCACGAGAGTGACGTCGCTCAGGTCGAGCGCTTCGAGCACCGCCTGCAGGTCATCGGTGAGGGTGTTGTAGTCGTAGCCGGTGAGCGGCTTGTCGCTGCGCCCGAAGCCTCGTCGGTCGTAGGTGACGACGCGGTAGCCCGCGGCCTGGAGCGCGCCGACCTGGTACTTCCATGATTCGCCGCTGAGGGGCCAGCCGTGGATGAGCACGACGGCGCGGCCCGATCCGCCGGTGTCGTCGACGTGCAGTTTCGTGTCGTTCAGAAGTCCGTGGTGAGCAGTGATCTCTGTCATGGTGGTGCCTTTCCGCGCCCATCGTCGGGCGTCTCGGAGGGTGATTCGGACGCCCTCTGTCATCGGATGGGAGGCGGCGACCCGGTTGCGCACCGCGGGCCGGCCCGCTACTCTCGCCCGGTGGAATCAGGCTTCGATATCGTGCGCATCGCCGAGGACGACTGGCCGCGCATGCGCGAACTCCGGCTCGAGATGCTCGCCGACACCCCTCTGGCCTTTCTCGAGACCCTCGAGAACGCGCGGCGTGAGCCCGAACAGGAGTGGCGCTTCCGGGCGGCCCGCACCGCACGGGAAGGCAGCCTCGGCCTGGCCGCCGTCGACCTGTCGACAGGCGCCTGGCTCGGAACCATGGGCGCCTATCTCGACGGCAAGGGCGATGCGATGCTGGTCAGCGTCTACGTGACTCCCGCCTGGCGCGGCACGGCGAAGGGCCTCACGGATGCGCTGCTCGACGGCGTGGAGGCATGGGTGCGCGCCGCGGTCCCCGAAGGCAGGCTGCTGCTGCACGTGCACGAGAAGAACCCTCGCGCACAGGCCTTCTACGCCCGGCGCGGATACGTGGCCACGGGCCGCACGATCCCCTACCCCCTCGACCGCGCGCAGAACGAGCTGGAGATGGCGCTCCCGCTCGGCTGACCGACCGCGAGCGAGCTGACGCCGAGCAGAAGTGCCCGATGCGGACAAGTGCTACCGGCGCACCGGGACATACTGTCCGTACCGGGCACTGCTAGCCGGCGAGGGCGGCTTCCTGCAGCGCCTTCTCCGCGTGGTGGCAGGCCACCACTCGGGACTCGCCCACCGGGCGCAGGCCCAAGTCCGCGGCCGCGGTCGCAGAGGCAACAGCGACCTCGCGGAGCGGCGGCTGAGTGGTGCGGCACTCGTCGGTCGCCAGCCAGCAGCGCGGGTTGAACCGGCAGCCCGTGGGCGGGTTCACCGGCGACGGCGGCTCGCCAGACAGGATGCGACGCCGCGCGAGCTTGCCGCGATCGGCACGGCTGTGCGACGGCGTGGCCGAGAGCAGCGCCTGAGTGTACGGGTGCGCGGGCGAGCCGTAGACCGTCTCCGTGTCGCCCTGCTCCGCGATGCGGCCGAGGTACATGACGGCGACGTTGTCGGCGATGTGCCGCACCACCGAGAGGTCGTGCGCGATGAACATGATGGCCACGCCGAGTCGGCGCTGCAGCTCGCCCAGCAGGTTGATGACCTGGGCCTGCACAGAGACGTCGAGCGCCGAGACCGCCTCGTCGCACACGAGCACGTCGGGGTCGAGCGCGAGCGCCCGGGCGATGCCGATGCGCTGGCGCTGCCCTCCCGAGAACTGGTGCGGATAGCGCGACATCATGTCGGGAGCGAGGCCCACGAGGCCGAGCAGTTCTGCGACCCGTTCGCGGCGCGCGGCGGGCGAAGCCGACCGTGTGGCCGCCATGGGCTCCGCGATGATGTCGCCCACCGACATCCGGGGGTCGAGCGACGTGTAGGGGTCTTGAAAGATCATCTGCACGCCGGTGCGCAGCAGGCGCCGGTCACTGCGCCTCGCGCGGGTCACGTCGGTGCCGTGGTAGGTGAGCGTGCCGCCGTCGGGGCGCTCGAGGCCGACGAGCATGCGGGCCAGCGTCGACTTTCCACAGCCCGATTCGCCCACGATGCCGAGAGTCTCGCCCGCGTGCAGCTGCAGGCTCACGCCGTCGACGGCCGAGACGCGAGTGGGGTTGAGCCGAGATCCGCTCGTGAACGTGCGGCGCAGGTCACGCGCCTCGAGCACGAGCTTGCGCTCGGTGATGGGCGTGGAGAAGAGCGGGTCGAGAACGGGCTCAACTGACGAGGGCATGAAGCAGTTCCTCTGATCGGTGGCAGGCGGATGCGCGGCCCTCGGCGACGTCGACGAGCGGCGGGCGCACGGCGCGGCAGATGTCGATCGCCATGTGACAGCGCGGGTTGAACGAGCAGCCCGGCGGGGTCTGCGCGGGCGACGGTGGCGAGCCGGGAATGGTCATGAGGTCGCGACCCCGGATTCCCGCCTCGGGCACCGAGCGCAGCAGCGCCTCGGTGTAGGGGTGAGCGGGGCGGTCAAGCACGGTGTCGGCGTCGCCCCGCTCGACGATGCGCCCGGCGTACATCACGGCGAGCCGGTCGGCCACCTCCATCACGACGCCGAGGTCGTGGGTGATGAGCAGGATGCCCATGCCGAGCTGGTCGCGCAGCGAACCGAGCAGGTCGAGGATCTGGGCCTGCACGGTCACGTCGAGCGCGGTGGTCGGCTCGTCGGCGATCAGCATCTCGGGTTCGAGGGCGATCGCCATGGCGATCAGGATGCGCTGGCGCATTCCCCCCGAGAACTGGTGCGGGTAGTCGTCGACCCTCTTCGAGGGAGCCGGGATTCCGACGAGGCCGAGCAGCTCGACCGCGCTCGCCCTGGCCTGCTTGCGGGTCGAGCCGCGGTGCACCCGGAAGAGCTCGCCGATCTGATTGCCGATCGTCATCACGGGGTTCAGCGCCGAGAGGGCGTCCTGCAGCACGAGGCTCATGCGCTCGCCGCGCATCATGCGCCGCTCGTTCTCGCCGAGGGCCTGGATGTCGACGCCCGACACCCGCAGTTCGGCCGCGTCGACGCGGGTGAATTCGTCGGTGAGTCCCATGATGGCCCGCGCGGTCACGGATTTTCCGGAGCCCGATTCTCCGAGCAGGGCGACGAACTCGCCCTTCGCCACGTCGAGGTCGATGCCCCGCACCGCCCGCACCTCGCGGCCGCCGCCCGTGAAGGTGACGGACAGGTCGCGCACGCGCAGGGCCGCAACCTCACCGACTGCTGTCGTTTCTCGTATGTCCACGAACCCATCCTCACCCGCCATCGTTACCGGAATGTTTCAAGCGTAATAAATCTATGCCGAATACGCTCACTTGGATTGACATCCAAGCCGGATATCGCCCATATTGGCATTCGGGACGCCTTGTTGTCGCACCATGACCTCGAAATCATGACAAAAGCGCGCGATCCCGAACAGAACCACGACGTGAAGGAGATCGCGAGTGCTTGATCCCGCAGAGGGCTACACCGGTTACACCGCCTACGACTACCTGGAGGCCGGCAAGGATTACCACACCTTCGAGTATGCCGAGCAGATCGGCCGCGTTCCGGCCTATGCCGGACTCGACCTGAGTGACGCCGAGAAAGAACGCACCACCACACTGCTGCGCGAGGAGACCGTCATCTCGCTGCACGACCACGTGCAGGTCTTCCCCAAGAACATGGACGAGGTGAAGGACAGCATCCGGTACGGCCGCGAACCCACGGGCTACGCGGGCCTCGCGCGCTCGGGCCTCACCGCCGTGTTCGACAATGGTATGGACGGCACCTGCTGCATCTCGAGCGAGGCCGGATGGAAATACCAGGATGTGCTCTTCGACCTCGGAGTGCGCATGGCGGACCTCGCCCACCAGGACTACGTCATCAAGGGCGAGACGCTGAAAGACATCCAGTACGCGAAGGAGAACGGCAAGATCGCGCACGTGTTCGCCCTCGAGGCGTCGACGATGATCGAGAACGAGGTCGACCGCCTCGACGTTCTCTACGGGTTCGGCGTGCGCCAGATGGGCATCGCCTACTCCGAGGCCAACATGCTCGGATCGGGCCTCAAGGAGCGCGGCGACGGCGGCCTCACCTACTTCGGCGAGCGCGCCGTGGCCCGCATGAACAAGCTCGGCATCGCCATCGACATCTCCCACTCGGGCGACCGCACCTGCGTCGACACGATCAAGGCATCCACCAAGCCCGTCTTCATCACGCACGCCGGAGCGCGCGGCCTGTGGCCGACGAACCGCATGAAGACCGACGAGACCATCATCGAGTGCGCCAAGCGCGGAGGCGTCATCGGCATCGAGGCCGCACCGCACACGACGCTCTCGCCGAACCACCCCCTGCACTCGCTCGACTCGGTCATGGACCACTTCCAGTACTGCGTCGACCTGGTCGGGCTCGAGCATGTGAGCTTCGGCCCCGACACGCTCTTCGGCGACCACGTCGGACTGCACGATGCCTTCGCCGGCAACCTGTCGCTCGGACAGGCGCACGGCGGTGTCACCTTCGACAAGGTCCCCTATGTGGACGGCGTCGAGAACCCCGCCGAGGAGTTCTACAACATCATCGGCTGGCTTGTGAAGCACAACTACTCCGACGACGAAATCCGCGCCGTCGTGGGAGGAAACACCTTGCGGGTCCTAGAGGAGGTTTGGGTTTGATGCACAATCACAGCACGCGCAGAGGCACCATGCGCACAGGGCTACGAAGGGGCAGGGCGCTCACGCTCGTGACGGCCGCCGCGGCCATCACGTTCGTCTTGAGCGCCTGCGCACCGTCGGCGCCCGAGGCGTCGTCTGGTCCGGTCGAGGCCGGCAACGACACGCTCACCATCGCGACGACAACCGACGTGGTGAACTACAACCCGCTCATCGGAAACAGCCGAAGCGACTACTGGGTCACGAACCTCATGTACCCGCACCTGCTGTCGATCGCCGACGACGGAAAGAAGGAGCCGCAGCTCGCCACCGAGTGGGGCTACGTCGACGAGCTGACCGGTTTCTACGAGATCCGCGACGACATGACGTGGAGCGACGGCGAGCCAGTGACCGCCGAAGACGTGGCGTGGACCATGAACGCCGTGAAGAAGGACGCCCCCTCCGGTACCTTCTACGGCCAGCTGGCCAACTTCGTCTCGGCAGAGGCGGTCTCGGACACCCGTGTCGAGATCACCCTCGCCCAGCCCGACACCTCGATCGTCGAGGAGATCGGCTTCTGGGGCAACGTGGTTCCGCAGCACGTGTTCGAGAAGGCCGAGTCTGTGGCCACATTCGCCAACGACGGAAGCGACGGCGGCTGGGTGTCGGCAGGCCCGTACCTGCTGACCGACGTGCAGGTCGGCCAGAGCTACTCGATGGATCGCGTCGACGAGTACCCGCTCGTCGAGGGCGGGACCCCGGTGGCGGCGAAGGTCGTCTACCGCGTCTTCCCCGACGTGAACACCGAGATCCTCGCCCTGCAGTCGGGTGAGGTCGACGTGATCGCGAACGCCCTGCCGCCGGCCCAGGTCGAGCAGCTGAAGGCCACCGACGGGATCACCGTGGAGGAGGTCGTGGGGCTCGGATACGCCCACATGACCTACAACATGACGAACCCCGACCTCGCGAAGACCGAGGTGCGCCAGGCACTCGCCCACGCCGTCGACTACGACGCCATCCGCACCGTTGTTCTGCAGGGTCAGGCCGTCTCGACGGGCTCCAGCCCGCTGATGCCGGTGCTGAGCGACTACTACGACAAGTCGATCAAGGAATACGACTTCGACGTCGACAAGTCGCGCGAGCTCATGGAGTCGGCCGGCTACACGGCAGACGCCTCGGGCAACTTCCCCGTCTCGTTCCGGCTCATTTACTCGCTGCAGGACAGCGTGACGAGCCAGTGGGCGCAGCTGGTGAAGGACTCGGCAGCAGAGGCCGGCATCACGATCGAGCTTCAGGGCACGGAGCGCAACACCTACCTCGCCCAGACGAACGACGGCGACTACGACATCTACGCGGGCAACTTCGCGATCATGGATGACCCGGTCACCAACTTCACGCTCTCCTACCTCCCCGGTGGGGCGATCAACTACACGCTGGTCGACGATCCCGAGCTGAACGAGCTCATCGCGAAGGCGGCCGTCACGGCCGACTCCGACGAGAAGATCTCGATCATGCGGGATGCCGCGAAGATCGTGCACGATGAGGTCTACGACAACATCATGTACACGCAGAACCTGTACTTCGCGCACAGTTCAGAGTGGGAGGGCTTCGTGACGAAGCCCAGCGAGCTCCTGTCGATCGTCAACCCGATCTCAGTGGCCAGCGCTCACAAGACCGCGGCTCAGTAGCCGCACGAAAGGGCCGTCCGCGTGTCTCGTCTGTTCTTCGTTCTTCCCCGCCTCGGCCGGGGGGTGTTCACGATCTGGTTCGCCGTGACCGTGACCTTCCTGCTGCTGCGTCTCCTGCCCGGAGACCCGGCCCTGGCGGTGGCGAGTCCGAACATGACAGAGGAGGCGCGGGCGGCCCTTCTCACCCAGTACGGGCTCGACCAGCCCCTCATCGTTCAGTACGGCCTCTATATGTGGCAGATGCTGCAGGGAAACTTCGGCGTCTCGTTCACCCAGTCGGTTCCGGTGATGGACGTGCTGCTGCAGCGCCTGCCGTGGACCCTGCTGCTCACCTTCACCGCCCTGGTGATCACCGTGCTCGTGGGTATCCCGCTCGGCGTGCTGGCGGCATCCCGTCGGGGCAAGGTGCTCGACAAGATCATCCAGGTGATCGGCGTGACCGGCCAGTCGATCTTCGTTCCCTCGATCGGTGTGTTGCTGCTCTTCGTCTTCGGCCTCTCGCTCAAGTGGCTGCCGATCGGCGGCGCCTACGACACCGACGCGTACGGCATGGACTGGTACGCCAGCGTCGCCCGCCACCTGGTTCTGCCCGCCGTATCACTCATGCTGATCCAGCTCGGCTCCTACGTTCTCACCATGCGCTCGACCCTCATCGAGGCGCTCGGCGAGGACTATGTGACGCTCGCCAAGGCCAACGGCCTTCCGTACCGGCGCATCCTGTGGAAGCACGCGCTGCGCAACGCGCTGCTGCCCACCACCACCCTCATCGGCCTGCAGCTCGGCTTCCTTGTGGGAGGCGCGGTGCTCACCGAGACAGTGTTCGCCTACCCCGGCATCGGCCGCGGCATCTACGAGGCGGTCACCCAGCTCGACTTCCCGGTGCTGCAGGGCGCCTTCCTCCTCCTGGCCATCACCGTCGTCGTCGCCAACATGCTCACCGACATCGTCTACGGATTCCTCGACCCCCGGGTGAAGACATCATGACCAATCTCGATCCGCTCAACGCGACCCCCACCGGCCTGCCCGTCTCCTCCGAGGCGCTCTCGGCAGAGCCCGTGGCCGAGTCCGGCCGGGCTGGCGCCGCCACCTGGCGGGTGTTCCGCCGCGACCCGCTCGGCGTGATCTCGCTCGGCCTGCTGCTGCTGCTCGTCGTCGTGGCGCTCGCCGCTCCCCTGTTGGCCAGCTACCCGGCCAGCTACGGCAGCGACGTGCTGAAACCGCCGAGCCTGCAGTACCTCTTCGGCACCGACTCCCTCGGCCGCGACGTTCTGGGCGAGGTGATCTGGGGAACGCAGCAGAGCCTGCTCGTGGCGGTCGCCGCATCGATCATCGCCATCGCGATCGGCACGCTGGTCGCCGTGATCGGCGCCTATTTCAAGCGGCTGGATGTCTTCATCAGCGTGATCGTGGACCTCACGTTGTCGCTGCCCGTGCTTCCCCTCATGATCCTCATCGCCGCCCTCATCGGCCCGAGCACCACCACGATCATCGGCGTCGTCGCCGCCTTCTCGTGGCCCGAGGTCACCCGCCTCGTGCGCTCGCAGGCCCTCACCGTGGTCAACCTGCCCTACGTCGACGCGGCCAGGCTCATGACGACCTCGCCCGTCTGGATCATCGGCCGGCACATCATTCCCGCCGTCACTCCCGTGATCGTCGTCTCCGTCGTGGTCACCGCGTCGCGCGCCGTGCTCTCGGCCGCGGGCCTGGCGTTCCTCGGTCTCGGCGACCCGACCACGTGGTCGTGGGGCCGCATCCTGTACGAGGCGCAGCAGTCGGGCGCCATGTCGAGCGCGTGGTGGCTGACCCTGTTCCCGTCGATCGCGATCCTGCTGCTCGTGCTCTCGGCAACGCTGCTGTCGATCGCGTACAACGACGCACGCAACCCGCGCAACCGAGCCCGCTAGGAGCATCCGGACCATGACATCGACCGAGACTGCAGCCGCAGCCGCAGCCGCAGCCACCGCCACGCGCTTCTCGCAGCGCCTCGACCCCGTGTTCTTCGACCGCGTGCAGCAGCGCGTGCGCGACGCCCTGATGGCCGACGGATTCGACGCGCTCGTCACCGACGACCCGGAGGACGTGGCCTACCTCACCGGCTTCTTCCACCACCCGTGCGAGCGGCCCGTCGCCGTGTGGCTCGGAGCCGACGGGCGGACCGTGCTCATGACGCCCGAGCTCGAGCGCGAGAACGCCGAGCGCCAGCACGCCCGCGCCGAGATCGTGTCGTACGCCGAGTTCCCGGGCATCCGGCCGCCGTTCGCGTCGCTCGCGTCGGCCGTCGGTGCGGGCCGGATGCGCGTGGCGTTCACGACCCACATGACGAACGAGCGGCTCACGGCCGTCATCACCGAGCTGCCCGACGCGTCGTTCACTCCGTCGACGATCGTGACCCGCGCCCGCTACCTCAAGTTCGACGAGGAGATCGCGCTGCATCGCGAGGCGGCGCGCGTGACCGACCTGATGCTCGAGGCCGGGGTCGCGCACCTGCGCGAGGCCATCGCATCCGGCGGCCGGCTGCCCAGCGAGGCCGAGCTCACCTCCGTCGTCACGGGGGCCGGCGTGAGCACCATGTACTCCGAGCACGACGACGTCGTGGTCGTGTCTCCGCTCGCCGGCGGGCTGATCTACGCCGGCGCGAATTCCGCGTTCCCGCACGGGCTGCCCTCCGGCTACCGCTTGCAGCCGGGCGACACGTTCATGCTGTCGCTCGGATGCGCCGTGGGCGGCCGCTTCGTAGAGGGCGAGCGAACCTTCGTGCTCGGCACCCCGAGCGACGAGCAGCGGCGCTATCACGAGGCGGTGCGCCTGGCGCAGGAGATCGGCGGCGGAGCCATCCGGCCCGGCGCGGAATGCCGCGAGGCCAACGCGACCTGCCTCGCCGTGATCGAGGATGCCGGGCTCGGCCAGTACCTGCGGCACCGGCAGGGACACGGCATCGGCCTGGGCATGCACGAGCCGCCGTGGCTCGAGTCGGGCGACGACACCCTGCTCGAGGTGGGGATGGTCGTGTCGAACGAGCCCGGCATCTACATTCCGGGGCACGCCGGCTATCGCATCAGCGACAGCATGCTCGTGACCGCGTCGGGCTCCGAGCCGCTCACGGCGTACCCGCGGGGCCTCGACGACTGCACCATCGACCTCTGACCCATCCGGCCCGCACGAACAAGACGAACGAACCACCCACCACCCGCACCACTGCAAGGAGCACCATGACCGAGAACGCCGTCTCCCCCGAATTCGCCGCAGCCACGACCACCGCCCAGCGCGTGGTCATCAACGGCAACGAGCTGGCCGTCGAGGTGCTCGGCCCCGAGGGCGCACCCGTGATCATCACGCACCACGGCGCTCCGGGCCTGGGCTCGCGGGCGGAACCACGGGCGAGCTTCGGCCGCCTGGCCGACGAGTACCGGGTCGTGGTGTTCGACGCCCGCGGCTCGGGCGAGAGCGAGGGATCGGGCACGTTCAGCCACGAGCAGTGGGCGGCCGACATCGACGGACTGCGCGAGTGGATGGGCGTCGAGACCATCATCATGGCGGGCGGCTCGTACGGCGGCTTCATGTCGATGGAGTACGCCATCCGCTACCCCGAGCGGGTCACCGCGATGGTGCTGCGCGACACCTCGCCCGACAACGGCAACGCGCACCTGGCCCGCGAGAACGCCCTCGCCAGCGACCGCGTGAAAGTCGACATGGAGAAGTTCGACCGCATCGACGTCGGGCAGGTCAGAGACAACGACGACCTTCGCGACTGCTGGCGCGAGATCCTGCCCCTCTACGACTTCAGCTACGACCCGTCGAGCGTGGAGCGCAAGGTGCAGGCCACGCCCTATCGCTACGAGGCGCACAACTACGCGTTCTCGGTGAACCTGCCCGCGTATGACCTCAAACCGCAGCTTCCCAGCGTCGCGGTTCCCACTTTGATTACAGTGGGGCGACACGACTGGATCACGCCGGTATCGTGTAGCCAGACCATCGCCGACCTGATCCCGAACTCAGAGCTGGTGGTGTTCGAGAAGTCCGGGCATTCCCCCCAGATCGAAGAGGTCGAACTATGGACGAGCACCGTTCGGGAGTTTCTCACCCGCACACGGCTTCCCCGCGAGGAGAGTCCGGTCGAGCGGTGACGCTCACGGTGCTCGACACCCTCGACGAGCTCGATCGTCGCATCGTCGTCGCCATGCAGAACGACGGTCGGGCCAGCTGGCGGGCGATAGCGGATGCCGTCGGCTCGTCGACGGCGACGGTCGCGAGGCGGGGTCAGAACCTCATCCAGTCGGGAACCATCAAGGTGGGCGTGATGCCCGCCCTCGGCTCGACGGGCGAGGTGGACTCGTTCCTCATCCGCATCACGTGCGAGCCGGGAACCTCGCTCGTCGTGGCGGCCGAGCTCGTCGAGCACGCAGACGTGCGCTTCGTGACCGTGGTCACGGGCGGCTACGACATCATCGCCGAGCTCGTGGTCAAGGGCGGAGCGATCCACTACCCCCAGCTGATCGAGGAACTGCAGTCGATCGAGGGCGTGGAGCGCTGGCGCAGCGACCTCATCATGCACGTCTACAAGGTGTCGTTCGACTGGGGCCGCCAGCTGTTCGCCGAGACCCTGGCCTTGCCCGACGCGGCGCGCGGAAGCGACGAGACGCGCAGGCTCACCGAGTTCGCCGAGCCCGAGGTGTGCAGCCCCGCGCACTTCGACGCCGCCGACTGGAAGATCCTCGATTCACTTCGCGACGACGGCCGCGAGACGTTCCAGGCGATCGCCGACAAGCTCGGCATGAACGAGTCCAGCGTGCGGCGCCGCTTCGAACGCCTGCGCAGCTCGAAGTGCATCGACATCCTCACCCTCGTGCCCGCCCCCGCGCTCGGCATGGGCGCCGAGACGCTGCTCACGGTGAAGGTCGCGCCGTCGCGCATGGATGCCGTGGCTCGCGAACTCGCGCAGCAGCCGGCCGTTCGCTACCTGGCCGCCACGCTCGACGAGAACTCGCTGTTCTGCGAGGTCATCATGCCCTCGGCCGAACGACTCTACGAGTTCATCAACCAGACGCTCTCGCGGCTCGAGGGCGTCGAGGGCTGGACCGCCTCGATGGAGCTGCTGTTCCTCAAGCGCGGCTTCATCGAGACGCCGTGGTGGCGCACCCAGGTGAACTACCCGGCGAGCTGAGCTCGCCGCGGCCGCAGTGGTGCCCGGCAAGCCCTCAGAGCAGGCGCTCCCAGTGGCGCGAACGGCGGCGGATGTCGTGGAGTGCGACCGGGCGCTCGACGACGAAGGCGAGCAGGTCGCCAGGCCGGATGTCGATGGGCAGCACCGCGTGCAGCTCACCTCCGCGCGGCGAGGGTCTGACGCCGAAGACGCGCGGCGCATCCGACGAATGCCGACCGAGGAGCCGCACCGAGCCGGTGACCGGCTCGCATCCGTCGAGCTCGGCGTCGAGCCAGATGTCGGCTCCCACGCCGTCGGCCGCGGGAACGACCAGTTCGACGGCGGCGACGATCACCGCGCAGAACCGGCGAGGCTCGCCCTCGCCTCGGGCGTCGGTCTCGATGACGCGGGTGCACGGGGTTCCGACAGAGCGCGCCATGTCGACCATCGACTCCCCCACCACGAGAACGTCGTCGTCGACCGCCCGGGCCGCCAACGGCCAGAAGCGTCGGTCGAGGGGGTGCCGTCGGGCGCGCGCGTAGTGCGTGAGCGTGTGCATCAGGCTCATGACGCGCGCTCCGCACGCAGCTGGCGGCGGCACACCGCGCCTCGGCACGGAATGGCGATGAGGTCGCCCACGGTGATGTCCTCGGGCAGGGTCAGGGGCGTTCCGTCGCCGAGTGCGAACGGCACGGAGTGCCTCGTCGACGCGCGGCCGATGAGACGCGCCTCCGCTGTGTGGGCCTGAACCCACGAGATGTCGGCATCCAGAACCAGCGCGCCCGAGCGGGGCGTCTCGACGACCCGCGCCACGATCACCGACGACTGCTCGATGTCTGAGGGGCGTCCGTGGGTGCCCGGAACGACGGCCGCGGCTATGTGCACGCACGGGGTGTCGCAGAGGTCGACGAGGCGCAGGAGCGAGACTCCCGAGACAATAACGTCGGTGGTGGTGGGGTGCGTCCACTCGGGCCAGCGGTCGATGACGAACGGGTCGGGGATGCTCGAGCGGAGTGAAGGGAGAAGAGAAGTGAGGGTCACAGATGCAGGTCTACGCCGAGTGATGCGGCGGTGGTGACGTCCTCACGGGATCCTTACGGGCGTGGTCGTGATCCTGACGCGTCCATCACGGCGCAACACCCTCTGCATCGTCGTAGCCCGACAGGAGTTGCCTTCCCAGCAGTCGGAGGGATCGTTCGGACTGGACGGCGGACTCGATACCTTCGAGTTCTTGAGACACGAGTCTCAGCATGGGAGTCGATCGCTCTCCATCGAACTGAGTGCGCAACCACGCAATCACATCGGCGATCTGATCGCGCAAACGGTCGTGCCGCGACAAGTCAGAGAGTCGAGCTCCGAGTTCGGTCGGCGCCGAGTTGCGCAGCAACCGCAACAGGTCGCCCGCGTCTTTCGTGATCACTCGACCCGGATTTGCCGCGTCCAGTCGCTCACGGATCTTGACCGACTTCGCTATGACGAGAGCCGCTGGGCCTGCCACCCGAAGCGAAATCGTTCGAAGGTCAGTCTTGTCCAGAGCGGCGATCTCGGCGAAGGAGTTGTCGTACAACGACACTTCAAGTCCTCGAGTACTTCGAGCAGTACGTCGATCCTGCCCATCGAGCGGGGCAGTGCGTCGACTACTGGTCGGCAGCGAGCCAGCGGGCACCATAAGATCGACCACGATTCCGTCCGGAGAGTACCAATGACCGGGGTTTCCGTGTTCATCGAGCACGAAACCTGCCGAAGACAGTTTGTGCCCGAGATCGGGAACTCGCGCAAGCAGATCGGGGTCGATGGCAAGGTCGGCGTCCGTTGTAAAGGTGGGCCGAGAGTCTCCCAGCGGAGCACGAAGGTAGACGGCCTGCGCGCCGACGAGAACGAGGGCGTCTATTTGATCTTGCATCAGAAAGAGGGCGTCCAGGAGGACTCTTCTGGCGGCTACATACTCGGGGCTGAGACTGGATGAGTCAGTCATCTCACCCTCGCGCGCTCGAGCGACTCGGCGAGATCCATTCCAACGGACGCGGTTCGACCTCGCGTCGACAGAAGATCCCCGACTGTGCGCCACGGTTGGGCGAAGACGAAGTCCTTCCCACTTCGACGACCTTGCTCCTGGCCCAGAAAGCCACACTCCCCGATGAGAAAATTCCCGCGAGGATCCGCAACCAATTGCAGGGCACGCTCGGCAGCATCTCGGTCGGACGTGTAGATCCACGTGTCACTCACCGGCAGCGCGCCAAACCGACCCTCCGAGCCGAGGAAGTCGTTGGCCGCCTCGACGCCCGTCAGCGCGTATTCGAACGTCGCTGTGCGCAACTTGTCTCGGGCGACCGCCTCGCCCAGGAGCGAGAAGTACCGGCGGCTTCTGAAGGTTTTCATGAAGCTGTAGTCCTGCGCCCACCGGGTCGCGAGTGTTGTGGCGTCGTTGATTACCACCGGTCCACCGTTCGTCTCCTTGAGAAGGTCTTCGTCTCTCAGAAGTTCGAGCACGCGACTGACAGTCGCTACGCCCACCTCCGTCTGTCGCGACAGCTCCCGAACGGATGGAGCTCGTCCTTCGGTAAGCAGTTTGACAATGACCACCGACGCTGCCTGCCCCTTGAGCGATAGGAGCTTTCGATTCGACCCCGTCTCGTCCGGGTTGGGATTTCTTGACAGCCCCGAGCGTTCCACCCAGACGAAGGGATCTCGGTTCTGAATAAGGACATTGCCCGTTTCGTCCCAGTACGACCATCCCCACCGACGGAGCTCGTCACGAGCCGCGGGCGAAATGAACGAAGCCGCCACAAGCGGAATGCCCTCCGCCGAAGGGCCGATAAATCGACGGACGTCGTCGCGGGAAACCAGACTGCGAGCCTTGATCTCGACATTCAGGAGCAGTCGGGCACCCGGCAGATCCCACTCGAGTTGACCGTCGAAGCTCAGGTCGGCATGTGGCACGACCCAGTTGATTCGGCTGGCCGGGCTCACGGTTCCCAGTTCAGCGACGAGTCGCTTGCCTAAATCCGATCCGCTTTCACCGCTGTTCTTCATAATGAGGAACATACTATTATGCGGAACACTGGTGCGGAAGAGGACTGCTTTCATTGGGTGTACCGTGTAAGCATCTGAGGTAAAAACGCCCACCCGCTTCGTGCGGCCGGCGCAGACACGCGGTCTCGAGTGAGTCGCCACTTCTTCGTTATGAAGGAGTGTGCCTTGACCACCACCATCCCCCGTTCGCCTCGCACCCTGCGCGAGGCGTGGATCGCCCTCGCCGGCCTCTCGGCCGTCTTCCTGTTCGAGATGCTCGATAACTCGATTCTCAACGTCGCCCTGCCCACGATCGGGCGCGAATTGGATGCGACGACCGTCGGCCTGCAATGGGTGACGGGCGCGTACTCGGTCGTCTTCGGCGGGCTGATGCTGCTGTTCGGCGCCGTGGCCGACCGCTTCGGGCGCCGCCGCGTCATGCTCGTGGGCCTCGTGATTCTCGGCATCGCAAGCCTGGGCACGGCCTTCGTCACGACGACCGAGCAGCTCATCGCCGTGCGCGCGGTCATGGGAATCGCCGCCGCCATGACCACACCGGGCTCCATGGCGCTGGCGTTCCGCCTCTTCGGCACCGACGACCTTCGCGTGCGCGCCATCACCGTGATCTCCACGGCCGGGCTCGTCGGCCTCGCCGTCGGCCCCACGGCCGGAGGCCTCGCCCTCGCCGTGGCCCCCTGGCAGGTCCTGCTGTTGATCAACGTGCCCATCGCCGCCCTCGCGTTCATCGGCATCCGCGCGGGCGTCGCGGCCGACGATCCGGCCGACCGTCATCACGACCCGATCGATGTCTCGGGGGCCGTGCTCGGAACATCCACCATCGTGCTCGCGCTCGCCACCCCGACCCTGTTCGTCGACCTCGGCGCCGGGTCGTGGATGCCGTGGGCCGGTCTCGCCGCGACGGTCGCCGCGGGCGTCGGCTTCGTTCTGCGCGAGCGCACGGCGCGGGCTCCGCTGCTCGAGCTGCGCCTGCTCGCGCTTCCTCTCGTGTCGAGTGGCCTCGCCTACAAGGCGGCGGCCGGGCTCGCCGTCGCCGGGCTGAGCTACCTGGTGACGCTGCAGCTGCAGTTCGCCTGGGGCTGGCCTCCGGTGGCCGCCGCCGTCGCGATGCTGCCGCAGGTCGTGGTGCTGCTCGCCAGCGGCAGGCTCGTCGGACCGTTCGTGCAGAAGGTCGGGCTCGATCGCGCAGCGTTTGTCAGCTCAGCGGCCGTCGTTCTCGGCCTCGCAGTCTTCGGACTGTTCGGCCGCTACGGCTACGGGTGGATCCTCGTGGCGCTCGTGCTGGTCGCGGCCGGGATGCGCGTGGTCGGCGTGGTCGCGGGAACGAACGTACTGAAGGGGCTTCCCGAATCGCGCACCTCGATGGGCGCCGCCCTGGTCGACACGTCGAGCGAGCTCGCCACGGCGATCGGCATCGCGGCCACGGGCACCATCCTCTCGGCGCTGTTCACGGGCAGCATCGCGTCTACGGACTGGAGCACCGCTCAGGTAGGGCAGTTCGAGGCCGCGGTCACGATCGCGGGGTTCACGCTGACCGCGTTCGCGGGTGCTCTCGTGGCGGTCGGGCTGAGGAGGGCGTCGACAACAGTGACCGCTGCGGACTAGAGGTACCGGCGCACCGGGGCATACTGTCCGCTGCGGGCACTGCTGGCCCGCTCACGGCATCAGCGACAGCCCACCCACGACCTTGTCGATGCGGTTCTTCGGGCCGACCAGGCTCACGGCGAGGTATTCGATGTCCTCCGGATCCGCTGACTGCATGGTCGCGAGGTATTCGTCGTAGACCCGCAGGGCCTGGGCCACCGCGGGCATGTCGGCGACGAACGTGGCCTCGTGCGCGACACCCTTCGCCCTGATGGCCCTCAGCGTGTCAGCGGAGGCGGAGAGGATCGTGCATCCCGCCCACGGCAGACCGGCGTGCGTCTCGCCGGCGGCGTCGGTCACATCCGGTCCGAGGATGCCCGAGACGGCCCGGGTCGTGGCGCTCGCAACGCAGACGGCCGCGTTCACGGCCCGGCCCGCGGGGATCGAATCGCTCACCACGATGACCCACTTCAGGCGAGCCGCGCGGGTGGGAGTCGAGAGGTCGATCTCGTCGGCAGCGAAGCCGATCGCGGGCGGGGTGGTGGCGTTCATCGAGTGGTTCCGTTCGTCGGATGATCAGCAATACCGACACAGGCTACGTTTTTCGGCGGACTGATCACCCGAAGTCCGTACTTAATCCGGTCGACGGGCCAGAATGGGCATCATGGACGAGATAGACACCGCGATTCTGCGGCAGCTGCAGGCAGATGCACGGATGACGAATCGCGACCTCGCCGCCGCCATCGGGGTCTCGGCCACGACCGCACTCGAACGCACGCGCAGTCTTCGCGCACGCGGAGTGATCACGGGCGCGAGCCTCGACATCGACCTCGCCTCGATCGGCCGCGGCGTGCAGGCCCTCGTCGCCGTGCGCATCCGGCCGCCCTCTCGCGAGGTCATCGAGGCGTTCAGGGACTGGGTGAGCGCACTGCCCGAGACCCTCGGCGTGTTCGTCACGACGGGCAACGAGGACTTCATCATCCACGTCGGCGTTCGCCACAACGACGACCTCTACGCCTTCGTGATCGACCGGCTCACGCAACGCCGCGAGGTCGCCGACGTGCGCACATCCGTCGTCTACGAGCACATCCGCACCCAAAACGTGGTGCCCACCGCGCCGCCGGCCCCGAAGCGCCGCCGCTAGCCCGAACGGTGTCCGCGCCCCGCAGGCGCATGCGCTGCTGGTCGAGGGGCAGCGGATGCGCCGAGCGGGCGCGGACACGGGCTCAGGATGCGCGTGCGGGCTCCGGGGCGGCCGGGGACGCAGGCGCGGCCGCGCTCGCAGCAGCGTCGCGCGCCCCGGCGCCCCGCGCTGCCCCGAGCTTCGCGGCGGCGGCCGCCGGGACGATCACCGCGAGCGCCAGCACAGTGAGCCCCGCTCCCGCCCAGATCGGCGAGGTGTAGCCGAGGCCCGCGGCGATCGTGACTCCGCCGAGCCAGGCACCGAGCGCGTTGCCCAGGTTGAAGGCGCCGATGTTCGCCCCCGAGACGAGGGTGGCGGCGCCGGAGCCTGCCGAGCGCATCACGCGCATCTGCAGCCCGGGAACGGTAGCGAACCCGAAGCCGCCCATGAAGAAGAGGGCGATGATCGTGGCGAGCTGGCTCTGAGCCGTCAGGGCGAAGGCGACCAGCACGATCGCGAGGGCCGCGAGCGCGACGATGAGCGTCGCATCCAGAGCCTTGTCTGCGGCCTTGCCGCCCACGAAATTGCCGAGGAACAGGCCCACGCCGAACAGCATGAGCAACCACGGAACCGCCGAGGAGGCGAAGCCCGAGACATCGGTGAACACGTAGGCGATGTAGGTGAAGGCGCCGAACATTCCGCCGTAGCCGAGCACCGTGACGGCGATCGACAGCCACACCTGGGGTGCCCGGAAGGCGCTGAGCTCGGCGCGCAGGCTCGGGGTTCCCTCGGCGGCGCCGGCGGTGCGCGGCACGAGGGTGAGGATTCCGGCGAGAGCGATGACGCCGATGATGGTGATGGCCCAGAACGTGGAGCGCCATCCGAATGCCTGGCCGAGGAACGTGCCGAACGGAACCCCGAGCACGTTCGCCGCGGTGAGCCCGGTGAACATGATGGCGATCGCGCTGGCCTTCTTGTTCGCGGCGACGAGGCCGGCGGCGACGACGGAGCCGATGCCGAAGAAGGCTCCGTGACAGAGGGCCGCCACGACCCGACCCGCGAGCATCAGCTCGTAGCTGGGCGCGAGGGCCGAGATGAGGTTGCCCGCTATGAAGAGCACGAGCAGGCCCATGAGCACGTTCTTGCGCGGCAGCCGGGTGACGAGCGCGGGAACCGTGAGCGCGCCGACGACCACGCTGAGCGCGTAGCCGGTGATGAGCCATCCCGCCGCTGCCTCGGTCACGCCGAAGTCGGCGGCCACGTCGGGCAGGAGGCCCATGATGACGAACTCCGTGAGTCCGATTCCGAAGCCTCCGATGGCGAGGGCGAGTAGTCCGAGGGGCATGCGTGTCTCCGTCTGGGATTCGAGGGATGCTTGGCGTGCTCGGGTAGAGCGCGTACGCTAGTAGTTGCAGGCGCGGGATAAATCATTGCACACGCAGTTATGCCGCGCAAGCAACTATTTTGCGCGACGCCGTCTTCAGCGACCGCGCAGGCGACATGTTCGACACACGGAGGAACCATGGGCATCGCAGACGACGCAGTCGAGATCCGCTCGCAGGGCTGGCGCACGCTGGCCGCGCTGCACGGGCTCATCGAGACCGAGCTCGAGCGCGCGCTCACCTCGAGCGTCGCCCTGTCGGTCGTCGAGTACACGGTCCTGGATGCACTCAGCCGCCAGCACGGCTGGCACATGCGCATGCAGCAGCTCGGCCGCGCCACGGCCCTGAGCGCCAGCGCCACGACCCGCCTCGTGAACCGGCTCGAGGAGCGCGGACTGCTCACGCGCGTGCTGTGCGCCGACGACCGGCGCGGCATCTACACCGAGCTCACCGCGTTGGGGCAGAAGCTGCTCACCGAGGCGCGACCCGTACACGATGAGACTCTCGAGCGCGCCTTGGCTGCCGCCCGGGACATGCCCGAGCTCGCTCCGCTGGTCGACGCACTGCCGACGCTCGCCCGCGCCTAGCTGCGCGCATCCGCACCCTGGCGGTGTATCCGCGCCCGGTCGAGCGGCGGCGGATGCGCCGAACGAGCGCGGTTAGTCTGTAGCGTGCCCTCCCCTCACGTGCGCTGGCGCCAGCGCAGTCGACTCGTTCGCATCGTTCGGCTGCTGCGCACCCGTAGGCCGCAGACCTTCACCGAGAAGGTGCGCTACAAGATGCTGCGAGACCACCGGATGCTGCTGGTCACGTTCGCCGACAAGGCCGCGGTCCGCGAGTACGTGGCGTCACGCGTCGGCGAGGAGTATCTGCCCGAGGCGTACGCCATCCTGCGCGATCCCGAGGGATTGCGTGAGCTCGAGCTGCCCGAGGCCTACGTCGTGAAGCCGACCCACGGCAGCGGCGCGGCGATCGTGGTGTCGCCGAAAGGCTCCGAAGACCAGACCCTGCCGCCGGCCGTCTGGGGCTGGGTGTACCGGCACGTGCGGCCATCCGTCGTGTCGGTCGACGCCCTGGTCGACATCGCCCGGGTGTGGATGACCAAACTCTACGGGCAAGGGCCGAACCGCGAGTGGGCGTACGGCGAGGTCGAACCCGCGGTGATCGTGGAGGAGATGCTCGAGGCTCCGGGAGGTATCCCCGACGACTACAAGTTCTTCGTGTTCCACGGGCGGTGCCGGTACATCCAGGTGGATGCCGGTCGCTTCGGCGGCCGCACCCAGGACTTCTACGACGCCGACTGGAAGCACCTGCCGATGAGCGGCGGCCCGGCATGGATCTCGCCGGAGCGCGAGCGGCCGGAACGTCTCGACGAGATGATCTCTATCGCAGAGAGGCTCGGCGCCGAGACGGATTTCGTGCGCGTCGACCTGTACGCGCTGCCCGACCGCATCGTGTTCGGCGAGCTCACAAGCTACCCGGCCGGAGGCGACAGCCCCTTCGAGCCGCAGTCCTTCGACGCCGAGTTCGGCAGCCACTGGACGGTGCCGCGCCGCTACGCCTGAGCGCGGCGCGCGGCATCCGCGCCTCGTGGGTGCATCCGCGTCCGGTCGGCGGGCAGCGGATGCGCCGGACGGGCGCGGATCACCGGCCGGGCAGCGCGGCCAACGACTGGGAACGGGCCGCCAGGAGCTCGGCATAGGTGCCGTCGCGTTCGGCCCACCGCAGGCGCTGCGCTGCCTGCACCACGATCTCGTTCGGTGTCGGCGTCTGGGTCAGCAGGTCGACGACCTCGTCGAGGAAGCCATCGAGCGGCCGCGCGGCCGGGTTGACCTTCTCCTGGCCGGCGGTGGCGACGGCCGGCGGGATGAGCTCGGTCACCGTGACACCGGTGCCCGACAGCTGCGCACGAAGCGCCTCGGTATAGGCATGCACGCCGGCTTTGGATGCCCCATAAGTGGGCATCAGCGGGAACGGGAGGAATCCGATTCCGGACGTCACCGTGATGATGTCGCCTGCGCCGCGGGTCACGAGGTGCGGGGTGAATGCGTCGATCACCCGGATCGTTCCGAGCAGGTTGACCGCGATCGTGGTCTCGGCAACGCCGAAGTGGGCCGGGTCGCGCAGATCCTCCTGCAGAAGCACCCCCGACATGGTGACCACGACGTCGAGGTCGGGGTGAGCGGCGAGCACGTGGTCGCGGGCCGTGAGAACAGAGGCGGCGTCGGTCACGTCGATGCGAACCGACTCGAGGTCGTCGACCCTGCTCGTGTCGCGTCCGCCCACGATCACCGTGCTGCCCGCGGCGGCGAACCGTCGGGCGAGACCGAGCCCGATACCGGAGGTGCCGCCCACGATGAGGACCGTTCGATTGCTGATATCCATGAGATGTCTCCTTCTGGCGAGCTCGCAGCGAGCCCGGCTACAGCTCGATGTTCGTCGCGATCTCCACGGCCAGGCAGTCCTCCGCTGGTCCGGGGAGTGGCAGGGCCCCCTCTCGTCGCTTCGGCGCTCGGTATCGTGACACCCATGGATGGTGACGACCGCTCGAACCGGCTTGGCGAGTACCTGCGCGCCCGGCGCGGGCTGGTCACCCCCGAGCAGCTCGGCTTGCCTGCTGGCTCCCATCGAAGAGTTCCGGGCCTCCGCCGCGAGGAGGTAGCCCTGCTGGCGGGCATCAGCGCCGACTACTACCTGCGACTCGAACGCGGGCGCGACAGCCATCCGTCGCTGCAGGTACTCGAGTCACTGGCGCGGGTCCTTCAGCTCGACGAGGTCGAGTGCGCGTATCTCATGGGGCTCGGAGTGGAGCGCCCGCGCGTCCGTCGGCAGCGCCGCGTCGAGCGGGTGCCCGGGCGCGTGCACCACCTGCTCGCGGCGCTCGACGTTCCCGCGTTCATCGAGGGTCGGTACTTCGATGTGCTGGCATCGAATGCGCTCGCAGTCGCCTTGTCGCCGCGCCTCGTTCCCGGCCAGAACCGCCTGCGCTCGCTGCTCCTCGATCCAGAGGAGCGGGAGTTCCACCACGATTGGGAGACATCCGTGGCGTCGTTCGTGGCCCTCGTGCGACAGACCCTCGGCGACGATGTCACCGACCCACGCGCGGTCGAACTCATCGGCGAGCTCAGCCTGGCCAGTGATCGGTTCCGCACCCTCTGGGCCCGGCAGGACGTGCGCCCGCTCGAGGGCGGCAGCACGACCGTGAACCATCCGACGGTCGGCACGATGCGCCTGCACCGCGAGAAGCTGCCTCTCGGCGATCTGATTCTGGTGCTCTACTATCCCGACGAGAACAGCGACACAGCCGACAAGCTGCGCCTCATGGGTCTCGCCGCGTCACGGGGCTGAGCGCACCCGCTCAGCCGCCGAAGAGCTTGCCGAAGAAGCCCTTCTTCTTCGGCTCCCAGCCGCCCTGCTCGAGCGCCGCGATCAGCGGCTGCTTGATCTCGTCGGTGGTGAACGCGTAGCCGTAGGTGAAGCCTTCGTGAGTTCCCTGGCGGTCGGTCGTGCTCGCTGCAGACCCGACTCCGAACGAGAACGTCTTGCGATTCTCCCGACCTTTGAAGGTCGACGTCGAGCCGCCGATGCTGAACCCGCCGCCGCCCGTGCTGCGGATGCGCGACTCGCTCTGCGTGTCGGTCTCGTCGAACTCCCACTGGGATTCGGCCGGGTCGAGGGTGACCCGCAGCTCGTACGAGGCGTCGATCGTTCCGGCCGCGGTGATCGCCGCCCACTTCACGTCGGCGTACTTCCACACGGCCTGGATGCCGTAGGGCGCCGCCTGGTAGACGAACGGGAGTTCGTCGCTGTTGAGCGCGAGAACGCGCGCCTGGGCCTGTTCGAAGGTGTCGGGCATGACTCCAACCTAGGTCAGTCGCGCGATGTCCGCGCCGGTTCGGCCCATCCGCCGCCGGCCGACTGGTGGCGGATGCTCCCCGAGGGCGCGGATGCGGCGGAGCTAGCCCCAGCCGCCCAGGTAGGCGGCGACGCTCGGCTCCGACGTGATCGGCGCCAGCCAGGGCGCGCGCTCCACGAGCGTGTCGAAGAGGGAGTCGTCCCTCCAGCGCGCACGCCGCAGCGCGGCCCGCCGCGACGTCACCGTCATGAGGGGCTCGCCGTTCTCGCCGGTGAACACGACCTCGCCCAGCTCGCCCACGCCGACCGCCTCGACGGCCCAGGCGAGCCTGTTGTCGCGCGGCGCATCCGGCAGTCGCACGGCCACGGCGTTCGGGATGTCGATGCGCACGCGCTCGACGCCGGTCGCGGCGACGACGGGGTCGGCGTGAGAGCTCACGGAACTCGCAGAGCTCGCCGAAACGATGCGCGGATCGCCCCGCAGCACCTCGGCCAGCGGCCCCGACACCTCGACCCGGGCCCGCGGCACCGCAGCGAGAAGTGAGTCCACGCACACGAAGGCCGCCCCATCCGAGATCGCTGACGCGACGCGAATCAGCACGTCGGCCCGACCGCCCAGCACGGCTCGCGGCGCCGATCCGGCCACCGGGATCGACTGCGCCAGCTGCAGGGTCTCCGCATTCTTGCGACGCTGGCGCGCGTCGAGAGCCGCGTGCGCATCGGCATCCGCCGTATCGCCCTCGCTGCGCCCACCCCAGTCGGGCCCGTTGTGCCAGGCCACCGCCGAGGGAACATGAGCGAACACCGCGCCGCCGAGCCAGGCGCGGTGAGCCCACTCCCAGTCCTCGCCGCCGTACTGCGTGAACGACTCGTCGAAGCCGCCGACTGAGTCGAAGAACCAGCGCGAGCACGCGATGACGGCACCGATCACGAAGCGGTACGAGCGGTCGTCGCCGTCGAGCAGGTCGCGCGAGGCGGCGTAGGAATCTGTTAGCCACCGCGGCTCGTCGAGCGCGGCGAGAGGAGCCGCGACCTCGATGGGATCCTCATCAGCGAAACGCTCGAAGAGCGTGTGCCGCCGCCGTCCTACCGTGACCGCCTCCGGCGCGAGCGCGGGCAGGCGGGTGAGCGCGCTCACGTAGTCGGGTTCGGGCGCGGTGTCAGCATCGAGAAAGCACAGGATGCGCCCCGTCGACGAGGCCGCCCCGAGGTTGCGGGCGGCGCTGAGGCGAAAGCCCCGATCCTCCTGCCGCACCAGCCGGGCGCCGTGCGACATGCGCGGGGCCGCCGCCGATCCGTCGTCGACGACGATCACCTCGAGCAGCTCAGAGGGGTAGGTCTGGCGGGCCAGGGCGGCGAGCGTGCGATCAAGCTCGCCCTGCTGCTCGTAGTGCACCACGATCACCGAGACGGTCGGCAGCTCGACCGGAACGCGACCGTCGAGCACATCCCAGCGATTGCCACGCAGGCCGACGCCGAACGGCGGTTCGCCCCCGCGCGTCACCATTCCACCGCGTCCCACCACGCCAGATACGCGGATGCGACGTCGGACACATTGGGACCGATCACGGCGTCGTCGTGCAGCCAGGTCGACCCCGGATTCCGCAGCGCGTCGGCGATTCCGGCCGCGAGGTCGCGGGTGCCGTCGACCACGCTCACCGTGCCGGGGCGCCGCTCGGCGATCTCGCGAACGTACCGACCGTCAACGACGAGGGGGCGCCGGCCGGCGGCGATCCAGCTGTTGATGCTGCCCGACGCCGAGAAATGCTGGTGCGCGGCGACGCCGACCGACGCCCGCCGTGCGCGCGACGTGAGCTCGGCGTCTTCGAGGTACCCCGTCACATCCAGCGTCACGCCGAGGTCGTGGGCGAGCCCCGCGAGCTGCTCGAGGTCGCGTTCGTGGCCGGCCGACGGACGCCCGAGAAAGGTCAGCCCCGGCCGCAAGTCCGTCGTGTCGGCGATGCGGGCCACCGCGCGCAGCACCTCGAGGTGCCCCTTGCCCGGATAGTAGAAACCGAGAACGGCCACGTTTCCGTCAGGCTCGGGCCGCTCGGCCGCCGGAACCTCGGTGTCGATGGGCAGCGGAATCACGTGGGCACGGCCCGTGGGATCGGTGAAGTCGCGCAGCACATCGACCTCGTGCACGCTGTTGAAGACCGCTCCCTGCGAGGCCGCGAGCACCCGCCGATAACAGTCGCTGCGGCGAGCGAAGTTCACCGCGCCGTCCGACGCCTGCGGCACATCGTGAAAGGTGACGGTGAAGGCCATTCGCTTCGCAAGCGCCTCGATGCGGTCGGCCGCGTCTTCGGGCGACGTGCCCCAGAGGCGGTCGGTGAAGTGCAGGTGGCTACGCGCGGGAACGCTCGCGCCGAGCAGCGCGCTGCTCGAGAGCCGCAGGCTCGCGCCGGTCAGTCGCTCGACGGCCGACGCGACGACCGAGGAGTACTGCGTCACGCCGTGCTGGGCATCCGGGGTCACTATGAGGGCCGGCACCCGCGCCACGATCACGTCGCAGCCAGAATCTCGAGGGCGCGGCGGTGCCGCGCGAGGCCGGCTTCGACGGCATCCGGATGCTCGGCGTACCACTCGAGGTGCGCCCGCTTCACGACGTCGTCGGAGACGGCGACTCCGCCGATGATCCAGTCGGCGCGGGGTTTCTCGTCGAGCCCGTAGGTCTCGATGACCGCGGCCGACCGCGGCGCGTGCACCGAATCGAGCAGCGGACGGTCGAACTCCACCGCGTGCTCGACGAGGCCGGCTCGGGCCCGGACCCGTTCGGCGAGAACGGCGAACACCGCGTTGCCGGGGTGGTTGAGCGTGCGCATCAACGAGAAGTCGGGCGTCGCGAAGAGATCGGAGATGCGCACCGTGTCGAAGGCCTCCTCGCGGCGGGTGAGCTCGCCGATCGAGTCGGCCGCGAGCGCGCGCACCATCGCGGGCGTCACCGTGGTGGCGATGGGCTCTCCGCCGGATGCCTCGACCAGCGTGCGAAGGTCGTGATAGGCCGCGATCGGCGGCGTGAGCGACAGGTCGCTCGGAGGCCGGATGATCGCGTGGGTCGGGTAGAGGCCTGCGAAACGGATGACCGGCACGCGAACCGTGCGACCGGCATCCGGAATGCGCGCCTGCAGCTGCCGCACGCCGAGGGGCAGCTCGTGGTAGTCGTCGCGCACGGGCTGCGAGACCAGCAGCGAGGTGCGCTCGAGCAGCCGCTCGAGGTACGGGATGTCCGCCGCGACGAGCTCGTGCACGGGTGGCACCCGCACGGTGTGGAGCCCCGCTCCGTGCAGCATGACGCGCAGCGACTCGGCCTGGCAGTTGCCCATAACGACGGCGACGCCCGCGGAGGCATCCGGCTCGACGCTCGACCCGCCCTGCCCGTAGAACTCGCCGTAGTGGAGGGTGCGACCGTCGGGCCCCTGCCCCTTGTCTCCGCCAGCGTTCTGCACGTCTTACATGGTCGCAGTCGCAGCAGGAGAAGCGAAACGGCGGGGAGGCGATTGCGCCCGGCCCCTCCGCCGGGTAGGGGGATTCCGTCTCCTTCGCCGACGCTTCGCGGAGGCAGCGCGAAAAGGATCAGACGCTCGTCAGACCCCTGATGAGCAACTCGACCGCGGTTCGCGACTCGGAGGCCCAGTGCGGTCGATCTGTGGCGGAGCCGATGCCGTGGAGCACGATAAGCACGGCTCCCGCCGTCGCATCGCCGCGAACGGAACCGTCGTCGGCCGCGCGTGCGATGAGTTCGGCGACGGTGCGCTCGAGTTCGCTTCCCCCTTCGGCCTGCACGGCTGGATCGACGACCGCGGCGAGGGTGCGGGCCAGGCCTCCGTGCGCCACCACGTAGTCGACGAATCGCCAGAGGAAGGCCTCGAGATTGTCGACGGCCGACCGCGAAGGGTTGCGCGCTTCTTCGCAGAGCGCCGCCACCTCGCCCTCGTAGACGGCCGCAGCCAACGCTTCGCGGGTGGGGAAATGTCGATAGAGCGTTCCGACGCCGACGCCGGCACGAGCCGCGAAGTCATCGAAACGCAGCTGTTCGTCGCGATCGAACACGTCACGAGCGGCTGCAATGATCGAGTTCCGATTGCGCTGCGCGTCTGCTCGCAATGCTCGCACCTCGGCCACGGCAAAACCTCTCGTTGACAAGTGGAGACAGTCTCCATATTCTTGTAAGTGGAGACAGGCTCCATCTTACGGCGGGAGTTCTGCATGCGCATTCTGATGTTCGGTCGAGGCGTCATCGCGACCATCTACGGCCACGTCCTGGCGGAAGCAGGGCATGACGTCGAGTTCTACGTTCGTCCGGGCCGCGCGGAGGAGTACGGCAGTGAAGTGCGCCTCGATTGGATCGACGGGCGCCGCAAACCGTTCGGCCACCGTGTCCGCGAAACAGTCCCCACGAGGTTGCGGGAATCACTCGACCAGAGCGACGGCTTCGACCTGGTCGTACTGAGCGTCGGGCATCATCGCCTGGCAGAGGCGGCCGAGTTCCTCGCTCCCCGGCTCGGCTCGGCCACAGTGCTGGTACTCGGAAACGTCTGGCAGGAGCCGCTTGCTGCAGTGGCGCCTCTTCCGGCCGATCGAGTCGTCTTCGGATTCCCGCAGGCCGGTGGCGGCTTCGGTCCCGATGGCGCGCTGTCGGGTGCGCTGCTCTCTGCTGTCATCATCGGCATATCCGGCGAGGAGCCGACGGAGCGGGAGCGTCAGGCTCTCGCCGCGTTCCGCCAGGCCGGCCTTGCAGTGCGGCAGGAGAAAGACATGCGGGGCTGGCTGTGGCTGCACTTCGTCGCCGATGCGGGCATGTTCTCACAGGCGCTGCGAAGCGGATCGCTGGCGAAGATGGCCGGAGACCGCCGTGCTTTCCGCGCTGCGTTCGACACGACCCGAAAGCTGCTGCCGCTCCTCGAGGCGCGGGGCGTCGAACTGGGGCGGCACCGCGGAGCGATCCTGCCCTTCCGGCTTCCCCTGCTCGTTGCCACGGTGTCAGCGTGGGCCACCACGCTGGTGCCGATAGCCCGCGTTAGCCTTGCGGCTCACACAGACCCTCAGACCGAAGAAGCACTCGCCGTGCTCGACGACACGGCGCGCGAAGCGCGGCGACTGGGCGTCCCTATTCCACGCCTCGTGCACTGAATCACCGCCGCGATCCCTTCGCTCTCGTCAGATGCCGTGCCGCCGATTGCCGAGAACCGCCTCGGTTGCCTTCGCCTCCATGGCGGCCGAGAAGGGGCGGGCACGACTCTCGACGGCCCTCGCGAGGTCGGCGGCGGCGAGGTCGCCGTTCACGGCGGCACCCGCCATCACGCCCGATCCGGCGGCGACCGACACCATCGCCATCGGCTCGGCCGTGTTTCCCGCCACGAAGACGCCGGGCACCGCGGTCGCGCCGCGCGCATCCGCCACGACCTGCTCGCCGAAGGGCGTGAGGGTGCGCTCTCCGCCGAGCGCCTCGTAGAGCTCGGTGCGGGCGACGAAGCGAGGCGCAACCACGACGGCATCGACCTCGAACGACCGGCCACCCTCGATCTCGACGGCGCGCACCTGGTCGCCATCGACGATGAGCCGTTGCACCCGCGGAGTCACGACGCTCACGCCGAGCGCGGAGAGCTGCTCCCACTGCTCGTCGCTCGGCTCGGGGGCATCGTGCAGAAAGAGGGTCACGTCGGCGCTGAGCTGCCTGAACAGCATTACCTGGTGCAGCGCGCTCTCGGTGCGGCCGAGCACGGCGATGCGCTGGTCGCGCACCTCCCAGCCGTGGCAGTAGGGGCAGTGCAGCACGGTGCGGCCCCACGCCTCGCGCACTCCGGGAACGTCGGGCAGCTCGTCGACGAGGCCCGTCGCGAGCACGACGCGGCGCGCGGTGACGATGGATGCGCCGCCGTCGACCTCGATCGTGAAGGCATCGGCGACACCGGATGCGCCGGTCACGACGCCCGAGAGAATGCGCACGCCGTACGCCTCCGCCTCGGCTCGGCCCCGGGCGAGCAGTTCGAGGGGCGAGATGCCCTCCTGCCCGAGCAGGTTGTGGGCGCCGTGGGCCGGAGCGTTGCGGGCCTTCCCGGCGTCGACGACGATCACGCTGCGGCGCGATCTGCCCAGGGCGACGGCGGCGGCGAGGCCGGCGGCGCCTCCCCCGACGACCACGACGTCGGCCTGCAACTCGGCGATCGTCGCTGCCTCTGTGATCATCGCTGCCTCGGCCGTCATCGCTGCGCCTCCGCCGGTCGGGTGGCTGTCCAGATGAAGCGGGTCGATTCGAACGCCAGCCCTGCCGTGCCGTGCTCGAGTGCAGCGACCGCGGAGTCCAGGCCGGCGAGCTCGTCGGCCGAGAGGTCGTCGCCGATGACGTCGCGGTTTCTGGTCAGGTGCAGGGCGAGGTAGCGGGTGCCCTCCGACGTGTCGGTCGACGCAGCGAAGGCGGCCTCCCGCCGTTCGACGTCGACGAAGCCGGCCTGCTGCAGCGCCTGGGTCCACTCCGCGGTCACGGGGTAGCCCCGTTCGGCGAGCGCTGAGACGACGCGGTCGCCGAGGCCTGCAATACCGGTGCCGAGGTCGGTCGGCCGGTAGCTCGTCGCGGCGGTCATCTCGATGACCACGAGCACTCCGCCAGGGCGCAGCGCGTCAAAGGCCTGGCCCAGAACCACGGCCGGGTCGGTCACGTGGTGCAGCGAGAGCGCGGCCCACGCGAGGTCGATCGGGGCGGTCACGGCGTTCGGCCAGTCGCCGTCGAGGTCGACGAGCTGCGGCTGCACCCGATCGCCGAGACCAGCCTCGGCAGCAGAGGCGCGCAGTCGTTCGATCATCGCGGGCGAGGCGTCGAGGCTGTGCACGCGGGCCCGGTCGAAGCGACGGGCGAGAGCGAGAGTGCCCGTCCCCGTGCCCGAGCCGAGGTCGACGATCGTGGTCGGCTCGGCATCCAGTGCACCGGATGCGGCGTCGAGGGCGGCGTCGAGAACGGGTGCGCCGAGAACAGCATCGAGGTCGAGGATCTCGGCGAGGCCGGTGTCGTGCTCGGGTGCGGGGCCGTGGCCGGGTCGACCGTGGTGCGAGTGATGTTCGTGCGTGTGCGGCTGCGTCATGGGCTCCACGCTAGAGCCTTCTTGGCCGTGCGACATGAGTTCTTGCGAGATACGCAAGACCGCAGATCAGAGGTCGTCGAACACCGACAGCTCGTCGACAGACGAGAACGGCTCGAAGGGGCTGCTCAGGTCACCATCGTCGCGCGGCTCGTCGGGCACATCTGCGATCTCGAAGGTGACGGGTACACCGGGCGACATGAGGATCGCGAGTTCGCGATTGCCGTAGAGGGTGACTTTCACAATATCGCCGCCTGCTCGTACCGCGACGAGCGCGGCCGCTTCGATCGCCCCGACATCCTGACCTTGGGCGAGCGGGTACTGCGTGTCACTGACCGTGATGGTGATGCGTTTCATCCCTGTGCCTCCGTCGAATACACAAGCACGACCCGAGGAGCTCGCGAAACCCCTTGCCGCCTGCCCGCCACAGCGACAGCGCTCGACGGCGCACGTCAGCCCGTGTGCTCTGTCGCGGCGGGTAGGCGACGCCATGCAGCGAGCGTGTGCGCGTAGCCGACGATCTCGTGCCCCACGACCTCGATCACGGCGCCGAGCGCGACGAGGCCGACGACCACACTGAGCATCGTCATCGCGCCGGGCTCCTCGAGATCGAGGGCCTGCTGCGGGTGGAAGAGAGCGCCCACCACGACAGCCGCGGCGAGGGGTGCCATCGTGATCAGCAGCAGCGGCAGGTGCGTCAGGTCGAAGGAGCGCATGAGGACGCTCCAGATCAAGAAGATCAGAAAGATCGTTGTTGCCAGCGGCACGGCGAGTGCGAGAGCGATGCCCAGCAGAGACACCCCTCCGTGCTCCACCGCGATGGTGGTCAGGTGCAACCCCGCGCCGATGGCCGCGATGGATCCGAACAGGGCGAGGTGCGCGTAACGCCAGGCGAATGTGCGCTCCGGGCGCTGCTCGAGCACCAGTCGAGAGGGAACGAGGAAGTATGTCCACCAGACCGCCGCCGCGATGAGGAGACCCGACGACACGATCAGCACAGCCTCGGGGGACCACCCGACTTCCTGAGTCAGTGCGCCCACCGCAGCGGTCGTCCCCGCGATGACTTCGCCGATGGTGATCAGCGTCAGCAGCGCGAACCGCTCTGCGACGTGCCCCGCGTTCCAGGGCGAGAACCCGTAGCGGCGCGTCGCTACGACCGGCGCCACCATCTCTGCGAGGGCGATCCCCACGATCAGGGCGACAGTCACCGGCGCGGGCAGGGGCAGCACCGCTGTCAGGATCCAGCCGAGCTGGGCGACGGAGATGATGGCAACGTAAGACAGGGCGTTCCGGCGGTGTTCCGGGTCCTGAGTCGAGGCCCGTATCCACAGGGCGATCAAGGGCACCCGCATTACGACGTATCCGACGACCAGCAGCATATTGTTCGGGCTCTCGCCGTGGGCTGCGGCTTCGAAGCTCACGGGCAGCCCGTAGATGAGCACGATCACACCGATCATCTGCACGATCGTCGCCAGCCGGAGAAACAGGTCGTCGTTGCCGTACGCCGACGCGAACCAGGAGTAGTTCAACCACGCCCAGCTCACTGCCCAGACCGCGAAGGCGAAGGCGCCGAGAGCGGGCCAGACCGTTCCCTCGCCGAGATACTCGGCGAGCTGATCGGATGCCGCCGCGAAGGCCACCACGTAGGTGAGGTCGTAGAGCAACTCCAACGGGGTCGCAGACCGGTCTCGCTCCTGCGGATCTCGGCCCGGCATCAGCCTGACTCGATGCCGCAGCTCCTGCTGCAGCCGAGATGCGAACGTGTCTGTCTCGCTCATTCCGACCTCCTCTCCGTATCCTGCTCGCTTCGACAGGTGAGGGGAAGAGCGTGTGCGCCGCAGGCCGTTCAGCCGTCGCCGCGAGCGCGAAGCCACTCTGCGAAGGTGAGCGTGCCGAGCTGCGCGCCCGGTGCGGGAAGGAGTGCGCCGCTGCGCATCGCCGCCCCCATCGCGCCGGGCAGCGGAACCGACACGATCGGTCCGCGGCGTCCCGTCGCCGAGGCGAACGAGCGCACCAGATCGATGAGCCGCTCCTCTCGGGGGCCGGCGAGATCGCGCACCCGACCCTGGGCATCCGACTCTGCCAGCTCGACCAGCCGCTCGGCCACCTCGACGGCCGCGATCGGCCGAGTGCGCATGATCGGCACCGCATGCACAGGGCCTATGCGACCTCGGTCGTAGATCTGCGCGGCGAACTCGTGGAACTGGGTGGCGGGAAGGATCGTGTAGGGCAGGGGGCCGCGCGTCACGAGGCTCTCCTGCAGGGCTTTGCCGGCGTAATACCCGGATGGCGCGCGGTCGACGTTCACGATCGACAGCGACACGAGATGCCCAACACCCGCGGCGACGCCTGCCTTGAGGAGATTGGTGGTGGATGCTCCGAAAAACGCCCTCGACGCACGGCCCGATGTCGTTTGGATGCCCGAGGCGTCGATCACGGCATCCGCCCCGTCGAGCGCGCGGACCACGGCCGCGGCGTCGAGTAGATCGACGCCCTCGGCACGACTGAGGGAGACGACGTCATGGCCGCGTGCGCGGGCGACCCTCACGACATAGGCGCCTACTGTCCCCGTGGCTCCGGCGATGGCGATTCTCATGCGCCGATCCTTTCTCCAGGCTCACTTGAACGAGCACGTTTCGACTCGGGCAGCATCAGCACGATTCCGAGCGCCAGGCTGCCTCCGAGCGACACGACATTGCCCACGACATCGATCGGCTCGAGCGAGTCGAGGTGCGCCAGGTGGTAGCCCAGGTGCGGGATGCCGAAGACCGTCCAGGCCACTCCGACCACCCGGCCGGCATCCGGTCCCCTCGAGAATATGGCCGCCACGCTCGCGCCCGCGAGCGCGAGGTAGAGCGCCCCGACGTCTCGGATCAGATGCTCGTTGAAGGGTCCGTCGATGGCGATCCAGATGCGGCCGAAGCCAGGAAAAGCGTCGTAGAACGAGGTCGGCCAGAATGCCGCCCAGGCCCCGACGATCACGCCGAGGGCCGCGGTGACGGCGAGGATGGTGCGTCGAATTGTCATGGTCACACCTCTATGACGATGCAGCCCGCCCGAATGTGAGGTCGCGGCATACTGATTGTCATGACACTCGCCGGGGCCGATGAGCTGCAGGCCGAACGACCGCGGCTGCTCGGCATGGCGTTCCGCATGCTCGGCACCATGGCCGACGCCGAGGATGCCGTGCAGGAGGCCTATCTTCGCTGGCACAGGCTGGCCGATGACGAGCGCCAGCGCATCCGGATGCCCGCCGCCTGGTTCACCCGGGTGACCAGCCGCATCTGTCTCGACGAGCTCGGCAGTGCACGCGCGCGCCGAGAGCAGTACGTCAGCGAGTGGCTGCCCGACCCGGTCCCTCAGGAGCGTGCGACCGAACTGTTCGGCGGTCTCGAGGAGTCGCTCGTCGACCCGCTCGACCGCATCGAGTTCGACGAGTCGGTGAGCACGGCCCTGCTGGTCGTGCTCGAATCGCTCACTCCGGCCGAGCGGGTGGTCTTCGTGCTGCACGACGTGTTCGGCCTGCCGTTCGGCGAGATCGCCGAGGCCGTCGATCGAAAGCCGGATGCGTGCCGCCAGTTGGCGACGTCGGCTCGGCGCCACGTGCGCGAACGCCGTGAGGGCGACGTACCGACCGCGCTGCACGATGAGGTGGTGCAGGCGTTCGTGGCCGCCGCCCGCGGGGGAGACATCTCCGCACTCACCGCGGTGCTCGACCCGTCGGTCGAACTCCGATCCGACGGTGGCGGCCTTGTCTCGGCTGCCCGCAAGCCCGTGCGCGGGGCGCTGAATGTGACCCGGTTCCTGCTCGGGATCATGGAGAAGCAGCCCGACACCGAGGTCTCGGCGCGCATCACGGGCGACGGCATGGCCCTGGGCTTCGGCCCCGCAGGCGTCGTTACGGGTGTCCTGAACCTGCACGTTCGGCTCAACGAGTCGGGCGACGCTCAGGTGACGGATGTCTGGATCGCGATGAACCCCGAGAGACTGGCGCTCTGGCAGGCGTGACCCGCTGTGGTCACCTCGCGCGTACCCGGTTGTTCCTGGCTCCGTGCTCGAGTTCGACGAGATCGAGGTGCTCGAGCAGGGGTGGCAGGTACACGCCGAAGCGTCCGCGGTATCCCTTTCGAAGCCCGTACCAGCCGCCGACCGGATTCGACTCGTCTCGCCCGAAGGCCTCGACGGTGCCGGGCACTGCAGGCTTGTTCTCGTCGGCGCCGCCCAGGGCGACCCAGTCGTTCTGCTCGAGCAGCCAGCTGCGGAGGTCGTCCACCGCACTGAGGCGGTATGTGAGGATCGTGGAGCCGACCGTGCAGACGAGGGTTTCTCCGTCGCGATGGATCGTATAGGCGGAGGAGCCGGGCGCCGTTGTCAACGCGACGGGAGCATCCTTGCCGCCGATCGCATCCGTTGTCTGTGACATGGTCGCGAGCATACGCGCATCGCAGTCGAAGCGGTCACTATTCGGCAATCAGTGCGAGACTGCCGCAGAGCGGTTGCGCTTCATGAGTCGCGACAGGCCCATGACGATGCCGACGATGATCACTCCGAGCACCAACCCGAACACGAACGACACCGCGGTGTCGGCGATCCAGACCACGACGGGGCCCGCGGCCTCGACGGCGTGCGTGACCACGTGCACCAGGTCGTACGGGCCGTGCCAGAATGTCTCGGCGAGGTTCGTGATCACCAGGTGGCCACCGACCCAGAGCATCGCCACCGTTCCCACGATGCTGATCACACGGAACACCGCGGGCATCGCCCGCACGATGCGCGCACCGGTACGACGGATGCCTCGGGCCGGGTTCTTCATCAGACGCAGGCCGATATCGTCGATCTTCACCAGCAGGGCCACCGCACCGTAGACGAGCAGGGTCATGCCGAGGCCGATCACGACGAGGGCGCCGAGCGTGAGCCAGATTCCGAAGTCCGGATCGAGGCTGTCGAGTGCGATGAGCATGATTTCCGTGCTCAGGATGAGGTCGGTGCGGATCGCGCCGAACACGAGCTTTCCCTCGGTCTTCTGCTCCCCGTCGTCCTCTGCGTGGTGCACGCCGAACCACTCGGTGACCTTCTCCGCGCCCTCGAAGCAGAGGTAGGTGCCGCCGATGATCAGCAGGAAGGGCAGAACCCATGGGGCGAACGCGCTGAGCAGCAGCGCGATCGGAATGATGATGACGAACTTGTTGACGAGGCTTCCGAGCGCGATCTTCCACACGACAGGCAGTTCGCGCGCGGGCGTGAGCCCCTGAACGTACTGCGGCGTGACGGCGGCGTCGTCGATCACGACGCCAGCGGTCTTCGCGCTCGCCTTGAGGGCGGCGGTCAGAATGTCATCGACGACGGCGAGCAGGCCGACCGACATGGGCGTCTCCTTGGATTGGGGGCGTCTTCGTGCTGCCGGTGCAGCTGGTCCGGCTCCCAGAGTATCCTGCACCGCTCGAGCAGGCTGCCCGTCGACAAGCCCAGGGAAGGCTGTTCGTCGAGCTGTCACAGAATGCACAGATCCGACTCAGGATGCGCGTTCTCTGACAGACCGCTGCGGGCCGGCGGCGGCGACTTGCCAGAGAGTGCGCTCTTCTACGCATCTGTGCGCGTTCTGTGGCAAGTCGCAACGGTTCCTCGGCAGATGCCGCGCGCTCACCGAAGCGAGGGGCAGTGCTCCGGCGTCGGGTTGCGGGTGATGTCGATCATGTGGTCGAGGGCGTCGCGCGCGGCGGCGAGGTCGGCCATCGCGTCTGTGATTCGCCTGCGCTCCTCCTCGAGAATCTCGAAGACCTCGGGAGAAGCGTGACCGCTGTCAACGCACGGAAGCAGCTGGAGAATGGTGCGGCTCGGCACGCCGGCGGTGAAGAACTGCTGAATGAGCTGCACCCGCTCGACCGCCGACTCCGTGTAGGTGCGCTGACCCGTCGATGTGCGCTCCGACCCCAGCAGCCCCTGCTCCTCGTAGTACCGGAGCGCCCGCGTACTGACTCCCGTTCGTTGGGCGACGTCGCCTATTCGCATGATGCCCTACCTCTCAGAACGGTGAATTCACCTCGTGACTTGCCCTTGACGTCAACGTCAACATTTAGCGTAGCCGATGTCGCCTCGCAAACGCGCGGCGACAAGACGCCCACCAGCAGAAAGCACGGCACAGCATGAACATCACCGACCAGGTCGCCTTCGTCACCGGAGCCAACCGCGGCATCGGCCGCCAGTTCGTTCTCGAACTGCTCGACCGCGGGGCCGCGAAGGTCTACGCCACCGCACGGCGCCTCGAAACTATCGACTTCGATGACGCCCGCGTTGTTCCCCTGCGGCTCGACCTGCTCGATCACCAGTCGGTGGTCGAGGCGGCCGCCTCCGCGAACGACGTCACGCTCCTCGTCAACAACGCCGGCATCTCGACCGGTGCATCCCTCGTGACCGGCGAGCTGAGCGAGCTCCACCGCGAGTTCGACACCCATTTCTGGGGCACCCTCGACGTGATCCGGGAGTTCGCTCCGACTCTCGCACGTAGCGGCGGAGGCGCCATCGTGAACGTACTCTCAGCCCTGTCATGGTTCGCCGCACTGGGCAGCGGCGGGTACTCCGCAGCCAAGGCGGCCGAATGGAACATGACCAACGGCGTACGTCTCGAACTGGCCGCCCAGGGCACCCTCGTGCAAGGCGTGCTGCTCGGCGCTGCAGACACCGACATCGCGGCCGAATACGACGGCCCGAAGATCGACCCGCGCGATGTTCCCCGCCTTTCATTCGACGGCCTCACCGCCGGCTCGATCGAGGTCATCGTCGACGACTGGACCGCCATGGTCAAGGCCTCGCTCGCCGGCGACCCGGCCGCCTTCTACGAGCAGATGACCCAGCTCCTCGGCACCGACTGAGGTCGGCACACGAACGTTGCCGGTGACGACGGATGTTGCCGGTCGCCCGGCATAGTTCGTCGCCGCCGGCAACACTCGAGCACCCCGAGCGCACAGCGGATAGGAGGGCGGACCGCATCTCCCTTTAGTACACGCTTTGCTGTACTGTCGAGGCATGCCCGCCGCAACCGCAACGCTGTCGCACACCGCCGCGCTCTCCCGCCTGGGCCACGCCCTCGGCGATCCGACGCGGGCCGGCGTTCTGCTCGCGCTGCGCGAGGCGCCCGCCTACCCGTCCGATCTCGCCGACGACCTGGGGGTGTCACGGCAGGTCATGTCGAACCAGCTCGCCTGCCTGCGCGGATGCGGCCTCATCGAGGCGATGCCCGAGGGCCGTCGCACCGGCTACCGACTCGCCGACGAGCACCTCGCGGCCGCTCTCGACGAGCTGCTGCGGGTGACGCTCCGCGTCGAGCCCGACTGCTGCGACGGCGACGGATGCTCGTGCGCATGACCGCGACGCAGGCTCCCGCCCCCGAGAGACGACAGCAGCTCCAGCGCCGCATCCGGTTGATCGTCGGAGCGACGATCGCCTACAACGTGGTCGAGGCCGTCGTCGCTATCACCGCCGGCTCCATCGCGTCGTCGGCCGCGCTCATCGGATTCGGGCTCGACTCGGTGATCGAGGTTCTCTCCGCGGCTGCGGTCGCCTGGCAGTTCACGAGGCGCGATCCGGAGCGCTGGGAGAAGGGAACCTTGAGGGTCATCGCGGTGGCGTTCTTCGCTCTCGCCGCGTACGTCACGGTGTCCTCCGTCTTCGCGCTGGCGAGCCAGGAGCAGGTGCGGCATTCCACCCTCGGCATCGTCATCACCGCGCTCAGCGTCGTGATCATGCCGTTCCTGTCGTTGGCCGAGCGCCGCGCCGGCCGCGAACTGGGGTCGGCCACCGCCGTCGCCGACTCCAAGCAGACCCTGATCTGCACCTACCTGTCGGCCGCCGTGCTCGTCGGCCTCGTGCTGAACAGCCTGCTCGGCTGGTGGTGGGCGGATGCGATCGCAGGCCTGGTCATCGCGGGCTTCGCTGTGCGCGAGGGCATCGAGGCGTGGCGCGGAGACACCTGCGCGACGTCGGTGGGAATGCTGCTCGACGACGAAGACGACCACGACCACGACGACTGACCCCGTTGCGGATCAGGCACGGGCGGCGCCTCCCGACAGCCCCGCGCGAGCAGATGCCCTGTCTCTGCCACCGCTGAAGATGAGCACGATCAGCAGGATGAGACCGAAGAAGATCACGATGATGTTGCCCGGGCCCGCCAGCGGAGCGAGCGGGCTCGCGGCCGACGGATTGGTCGAGAACAGGAAGATGCTCGGGTCGGTGCTGGCGTGCAGCAGAATCGGCACGATCAGGCGGCCGGTTACCCGGTAGGCCAGATACATCAGCAGGCCGAACAAGAAGGTGTAGCCCACCTGCACGATCGTCGCGAGCGCGCCCTGCCCGTCGAAGAGGTTGCCCGCGTGCAGCATCGCGAACAGCGCGGCCGACACCAGCGCGACGGCGATTTCAGGATGCCCCGCCTTGCGCATGAGCTGCACGACGAATCCACGGGTGAGCACTTCCTCAGCGAACCCGATGAACAGGCCCGTCATCAGCCACGAGAAAAGGAGCGCCGCGCCCGTCTTCTCATAGTCGAGGGCAATGAATCGGAAGATGTTCGTGAGCAGCACGACCGCGACCGCGACCCACATCCAGCCGCGACCGCGGATGGCCTGGCGACCGAAGAGCTCCTTCAGCCATCCGACCGACCACGCGAGAATCACGAGCAGGATGCTGCCGAGCAGGATAGGCAGACCGACGTTGACGAAGATGCCCAGCGCACTGTCCGCCTCGATGGCTGCACCGCGGAAGACGAGGTTGAGCAGCAGCCCACCCAGCTGGTACACGCCGTAATAGACGAGCACGAGGATGAGGGCTTTCCACCACCCGCCCCGTTCCCAGAAGCTCTTCCATGGCGACGGGGTGTTGTGCTCGTGCATCGGAGCCCTCTCAGACAGCGAGAGTTGCTCGACGTGCCACCCCCCGGTTCAGAAAGCCTAGAGGAACAGGGCACACCGAGATCAGGCCACCGACGTGTCGATCCAGAACTGCAGTTCGCCCTCGCTGTTCAGGCCGCCTTCCTCGACGCCTCCATTGCGCCGCACGACAGCGATCGAGGCGGCGTTGTCGGGCGCGACGGTCAACAGCGCCCGGTCGATGCCCAACGCGGCGCATCTCACCAACGCGTCCCCGAGCATCCGGGTGGCGTGACCCTGGTTCTGCCATGGGTACACGACGTGATAGCCGATGTGGCCGCCACCCTCGTCGTCGGTGAGTTCGTGCCTGATGACGAGCGAGCCGATGTAGTACTCGCCCGAGGTGAACCAGAAGAGTTCGGAGGGAACACCCCAGCGCTCGCGCACGCCCGTTCTCTCGGCCACGAAGGCATCGAAGTCGAGGCTCGCGGCGCTCAACCACTGCGCGTCCGATCCCCGGTGTTTCATGTCCGCCTGTTCGCCGACGAGATACGAGGTCTTCACGACGGCCGATGGCACGGTCAACGCGGGTGCTGCGGGCAACTGGATCATGCCGAGAAGCGTACAGAGCTACTGTGATTCGATGCGGCAGACCACCTACCTGACCATCAACGGCACCGAGCTGTACAGCGAAGTGGATGGCGAGGGCGAGCCTGTGCTGCTTTTGCATGGCGGCTTCTGCTCGCTCGAATCGCTGCGGGCCCAGTCGGATGCGCTCGTGCCTCGCTACGAGGTGCACGCGTTCGAGCGCCCTGGCCACGGGCGGTCCGCCGACATCGACGAGGAGTACAGCTACGAGCGCGGGCTCGCCGACACGGTCGCCTACCTCGATGCACGGGGACTCGAGAGTGTTCATGCCATCGGCTACAGCGACGGCGCGATCCTCGCCCTGATGCTCGCACTCGAGCATCCCGAGCGGGTGCGCTCGGTCGTGTCGATCAGCGGCAACCTCGATCCCTCGGCGTTCGATCGATCGGGCGAGCACGAACGGTTGCTGCTATCGGCCGAGCCGGCGGCGACGACCGGGCCCCACGCATCCGAGGACCAGCCCAAGCCCGACCTCGAGCGCCAGCACTACGAGCGGCTCTCCCCCGACGGCCCGCAGCACGCCGACGTCGTGCTCGAGAAGCTGTTTCGCCTCTGGACTACCGAGCCGAACATCGACCCCGCCCGACTCGCGAGTATCGCGGCGCCGACGCTCATCGTGGCCGGCGACCGCGACTCGATCAGGCCCGACCACAGCCTGCTCATGGCCGCCTCGATCCCCGGCGCCCGGCTCTGCATCGTGCCCGGGGCATCCCACGGTCTGCTGGCCGAGCAGCCCGAGCTGATCAGCCGGGTGATCGGCGACTTTCTGCCGTAGCGACGACCCCCTCCTGCACCTGCTGACGGGCCCTCGGATCGCGGGCGATGTCGGCGATGTGCTCGGTCGCGGCCCAGGTCGAGAGGAGGCGCAGCGCGTCTTCGGACGGGCTCCCGGGGGCGGCGGTGTACACCGTGAGGGTGTGTCCGGGATCGTCCTCGAGTTCCATGACGTGATAGGTCAGCTCGAGTGCGCCGACGACGGGGTGCTGGAACTGCTTGGCCCCCGAGTAGTGGCGACGTACGTCATGTGCTCCCCAGAGAGTCCTGAACTCCTCGCTGCGCACCGAGAGTTCGCCGACGAGGTCGCTGAGCTCCTTGTCGAACGGGCTTCGACCGGCATCGCGGCGAAGGATCTGCACGTTGACATTCGCCGCTCTGTTCCAATCGGGGTAGAGATCGCGCGCCCGGGGATCGAGGAAGATGAACCGGGAATGGTTCGCCGGCCGGGCGCCTATGCGATACATCTCCGAGTACAGGGCGAAGCCGAGCTCGTTCGCCGCCACCAGGTCCATGCGGTTGTTGCCCACGAAGGCCGGGGCGCCGGTGATCGAATCGAGGAGATGCTGCGTCGCCGGTCGAAGGCTGTGCGCCGGTGGCTTCGGCGCGCGGGGACGACTGCCGAGGTTCGCGGTGCGGGCGAGATCGTGCAGGTGATCCCGTTCGGCGTGGTCGAGATCGAGGGCGCGCGACACGGCATCGAGCACACTGTCTGAGACGCCCGTCAGATTGCCGCGCTCGACGCGGGTGTAGTAGTCGACGCTCAGTCCGGCAAGCCGAGCGACCTCGTCGCGGCGCAGCCCGGGAACCCGTCTTCTGCCTCCCGACGGTTCCACGCCGGCCTGTTCCGGGCTGATCCGCGCCCGGCGCGAGACGAGAAACTCGCGTACTTCACTGCGGTTGTCCATGGCTCCACGCTAGGTGTCTCGGCCAGTCCGGAGGGAGGTTCTGCCGCAACCCGTTTAGCCAGCACCCTCGCTACCTCCGCGGAGGGCGCGTTGACTGAACACACCCCACCGAACCAGCAGACAGAGGAGATCGGGCATGACCACATCACAATTCCGCGCGGCCGTGCTGGCCATCGTGACCGTGATGGGCGTTGCCGCATGCGCCTCCGATCCTCAGCCCCCATCGAACACTCCCTTCGAAGCAGGCCCGACCTCACCCCCACCCTCGACCCTCATGCCGACGACCGCGCCCGCTGCCACCGAGAACCCGGAGCCCGACGTGCCCAATCAAACGACCATCACCATCACTGTGAACGGCACACCCGTCACCGGGGTGCTTCAGAACAACGCGGCATCGGCATCCCTGCTGGCGCAACTGCCGCTCGAGCTCTCGTTCGCCGACTACGGCGGGCAGGAGAAGATCGCGGGCATCCCGATGCCGCTCGCTCTCGACGGTATGCCCCCGGGCGGCAGCGCCAAGCCGGGCACGATCGGCTACTACGCACCTGACCAGGCCATCGTGCTCTACTACGGTTCGGTCGGCTACTACGACGGCATCATCCCGCTCGGTACCTTCGACGATGTCGCCACCGTGCGGGACTCACCCGCCTTCGTCGGCACAGTCACCGCGGGCGGCGCCGAATGAGCGCCGTCACGGCGAGCACCCCGGTGACCGAGGCATCCGCCGAGAAGCGACTGCCCCTACTGGCGCTGATCTCGCTCGCGTTGATCGGTTTCATCCTGCTCGCGATGGAGACGATGCCGGCGGGCCTGCTCCCCGACATTGCAAAGGGCATGGCCATCAGCGAGGGAACCGTGGGCCTGTTCGTCAGCGCCTACGCGCTCGGAACCGTCATCGTCACCGTTCCCGCCATCTCGCTCACCCGGCGGTTCCGCCGCAAGCCGCTGCTGCTGCTCAGCGTCGCAGGGCTGATTGTGGCGAACGCCGTTACCGCGATCTCTCCCGACGTCGCTCTCTCCCTCGCATCCCGCTTCGTGGCCGGCTCGTTCTCGGGCATCATCTGGGGAATGCTCGCGGCATACGCCATTCGCATCAGCCCTCCGTCCCGCTCCGGGCTCGCCCTGTCGATCATGTCGATCGGCGCCCCGCTCGGATTCGCGTTCGGAACGCCCCTCGGCGCATTCATCGGGGGCCTCACCGACTGGCGCTGGTCGTTCGCCGGCCTCAGCCTGCTGGGCCTGGTCGTGGGCGTCATCATTCTCGGTTGCGTGCCGGATGCTCCAGGGCTGCCCGCCGCCACACGGTTGCCGCTCCGCAGGGTCATCACACTGCGCGGCGTGCCGATCGTGCTGATCGTGATCGTGGTGTGGATGCTCGCCCACAGCACGATCTACACCTACGTCGCCCCGTATCTGCGGGCGACGGGCACAGGCATCACGCCCGACCTGATGCTGCTCGTCTACGGCGTCGCCTCTCTCGGCGGAGTCGCGCTCGTGGGTGTCTTCCTCGACCGCCACCCCCGCGCGCTGCTGCACCTCTCGGCCGCGACGTTCGCCGCCGCCGGCGTCGTACTGCTCGTCGGACACGCCTCCACGCCCGCGATCCTCGTCGCAGCGGTGCTCTGGGGCATCAGCTTCGGTGGCACCGCGCCGCAGCTGCAGAACGCCTTGACCCACGCGGGCGGCGACAACGCCGACATCGCCAACTCGTTCCTGCCCGTGGCATTCAACCTCGCCATCTTCGGTGCAGGCATCCTGGGAGCCCTGCTGTTGACGGTCGGTGACGGCCTGATTCTCCCGGCCGCCATGACCGTGCTCGGCGTATTCGCGCTCGCGCTCACTCTCTATGGTCGCCGCACCGCCTTCGCCGCTCGGTGCTGATCACCTGTGACCCGCGTCACCGCATCACCCCCGCGCTCCCTCCGGAGTCATTTCGCTCTTGCCCCGCGGCGCTCAGTGTGATTGGGTGATGAAGCGCTTCATGAAGCGCTTCATTGCAGCTCAAGGAGGAACTGAATGACACAGAGAACGAGAATCTCGAGGATCGCGGCAGGGGCAGGGGCGGCGCTGATCGCCGTTTCGGCGCTGACAGGAGCGGCCCTGGCCCCTGACCAGCCCTGGCGGGATGCGTCGCAGGCGCCGGAGTGGCGCGCGCAATCCCTCTTGTCGGCCATGACGGCCGACGAAAAGGTGACGTTGATCCTCGCCACGAACGACGCCGACTTCGCGCCCCTGGCCTACCTCGGCATCCCCGAGATGAGGCGAGTGGATGCCTCGGGCGGGCTCCGGGGAGGCACGGGCGTCACGGCTTTCCCGGCCCCGAACGCCCTCGGAGCCACGTTCGACACCGAGCTCGCATCCGAGTACGGGGCGGTTATCGGCGCGGAAGCCCACGACAAACGCTGGAACGTCGTGCTCGGCCCCACCGTCGACATCGATCGCAACGGCCTGTCAGGACGCGCCGCGGAGGGCTACGGCGAGGACACGCTCGTCAACGGCCGGATGGGCGCCGCCGTGTCGGCGGGCGTCGAGAGCGAAGGTGTCATCACGATGCTGAAGCACTTCGCCGCCTATGCCCAGGAGAGCGGGCCGCGCGAGACCCTCGGCGTCACAGTGCCGGAGCGCGCGCTCCGCGAGCTCTACTACCCGCCGTTCGAGACCGCAGTGGTCGATGGAGGAGCCGACTCCGTGATGTGCGCATATCCGCGCGTCAACGGAACGTACGCCTGCGAGAACCCGGACATGCTCTCTGCACTGAAGACCGATCTCGGGCTCGACGGTTATGTCGCCACCGACTTCGACCCCCGATCCGAGTGGATCTCGGGCATCAACGCGGGCGTCGACTCGCAATCGCTGTTCGCCAAGACAGACCGCACCCCGTTCACCGACGGCCGCATCTCGGCCGAGCGCGTCGACGACGCTGCCTACCGGATCCTGCTGGCACTCTTCGACTCCGGCGCATTCGATGCGCCCCTGCCTGCCGCGGCAGCCGACGTCGTGACGAACGACGAGCACTTGGCGACCGCTGTCGAGACCGGCGAGGAGGCGACCGTCCTGCTCAAGAACTCAGGCGTTCTGCCCCTGAGCACCGAACCGTCAGTGGCCGTCATCGGCCCGGCCGGCGCGGATGCGATCACCGGGATCGAGGGGTCGTCGTACGTGAACCCGGGCGACTTCGTGACCCCTGCCGAGGCGATCACCGCCAAGGCCGGCGAGACCACGATCTCGCAGGGATCGCTTGGCGACGTCGCACTGCCCACGGCTCCTGCGAGCGCATTCGGAACAGGCCTCGATGCCGAATACTTCGGCACTGGCGACCTCTCCGGCCCGGCGATCTCGACGGGCACCGTGTCGAACGTCGACTTCTCGGGCGCCCCGGTGCAGGGCCTGCCGTCGACGTGGTCTGCCCGCTTCTCGGGCACGATCACCCCCACTTCGACCGGGATCCTCCGCCTGTCGTCGCTGCTGTCGGGCAGTGCGAAGGTCACGGTGAATGGCGAGACCGTCTTCGACGGCACACGCTTCATCTGGGACTTCTTCTTCGCACCCCAGGAGTACACGCTGGGCGGAGTCGTCGAACTCGAAGCCGGAGTTCCTGCTGACATCGAGATCGAATACTCGACGACGGGCGGCGGTTTCTTCGGACCCCGTCTGACACTCGGATGGCAGCCCGACAGTCTCATCCCCGCGGCCGTCGAGGCTGCACGCAACTCCGACGTGGCGGTCGTGTTCGCGAACGAGTTCACGGGAGAAGCCGTCGACAGGGTGGGGCTTTCGCTCCCCGGCGACCAGAACGCGCTCATCGAGGCGGTGTCCGCCGTGAACCCGAAAACGATCGTTGTTCTGCACACACCGGGACCGGTGCTCATGCCGTGGCTCGGCGACGTGGCCGCCGTGACCCAGGCCTGGTACCAGGGAGCCGCAGTGGGAGACAGCATCGCCAACGTGCTCTACGGCGATGCAGACCCGGGGGGCCGCCTGCCGATGACCTTCCCCGCTTCGACCGATCAGGGCCCGACACTCGTGCGCGACAGTAATGACGTCACCTACGACGAAGGCATCTACGTCGGATACAAGTGGTACGACCAGAACGACGAGACACCGCTCTTCCCGTTCGGCTACGGGGAGTCGTACACCGACTTCGCCTACTCCGATCTCTCGACGACGCCGCTGGTGATCCCGGCCTCGCCCGTCGACGGCCCATCGACGGCCGCCTCGATCGCGACGACTCCTGCGACAGCGTCGGTGACCGTCACGAACACGGGAGACCGCTCGGGGTCCGACGTTGTGCAGTTCTACACCGGAGCGTTGCCGACGGACTCCGTCGACACCGTCGATCGAGCGCTGGCCGGATTCGCCAAGGTCGACCTCGAGCCGGGCGAATCCCAGCGGGTCACCGTCGAACTCGACAACCGTGTGCTGTCGTACTGGGACACGGAGGCGGACCGCTGGGCCACGCCGACCGGCGCGGTTCCGCTCGTCGCCGCGCGATCCGCGGTCGATGACCAACTGTCCTCGACGGTGACAGTGGCGGTCGCGCCGACCTCGGTCGACCCGGGCGAGACGCAGGGCACCGACCCCGCGGGCGCCCAGCCCGGCGCATCCGGTTCGGACACACTCGCGGCCACAGGAAACAGCACGGCGACGACGTTCGGGCTGGTGGCCGGCGTGCTTCTGCTGATGGGGGCAGGGCTCGCAGCGGTCCATCGTCGGCGGTCGCGCAACGCGATCACCGTCCGCGACTAGCAGCACCGCACCACGTCGGGGCCGTCGCGTCGCATCGGATACTCCGATCGGCGCGGCGGCCCCGGCGCTAGTGTGGAGAAAAGTCCTCGCGCAGTAGGAGCAGAGCAGTGGTGAACATGGCATCGGTCCCGACAGCCAGTGGCAAGAACGGCTCCGTGACGATGCTCGACGTCGCACACCATGCCGGGGTCGCGATCGGCACGGTCTCGAATGTGCTCAACCGGCCCGACGGGGTGACTCCGTCCATTCGCGATCGCGTCCTCGCCTCGATCGACGAGCTCGGCTTCGTGCGCAACCGGGCCGCCAGCAAGCTCGCCGCCGGGGTAAGCAACACCGTAGGCGTCGTTCTCGCCGACCTGGCCAACTCCTACTTCACCGACATGGTGAGGGGCGCTGAGCAGTCGGCATCGAAAGCCGGCAAGTTCGTGGTGATCGGCAATTCCGATATCGACATCGCGAAGCAGCGGTCATACCTCACCTTCTTCGACGAGGAGCAGGTCTCGGGAATCCTCGTCGCTCCCCTCGGCGGAGTCATTCCTCCGGAGGACGGCCACATCGCCAGGCAACGCCCCCTCGTCATCCTCGATGCCGCCCGCCAGACGCACGCCCACTGCGCGGTCAGCACGAACAACGTGGCCGCCGGCCGCATCGCCGCGGAGCACCTGCTCGGCCTCGGACGGCGGAGGCTGGTCTTCGCGGGCGGGCCGATAGCTCGATCACGTGCGCTGGCAGATCGCCTGCAGGGCGCTCAGGATGCGGTGGCCGACGTCGAGGGGGCCACCCTCGAACACATGTCGACCGACGAGGTGCAGGTTCACGACGGACGCCGGGTCGGCGCCTTGCTTGCCCATCGCGACGCGGATGCCCTCCCCGACGGGATCGTCGCGGCCGCCGATCTGCTGGCGCTGGGCATCGTTCAGGCCCTCACCTCGTCATCGTCGTATCGCTTCCCCGACGACATCGCACTCGTCGCCTGCGACGACAACCGCTCGGCCTACGACAGCATCGTGCCCATCTCGACCGTGGATCTCCCCGGCCAGAAGATGGGATCGACGGGCATGCGCCTGCTGCTCGAAGAACTCGCCGACAGCGCCGAGCACGAGCATCAGCACATCACTCTCGATCCCACCCTCACGGCTCGCGAGAGCACGATCGGGCGCTAGGCGTCCTCGTAGTCGTCGGGGCTCCACGAGTCGCGCCACTCGATCACGGGCGTGTCTCCGTCGAAGCGAAGAGGCAGCCACACGTAGTCCGCGATCGACGTGTCGACATGGGCGAACTCCTCCATGGGCTCGTCGCTGTCGCGACCCGGGGCGAAGTGCGCTTCGAACTCCTGGAATGCGCGGGCACCGTCGTCGAGGTAGCCCGGCAGCCACCGGTCGCCCAGGGCGATGTACAGGTCGCGTTTCCCCGGATGCTTGAAGATCGACGAGAGCTGAGAGTGGAACGACGTGCGCGACGCATCCGTCGGATGCGGGTCGCCGAGCACCGTGTACGGCCCGTGATAGCTGGCGGCGACCGCCGACTCCGACGGGTTCGGGTAGTACCCCGTCGTGCCCGAGGTGATCAGGTAGTGCTTGCGATCGCGGGCGAAGTAGGCCGGCGCCTCGCGCACATACGGCGGCTGCGGCTGCGGAAAATGTGTGGAGTAGTACCCGGTCACGTTCGTGTAGTCGTCTGTCAGATCGGCGACGATCAGCTCCGAGTGCACGCGCTCGAAGTAGTAGTAGGCCTTGCCGTCGTGCGGGTCGACGACAAGGTCGAAGTCGCCGGCGCTCATGCCCAGTGGTCGCAACCACTTCGTGACGGTCGTGTAGGGCCCGAGTACGTCATCCGCGACGAGCACGGTCGACCGTTGGATCGAACCCTTGCTCATCACCTTCAGCCAGCAGACGTATTTTCGGGTGTGCGGGTTATAGATGATGTGCGGGCGATCCATCCCTGCTGACGGATACAGCGGCGATTCCTCGTCGTCGGGCTCCGGCGGAATGATCAGTCCCCGGTCGGTCCAGTTGACCAGGTCTGTCGACGAGTAGCAGCGCACTCCCCAGTGCCAGATGCCGCTGCCGGGTGTGGACTTCTCTTTGTTCTCGCCGTACCAGTAGTAGGTGCCGTCGACGGCGATGATCGATCCGCCGTGCGCCTGGATGCGGTTGCCGTCGGTGTCGTTCCACACTCGGCCGGGGTAGATGAGGTTCTGCTGGTCGGTCATGTCGTCTTTCTGAGTTCGAGGGTACGGATGTCTGAATGCAACTCGTGCGCACCGGCGCCGACGATCAGGCGGTCGGCTCGGCCGGGCAATTCGACTTCGGCGGTCACGCCGAAGGGAACTCGGGCGGTGAGCTCGAAGCGCTCCCCGTCGAGTCGCCAGGACACGTCGATCGGGCCGTACGGGCTGTCGAAGCGGGTCGAGGCCGCGCGCACGGTGCCTCCCGGCCTGGGTGCGATGCGGATACGTCGGTACCCGGGCTCGATGGGCGCCAACCCGGCCACTGTCCGGTGCATGAAGTCGACCACGGCACCCAGCGCGTAGTGATTGAACGACGTCATATCGCCCGGATTGACCCTGCCGTCGGGGAGCATGCTGTCCCAGCGTTCCCAGATCGTCGTCGCGCCCATGGTGATCGGGTACAGCCACGACGGACATTCCGTCTGCTGCAGAAGCGCATACGCGGACTCGACATGGCCCGTGTCGGCAAGCGCCCCGCAGATGATCGGGGTGCCGACGAAGCCCGTCGGTATTCGGAAGTCGCCCTCGGCCACGAGTTCCGCGAGCCGGGCACCGGCGTCCGAGCGCTGGGCGGCGTTCTCGAAAAGGTCGAAGTCCAGCGCCAGGGCGAGCGACGTGGGCGACTCGCCCACCATCCGGCCTGACGACAGGATCCACTCCTGGCGGAAAGCGCCGAGCGTACGGTCGGCGAGACCCGCGTACCGGGCCTGCGTCGTCACATCACCGAGCATCCCTGCAACATCGGCCACGATGCGGGCGGAGCGCACGAGGTACGCGGTGGTGACGAGATACCGGTCGGTTCGGGCGGCTCCGGGGTCCTCCGGCGGCGCGATCGGGTCGAGCCAGTCGCCGAGCGCGAAGCCCGTGCGGATCGCTCCGTCGTCGTCTGCGCGCGCCGCGAGGTGGTCGACCCAGCCCTGCATGCTCGCGAACTGCTGCGCGAGGATCCCTCGGTCGCCCAGTTGCTCCCACATGGTCCACGGCACGATCGCAGCGGCATCTCCCCAGACGGCCGATGAGGCCTCGGGGAATCCGCAGGGAACCCATGGCACGAAGTTGGGCACGGCGCCGTCGGCATGCTGCTCATCGCCCACGTCGCGAAGCCAGGTGTCGAGCACGCCCGCGCTGCGGTAGAGGTACGACGCGGCCGGCGCGAAGACCTGGATGTCGCCGGTCCAGCCCATGCGCTCGTCGCGTTGCGGGCAGTCGGTGGGCAGGTCGACGAAGTTGTCGCGCATGCTCCAGACGGTGTTGTCGTGCAGCTTCTGCAGCATCGGGTCGTCGACGGTGAACCAGCCGGTGCGTTCCATGTCGGTGTGCACGACGACCGCCCGGACCGCCCCCGGCGCCACCGTCCCCTCTGGCCACCCCTCGAGCTCCGCATAACGGAAGCCGTGGATCGTGAACCGGGGCTGCCAGGACTCTTCGCCCGTACCGCCGAAGACGTAGCTGTCGACGCTCGTCGCACGACGGAGCGGCCGCACCGCGAGTTCGTCATCCTCGAGGGCCTCTGCGTGGTGCAGACGGAGGGTGTGGCCGGCTTCGGCCTCCGCACGGACAGACAGCCTGCCCGAGACGTTCTGACCGAAGTCGAGGCGGATCCGCCCGTTCCGCCTGTACTCGATCGATACGGGAAGCAGCTCCTCGACCTGCCGAACGGGTTCGGCGACAGCGTGTTCGATGCGGGCCGTCACCGTTGCGAGCCCACGCAGCTCCGGGCGCGCCCAGCTCGAGTCGTCGCCTCCGGCACGCGACCAATCGGGGTCGAGGCGCCGGGCGTCGTACTCTTCGCCCTCGTAGAGGCCCGCAGCCGTGGTCGGGCCTGCGGATACCCGCCACGAGTCGGACAGGTCGACGAGACGGTGGACGCCGTCGCTGCCGGCCAGTTCGAGCTGGGCGACCACACCGATGTGCGGACCGTACAGATCCCAGACACCGCCGTCGAAGCCGATGTTTCCGCGGAACCAGCCGTCGGCGAGCTCGATGCCGATGGCGTTCGCACCGGTCTGCAGCAGCGCGGTCACGTCGTAGGCCTGTGCCCGAAGGCGGTGGTCGTAGCTCGTCCAGCCCGGTGCCAGTTCGTCGTCGCCGACGCGGGCGCCGTTGATCTCCGAACGATAGATGCCCTGGGCTGTCATGTAGAGCCGGGCGCGCATGGGCGCGACCTCGACCTCGAATTCGGCCCGCAGCATCCACGCCGGCCGCGGCCCCGTGCGGGGTGCGGATGTCGAGGGCACGACGAGTGGGACCGTCCAGTCCTCACGGCGCAGGAGTCCCGTCTCGAGGCGGAGCGAGTCGCTCCAGTCCCCGACCGTGCCGTCATGCAGGCCCACGCGCGCTCGAACGTCGACGATCTCCCGCGAGGCAAGGGGCGCGAACGGCCAGTCGACGAGAACCTGTTCCGACCCTCCCACGCGCACCGTATGCACGAGACCGTCGAGAGTGCTTTTCTCGAACTCCGTCCAGAGCAGAGAGCTTTCCGACGCGGAGTCCACCCACCACGACAGCCGCGGCGTGGCCGTTCCGAGGCCCGTGGCCTCTCGGCGGTGCTCCGCGCGCAGCCGTGTCACTCGGGCGCTCATCCCTTCACCGATCCAGCCGTCAGGCCCTTCATGACCTTCTGGTTGAGGAAGAGGTAGAGCACGAGGGTTCCGACGACGTTCACGGCAATGCCGGCGAACATGGGGCCGTAGTCGACCGCGCCATACTGGCCGGTGAAGTTAAGCAGGCCTGCTTGAATCGTGCGCAGGTCCTGGCTGTTGGTGAAGGTCAGCGCTATCAACAGGTCGTTCCAGATGAAGAAGAACTGCACCAGGGCGACCGTGAAGAGGGCATTGCGCACGAGCGGTATCCCGACCGACCAGAAGATGCGGTAGATGTTCGCGCCGTCGAGGGTGGCGGCCTCGAAGATCTCGCGCGGCACCGCCCTGAAGAAGGTGGCCATCATGAACACCGTCAGGGGCAGGCCCGTCGCGGTGTAGGTGATGATCAGCGGCCAGAGAGTCCCAGTGAGGTGCAGGTTGAAGTAGATGGTGAAGAGCGGCAGCAGGATCATCTGCAGCGGGATCATCACGCCGGCGAGGAAGACGAGAAGAACGGCGCCCCTGCCCTTCCAGACCATGACCTCGAGTGCGAAACCTGCGGCAGTGCCGAGGAGCAGGATGAGGAACATCGAGGGAAAGACAGCGATGACGCTGTTGAGGATGTACTTGCCGAGGCCGCCTCCCACGAACGCTTCGACGTAGTTGTCGAAGCTCCAGCTGCGGGGCAGCGACCAGAAGGGTTCGCTGAGGAACTCGTCCTGCTGCTTGAACGACCCGAGCAGCAGCCAGACCAACGGATACGCCACGATGATGAGCAAAATGGCGACGCCGATGTACACAGGAAGGCGGCGCACAAAGGTGCGGAACCGGCGGTGAAATGGAGTGACGGCGAGAGTGGTCATTTTTCGTTCCTCGTGAGGTCACGGCGCGACGCGCGGAAGATGAAGATCGTCACCAGCAGGCACATCACCGTGAGCATCAGGGCGACCGTGCTGCCGTAGCCGTACTGGCCGAAACTGAAGGAGGTCTGGAACATGTACACGGTCAGTGGCGTCGTGGACGTGCCCGGGCCACCGTTCGTCAGGGCCACGACCGAATCGAAGACCTTGAGAGTGCCGTTGATGCTGAAGATCGTTGCCGACAGCAGAACAGGAAGCGACAGCGGCAGGATGATGTGGCGTACAAGACGCCAGCCGGCAGCGCCGTCGATTCGGGCCGACTCGATGATGTCCTCGGGGATCTCGACGACTCCGGCATAGAGCAGAACCGCATAGAACCCCATCGAGCGCCAGAGATCCATCATGATGATGACCCAGAACGAAGCATCCGGTTGGCCGAACCAGTCGAAGGTGCTGAGGCCCACGAACTCCATGATGGAGTTGATCGGCCCCTCGGTCGGAGCCGCCTCGAAGAATCGGCGGAACAGGAGCGCCACGGCGACGGTCGGAAGGATGACGGGGAAGAAGACGAGGGTGCGAACCAGTGAGGAAGCCTTCTTCAGGTAGAAGACGTAGAGCAGCGCGAGGGCGTAGCCGACCACGACCTGGAGCACGGTGAGGATGAGTGCGTACCGGATGGTGAACCCGACGGCCTCGAGGGCGGTGGGGTCGTTGAAGAAGCGCACGAAGTTGTCGATGCCGACGAACTCGAAGCCGCTCACCGCGTTGCCCTCGTACACGGTGTAGACGAGCGACCACACAATCGGGATGAGCATGACCAGCGAGTACACGAGCAGTGCGGGGCCGAGAAGCACGAGTACGGCACGCGGGTTGCCGAGGAGTCTTTCCATGGGTGGTGCTGCCTTTTGTCCAAGATGCGAGGGCGGAGTCGACGGCGACTCCACCCTCGCTTCGGGTGAGTGAAGAGGGTTAGTTGTTCGCGTCCTGCACGAGCTTCATGAACGCCTCTCCGGTGAGCGTGCCCGATGCGAGCCCGCCGCCGTTCTTCTGGCTGACAGACGTCGCCTCAGGGGTGAACGCGGCCTCGAACCAGAGCACACTGCTCGGAGCGTCGGCGATGATGTCCTGCACCTCCTGGGTGAGGGCCGGCTGGTCGGCGGGTGGGTTGTTCACGACGAATCCGGTGACCTGGCCGAACTCGTTCAGTGCCACGTCTCCATAGTTGGCGGTCACGCAGTCGAGCCACTGGGCGACGTCGTCGTCGTAGCCCTTCTCGGTGAACATGACCGGGATGCCCACGTTGGCGGGAACCTGGTCGATGCTGCCCGCGCCGCCCTCGACGGCCGGGAAAGGAGCGAAGCCGATGTTGTCGACCCCGATCTTGTTCTGCTCCGGGTCGTTGAAGGCGGCGAGCGCCCAGCTGCCCATGTAGAAGAAGGCTCCGCCGCCGGTGAGGAACTGGTTGAGCGCGGTGTTGTAGTCGATCGATCCCGCGGCCGGTCCGAAGTAGCCCTCGGTTCCGAGCTCCGCGACGGCGTCGGCTGCGGCCACGTACTCGGGGTCGGTGAGCGACGCGTCGCCATCGGCGACCTTCTGCAGGGCGTCCGGACCCAGGTCACGCGCGATGTAATCCCCCACGAGGCGGGTGATCGGCCAACCGTCCTTGCCCGCGGCGACGAACGGCTGCACGCCGTTCGCGTCGAGGGTGGCCGCGGCGTCGACGAGGTCGTCCCAGGTGGCCGGAGCCTCGATGCCGTTGTCGGCGAGAAGCTGTTTGTTGTACCAGAAGCCCTCGATGTTGAACTCGGTCGGCAGCGCGTAGAGGTCGCCGCCCCCGTACAGCGCCTTGATCGTCGACTCGGCTGCGGGAAGAACGCGGCCCTCCAGCCCCTCCTTCTCGAACGTCTCCGAGAGATTGAGCACCTTTCCGGAGTCGATGAACTCCTGCATGAGCGACGGCGTGCCGCCGGCCATGCTCATGTCGGAGAGCGCGTCCTGGCCGGCGAGCAGCTGCAGTTGCTGGTCCCAGGTCGTTCCGTCGATGGCATCCGCCTTCAGCGGGGCCGCCTTCTCGGCGGCCGCGCACTGGTCTTTCGCCAGGATGTCGAGGGTGCCCGAGATCGCCGTGTTCTGGGTCTGCCCGAGGTAGGTGAATTCCTTCGAGCTGGATGCGCCGCCGCCCGAGCAGCCGGTCAGGGCGATGACGCCCACTCCCACTGCAGCGACGATGGAAAGGTTCCGCCTGCGAGCCCTTCGTGCTGTGATCATTGTTTCCTCCTTGAAACGAGCGCATGAAGCGCTTCATGTGATTGGCAGAAGACGCCGATGAAGCGCTTCATATGACGAGTGTGGGGTGTGAATGAGCGCATGTCAACTGCAGGTCGTTTGTCGATCGAGACGACAAATGGCCGATCAGCGCGAGCGCCTCAACAGCCACACGAAGTAGGGCGCCCCGATCAGCGCGATCATGAGCCCGGCGGGAACCTGTGCCGGCGCGATGAGCGTGCGCCCGAGCAGGTCGGCGACGCACACGAGCACAGCACCGAGCACCATCGACACCGGTATCACCCGACTGTGCCGCGAACCGACGAGCGCACGGGCGAGGTGCGGCGCGACCAGGCCGACGAATCCGACAGCACCGATCGCGACGACACTGACCGCCGCGAGCACCGCCGCGAGCGCGAGCACCCCGAGCCGCGTGCGCTCGAGCCGTACTCCGAGGATGCGCGGGGTGTCCTCGTCGATGGCGAGCAGGTCGAGCTGACGCCGCATGCCGAGCAGCAGCGGAATCGCGATGACGAGCGCCACCGCCACGGGCGCGACGTCGGGCAGCGTACGGCCGTAGGTCGTTCCCGACAACCAGGTCAGGATGCGCGGGGTGTTGTAGGGGTCGGCTCGAAGCAGCAGGAACGTCGTGAGGGCGCTGATTCCGTAGCCGCAGCCGATGCCGATCAGCACGAAGCGGTCGGGCAGCAGTCCGCCGCGCCAGGCGAGCGCCGTGATCAGGGCGAAGGTCGCGAGGCCGAGCACGACCGCCATCACGACGAGCAGGGGGCGGCTTCCCCCCAGAGACGTGACCACGATCACCGCTCCGAGGCCTGCGCCGGCGGTGATGCCCAGGATGCCCGGCTCGGCGAGCGGATTGCGCACGGTGCTCTGCACCACGCATCCGGCCAGCCCGAGGGCGGCACCGGCCAGAACCGCCGCGGCCACGCGCGGAAGCCGCTCATCCAGCGCCCGGCCCACGAGATCGGGGGCGACGCCCTGCAGCCAGAGGCCGATGTCGCCGGTGCGCAGCCACAGGCTGCCGGCGAGCAGGCCGACGATGACGGCGACCGCGAGCAGAACCGCGGCCACGACGAGCGCGACGATATAGCGGCGGTGCGAGCGCAGCCCAGCCCGGGCCTGCGGGGGCAGGCGGATCGGCCCGGAATCGCGCAGACGGCGCGCGAGCACCACGATCACGACGGCTCCGAGCAGGGCGGTGGGCACGCCGGTCGGAATCGCGGCGGCGCCCTCGGCACCGAGGATCGCGCGGAGCGTCGCATCCGCCAGCAGAATCAGCAACGCGCCGACGAGCCCGGTGGCGGGAATGAGAAAGAGGTGACGGTTCAGCACCCGGATGCGCGAGGCGAGCAGGCGGGCCAGCACCGGGGCGCCGAGGCCCACGAACGCGATCGGGCCGGCCAACGTCACTGAGATCGCCGTGAGAAGTACCGCGCAGAGCACCGCGACGACGCGGGTCGACCGGATGGGCACACCCAGCGACGACGCGGCGTCATCGCCCAGGCCGAGCACGTCGAGGCGCCGCGAGAGCAGCAGCGCGGCCGCGAGCGCCACGATGATCACCGGGGCTGCGCGCACAGACGCGTCGATGTTGAGCTGCGCGAGCGAGCCGCTGCCCCAAGCGTAGAGGCCTGTGGTGTTCTCCTTGAAGAGAATGAGCAGCATGGCGGTCGCCGCATCGAGGGCCAGGGCGATGGCCGAGCCGGCGAGAATCAGCCGGGTCGTGCCGGTGCCGGCGGATGTTCCGGCGAGGCCGAGCACGACGGCTGCGGCGAGCAGGCCCCCGATGAAGGCGACTCCGCTCGACGCCCACGGGGGAACGGAGAGTCCGAACGCGGCCACTGCGGTGAGCGCGAAGTAGGAGCCGGCCGTGACCGCGAGGGTGTCGGGCGAGGCGAGCGCGTTGCGGCTGATCGACTGCAGCAGCACGCCGGCCACGCCGAGCGCGAAGCCCACCGCGACGCCCGCGAAGAGGCGCGGCAGGCGGGAGCCGGTCAGAACATCGCCGACCGGCACACCGCCCACGGTCTCCTGTGCGCCGCCGAGCAGCCGCACGAGACCCCACATGTCGACGCCGGAGGTTCCCTGCGTGACATGCCAGAGCCCGACGACCACGACGGCGAGCAGCAGGGCGGCCAGTGTGGCCACCCCGCCAGCGACGCCGCGCAGGCCGCCGGAGGGCCTCGCGCGCGCTACCCGGACGGCGGTGCTCAACCCTGCTGCGTGATGATGTCGACGTAGGCGTCGATGGCCTGCTGGTTCGACAGCGGGCCGCCGGCTCCCCAGACGCCCGACGGGAACGCGTGCGCGCGGCCCTCCGTGACGGCGGGCAGCGAGCTCCAGATCGGGCTCTTCTCGAACTCGGACACATAGCCGTCTGCGCCCTCGTCGGCCGAGTAGAAGAGGTTCGCGGTGCCGACGGCGGTGAGGCCCTCGATGTCGGTCTGGCCGAGGCCGTAGGCCGGGTCGACTCCTCCGCTTCCGTAGGCCTCGTCGATCTCGTCGGTCCAGGCCGAGGTCAGGCCGAGCTGCTCGCCGAGAGCGGTAAAGAGGGCGCCCTGTCCGTAGGGGCGGATGACGACGTTGCCGCCTTCGACCCAGCCGTCGAAGAAGAGGAAGTCGGTGGTCGGCAGGGCGACGGACGAGACCTCGGTCTTGGCGTCGGCGAGGTGAGCGTCGAACTCGTCGAGCACCTGCTCGGCGCGGTCTTCGCGCCCGGTGGCCTCGGCGATCATCGAGAACACGGTCTTCATGTTGCCTATCGGGTCTGCCCCGTCGGCTCCGATGGTGGCCAGCACGGGAACGCCGCGCTCCTCGAGCGTGCCGATCAGCTCGTCGTCGGCGCTGAACGCCTCGATGATGATCAGGTCGGGGTTCGTGGCGTACAGCGCGTCGAGGTCGGGCTCTCCGCGCGTGCCCAGGTCGACGACTCCCTCGGGCAGCGTCTCGGCGCTCACGTAGGTGGCGTACCCGGCCGAGTCGGAGACCGCGACGGGCGCGACGCACAGGGTGAGGGCATCCTCGATCTGCTGCCATTCGAGAACGGCGATGCGCTCGGCGGGCTTGTCGAGCTCGACCGTGCGGCCGACGCCGTCTGTCAGCGAGACAGGCCCGGTCGACGTGGCCGTGGTGTCGGATGCGCAGGCGTCGGAGGTGGCCTCGGCAACAGGTGCGCCGCTGTCGTCGACGGTGGTCGTGCCGCAGCCGGTGAGGGCGAGGGCGGCGATGGCGAGCGTTGCAGCTGCGGTCGCGATGGAACGGGGGCGGATCATGAACGGTCCTCTCGGGTGGGGGTCGGGGCTGGGTCGGGTGTGCGCGCCGCATGGCGGCCGACGGGATCGATGCGCAGCCGGTTCGTGCGTTCGTCGAGCGTGACCTCGACGGCGATCTCGTAGACCTCGCTGATGTTCCGGGTGGTCAGCACCTCGCGCGGGTCGCCTGCGGCGTGGATGCGCCCGGCCGACAGGAGCAGGAGGGTGTCGGCGATGCGGGCCGCGTGATCGAGGTCGTGCAGCACGACGCCCACGGCCACGCCGTGGTCGTCGACGAGGTCGCGCACGAGGTCGAGCGTCTCGATCTGATAGCGCAGGTCGAGGTGGTTGGTGGGTTCGTCGAGAAGCACGACGCCGGTCTCCTGCGCGATGCAGGCCGCGAGCCAGACGCGCTGCACCTCACCGCCTGAGAGCTCACCGACCGGGCGGTCTTTCATGTCGAGCACACCCGTGGCCCGCAGTGCGCTGTCGATGGCCGTGCGGTCGGCGGGCGAGAGCCCGGCGAATCCGCGACGGTACGGATGGCGGCCGAAGGCCACGACCTCGGCGACCGAGAGCCCCTGCGGCGCGGGCCGCGACTGCGAGAAGAGGGTCACTTCGCGAGCGAACTGGCGGGCACTCAGCATCGAGACGGCACGTTCCGGATGCCCGTCGCGGGCTCCCAGGGTCACGTCGCCCTCGCCAACCGGATGCAGCCGGGCCAGCGAGCGCAGAAGTGTCGACTTGCCGCTTCCGTTCGGCCCGACGAGCGCGGTCACGCGACCCGGTTCGAGCGTCATGGATACCCCGTCGATCACCGCGTCGTTGCCGTAGCGCAGCACCAGTTGCTCGCCGCTGAGGGCGCGTGTGGTGGGCATGAAGGACCTATGCGGTGTGGAGTGGAATGAGTCGAAGTTAGGAACGCCTAACCTCACCAACCCTAACCTTTTTGGCCGACATCTGTCGCCTGTGCGCCGATCGAGTAGCCGCGCGACGAAGCAGCCGGCGTATCGAGATCACCGACGCGGGACTACTCTCCGAGGTATGAAGTACGACGTGAAGAAGGAGCACCCCGCCCTCTACTCCCCCTCGTCGAAGGCATTCAGCGACGTGGTCGTGCCGCCCCTTCAGTACCTCGCCGTCGAGGGCGCCGGCGACCCGAACACGGCTCCCGCCTACGCGGCCGCCATCGAGGCGCTGTTCTCCACCTCGTACACGCTGAAGTTCGCGAGCAAGGCCCGGGGCCGCGACTACGTGGTCGCCCCGCTCGAAGCCCTCTGGACCGCCGACGATCCGAGCGCGTTCGTTTCGCGCGACAAGACCTCATGGCAGTGGACCGCGCTGATCAACCAGCCCGAGTGGATCACCGCCGACGACGTGGCCGCCGCCCTCAAGGCTGCCGCTGCGAAGAAGCCCAACCCGGCCCTGTTGTTGACGCGACTGATCACGCTCGACGAGGGGCGCAGCATCCAGATTCTGCACGTCGGGTCGTACGACGACGAGGGGCCGACGCTGGCGCGGTTGCACGACGAGTACATGCCGCAGAACGGGCTGACGTTCGCCGGGCTGCACCACGAGATCTACCTGAACGACGCCCGCCGAACCGCACCCGAGAAGCTCAAGACGGTGCTGCGCCAGCCGGTGCGCGCGGCGCTCTCACCGCATTGAGGGGCGGAGAATGGCCGCTTCGGTCACGGGTGAAGCGGCCATTCTCCGCACTTCAATCACTTCTCGAGAGCGAGTGACGTCAGCCGACAAGCTCCACGCCGAAGTCGGCGACGACGGCCCGCACCTCGGAGAGGTAGCGCTGCCCTTGTTCCGTCAGAGGGATCGCGGAGTGGCCGATCCAGCCGATCTCGATCTGTTCGTCGACGTCGAGCGGCACGGCGACGATCTCCGGGTCGAGGTCGTCGCTGATGATGCCCGTCGAGATCGTGTAGCCGTTGAGCCCGATCATGAGGTTGAAAATCGTCGCACGGTCAGACACTCGGATCTCCCGCTTGCTCGACAGCGTCGACAGGATCTCCTCTGCGAAGTAGAAGGAGTTGTTGTTGCCCTGGTCGAAGGTCAGCCGCGGCAGGTCGGCGAGATCGGCGAGGGTCGCGCGGCGCTTCTTGGCGAGGGGATTCTTGCGAGAGATGAAGATGTGCGGCTCGGCGAGAAAGAGCGGACGGAAGATCAACCCGGAATCCCGCAGAAGCTTGTCGATGACGTTGCGGTTGAAGTCGTTGCGATACAGGATGCCCAGCTCGCTGCGGAGCGTGCGCACGTCTTCGATGATGTCCCAGGTGCGCGTCTCGCGCAGGGAGAACTCGTATTCGGACGCCTCGGTGCCCCTGACCATGCGCACGAAAGCGTCGACCGCGAACGAGTAGTGCTGGGTCGACACACCGAGCAGCCTCCGAAGGGGCGGCCGACCGAGGTAACGCTGTTCGAGGAGCGCGACCTGCTCGACCACCTGGCGGGCGTATCCGAGGAACTCCGCGCCATCGGTGGTGAGCGAGACGCCTCGGGCGGAACGGAGGAGCAGCGAGCGGCCCACCCTGGTCTCGAGATCCTTCATCGCCGCCGACATGGTCGGCTGGGCCACGAACAGGATCTCGGCCGCCGCAGTGATGGAGCCCTCCGCGGCGACCTCGATGAAGTAGTAGAGCTGCTGAAGGGTGACACCGCTTGTCTGTCGAACCATAGGGAGAGCCTATAGGGCAGCATAAAACTCTTGAATTACCCGATAGCCCGTTCACGCGGGCACGATGAACACAACGACTTCCACACGGCCGACCAGGCCGATCACCCCCACTGGATTGGCCACTCATGGCGAACGAGTTCACGTTCAGCATCTCCACCACGCCCTTCGACGAGGACTACACGCCGTCGGAGGAATCCCGGGCCACGACCAACTTCGCCAATCTGGCCCGAGGCGAGCACCGCCAGCAGAACCTGCGCAACGCCCTGACGATGATCAACCACCGATTCAACGCCCTCGCGCACTGGGACAACCCCACGGCAGACCGCTACGTCGTCGAACTCGAGATCGTGACCGTCGAGTTGCAGTTCACCGACGGAGGCGAGTTCCGGGAGTTCCCCCTGCTCGAGGTGCTCGACATCCACGTGAACGACCAGCAGACCGGTGTTCGGCACCAGGGCATCGTCGGCAACAACTTCTCGTCGTACCTGCGCGACTTCGACTTCAGCGTGCTCCTGCCGGCGGCCAACGAGGGCGCCACGGAGTTCACCCTGCCCGACGACTTCGGCGCTCTGCACGGCAAGCTGTTCCAGCACTTTCTCGACTCGGCCGCGTATCAGGAGCGCTTCCCCAAGCCGCCGGTCATCTGCATCAGCGTCTCGACCAGCAAGACCTACCGCCGGCTCGAGAATCACCACCCGATCCTCGGCGTCGAGTACCAGCAGAACGACTACTCCCTGACCGACGACTACTTCGGTCGCATGGGACTGACGGTTCGCTACTTCATGCCGCCGGGCAGCGTGGCGCCGCTCGCGTTCTACTTTCGCGGCGACCTGCTCAACGATTACTCGGCTCTGCAGCTGATCGGCACGATCAGCACGATGGAGACGTTCCAAAAGATCTATCGGCCCGAGATCTACAACGCGAACTCCGCCGCGGCGAGCATCTACCGGCCGACGCTCGATCAGCAGGACTACTCCCGCACCGAGATCGACTACGACCGCGAGGAGCGCAGTCGTCTCGCGGTCACGCAGGGCAGGTTCACCGAAGAGCACTTCGTGAAGCCGCACGGACGCGTGCTGCAGCACTGGGCCGCCAACTACCCCGCACCCGCCCGATGACCCACGACGAATCGACGACCATGAACACTCTCCTCCCCACGACGATCGCCGGCAGCCTCCCCAAGCCGTCCTGGCTCGCGGAGCCGGAGACCCTCTGGTCTCCCTGGACGTTGCAGGGTGACCGCCTGGTCGAGGGCAAACAGGATGCGCTGAGCGTCGCACTCCACGAGCAGCACCGGCGGGGCATCGACATCGTCAGCGACGGCGAGCAGACCCGCCAGCACTTCGTCACGACGTTCATCGAACACCTGAGCGGCGTCGACTTCTCCCAGCGCGAGACGGTGAGGATCCGTGACCGTTACGACGCCAGCGTGCCCACCGTCGTCGGGGCGGTGAGCCGCGAGAAGCCGGTGTTCGTCGACGACGCCCGTTTCCTCCGCCAGCAGACCGATCAGCCGATCAAGTGGGCTCTTCCCGGCCCGATGACCATGATCGACACCCTCTACGACCGCCACTACAAGAGCCGAGAGAAGCTGGCGTGGGAGTTCGCGACGATCCTCAACGAGGAGGCGAGAGAACTCGAGGCGGCAGGAGTCGACATCATCCAGTTCGACGAGCCCGCCTTCAACGTCTTCCACGACGAGGTTCAGGACTGGGGCGTGGCCACGCTGGAGCGAGCAGCCGAGGGACTGCGCGCACAGACGGCCGTGCACATCTGTTACGGCTACGGCATCAAGGCGAACAACGACTGGAAAGCGACCCTCGGCGCCGAATGGCGACAGTACGAGAAATCGTTTCCCCTGCTGCAGCAGTCGTCGATCGACATCGTCTCGCTGGAATGCCAGCACTCCCATGTGCCGATGGACCTCATCGAGCTCATCCGAGGCAAGAAGGTCATGCTCGGAGCGATCGACGTGGCGAGCTCGGAGATCGAGACCCCCGAAGAGGTCGCCGACACTCTGCGCAAGGCGCTCGCGTTCGTCGACGCGGACAAGCTCATTCCCAGCACGAACTGCGGAATGGCACCGTTGGCGAGGGATGTGGCTCTGGGCAAGATGAGTGCCCTCGCGGCGGGCGCCGACATCCTCCGCGCAGAACTCACCTCCCGCTAGGGGCGCGACGCGTATCCGCGCCTGTTCGGCTCATCCGCGCCCGGTCGTCCGGCAGCGGATGCACCGAAAAGGCGCGGATGCTCGACTACTTCGTGCCGTTGAACTCCGCATCCGTGATGTGCTCTAGCCAGGTGGTCGTGGTCGCCGGGTCGTCGCCGGCCTCGAGCATCGCGATGTGCTCCATGAACGTGTCGCCCGATGCCGCGTGGAAGTGCTCCTCGCCCGGCGGCGTGTAGATCGTCTGCCCGGGGTGCACCTCATGGATGTTCCCGGCCCGGTCGCCGAAGCGTGCGACGCCCTGGGTCACGCGCAGGTACTGTCCGCGGGCATGCGAATGCCACGCCGTTCGCGCACCGGGGGCGAATTTCACGATCGCCACGGTCATCCGCTGGTCGTCGGTGTGCGGTGCCGCGACGACGTCGAGCCAGACGTCTCCGGCGAACTGCTCGGGCGGGTTCTTGACGCTGGGCTTCTGGGGTTCGATCTGCATGTCGGCGACGCTACGCCGGCCGGATGCGGGGGCGGGAGGGTCTGCCATTACCCGTTTCACCAGACCCTCCCGCGCACGAGACAACGAGGAGTTGACTGTATTCGGGCCCGACGCCGGGCCTCCCCCAGACCCCGATCAGAAGGAGCCCCATGAAGGCCACATTCATGTACGGAGCGGGCGACGTTCGCATCGAGACCGTCGCAGATCCCGTCATCCAGCAGCCCACCGACGCCATCGTTCGCGTCGTCAGAGCCTGCATCTGCGGATCGGACCTGCACCCGTACCACTCCATGCCCGCCTCCGAGCGCGGCCAGTCGATGGGCCACGAGATGATCGGCATCGTCGAGGAGGTCGGGTCGGCCGTTGCACTCGTCAAGGTCGGCGACTTCGTCGTCGCGCCCTTCGCCTTCCAAGACAACACCTGCGCGTTCTGCCGCGACGGCGTGCAGACCTCGTGCGTTCACGGCGGCTTCTACGCCACCGCCGAGACGGCCGGGTTGCAGGCCGAGCTGGCCCGGGTTCCGCAGGCCGACGGCAGCCTCGTGCGCGTGGCAGGGGCGGATGCGTCGACCGCCGACGAGGCCCTGCTTGCCTCGCTTCTCTCCCTCTCCGACGTCTACCTCACCGGGTACCACGCCGCCCACATGGGCCGCGTCGAGGCGGGCAAGACCGTGACCGTGATCGGCGACGGAGCCGTCGGGCTCTCGGCCGTTCTCGCCTCTCGGCAGCTGGGCGCCGAGCGCATCATCCTCATGGGCCGGCACACCTCGCGCACCGATCTCGGCGTCGAGTTCGGAGCCACCGACGTCGTCGCCGAGCGCGGCGAGGAGGGCATCGCGAAGGTCATGCAGCTGACGAACGGCGAGGGCAGCCACATCGTGCTCGAGGCAGTCGGCCACATGCCCGCCTACGAGCAGGCGTACGGGATCGTGCGCCCCGGCGGAGTCATCTCGCGCGTCGGCGTTCCGCAGTACGAGGACGCACCCGTGGGCTTCGGCTCGCTGTTCGGCAAGAACGCCACGCTCACCGGCGGCCCCGCCCCCGTTCGCGCCTACCTGGAGCCCGCCATCCAGCAGGTTCTGAACGGCGAGATCGACCCCGGCCGCGTCTTCGACCGCCGGGTGGCGATCGACGAGGTGCCCGCCGGCTACGCCGCGATGGATGCCCGTGAGGCGTTGAAGGTCATGGTGACGTTCTGATGACAGACACTTCACAGACGCCTGCTCCGCAGTCCGCCGCGCAGCGCCTCGTCGGAGACATCGCGCCGAAGCTCGCGGAGCTCACCGACGACGTTCTCTTCGGAGACGTGTGGGAGCGCCAGGCCCTGGCCAAGCGCGACCGCAGCCTCGTCACGATCTCCGCGCTCATCACGAGCGGCGCGTTCGAGCAGCTGCGCTCGCACCTCCCGATCGGCCGCACCAACGGCCTCGGCCGCGAGGAACTCGTCGAGACGATCATCCACCTCGCGTTCTACGCGGGCTGGCCCAAGGCGATGTCCGCCATCGAGGTCGCCCGAGAGGTGTTCTCGGCCGAGCCATCGCGCGAGAAGTGACACTCACCTCACGGTCGAGCACCCTGCTCGCCTCGCGAGTTGCCACTTCGCGCAACCTGCGCGTCGGGTGTTGCCAGTTCGGTTGACCCGAAGTGGCAACACCCGACGTACGCTGACGACGACTAGAGCAGAAGACGCGGAGCAGCCGCGCCTTACGAGCCCGGTTTCATGAAGCCGGTCTCGTAGGCGAAGACCGCCGCCTGAACCCGCGTGCGGGTTCGCGTCTTCGCGAGCACGCTCGAGATGTGCGACTTGACCGTCGGAACGCTGACCCAGAGCTCTGCGGCGATGTCACCGTTGCTGAGGCCGCGGGCGACCGCTGCGAGCACGACGCGTTCCCTCTCGCTCAACTCGTCGAGCAGCGCGATCTGCTCGGGCAGAGGCGTGTGCGCCGCGTCATCCGGCCGACCGGGAGCGACCCTCTGCTCGATCAGCGCCCGGGTCATGGCGGGGTCGATCAGCGAGTCTCCTCGCGATGCCGATCTCACGGCCGCCGCGAGCAGGTCGGGGCCCGAGTCCTTGAGCAGGAACCCGGATGCGCCCGCCGCGATTCCGTCGAAGAGATACTCGTCGTCGTCGAACGTCGTGATGAGCACGACGGCGCACGCGATCTCGGCCAGGATGCGTCGGGTCGCCGAGATGCCGTCGAGCCGCGGCATCCGGATGTCGGTGACGACCACGTCAGGACGCAGCGCGAGGGCATCGCGGACGGCGTCTTCGCCATCTGCGCTCTGACCCACCACGTCGATGTCGTCTTCGGCGTCGAGCATGGCGGCGATGCCGACGCGGGCTATCGGCTGGTCGTCGGCGACGATCACACGAATGGTCATGGCGTCTTCTCTCGTGGTCTCACTGCCGCCGACCCGCGGGGAATCTCCGCGACGACGGCCCAGCCTCGACCATCCTCTCCTGTCGTGAGCCGGCCGCCGAGTTCCGCCAGGCGAGCCCGCAGGGCCATCAGCCCGGATCCGCCGTCTAACATCTCGGGAAAGCGCTCTCGGGCGGGCCCCGGATCGGTCACATTCACCGACCAGTACACCGGATGCTCCGCAACGACGACCCGCAGGGAGCCTGCCGCGGAGTGCAGCATGACATTGGTGATGGATTCCTGCACGACTCGGATGACCGCCGTCGCCTGCACCGGTGGAACGTCGTCGCCAACTCGGATGGTGTCGTCGACGTCGTAACCGATAGAGCGCACCCGGTCGAAGATCACCTCGAGCTCGTCGGCCAGCGACAGCATTGCCGCTCCGTCTCTCACCGGCGTGGACTTCAGAACGCGCACGACGGTTCGGATGCGCGCCAGCACATCCTGCCCGCCCTCGGCGATGTCACGCACGGCCTGCGCGAGCTGCTCGGGCTGGTCCTCGGCGACCCGCAGCGCCGCCTGGGCTCGGATGACGAGGGCAGCGACGTGGTGGGCGACCTCGTCGTGCATGTCGCGAGCGATACGTGTGCGCTCCTGCTCGGCGATGCGGGCGACCTCGACCGCACGAAGCTGCATGAGCTCGCGATTCTTGGCGGCGAGCTCGACGGCCGCCCGGCGCTGCCGACGCAGCATGAGCGCGAAGACGACGACGAGAACGCACGCGACCAGTTCGGCCAGCAGCACCGATCGGTCTTCACCGCTGTCGAGCAGCAGGGCTTCGCTGAGTGGCCGGGCGTCGAGGAGAATGCCGACGATGTCACGCCACGGCAGGATGGTGAGGACGGCGAGGGTGCCGAATGTGGCGGCGGGCGCGACCACGGGGCCGTCGTCCGAGATCATGATGAACGCGACGATCGCGAGCGGCACGAGGGCCTGCGGTGCGCCCAGATACAGACCATAGAGCTCGATCGGCAGCGGGGCGAGCGTCGTGTAGGCCGTGAACGCGGTCACCAGCACCAGGGTCTCCACAGGCCACCGGCGCGTGGTCGCGGCGCCGACGATCGCGACAACGCCGAGATAGATGTACCCCGGGAGCCCCTGCGGGTACCACTCGAAGCGCAATGCAACCGCCAGGCCGATAAGGTACGCGATGCCGACGGCGCCGATGATGACGAGCCGACGCCGCTGCGGGGCCGTCAGGAACATCCGGAGGCGTGTGTTCAGACCTGTCATCACCGCGCCGCCGCACTCTCGTTCGACGGCGTGAGTGCGACGAGCTCCCGCAGCTCTTCGGCGGCAGCGACCGGGTCGGCGTGGGCCGGCCGGGGAATCGGATCCGCCTGCCTGCACCGGGCGAGCAGGGCTTCGACGAACGCGGCGCGACGGATGATGTCGGTCGCGTCGAGCGCACCGGGCAAGATCCGCACTTCCACCGTGTCGCGCGGCGGCTTGTCGGTGAGCAGGGCTGTGAGGTTGATGTCGAAGTACTTGGTCAGGCCGGTAGCCTTGGCGGCCGCCTGCAGACGGCTCCAGCGTTCGGACTCGGAGACGTCGACCTCCTCCCGCATCTCGACGAGATCGAGGAGCGCCGGAGGGAGAGCCCGCAGCCGGGTGCACGCGAGGTTGGTGGCGAGCGCGACATGAAGTGCGTCGCGCCAATGCCCGAACAGGCGCACCAGGTTGGAGAACGCCTCGACGGAACGGTAGGGCGCCCCATCGAAGTGCAGGTGCACGGCGGCCTCGACGGGCACCGTGAACCCGAGTTCTCGGGCCGGACGAAGCAGTGTTTCGAGCGCCGCTTCGTGATCTCGGGTCAGCGGCGGCGTGACGATCTCGGTCGGGCGCTCTCGGCCGGCGGCCAGAGTCGTCGCCATGGCGATGCTCGCGCCGGCCCTATCTCGCAGTCGGCGCACGGCACCGACCGTCTCGACCGACGTGCCGAAGAGAACGGCGACGTCGTCGAGCACCCGGCCGAACGGCGTGTCCGGATGCGTGCGGTCGGCGACCAGACGTAGCAAACGGCCGTCATCGGAGAGAATCCGGTAGGAGTGTCTGTCGGGGCCGCCGCGCGGATCGGCCGCGTGGCGACCCGGCATCACTGCGGCTCTCGGCATCGGCAGTTCGCGCCGGAGGTCGTCGACGATCGTGATGTCGTCGACGAACGATGCGAGGGGCTGGCCCGACTCGTCTCGGGCCGTGAACCCGGGGGTCAGATGCCAGAAGTGCCCCATGCCGGGAACGAGCGACGGTTCGGAATCCGTGTGGAAGAACCGGCCGACGCTGCCGCCCTGCTCCCGACTGACGCGGTCGGCGAGGGTTCGCCGATCCGCGCCCGCCGGGGCGAGCAGTTCTATTTCGAAGCCGATGCGCTCGGTCAGGACGGTCGTCACAGGGGCAGGTCGTTACCCGCGAGAATGTCGGTTCCGGCCCGCAGGATCGCGCTGTGCGTGTCGGTCTGCCAGAGGCCGGCGAGCTTGACCGCCTCTGCGTCGGTGTACCCCCACAGGCCGAACGCGTTTTCCTTCTCTTCGTCGGAGAACGAGGTCGGCACGGCCGGCAGCGGCTGATGAGCGAGCAGCAGGGCACCCAACTCGACCTTGGCGCTGAGCAGATCGTCGGAGTCCCAGGCGGCGGCAAGCTGCATGATCTCGGTGAAATCGACTTGCGACTGCAGGGCGAGAAGCTTCTGGTCTGTCGAGTAGTCGACGCTCGAGGACTCCCCGGGGGCGAAGGGCAAGGCGATACCGGCCTGGATCTTGGAGCCGGCCTTCCCCGCCGCCCACTCGGTGTCGGTTCCCCAGATGGCCGCGAGGTTGAGCGCATCGCCGGCGTACGGCGATGCTGCGAAGGCGGCCAGGTCGGCCTCGGTGTAGGTCACCTTCGTCGTCGGATCGAAGGCCGGCGTCGGCGTCGCGTCGTCGGATGCCGTCACCACCGCGGGCGAGCTGCCCGGCGTTGCGAGGGCGCCCATTGCCCCGAGCCCCATGATCGAACCGGTGATGGCACAGGCCACCGCGACCGTCGCCCCGACGCGGCGGAAGGCCGATCCCGAGCCATGATTTTTCGAAGCGAGAGTGTCGTTCGAGTGATCCATGTCGTTCTCCTTGCTTTGGGCCGGCGGAATGGAACGAAGCTCGTCACGTGCCGACAGAGCTAGACGCTAGGAGCCGCGCATCACCGGCGACAAGCGTTTCCGATGCCGTTCGTTCCGACGTCTTCCAGTCTTATCCACACGGAGGACCAGGACCGCCCGAGAACTCATCCGAAGGGATGAATTGTGGCGTCGACAGCCGCCGCGTCCGTCGCATCCTGCGTCGCCGCCCACGAGGCCAGCAGCGTGAGTCGCTCGGCGGTGGGCGAGCCGGCCGGGGCCGTGTAGACGTTCATGACCAGGCCGGGTTCGCTGGGCAGCTCCATCGACTCGAAGTTGAGGTCGAGATCGCCCACGATCGGATGGTGCAGGCGCTTCACTCCGCTGCGGTGGTACATGACGTCGCGCGAGGCCCAGCGCTGCCGGAACAGTTCGCTCTGCGTCGACAGCTCGCCGATCAGCCGGATGAGCGCCTCGTCGTGCGGAGCGCGCCCTGCTTCGAGGCGCAGCATCGCGGCGGCGTCGAAGGTGATCTTGTCGTAGTCGCGCCAGAACTCCTTCGCCGCCGGGTTCAGGTAGGTGAAGCGCGTGGTGTTCACCGGCCGATGCGGGTCGTCGAACACCGGCGCGTAGAGCGCGCGGCCCATGCGGTTGGCGGCCAGGATGTCGTGACGTCCGTTGCGAACCCAGGCCGGGGCATCCGCCATCGCGTCGAGCACCTGCCGCACGGCGGGCCGCACCTCGGCCGGCACCGCGCGGGGCTTGCGCGACGGGCCGGCGTTGCGGGCCAGATCGAAGAGGTGGTCGCGCTCGGCGTCGTCGAGCTGCAGGGTGCGGGCCAACGAGTCGAGAACGCTCTCGGATGCGCCGGCGAGATTTCCGCGCTCGAGGCGCACGTAGTAGTCGACCGAGACTCCGGTGAGCATCGCGACCTCTTCGCGGCGCAGGCCGCTGACCCGGCGGTTGCCGCCGTAGACGGGCAGGCCGGCCTGCTCGGGCGTGATGCGCGCGCGACGCGAGCTGAGGAACTCGCGCACTTCGTCTCGGGCGTCGGTCATGACTCCACGCTAACCCCGCTGCGCCGCGCCGCGGGAGGCACTGCGAGTACCCGCCTCACGCGCCGCGTCGAACGGGCGGAGATTCCTGCATACCGTCGCCCAGAGGCGGTCGGTGGGTCGACATCTCCGTCCGTTGCGCCGGTCGAGTAGCCGCGCGAGGAACGAGCACGGCGTATCGCGACCACCCGGCCCGCATCTCGATACGGCCGCAGGCGGCCTACTCGATCAGCCCAAGCCCGCCTCAGCTGAACGTGCCGAGCTGCTGGTCGATCGGAACCGACCTGTCCGACACGACGTCGCCCGTATGCGCGGTCGTCACCGTCTCGATGAGTACGATCTCGACCTCCTCCTCGGCCACGGGGTTGTGCCGCACCCCGCGCGGAACGACGTAGAACTGCCCCGGGTCGAGCACGACCTCCTCGTCGCCCTCCAATTGGATGCGAAGCCGCCCCGAGACCACGAGAAACATCTCGTCCTCCTGGTCGTGCGCGTGCCACATCAGCTCGCCGAGCAGCTTCGCCACCTTGATGTACTGGTCGTTGACGCGGCCGACGACCCGAGGAGTCCAGTGCTTCTCGACCTGCTGCAGTTCGGCGGCGACATCGATCCCGAGAATGTTCGTCATACCTCCAGTGTGCCCGGCCCCATCCGGATCTCGGTACCGCGGCGGAATGGGCGGAGTTCCGTTCAACCGACGACGTATGCGGCTCGAATGCGCTGTTCTCCGCCCGTTCCTCCCTTTTCGGCGCCGGTCGAGTAGCCGCGCGAGGGACGAGCACGGCGTATCGAGACCACCCGGCCGGATCTCGATACGGCCGCGGGCGGCCTACTCGATCTGCGCAGGAGAGGGAGTCGGCCTACTCGGTCAGCGCCGCCAGCGCGTCGACCACCAGGTCTGGGCGCGTGATGAACGGGTGGTGCCCCGTCGGCAGCTCGACCGCGCGAGTGGCCCGCGCCGCGTGGAAGCGCTGCAGCTCGAGCGAGGTGCTGCGATCCTCGCCGCACACGAGGTACGTCGAGTCGACTCCCTGCCATCCGGCCGCCGTCGTCGGAGTCATGAACGCCGTCGCGTCCTGGGCCGTGACGCGCGACCAGGCCTCGCGCTGGGTCTCGCCGTCGGCATCCTGCAGGAACCGCGCGCCGAACGACGTCGCGTCGTAGCCCGAGACGCTGAGCGTGCCGTCGCCGTTGTCGCCGATCGACACGGGGTCGGGCTCGCCGCTCATGATCATGCCCTGCGCCTGGCCGATGTCGGGCAGGTACGACGAGATGTAGAGCAGATGGCGAACGGCGGGGTGCGCGCCGGCCTCCGCGATCACGGTTCCGCCGTAGGAGTGTCCCACCACGATCGCCTCGTCGACGGTGTCGAGCTCGCGGCGCAATGCGGCGGCATCGGCGACGAGCCCGCCGGCGGCATCCGAGAGACCATCGGCCGCGCCTTCGCCGACCGACGGCAGCGCCACGGCGCGACTCCGGATGCCCGTGCGCCGCTCGAGCAGGTCGGCTGCAGGCTGCCACCACCACGCTCCGTCGCGAACGAGGGCGCCGTGCACGAAGAGCAGTTCCATAGTGTGAGCCTTTCGAAGAGGAGTGATTGAGACCCTATGGCCGGGTGACCGCGCCGGTCGCGTGCGTTCGCTCTGAGCGCGAGATGTCAAGCCCGACTAGGCACCGGGCCACCTCACTGCGTTAATGGGCACATGCAGACTCTCGGTTTCGACCGTCTCGTAACCAACTTCCAGCCTGTGGTCGACATCGATTCAGGAATCGTCGTGGCCTATGAGGCACTGAGCCGCGCGTTCTCCGATGACTCGCCCGTGCCTCCGGATCGGTTGCTCCGCGATGCGTACCGAGACGACACGGCGGCACAGCTCGACTCCGCCTTTCTCGATTCCGCGCTGCGTGCCATCGAGACTCAGGGCCTCGATGCGCCGCACTCCGTCTTCGTGAACGTGGAGCCGGCCAGCCTGGCAAACGGCCGCGTGCCACCGGCTCTCATCGGCGCTCCGCCGCTCGTCGTAGAGATCACCGAGCGCGCGCTGACCACCGACCCGGGATCGCTCCTGGCCGCCGCCGCGACACTGCGAGCTGCGGGGCACCTCATCGCAATCGACGACCTGGGCGCAGAGCCCGCGTCTCTCGCGCTTCTTCCGCTGCTCGCACCCGAGATCGTGAAGCTCGACATGAACCTCATCCGTCGGCAGCCGGACCGCATCGCGGCGATGACGATGACCGCGATCGCGGGCTATGCCGAGAGGAGCGGCGCGATCATTCTGGCCGAGGGCGTCGAGACGCCCGCGCACATCACCCGCGCGCGTGCGTTCGGCGCATCCCTCGCCCAGGGCTGGCACTACGGCAAGGCGGCCGAGACGACAGACGAGGCCCCCGGAATCGCCCGCCTACGTCCAACGCGCGGGCGCCACGCCCTCGACGTCGCCGACGAACCGAGCGGCACGACCCCCTTCGATGTGGTCTCGCGGGCGGCTCCGGTCAAGCTGGGCGACCGCGCGCTGCTCCTGCAGGTCAGCGCATTCCTCGAGGAGCGCGCCGGGGCAGGCGGCGATTCCGCCGTGCTGCTCGCGACCTTCCAAGCCGAAGACAACATCACGCCCGCGACTCGAATCCGCTACGAGGCCCTGGTCGGTTCCGGATGCCTGTTGACGGCCTACTCGACGGGCGCGTCTGCGGGTCTTCCGCATCCGGCCCGCAGTGTGGTCGTGGCAGACGACGACCCGCTCGCCGCCGAATGGGACGTCATTCTGCTGACCGCGGACTACGCCGCGGCACTCACCGCTCGGGAGATCGACCCGACCCGCCACCGCGAGGGGCTCTACGAGTTCGCACTCACGACAGACCGCGCGCTCGTGAGGCGCTGCGCGAGGGCGCTGCTGTCGCGCTGAGTTCTGCTGTCGCGCTGAGTTCGGGGCCGGCCGGCCGGCCGTACGCCGGATTCGCGCACGCAGCGTCAACCCCTGACGCCGAGTCGGTGCGCAGGCGTAACGTCGCGTGTGGAAAGGAGCACACATGACGACGAACGAATCCAAGAAGCCGGATGCCGACGAGTTGCCCGATGGCTCGGGGTCTGACGGAAGCCAGCCCGAGAGCGGCGAAGACACGGCATCGGGCGGAGGTGCAGACGATGAGTGACCCTCGCCCCGAGCACACCCCGAAGCCCGACGAGATCGACCCCGAGACCGGAACCGAGCCGGATGGGACTCCCGTGGAGAACCCGTCGGGATCGTGGACCGGCCAGCCTGAGCTGATCGCGGCCTAACGCCGCGCGTCTCACGCACATGTCCGAGACGGGGTCTGTCGACGACGATCGCTGGTTGGTCATCAATGGCCGCAAGTGGCGTCGCACAGACCCCGTTCTCGATGAATCCGTAGTCGCCCTACTGAAGTCGCACCTCGGGCGGGGCCGCTCCGGCGTGCGCGCGGCGAAGTCCGCCGGCGACGAGGAGGCGGTTGCGGCCGCCGTCGCCGCCTCCCGAACGCGCGTCGGCCTGGCGAAGCACGGCCTCGGCGAGCGCGGTCCCTACTGGTGGGACTCCCCCGAGAAAGACAGAATCGCCCGAGCGAACGAGGCCCTGAACCAGCTCGACGCCCTCGACGAGTAGACCCCGTCCCGCATTACAGGACACATCGCCCGACACGCCGCGCCAGCCACGACGAAACGCCGCCCCTCACTCGAACCGTCCTGTTGAAGAGAGAATCCCCCGACCTCGGCCTACTCGACCAACGCGAAAGTTTCTGCGAGCGTTGACCCATGCCCGCGCCCGCCGACGACACCGTGCGCATCGGGCGGCACCCGGGCATCCAGAACCTGCGCCTCATCGCGGAGGCCTCTCTCGGCGTGGCCGCGGCCCTCGGGGCACCCGCGTCCCTCTTCTTCTCCACCCTCGGCGCCGGTGATTGGAGCTGGCCCCTCGGAGTGCTCGCTGTCTGGCTCATCTTCGGCGGCGGCCTCGCGATCGGAGTCACCCTCGCCTACGCCGTGATCGAGTTCAGCCCCGCCGAAAGCACAGCCTCGATGCGCCGCGGAACCCTCTCGTTCCGCCGCCGCACCGCGCCCGTCGACACGATCACCGAGGCCTGGCGCTCGGTCTCGTCGGCACCGAACGGCACCGACTACATCGTCTACCGCTTCACCTCGACCGACGGCGCCACCGCCCGCGTGCTCGTTCGGGGCCGCCCGATGAAGGGCCTGGATGCGCAGGGCCTGCGCAGTCTGGCCGCGTTCGTCGGCGGCCTTCCGCTCGAGGTTCCGGATGCCGCGGCGCGGCCCGTGCGCATCGGCCACGGCCGCGAGGCGGCCGGCCCTCCCGCGCTCACCGAGCGGCAGCGTGCCGCGGCGGTGTCGCTGACGGAGGGCGGAGGGAAGTCGCGCGTCGGACGGGAGACCCTGCTGATCGAACTGCGGGGCCTGATCGACGCCGCAGAGGCAGCGGACTCCCCTTTCCCGTCGGGTGCCGGCGGAACCGCAGGGTCGCGCGAGCCCGCCGCATCGGCGACCCGGCGGCCGCGTGGCGGCATCCGGGCCCTTATCGCCATGGTCAAGGCCGACCGCCTCGAGCGCGCGCGGGAGAACGACGACGCGGAGGCCACCGACCTTCTGGCCTCGCATCTGGCACGCACGGGTCGTCTGCGCCGCCTGCTGCTGCGCCTGCTCATCGGCTGCATCGGGGTGGGCGTCGGGGTGGTCGCGGTGTCTCTCGTGCTCGACGCGATCAGCTCGAGAATCCTCGACGCGACCGCCGAAGACGTGGTGCTGCTGGTGGTCGTGAGCGCCATTCTGCTGTCGATCCCGCTCGTTCTCGGCTGGTGCGCCGCGGCCGACGCCGATGTGCGGGGCCGGCGCGATCTCGCCCGCAGATGGATGGCGCTGCGCGACGGCAACGAGCGCGAGCGCGGCATGCCGACGCCGTTTCTGCTGGCGTGGACGGAGCAGGCCTGGAGGCTGCGCTCCGCAGGGGCGGGCATCTGGAGCGTGGTCGGTGCGGTCATGATCATCATCGGAATCGTCGCGCTCGTCGACAGTGAGCTGCCGCTGTTCACGAGAATCGGGATCCTGGTGAGCGGGCTGGCCCTCGTGGGCGTCGGGGTCGCCATGTTCATGTCGGTGACCCGCAGGCGGCGCGCCGAGGCCGAGGAGATGGTGTACCTCGGAGGCGGCCGCCTGCTGCCGCCCGACGACCTGAGCTGACTAAGCAGGGCGCGATCCGTACTACAGGACAAACAGTCCAACACGCCGCCGCGACGACGCAGAAACGCCGAGCCTGAATCGAAACATCCTGTTGAACGGGTGACAGCTAATTGCGTTGTCAGTCGTTGTGCTCCTTGGCGAGTTCGAGGGCGATGACTCCGGCACGGGCCATCACCTCGAGCTGGGCGGCGTTGTAGGTCACGCGCACCGACTCATCGATCGTTTCGCGAACGACGTGCGAACCTTTCGTCAGGTGCGCTCCGGGCGTCACCAGCCAGGGGTACTCGACGAAGAGCTTCGCGAACACCGGGCCGAAATGCTCCGCCAACCGGATGCGCGTGGGCTCGTCCGCGTCCGGCGCCAGGTTCTCGAATTCCTCGTCGACGGCATCCGGATCGACCTCGGCCATCTGGCGAAGGTCGGACATCGCACGGTCGTCGTAGAGCTGGTTGTAGATCAGCATGAGCGACTGCTCGGGCTTCGTGAGCTTCGCTGCGACATTCTCGAATCCGGCCGGCACGCCCGTGACGGAGGAGCCGTCGAGGATGGCGCGCACCTCCGCGCGGGCGCGTTGGAGCCGTTCGATGCTCGACGCGAGGTCCGCGTCTATCGCGCGGAGGGCATCCGCCGGCGAGTCTGTACCGAAGCCCACCTGCTCGATCTGGTCGAGCGGAACCCCGAGGTCGCGCAGCCGCCTGATCTGCAGCAGCCGCACGAGGTGGGCGACCTGGTATTGCTTGTAGCCGTTCGACATGCGCACGGGCTCGTCGAGCAGGCCGATGCGGTGGTAGTGCCGCACGGTGTTCACGGTCGTTCCGGCGAGGTCGGCCACTTCACGGGTGCTCCACGGCATGTCGCATGCTCCCTTCGGTTCTCGGTGTCGCGGTGGTGTGCGCAGCGATCGAGATGCCTGTGCACCCCACACTGTCAAACATCGGCGCCGCCGTCACGGCATCTCGCCGGTTCACAGCAGCCACAGCGACAGCGGGTGCACGAGGTAGAGCAGCGAGAACGATTCGTAGAGCGCGCCGATCACGAGCAGCACTACGGCAGGCAGGGCGAGCCAGCCCAGCATCCGCAGGCCGCGCAGGTAGCCCCGACGGTGGGTGGTCACGCCGGCGGTGCGCGGCCACAGCCACGACCGGCCGAGCAGATAGACGCCGAGCAGAAGCAGGATGTAGTCCTGCAGCTCGATCACGACCGTCAGGGAATGCGGGATGAGGGCCACCCACGCCATGTCGGTCGTCGGGGCGATGGTGACTCCGGTCATGAACGACCAGTATGCGAACAGCGGCAGGCCCAGGAAGGGCACGACGAGCGAGGGCAGCACGATCGTGAGCGCGCTGAGCCTTCCGATGTTGACGGCGAAGATGACCACCGCGAACAGCCAGGGGTTGCTGAGGAGGGAGGTGACCAGATCAGCCGTTCCGTCGGTCTGCTGCGTCTGCGCCTGCGCGCGACTGAGGTCGGGGAACACGATTCCTACAATGAAACCGGCGACCACCAGGCCGTAGGCCATCAGGTTGATGGCGAGGTAGGCGCGCTTGTTCGCGCCGATGATCTCGAAGGGTCGGCGCAGCATGCGGGGACGTCGTGTGTCCGAAGCCCTTGCTTCGGGTTCATACGTTTTCTGTGTCATGACGACATGAGACACCCTGTTCCCACCACAGGGTCAAGGGCGCTTGACCCTGTGGCGGGAACACGGTTTCTACTGACCCTCATGAACCCCATCGAACAGCTCGTCAGCAATTTTCAAGACCTCGTCGCCCAGGTGCCCGAGTTCCTCCAACCACTCATCCTCGTGCTCGCCGGAGCCGTTCCCTTCGTCGAGGGCGAGCTCGCCGCCATCATCGGCGTGATCGGCGGAGTCAATCCAATTCTTGCCGCGATCGCCGGTGCGACGGGCAACTTTCTGTGCGTGCTGCTTGTCGTGCTGCTGAGCTCGCGGGCCCGCACCGCGGTCGTCGACCGTCGGGCGGCTCGTACTCGTGCGTCGGCTTCGGCTTCGGCTTCGGCGAAGCGGATGCGCGCGGGCCGCGACGGGGTCGGCTCTTCGACGGCGGGTGTTCCGACCACGAGCATCGCCACGGTCCACGAGTCGGAGTTCGACGCGAACGCTGCCTCCGGAGCCGCCGAATCCAAGCCCGAGAAGCCACTCTCCAAGGGCCGCCAGCGCTTCAACAGGTGGCTCGTGCGCTTCGGCGTTCCGGGAGCGAGCATCCTCGGCCCGCTGGCGATCCCCACCCAGATCACGTCGGCCATCCTGGTCGCCGGCGGTACCCCGCGGGCGTGGGTCCTCCTCTGGCAAGCGGTCGCGATCGCCCTCTGGACGACGGTCGGCACAACCTCGGTCTGGCTCGCCCTCCGGGTCGCAACCGGCGCCTGACGCTGCGCGCCGCCGCCAGTGGCCCCTTCGACAGGCTCAGGGAACGGGTACCCCGCTCGTCGAGCCTGTCGAGGCACTACTGGCGAATCCCCACTGCGCCGATCGAGTAGCGGCGCGACGAAGGAGCCTGCGGATCGAGATCACTCCGTGACGGACGCCCTGCGCGGCAGCACACTCAGCGACAGCAGCGTCGTGAGCGCCGATGCCCCCAGAACCACCCACGCCACAACAGAGGTCCCTGCCGCCCCGACGACGGCTCCCGCCACGAGAGTGCCCGCACCGATCCCGAGTGTCATCGCACTGACCACCCACCCATTCGCCTCGGTGAGCGCGGCGGCGGGGCTGAGCTGCGAGATGCGCTCGAACACCTGGCCCAGAGTCGGAGGAAGCATCAGCCCCGAGACGCCGGCGACGACGATGTACGCCCACGTGGGCAGCCCTGTCGCGGCGAGCGGCAGGTACCCGACCGCCAGCAGAAGTCCGCACACCGTGAGCAGTCGCGCCGGTGTGGAGCCCAGGGGCCGGATGCCGACGACGGTCGCGCCGACGAGGGCACCCGCGGCGTTCACCGCGAGGATCCATCCGGCCAGCCCATCGCTGTCACGTGCAGCCTCGGACGCGGTCGCCACGATGGTCAGCGCACCGACCGGAACGCCGATACCGAACGTGAACGCGGCGACCCGCGCGACCGCCGGCATCAGAATAGGCGACCGGATGCCCGGGTGGGCGGCGCCCCCGGCCCGTCGGTGGGCCGACGCGGCGCGGGGCGCCGGGTTGAGAATGAAGGCGAGCGCGCCGACGAGTCCGAGCCCGGCCGCGAACAGGAGGTTGCCGACCGGGCCGAAGACGGCGATTCCGACGACGGTGAGCAGCGGACCGATGATGAAGATGATCTCCTGGGCGCCGGCATCCAGACTGAAGGCGGCCTTCAGCTGCGGCCCCGGGCTCACCAAACGCGGCCAGAGCGCCCGGAGGGCGGGCTCGAGCGGTGGGGTGAACACTCCAGCAGCCGCGGCGAGGGCTACGGCGAGGCCCGGCAACGGTTCGAGGGTGAGCGCCATGCCGGTGAAGGCGAGAAAGCTCAGGATGCCGCTGAGGGCAAGAATGGCGACCTGCCCGAGACGGTCGATGAGTCTGCCGAGAAGCGGCTGCCCGACGGCCCCGGCGACCACGTAGACCGCGGTGATGAGCCCGGCGAAGCCGAAGTCTCCGCTGGTGGAACGCACGAGCTGCACGATCGCGAGCGCCGCCATCGCTCCGGGCAGGCGGCCCAGCAGCGAGGTGAAGAGCAGGTACGCGGTGTGCCGGCTCCGCAGAACGGAGACGACGGGAGGGGACGTGCGAGTCATAGGACCAGTCTGGCCTCGATACGCTTCGGCAGAAGACGACAGTGCAGTGACTCGCAGGGCTGCTCTGAGTTACGCTTCTCGAGGCTTCGACGCAGCGCGAACCGTCGCCGTACCGATCGATTCCTTCCGGGAGTAAGCATGGAGAGCGACACCGACACTCCCCTCGTCGTGGAGTTCAACGGCGAACGGCACGAGCTTCTGTGGCCGCCGGCCGTTCCGCTCGCCGACTACTTGAAATCCCGTGGCATCAAGGTTCCCTACGCGTGCGGAGAAGGTTACTGCGGCGGGTGCATCGCCCGTCTGACCAGCGGCAGCGTGACCATGGCCATCAACGAGATCCTCGATGAGGACGACCTCGCGAACGACGTGATTCTCGGCTGCCAGGCCGTACCCGACGGTGACGAACCCATCACGGTCATCTACGACTGAGCGCCGCCGCACCCGAGCCAAGCTCAGGGAGCGGACCAGCTAGTCGAGCAGCAGCGCCGGCTCTTCCATGATGCTCGCGACGTCGGCCAGGAAGCGGCTCGCCACATCGCCGTCGACAACCCGGTGGTCGAAGCTCGCTCCGACAGTCGTCACGAACCGCGGACGCACCTCGCCGTCAACAACCCACGGCTTCTGCTTGATCGTTCCCAGGGCGACGATCGCGACCTCGCCCGGGTTCAGAATCGGCGTGCCCGTGTCCATGCCGAACACACCGATGTTCGTGATGGTGATCGTTCCGTTGGCCTGATCCGCCGGCGAGGTGCGCCCCTCGCGCGCGGTCAGCGTGAGCTGCTCCAGCGCCGTGGCGAGCTCGAGCAGCGACATGTCCTGCGCATCCTTCACGTTCGGAACGATCAGCCCGCGCGGCGTCGCCGCCGCGATACCGAGGTTCACGTAGTTGCGAACGATGATCTCCTTGTCGGTCCACGCCGAGTTCACCATCGGGTTGCGGCGCACGGCCCAGATCATGGCCCGCGCCATGATCAGCAGCGGCGACACCTTCACGCCCGTGAAGTCGGTCGACGTCTTCAGACGCTTCACGAACTCCATGGTGCGCGTCGCGTCCACGTCCACGAACAGGCTCACGTGCGGTGCCGAGAACGCGGAGTGCGTCATGGCCTTCGCGATCTGCTTGCGCACGCCCTTCACGGGAATGATCTCTTCACGCGTGTCGGCCCACTGCGGCGTCTCGATGTTGTGGAACACCTTCGCCTGCTCCGCGTGGCGCACCACGTCGTCGCGGGTGATGTCGCCGATCGGACCGGTGGGCTGCACCTCGCCGAGGTTCACGCCGAGGTCTTTGGCCAGCTTGCGAATAGGAGGCTTGGCGATGATCGGCAGGCCCGTGAGAACGGGCACGCGTGCCGCGCGGGCACCGGATGCCTGCGGCTGGCCGCTCGAGGCGGCCCCGGTCGACGCAGCGTTCGGCTTGGGTGCCGTGGCGCCTGCGCCGGAGCGACTGGGCCGGCGGCTGGCGACGTGACCCTTGATGCCGTACCCGACCAGAACCGCGCCCGACGAGCTGTCGGATTCCTGCGAGACGGAAGCGGCGGCATCCGCTCGCACCTGCTCGGCCTCGACGACCGCGGGCGACGACGCGACCGCGGGAGCGACGTGGTGCGCGGCAGGCGCGGGCGCGGCGGGAACCGATGCCGGTGCCGACGCGGGCATGGCGGCCGCGGTGATCGGAGTCTCGAATCCGGGAACGGGTGCGGGAGCGACCGCGCCGGAGCCGGACGAGGTGACGGTGATGATGGGCGTTCCCACGTCGACGGTGTCGCCCTCGGCGACGAGCAGTCCTTCGACGACGCCCTCGAACGGAGAGGGAAGCTCGACGAGCGACTTGGCGGTCTCGATCTCGACGAGTACGTCGTTGATCGCGACGGTGTCACCGGGGGCGACGCGCCACGAGACGATCTCGGCCTCGGTGAGGCCTTCGCCGACGTCGGGGAGGTTGAAGTGCGAGGTGGTCACGATGCCATCCTTTGCGATTGAAACGGGCCCTTCGACAGGCTCAGGGAATGGCTCATTTCCTGAGCCTGTAAAAGGGAACGGCTCGTTCCCTGAGCCTGTCGAAGGGAAGTCATGGGTTTAGAAAGCCAGCGACCGGTCGACGGCCTCGAGAATACGGTCGACGTCGGGCAGATACAGGTTCTCGATGCGAGGAGCCGGCATCGGAACGTCGAATCCAGACACCCGGATGACGGGAGCCTGCAACGAGTAGAACGCCTTCTCGGCGACGGTGGCGGCGATCTCGGATCCGACGCTGACGAAGCCTGCGGCCTCCTGGCACACGACCAGGCGGCCGGTCTTGGTGACCGAGTCGAGGATGGGCGTGTAGTCGACCGGGCTCAGGGAGCGCAGGTCGATGACCTCGAGGCTCACGCCCTCCGACGCGGCGAGCTCGGCGGCCTGCAGCATCATGGTGACCATGGCGCCGTGGCCGACGAGCGTCGCATCCGTGCCCGTTCGCGCGACGCGACTGGCGTGCAGCGGCGAGGCCGAGGCATCCAGATCGACGGGGCCCTTGGGCCAGTAGCGGCTCTTGGGCTCGAAGAAGATCACGGGGTCATTCGACTCGATCGACTCCTGGATCATCCAGTAGGCGTCGTTGGGGGTCGACGGGCTGACCACGCGCAGGCCGGCCGTGTGCGCGAAGTACGCCTCGGGGCTCTCCATGTGGTGCTCGATCGCGCCGATGTGGGCGCCGTACGGGATGCGGATGACCACGGGCATCCGGAGCGTGCCCCGGCCGCGGTTCGTGAGTTTGGCCAGCTGCGTGGTGATCTGGTTGAAGGCCGGGTAGACGAAGCCGTCGAACTGGATCTCGCAGACCGGGCGGTAGCCGCGCAGGGCGAGGCCGATGGCGGTGCCGACGATTCCCGACTCGGCGAGGGGCGTGTCGAGCACGCGCTTGTCGCCGAACTCGGCCTTGATGCCCTCGGTCACGCGGAAGACGCCGCCGAGCGTGCCGATGTCCTCGCCCATGAGCAGCACTTTGTCGTTGTCGGTCATGGCCTTGCGCAGGCCCGCGTTGATGGCCTTCGCCAGCGGAAGTTCTTCGACGGCCATTACTTGTCTCCTCCGAACGACGCCTCGTAGTTCGCCAGCCAGGCCTTCTGCTCGGTGATGAGCGGGTGCGGCTCGCTATAGACGTGGTCGAACAGGTTGTCGATCGTGGGGTTGGGCAGCTCGAGCGTGCGGCGCCGGATGTCCGCCGCGAAGTCGCTCGCCTCCTGCTCGACGTCTGCGAAGAAGGCCTCGCTCGCGCCCTTGTTCTTCAAGAACGCCTCGAAGCGCAGAATCGGGTCGCGGGCGACCCAGTAGGCCAGCTGCTCGTCGTTCTGGTAGCGGGTGGGGTCATCGGATGTCGTGTGGGCGCCGATGCGGTACGTCTGGGCCTCGATATAGCTGGGCCCTAGGCCGTTGCGGGCGTCGTCGAGGTGCTTGGCGCTCACCGCGTAACTGGCGAGCACATCGTTGCCGTCGACCTGCACGCTCGGAATGCCGAAGCCGCGCGGGCGCAGGTAGAGGGGAACGCGCGCCTGCGTGCTCACCGGAACCGAGATGGCCCACTGGTTGTTCTGCAAGAAGAAGACGGTGGGCGTCTGGTAGCTGGCCGCGAAGACCATTGCCTCGTTGACGTCGCCCTCGCTGGTGGAGCCGTCGCCGAAGTAGACGATCACGGCGGTGTCGGTGTCGGGGTTTCCCGTGCCAACGGCTCCGTCGAAGTTGACGCCCATGCCGTAGCCGGTGGCGTGCAGCGTCTGCGTGCCGAGCACGAGGGTGTAGCCGTGGAAGTTGCCGTTCTTGGGGTCGTTCACGTCCCACCCGCCGAGGGTGGTGCCGCGCATCAGCTCGACGATGCCCATGATGTCGACGCCCCGGATCTTCGCGACGACGTGCTCGCGGTAGCTGGGGAAGATGTGGTCCTGGCGACGGGTGGCCCGAGCGGATCCCACCTGCGCGGCCTCTTGTCCGTGGCTCGGCGGCCACAGCGCCATCTGGCCCTGGCGCTGCAGGTTCGTGCACTCGGTGTCGAAGCGCCGGATGACGGCCATGTCGCGATAGAACTGCTCGTGCTGTTCGTCGCTGAGCGCCTCTATATAGGGCAGGTACTCGTCACTCCCGGCACTGGGAGCGAAGGAACCGTCTGTGGCCAGAATTTGAACCGCGGGCGGAGGAGTGGTCATGGATGAACCCTCTTGTCTTTCGCTTGTATGGCTACGCTATCGGGTGCGTCGACGGGCCATCTGAGAGGGTTGCGACAAGCTTTGACGAGATAGCGATGAGTTTCTCTACAGATTCGTGCTCGCCGATCGAAATCCGCACGCCTTCGGGGTGGAATGCGCGCACGACTATTCCATTTTCGGCATATACCTGTGCAGCGTGTGCAGTGTGCTCTCTGGTGGGCAACCAGATGAAGTTTCCCTGCGGCTTCGGAGCGTCCCAGCCCTGGTCGATGAGGGCGACCCAGAGGTCGTCGCGGCGCTTGGCGATGTCCGCGACTCGCTCGTTCAGTTGAACGTCGTCGCCCAGGCTGACGACGGCGGCGTGCTGCGCCTGATCGGTGATTCCGAGAGGGATCGCGGTCGTGCGCGCGGCCTGCAGGATGGCAGCCGGACCGATGCCGTAGCCGACTCGAAGGCCGGCCAGCCCGTAGGCCTTGGAGAAGGTACGCAGCACGACGAGGTTCGGGTACTTGCCCAGCAGCCCTTTGCCGTCGACCGCGTTGTCGTCGGTGACGAACTCGCGGTAAGCCTCGTCGAGAATCACGAGCAGGTCGCTGGGAACGGCGTCCATGAACTCGGCGAACTCGTCTTTGGTGACGATGGTTCCGGTGGGGTTGTTGGGGCTGCACACGATGATCAGTCGAGTGCGCTCGGTGATCGCGTCGAGCATCGCCGGCAGGTCGTGCCGGTGATCGTCGCTGTTCTCAACCTTGACGCTGACGGCCCCGGTGAGTGTGGGCATCCAGGGGTAGGCCTCGAACGACCGCCACGAGTAGACGACCTCGTCACCGGCGCCGGCGGCGGCCTGCACCAGTTGCACGAGAAGCGATACGGACCCCGCCCCGATGATGACCTCGTCGGCGCTCACGCCGAACCGTTCGGCCAGCTTGGCGGTGAGGTCGGGCGCGGCGGCATTCGGATAGCGGTTGAGCGAGGCGCTCGCCTTCTCGACGGCCTCGAGCACCCCGGGCAGCGGCGGAAAGGGGTTCTCGTTGCTGGAGAGCTTGAACCCTCCCTCTATAGAGGTGCCCTGCTTGTACGGCGGCAAAGCGAGGATTTCGGGGCGCAGCTTGACGGGGGGAATGGAGGAGTCACTCACTGGGTCAGTCTATGTTGCGGGATGAAAGCTCGTCTGTCTGGCTAATCTGACCAGCTTCATCGCGAGCACAGCGCCGTAGAAGACCAGTTGTGTAGGTGCGATTTATCCCTCGGCTTTCCATCACGACGAGCGAAAAGGACCGGCTATTGATCCGCGAGCCGTTCGCACCCCACGTGCCGACATGATTGACTTAGGTTGACTTGGGGGATCTGTGTTCGCGAGCGTTTTACCGGGAATTCGGGAGCTTCGAGTTCCCCTAGCATCGGGTTTTCTGTGGCTCACCCTGGCCTGGGTTTGGGTTGGTGCCTTCATCCCTCGTCCCGAGGACGCGGAGCCCGGAGGATTGATTGATCAGTTTTACCGCCTGGCAGACGCCCTCGGCAATACGGTTGTTCTTGCGGCCATAGTATTTACCGCTTACTTGCTCGGCATCCTAATGCAGTTCTTTCAATTGAATAACTTGAGGATATTGAGACGTTTTCGGAGGAGCGGAAGTAATTTAGCAGAACTCAGAGCCACGCTCCGCCGCCGTGCAGCATTGCTTTTGGTTGACTTGGAGGGGATGGAGATACTCCTCCATGCACTCACATACAACCCTGACCGGCGATCTTCCCGTCAAGAAGATGTTGAGTTCGAATCACTGAGTGGTGGAATGCCAGTCAATGATGTCGACCCCAGGCTCCTTCTTGAAGACGCACAGGCTGACACGATCAGACTCATGACACTGCGGGTACTTGAAGACATACCCATGACCGCTGTGCAACTACAAGTCCAGCAAAAGGATCTTTTTGGCGACTATGATCGCGCTCAGGCCGAGGCTGATTTTCGCTTGGGAATTGCGGTGCCACTTGGCCTGGTTATCTTGGCGATCGGCGTGACGTTCATCGATGTGGAGTGGTGGGTTGCCGTGATCGGGGGACTTATCGGCGCGCTGGTCACCAGCGTCCTTGTTTTTCGAGGATTGCAGAAACAGTCCGAGGCGAATGACATCATCCTTCGTTCCATCATCATTGGAGCTGTCGAGGCGCCTGTATTCACTCTGATTCAAGAAGCTCTCGATTTGAAAGCAAATCCTTCCATGGTCGACGAGATAAGGCGCCATAAGACGGTTCGACCAAGAAGTACCTGGCAGCGCCTCCGTCGCCGCTTCAAGGCCGAATAATTCCTCGGGGCTGACTTGCCCATGATCACTGGTCATGAGGCACTTCTAGTCTGCGGGCTGCATAACCTCGAATCGTCCAGCCAGCTCATGCAGATCTGGGCGTCGGATATTGCAATCCCACATTCTCGAATAACCGGTGCGTGATAGCGGCGTGCACGTTATTGGCATTATTCAAGAACGTGGAAAGGGATTCAGCATCTCCCTGTCTTATCTGCGGCACGGGGCGAAGTCCAACACGAACAATCTCCCTGCTTACGTCTCTGGCCTGCCACTTGGAATTCTCTCCCGGCATGCAGCCGAACTGCGTCGCTAGCCATAACATCACTCGTTTCTTCGATATGAAAAATATCCTCAACATTAAATGAGGCCCGCCGGGGCCCATGCGTCGAAAAGCGCGATGATGACGAGAGGAAGTTTGGCGTTGAACCTCGATGCTGCGCGGGGAGTGGATGCGCCAATTGACAAGCCACCCTACGAAATCGTTCTGTGGCTGATTCAACAGCTAAGCCCTCTCCAGTTCCTAGAACACCCTCGTAGGACCTACGCCACTTTCTGTCGCGGCATCAATGAGAGGCTGAGCAAGAGCGCCAAGTGCCGACTCAAGATCCTCAATGAGGTCGCGTACCTCCTGGGCCAGGATTCCGCTGATTGGAGCCGAGTTACGAATCCGTTCGGACAAATGAAGAACAAGCTCTGGGCCAAAAGCACTTAGGGCGACTCGTGGAATCTCGGGAGCCTGGTAATGGTCCCCGAGTCCTATAGACCTTCCATGAACGAGTTTTATGGCTTCGGGAACACGCTCCTCGAGAAAGGGAATGCAGTCTAACCATCGCGCAAGTTCCTCCGGCTGAGCGTCGCGGGGAAGGCCAGCCAGCCGGCCGTACAGATGGTCGCGAAGCCACCGGTCCCAGACCTCCGCCACAATGACACCCGGAGACTCAAGCAAACGAACAACCGCGGAAGCGAAGTGAGCGGCATGAGATCCGTTGTTCGCCAGAACCGCAGCGTCAAGGAGCTGCTGCCTGTCAACCTGCTGTATCCCACCGAAGCTCACCACGGCTGCAACAAAGTCATAGAACTGATCAGCGAGACCAAGTCCATCCAATTCATCTAACCAGTTCCACTCCATGATTGTTGCTTCTAGGAGTCCTGCGCGAAGCATGCGGTCGTCCGTCCGTGGGTGATACAAGAAACTCCCCCACATTTGAAGCGAAGAAGACTCTTCGCCAAAAAGGGGCAAGATATGCAATTCAGCGAAATCTGGGTCGGCCGCAAACAGGAAGAATATCGAGCTAGCCATCGCTGGACGCGTGGCTTCGAGGGTCGAAGGTGGGCCAGACAAGATCGCCACAAGCGCAGAGGATTCGTCTGCGTTTAGGCCTCCCCACCCGTCTCGATCTTGTCGCCACCGTCGATCGATCTCAACGGTCCAGAATGACACCAAATGTCCCGGCCAAGAATTCAGGGCCAGAGACGACGGCGACGAATTCGTTGGGTGTTCAAAGTCCGTCTTGTACTTGATCCAGACAGCCCGCGCCAGTTCCCGCAGCGCAACGACCTCGGTCGTTTCATCCCCGTCAACCAGCTTTTCAATTCGGGAGAGGAGGAATCTACAGATGGCGTCGACCGATTCTTTTTTCCCTAACATCGACGAGATCAAGGCGGTGACAGGGGCCGCGTTCTCATTCAGGTCCGCCCGTTCCCACCCCGCGATGATTGAGTTCCTCAACCCCACGGCGCGTCCTTCTAGATTCGACCGCTCGTTCACAATGTCCCACATTCGGGAGCCTAGTTCGGGACGAGCCTCAACCACTTTCTCGACTACCGCGAGGGCGTCATCCCAAGTTGGTGCGTCGAATCTGGGGCCTGAGTAGTCCCCATCGACGAGGTCGGTAAAGGACTTGGAAAGATCATTTTCAGCGTCTTCAATGAAAGCGCGCGGGTCGATTGGTAGGTGGCCGCCCGAGCTACCGCTTGATATCCAACTGGTATGGTCCGGGTGTTCCCGAACCTGGAAGTCCGGATTTGCCGCCTGCGCCTTCTCAAATTCATTTTTGGCTTCAACCCAGCCAGGCAAAGCCTTCGTGAACCAAGCTAGTAGGTCGTACGACGCTCGCGCCCGATGCAATTCTTGCTCTGGCCGGTTGACTTGAGGTCTGGGACCGAGCAACGCAACTGTCAGCACCTTCTGGAGCAGCGGAACGCTAGCGTCAGGTAGAACGCTATGGAGCGCGCGAAAGACTTCATGCTTCTCGTTTGCTGAATAAAGTAGATCTCTTTCTAATAGCCAGACAATTTTTTCGTCTGCGCGCCTGAACGTATCGACTATGACGAGGTGAATAGCGAGCCGACGAAAGAGGACTCTACGCTGTGCCCACCAGCGCTCTGGTAAGTCTCGAACGACCGGGAGGGCCTTGAATCCAAAATCGCGCAAAGCATCAATAATCGCGTCGTCCAGGTCACGGCGAGAATCCTGTGGGTGATCTTCCACAGCCGATCGTCGAAAGCTAAGAAGGTCAAACTTACGATCTCCGTGGTAGCCCTCAAGCAGGTCGTATGCCTGGTTAAGGGCATCCTCCAACAATGAGCCAAGCACCTGATCCCCGGCATCCGTCTCCGCAATTGCTAATCGAAGGTGCGCGCTAATTGTGGCGTATCTCGTCCGCCAGCTCACCACGGCATCCGGAGGAGCTGTTCTGTCTTCTTTTTTCGGATACCAACTCGCTTTTAGGTGAAGAACCGGTCGGAGAGCTGCCCTGATCGTGTTGAGATTTTCGGGGCGCCCCGTAGGCCGGTGAGGCATCATTAGGCCAGGATTCGGCGGGGTTGAGTATCCATCGATGGACGTTGAGAAGAGTGTTTTCCATTGACGGCCCGCCTCCTCATCCGCTCGAGATAGGTGCGCGATAGACCACAGGACTGCGTTTATGAGGACAGGGGATAGTCGCTGCCCCAGCCGCTGAATGGTCTGCAGCGCAGCCCCATGCAAGTCGGGGTCAACGACGAAATGACCGAACCAGTCGGCGAGAACGCTCGTCGGTTCGTCCACCGCCCCGCCGGCAAAAAGTGCTTTGAATTGGGGCTCGCCTTCGGCCCACTCTAGCCAGTCGACCGTATGTGCAAGCCTGGCAAAATCGTTGGCTCCGTCTATCGTTCGTAGACGTCGAACAACGTAGTCACGATCAACGGGCGTCATCGTCGGGCCACCGTCAACGATGTCACGCATTTGCGCACTGTGATCCAGCAGGCCCATCCTCGCCCGCACGTTCCATGCGTCGAGAGCGGCCAGCAGGGCTGAATGATCGCCGCCCGCGCTCGGATAGGAAACTGGCTGAATACCGAGATGACTCCATTTGGCATCGTCGGGCTTGTGGGTCAGAACATACCTCTTGGTTTTCGACGGAAGCCCCAACGACAGATAACGCATTATCGGATCGTCGAGGCTGTAGCCAATAAAGAGAACGGTGAACTTCTCGAACATCCGTTGTAAGAACCGTGTGGCCCATGCATCGGTTAGGTAAGCCCGGCCAAAGTCACGGTCGGTCAGCACAAGGTCTCTTGCTGCGCGCGTCGTGGAACCATGCAGATGAACCACTCCGGAGAATCTGTCACCCAACGGCAGGGCGGGACCGATCCATCGGTCGCCGAGGGCAAGGCCTTCCGAATCAGCCGCGGAGGTGATGTGACTATCAAAGTTCGTCGTAACGATACGTGCGGGGCCGATCGCCGAGGCAAGACGAACAAGAGCTCTGTGAGTCGCGTTTGGGGCGGAGCTAGGTGGAGCAATAAGCCTAAGCGCGTGAGAATGTACGTCGAAGTTGTTGGGCATTGAACCAAGGAACAAGTCAATTGCGATGTCCTCGTCGAAGGAGACTTTCGCTGCGTCGGCGAGGTCGCTTGCCAACTTCGTAAATGAAGGAAGGTCCGAGGGAGAATCTATCGAGGCTCCGGCCCCGACAAAAAATACGAGTTTGCCGGCCGCATGGGCTTCTACGACCCCACCGGGCAGGTCTACGCCTTCCGTTATGAACATATTGCGCTCCGACCAGTAGCTGAGTGAAGATCAAGGCTAGCGTTTAGGCCAGGCCGGGTGGCGCCCGGATTTCTCGCCGAACGTTTAGGCCCACTTGCTGGCGGGCTGGACACGGTGACTCTTGAAAGATCGTGAGACATCCCCACCGCGTAGAGGAGCTCCGGCACACCGGGCGGCCACATTTGGACCCCTGCGATGGAATGATCGGGATGCAGCCCCGTCCGAAACGTGAATGCCTCCAGTCGCACCCGATTGAGGGCATCGAAGTTAGTCATCACCGGCACGGCGCTGGCCCCTCGAATTGCCGCGTCAGCGCCATGCCGGAGTGATGCAGCATCCCTCGCCGTACGTGCCATCCGGTGTGAATTCGCCGTCGTCCCGACACTAAACGTGGTCGCCGTCAATCTTGGCAAAGTCCCGTTCGTTCAGATTCAAGTCACGTCAACCCTGCTAACTGAGACAACAAACCCGAGATTCGAGAGTTGCTTGCCGGTCTGCATCAAGTTCAGCTTGCTGAAGAATGGCAGCCAGTCATGGCCCTCACGTGCAGAGTTGGCAATGATTACGTAGGAAATCTTGTACGACGATCCAGCGACAGCATTGTCCCCACCTGGAATCAGGTCGAGCCAACCTTGTCGATCAGCCTCAGGAACCGCGGCCTCAATGATCGAGCGGATCTCCTCTCTAAACACTCCATCGCCCAGAAACGTCGTCGCGGAAACCAGACCCTGAGCGAAGAGATGGCTGAGAGTGGACGAACGAGACTTGCGCTTGACATGAATGAACTCGCCGCTTGACGAAAGCACGTCGCAAAGTTCAATGCCGCTGGCGGCGCCGCCTGGTCGCTTTATCTTGGCATCGAGGAGAAGCAAATTCTCTGGTTCTGATGCGGCGAACCGAGTGTTGTAAACCTTCTCGATCTCTCCACCGATCGCCGAGATTGCCTCGGTCTGAGGGGCGGAGAGTCGGTCAACATAAGAGTTGACGTCCGCCACCAAGGACTCACTCACTGCGAACCAACGACCCTCGATCAAGACGTGAAGTAGGTTCTCAATTCTCTGTTCACTCACGAGACACTTGTAGAGCGTCCAGCGATCATCAAATTCAGGAGCACGACTGAAGCGGACGGATACCCGCCGGCTCTTTAGCAGGTCAACAGTGATGGCATCGGGATCGCTGAGGTTCTCGAGGTACGCGTCTAGATCAAGATCGTCATACTCCGTCGATGAGGTCCCGGCGACCTTGAATACGTCCACGTCCTCCCATTCCAGCGTTTCTGGCATCGCGAGATGGGTCGACGAGGTGTCTCCGGTTCGCAGTTGGTCAACTAGGAGTTCGTTCAGATTGGCGACCACGAGTTGATCTTCAACAAGAGATAGATGATCGATCCATTCAAAGTTCTCTTTGTAGGTTTCTTCGCCGTAGGCGGCTAGAAGCTTCTCGCAGAGGCCGGGCAAATCCCTCACCTTCACGTCGGCGTTTATTACCAGAGCATCCGAGCCAGACAGGCGCTTTGCAAGCTGCGTATCGCGTGGTTCACCGGTGACGGCTCGCAATATGTCGCGTGAGACATCGACCCCGAAGGTGGGAATCTCCGAGCTCTTGCTCACCTGTGTTGCTTTGGATACGATCATGTCTTCGAATGTCTTGGTGTCAAGACTCCGTATCTGGCGTGGATCGATACGATTTAGGGCAACTCGTAGCCCGAAACGGTGCTCGATCTTCGACTGATCGAGCAAACTACGCCCGTAGCCGAAGGTGAATGCGAAGAAGCTCTCCGCCGCTTTCAATATGAGTAGCCCTGAAGCTGAGGACGTCGTCATGTTCTGGAGAGAGCCCGCAAGTGCTGGACTGACATATGCGACCCACGGGGCTTCCTTCGCCGAGCGCGCACGACTGTAAAACGCACCCTCAAGCCCGCCGGTGAGGGGCCATTCATCACAGGGCTTCTCCGGGTCCAACGCATCGGAAGCTGTCTCGATGTCGCGAAGTAGATATACCGTCAAACGATGCATTGTCATCTTTGAATCCCGCCGCTTCTCGCGATAAGGGGTTTATCGCCTCCCTATGAGAGTGATTGACCTAGCTCAGGTTTCACGCAGGAAATCAGCAGGATCCGCTCAAGATTGAATGAAACACCGAGCACCGCCTCGAGATCCGCACCTCGGCCCGCCACCTAAGTTGGGCATCGCCCCCTCAAAAAATCGCCATGAGCATGAAAAGCGCTGCCTGGAGCTCGCCGTACAGATCTCGCGCGCCGAAGACGGCACGCACGGATTCTCCCGGGAGTCCGTGCGGCGCATCCTGACGTTCGCGGTGCCCTACCGGGCCAAGCTGGTGATCTTCATCGCGCTCTCGGTCGTGGGAGCCTTCCTCGCGGTCGCGACTCCCGTGCTCGCCGGCCAAGTGGTGAACGTCATCGTCGTGCGGAGCGCGTTCAACACGATCGTGTGGCTCGCCGTTGTCATCGCCCTTGTGGCCGTGGCCGAGGCCGCCGTGTCACGGACGCGTTGGTACTCGGCGCGGATCGAAGACAATATGCGTCAACCTCGATAGGGCCGCGACTTCAGAGCGGCCTGCATTGTGGACGCGTCAAGATTCACGGGTACAACCCTGCCCGGAACGTAAACGTCACCAGCTGCGCCCGGTCCCTCGCTCCGACCTTCGTCATCGCCCGCACCGCGTGGGTCTTCACCGTGAACGGCGACACCGACATCTGCGCCGCGATCTCGTGGTTGTCGAGGCCGCTCGCGACAGCCACGACCACATCGCGCTCGCGCGGTGTCAAAGCGGAGAACCGCTGAAGCAGCTCTTTATCGATCGCGGCCGGCGGGCTGTCTGTCATGTGGCCGATCAGCGCCGCCGTCGCCGCAGCCGACAGAGCTCCCCCACCAGCAACAACCTCAGCGATTCCTGCCACCAGCTCAGCAGGGCTGACCGTCTTACTCAAGAATCCGTTCGCCCCCGCGCGCAGCGCCGCGAGCACGATCTCATCCTGATCGAACGTCGTCAGAACGATCACGCGCAACCGAGAAGCCGGGTGCTCCCTGCGGATCCGCCGCGTCGCCTCGACGCCGTCGATCCCGGGCATCCGAATGTCCATCAGCACCAGATCCACAGCGTTGGCCCGCAGAAACGCGGGCACCTGCAGCCCGTCAGAGAGGTCCCCGACCACCACGAACGTGGGGTCGAGCAGCAGCATCGAGCGAATGCCCGCCCGCATGTCGTCTTGGTCGTCGACGATCAGAATGTTCGTCATGCGAGCTGCGCTCCCACCGGGTTGAGCACGGCGCTGACGCGAAAGACATCGTCAGCAGACGACACCAGAAGCGTCCCGCCGCACGACTCCACGCGCTCCCTCATTCCGACCAGCCCGAGGCCGCTGCCGGCAACGGCACCCCGCAGCGTGTGGCTGATCCGGTTCTCCACCTTCACGTGCACCCGCCCGTCCGATTCATGAACGGAAACGACCGCCGCTCCCTCACCGTGCCGGTACGCGTTCGTCAACGCCTCCTGCACGATGCGATAGACCGTCACTCCCACGACCGGGCCGGCCACGGCATCCGGAACCGAGACCGACGCCGTCACCTCGAGACCGATGCTCTCGAACGACTCGACCAGACTCTCGAGGGCGCCGAACGACGGAGTCGGCCGCAGGGCGTCGTCGTCGGCCGCAGCGTCGCCCCGACGAAGCAGGTTCAGGATGCGTTGGGTTTCACTCACGACGTTGCGCGCGTTCGAGCGGGCCGACTCCAGGGCCTGCCGCGACGACACCGCCTCACCGGGCAGGCCGATCTCGGCGACCCCGAGGTTGACGCTGAGCATCGCCACCTGGTGTCCGACCACGTCGTGCAGGTCGCGGGCGATGCGCAGGCGCTCCTCGGTGACGCGGCGCTCGGCCTCGATCTCGCGGGTGGCGGATGCCTGACGGGCCCGCTCCTCCACAGCCAGCCAGTGCTCTCGCGCGAGACGTAAGGCAGCGCCCGTCGCGCCGCCGCCAATGGCAGAGAAGAGGGCCGCGGTCGCAACGACTGCACCGCCGCGCATGTCTCCGACGGTGAACAGCGCGGCCAAGAAGACGAGGGCGACGATGGCTGTTCCGATCACGGGGCGCTTGCCGCGCAGGGTGAACGAGAACAGCACGAGCACGGCCATCATCCAGACCGAGATGCGGTTCTCGCCGACGGCCGCGACCGCGAACGACGCGGCGCTCGTCACGATGAGGCCGACCCACGGCATCCGCCACGAGATCGAGACCCCGGCACCCGCGACCAGCACGCCCGCGAGCGTCACGGCATCCGCGCCCTGAATGGCCATGACGATGAGCTGGCCCACGAAGACGAGCCCGGCCACCACGTACGCGACGAGGTGCAGCGTGCCGGGGCGGCGAATCCAGAGGGGAGCCCGGGCGGCGTCGACGACGTTCTCTGCTGTGCTCATGTGTCGAGTCTGGCCCTCTGACGAGGCGCTGTGTACTTCGTTCGAAGTAGACGGCGGGGGATTGAGCCGACCCGGCCGAGATTGCCCGCCGAAGTAGTTCAAACGAAGTACATGGCCCCTGTCAGCGAAGCGAAGACTGCTCAGCGAGGCAGCCGCCCCACTCTTCATCGCTTGAGAACAGGATCCTGATGACAACCACCACGCCCACCACCGAGACCGCCACCGTGGCGTCGTCGCTGCGAAAGCTGTACTTCGTTCGCTTCGCCTTCGCCGTCGTGTGGGCGGTGCTCATGTTCGTCACGGCGCCGAGCGCCGGGGCAGCCCTCGGCTTCGCGACCGTCGCGCTGCTCGTGCTGTATCCCCTCTTCGATGTCGCGGCGGCCGTCGTCGACTCCCGCTCGAACCGCGGAACCGGCGCCACCCCGCTGCTCTACATCAACATGGCGCTCAGCCTGCTGGCGGCCATCGGCCTGGCGATCGCAGCGGCATCCGGAACGCCCGCCGTGCTCGTCGTCTGGGGAGTGTGGGCCATCACCGCCGGAGCTGTGCAGCTGATCGTCGCTCTGCGCCGCCGCGCGCTCGGCGGCCAGTGGGCCATGATCCTCTCGGGCGGCATCTCGGTGCTCGCCGGCGCCGGAATCGCCTCGATGGCCGCCGGCGCATCCGCCTCGGTCAGCACCGTCGGCGGCTACGCCACCCTCGGCGGCATCTTCTTCCTCGTCTCGGCCCTGCGCCTGGGCCGCGCCGCGAAGGGCCTGTAGTCATGACGAACCCCACCTTCGACGTCATCATCATCGGCGCCGGCCCCGTCGGCGAGAACGTGGCCGACCGCGTCGTGCAGGGCGGGCTCACCGCCGCCATCGTCGAGCGCGAGCTCATCGGCGGCGAGTGCTCGTACTGGGCCTGCATGCCTACCAAGGCTCTGCTTCGGGATGCCGCTGCCCTGCGCGCCGTCGCTGCCCTGCCCGGCGCCGGGGCCGCGGTCACCGGCGACCTCGACGTGTCGGCCGTGCTGCGCCGCCGCGACTCGTTCGCCTCGCACTGGAAAGACGACGGCCAGGCCGCCTGGCTCGAGAGCGCGGGCGTCACGCTGTTCCGCGGCGAGGGCCGCATTAGCGGCACCCGGCAGGTTTCGGTCGTAGACAGTTTTGGTGCTTCTCAGACACTGGATGCGCGCCACGCGGTCGTCATCGCGACCGGGTCGAGCGCCCGCGTTCCCGAGGTGCCCGGCCTGGCGGCCGCACGTCCGTGGACGAGCCGGGAAGCGGCATCCACCCCGACCGTGCCCGAACGGCTGGCGATCATCGGCGGCGGAGTCGTGGGCGTCGAGATGGCGACCGCGTTCTCGGCGTTCGGAACGGCCGTGACGATCGTCGCCCGTGACGGGCTGCTGCCCGCCATTGAGCCGTTCGCCCGCGAATTGCTCACCGAGTCGCTGTGTGCGAAGGGGGTGTCGCTGCATCTGTCGACGGAGCCGACGTCTGTCACTCGCCATGACAGCGGGCTCGTGCACATCGACCTCGCCGATGGAACGGCTGTGCTCGCCGATGAGGTGCTCGTGGCCACGGGTCGGATGCCGAACACGTCTCGCCTGGGTGTGGAGAGCGTCGGACTCACGCCGGGCGACTGGCTGACCGTCGACGACGCGCTTCTCGTGCTTCGCGACGGCGCGCCCGTCGAGGGCGCGTGGCTGTATGCGGCCGGAGACGTGAGCCGGCGCGTGCTGCTGACACATCAGGGCAAATATCAGGCCCGGATCCTCGGCGACAGCATCGTGGCCCGCGCTCAGGGCGCGGCACTGGATGCCACGGCCTGGGGACGTCACGCCTTCACGGCCGACGATCTTGCCGTGCCGCAGGTGATCTTCGCAGACCCGGAGATCGCATCCGTCGGATTGACCGTCGCCGAGGCCACGAGGCGCGGGCTGCGTATTCGCGCCGTCGAGTACGACCTGGGCGCGGTAGCCGGCGCATCCCTGCACGCCGACGGCTACACCGGCCGAGCCGGAATGGTCGTCGACGAGGATCGCGGCGTGATCGTGGGCTTCACCGTGGTCGGGCCGGATGTGGCCGAACTGCTGCACGCGGCGACCATCGCGATCGCCGGCGAGGTGCCGATCGACAGGCTGTGGCACGCCGTGCCCGCCTACCCCACGGTCAGCGAGGTCTGGCTGCGACTGCTCGAGACCTACGGCCGGAAATCCTGACCCTCTTCCCCCTCACCGCTCAATCCAACAGAAAGAAGAAGAGAATCATGACTACCAAAATCACCATCATCTACGACAACCCCACCGACGCCGGAGCCTTCGAGGCCGGCTTCGCCGAGTCAGAGCAGCTCGAGCTGGCCAAGGCGCTCCCCGGTCTGCAGCGCCTCGAATCGTCGAAGGTCTGGCCCAAGGAAGACGGCAGCCCGACGCCGGCCTACCGCCTCGTCGACCTGTACTTCGCCGACTACGACGCCGCGTCGGCTGCGGTCGCGACTCCCGAGGCGGCGGCGTTCTTCCCGACGATCTTCGGTATCGCGAACGGAGGAGTTCGGATCACCTTCGCCGACGTCGAAGAAGGCTGACCTCGGCGTGATCTGAGGCGAGAGCCGCCGGCCCGGATCGGCGGCGGCTCTCAGTACCTCTTTGCTACACCTCTCCTGCGGCCCGGGTGCGCTCAGGCGGCACGCGGCTCGCGTGCGAGGGCCAGCGAGCGCCCGTGGCGCACGGCCTCGCCTTCGGCCAGTCTCTTCAGTTCGTCGGCCAGCTCGGTGAACTGATCGAGCGCGGGGTTCACGCCGACGAGCGTGAACTCACGTGTCACCACCTCGAGGTCGAGCTGCAAGACGTCTTCGAGGATGCGTCGCATCCAGGCCGTGGCGTGGTCCCATCCCTCCTTGGGGGTGCCGGCGGAGTAGTTGCCGCCCTGCACCGTCACCAAAACGGCGGGCTTGCCGGCGGTCGCCGGTTCTGCGCCCGGCGCCATACGGGGATCGGTCAGCACGAGGTCGACGTACGACTTGAAGTGCTGCGAGACGCCGAAGTTGTACAGCGGCACCGCGAACAGCAACGCGTCAGCCCCGGCCAGCTCGTCGGTCAGCACGCTCGCGAGGTCGACTGCCGCCGACTGCTGCGGTGTGCGCTCGGACTCGGGTGTCATCGATGCGCCCACGGCGTCGGACCAGGCGGTGGCCGGCAGCGGCTCGGCGCCGATGTGTCGACGGGTGATCGCAGATCCGGGGTGGGTCGCGCTCCACTCCGCCTCCACGATGTCGCCTAGGGCGCGGCTTGTGGAACCCTCGGTGCGGATACTGGCGTCCAGGCGGAACAGTGACATGACACTCCTTGCGATCGTTCCCGGGTCGAATACCCGGGCTATAGTTACGATGAGTAACTCTGCAGGCCGGGCTCCCGTTACCGCAAACGATCCCCCGTTACCCGGCGGTAACCGAAGGAGAACGGATGGCCCAGACGACAGCCGTCGACGCACTGCAGGCCCGACTCCTCGAGTCCATGCCCACCATGGCCGAGCTCTGCACGAGCCACGATCCCGACCTGTTCCGATCGCTCCTCTCTCGCATCGGAGACAAGTGGACCCTGCTGGTGATCGGGGTGCTGGGCGATCAGCGGCAGAGATTCACAGAGCTGTCCGACACGATCCCGGGCATCTCCCGCCGGATGCTCACGGTCACCCTGCGCGCACTCGAGCGCGACGGCCTCGTGACACGCACCGTCTACGCAGAGGTTCCGCCACGGGTCGAATACGAGCTCACCGCACTCGGCCGATCGCTGCAGAGCGTCGTGCTCACCCTCGGCGACTGGGTGAGCGAGCACCAGCACACGATCGCTGACAACCGCCGCGCCTTCGATGACACCGCCGACCTTGCCGACGCCCGCTGAGACCTGACCTCGGCGTCACGGCACGAGAACGATCCGGCCGAAGACCGATCCGGCATCCATCTGCCTGTGCGCCTCGGCGGCCTGGTCGAGCGAAAGAACCTCGTGCACGACCGACAGCAGCCGTCCGTCGGCGGCCGCCGCGAACTGCTCGGCACGCACCTGGTCGAGCCGCGGCGCGGGAACGGTGTCGAGGCTGAACGTCGCGATTGAACGCGACTTCTGAAACGCGCGCAGCAGCTGCATTCCGAAGTCGGCGGGCGGCATGCCCGCCGCCACACCCACCACGACCATGCGGCCGTTCGGTTCGAGCCTGTCGATGAACGCCGGCATGTGCTCGCCACCGACGACGTCGAAGATGACGTCGAAAGCGCCGGATGCTGTGGGGTCACCATCTCCGGCACGGTCCAGCACGTGGGTTGCGCCGAGGTCGCGCAATCGTCGTCCGCGCTCCGGGTTCGACGAGGTGACCGCGACGACGTCGGCGCCGCCCTGGGCTGCGAGCTGCACTGCGGCGATGCCGATGCTGCCGGCCGCGCCCCGGATGAGCACGGACTCGCCGGCTGCGAAGTGCGCGTGGGCGAGCCCGAAGTGCGCCACGGGTGCAGCGCTTCCCAGCGTGACCGCGTCGACAGGCGACAGCCCATCCGGAAGCGGCACGACGTTGCCGATGCTCGCGACCGCCCGTTCGACGTAACCGCCGCCGGTGCCGGTGAAGGCCCACACGCGGCGGCCGATCCACGATGCGTCTACATCTGCGCCGACCGCGCTCACGACGCCCGCGACTTCGCTGCCGGGGATGTGGCCCTCGGTGAATCCGTAGCCGCCGAGAGTGCCTCGGCGAATCACGGCGTCCACCCCGCCCACTCCGATCGCCGAGCTGTCGACGACGACCTCGTCGGCGGCCGGCGTCGGGTCGGGTACGTCGATCAGGGCCATTCCGGATGGATCTCCAAAGCTCTGGATTGCTACCGCTCGCATCATGTCTCTCTTCGTGCCGTCGTGTTTCGCGTTACCCTTGAGAACGTAACGGACGCCCCCGTCCACTTGACGGAAGTGAGAAATGTGGCCGAGCAATTGCCTCATCCTCTGCGCTCCGACGCCCAAGACAACCGCGACAGGGTTCTGGATGCCGCGCGCGCCCTGTTCTCGGAGCGCGGGCTCGACGTGCCGATGCGGCTGATCGCACGCGAGGCCGGAGTGGGCCCTGCCACGCTCTATCGCCGGTTTCCTACGAAGCAGACACTGATCGATGAGGCCTTCATCGACGAGCTGGCGGCCTGTCGCAGAATCGTCGAGGAGAGTTGCGCAGACACCGACCCGTGGAGAGGCTTCACCTCTGCCATAGAAGGGCTGTGTGTCTTGAACGCCCGCAATCAGGGCTTCGTCAACGCCTTTATGTCGGCCAACCCCGAGGCCGATACGTTCACCGAGCATCGAATATCGCTGCACCGCCAGCTCTCCCACTTGGCCCAACGGGCCAAACGAGCGGGCGCATTGCGGCGCGACTTCGTGATGGACGACCTGGTACTCGTGCTCCTCGCTGGCCGAGGGTTGTCCTCGATTCTGCCCAGCTCGCGAGAAGCGCGCGCCCGCCGCTTCGCTTCTCTCGCAATCGATGCCTTCCGCGAGCGCGGTGCGGAACTGGTCGCTGCGCATCGGCCTCGCTAGATCCTGCTCGCCGAGGAGGCTCGACTCGCCGAGGAGGCTCGACTCGCCGATCGGCTCACCCCACCACTGGCATCAGCCGGGCGTGGTCGTTCAGATCGCCCCGAGTTCCCTTCGATCGAGGTCTGGGAGTACTAACCGGCGAAAGCTCTCGTGCAGCTTCCAGAACTGCGAGGTGGGCAGCGGATCACCCTCGACGGCCGCTTCGAGGAACGTCAGATGGGTCATCCACCCGGACTCGTACGAGCTGGCGAGGTCGCCGAGTTGCTCGTGAGCGAGTGTCAGAAGCGTGCCCTCACCCTCGCTAACGATGGCGACGGAGACCTTCGAGGGCGCCTCGTCCGGAAACTCCCACGTCATCACCAGACGATGCGGTGCAGCGGCGTCGAGAATCTCGCTTCGAGACAGGGTGCCGTCGCCGTGGTCGACCACGAGACGACCACCCGCCCTGACGTCGCACTCGACCGGAGAGCCGAGCCACTGCGGCAGCACCGTCGGGTCGAACCACGCCGACCAGACGGTCTCGGGCGGCGCCGCGATCGCCCATGCGAGGGAGACGACGCCGCCAGAGCACGACGTGGAGGAGAGGGGCATCTGCGCATCCATTCTTTTGGTCGTCAACCCGCCCGACGTTGCAGGCGGCCGCCACCCACAGACTATGCGCCCAGCTCAGACCTGCGGGATGTCGGTCGTGACGGCCAGAGCGCGGCCCTTCTCGACCTCGGCCGTCAGCGCCGCCAGGGCACCCTCCGCGATGGCGAGTGAGTCCGATCCGAGCAGTTGATGCAGCGGCGCGTCGCCCGTTACAGCGAGGCTGATGATCGCAGCCGCCGCCTTCGCGGGATCGCCGAGCTGGGTGCCGGGCATCGCCTGGTGTGCCGCTGTCATGTCGCGGATGGCGGTGTAGCCGTCGGCGGCGCGGCCGGGCAGGCCGAGCGACTGCGGCTTGAGGAAGTCGGTCTGCATGTAGCCGGGCTCGACCAGATTCACCTTCACGCCGAACTCCGCGATCTCCTGGGCGAGCGAACCGGTGAGTCCCTCGAGGGCGAACTTTCCCGCCGAGTACAGGCCCCAGCCGGGGAAGGTCGTGAGTCCGAGGATCGATGACACGTTGATGATGTGGCCTTGTCGTGCACGGCGGAAGTCGGGCAGCACGGCGCGCAGCACGTTCCACACTCCGAAGATCTGCACGTCGAACATCTGGCGCACCTCGGCGTCGGTGATCTCCTCGACCGCGCCGAGGAATCCGTAGCCGGCGTTGTTCACGACGACGTCGAGGCCGCCGAAACGGTCTTTCGTCGCCTGCACAGCGGCCGCGACCGCGGCCTCGTCGGTCAGGTCTACCTCGATGGGCAGCAGGCGGCTGGTGTCCGTCTGGCCGAGTGCCCCGGCGAGGCGTTCGAGCGAGCGGGTCGTCGCAGCGACGTTGTGTCCCCGCTCGAGCAGCTGCGTGACGAGTTCGAGGCCGAGGCCGCGAGAGGTGCCGGTGACGAACCAGGTGCCGGTCGATTCGGAAATGCTCATGGTGATGACTCCAATCAGAGATCGTGGAGGGCACCGGATGGCGCCTCCATTCGATCGTCGGGCAGCACGCCGCCTCATCGGAGCGCATAGCAGGGCCGCCTTCTCCTGGGACAAGTGAGGCTAGGACTCAGCGACCCATGCGGGGGTGCAGAGGTAAGTGCCACACTCGAAATGTGGCCGATACGAACAGGGAGCTCGCCGATTTCCTCAAGCGCGCCCGCAGCCAGGGCGACCCCCTGCGCGCCGGACTGCCGACAGACGGACGCGTGCGACGCGTGCCCGGTCTGCGCCGCGAAGAAGTCGCCCTGCTCGCGGGCGTGTCGACCGACTACTACACCCGCCTCGAGCAGGGCCGAAAGATCACCCCGTCGCCCGGTGTTCTCGACGCGATCGCCCGCGCCCTCGATCTCGACGAGATCTCACGGGCCCACCTGCAGAACCTGATCGGCACCACCACGGCTCGCCCCTCGCGGGCAACGCCATCCGTGCAGCGCGTCAGACCCGGACTGCATCAGTTGCTCGATGCCCTGGAGAACCAACCCGCGATGATCCTGGGCCGGCGCATGGACATCCTCGCCTCCAACCCTCTCGCTCGAGCCCTGTTCTCGGACTTCGACGCCCTGCGACCCAGAGAGCGCAACTACGCCCGATGGCTGTTCCTCGACAGCGCGGCCCACGAACTCTTCGTCGATTGGGATGCGCAGGCTCGCGCGGCCGTCGAGAGCCTGCGATTCGCGGCGGCCGGCCATCCGGATGATCGACTCACCATCGACCTCGTCGACGAGCTGGCGCAGGGGAGCGGGGACTTCCGCCGGTGGTGGGCAGAACACCGGGTGTACCAGCGCACCTTCGGCACCAAACGCCTGCGGCATCCGATTGTCGGCGAGCTGTCGGTCGACTACGAAACGCTGACCCTGCCCGGCGATCTCGACCAGACTCTCTTCATCTACACGACCGAGCCGGCGACCAGTTCGCGGCAGGCGTTGGACCTGCTGGCGAGCTGGATTCAGCCCGCGGTCGCGGGTCGCGCGGAGTGACGAGTCGCCGCAGGAAGTGAGTCACTCGGGCAGCATTCACGGCGGCGGACATCCGGAGCGGGACCGGTCACGTAGGTTGGCATGGTCCCTCGGAAGGAATCGCCATGAGCATGGAAAGCGCTGCCTGGAGCTCGCTGTACAAGATCTCGAGCGCCAAAGACAATAAGCACGGCTTCTCGCGTGAGTCCGTGCGGCGCATCCTGACGTTCGCGGTGCCCTACCGGGCCAAGCTGGTGATCTTCATCGCGCTCTCGGTCGTGGGTGCCTTCCTCGCGGTCGCGACTCCCGTGCTCGCCGGCCAGGTGGTCAACGTCATCGTCGCGCGGGGCGCTGTGAACACGATCGTGTGGCTCGCCGTCGTCATCGCCCTCGTGGCCGTGGCCGATGCGGGTGTGTCACTCGTGACTCGCTGGTTCTCGTCGCGAATCGGCGAAGGCGTGATCCTGGATCTGCGCACCGCCGTCTTCAACCACGTGCAGAAAATGCCGATCGCGTTCTTCACGCGCACACGAACGGGCGCCCTCGTAAGCCGCCTCAACAACGATGTGATCGGCGCTCAGCAGGCCTTCAGCGGCACACTATCTGGCGTCGTCACGAACCTCGTGGCGCTGATCCTCACGCTGGTCGTGATGCTCAGCACGTCCTGGCTTGTGACCCTGCTCGCCGTGATCATGCTGCCCATCTTCCTGATCCCCGCTCGTCGCATGGGCAGTCGCCTCGCCGCGTTGCGTCGTGAGGCCGCCGATCACAACTCCGCCATGAGCACGCAGATGACCGAGCGCTTCTCGGCCCCCGGCGCCACCCTCGTCAAGCTGTTCGGAAGGCCGGACGAGGAGGCCGAGGAGTTCCGCGTGCGCGCCGCCCGTGTGCGCGACATCGGAGTGCGCTCGACGACGCTGCAGTTCATCTTCGTCACCGCACTGACGCTCGTGTCGGCTCTCGCCCTCGCGCTCGTCTACGGACTCGGCGGCTTCCTCGCACTCGCCGGCCAGCTCGACACCGGCGACGTGGTCACCCTGGCGCTCCTCCTCACCCGCCTCTACGTTCCGCTGACCGGCCTCGCGAGCGCCCGAGTCGAGATCATGAGCGCGGTGGTGAGCTTCGAGCGCGTCTTCGAGGTGCTCGATCTCGAACCGCTCATCCAGGAGAAGCCCGACGCCGCATCCGTGCCCGAAGGCCCGGTGTCGGTCGAGTTCGACGATGTGCGCTTCGCGTACCCGTCCGCCGACAAGGTGTCGCTCGCATCCCTCGAAGAGGTGTCGACACTCGACACCCGCGGCGGCGAGGAGGTGCTGCACGGCGTATCGTTCAGGATCGAGCCGGGGCAGACCGTCGCCCTCGTCGGAACATCCGGTGCCGGCAAATCGACGATCGCGCAGTTGCTCTCACGCCTGTACGACGTCGACAGCGGCGCCGTGCGCCTCGCGGGCATGGATGTGCGCGACGTCACGTTCGCCTCCCTGCGGCACACCCTGGGCATGGTGACCCAAGACGGCCATCTCTTCCACGAGACCATCCTTTCGAATCTGCGTCTCGCGAGACCGGATGCATCCACCGACGACGTATGGGACGCCGTGCGTCGCGCACGGCTCGAGCCGCTCATCCGGTCGCTGCCCGACCAGCTCGACACCATGGTGGGAGAGCGCGGCTACCGACTCTCCGGCGGGGAGCGCCAGCGGATGACCATCGCGAGGCTTCTGCTCGCCCAGCCGCGCGTCGTCATCCTCGACGAGGCGACGGCGGCGCTGGACTCGACGTCGGAGGCCGCCGTGCAGGCAGCGCTCAGCGAGGCGCTCGAGGGACGCACGGCAATGGTCATCGCACACCGCCTCTCCACCATCCGCAGCGCGGACCTGATCCTCGTGGTCGAGGACGGCTCGATCGTCGAGCGCGGCACGCATGACGAACTGCTTGCTGCGGGAGGGCGGTACGAGGAGCTGCACCGCACGCAGTTCGCGGTGCAGAAGAACGTTGCGGAAGAGGAAGAAGCGGTGAGCGGGAGCTCGTTGTAGCTATCAACGCTTCTGCGGGACGCCCTCCGCGATCTCCTGCGCGAGAGAACCGATGAGTGCCATGGCGTTTACTTCGCCCCGGGCAGCGTGCAGTCTGGACCGCTCATCTGTCCTGGTGAGAGGACATCCAGCACCGAGACCGACCACCACTGGGGCGTGTCATCGCACAGCTCCCGCGAGGTGACATCGGCGGCGGAGACGAACTGCGCCGTCCCCCACGGGTCGGGAACGAAGACCCCATTCGAGCCTTGCATGAGTACGAAACCCGGCTGGGCGGGAGCCTCGTCGATTGAGACCAGTTCGAGCGGCGCGAACCGGATCGGCTGGGTCAAGATGTTGATGCCGAACAGTGTGATGAACCCAATGATGCCGACGAAGGCGAGCCGGGTGACTGACTTCGACCGCGGCTCCCTGATGACAACCGTTCGCGCGTTCCACTCCTCGGCGACCGCCGCAAACGTCTTGGGTTCGGGTTCGATTTCGATTTCCTGCTCGACCTGGGTCGGCGGCGCAGAGCCGGGAGAAACCAGCCGAAGCATCGCGCGACCCTCCGCCCAAAGGGAGCGTAGGCCGGAATCGATGGGCGGCGTGGCCCGCTGCAAAACCGTCTTGACCGTTTCTGGGGTGAGCGGTGTGTCAGGTTTGCGGTACCCATGAAGCACGGTGATTCCGACCACAACGAGTACCACCACGAGTCCCGCCAGCAGTACCCATGGTGCCGTGCAGAAAATCACGGCACCAAGCATCGCCACCACCGCGGCGCCGACCACCCTTGTCCAGAAGTTGTACTCGGAGTCGAACACCAGAGGCATTGCCGCCACCATGATTCCGACCATGATGTAGATCGCGAGATTGAGCAGCACGACCACGAGCAGGCCGCCGAATGTGAGATTCTGGGCCACCGCGACAGCGAGCCCGACGTCTCCACGCACCTGCACGAAGAGGTTGATCGTAATCACGAGCACACCGATCAGGGGCAGCCTGGTCAGCGCGTGTTTCACGAATGTCGCCCGAACGCCCGCGTGCTCCCGTGCCTCCGCAGCGAGATCACGGGCCGGCCGCACCCGGGCGGCTCGTGCTCGCGCGTTCGCGGGCGTGTCATCGTTCATAGGTCCATCCCCCCGAGCGCGAACATCCTTGACCTGACGCCGTGGCTCAACGCTAGGGCACAGAGGGGTCGCCGTCACTCCCTGAAGGGATCGGGCGAGGAATCGCACCGCACCCCGTTCGCCGTGCAGGAAGCACTGCGCCCGTTGGGAGGCGATGATGTATCCATGACTGTCACCCACATTGTTCTCGTACGTTGGTCACCAGACGCAGACGACAGGCAGCGAGAAGAGGTTCGCGCACGCGTCCGCGCGTTGCAACACCTCGTCGACGGAGTCATGTCTCTCACCGAGGGGCCCTCAACGAGTCCTGAGGGTCTCGAGCACGGCTTCGACTACGGCTTCGTCGTGACCTTCGTCGACGAGGACGCCCGCGACCACTACCTTCCGCACCCCGAGCACGTGCCGGTGGGGAGACTCATCAGAGAAGCGGCTGCGGAGGTCGTGGTCTTCGACATCTAGCGAGCGGCGTGGGCACGACGCTGACGGCCCGCAACATCGCCGACATTCCTGCTGGTGAATGCCGCGTGCGTTATTGCTGTCGCCTGAGCAGCTCGTCGACACGACCCTAGACTCGCAAGATGCCCGACAACCACCGCCTTCCCATGTGGGCGGGACGCACGGCCGCTCTGCTGGGCATTGTGCTCGTGGCATTCACCTTGCGCCAGGCGGTCGCGGCGATATCGCCGATCATCGGCGACATCCGCGTGGACATCCCGATCTCGAACATCGACGTCGGGCTGCTCGGAACGCTGCCGCCCGTGCTGTTCGCCGTATCCGGATTCATGGCGCCACGCGTCGCTCGCGGCCTCGGAATCGACGGCGGCATCGTGCTCGCTCTGGTGCTCATGACTGCGGGCCACCTCGTTCGCTCTTTCGCGTCGTCGTTCGAGGTGCTGCTCGTCGGCAGCATCATCGCGTTCGCCGGCACGGGCATCGGCAACGTGCTCTTACCGTCGATTGTTCGCCGGTACTTTCCCGACCGGGTCGCGTTGCTGACAGCTCTGTATGCGTGCATCGTCGGCGTGAGCACCGCGCTGCCCGCCGCTCTCGCGGCGCCGATATCCGGTCAGTTCGGATGGCGCTTCTCACTCGGAGTCTGGTCTGTCACCTCGATCATCGCGCTCGTTCCGTGGGTCGTGATCATTGCCAGGGAACATCGCCGAGGACTCTCGGATTTTGCCGCCATCGATTCACCATCGCCCTCCCTGATCACGCGCTTATGGCGGTCGCGCGTAGCCTTGGCGATCACGGCGCTGTTCTCGACGAGCACGATCTGCACTTATGCGGCCTTCGCATGGCTGCCTGAAATCCTCGGTGACATCGCCGGGTCGACGCCCACGGAAGCCGGTCTCCTCCTCGCCCTGACCGGTGTCGTCAGCGTGCCCGGCGCACTTGTCGCACCCCTCCTGGTCGCACGACTTCGCAACGTCGGCTGGCTGATCGCCGCGGGTATCGCGAGCTTCGTACTCGGTTACCTCGGGCTGCTCCTCTTCCCCGAATCGCTCACGTTGCTATGGGTCCTGTTCATAGGCGGCGGTTCGATACTGTTTCCGATCAGTCTCGTACTGATCAATGCGCGCACCCGTACACACGAGGGCACAGTCGCGCTCAGCGGCTTCGCCCAAGGTGTGGCGTACGCCCTCGGCGCGCTCGGTCCGCTGCTCGTCGGGCTGCTGCACGACGCGAGCGGCGGCTGGACCGTGCCGCTGCTCTTTCTGGTCGCCGTCGCAATGGTGGCGTGCATCCCGGCGATCACACTCGCACGTCCCGCGTTCCTCGAGGACCAGCTCGCGCGATAGCGCCGGGCGACACCCTACTGTTCGTGCACGAGCCTCTTCAGAACACGCTCGAGCGTGGAGCGTTGCTCCTCGTCGAGAGGGGCGAAGAGGTCTTCGAGCACGTGCGCGGCGACGCGGTGCCCGTCTCGCAGAGCATCCCGCCCCGAGTCGGTCAGGGCGTGTTCGATGCGCCGCCCGCGCCCCGCTGTGCGCAAGATGAACCCTCGGTCGACGAGTCGGTTCGCCAGTGTGCCGAACGCCTGATCGCTCTGAAAAGTCGCCACCGCCAGATCGTGACCGGATGCGCCGGGCATGCGGTCGATCGCGCGCAGTGCGTCCCACTGCACCAGGCTCACCCCGACTTCGTGCAGGGCTGCATCCATCGTGCGGTGATTGCGGTACTGCGCCTGCTTGATCGCCTGCCCCAGCAATTCCAGATTCGTCGTCATCGTGTTAGCGTATCAATACCAGTACATAAACATATTGAGATAGGTACATGATGACTCCCTCACTCCCCCAAAACACGACCATTGTCGAGTCCGGCGATCCGGATGCGCGCACCGCGTTGGTGCTGCACGGCGGCGGCGGCCCCCAGACCGTCGCGCCGATCGCCGGCCACCTCGCCGCGACCATGCACGTTCTGACCCCGACCCACCCGGGATGGAACGGCACGAGCAGACCCGACGACATCGCATCCGTCGCCCAGCTCGCAACCGCGTACCTCGAAAGCCTTCTCGAGCGCGGCGAGCGCGACGTCGTGGTGGTCGGGTCGTCGATCGGCGGCTGGATCGCACTCGAGATGGCAATCCAATCCGCAGCCGACGATCGCTACGCCGACCTGATCGGTGCCGTGATCGACATCGACGGCGTCGGCGCCGTGGTCGAGGGCGAGCCGGGGGCGGACTTCTTCGCGCTCGATGCCCGCCAACTCGCCGAGGCGGCCTGGCACAACGCCGAGCTCGGATACCGGGACCCCACGACATTCACCGACGAACAGCGCGCCATCCAGCAGTCCAACGGCGAGACCATGGCCGCCATCGCGGGTCGCGGCATCAGCGACGCGACACTCCTCAAACGCCTCGACGCGATCACCGTACCGACTCTCGTCGTGTTCGGCGCCAGCGACCGCATCGTCACGCCCGCCTACGGCCAGGCTGTCGCTCGCGCCATGCCCGGCGCAGAGTTCGCCGTGATCGCCGACGCAGGACACCTCCCCCACCTCGAGGCGCCGGGAGCGACCTGGGCGGTCATCGACCCGTTCGTGATCCGCATCCGGTGAGACTCCGTCGGTGTCGACCCGCTCCAGTCGATCTCCAGGCCCTGCTGTTGCGCGCCGAGCCGCCTGGCGACCGGTCATACCTCGAGCACTAGGGTCGATTGAATGCTGCCATGTTCGATTCGAGGATCCCGGTCGCTCGGCTTCTGGGTGGTGATCGCTGGGGCCGTTCTCTGGACCGTCAGTTTTACGACTTTGCTTATCGTTTCGCCCCTGGGTACCGCGGTCTCGTCGGATCCGGGCGCGAAGGCAATCTCGTACTGGGTGACGCTCCTTCCATCGGCGGTGGGAATTGCGCTGGTCCTTCTGATCCCACGGCGTTCGCGTCCGCGCACCGCCGTCGTGAGAGAACGACGACCGTTTGTCATCACGACCGTGGTACTGCTGGTGCTGGCCGCGCTCTTCCCGTTAGCCTGCGCGATGATTCCACTTCAAGGCGAGCTGTACATTCTCGGCAAGCTCATCCTTCTCATCATCCTTCCCGCTGTAGTCATGCTTCTGGTCCGCCGAGGTGTGCACATCGACTTCGACAAGAGCGCTGCGCGGTGGTGGGCTCCGGCGATCGTGATCGTGATCTGGACCGTTTTGTCGCAGGTCGCACCGTGGAATCCAACCTTTGCGATTGCAGGTCTGGATCCAGCTGTCGTTGTCACTGCTGCGGTCGCTACTGCATTGACAGCAGGAGTTGGCGAGGAACTCTTCTACCGACGGTGGCTTCAGACTCGACTGGAAGCCGGGCTCGGGGCATGGTCGGGAATCGTGATCGCCTCCCTCGCGTTCGCGCTCATGCATCTCGGTTCGCACGGGACAGGCGACTTCTTCATCGACGTCGCACGCGTCATTGTCGTTCAAGGCTCGTTCGGGCTATTTCTCGGCATCATGTGGTGGCGATACCGGAATCTGACGGCCAACATCATCGTCCACGTTTTCGCGAACGGGTGGACTGTCGGGGCCGCTCTCCTGGCCGGGTAGCGCGGCACCCTCCTCAGCTGGCTGCTATGTGCTCGATCTCGGCCCGGATGATCTGCGTTGCCCACGTTATGTCGGAGCCGGCGGGCTGCGTCAGTAGGTGAAGAGCGACCCCGTCGAGAAGAGCATGGAGCCTCCGTGCGACGAGTTCCTGAGTCGGCCGTGGCCCGCCCTGCAGCCCAGCGACTATCAGTTGACACACTCCAAACAACTCCGCGGTCGCGGCATCGCGCACATCCGACAGCTCCGGCAGAGCGGGAGTCTCTGCGATGAGGGCCAGGTTGACCTCGAGCTCAGTGCGACTGTCTGGCGTCAACGGTAATAGTTCTCGGATGACGTTCTCGGCCTGCGTGATGGGGTCCGAGGCCGGTGCGAGGCCGCGTATGCGCTCTGTTGCGCGTTGAGCCATCAGCTCCGCCGAATAGCGAAGCAGTCCCGCCCGATTGGGGAACAGGTGTCTGAGTGAACCGACAGCCACGCCCGCTTCCTCGGCAACTATTCGCACTGACACAGCGCCGATCCCGCGTTCCCGGATGACGCGCCAGACCGCTTCGGCCAACTCGATCTTGCGTTGGCCACGGTCTATCAGTCGCGGCATTTGTCGACATTAGCACGACCGTGCTAGTTTTTTGGTAGCACGACCGTACCGACAAGGAGCCACGTCATTCTCGCCATCATCATTGCCTGCGAAGTCGGCTTCTGGGTCGTCATCCTGGGGGGCCTTGTCGCCCGCTACCCTCTGAAAAGGCGACGCCTCGGGCTTGTGCTGCTAGCACTCACACCGGTACTTGATCTGATCCTGTTGGCTGCGAACGCGATCGACCTGAGCCGCGGATCGACCGCAACATTCGCGCACGGTCTCGCCGCGATCTACTTGGGCGTCTCCGTCGCCTACGGCCACAAAATGATCCAATGGGCGGATACTCGCTTCGCCCACCGTTTCGCCGACGGCCCCGCCCCGACGAAACGATACGAATCGGCCTACACCGCAGAATGCTGGCGGGACGTGGTGCGAACGGGCATCGCACTCGCAATCGCAGCAAGCGTTCTCTGGCTGCTCATTGCCATCGCCAGTGATCCACAACGTTCAGCAGCGCTGACCTCGATGTTTGGCATCCTCGGCATAATCGCCGCCGTGGAACTCGTTCGGGCAATTGGCTACACCCTCTGGCCGAAAAAGACCCCGGTCGTCGCATAGAGACGATCATCTCTCCCGGATGACAACCGCAGCGCCGCCGCCAGCAATAATCCAGTAGACGATCTCAAGTCCTGGTTTCATATCTCTGGCCATCCGGAAGAGTACCGCCAAGAACATCGACCAAGTGCCCGCTAACTGCACAGGATTGAGGCCGCAAGTGGAAACCCATAGTCGAGAGTGGGCTCCGAGTCGGAGTTCGGTCGCCGTTGCCTGGGCGTTCGCGATCTTCGCGTCAAGCGTCGGGATCGCATTCGCGGCATTCGGGGCGAGCGCTTCCCGATGGACTTCCGAGGACTGGAGTTTTGCGGGCTTCAGCGTAATCCTCCTGCTCGAGTACTTGGTCCTATTTGGACTTCCAGCGGCCGCGATCTCAGCAGGGGCCATGAGCCTTGTCCAGCTGATGCTGCGAAGAGTGCGATGGCCGGCTGTGGCCAAAATCGGCATTGCCTCGATAGGAATATTCGTGATCAGTGGTGCAGTCGAGACTCTGACCCTTCCCCTTGTGTACAACCTCCCACTTCCCCTGCCAGGCGACCCCCAATTCATAGTTGTGGCCGCTCTCTGCGTTCAGGCTGTCGTGAGCGTCGGAGTTGCAGTCACATTGAGCATTGAAAGATCGATGTCCAGGTCGCGAGGGCGATGGTGATCGCGCACCGCCTCTCCACCATCCGCAGCGCGGATCTGATCCTGGTGGTCGAAGACGGCTCGATCGTGGAGCGCGGCACGCATGACGAACTGCTTGCTGCGGGAGGGCGGTACGAGGAGCTGCACCGCACGCAGTTCGCGGTGCAGAAGGACGTTGCGGAAGATGAGGAAGCGGTGAGCGGGACCTAGTTTTAGTCGCTGAGTTCAGTCCAGTCCGCACTACGAAGTCGGTACGTCGTCGAAGAAACTGAGGTCGGGTTCAACACGGAGCTTCCGAGCCGCCCGCCTCGCGCGAACGATTTGCGTCTCGACGCTGGAGCGGATCCGGGATGCTTCAGCGCGGTCCCCCGCTTCGCGTGCCACGAACTCTTCCGTCGCCTTGTCATTCAGCGTCTGGATTGCGTCCGCGAGGTTCCAGAGATCGGCCCACGGCATGTCATCATGCACCTGAACACCGACCTCGGCAAACACACCTACGGCGACTCGCGTGCGAGCGAGCACACCTTGAATGGGTTTCGCGGGTTTCCAATACGTGAAGAAGGCGATCACGACAAGCACTATCAGGGCGGAGGCACAAAGAATCCCCTTGAAGCCCGTTCCGGAGTCAGCCCCCGGCACCCAACCGCCCAGAAGCTGCTGAACCTTCCACGGCACATAGATCGGCAGCAAGATAACCGGCGTGAACACCCCGGCGACGATCAAGTACGCCCACAGGCTGCCACTGCGCCGAGGCGGTCCCTCTGGCGGGCGCTTCGCGTCCTGTGCGTCTGGGTCGGTGATCCACAGCATTCTGCGCCAGCGGACGACCCCAGGATGTGCCGCGGTGAGAGCCATGCGTCAGGTTACCGCGAGCACGCTCAGGCGGTCTTCCACGCGGTTCCGATGTGGTCTCCTGCGCACGCAGCTTCTGCGCCCGTGGGGGATCCCTCAGCGGCACTTTCTCCTGTCGGAGATATTGGCTGGACTACCGTTGCCGATTTCTTTCGAGCTCGACGCACTGTCGTTGCGTAGGCGACGCCGGCGACGCCCACTACAGCTGCGGTCTAGTACCGGTAGAACCCTTCGCCCGTCGCGACGCCCAGCTTGCCCTGGTCGATGAAGTTCGTCTTGAGGTACGCGGCCCACGCCTGCGAGCCCGCCTCCGGGTTCGCCGACGCGATGTTGTAGGCGGTCGTGAGGCCGACGACGTCGTAGATCTGGAACGGCCCGACGGGTGCTCCCGTGCCGATGCGCCACGTCTTGTCGACGGTCTCCGGGTCGGCGATGCCCTGAAGAACGAGACCGGCCGCGGCATTGAGCAGCGGCACCAGCAGGGAGTTGAGAACGTAGCCCGCCTTCTCCTTCTTCAGCTCGATCGGCACGAGTCCGCTGCGTTCGGCGAAGTCGACCACCGAGCGGTAGACATCCGGATCAGTGTCGGTCGTGCCCATGATCTCGGCCGTGTTCTGCCGCCAGACCTGGTTCGCGTAGTGCAGCGCGAGAAAGCGGTCGGCGCGCCCGGTGAAGTCCTTCAGGTCGCTGGGCAGCAGCGTCGACGAGTTGGTGGCGAAGATCGTCTTCTGCGGCGCCGCATCGGCGAGCCGCTGGTAGAGGTCGCGCTTGATGTCGATGCTCTCCGGCGCCGCCTCGATCACGAGATCGGCATCGGCCACGGCCTCGGCTAGGTCGCTCGAATACCGGATGCCGTTGGCCGCCGCTTCGGTCGACTCCGCGGCGGCTCCGGCCACCTTGTCGGCCACGTACACCGGCGCCAGCTGGGCTATGCGCGTGCGGGCGTGCTCGAGCGCCTCGTCGGTGACGTCGTACGCGGTCACGGCGAATCCGTGGAAGGCGGCCTGATACGCGATCTGCGACCCGAGCACTCCGGTGCCGATGACGGTGACGTTCTGAATGGCTTGCATGGTGGTGCTCCTTTAGTGAGAAACGGGGATGACGCCGTAGATGCTGCGCACCCACACGTCGACGAGAACGTCGAGTTCGGCGCCGGCGGTCACGGCCGGATGCTCGCCGGTGGCCGCCGCGAGCAGCACGCGCTCGTTCATGAGATTCAGCGACGCCGCGAGATCACGAGCATGGATGCCTGTGGGCGCGGCCCCGCGGGCCCTTTCGGCCTCGATGACCTCGGCCGTGTAATCGACCCAGCTGAGCATCGAGCGCGACCAGAGGTCGTGCACCTCGGTATTACGCGAGCGCACGGCCATGGCGGCGGTAGCGACAGCGCGGTGCTCGGAAAAGACTTCGACGAAGGCCGCGATCGAGCGACGCCAGGCCGAGGCGGGGTCGGCCTCGAACTCGCGTGACAGCGCTGCGACGCGACCCTCCACCTGCCGGATGACCCGGTCGAGAAGGGCGAGCAGCACCGCCTCTTTCGAGGCGAAGTAGAAGTAGAAGGTCGGGCGAGAGATGCCGGCGCCCTTCGCCAGCTCGTCGATCGAGAGGCTGTCGAAGTCCCGCGACTGAAGCAGCGCCTCCGTCGTGACGAGGATCGCCTCCTGCCGGTCGTCGCCGGAGGGGCGGGATGCACGTCGCGATCGTTCGGCCATGACTCCACGCTAGCACTTCTCTCAACACTGTGTTGACTAACTCGACACGGCGTCGAGTAGAGTGGTCGTCATGGTGGTTCACGTAGACGTGGTGGTCGTCGGGGCAGGCCTCAGCGGCATCGGCGCCGCGAGCATCCTCAAGCGCGACTGCCCCGACAAGACGTTTCTGATCCTCGAGTCCCGCGATGCGGTGGGCGGCACCTGGGACCTGTTCCGCTACCCCGGCGTGCGCTCGGATTCCGACATGTCGACGCTCGGCTACTCGTTCCGCCCCTGGAGAGACTCGCGAGCGCTGGCCGACGGCGACGCCATCCGCGAGTACATCACCTCGACCGTCGCCGACGAGGGGCTGGAGCCCGCGATCCGTCTCAACCACCGTGTCGTCTCGGCATCCTGGTCGAGTGCCGACTCGCTCTGGACCCTCACCGTGGTGCGCACGCCCCCGGGTGCCGAGTTCACGCAGAGCGACCACCAGGGTGAGACGGTCACCATCACGTGTTCGTTCCTGCAGGTCTGTTCCGGCTACTACCGCTACGACCAGGGCTACACGCCGAAGCTCCCCGGGCTCGAGTCGTTCAGTGGCCGTGTGGTCCACCCGCAGAACTGGCCCGCCGACCTCGACTACGCGGGCAGCCGCGTGGTGGTCATCGGCAGCGGAGCCACTGCGGTCACCCTCGTGCCGTCGATGGCCGAACGCGCCGAGCACGTCACGATGCTTCAGCGCTCCCCCACCTACATCGCCTCGGTCTCGTCGGTCGACCGTCTTGCCGACAGGTTGAGGGGCCGGATACCCGAGCGCCTCGCCTACGCGCTGGTGCGGGCGAAGAACATCGGTTTCTCACAGCTGACTTACCAGTTCGCGCGTCGGCGGCCCGAGGCGATGAAGGGCATCCTGCGCAAGGCGGCCGCGCAACGGCTTCCGGCGAACTTCGCGATCGACCCGCACCTCACTCCCACCTACGAGCCGTGGGATCAGCGCCTGTGCGCAATCCCCGACGGCGATCTCTTCTCTGCGATCCGCCGCGGCAAGGCCGAAATCGTGACCGGCCGCATCGACCAGATCACCCCCTACGGAATCGACTTGGCGGATGGCGGGCACGTCGACGCCGACGTCATCGTGACCGCCACCGGCCTCAGCCTGCTGTATCTCGGTGGGATGCGATTGGTCGTCGACGGGCGCGACGTCGACGTGTCGAAGACCCTCGCCTACAAGGGCATGATGCTGGCCGGCGTCCCCAATATGTCGATGACGATCGGCTACACCAACGCCTCCTGGACATTGAAGGCAGACCTCGTGGCCCACTACGTCGCGAGGCTGCTCAGGTTCATGGACCGGCACGGGTACTCGAGCGTCACGCCTCGGGCCGACTCCGCCGTGGTCGCGGGCCAGCTCACCCCGCTGATCGACCTCGCGGCGGGATACGTGCGCCGCAGCATCCGGTCGTTGCCGAAGCAGGGAGAACGCGCGCCGTGGCGCCTGCACCAGAACTATGTGCGCGACTTCGTGCTGCTGCGCACCGGCAGGGTGACGGATTCCGTGCGCTTCGGCTTCGCCGGCGAGCGCACGCCGCCCGGCCTGGAGCGGTCGGGCGAGGGCGATCGACGTGTGCTGCTCGATCGACCGGGCATGGCCACCGTCGAGGTCGACGGCCGGCGCATCCGGTATCGGGTTACCGGCTCAGGCCCGGCCGTCCTTCTGCTGCACGGCATCGGTCAGAGCCTCGACGACTGGAACGAGCAGCACGAGCTGCTCTCCGCGCGGCACACGGTGTACAGCCTCGACCTGCCCGGATTCGCCTACTCGGAACGACTGACTGGCCGGGCGACGCTGAAGCGGCTCGCCGCAGTGCTCCCTGCGTTCCTCGACTCGGTCGGGGTGACCCACGCCATCCCCGTCGTGGGCAATTCGCTCGGAGGAGCGGTGGCCATGCAGTTCGCCGCAGAGAACGCCGACCGCGTCTCGGCGCTGGTGCTGGTCGACAGCGCGGGCTTCGGCTCGGAGGTGACTCTCGCCCTGCGCCTGCTCACGGTGCCCCTGCTCGGCGAAGTGCTCGCGCTTCCCCGGCTCGGCACGGCCAGGGCTGCCGTGCGGGCGGTGTTCGCTGATGCGAAGCACGCGACGGATGCGCGTATCGCGCGCGGGTTCCGGTTATCGCAGCGGCAGGGGCACTCGCGCACGACGCTCGACATCGCCCGCGACCTCGGCACCCTCCGGGGCATCAAGGCCCCGTGGCGGCAGGCGCTCCTGTCGCAGATCGCGGCGCACGACCGGCCCGTGCTGCTCGTGTGGGGCACGCGCGACCGCATCCTGCCGTCCTCTCATCTCGCTGCTGCGCGTGCGGCGCTGCCTCAGGCGCAGGTCACCGTGTTCGCCGACGCGGGGCACATGCCTCAGATCGAGAGTGCAGAGGAGTTCGCCTCGACCCTCGAGCGATTCCTCGCCGCGGTCTGAGCACATCGGCCGCACGCTCGTCGCCTCGACTTGCCACAAAATGCTCTTTTCAGCCTGAATCTGCGCGTTCTGCGGCAAGTCGACCGCGCAGACCGGCGGCGATCTGTCAGAGAATGCTGCTCCCCAGCCAGATCTGCGCAATCTGTGGCAGGTCGACGCCGGGACAACCGCGGCGGCCTCTCGGTGCGAACGAAGCGTGTGCGCTGGCGCGGCACCCTATGCACTCGCCGTGCGGATGCGCACCTCTCGTTCCATTCGCTTCTCGTGCCGCTCCCGGCCCTTGACCGCCTCGAGCTCGCGGCTCTTGGGCGGGGCGTTCGTGACGAGGCCGTCGAGCAGTCGCCGCGTCGCCTCCGCGATCTCCTCGATGGCCTGCTCGAACGCCTCGGCGTTCGCGCGAGAAGGGTGCGTCGATCCGCTGACCTTGCGCACGAACTGCAGCGCCGCTTCGTGCACCTCATCGTCGGTGGTCGGCGGCTCGAAATTGTGGAGTACTCGGATGTTCCTGCACATGCGAGCGAGATTACTCCTCAGCCGACAGGAAGGCGCGTTTCACCTCAGTTCGAGCCAGGCCTCGCTCATGGTCGGAAAGCTCGGAATCGCGTGACGAAGCGTGCGGAGGGGCAGTTCGCCGACGATGGCGATCGTCGCGGCATGCACCATGTCGGCGACGTCCTGTCCGACGAAGGTCGCGCCGACCACGACGTCACGGTCTTCGTCGATGACGAAACTGACGCGTCCGCGATAGTCCTTGGCGTGAAGCTTCGCCCCGAGTACCGCTCCGAGATCGACCTCGACCTTGCGCGCACGAAGCCCCTTCTTCAGTGCCTGCTCGAGCGTGAGGCCGACGGACGCGACCTCCGGATCGGTGAAGATGACCTGCGGCACCGCCGTGCTATTGATCTCGTCGATGAAGTCGGACTCGACGCCGCGGCTCTTCGCGATGATCGACGCTGCCGCTATCCGAGCGTGATAACTGGCCTGGTGCGTCAACAGGGCGCGACCGTTCACGTCGCCGATTGCGTACAACCATTCAGAGCCTCGTGCTCGCATCTGGTCATCGACGTCGATGAAGTCGCCGGCGACGAGGCCCACGGTGTCGAGACCGAGGTCGACGGTCGCCGGGACCTTGCCCGCTGCCACGAGCAATTCGTCTGCCTCTTCGGAAGTTCCATCATCGAGTTCGAGCAGGAGACGGCCGTCGGCCTGACGCCTGACTCCGACGAGTTGAACGCCGAACCGCACCTGCACACCTGTCGCGATCAGCCCCTCGAGAACCAGGTCGCCGACGAATGGTTCGTGCGAAGCAAGCAGAGCCGCCTTTCTGTTGAGCACCACGACTTCCTCGCTGCCCAGCGAACGCCACGCCTGCGCCAGTTCCAATCCGACGGCTCCGCTGCCCAGAACAACCAGCTTCTTCGGAATCACCGAAGCGGAGGTCGCCTCTCTGTTCGTCCACGGCTTCGACTCCCGCAGTCCAGGAATATCCGGAATCGTCGGCGTAGAACCCGTGGCCAGGATCACCGCGTGTGTTGCCTCTACCTCTACTTCGCCGTCGGGAGTGATGATGGCGACACGACGGGGTCCGACGAGACGGGCACGCCCTCGAATGAATACCGCCCCGGCGTCGACGAATTCATCGACGACGGTGCTGTCGTCGTGGTGCAGAACGACGTCGTCGCGATGGCTCAGCACTGCCGAACCGTTCAAGGGTTCGGTGATCGACTCTCGAGCCCCGGGCAGCCGTTCCGCCGAGCGCAGTGCGTGTCCGGCGCGCAGCATGGCCTTGCTCGGCACGCAGGCCCAGTTGAAGCACTCGCCGCCCACGAGCTCCATCTCGACCAGGGCCACAGACAGGCCTGCGGCCAGCAGGGGGATGGCGCTGTCCTCGCCCCCGGGGCCCGCTCCGATGATCACGACGTCGTAGTTGACAGGATATTCGAGCGCCATCTGGAGTCTCCCTCTTGAGCCGACCTGTTGATAGTACCCAGCGACCCGGAGGTGACTGAGGGCGCCACTCGCCCCGCCTCACTCCGATGCGTCTGCGGCCTGAATCAGGTAGTCGACGGCGGTGAGGAGGTTGTGAAGCGCCTGGCGCTCGACGGAATCCTCGGGGAGTTTCTGGATGTCGTAGCTCGCAGCACTTGCGGCTTTGCGTGCTTCGGAGAGCGCTGCTTGGGTTTCGAGATCGGCCATGGTCTGCTCCTTTATTTCCGTGTTGTGGATCCGTTCAGCGGTGCTGCGCGGTTTCGTGTCGATCCTCATCCAACGGGGCCCGGTTGTCTAGCCATCTCGGCGCCTCGACTTGCCCGAATGGCGAACGGCCCGCGCACCGAGCCCGGGTCGACGGCACGACCGTTCTGCACGATGTCGACCTCGCCGCGGTGCGCGAGCCGTCGTGCGGCGCGGCGGGCAGGTTCGTAGAGCGGCTGCCAGTCATCGGGCGCCGCGGTTCGTGCCACGAGCTCCGGGGTGACGGGCGCATCCTGACGCTCGGAGACGAGTCTCACGACGGTGGCCTCGAGCCGCCTGTCGGTATCGGTCACGCCACGGCGCCGACAGCTGTCGGAGCAGTACTTCACCTCGGCCCAGTTCTGGGCCCACTTCGCTCTCCATTGCATCGGCCGACCGCAGGATGCGCACACCTTCTCGTGCGGCTCGTTCTGCGGGTCGGACTGACGGTGTGGCACGTGTCCATTGTGCGCGTGCGGCACGGTCAGGAGGTGCCGCGCACTCCCGCCACCGCCTGGTCGTAGAGCGAAGCGAGGTCTGCCAGACCGTCGCCCTCCACCCAGACCTCACCCGCGGCATCCAGACACGCGATCGCGCTCGCCACGATCGCGGCCGGTGCCGGATTCGTCACGTCGTCTTCAGCGATGCCCAGTCGCCGCCGAATGTCAGGCACCAGCAGAGCCTGCCAGTGCAGATGCTTCTCGATGCTGCGGGATCGCAGCGACGACGTCTGGTACATCATGCGGGCGATCTTCAGGGTGACCTCGGGGTCGATGGTGAGCGCGTCGACCGCGTGGAGAGCCTCCCGCAGGGCCTCCCAGGGACCCACCGTGGGCGGAATCCGCTCGAGCGCCGCCAAAACGAGCTCGCCTTGACTGGCCAGATCACCCAGCACGATGTCTTCTTTGGTGCCGAAGTATCGGAAGAACGACCGCCGGGAGATGCCGGCCGACGACGCGATCTGGTCGATCGTCGTCGGCTCGAAGCCCTGCTCGAGGAACAGGCCCATCGCGACGCTGGTGATCTCCTCGTAGGCCGCACGGCGCGACCGCTGCCACAGGCTCGTTTCGATGCTCACCCGTTGAGTGTAGCCCAGATGCCTGATTGACACCGAGTGCCAGCTAGGCATAGGTTGACGATGCGTTTGCAGATAGCGACCGCCCGTTCACTCATTGGAGCCACCCATGCCCGCAATCGACTACCGCACGCAGACCGTGCTGATCACCGGCGCGTCCTCGGGAATCGGCGCAGCCTTCGCGCGGGCGTTGGCCGCCCGCGGTGCCGACCTCGTGCTGGTCGCACGACGTCGAGACAGGCTCGACGCACTCGCATCCGAGCTCGAGGCCGCGCACGGCGTGACCATCACCGCGATAGTTCAGGACCTCGAATCCCCCTCGGCAGCGATCGATCTCTCGTCTGCGATCACCGAGGCCGGCCTGCGGGTGTCAGGCGTCATCAACAACGCCGGCTTCGGCACGTTCGGCGATTTCGCGCAGGAGGACCCCGAGCGACTCAGTCGGGAAATCGCCGTCGACGTCAGCGCACCGGTTCAGCTCAGCTCCACGTTTCTCCCCGGCATGCTCGAGGCCGGCCAGGGCTTCCTCATCAACGTCGCCAGTATGTCCGCGTACGCGCCCACCCCGCGGATGGCGGTCTACGGCGCCGCGAAGGCCTTCGTGCTGAGCTTCACGGAGTCGCTCTGGGCTGAGACACGGAGCTCCGGAGTCACCGTCTTCGCGCTCTCGCCCGGCGCGACCAGCACAGAGTTCAACGCCGTCGTCGGCACGGATGACGCCACCGCGGGCGCGCGCATGCGCACGGCGGCCGACGTGGTGGCCACCGCGCTGTCCCACCTCGAGAGACGGAATCCCGGCCCGAGCGTGATCGACGGGCGAAGCAATCGCATCGGGGTGACGCCCATCCGGCTGCTGAGCCGACGCGCGACGGCCACGATCATGCATAGAGTCACCGACCCGGCGCGGCGCGGGTAGCATTCCGGCCCACTCAGTGTTCCAGCGCCGCCGACGCACCGAGTTGCACCGCCAGTTCCATGCTGCGCAGGCGGGCAGGGGAGAAGTCGTAGGGCATGCTCCGGATGATCTCCGCCGCGCTCCTCGCGCGCGAGCCCTCTGCCGGGTCAGGGGCGGGCGCCGCGTCGACGCCCTCGGGCGGATGCAGCTCGTCCCACGCGTCGAAGATAGCGTCGTCTTCCTCCAGCTGACCAGACTCCGCGATGACGCGCATCAACGCGGTCTCGAAGGCGCTCCGCTCGGCCGCCACCTGCTCCACCCGGGGGTCGTCGACGGCGACCGTGTCGTCCAAGGCCTCCTCGGCGGCGTCGACGCGGTCGGACTCCGCTCGCAGCGCCGGATCGGCGGCCAGCGCGAGGAAGCGGCCTGCCTGCATGACGGCGCCGAGCGGACCGAAGATCCGCTCGGTGACCAGCAGCACGTCGAGGTCGTCCTGGCGCAGCGAGCCCTCGGGCGCGCCTTCGAGGCGGCCGGAGACGAGATCGTCGAGCAGTCCCAGCCGACTGCCGAGTGCGCGCATGCGCTGCACCGAGGACCGCTTCCGCTGCAGCTCGGCCTCCTGCGCGGCAAGAGTGTCCTCCAACCGTGCGAGCACGGCTGCGACCTCGTCCTCACCGTCGGCGCCGCTTGGTGCGGCACCGTCGAACGCGTCGCGAATGTCGTCGAGGGCTATCCCGGCGTCGGCCATGCGGCGAATCCAGAGCAGCCGGATGATCTCCGCGTAGCCGTAACGGCGGCGGCCGTCGCTGCCCCGCTCGCGCTCGGGGAGCAGGCCGATCTGGTGGTAGTGGCGGATCGCTCGGGGAGTGATGCCGACGAACGCCGCGGCGTCGCCGATCGGAACCTGACGGGGCGGGGTCGGGAACGGGTGCATGGCATACCTCTCGGAGCGGGATGGGACGTGCTTCAAGAAGACCACATGACGCTACGGCAGGAGCAAGTCGACCCCGTTGGCGAGGTGTGGCTACAGTCGTTGCATGCCATCACCCGACGTAGACAAGATCATCGCCGCCTTTCCCGACTGGCGCGGCGACATGCTCTCGCGCATCCGGAACCTGATTCTCGAGGCCGAGCCCGACGTCGTCGAAGAGACCAAATGGGTGAAGCCCTCGAATCCTCTCGGCGTCGCGACGTGGAGCCTTGGCGGGCTCATCTGCACCGGCGAGACCTATAAAGACAAGGTCAAGTTCACGTTCCCGAAGGGGTCGGCGCTTCCCGATCCCGAGGGGCTGCTCGCCATGGGCGCGGGCGTGCGGCGGGCGATCGACCTGCACGAGGGCGACATGGTGGATGCGGAGGCGTTCCAGGCCGTGATCCGCGCGGCGGCGGCGCTGAACACTGCTCCGAAGGGCTGAGCCTCTGCTCTAGGTGACCCCAGCAGGGCCATGGTTCACAGCGAGGCCGGATTCTAGGCTCGTCTCAGCGCCGCAACCGCTGCCAGCCGAGAGGAAGGCCACCCATGTCCGACGAGCCAACAGTGAACCGAGACGTCGAGTACGGAGTCGTGGGGTCGACGCCCCTGCTGCTCGACGTGTACGACAGGAGCATCTCCGACGATGCCGATCGTGCGCGCGCAGCCATCGTGCTGGTGCACGGCGGCGGGTGGTTTCGGGGCGACAAGAGCAAAGAGCTGTCGCTGGCGACGAAGCTGGTCGACGCCGGTTACATCGTCTTCGCGCCGAACTATCGAGAGGCGCCGGATGCCACATTCCCGGCCAGCAGAGACGACGTGCAGGCCGCAGCGAAGTGGGCTCTCGCGTCGGACTGGTCGTTCGATCGCAGCAAGCTGGCATTCTTCGGAGGTTCGGCGGGCGGCAATCTCGTCGTGGAGGCCAGCATCGCCACGGGCAGGCCCGCGGTCAGCTGGTCGGGAATGTTCGATCTCCTGGGCATCGTGGAGGCAACAGACGACCTGCCGGCCACACCGACTTCACAAGACCTGAATGCGATGAAGAGCGCCGACATCAACCAGACCGGCCCGAACGACGCGTTCCTGCGGTGGACCATCCTGAACGAGGTGGGAGGCGACCGCAGTCTGCTGGAAGCCGCGTCGACCACGCGACACGTGTCGGCCCAGTGCGGCCCGGTCTTTCTCGCGAACTCTCTGAACGAGTTCGTGCCGGTCAGCGATGCTCGCGCCATGCAGGAAGCTCTGTCGAATGTCGGCATCGCCACTACACTGCAGCTGATCCCGGGCACCCATCATGCCGAGGGCTATATGTCGGCGGCGATCGGACCGTCTCTCGCATTTCTCGAGGGCGTGTTCTCGGCATGACCGGCGTCGAGTTCGCGGGCGTCGGGAACGTCTTCTATTTCGTCGACGACCTCGATGCTGCCGTCGAATGGTATTCGGAGCGATTGCAACGGCAGCCGGTCGTGCGAGGTGGGGCGCTCGCCGCGTTCGATCTCGACGGCACGAGGCTGACGCTGCACGAGAAGGACGATTTCAACTCCCCGGGGCCATCGGGAACCAGTCCCTACTGGACGGTTGCCGATGTGGATACGTTCGTCGAAGAGTGGACCGCACACGGGGCCACGGCCCACCGTGGCCCGAAGACCGTATTCACCGGGGAACGGCTGTGTCAGCTGCTCGACCCGTTCGGCAATCTGTTCTCTGTTCGGCAAGAGGTCGCCGACCATGACTGACGAGGGGGTCCGCCCGGAATCACCCGCGGCCTCGTCGGCGGATCTGCCGACTGCGGACGAGGCGATCGCGGCGCTGACGGACCGCGCCGGCGCGTTCTACAGCGCCTTGATGAACGAGCATTTCGTGCTCGAGTCCGCGCGCAGCATCACGGTGAGCGAGGCGAGCAGCCGAGCCGCCCTTTATCTCACGACCCTGTCGAGCAGCCTTGTCGCCTTCGGCTTCCTCGCCCAGACCGACTATGCGCTGGGATTCCTGATGGTGATCATCCCGGTCGTCTTTCTTCTCGGCATCTTCACGTACGAACGACTCGTCGAGACCTCCCTCGAAGACGTGGCGGCCCTTGACTCCATCCAGCGCATTCGAGCCGTCTACACAACGATCCTTCCGGGCGCTGCGAAGTATTTCCCCCGTCCTATCGGACCCCACGCGCCCAACGAGATGCTGCCTATCGGACGTCGGCATTCTTGGATCGGAGTGTTCTTCACGACGGCCACCGCCATCGCGGTGGTGAACTCGATGGTGGCCGGCGCGGGCGTCGCGATCATCGTCGTTCAGTCCACGGACCAATCCACCCCGTCGATCCTCATCGGGCTGGGAACGGCCGCGCTTCTGGCCGTTCTTCACGGCCTCTACCAGGAGTACCGCTACGCGGCTCTGCGCCGCTTCCTCCATACTGAGCGGTCAAACACGGATACGTGATTCGACGGATGGCGACCAGGCAGCAAAGCGAAAGGCTGTGTACGAGGTCAACCATTTATCTAGTGAGGACGTCGACATGTCAACAATTGCTGTGATCGGAACCGGTCGAGTGGGGCTCGGTTTCGCCGAGGCCGCAGTCGCGGCGGGTCACCGAGTGGTGCTTGCCAATTCTCGCGGTCCCGAAACCCTCACCGATGCGGTGACGTCGCTTGGCGCTTCTGCGGTGGCGGACACCGTGGACGGTGCCGCTGACCGAGCAGACATGGTGCTGTTGGCAGTGCCGCTTCACAGCTATGCCGACCTTCCGGCATCGGCACTCGACGAGCGCATCGTCATGGATGCCGGCAACTACTACACCGACTGGTCGGGGCACATCGCGGAGCTCGATGACGAGAGCACGACCACCTCCGAGCGGTTCCAGGGCATGTTTCCGTCGGCTCGCGTCGTGAAGGCCTTCAACAGCATCTACGCGGAGGACATCGCGGTCGACGCGCGTCCGCTGGGCGGAGACCGCCGCGCACTGCCCGTCGCAGGAGATGACGAGGGCGCGAAGCAGGCTGTCACCGACCTCATCGAATCCATCGGTTTCGATGTCGTCGATGCCGGAGCCCTTAGCGAGGGATGGCGCTTCCAGCGAGGAACGGACGCGTACGTCGTGCCGCTGAACAGGGATGAACTCATCAGCGCGTTGCAGCATGCTCGGCGCTATCGCGACATGGCGACAGACGACCTCACGACCGAACGCACGCATCGCATGCCCGAGAACTAGAGCTGGAGCGCGTCCAGTCCTACCTGCCGCCGACGGTCCGGCGGGCGATGAGCCACTTCCCCTCCGTCTTCCGGAGAGTCTGGGTGATGGTGGCGACGGCCAGCACCTCGTCATCATGCCCGCGGACCACCAGGGAAAGCGTAGAGCGGGCAGTCGCGGTTCCGTCATCACTGAACGTGACGGCGATGTCGCTCGTCAGATGGCGTGTTCCCGCTGGTTCGGCCGCCCAGATCATTCCGATCGCCGATCGAACGTCGTCGCGGCCGGAGGCGGTCCCCTGAGTTCCATCCAGCACCATGTCGGGTGTCGTGAGAGCGAGATACCCGTCGACGTCGCGCGCCGTCGCCAACTCATCGGCTCGACGGACCACCTCGGCTATCCGGTGCTCGTCGTCGAGGGCGCTCACTTCGCGGGCCTCAGCCATTCGTTGATCTGCAGCACTTTGTCGGGAGAGAACACTCGCTTCGGCACCCTGCCGTGCACCGCCTTCGCCGGTACTGATGAGTATGCCGAGCCGGTCTGGTTCGCGTACTGGGCGACCCGGAAGCTCACCGCGAGGCTGCACAGGGCGTAGGCCTCGCTCTCGCTTATTCCCGCTGCAGCGTTCAACCACCCGATCAGACCGCGGAGACACTGCACGAGCGCGTCGTCGAGATTGTCACTGAATCCGAACCCTATCCACTCCGTGTCCGTCTCGACCAGCGGCCCGGACAAAGGGACCCCTTTGCGGAGTTCGTACCGGATCACGAGATCTTCGGCGGCCGTCTCGATGGCTGTCTGGTCGACAACACCATCACCTTGGACAGCATGGATGTCTCCGAACCAGACCCGACCCCCGGGCTTGAACACGGGCAGGAACACGGAGCTCCCGGCCGTCAATGCATTGAGTACGAGGTTTCCGCCATAGGGCCCGGAAAGGATGGCACTCGTCGCGTCATCACCGGCTGGCTCTGTGCCGATCACCCCGACGAAGGGGTTCAGATCGAATTCGACGCCGGGCACGAATTCAGCACGCCGGCGGTCGTCATCGAAGCGGAAGTAGTGCAGGTAGGGCTCGGAGAAGTCATGAGGGAGCGCGCCGACGCCGAGGGGGAAACTGTTCCAGCCCCAATCCAGGGTCCGCAGCGTTTCGATGGTGCATTCAATGACATCACCCGGGTCGGCTCCGACAACCTCGACAGGACCGAGCATCGCGTAAGGGCCCTGGGGATATTTGTGGCGCAGCGGTTCCCGTTCGGCGAACGTCATACCGAACACGGCCTCGTTTCCCCAATGGGTCCACGTGTCGGGAAAGGACACCCGGTCTCCCGAGTTGATCGACACGACCGGCGCGGCCGTCGGGTCGAGGTAACCGGAACGGATGGTTTCTGCGGTCGATCTCACGACGTGCGGCTCAGTCATTGCCCCTCCGATTCAGTTTGATGCTGCCATCCTGCTGGATCCGGGGCGCCCGTGGCTTCGTCATTTGTCGCGAGAATCGAGCGTGTCCGCTCGGCGGTCAGGTGTCGGCCAGATGCGTACCGACACCACTAGTGCCGAGGACCGGCCGATTTGTCGTCCTCCTCGCGCGAAGCGGCCATTGCTGCGGTCGCGTCGAACTGCGTCATGATCAGTGCCGCCGTGCTGGCGAAGCCCGCACCGAGGGCGATGAGAAGTGACGGGATGTACGCCGTCGCGGGCGGCACCCATCCTCCGATGATCCACGGAAGCGCCATGATGACAACGACGGCCACCGTGCACGCCCACTGATTGACCACGAGGGCCATGGAGTTGCCGGATCCTCCCCGCTTCAGCATTCGCCAACCCGTATCGATCGTGGTGAGCACCACGAGCAGACCCAGGGCGATGAACGTCGCAGCACCCCAGGCCGGCTCGAAGGCCGCGAGCGCCAGCGACATAAAAAGCGGCAGGGTGTAGATGATGAAAACCCAGCGCACTCCGGAACGCAGGTAGCGGTCGGCCGCATCCGACGACATCATCATGCGGTGCAGATCGGTATCGATGTAGAAGAAGACCCCGACGATGAACGTGCCGATCAGGGTCGAGGCGACGCCCGCAACACCGAGGAGGAATTCATTCAGATTCAGGAGCATCGTCGATCAACCCGCTTGCCATAGATGTTCGGTCGGTCAGCCACCCGCCGGCTGTCCGACGCGCACCCTAAGGACTATCACAGGTGCCGCTCACGTGGCACATGTGTCAGGCCTCCAAGAAGGGGTGCAACACTGCCAACAGTTCCGCGGGGGCGTCAAGTGGCACGATGTGGCCGCTCGAGGCGATGGTTCTGCTGGTCAGGTCGTCTGCAATCGGTCGGAGCTGGCGAGCGGTCGCTTCGCCGACGACCTGCGCGCCGACAGCAAGAGTCGGAACCGTCAAGCGTTGCCGAGCGGTCGCCTCATCGATCTGATCGGCACTGGTCGATGCGGCCCGGTAGTACTCGAAGGCGCAGCGGAGCGCATCCGGCCCACTGTAGGCGCGAACGAACGCGTCTCGGACGGCGGGGTCGATCCCTGTTCCGCTCGCCGAGCCGTTGCGGAGGAAGAAGTCGATGTACGGCGCCTCGTTGCCGGCGAGGACCGTTTCGGCCAGACCGGGAACGGCGTGAAAGCCGAACCACCACGGCGGACCGGAGCGAAAGAAGCCCTCCGCACCGGGTAGCCGACCGATGGTCGACTCGATGAGAACGAGACGATCAACCAGTTCGGGATGCTCGAGCGCGAGCAGGAAAGCTGGCGGGCCACCCGCATCCAGGCCCACCACTGCAGCCCCTCGTTCATCCAGCGCGTCGAGCAGACCGATCATGTCTCGCGCGAGATTTCTGGCATCGTAGCCATCCGCAGCTCGGGCGCTGGCGCCCAGACCGCGCAGGTCGGGCGCGATGACTCGGTGCCGCTCAGCGAGCTGCGGAATGACCGCGCTCCACACCTCCCAGGTGTGCGGGAATCCGTGCATCAGCAGGACAGGCGGGCCATCGCCGCAGACGGCGACGTTGAGCGTGGTGCTGTTCGTTTCGATGGTCGCCAGCGCGACGGGTGACGTGTCTATGATGGGCTCCTCAGTGGTTACCAGTAGTTACCTCCGACGTTAGGCAACGAGACATGACTTGGGAAGAAGGCACTTCACCGGCACCAGGGCACCAGCGAGTTACCCCTTCGCGGGAGAACCGTCGCGGCGACCTGTTCGATCCCGCCTGCCCCACCCGGCAACTGCTCGATCGCATCGGTGGCAAGTGGACCTCGATGGCCGTGAAAGTTCTCGGCGACGAACATCCCGGTGAGGTCCGTTTCGCCGAGCTGCAACGCCGAATGCCTGGCATCTCTAAGAAGATGCTCGCCCAGACCCTTCGGCAGCTCGAGCGCGACTCCTTGGTCGCGCGACGTATCGAGCCGACGTCACCGCCACGTGTGCACTACAGCCTTACCGAGCTCGGGGTCTCACTCACGGGTCCCATGGCGGCGCTCCGCGACTGGGCCGAGGTCAATATGCCCCGAATCGACGAGGCCGGAGCGGCGTGGGATCGCTGATCCCCCGCCATCCAGAATGCGCTTGCCACGGCGCAGCGCCGTGACGACGAGCACCAGCCCGATCACCGCCTGCACCCCGCCGATCGCAAGCCACGACGTGACCGAGTCGACCTGCGGCAGGAACCCCACCGCAAGGTAGTTCCCCACATGGAAGCCCCCATGAACCCCGACCGCGGCCCACAGCGATCCGGTCCAGAGCAGCAGTCCCACCGCCAGCAGCGCGAAGCCGAGCGGCAGCGCGAGGTAGAGCACGTGCTCCCCCGCCGACTGCTGCCCGCCGTTCGACACCAGGTGGATCACCGTGAACGCCAGCGTCGTCACAACCACCGCGAGCGCGGGCCGCTCCCGCAGGCTCCACAGAAGCATGCCCCGGAACAGCAACTCCTCGGGAATGCCCTGCTGCACGAACGCGAGGCCCAGGTAGTAGACGATCAGCAGCACAACCATCAACGGCGTCACCGACTCGTCGCCCACGAACGCCGAGTCGTCGAGCACCGGCCCTGTCGACGGCAGCAGCGCCACGACCGCGAACGCGCTGGCCGCCGAGACCACCACTCCGAGCAGCAGCCACACGACCGACCGCCTGCCCCAGCGCCAGCCGGCGGCGCGAAGCGGGGCGCGCTCGACCCACCGCATCCAGAACCGCACGGCGAGCACGACGATGCAGAGAACGAAAACCTGGAGCACGAAGGCGAAGGCGAAGCCCCACGGCGACGACCCGCCGAAGGTCTCGACGGCGCCGGGGATGACGGTGAGCGCGAGGGGCAGCAGACCCGCGGCGAGGTTGGCGATCATCAGGATGCCGATGGCCACCACGACGCGCACGGCGACTCCGAGTGGGCCCAGTCCGAGACGAGGAGACAAGATTGGCGAAGCGGGCTCGGAATGCGGCCCGGGTGGGGTGGATGCGACGGGTGCGGTGGTCATATTCAGCACGCTACGGAGCCGCCCGGCATCCGGCCCGCCCCCGCGGTCACGACGTATCGTGACCCGGGTCACGTGCGGCGGGCCCGCCCGACTGCCTACGCTGAAGGATATGCCGAGCATTCCGACCCGCCGCGCCCTGCTGCTCGACCTGGCCGCGGTCATCGGGTTGGCCGGTCCGGTGCTGATGGTGCTCTATTCGGTCGACCGCCGACCGCTCTGGACGTCGGTGACGGTCGTGCTGCTGCTCGCCGCCGCGATCGCGATCTGGGCGCTGTGGCGGCGTTCAGCGCAGCGGTCTCGCGTGGCCGCGATCGCCTTCGCGTTCGTTGCCACCGCAACGATGATGCTCGGAGACGGCGCCCTGTACTACGGCATCATCTGGGCGGCCTGCCTTGTGCTCGGAGTCACGTTCGCGTCGGGGGTCGTTGTGTGGGCCTACGCGGGAGCCCTTGTTGTGCTCGTGGCCGTGCTGCACGTCTCCGCCGGCAGCTCCGACGAACGGCTCGTGACCGAGGCGATCGGCGCGATGTTCTTCGCCGGTATCGCGGCCGCGATCTCCGCGATCCTGCGCGACAGCCTGCGGGTGAACGGCGAGTTGGGCGACACGCTGCAGCGACTGGATGCGGCCAACGCCGAGTTGCGCCACCGTCTCGACGCCGACCGCGACCTGGTGCTCGCCGAGGAGCGCGAACGCACCGCGCGCGAGCTGCACGACGGCCTCGGGCACCGCCTCACCGCCATCGGCCTCTCGCTCGACTACGCCGCACGCGTCGACGACCCGCGTGCGGCGCGCGACGAACTGCGGCACGCCCGCGAGCAGGTCGGCGAGTCTCTGGATGCGATGCGTCGGCTTGTGCGCGCGATGCACCCCGTCGAGCTGGGCACGCTGGGCAACGCGGAGGCGTTCCGCGCGGTGGCCGAGGCATTCAGGGGCACGGGCATCGATATTCGCGTGTCGATCGAGGGCGACGACTCCGCGCTGACGCACGAGCGCTCACTGCTGCTGCTGCGTTTCGTGCAGGAGGGGCTGACCAATGTGGTGCGGCACTCGAATGCGAGTTCCGCGCAGCTGCGGATCGCCGTCGACGGCACCGGAACCGTGCGTGCTGTGCTCGAGGACCGCGGTGCGGCGTCGCTTGGCATGGCCGCCACCGTCGCCGTCACCGAGGGGTTCGGCCTCCGCTCCCTGCGCTCTCGAGCCGACGCGCTCGGCGGAACGCTCGACGCGGCCCCGACGCCGAACGGTTTCCGCCTGTCGCTCGCGCTGCCCGCTGCCGCACCGTCTGAGACCGACGCAGACGAGGCCGCCCTGCCGAAAATCGTCGCGGCGCGGGGCACCCGGTGACCGCCGCCCGCGTTCTGATCGTCGACGACCAGGAGCTGCTGCGCCGAGGACTGCGCATGATCCTCGAGACCGACCCCGCCATCGAGGTGGTCGGCGAGGCGGAGAACGGGATGCGCGCGCTCGCGCTGATCCCCGACCTCGCGCCCGACGTGGTGCTGGCCGACGCCCGCATGCCGGTGCTCGACGGGCTCGGACTGGTGCAGCAGTGCGCGGCGTCGCATCCGGGACTGCCCGTTCTCGTGCTCACGACCTTCGACGACGCCCGCCTCGTGCGCGAGCTGCTCGACGCGGGCGCCGCCGGCTTCCTGCTCAAAGACATCTCGACGGATGCGCTGACGGATGCGATCCGTCGGGTTCTCGACGGCGGCCTCGTTCTCGATCCCCGCGTCGCGCGGGCCGCGCTCGTTCCTGCCCAACCGGCCGACAGACATCCGGTTCTTACCGACGCCGAGCGGGCCGTCGCCGACCTCGTCGCCCGGGGCCTGCCGAACGCCGAGATCGCGGCGCGCCTGCACCTGGCGCACGGAACGGTGAAGAACACGGTGTCGGCGCTGCTGCGCAAGCTCGGCGAACCCGACCGCACGGCGCTGGCGCTGCGCCTGGCGCGCGGGGCGGGGGCGTGGCCTCTTGACGGGCAGGTTCGGGCCACGTCAGCATTACCTCAACCCGCTGACTACCGATTGGATATCCGATGGCCAGACGAGTTCGGGCGGGCGCTGTGATCACGCTGCTCATGGGAGTGGCCGTGGGACCCGCCGGGTGCGCGGACACATTCGACCTCGACCCTGCCGATCGAATCGTCTACGAGGGCACTCATGAGGATGCTGTCGTGCTCTGCGCACGGAACACGTTGTCGTTCACTGACGTCACAGATGCGCGCGGGATCAATGCGGTAGCCACTGACATCGTTGTGCGCGCGCCGCGAGACGGTGCGGAGTTCGGTATGTTCTGGGTGAGCGGAACATCGACCCTGTTTGCGGCGAGCAACCGCCCCGTGTCTCGAGACTGGATCTGCGAGTTGAGGACGACGGACGGCAAGTTGGGGGCTCCGACCGTGACCCAGTTCGACGTGTACGAAAAGTAGGATCGAGCCGAACACCTCACCGAGCAGTCGCCAGGAAGTCGAGACCAGATGTCCGAGACGGTCCAAATGCTGATCGCGGGTCTCGTGGGCTTCGTGGCGGGGGTTCTACTGATCGTCTTCCGTAAACCCATCGCCCGGTTCTTCGCCGAGCAACTCATGGGCTTTGGCCTAATGGGCATCTCGACGGCACGCCGTTCCACGCCTAATAGGACGGCGTTGACCGGCGCCGTTGCCGTCTTCATCGGGAGCGTTCTGGTTATGGTCGCCCTGGCTCGACTGACCGGGCTGCAGTCCTGGACGTGACGCCGGTGTCGGGCACGGGCTCGGCCGCATAGCGACCGGCCCGTTGGGCAGGTGCCTGACCTCGATTCAGCCTCGTGTGCGGCTCGCGTACGAGCGGGCTTTCATGCGATTGCCGCATGCCGCCATCGAGCACCACTTCGCGGTTCCCGGCCTGCTGTGATCGAGGAGAAAGAGGTTGCATTCGGAGTTCGCGCACGGCCGCAGCCTGCCGGGGAACTGCTTCGCGACGGAGGACCAGGCGAGCACGACCCGAGCGGCAAGCCGATCGTCGGCCGGAGCCTGAACCTCCCAGTCGACCCCGCGGTTCGTGACTCGAGGTTCGAGCACGGTGGAATCGAGGATTGCAGATAATTCGCGTGTCGCCTCGCGCACTCCGACGGAACCGCGCACGATCACGTGGAGCGCGGATCGGGTCGCGCGAAGGCGGGCCGCTTCAGCATCTGAGCCTGTACCGCCTAGGCGGAGGGCCAGGTCGGAGCCGACGTCGGATGCCAGCTGATCAGTCATGCGTCCGGCCTCGATCGGCGCGCTATTGAGCAGGGCGAGGAGCAACTCCTCGTCATTCACGGCCGGCATTCCGGCTTCTTTTGCGAATTCCACATGTACAGACTACCGTACGACTAACTACTTAAACTAGATTAAAGGGTTAGCTATGGTCACCGTTCATCACCGCACCACCTCCATCGACGGGCTCGATGTCTTCTGGCGAGAGGCGGGTGACAGCAGCTCGCCCGTGATCGTCATGCTGCACGGATACCCCACGAGCTCGCACATGTTCCGGCACCTCATCCCGGCCCTGGCCGACCGGTATCGCGTCATCGCACCCGACCACATCGGATTCGGCCGATCGGCCATGCCATCCGTCGACGCCTTCGACTACACCTTCGACGCGCTCGCCGACATCACGCAGAAGTTCCTCGTCTCACTGGGCGTCGACCGCTACTCCATCTACGTTCAGGACTACGGCGCGCCGATCGGCTGGCGGCTTGCCCTCAACGACCCCGACGCGATCGAGGGCATCATCTCCCAGAACGGCAATGCCTACGAAGAAGGCTTCGTCTCAGACTTCTGGGACCCGATCTGGGCCGACGCGCTCGAGCGCTCGGAGGACACTCGAGACGCGCTCCGGCCCGCCTTGGGCCGCGAAGCCGTCGAATGGCAGTACACCCACGGGGTACCCGACCTCACCTCGGTCGATCCCGACGCGTGGGAGCACGACCTCGCGCTGCTGTCTCGACCAGGGCAGGACGCGATCCAGCTGGCGCTCTTTCGGGACTACGCGAACAATCGCGCCCTCTATCCCGACGTTCATCGCTGGCTGCGCGAGTCACGAGTACCCGTGCTCGCCATCTGGGGCGCCAACGACGAGATCTTCGCCGCCGCCGGCGCCGAGGCGTTCCGGCGGGATGCGACGGACGCCCGGATCGAGCTCGTCGACGGCGGGCACTTCCTTCTCGAATCCCACCTCGATGACGTCGTGACAGCGATCAGGGAATGGCGCGCGGCGTTCTGATCAGGATTGCCTCGATCCTCCGACCACCGGTGCGATGCCAGAGGCAAACGGGAGGAGATCTGCGCATCCAACGCGAATAGAGCGTCGGTTTCGCGTATCTCCTCCCGTTGTGCCGCACGGCCAAGCCACAAATCTGCTTAACTTGCTTAATTTGCTTAACCGCTTGATCAGTCAACGCAGGCGCGTCTATGGTGTGATCAAGCGATTAACCAAAGGACTCAACGACGATGCCCCAGCAGATCTTCTTCCAGCCCCGCACCGCGTGGGTGGGAGACATCATCCCCCTCGAGCATGACGGCGAGTTCCGACTCTTCTATCTCTACGAGGAACGGTCCGACCCGAAGCCGGGCACGCCGTGGCACCTGGTCTCGACCCGCAATCTCGTCGACTACGAAGACAAGGGCCTGGCTTTCGAGCACGGATCGGAAGCGGACGCGGACTTCAACGTGTACACCGGAAGCATCGTGCGCGACGGGGCAACGACCCACCTGTTCTACACCGGTCAGAATCCGCAGCACCTCGGCGCCGACGGTCTACCGCTCCAGCTGGTCATGCACGCCACGAGCACCGACGACATGGCCACGTGGACGAAGCACCCCGAGCACACCTTCGGTGCCCCGCAAGGCTACGAGTCCGGCGATTGGCGCGATCCCTTCGTCTTCTACGACGACGACGCCAAGATCTGGCGCATGCTCATCGCAGCTCGGCACACCGAGGGTCCCGAGCGTCGCCGCGGCGTGATCGCCCAGTGCGTGTCGACCGACCTGACCACCTGGCAGCCTGTCGAACCCTTCTGGGATCCCCGGCGCTACATCGCCCACGAATGCCCCGATGTCTTCAAATGGGGCGACTGGTGGTACATGGTCTACTCCGAGTTCTCGGAGAACTTCACGACGCGCTACCGGATGGCCCGAGACCTCGCCGGTCCGTGGCTCGTTCCCGAGTTCGACAGCATCGATGGCCGCGCCTACTACGCATCGAAGACCGCGGCCCGAGACGGTCGACGCTTCTTCTTCGGCTGGATCGCCAGCAAAGAGGAATCGCGCGACGACGGGGCCTGGCAGTGGGCCGGCACACTGTCGACACTCGAGGCGACGCAGAGAGCCGACGGCACGCTGGACTTCGGTTTCGCAACGGAGACACGAGACAGCTTCGGCGAAGCGCTGCCCGTCACGCTGCCCGGCGCCGTCAACGGCGAACCCTTCGCACTCTTATCGGCCGACGGATACGAGGCATCGATCTCGCACGACGACGTGCCGGCCTCCTACTACGCCGTCGTCGACCTCGACATCGAAGCGGGCACGACCGAGTGCGGTCTTCTCCTGCGCTCCAGCGCCGACGGGGATTCGTCGTACATCGTGCGGCTCGAACCCAAGCGCAACCGCATGGTCTTCGACCGCTGGCCCCGCCGCCGCACGGGCGACGGGCAGTGGGAGATCTCGGGCGACGAGCCGTTCATGGTCGAACTCGAACGTGCCTGCGATCTCGCCGCAGGCATCCACCGCCTCGAGGTGATCGTGCAGAACGACATCTGTGTCGTGAACCTCGACGGTCGCACCACGCTCAGCACCAGGATCTACGACCGCACAGACGGGGGCATCGGAGTCTTCGTCGGCGAGGGATCCGTCACCGTGCGACGGTTCGAGCTGTCTGCCCACTCTTCCTGACCCTTCATCACCACCCAGCACACATCCACCCTTTCGATCAACGGAGATAGAACACATGAGAACGACACGCACACGACTCACGATCGCAGCCACCGTGGCCGCGTTCGGCCTGCTGCTCAGCGGCTGCTCGGCCGGCGGCGGCTCGGGCAACACCGACCCCACCAACGTCGATCCGGATGGCGAGATCACGCCGCGGGAGATCTCGTGGCTGCTGTCGCGGCCCGCAGACGGCGGGGTCATCACCGCGATGGAGCAGATCGCCGACGAATACGCGGCGGACCACCCCGGATTCGCCCTCAACCTGATCACCACGCCCGACCGGCCGTCGTACATCCAGAAGTACGAGACCCTGGCCGCGGCGAACAAGCTGCCCGAGCTCTTCGACACCGACGCCACCCCGTTCGCGCAGAAGCTCGCGAAGCAGGGCAAGATGATGGACGCCGACGCGCTCCTGAAGGACCTGGGAGTGTACGACGACTACCGCCCGGCGGCGCTGAACTACCAGCGATTCGACGACGGCTCGCTCTACATGGTTCCGTTCGAGTTCCAGCTCGAGTTCTTCTGGTACAACAAGGCGCTCTTCGAGCAGGCCGGCGTTGAGATCCCGAAGACCCTCGACGACATCCCGGCGATGTGCACCAAGCTGCGCGATGCTGGCATCACGCCGATCGCGCTGGATGGGCAGGACCAGTGGCCGCTCGAGCGGTACATGGCCTACTACCCCTTCCGCACGGCGGGCCCCGACTACGTGCAGCAGCTCAAGAAGGGCGACGCGAAGCTCAGCGACGCGACCGGCGAGCAGGCCGTGCAGTGGCTCAGCGACCTCGGGTCGGCCGGATGCTTCCAGGACGGCTTCTCGTCGACCGGCTACTCCGACGCGCAGGCCTCGTTCACCTCGGGCAAGGCTGCGATCTACAACATCGGAACCTGGGAGCTGAACAGCCTCGCGACCGACGCGCTCGATCCCTCCGTGCGCGACGACATCGACTACTTCACCCTTCCCGTCACCGCGGATTCGGTGACGGCGGAGAACGAGTACGTGTCGCCATCCGGAATCGGCATGGCCGTGAACACGAAGACCTACGACCCGCTGGTCAGGGACTTCCTCTCCTTCGCCCTGAAGCGCTACCCCGAGGTGTATGCCGCGACCGGCGCACTCTCTCCCACCACGAACGTGCAGACCACGATTCCTGCGAACGCGACTCCGCTCTACCAGCGCGCCGTCGACCAGGCCAACGACGTCGGCGAGCAGACCGCCATGCCGTGGGACACGCAGCTCGACCCGACGTCGAACACTCGGCTGCAGCAAGAGCTGACCCTGCTGCTGCAGGGCGAGGTCGACCCCGACGAGTTCATCACCACGATGGACGGAGTCATCGCCGAGAACGGGCCCAAGGCCTTCAAGTAAGCGACACCCACCTCATCAACGCCCGATGTGGGGCCTTCGGGCCCCACAGGAAGGGGACGCAATGCTTCCCCAACGATCACGCCTCTCCGTGCTGGTCTTCCTGCTTCCGCCGCTCGCCCTGTACGGCATCGCGGTGCTGCTGCCGATCTTCCAGTCGCTGTTCCTGAGCTTCTTCGACTGGGACGGCATCAGCCCCATGCTGTTCGTCGGTCTCGACAACTACGTGCGCATGTTCACGGGCGACACCGTCTTCTGGATCGCCTTCCGGAACACGCTCGGCTACGTGGTCATCTGCCTGGTTCTGCAGCTCGGCGGGGCGCTGATCGTGGCGAGCCTCCTCACCCTCCTGCGGCGCGGCCGCGAGGTCGTGAAGACGCTCTACATCCTGCCCGCGGTGATCTCGACGGTGGCCATCGCCTTCCTGTTCCAGCGCATCTACTCGCTCGATCCCGAGGGTCTGATCAACCAGTTCCTCGAGTTCGTCGGGCTCGGAAACCTGCAGCAGGCCTGGCTGTCCGACGTGAGCACGGTACTGGTCGCCGTCTCGGTGCCCGAGGGGTGGCGCTTCACCGGCCTGTACATGCTCATCATCTACGCCGCCCTCCTCGCCGTGCCGACGGAGCTCGAGGAGGCGGCCAAGCTCGATGGTGCGTCGTGGTGGCAGACGTTCTGGCGCATCCGCTTTCCCTACATCCGGCCCGTGTGGATCACGACGACCATCATCGCCACGACCAACGCACTGCGAGGCTTCGACATCCCCTACCTGCTCACCAACGGCGGGCCGGGGCAGTCGTCAGAGCTTCTGACGACCTACATGTACAAGACGGCCTTCACGAGCACGAACTACGGCTACGCGAGCGCTATCTCGGTGTTTGTGGTGGTCGAATGTCTCGCGGCCGTGGGTCTCATCTTCCTTCTCCTCCGACGTAAGGCCGACGCATGACGCTCACGGCATCCCGCCCCACCGACACCACCCGACCCGGCCGGCGGCCGACCCCGAGACGGCGACCCATGGACATCCGGCGCACGATCACCGGCGTCATCGTGGCGCTGATCGTGATCGTGCAGGTCTACCCGCTCGCGTGGCTGTTCATCACCAGCGTGCGCACCGAGCAGGATTTCGCGGGAGGCAATCCCTTCGCCCTGCCGACAGAGGTCACATTCGACAACTACGCGCGGGCGTTCGCCACCGGCAACCTCGGGCTGAACATCCTCAACTCGTTCATCGTCACGGTCGGGTCGATCGTCGTCATCGTGTTCCTCGGCATGATGGGCGCCTACGCACTCCAGGTTCTGGGGTTTAGATTCAGCAAGCTCGTGCGGGCCCTCTTTCTCATCGGCATCATCGTGCCCGTGCAGGTCGCGCTCGTGCCGCTCTTCGTCGACTACGCGGCGGTCAACCTGCTCGACACCTACCAGTCGATCATCATTCCGCTGGCGGGCTTCGCGCTGCCGACCTCCATCTACCTGTTCTCGTCGTTCTACGAGTACATCCCCGGCGAGATCTACGAGGCCGCGTCGCTGGATGGAGCGGGCCCGTATCGCATCTTCGGGAAGATCACGCTGCCCCTCTCGGTGAACACGATGGTGACGGTGGCGATGGTCAACAGCATCTTCATCTGGAACGACTTCATCTTCGCCAATACCTTCGTGCTGACCGACGACCTGAAGACGATCCCCCTTGGACTGCAGAACTACATCGGCGCCATGGGCAAGGTCGACTGGACGGCGACCTTCGCCGCCGTCTGCGTCAGCATCACTCCCCTCCTGCTCGTGTTCCTGGTGCTGAACAAAGCCATGACCTACAGCCTCGCAAGCGGCGCCACTAAGGGATGATCGTCACGTGTCCGAAACGAATGAACCGATGAGCGCAGACCGATCCGGCCAGCCGGTGACCATGCGCCAGGTGGCCGACGCGGCCGGGGTCTCGATCGCCACGGTGTCCCATGTCGTGAACGACAAGAAGGGCGCCCGGATCGGCCCGGGGGCACGGCAACGCGTTCTCGAGGCGGTGCGAGAGCTGGGGTACCGTCCGAACGCCCTGGCGAAGAACCTGTCGAGCGGCAGCTCGAACTTCATCGGGCTCGTGGCCGATGCGATCGCGACCACCCCCTTCGCCGGTCAGATCATCCATGGCGCCCAAGACGAGGCGTGGAAGCACGGCTACGTTCTGCTCGTCGCCAACACCGAGGGCGACCTCGCCGCCGAAGAGGCCGCCATCTCGATGATGCTCGAGCACAAGGTTCGCGGCATCCTCTACTCCACGTGGTACCACCGGTCGGTCGTCGCCCCCAAGGCCCTGCACGAGACCGAGTACGTGCTGGTGGACTGCTTCGATGAGAAGACGCCCGCGCCGGCCGTCGTTCCTGACGAGCGACAGGGTGGCAGAACCGCCACCCGGCTTTTGCTCGACGCGGGCCACACCCGCATCGCCTTCGTGAACACGACGACCCCGTCACCGGCGCAATCCGGCCGCCTGCAGGGGTACCGGCAGGCGCTTCACGATGCGGGAGTCGAGTTCGATCCCGACCTGGTCATCCGCGCCCAGCCGCAGCAGGAAGGCGGATACGCTGCCGCGGAGCGCATCCGGGAGCTCGGCGTGAGCGCGGTCTTCTGCCACAACGACCGCGTCGCGATGGGACTGTACGACGGCCTGAGAGAGCTCGGCCTGTCGATCCCGCAGGACATCGCGGTCGTGGGCTTCGACAACCAGGAGGTCATCGCTGCTCATCTGCGGCCACCGCTGTCGACCGTCGCTCTTCCGCACTACGAGATCGGCGCGGCAGGCGTTCGAGTCCTCCTCGGCCTGCAGGCCGCACCGGATGGCGAGCCGCTGCTCATCTCCTGCCCGGCCGTGCCCCGCTCGTCGATTTAGGCCGCATGAGCACCGACTACCGGCCGCACCGTCACTACACGCCCGCTCGCAACTGGATGAACGACCCCAACGGACTCGTCTACCACCAGGGCGTCTACCACCTCTTCTACCAGTACAACCCGTTCGGCGCCGACTGGGGAAACATGAGCTGGGGCCATGCCGTCAGCCCCGACCTCGTGAACTGGAACGAACTGCCCGTCGCGATCGCGTGCACGCCGACCGAGCAGATCTACTCGGGTTCAGTGGTCGTCGATCATGACAACAGCTCACGATTCGGCTCGCTCGAGTCTCCCCCGCTCGTGGCCGTCTACACCAGCGTCTCGCCCGACGGGCGCCAGGCACAGTCGCTCGCGTACAGCATCGACGGCGGCGATCAGTGGGAGAAGTACGGCGCGAACCCCGTGCTCGATCGTGGTTCGCGGGAGTTCCGCGATCCGAAGGTCTTCAGCTTCACGGCGTCTTCTGGCGAGCAGAGGTGGATCATGGTCGCCGTCGAAGCGACCATGCGCCAGGTGGTCGTCTACAGCTCGCACGACCTGCGCGACTGGACCTTCGAGTCGACGATCGGGCCCTTCGGACCGGACGGCGTCGTGTGGGAATGCCCCGACCTGTTCCCCCTGCCCGTCGACGGAGACCCGGAGCGGGTCAGGTGGGTGCTTCTTCTCAGCACCAATCGTGTCGGCGACCTCGTCGACTCCTCTATGAGCTACCTCGTGGGCTCGTTCGACGGCCATACCTTCGAGGTGGATCCGGCCGGATCCTGGCGCCCGGTCGATCACGGCCGGGACTTCTACGCGGCCGTGACCTTCTCGGATGCGCCGCAGAACCGCCGCATCGCCCTGGGCTGGGCGGGCAACTGGCAATACGCAGCCGAGACGCCCACGGGCGAGTGGCGCGGTGTGATGTCGTCGCCTCGCGAACTCGGGCTGGTCACCACGCCCGACGGATTCGCGCTGGCCCAGAGAGTTCCGCCGCCCCTGGATGCGCCGCGGGCCGGCGCGGGCGTGCGCGAGCTGCCGATCGTCGCGGCGATGCCGTCGACGACGGTCGCGGGCCGCCGCTATGTTCTGGCCCTCGATTGGCGGCCCGAACCGGATGCGACGCTGCGGCTCGAGGTGCTGGCGGGCTCCCGCGGCGGGGTGGTCATCGCCTACGACGCTCGAACCGGTCGCCTCTCACTCGATCGACGGCGGTCTGGAATCATCGACCTTCACCCCGACTTCGCCTCGGTGAACCAGACCACGGTGCCCCTGCGCCACGGTCGACTGGCGATGAGTGTCATCGTCGACGAGTGCATCGTCGAGATCTTCGCCGACGACGGAGCCGTCACCTTCACCGACCTCGTCTTCCCGGTGGGCGAGGCGGATCTGCTCACGGTCGCGGCCGATGGCGGAAGCGGCACGATCGTCGTCTCTCCGCTGTCGTGACGCGTGTGCGAGCTTGTTCGGGTAAAAGTCAACTCCCGCTAGGGGTGGTTTTCTGCTCGGTAGCATCGGTCTAATGAGTCCCACGCGTCATCCGGTGCTGTCCGTTGTCTATTCCAGCACCGCCACCACTGCCTTCACCGATTCCGATCTCGCCGCTCTGCTGACGGTCAGCCGCCACAACAACGCCCGCGCCGGCGTCACCGGCATGCTGCTCTCGCGTCACGACCGCTTTCTGCAGGTGCTCGAAGGCCCGCAGCATCAGATCGAAGAGCTCATGACGAAGATCTCCGGAGACTCAGGACACCGCAATGTGCGCGTTCTGCTCAAGGAATCCGTCGATCGACGCCAGTTCCCCGACTGGACCATGAGCTTCCAACAGCTCAGCAGCGCCGACGAAGACCACGTTCCGGGCTACCGCAAGGCGTTCGACGACCTCTCCGACGAGACCAACGACGTCAACGCGACGACCGCCGCGGTGCGCGAGCTCGTGCACTGGTTCGAGGCCAGGCCCACACCCGCGATGTGAGCCCGGGCCGGCGGCACCTCAGTCGCCGATCGAGTGTGCAGAATATGCGCGTTTCGAGCACTCGAACCGACCAGAACTGCACACTCGAGCAACCGGCAGAACTAGACGCGAGGCACAGCGGCCCTGCGCCAGCGGCGCTTGCGCACCGAGAGCGTGACGGCCAGCGCGGGCAGACCCAGCGCCAGCATCCAGAACACGATGATGCCGACCACCCACGCGGCCCGCGCGATCGAGAGGCCGTTCTCGGCATCCTGCACGGTCTTCTCGGTGACGGGCTGGATGCTGCCTACCGGGCCATGCTTCACAGACCTCGGTGGGTCGTCGGTCACGACCAGAAACGACTGCTCGGCCGGGTAGTCGGACGAGGGCGGGAAGCCCCAGTGCTCGCCACCCGCGAAGGTGACGGTCGTGTCGGGGCCGCCGTCGGCATCCGGAACCGCGACCTCGTAGTAGCCGGTGGTCTTGGGCAGGCCCGAAGTGGTGTCGACCTCGGAGAGCGTTCCGGTGAGAACGACGCTGCGGCCCACCGCGTCGCGTTGGAAGTCGACGCCGCTCGCCGCGGTGTCTTTGGCGAGGCCGAGAACGTAGAGGGTGATGATGCCGGGCAGCAGCATGATGCCGAAAATGAGCCAGATTCCCCAGACAGGGAAGGGCTTCTTGCCGCCTGCGCGGGGGAACGGCGGGAGGGTGCTCACGGGGTGGCCCCATTAGTCTCGCTCGCCATGAAGCGGTGCTCGCGCCATGACTCGATGCCGTCGAGAGCCGACTCGAGAACGGGCCGCTGGCTCTCGTAGGCACGCAGGCTCGGCGAGTGGAGGAGCGGCATGGGCAGGTCGAGGATGAGGGATTCGCCCGTCGCGTCGTTCGGGCGGAGGATCTCGACCACGAGCGCGAGGGCGCGTCGTTTGCGCACGACGGCGACCCGTCCGATCGAGCCCCAGCGCAGAACGAGCTCGGGCCTCGTGGGGTCGGCTCGGCGATGCAGGCCGATGGCTGTTTCGGAGATGACCACGACCATCGACGCGACGACGAGGCCGGCGAGTCGTCGACCCAGCGCCTGCTGCAACGAAGCGCGAAGTTCTTTGGAGACCCCGAATTCCATGATGACGGCCCGAGGGAACTGTGCGCGTATCGCCGCGAAGCGCCTAGCGGCTCGCACTTCAGAGATGTACAGTCCGATCACCAGGGGCACGACCACGAGGGCACCCAGGAGAAGGTCCACCTCGAACGGAAAATCGGGCGTAGTGGCGCTGTGGGAGAAGTTCTCTGCCGCCCAACTCGCGAAGGCGGCCAGCGGCCAGATCGCCGGCAGCGCGAGCAGATACCAGAGGGCGTAACGCCACCGCCACTGAGTCATCGAGCTCCCCCGCCAGACGGGCCGCGATCTGCGCACCCTCCTTCGACCCTATCGAGTGGGCCGTGGGAGTCGAATCGAGACGACGTTCTGTCGCGGCCGCGACCGGAGTACTACCTTGGCCGTATGGCTGATCGCGCGATCCCCAATCTGCCGTCTCAAGACTTCGACGCCACGGCCGCGTTCTACGGCGGCTTCGGATTCGAGCCGAGCTATCGTGGCGACGACTGGCTCAGCCTGCGCCGCGGCGAGCTGCAGCTCGAGTTCTTTCCGTTCGCCGACCTCGTGCCCGAGGAGAGTTCGTTCATGTGCAGCATGCGCGTCGACGATGTCGACGAGCTGTACCGCCAGATCGCACAGTCCGGGGTGGAGGAGAAGTCCGTGGGGCATCCGCGGCTGCATCCTGTACGACTGCAACCGTGGGGACACCGGGCGGGGTTCCTCATCGACGTCGACGGAACGCAGCTGCAGCTCATCGAGAACGCCGCGTGACCGTCGAATTCGACTGCGTGACGACCTCGAGCAAGTCGGTCGAGCAGATGTTCGATCTCGCGAGGAACATCGACACCCACACCCAGTCGCAGGCCGACGCTGGCGAGAAGGCCGTCGCAGGGGTGACCGAGGGACTGATCGGACTGCACCAGAACGTCACCTGGAAGGCCCGACACTTCGGGGTGCCGTTCACCCTGACGAGCCGGGTCACGGAGTTCGAGCCACCCCATCGCTTCGTCGACGAGCAGATTCGCGGACCCTTCACGACCTTTCACCACGAGCACCGCTTCGAGGCGACGAAATCCGGCTCGGTGATGATCGATCGCATTCGCTTCGACGCGCCGTTCGGCCCCATCGGCCGGGCTGTCGAAAAGCTCGTGCTCGCCCGGTACATGCAGCGCCTCATCGAGGAACGCGGCCGATTTCTCGCCGCCTCGTGAATCGAGTGCGCAGATTGTGCGCGTATCGCGCGATGCAACCGACACAAATCGCTCACTCGATCGAGCCCCTTAGACGCTGAGCGACACCTTCGTGCCGAGGGCCTCGATCGCCTTCTCGTTGCGGCTGTAGTGCGACCACTGCCCGATGCGGGTGCAGGTCACCAGGCCTGCCCGCTGCAGCGTAGCCATGAACTGCGATGCGGTCGACTGCGAGACCTCGGCCCTGGCCTGAATGTGCTTGAGGCACACCCCCACCTCGGTCGCCGGCACGTCTTGCGGCGGAAACGACTCCGGCTCTTTCAACCACCCCATGATCGCGAGGCGGGTCGGATGGCCGAGGGCCTTGAACACCGCCACGAGGTCGGGCTCCTGCGTTTCGCTCATGGTTGCGATGATATCGCAATATCGGCATTTGCCGATGATGTGCTACTACTTAGATCGGTAAATTGCGATCTAACGATGGAGAAACCATGACACAGAAGACGGCCCTGGTAGTCGGAGCGCGCGGAGTGATCGGAGGCAATCTCATCGAGCACCTAGAATCCCTCGGCGACTGGAACGTCGTCGGCCTCTCGCGCCGGGGCGGTATCGATCGCGGTCGAGTGCGCCATATCGCCGTGGATCTGCTCGACAGCGAGGCGACCGCCGACGCGCTACGAGAGCTGTCGCAGGTGACCCACGTGTTCTACGCCGCGTATCAGGACAGACCCACCTGGGCCGAGCTCGTGCGGCCGAACCTCGCCATGCTCACAAACGTCGTCGACGCCATCGAGCCCGTCGCCCCCGAGCTCGAACACATCAGCCTGATGCAGGGCTACAAGGTCTACGGCGCCCACCTCGGCCCCTTCGCGACGCCGGCCAAGGAGTCCGATCCGCCGCACATGCCGCCCGAATTCAACGTCGACCAGCAGCAGTTCCTCGAACGGCGACAGGCCGACGCGAGCTGGACGTGGTCGGCCCTGCGCCCATCCGTCGTCGCCGGCGTCGGTCTCGGCAACCCGATGAACCTCGCCATGGTGATCGCCGTGTACGCCTCGATGAGCAAGGAACTGGGCATCCCCCTGCGTTTCCCCGGCAGGCCCGGCGCCTACACGAGCCTCATCGAGATGACGGATGCCGACCTGCTCGCCAAGGCCACCGTCTGGGCGGCGACCACCGAGTCCGGTCGAAACGAGGCGTACAACATCACCAACGGCGACATGTTCCGGTGGTCGTCGATGTGGCCGCGCATCGCCGCGTTTTTCGATCTCGACGTCGCTCCCCCGCTCGAGATGACGCTCACCGAGGTGATGGCCGACAAGGAGCAGCTGTGGAACGGGATGATCGAGCGCCACGGCCTCGTCTCCACTCCCTACTCCGACGTCTCGTCGTGGGCCTTCGGCGACTTCGTCTTCGCGTGGGACTACGACGTGATCTCGGACAGCTCGAAGTCACGACGCGCCGGGTTCCACGAGTACGTCGACACCGAGGCGATGTTCCTGCGCATCTTCCAGGATCTGCGCGACAAGCGACTCATCCCGTAGTCGGCAGCGAGACGCAATGGGGCTCAGTGGTGGTGCTCGACCACCCACTCCGGAAACGGGTCGGAGTAGTGCCCCCAGGCATCCGCCCCGGCCACCAGTTCGTCTGCCGTGAGCAGGCAATCGGCGAGCGTCGCCGCCAGCGCCTCCCTGTCGAGACCGGGGCCGAAGAACACGATCTCCTGCCCGATCGGCGAGTCCGGCTGCCAGCTCAGCATGTCGGTCGGCCCGAGGTCGAGCACGTCGCCAGCGGTCGCCCACGATCCGACCCGGGCCGGGCGCGTCGCAAGCCGCACGAAACCGCGCGACCGGGCGACGCATCCGACGATGTCGTGAGTCAGTCTCTCTGTGACGGCCGCGTGCAGTCGGCCCGGGTGGAACGGTCGCGGGTCGCGGAAGACGAACGTCGTGCAGGCATCAGAGACCGGATGCGCGGGCGCAGCGTCGGCGAGCTCGCGCTGCCACCCCATCGTGGCTCCCAGCCTGTGCGCTCGTCCGCGCACGAGAAGCCCCGAGAGCTGTCGCGCGTTCTCCACGTCGGGGGGCGCCAGCAGCAGGGCCGAGGGCGCCAGCCGCGCGAGGAACTCGAGCACGAGGCGGGTGTCCGCCGGCGCAGCCGCATCCGGCACGTCTGTCAGCACGATCATGCTGGCGAACTCGAGCCGGGAGGCCAGGCGTCCAGGCGAGTCGAAGTCCTGCCTTTTGTGACCCTCGGGCGCTCGGTCGAAGAGGAGCTCGCCGATCTCGCGCACCGACGTCACGGCCACGACATCGCGGATTCCGATGGGCGGCCTGGGGCGCCGGGAGTCGAGCATGTGCTCGAGCACCAGGGCGATCTCGACGATGTCGGCCTGCGGCTCGACGACGATCACGGTATTGCCCGTGAGGCCGTCGTCGTAGTCGGATGCGAGTCGGTGCGCGAGCTCGACGGCAAACGTCGCGTCGTCATCGCCGCCGACATCGAGCTCCACGGGAGGCTCCGAGACGGGGCAACCGCTGAGCACGGCGGCGATCTGTTGCGCGGCCCGACGGTCGCTGCCGCTGACCAGGGTCACGGCGAGACCGGCCAGTGCACTGCGGTTCGGGGAGTCGGTCATGTGGGCTACTGTATGTGAGAATCGTTCTCAATAACAACAGGAGGCTGCCGTGAAGGTGCGCAACTCGATCAAGTCGATGAAGAAGATGCCGGGCTCGCAGGTCGTGCGCCGGCGGGGTCGGGTGTTCGTGATCAACAAGCTCAACCCGCGCTTCAAAGCTCGCCAGGGGTGAGAACCGAAAGCCCCACAGGGGTACCCGAGCCCGCTCTGCACGGGGTGGTCGCATCGATGCGCCGCGGACGACGACGCGGTGCTCTGATGGTTTTCGCTCTTGCCGTCGCCGCAGCCATCGCGGCCCTGGTGGCCGTCTGCATCGGCCCGGTACCTATCGCACCCGGCACGGTGGTCGGCATCATCGCAGACGGCCTCTTCTCGAGCGGTCGCGGCGACTGGTCCGACTCGGCGCAGCAGATCGTGTGGGCCACCCGCCTGCCCCGCGTCGCCATGGCACTGATTGCGGGAACCGTGCTCGCGGTCTCCGGCGCGATGCTGCAGGCCCTCGTGCGCAACAGCCTTGCCGACCCCTACCTGTTAGGACTGAACTCGGGGGCATCCACCGGGGTCGCCCTCGTCGTGCTGGTCTTCGGGGGCGGCAGCGCCCTGCTGTTCTCGGGGGCGGCACTAGCGGGCGCCATCGGCGCGGTAGTTCTCGTGCTGATGCTCGCAGGCGCCGCCAGTCGCAGGGGGCCGTTGCGCCTGGTGCTCGCCGGCCTCGCGGTCGGTTACGCGCTCAACGCCGCCACCAGCTTTCTCGTGTTCTCGAGCGACTCGCCCGAGGCGGCGCGCTCGGTGCTCTTCTGGCTGCTCGGCTCGCTCGCCTCGGTGCAGCCGATCGCCCTCGCCGCGGCGGCCATCACCGCGACCATCGGTCTGGGAGCGCTGATCATGATCGCTCCGATGGTCGACGCGCTGGCCGCGGGCGACGACTCCGCCCGCTCGGCAGGAATCGACCCCGAACGCACGCGCATCCTGTTGATGGTGGGCGTGTCGGCGATGGTCGGCGTCACGGTCGCAGCCGTCGGCGGCGTGGGCTTCATCGGCCTGGTCGTGCCGCACCTCGCCCGCCGCATCGCGGGCGGACGCCACCGCGCCGTGCTCCCCGTCTCCGCTCTCCTCGGCGCCATCCTGCTCGTCGCCGCCGACACCGTCGCCCGAACCGCCTTCGCTCCGCAGGAGATCCCCGTCGGCGTCATCACCGGCATCATCGGCGCCCCGTTTCTTCTGGTGCTGCTGCGCACTCCCTCCTCGTCCATCTCCACCTCCTGACCCCTCTCTAGAAAGAACCCGATGAACACATCCACCCTCCGGCGCCTGCCGGCGGCCCTCACCATCACCGCACTCGGCCTGGCGGCGCTGAGCGCCTGCGCGACCACCCCGGCGGGCAGCGCATCCACAACCGACGCCGTCGACACGGCCATCACCGTGGAGAACTGCGGCTCGCAGGTCACGCTCGATGCGCCGGCGAAGCGCATCGTGCTCGTGAACAACGACTCCCTGCCCAACCTCGAGGCGCTCGATGCCGTCGACCGAGTAGTGGCGGTGACCTCCGCCCCGCAGGAGGGTCTGTACAAGGACTCCACGTACTCCACCCTCGATTCACTGACCCTGCTGTCGACCGAGAAGAACTCGACGGGAGGCTCGATCGTGTCGCAGGAGAGCATCCTCGGCGCGCAGCCCGATCTGGTGATCGCACCCGAGAACGCGGTCGACCGGGAGGCTCTCGCGGCCAGCGGCATCGCCGTCTACTCGCCCAGCGCCTACTGCGCGAATCCCGGCCCCGAGCTGAGTGAACCGGCCACCTTCGACCGCGTCTGGAGCGAGGTGCGCACCCTCGGAACCCTTCTGGGCGAACAGGACCTCGCCGAGAAGGTCGTGGCCGCGGGCTCGGCGGGTCTCAGTTCCGCGGCACCGGATGCCGGAACCGCCGCCGCCCTCTACGTCTCCTCCGGAGGCAGCGTGCTCTCGCCCTACGGCGGCCCGAGCATGGTCACCCCCGTGTTCGCGGCGGCGGGACTCGAGAACGTCTACGCCGACTCTGACGAGCGGGTCTTCGACGCCAACGTGGAGGACATCATCTCGCGCGATCCCGGCACCATCGTGCTGCTCTACTCCAGTGGCGACCCGCAGAGCGTGATCGACAGTTTCCTGAGCGCGCCAGGGGTCTCCGCCCTCACCGCGGTCGAGAAGGGCAGGGTCGTGGCACTCCAGTTCGCCTACACGGATCCGCCCAGCATGCTCTCGATCGCGGGGCCCGCTGAGCTGAGCGGGCTTCTCGCCACGCTGCCGTGATCGAGGCGCACGAGGTGACCGTGCGCGCGGGTGAACGGGTGCTGCTCGACCGGGTGTCCTTCCGCGCGCAGACCGGAGAGGTGACCGGCATCGTCGGTCCGAACGGAAGCGGCAAGACCACCCTGCTGCGCGCGCTCGTGCGTGCAGCGCCGCTGTCGGCCGGGCGGATCACGCTCGACGGGCACGATCTCCGCATCCGGCCCCGGCGCTGGATCGCCCGACGCGTGGCGGAGGTCGGCCAGCGGTCCGAGCCGGATCCCTCCCTCCGTGTCGTCGACGAGGTCTCGCTCGGCGGCCTCGCCGAACACGGGGTGCTGCGCTCGGGCGGAGCCGGCTTCGACCAGCGCGTGGCCGACGCGCTCGATGCGGTCGAACTGTCGCATCGGGCGTTCGACCGGCTCTCGACTCTGTCGGGCGGCGAGCTGCAGCGCGTCGCCCTGGCGCGAGCGCTGGCTCAGGGCGCGAGCCACGTTCTGCTCGACGAGCCGACAAATCACCTGGACATCAGGCACCGGCTCGAGATCATGTCGCTGCTTCGCCTGATCGCTCCGACGGTCGTGATCGTGCTGCACGACCTCGAACTCGCCGCGCAGGTCTGCGATCACGTCGTCGTTCTGCAGCGCGGACGCGTGGCCGGTTCCGGCCCGCCGACCGAGCTGTTCCAACCACGACTCCTCGACCGGGTGTACGACGTGACGACCCGCATTCATCCCGCACCGGATGGGCGCACACGCCTCTCGTTCTCCCTTCCCTCGCCAAACACCCCTTCCTCTCCGACAACAAAGGATCACCCATGACAGAATCCACCCGCCTCGACACCGCCCGCAGCCTCGCCGCGCGGTGGGATGCCCAGCAGACCGGCTACATCCGGCACCGGGCCGAACGCTTCGACACCATCGCGCGCGTCGTCGCCGCCGTCTGCGCCGACATCGATGAACCCCGCATCCTCGATCTGGCAGGTGGAACCGGGTCGCTCGCCCAGCACGTGCTCGGGCGCGTTGTGGGCGCTCGGGCGGTCATCGCCGACAAGGATCCCGCCCTCCTGGCGATCGCGGCCGATCTCGCCGAAGACGACCCTCGACTGGAGACGGCCGAGGTCGACCTCGCGCGCACAAACTGGGTCGAGCATCCGGCCATCGCGGCCGCGCCGTTCGACGCGATCGTGTCGTCGACGGCGTTGCACTGGCTCAAGCCGGGCACCCTCGTCGACGTGTACCGAGCCCTCCCCAGCCTGCTTCGACCCGGCGGAATCGTGCTGAATGGAGACCACCTCTCGTACAGCTCCGAGCACGAGGGCACTCTCGCCCGCATCGCCCTGGCCGACGATGCGGCCATGCAGGCGCTGACTTTCGGCGGCGAGACCGACACCTGGGACGAGTGGTGGCAGGCTGTCGCCGACGTTCCCCGCTACGCGGAGGCACTGCACAGACGAGCCGAGGTCTGGGGCTCCGAGCTGCACGAGGCTCCGCCGAAGGTCACGCTCGGCTTCCACCTCGAGAGCCTTCGCAGCGCCGGCTTCGTCGAGACCGGAACCGTATGGCAGTACCTCGACGACCACGTGGTCTACGGGGTGGTCGCCGACCGCTGAAGCGGAAGCCGACCGACTACACGGCAGCCTTGAAGCCACACGGCCGCGGGGCGTGATTGACTGAACCGGTTTTGCGGCAATCTCGTCACGAGGAGCGAACGCTGAGCACGACACCCACGACGTACCCGTCACTGCGCGAGCTGACCCGATCGGAATGGCGCTGGACGCCCACCGTCGGCGTCGCCGCGGTGCTGCTACTCGTGGCGATCAGGGCCTTGGCGCCGGCCGAGTGGACCTCGTGGATGACCGACCCCGCCAAGGACTTCGTGACTCTCTCGGTGAGCGTCATCATCGAGTCGCTGCCGTTCGTCATCCTGGGTATCCTGCTCTCGGCCATCATGCAGATCTGGCTGCCCGCAGGCTTTCTCGTGAGGCGGCTGCCCAGGAACGCCGTGCTGAGACGCAGCCTCATCTCGCTGCTCGGGGTGCTGCTTCCAATCTGCGAGTGCGGCAACGTGCCGCTCACCCGCGGCCTGATCGTCAGCGGCCTCAGCGTCGCCGACTCCATGGCGTTCCTGTTCGCGGCACCGATCATCAACCCCATCACGATCATCACGACCTACCAGGCATTCGGTTGGAACGACGGCATTCTGATCAGCCGCGTCCTCGGCGGTCTGTTCATCGCGAACCTGGTCGGCTTCATCTACAGCGCCCATCCCGCCCCGCAGACGCTGCTCACGCGCGGCTTTCAGGCGGCCTGCGCCGCGGACGCGCACGGCGAGCAAAGAACTCGCACGCGACGCACCCTCGTGAGCTTCGGGCGCGAGTCCGCCGCCATGATGCCCGCGTTGATCGTCGGCGCGGGCATCGCGGGCTTCATTCAGGTGGCTGTGTCGCGAAACCTGCTGATCACCCTGGGCAGCAATCCACTGTGGTCTGTGCTCGCGCTCATGGCACTCGCCTTCATCGTCGCCATCTGCTCGAACGTCGATGCGTTCTTCATCCTGTCGTTCGGCTCGACCTTCCTTCCCGGCGGCATCGTCGCCTTCCTTATCTTCGGACCCATGATCGACATCAAGATGCTCGCCCTGATGCGAACCACGTTCACTGTGCGCACTCTGGTGCAGGTGAGCGTGCTCATCGCCGTCTGCGCCGCGGCCATCGGATTGGCGGTGAATCTTGTCTTTTAGTCGTCTCGTCACGCGCTGGAAGGGCCCGGCTCTCACGCTGCTCGCCGCGATCGCCACGGTCTGGCTGGGCGCGACCGGCCAACTCGGGCTGTACATCAACCCGCGCTACTACGTGTTCACCCTGATCATGGCCGCCATCGCATTCGTGCTCACGATCGGTGCGCTCCTTCTGATCCCGGGCCCAGACGAAGACGACGAGCACGAGCACGACCACCACGACCACGACAAGCCGCATGGCCACCCGCTGCTCGCGTTCGGCGGGTCGCTCACCACCCTTGTGATCGTCGCCGCCGCGGCCGTCGCGCTGCTCGTCGTGCCCCCGAGCACGCTCACCTCGTCGGCGGTCGAACAGCGCAGCCTCAACGGTTCGTCGAATTCCCTGGCACAGGCCGGCCCGCCCCCGGGCACATCGGACGATACCTCGACGTACTCGGTCAAGGACTGGGCCGCCCTCATCCGTCAGGGAACGACCGCCGACGAGCTGAACGGCCGAGCGGCGACTCTCACGGGATTCGTCACCCCCGACGCAGACGATCCCGACAATGTGTTCTACGTCGCCCGTTTCGTGGTCACCTGCTGCGCGGTCGACGCCCAGCCCGTGGGCGTTCCCGTCTACTCGCCCGGCTGGTCGAACAGCCATGCTGTCGACAGCTGGGTCACCGTGACGGGAGAGTTCGAGGCGAACCCCAGCGTGCTCAGCACCGCCACCACGGTCGTCAGCCCCGACAGCCTGACGACTGTCGAGCAGCCCGCGGAGCCCTATGTCTACTGACAGCGCGGGGCGGAGGTTCCGACGGCTGCTCTACGGCAGCATCACGGTCGTCTCGTTGGTGGCGGCCGTTCTGGTCGTCGCCAACTTCTCGCACGGGCCGCAGCTGCAGTCGGCCCAGATCAACGTGAACACGGCGGTCGAGCGCGCGGGGCAACGTCTGGTGCTGCAGACCACCGAGCCGCTCGACGCCTCGGCCGCCGCCGGACTCACGACCAACCCGCCGGCCTCGACCACTGCAACGGTCGACGGCGCCACCATCGATGTGGAGTTCACCGGAATACTCAGCTACGACACCCGCTATACGGTGACCGTGCCCGGAGTGCGCGGCACCTCCGGCGGGGGCGCCTCCACCCTCAGCTACACGTTCACAACGGCCAATCCGACCATGTACTTCCTGTCGCCTTCGACGGGAGCGCCCGGGTCGGAGTTCAGCGACGCCGTTCTCGCCGCGCCCATCGGCGGCGGCGCGACCGAGGCTGTGTACCAGGCCCCGCGCATCCGGCACTTCGTGGCGCTCGACGACGCACTGGTCGTCGATACCGTGAACGACGATGGGGCCGACGCGCTCACGATCGTCTCGCTGACCGGCGGCGCGCCCATCGTCGTCAATCTCCCGGGCCCCGGCACCATCACGAGCCTCGCGGCCGACCCGGCGAGCAAGCTCTTCGGCTACACCTTCACGCCGCAGCCGTCTGCGCTGTACGAGACGCGGCCCGATCAGCTGTACGCCTACGACATCACGCGCGGACACGACTACTCGATTCCCATCACCGGCATCGACCACCAGGTGCTCACCGCGAAGGACTGGATGTTCGTTCCGGGCACCACCTCGCTCATCGCCCAGACCGAGGAGTCCGACCTGCTGCTGATCGACACTCTCGGCGAACGAGAGGGCACCTCGGGTCCGTCCTCGATCGGGCACGCAGATTCGCTCGTCGGGTTCGTTCCGATCACCAAGACGCTGGTCACGGCGACGGCGGGCACCCGCACCTCGATCGACCTCGGCTCGCCGGAGAGGCCGAACAGCGCGTTCCCTTCGGTGGCGGGCGACGCCGGGGGCGCCGATTCCGCCATCGTGGATGCCGCGGGCGCGACCCTCGAGATACAAGACTCAGGCTATGGCCCGGACACGGCCGTCGCCGAGGTCACGCCCGCCGGCAGCAGTACCCTCTTCTCGCTCGACTCCCTGGCGGACGGTCAATCCGTCATCAGCGCCTGCGTGGTGCCCAACGGACTCTATGCCGCCATCACCACGAGCGCGCAGCAGATCACCTATGTCGACCTCGCCGACGGCACGCAACTCGGCACCGTCGACGGCCAGGCGCCGAACTGGTGCTCGGCGCGCTGACGTCTCATCCGAGCATGAGCCGACCAGCCCTCTACTGATGCGAAGGAAGAAGGAGGGCCAAACGCTCGGCGACTCCGGCAAGACGGTTGTCGAACGTTGCGAGGTAGACCTCGTAGTGCTCGGCCGTCGCGACAACGCATGTGTCAGGCAGCTTCAGACCCTGCGACGCACGGACACGAGCCAAGGCAAGCGATTCGTCATCGCTCAGCTCGGCAACCTCGACCCCGATGTCCTGGAGGTCTCGCCACACCTCACCCTCGCGACCGCGTCGCGCCGGGCCCACGAGCACCTCGGCGAGAGTGAGCGCATGGATCAGGTACGGAGGTCGCTCCTGCTCAAACAGCTTGACGGCCGCGTCGTGGTGCGCATCACCGTCGTCGAGGGGCCCGATGATGACGCCTGCATCGACGACGATCATTCAGGCCAGTCCTGACGGATCCCCTCGAGGTAGCCCTCACCGAAGAGGTCAGCGTGCTTGCCCGCGACCCGACGAATGAGTGCGACCCGCTGTGCGTCGTTGGCTGCCTGACTCTGCTCGATCGACTTGGCTCCCTCGTCGAGCAGGTGCAAGATCAGTGCGCTCTCGCGATCCTCGTTGGGCCAGTGCCTTCTGGCGACTTGCAGAGCATGGGCGACCTGCGGGGTGTGCGTGATATGAGTACGCGGGTTCTTCGTCGGCATCACACAAGTGAAAGACTCGCCTAGTCAGTGCAACACCTGAGCGTCTTTCAGGGTCTGCGCGACCATTCTGCGCGTCTTCTCTTCTGGCCGATAATCGAAATATGACGGAACAAGTGGAACGACTCACCCTCCTCACGCAGTTGCTACCCGATCGAGTAACCGGTTCGGTGCAGGTGCGTCGGATCACGATGCAGCCGAACGTGGCGGGCGGCCCCCATCATCACAATGGCCCTGTCTTCGGATCCATCGAATCGGGGTCGGTCGTCTTTCAGGTCGACAGCGGCGCGGAAGTGATCCTGCGCGCGGGAGATGTGTTCTATGAACCCCAAGGCGTCTTGATCGATCGGTTCGATGCAACATCGGAGGGGGTCACTTTTTTGGCGTACTTCCTTTCTGGTCCCGACGAGACTCCAGAGCTCCGGCCCGGCCCACCCCTATAGTCCGGAGCTGGCGGCGGGGCCATGACCGCCCCCGCCGCTACCAGATGCTGGGCGGCGCGCAAGGCCCCCGCCCCGAGAGGGCCTCCGATCTACGGTGGTTCGTATGACGGAACGCGACCAGTACACCTTCACGAACCCGGTCACCCAGTACGACCGGGTCGAACCGCCCGTCCAGCACCAGCCCGAGCCCGGGGTGCAGGCGCAGATGACGCCGGTTCCCGACCTCGGTGAGAAGACCTACCGCGGCACCGGGCGGCTCACCGGCCGCAAGGCGCTGATCACCGGAGGAGACTCGGGCATCGGCGGCGCCGTGGCGATCGCCTTCGCCCGTGAGGGCGCCGACGTGGTCATCGTGCACCTGCCCGCCGAGAAGGAGGACGCCGACCGCATCGTCGGCCTGATCGAGGAGGCTGGCACGAAGGGCCACGCGATCGCCGCCGACATCAGCGAGGCCGCCACGTGCCGCGCCATCGTCGACGAGACCGTCAATGTGCTCGGCGGACTCGACATCCTCGTCAACAACGCCGGTAAGCAGGTCGCCGTCGACCGGCTCGAAGACCTGAGCGACGAGCAGTTCGAGCAGACCTTCCGCACGAACGTGTTCGCGAACTTCTGGCTCACCAAGGCCGCCCTCCCCCACCTGCCCGAGGGCGCCACCATCATCAACACCGCCTCGCTCGAGGCCTACAAGCCCGCCCCCGACCGCCTCGATTACGCGTCGACCAAGGCCGCGATCAACAACTTCTCGAAGGGTCTGGCGCAGCAGCTCGCGCCCCGCGGCATCCGCGTGAACATCGTTGCGCCCGGCCCCACGTGGACCGCGCTGCAGGTGTCGGGCGGAGTCTCCGACGAGCAGATGAAGGCCTTCGACGACGAGAGCACCTACCAGCGCTCCGGCCAGCCGGCCGAATTGGCGCCCGCCTACGTGTTCCTCGCCTCCGCCGAGTCGAGCTACGTCTCGGGCGAGACGCTCAACGTCAATGGGGGCATGGTCACACCGTGACCGCCGCCGACGGAACCGTCTTCTTCCTCCCCGGCCTCGGATTCGACGCGGCAGCCGCCGCTCCGATCGCCGACGCCCTCGACAGCCTCGCGGGCAACCGCCTGCGCGCGGTCGGCATCGACCTGCCCGGGCACGGCGGGTCTCCGGATGCGCCGAACGGCTCGGTCTCGGCCCTCGCCGACCGCGCCATCCAGGTCATGGAGGCCGAGGCCGACGGCGGCCCGTTCGTGATCGCGGCCCACAGCATGGGCGGCAAGGTGGCGGCCGTCGTGACCCATCGCATCCTGAGCGGCGAAGCGAACGTGTTCGGCCTTGCCGGGCTCGTGCTGCTCGCGCCGTCGCCGCCGACGCCCGAGCCGATGGCCGACGACAAGCGCGCCGAGATGCTGGCCTGGGCGGAGAACGGTCTCATCTCCGAGGAGCACGCGGTCGAGTTCGTGGCGCAGAACGTGGCGACCGCGCCCGGCGACGACGACGAGCGCGCGGCGATCGCCCAGGTGCGCCTGATGTCGCCGCTCGCGTGGCGACGCTGGCTCACGGACGGCAGCACGGAAGACGTGTCGGAGGAGCTCGGCTCGATCGACCTGCCCGTCGTCGTTCTGGCCGGCGAAGACGACGACGACCTCGGCGCATCCGCCCAGCCGCACCTCGTCGCCAAGCTGTACCCGCGGGCGCGCGTCGTGCCTCTCGCCGAGACAGGTCACCTACTGCCATACGAGCGCCCCGCCGAGGTGGCCGCCGAGATCGTGCGGCTGTGGGATGCGACGGTGTCGGCGAGCCCGCAGCTCACGCCCGAGTGGGGCCGGCTCGTCGCATCCGATCGCACGGCGCCCGAGGCTCGCGGCTTTCTCGCGCGCAGGCTGATCGCCGACGACCCGGACTACAGGCCGCGCGCACTCTCGGCGGCGCAGCTGGCCACGCTTCGCGTGCTCGCCGACCGGCTCCTTCCGCAGCCGGGGGATCGCCGCATCGACCTCGCAGCGCGCGTCGACGACGACCTCGCCTCGGGGCGCGGCGACGGATGGCGCAACGCCGGGCAACCGGATGACGCATCCGCATACCGCCTCGGACTCGACGACCTCGCCGCCCTCTGGCCCGACGACTCGGATGAACAGAACGCGAAGGCCGAGCAGGACGCCCTGATCGCTGGCATAGTCTCGGGCGAGCTGAACGATCACGAGGCGCTCGGTGGAGACGACTGGAAAGGCGCGATGCGCCAGCACTGGTTCGACGACGTGCGCGCCGACCTGACCCGCATCTGGCTGGCGCATCCGGCCTCTCTTGCGCGAGTCGGCTACGACGGCTTCGCCACCAGCGGGGCGGCGACCGGCGACGCGGGTTATGTCGCCGTCGCGGCAGGCCAGCGCGACCCCTGGGAACCGGCCGAACTCGGAAGCGTCGCATCCGACGACGACGATGATGATGCGTACGACGACGATCACGACCGCCTCGTCGCGAACAACACCCGAACCGTCGAGGAGAACCCCGCGTGGATCTGAGCCGCATGCGCACGTACGACCGCGACGAGATCGTCGACGTCGTGGTCGTCGGAACCGGAGCGGGCGGCGGTCCGCTGTTGGCGCGCCTCGCCGAGCGCGGCCTGAAGGTCGTGGCGCTCGAGGCCGGCCCGAACACCGACCCCGACGGCTTCACCAACGACGAGATCGAGTCGCCGCGCATCAACTGGATGTCGGAACGACTGTCGGGTGGCGACGACCCCACCGCGTTCGGCACGAACAACAGCGGCTTCGGCGTGGGTGGCGGAACGCTGCACTGGGGAGCGTTCACTCCGCGCCCCGACGCGCGAGACATGCGGCTGCGCACCGAGATGGGAGTCGGCGAGGACTGGCCGATCGACCACGCCGAACTCACTCGCTACATCGTGGAGGTCGAGCGCACCATCGGCGTCTCCGGGCCGACCCCGTATCCGTGGGACCCGGAGCGCGAGTACCTCGAGCCTCCGGTCGACCGCAACGCCCCCGCCGATCTCATGGCGGCCGGATGTGCGCAGCTCGGCATCCGGGCCACGGACGCGCCGGCGGCCATCCTGAGCCGTGACCGCGACCAGCCGCACTTCGGCGACCGGCGTGCCAGCCAGAACCTGGGCAGCATCCACCAGGGCGAGCGCTACGGAACAAAGGCCACCACCGCGAACACGTATCTGCCCGCGGCCGTCGCCTCGGGCGCGGAGATCCGCCCCGAATCGATGGTGCACGGCATCGAGCTCGACTCGCTCGGCCGCGTCTCAGCCGTGGTCTACCGGCACGACGGCGTGGAGTATCGCCAGCGCTGCGCTGCCTTGGTGCTCGCGGGCGGCGGCATCGAGACGCCTCGACTGCTGCTGAACACCGGGCTCGCGAACTCGTCCGGCCAGGTCGGCCGCAACTTCCTCGCCCACGGCGGCGTGCAGGTGTGGGGCCGCTTCGACGAGCAGATCCGCGGCTACCGCGGTTACCCGTCGTCGCTGATCAGCGAGGACTTCGTGCGCCCCGACGATGTCGGCTTCGCCGGCGGCTACCTCATGCAGAGCCTCGGCGTGATGCCTCTCAACTACGCGAACACACTGGTGCGCGGCGCCGGCCTCTGGGGAGCCGACCTGATGCAGGCGATGGATGCGTGGCGCTACTCGGCCGGGATCGGAATCAACGGCGAGTGCCTCCCGGCAGAGAACAACCGGCTCGTGCTCACCGACGAACGGGACGAATGGGGCGTGCCGCGCGCGCTCGTGACCTTCACGGCCGGCACGAACGAGCAGGCCATCGAAGACCACGCGCTGTCGACGATGACGCAGATCCTCGAGGCGGCGGGAGCGCAGGAGACGCGGGTGCTCGCCCGCACCGCGCACACCCTCGGCACGTGCCGCATGAGTGCCGACCCGTCTGCGGGCGTGGTCGATGCGGACGGCCGCAGCCACGACATCCCGAATCTGTGGATCTCGGACAATTCGACTTTTCCGAGCGCGCTCAGCGCGAACCCGTGCCTGGCGCAGCTGGCCCTGTCGCTGCGCACCGCCGACCGCATGCTTGCCTGACGCTTCGCGGGCCGTTTTTCCGTTCAACAGGATGGATTGACGACACTCGGGCCGCTGAACCGTGACACGCCGACGAGACCTCGAATCGTCCTGTAATACCTGAATCCGACAGGCAGCGCAGGCGGATCAGAGCATCTCGAGTGGCACGGGTTCTGTCGGGGGCGGGAATGCCTCGTCGAGGCGGGCGAGGACTTCAATGGAGAGTGTGAGCTCGCGGGCCGCCGCGTTCTCGCGCACGTGAGCGGCAGTCGACGCCTTCGGGATGGAGAGGACGCTCCCGCTGCGCATCGTCCACGCGAGCGCTACCAGCATGGGCGTCGCTCCGAGGTCGCGGGCGATGTCGGAAAGCGCTGCGTTGCCCAGCAACCGCCCCTGCTCGACCGGCGAGTATGCCATGACGGGCATACCTCTCGTCGAGGCGAACGGCAACAGGTCGAACTCGGGTCCGCGGCGGGTGAGGTTATAGAGCACCTGGTCTGTCTGGCAGCCCTCGGGCAGCTCGGCGAGTTCATCGGCGTCGAGGTTGCTCACGCCCCAGGAACGGATGGAGCCGTCGGCGACGAGCTCTTCGAACGCATCGACCGTCTCGTCGAGCGGATGCCGACCACGCCAGTGCAGCAGGTAGAGGTCGAGGCGGTCGGTGCCGAGGCGGCGCAGGCTCGCGCGGCAGGCCTCGACCGTGCCCGCGCGCGAAGCGTTCGAGGGCAGCACCTTGCTCACAAGGAAGACCTCGTCGCGCCGACCCGCGATCGCTTCGCCGACGAGCTCTTCGCTGCGCCCGCCGCCGTACATCTCGGCGGTGTCGATCACGGTGAGGCCGAGATCAATGCCGGTGCGCAGCGCGTCGATCTCGGAGTCGCGCGCCGCGGGCGAGTCGCCCATGTTCCACGTGCCTTGGCCGAGAGGGGGAACCTGTGTGCCGTCAGGAAAGGTGATCATGCTCTCTACCCTGCCACCGTCGCGGGATGCGACCACGAAGCACCCGAATCAGGTACGTGACGCAGATCCACAGAAATGCGACGCTGATCACGAGCAGCACGCTCAGGATGATCCAGGACAGCCACAGCGGCGTGTTGCGTGACCCCACGGTGTCGAGTAGAGGCTCGCCCCACCGGTCGACCATGATCCAGATGATCGCGGCGACCACCGCGGCGAGCGCGATGGCGCCGACCGCCATGCGCGCAACGCTAGCCGGAGACCACGTCTCCTGCGACTGACGACGGCTACCCATCGCGATTATCCTCCTTGGCTCCTGACCACTGTCTCACCTGAAGTGGACAAGACGAGAGGAAAACGGGCATAATGAACACGTTCAGCGAACGTGTTCATTGGAGGACCGACCGTGCCCACTCGAAGCGAGCTCAGGGACTCCACGCACAGGAGGGTGCTCACGGCGGCCGACCACCTCTTCCGGCAGCGCGGCTTCGATGCGACCACCATCCGCGACATCGCCGAGGCGAGCGGGGTGAGCGTCGGATCGGTCATGGCTTCCGGAGACAAGAACGCCCTCTTGGTGCAGGTCTTCGACTCGCTCATCGAAGACGGCCACGCGCGACCGGCCGCCGAAACCGACCCGGCCGATTCGTGCGCCGGGCGCATCCTGCAGCTCGTGCAGCCGTTCGTGACCCTCTTCGCCGAGCGGCAGGACCTGTCGAGAACGTACGCCGCGATCCAGGTCTCGGGCAGACAGTCGTCACCGCTGTTCACGCAGCTCGCCGCGCTGCTCATCGACGAGATCGCGTCGACCCTGGCACAGCACGGCTGCACGCCGCCCGACGCGATCGACGGCACCGCCCGTTCGGTCTACTTCGCCTACATCGGCACGCTGTTCAGCTGGTCGGCTCGCGAGACGATCATCGAGGCCGAGCTCTTCGACAGCCTCCACCTCACCTTCGCCTCGATCTGCACCTGCACGGAGCCCACCTCATGACCCTTCTCCCCGACGCGTGGTGGCCGACAGCGCTTCTCGCCCTCGTTCTCTTCGTCGATGCCGCGATGTCGATCCGGCCTCCGCAGTTCATCCGGGACTGCCTCGCCGGCGTGAACTTTCCGCGCGAGTGGTGGTGGACGCTCATCGTCATCAAGACTCTCGCGGTCGTCGGCCTCATCGCCGGCATCTGGATGCCCGGGGTCGCGTTCGCCGCGAACGTGGGCGTGATCGTCTACTTCTGCAGTGCGGCTGCGTCGCACATCAGGGCGCGCAACACCGGCCCGGCGTTCTGGATCAACTGCCTCGGCATGCTGGCACTGTCCATCGCCGTTCTGGTCCTGTCACTCACGCTGTAGCGTCGAACGATGACGATGAACGGCTTCTCGGCAGGAACTTCGGGACGCGCGCATTCCCTCACCGTTCGACCGGCCGACCTCGATGGCCCTGACAACGCGGCTGTCGGCCGCCTCGTCGAGGCGTACCTGACGCAGACCGAGTCCGAGAAGGCGGCCCATCTCGGCGAGGGCCACGACACGAAGGCGCACGGGCTCCCCGAACGCTACCGCGACGAGGTCGCCGACCCCCGACGCGCTTATGCCGGCTCGGTCGTCTCGGTGGCCGAAGTGAACGGCTCACTTATGGGACTCGTCATCGTGCAGCGGAACGAGGCCGCCCGCGAGATCAAAAGGCTCTGGGTCGATCCCGGTGCGCGGGGTCTGCGCGTCGGCTCGGCCCTGATGGATGCGGCGCTCACCCGTCGCGATCTTCCCATCCGCCTGACCGTATGGGACTGGCGCGACGGCCCCGTGCGGCTGTACCGCTCCCGCGGCTTCGATCTCGTCGAGTCCTGGGATGACCGGCCGCGGCTGCTGTGCATGGAACTCGCGCCTGATCGAGTCGTCGATCTCGACGAATGACGGGCGTCCGTTGAACAGATGTCGGAACCTCCGCCTCTCCCTCGATTAGGCCGTTCCGCGGAGTTAGTGTGAGACCGCTCCCCCCTTCATCGGGGAGCGGAATGCCCACATCTCGTCGTCCCGAGCACGACTTGGTTCGACACGAAATCGGAGGTCAATCATGGCGTTTGTGACAACAGAAGATGGCACGGAGATCTACTACAAGGACTGGGGATCGAAGGACGCCCAGCCCATCGTGTTCCACCACGGCTGGCCGCTGTCGAGCGACGACTGGGACGCGCAGATGCTGTTCTTCCACTCCAAGGGCTACCGGGTCATCGCGAGCGACCGTCGCGGCCACGGTCGGTCGACCGACATCGGCACCGGCCACGACATGGACCACTACGCCAGCGATGTCTCGGCCGTCGTCGAGCACCTCGACCTGAAGAACGCGATCCACATCGGTCACTCCACCGGTGGCGGACAGGTCGCCCGCTACGTCGCGCAGTACGGGGAGCCGCAGGGCCGCGTCGCAAAGGCCGTGCTCGTCTCATCCGTGCCCCCGCTGATGGTGAAGACCGACGCGAACCCCGAAGGAACGCCCATCGAGGTCTTCGACGGATTCCGCGAAGCCCTCGCCGCCAACCGGGCCGAGTTCTACGTGGCCGTCGCATCCGGCCCGTTCTACAGCTTCAACCGTGAAGGCGCGAAGGTCTCGCAGCCGGTGATCGACAACTGGTGGCGCCAGGGAATGACGGGCAGCGCGCTGGCACACTACGAAGGAATCAAGGCCTTCTCCGAGACCGACCAGACCGAAGACCTGAAGGCGATCAGCGTTCCGGTTCTCGTGACGCAGGGCGACGACGACCAGGTCGTTCCCTACAAGGACGCGTCGCTGAAGCAGCACGAGCTGCTGCAGAACTCCACGCTCAAGATCTACGAGGGCTACCCGCACGGCATGCTGACGACGCACGCCGACGTGATCAACCCCGACCTGCTGGCGTTCATCCAGCAGTAGCTCGACCCGAGCGCCCTCGCTCTCGAGCGAGTGTCGCCCGTGGCGACGGATGTTGCCGGTCGCCCGGCAACATCCGTCGCGTTCAGAAACACTCAGCGCGCGGAGACTCCCCCGTCAGGCTCGGCCGCTTCTCCATGCGACCCGGGGCAGGGGCCGTTGTTCCGGGAACCTCCAGTTGAAGCGCACGGCGCCGATCCGCACGACCGTCGTGATCGCGATGCAGACGATCCCGGCGATCGGTATCGGCACACTGACGGCCACGAGCAGGATGAGAGCTGCCGCGCCCGCGCCCGCGGCGACGACGAAGAGCTCTCCGACCTGAAGGAAGGCGACGGGCAGCCCGAGCAGCAGATCACGGATGATCGAACCGCCCACCGCACCCACCACCCCGACCAGCAGCGCACCGACCTCGCCTACACCCAGCGAGAGGGCCTTCGTCGTGCCGATGGCCCCGAAGGTTCCGATGACCACGGCGTCGAGCACGACGACGACCCAGTCGACATGCCGCAAGAGTGGCTGAAGCGCCATGCCGAGCAGCGCGGCGGCGGCCGCGACGACCAGGTACCAGCTGCTCCAGACCACCACGGGCGGCTGGTTGAGAATCACATCTCGCAGCAGGCTCCCGCCGAGCGCGACTCCCATGCCGATCACCATCACACCCAGGATGTCGATGCGCCGTTCTCTCACACCGGCGGCGAACAGGGCGCCCTGCAGACCGCCGAGGCCGGCCGCGAGGAGCTCCGCCCACAGCGGGATTCCGAATACCGCGACAGTCATGATCGTTGCCTTCCCGCGGTGGATTCGGTCGGCTACCGAACGGTCTCGCGCACCGCATCGAGGATGAGATCGGCGACCGCTCCGGGCTCGGACACGGTCACGGCGTGGGATGCATCGAGCTCGACCGCGCGCGAGCCGGCTCGCGCCGCCATGAACCGCTGGGCCTCGGCGGGAACGGCGAGGTCCTGCAGGGTGATCAGCGTCCACGAGGGAATGGTCTTCCACCCCGCCTTGGTCGCGGCGTCGGCCAGGGCCGCCCCGGCGATCGGACGCTGGGTCGCTGCCATCAGCGCCGCCGTGCTCTCCGAGACGTCGGCAGCGAAGACGGCACGGAACGCGTTCTGCTCGATGTAGAGGTCGTCGCCGCTGTTCGGGCCCGCCGCGTAGGGGGCCTGGGTCAGAGCGGTTCCGAGCTCGCCGCCCGGGAACTTGCCTGCGAGGTCGCTCGTGCTCTCGCCCGGCTCGAGGAGGAAGCTGGCGATGTAGACGAGCGCGCGCACAGTGTCGGCCCCGTCGGTCGCTTCGCTCAGTACCGAACCGCCGTACGAGTGGCCCGCAACGACGACGGGGCCGTCGATGTGATCGATGACACTGCGAAGGTACTCGGCATCCTGGGCGAGGCCGCGGAGCGGGTTGGCGACGGCGACGACGGGCAGACCCTCGGAGTGGAGGCGCTCGATGACACCGTTCCAGCTCGACGACTCGGCGAAGGCTCCGTGCACGAGCACGACGGTGGGCTTGGTGTTCTCGGGGGCGAAGGCGTTGGTCGACATGGTGTTTCCTTTCATGGTTTGTCGGTGGTGATACGCAATATATTGCATGCTCATGACAAAGGACAAGAGGGCGGAAAAATTCCCACGCCGCCTCGAGTTGCTCCGCAGCCCACAGTGTGCGCAATATATTGCATGCCTATTCCCGGAGATGGTCGCCCCATCGATCGAACGCTGCTGCGAAACAATGTCTACGAGCGTCTGCGTGATGCCGTCGTCGATGGAACGTTTGCGCCCGGCGAACAGCTGAAGGACGTCGACCTCGCCACATGGCTCGGGGTCAGCCGGACTCCCGTGCGCGAGGCGCTCCTCCGACTGGCTGCGAGCGGCCTGGTCGTGGCGCAGCCGGGCAAGTCCACGACAGTCAGCGCTATCGACGACCGAGCTGTGCGCGATGCCCGCGATGTGCTGGCCGCCATGCACCAGCTGGCGGTGCGCGAAACCGTCGCCATCCTGACCGACGACGACCTCGACCGGATGCGAGCAGCGAACCGCTCGTTCTCGGCTGCGATCGCGGCCGGAGATGTGGACGCCGCCCTCGCGGCCGACGAGGAGCTGCACGCCGTGCCTGTGCGCGCACTGGGGAACAAGGCCGTCGCCGCCGTTCTCGACCAATTCGGCCCGGTGGTTCGCCGAGTCGAGCGTATGCGATTCGCGTCGAGCGGCACGGCGTCCGTCGACGCGCACGACGAGCTGATCGCGTTGTGCGCTGCCCGTGACGCGGAAGGTGCGGCCGCGGTCGCGTTCGAGACCTGGCACAGCCTTCCCGTGGTCACATAGATGTCTCGCCGTCGACGCCGGAGATGACGTCGAGCATCGCGGCCGCCAGCCTCTCGGGCGCCTCCTGCGCTACGAGGTGGCCCACTCCCTCGATGTGAACCGCTGTGAACTCGCGACCGCTGACGGCTCGGAACGAGTTCGCGGTGAACGGGGCATTCGGCCCGTCGACCGCGAGCACCGGCACGGAGATCGAATGGTCCCGCGCAAGTGCGGCGGTGGCCCCCTTGTCTGTGAAGATCGCCCTGTAGAGACTCTCGGTGCCGCGCCATCCGTTCACCCGAGAGTATGTGCGCACGAACTCGTCGAGGTCTGCCTCGGTGACCGCGCCCTCGGTGCCGCTCATCAGCGGATACGCCCAGTCGGCGAGGAGGGTGCGTTCGCGGCCGGGTAGCAGCAGGCTCGGAATTCCGGGGGCGCCCAGGAACCCCACGTGCCACGATCCGAAGCCGTTCACGTCGGCGAGTTGCTCGAGCCCGAAGCCCACCAGACTCGACTCGGTCGCCGTGAAGCTGAGGAGGTCGTCGGGGTGGGTCGCGGCGAAGCGGAAGGCGACCCCGCCGCTGATGTCCTGGCAGAGCAGGTGCACCGGGCCGACGCCGAGGTGGTCGACGAGGTGATGCAGATCGTCTGCGGCGACCTGCGGCTCCCATGTCCCGTCTGTGGTCGCGGAATCTCCGAATCCCCGAAGGTCGAGCGCGTAGACGCGGTGTGTGCGGGCGAGCAGGGGAATGAGCTTGCGGAACGCCCACCAGGTCTCGGGCCATCCGTGCACCAGCACGATGGGCGATCCCGTCTCGCCGGCGGAGACGTAGTGCAGCCGCGTGTCGTTCACGTCGACCAGGTGGTGAGTGACCTCGGCGATGGTTGCGCCCAGCGGGGTGATGACGGTCATGATTGCTCCTTAATTAGACAACAAGGTTGTCTAATCACAATAGACAACAGGGTTGTCCATGTCAATACGCGTCGTACACTGTGGCTATGTCCAGAAGAGGTGCCGATCTCGCGCTGCTGCTGCTCGCCGGCTTCCGCAGCATGGCCGACCGCGGCTCGGAAGAGCTGTCGAAGCTCGGATACGACGACGTGCGGCCGGTGCATGACTTTGCGCTCCACTCGATCCTCGCCGGGGCCGACAGCGCCTCCGAGCTCGGGCGGGCGATGTCGATCACCAAGCAGGCGGCCGCCAAGACGATCACGCTGCTCGAGGGCCGCGGCTTCGTGACACGGGAGCCGGACCCCTCCGACAAACGCCGCATGCAGCTGCGGGTCACCGAGCGCGGGCTGACGATGATGCGCGAGGGCGAGGCGATCTTCGACCGGCTCCGCGCCGAGTGGGAGAGCCAGGTCGGGGCAGACGCGGTGGCCGCCCTCGAGCAGACCCTGCAGAGCTATGTGGGAGCCGACGTCATCCGCCTCGACACCCCGGGGTGGGATGCGCGGGATCCCGAGGCCTGAGGCAACAGCTGCGGCCCGGCCTACCGGCCTACCGGCCTATCGGCCTATCGGCCTACCTGCCCGAGGACTCTGGCCGGCGCGCGAATGCCGGAACGCGCTCGGGTCGCGGCCCGATGCCGATGAACCGCGCGGCGACGCCGGAAAGCGCGGGCACGGTTCGCACGAGAGTCAGAAGACCGCGCGGCGGCCGGGCGACTCGCGCGTCGAGCGCCGGATCGATGAGTCGCCGGTGCAGCACCCGCTGCAGGCCCTGGATGAGCACGGTCGGCAGGAGGCGACGTCGTCGAACCCGTGCGAGCACCCGGGAGCCGCCGTCTGCGAACTCGCCCCGCAGCAGCGGTGACGCGATGATGCGGGCGGTCGCGACGGCATCCTGCACGGCGAGATTGATGCCCACGCCGCCGACCGGCGACATGGCGTGGGCCGCGTCACCGATGCAGAGCAGGCCGGGCCTGTGCCACCTCGTGAGCCGGTCGAGCTTGACGTCGAGATGCTTGACGTCGTCCATCGAGTGGAGGTTGTGCACGTCTGCTTCGAGCTCGGGCACGAGGGATGCGACGTCGGCCCTGAGCGCGTCGACGCCCCGAGCCCGCAGCTGGTGATCGGTGCCCTTCGGCCCGAGGGAGGCGATCTGCAGGTAGCCCTGCCGAGGAATGCAGATCATGACATGACCGCCGCCCAGTCGGGGTATCAGCTGCTCGCCCACGAATCTCGTCGTCGTCACGCGGAACCACCACGCATCGAAGTCGACCGCGAACCTCTTCACCGGGAGTTTCGCCGCCGCGCGCACGGTCGAGGAGCGTCCATCGCAGGCCACCACGAGGTCGGCCCTGATCTCTCCGGCCCCGTCGGGTGATTCGTACCTCACGCCTACGGCCCGGCCACCCTCACGGATGACGCCGGTCACCTCGTGCCGCATCCTCAGGGTGAACGCGGGCTCGGCCCGGCCGGCGTCGGCGAGCAGATCCAGCAGATCCCACTGCGGAACCATGGCGATGTAGGGGTGCGCCACCGTCAGTCGACCGAAGTCGGCCATGGTCACCTCCGAACCATCGCCGGCCGGCAGCGAGACCGTTCTGATCTTCGAGTGCGGCAGGGCGTCGAAGCGGTCGAACAGACCGAGATCATCGAGCATCGTGAGCGTACTGGGGTGCACGGTGTCTCCGCGAAAGTCGCGCAGGAAGTCGGCGTGCTTCTCGAGCACCGTTGTGCGAACGCCGGCGCGGGCGAGGAGAAGGCCGAGAAAGAGCCCGGCCGGTCCGCCGCCCGCGATGACGACGCTCGCATCCGATTGCCCGGTCATGACCATCACGCTAGGCAGCGCGGGGTCGATCGTGCAAGGGCGCTCACGCGTTGGGCAGCACGATCACCTTTCCGCGCAGTGTGCCGTCGGCCGCCTGCTGGTGGATGCCGGCGAGCTCGGCGAGCGGCACCCGCCGGGCGATCTCGACGCGCAGAACACCCTCGTCGACCAGCGAGACGATGCGGGCCAGCCGCTCGGCGTCGCTGCGCACATACATAACGACCGAACGCACGCCGCGGCTCTCGTCGCTCGGTGCCGGCATCCACGCGGTCGTGCTCACGACCACGCCGCCGTCGCGCACGAGACCGACGAGCGCCGTGAACTCCTCGGGATCGATGGGCGCCAGGTTCAACAGCACGTCGACCGGTTCGGTGACCGCGTCGAGCACGCTATCCCGTGTGTGGTCGATGACGACGTCGGCGCCCGCCGCGCGCACGCTCTCGTGGCTGCGCGCACTGGCCGTAGCGATCACGTTCGCGCCGGCGTGCTTGGCGAGTCCGATCGCGAATCCGCCGACCGCGCCGCCGGCGCCCACGATCAGCACCCTCTGGCCCTCGGCGATCGACGCCTCGTCGAAGAGCGCCTGCCAGGCGGTGAGGGCGACAGAGGGGATGGCCGCGGCATCGGCGAGGGGAATACTCGAGGGCGCCGCGACCAGCACGTTCGCCGGCGCGATGACGAACTCGGCCGCCGCCCCGGGCGCGGTCATGGGCAGGAAGCCGATGACGCGGTCGCCGACCGTGAAGCCCGAGACGTCGTCGCCGAGGGCGTCGATCGTGCCCGACACGTCGTAGCCGGGGGTGTGCGGCAGCGTTACCGGAATGGGCAGGAAGCCCGCGCGGATTCCGTTGTCGGCAGGGCTGAACGCCGAGGCCGCGACCCTGATCCGCACCTCGCCGCTTCCTGGAGTCGGGGTCTCCACGTCGTCGAGCTTCAGAACGCTCGGTTCGCCCGTGACGTGGAATCGCATTGCCTTCATGATGTCTCCTTCAGTCTGTTTTGCTTCGATGTCGAAGCACTTGTCATGACCATAACACTGCTTCGAAGTCGAAGCAACTAGAATCGATGCATGACCGACGAAGCCGCCTCCCTGAAACCCGCAGAGCTCGGCGCGTACTTCGCGCTCATCGAGGTGAGCAGCCTGCTGCGCCACGCTGTCGAGCTGCAGCTCAAGGAAGCCGGCGGGCTCAGCTACGTGCAGTTCCAGCTGCTGGCGACGCTCGGCGACTCACCGAAGGGGGCGATGCGCATGACCGACCTGGCCGACGGCGTCGTCTACAGCCGCAGCGGCCTCACGCATCAGGCAGGGCTGCTCGAGACCGCCGGCCTCGTGACCCGGGCGCCGTCGGTCGACGACGAACGCGGGGTGACGGTGACGATAACGGATGCGGGCCGGGCCGTTCTGGCGACTGTGTTCCCCGGCCACATCGACGTACTCAAGAAGGTTTTCCTGGCTCCTCTCGGCGCCGCCGACGTCGAGGAACTCGCGCGCACGCTGACGATGGTGCGCGACCACATGCGGTTGACCCCTCCGCGCTCCGCGGCTCCGCGCAGGCGCGGCGGCAGCCGCTAGCCGGGCGGACTCTTCTGTCTCGGGCCCCTTCGACAGGCTCAGGGAACGGGGGCTCAGCCGGTGGTCGAGGCCGGCTTCGAGCGAGGGCTGCCATCGTGTGGCGCCGTCGCGCCCATCCAAGCGCTGGCGAAGGGCCACATGACGCCACACGACCCAGGCTCGTCAATCGCGTAGCGGCGTCGTGCCCATCCGCCGCGCCGGGATGGGCGCGATGACGCCACACGGCGCTGAGGATTCGTCTCGCCGACGAGCCCTTTGATTGCATGGCCCTTCGACAGGCTCAGGGAACGGGGGCTCAGGGAACGGGGCACAGGCTCAGAGAGCGGGCGCACGCCGCAGGTCGCGCACCTCCAGCGCAGGGCGGCCGCCGCTCGGCACCGCGATGCTCCACACGAGGCCTGGCTCGAGATGCGTGAACACCCTCCAGGCCGAATCGGCGGTGCTGTTCCATCCGTTCGCGTACGACTCCGGCATCACGAGCTCCCCGGGCCGGGGCCGTCGATGCGCCTGCCCGCCTGCCTTCCAGATCGCCTCGGCCTGGGTCCACTGCTCGATCGACACGATGGATGCGCCCGTCACCCGGGTCAGGAATCTGAACGCGGCGGGCCGGCTTCTCGGGGCCTCGACATCGACGCCGACCGGCCGCCCCGAGCGCGCCGCCAGCACGACGCCCCCGGAGTGCGTCGCCGACCAGGTGTCGCGACACCGAGCGCACGACGACGCCCCGAAGCGGTCTCGTTCGATGACACAGGGGTGCGGGCCCGACGAGCAGTCGCCGAGGCTCGCCGCCCGTGTCACCGCGCGCAGACCGGAAGGCGCGCGCCCGCGTCCGAAGTCGTCGACGCGCGTCGACTGCGCGGCGAAGATCCAGATGCGGGGGTGCGCCACGGGTCAAGATCCCGCCCGCTCCACGACGACCGACTGATAGCTGCCGCCGACCTCGTACGACGAGACGAGTGTTCTCGAGACCGCGGCGTCGAGACCATCGACGGAGACGAGGGCAGGCGGCGCGCCGACCGGAACGGCCCTGCTGGCGGGGATGCGTCCGGCCTGGCCCATCCAGATCGCCTGCGCCACCCCGAGCAGGGCCGAGGCCGCACCCGCGTCGCCGAAGACGCTCTTCGGCGCGGTCAGGGGCACGCCCGCGATGCCGGCGAGCTCGAGCGCGTCTCGCTCGAGCCCGTCGACCTGATCGCGACCGCACGCGGCCGAGACGATCGCGTCGACCGCGGATGCGTCGACCGCGGCATCGGCGAGCGCCAGCGTGAACGAGCGCGCCCAGGCCTCGCTCCCCTCGCTCAGGCGCCCTGCTCCACTCGCGTCGCCCGTGAGCCCGAATCCCGAGAGCCTGCCCAGCACGGACTCGCTCGGCGCCAGGCCCTCGCGTTCGAGGAGGATGGCGACTCCCGCGCCCCCGAGAAGGCGGCCCGAACGCCCGAACGGCACCGAGTCGGTGCGGGCGAGATAGCCGGGAATGCGCGCGTATCCGGCGAGCATGGCCGCGGGGGACTCGTCGGCGCCCACGACCATGATGCGGTCGGCCGCTCCCCTGGCGATCAGGGCGCTGGCGAAGTGCAGGGCCGAGATCCCGCTGGTTCCCCCGGCCGAGATCGTGGCGGTCGGCCCCTGCAACCTGTTCAACAACGCCACGTGCCCCGCGGCCGCGTTCATGACCGTGTTCGGGAACAGGCGGGTGTTTCCCGTTCCGGTCTCGAGGAGTTCGCGTTCGAAGGCCTCGATGGTCGAGACCGGTCCGGTGCCCGTGGCCGAGAACAGCCCCGTGCCCGTCGCCTCCTCGCGCGACAGTCGGCGCTCGCGCAGCAGCTGGCCGGCCGCGATGGCGGCCCGGCGACCGAGGGTGTCCATTCGTCTCAGGTGCTGCGGATTGATGCCCGCCGTGAGGTCGGCCGAGGGGATCTCCGCCGTCACGAAGGCTCCGAAGTGCTCCAGCTGCACGGTCTCGCTGCCGAAGACGGGCGTCGCCTCGAGAAAATGCCGGCGCACATCCGATGTCGTCGCCGCCGATCCGGCGATCGCGCCGATGCCCGTGACGACCACACCGTGACGAGGGACGTCGGCCTCGGGCCCGGAGGGACGGGAGCGGATCACGAGCGACGCGTTGTTGCCGCCGAACGCGAAGGAGTTCGAGACGACGACGGAGAGCTCGGCGGCCCGGCCGACCCCGGCGACGATGTCCACGTCGTCTGCCGCGTCCGTGCCCTCCGGCACGTGCGTCGGCGGAATCTGCTGATTCATCAGGGCGAGCACCGAGACCACCGCCTCCACGGCTCCCGCTGCGCCGAGCGTGTGGCCGATCATCGACTTCGTCGAGCTGATCGGGGGCGGCGATCCGGCCCGCAGGTGCGTGATGACCTTGCGCTCCACGGAGTCGTTCGCCGGCGTTCCGGTGCCGTGGCCGTTCACGTAGTCGATGTCCTCGGCGCCGAGCCCCGCCATCTCGAGCGCGGATTCCATGGCGCGGAGCGCACCCCGACCATTCGGGTCGGGAGCGGTCGCGTGATACGCATCGGCGCTCAGGCCGTAGCCCGCGATCTCGGCGTGGATGCTCGCGCCGCGGGCCAGCGCGGACTGCTCGGTCTCGAGCACCAGGAAGCCGGCTCCCTCTCCGAGATTCAGCCCGGAACTGCGCGTGTACGGGGCACAGGGCAGCGGGTCGAGCGCACCCAGGCACGAGAATCCTCCGAACGACAGCAGCGCCAACGGATCGACTCCGCCGGCCAGCACGAAGTCGGAGGTTCCCGACTCGAGCAGCTCGACGGCGTAGGCGATGGCCACGGCGCCCGCCGCGCAGGCGTTCGACTGCACGCTGCGCGGACCGAGGAGGCCGAACGTCGACGCCAGGTGGTCTGCGACGCTGTGCAGCGGGTAGTGGCGCAGCAGGGCGGTGTTCGCCGAGCGCAGTCCCCGCCTGATCCACTGGTCGTGGAACTGCTGCCCGCTTCGAGCCCCGCCCAGCGACGTTCCCAGCGAGATCGCGATGCGCTCGCCCCGGCCCTCCGGCACGCCCGAGCCGGCCAACGCCTCCCGGGCCGCATGCACCGCCAGCCGGTGACAGCGGTCGAGATAGGTCGACCGAGAAGCCGGCAGCCCCCAGACCTGACCGCCCATGGAGCTGATGAGGCCGTCGGTCGGCACGACCGTGGTCGGCGCGATGCCGCTGGTACCGCTCATGATCGACACCCAGCTCTCGTCGGCGTTGCGGCCCGACGCGGCCTGGAGCCCGATGCCCGTGACGACGATCCGGCTCATGATCCGATCGGCTCCGCCCACGAGACGAGGTCGACCGCGGGGCGCGACACGGTCAGCAGCTCGACGCCGTGCGACGTGAGCGTGAGGCCGGGCACGTGAAAGGGCGTGTCGAGAACCGCGAGCGCGAAGCCGTCGGGCAGGCCCGCTCTCGCGAGAGACACCTGGATGCGCCCGACCTGCGTCTCGCCCGCGAACACGGGGGCGCCCACGTCGGGTGCATCGGCGCCGGGCGCCGTGACGGCGACGATACGGCGATCGGGGCGGGCCGCAATGAGAACGGATCGCCCCCTGAAGTCGTCGTCCCGGTCGGCGGAGAGCGTCCAGAGCGCTCCGGCCTCGGCCAGTGACAGGCCGTCGAACTGGGCGGGCACGAGCGGGTGGCTCACCTCGGCCTGCGCTCGGTGCAGGGCGTGGTGATCGACCTCGCCTCCCCCGACCTCGCCGGCCAGCCGCACCGCGAGATCGAGCGCATCGGTCTCGTGAGACGGCGCCTCGACCAGAATGAGATACCCGTACTCCGCGGTCGTGCCGACGCGGGCGAGCAGCGCGGGCGCGGTCGTTCCGGGCACGGAGATGCTCCTCAGCTCGTTCAGGAGCACCGAGGAGATCTCGTCGTCGATGAGCTGCTGGATGGCCCGCCACGACTGCGGACCCTCGACCGATGCCGCCGTGAACCCGGCGGTGACATCGGCCACGGCGACCTGGGGCAGCTCGAGCTCGTGCGCGATCGCGGCCGCATCGATGGTGACGACCTGGTCGGAGACCAGCAGGATCCGCTCGTCTTCGACGACCACGAGAATGAGCGACTCGACTGTGCCGTCGTCGGACAGCGCTATGGACTCGGTCACCGTGCCGGGCTGCGCGAACTCGGTGCGCTTGGCGCAGAGGTGGCTCACGAACGCTGTGCGGTCGGGGCCGGTCACGCTCAGCACGCTCGTGCCGCGACGGTAGGCACCCGCCGTGTTTCTCAGGGCGTGGTAGCCGGCAGTTGTGTCGAGCATCGTCATCAGTTTCCGTTCCGTTTGTGTGGAGTGGGGGTCAGTGGTGCAGGTCGGTGGTGCGAAAGGTGTGGAGAAGGTCGGAGGGCCGCGCGAGCGCCCGCCGCACGACGTCGACCGGGCTGGCCCTCGCGGCTCCGGGATCGCGGAGGACATCCGTCGGTCTTGTGTCTGCCGAGGTCGACAGCTGCGTGCGCACGGCCCCCGAGACAGCCCGGGAGTCGAACACATCGACGCGCGGCACCGACTGCAGATACGGGTTGCCGGGCATCATCGCCCCGACCTCCGAGATCCAGCCGAACGGGTTCACCAGATACGGAAAGTCGTAGCCGGGGAACAGGGCGCGCATGTCGGGGTGCCAGTTCTGCTCGAACTCGTCGGTCGGCTCCGCGACCCCGTCGAGCTCATGCACGAGCGCCAGGCAGGGCGTGCCCATAACGGCCGCCCGGGCCATCGCCGCAGACAGGATGTTGTCGGTGACGTAGAGATCTGCCGCCCCCAGCAGCTCGGAGAAGTCGTCGAGCCCGAGAAACGGGGTGTGCACGAGCGAGACGTTCGAGTACCGATCGCGCGCTGCGGCATCGCGGCGCACCCCCACCACGGTGAGGTCGACGCCCACCAGGCTGAGGCAGTGCAGGATCCAGTCGATGCGCAGGTCGTCGTACGACCTGCCCAGCTGGCGCCCGCGCGTGCGGCCCAACTGGGTGAATCCGGTCGCGGCCCAGGCCGACTGGGCGACCACGACCAGGGCGCGCCCCGGTTCGACGCCGTAGCGTTCGCGAGTCGCCCGCCGCTCGGCGCCCACCTCGGGAACCGAGTCGTACAGCGAGAACGAGCCCGGCGCATCCGGTGTAGCGACCGGAACGGGATGCAGCAACGCCTGCGAATTCTCGACGTGCGGGATGCTCGTCGTCGGCGTGAACCACCGGCGCAGCGCCTCGGCGCCCGGCAGGCCCGCCAGCGTGTTCGTCACCTCGGCGCCCGACAGTCCGAAGCCGAGGGAGTCGAGCATGACGGTGGGCACGACGGGCGAGACGAGATTCTGGATGCCGGCTGCGCCCGGTTCCAGGAACGGCAGGTGGTAATCGGCGAGCACGACGAGATCCGGACTCAGCTGCTCGATCGTCGAGACCACTTCAGCGCCCCTGTTGCGGCGCATGGATCGGACGATCACGTCGACCCCGCTCGCCTTCGCGTAGTCGGCGAGCTGCTCGGTGACGATGAACCTCGTCGTCATTCCAGCGGCCTCGAGGCTGCGGCCCATGACGATGGCGTTGTAGAGCTCGCCCACGCTGTAGCGGCCCGGGCACACGAACACGATCTCGGCGGTGCGACTCATCGGGCGACCTCCGCCGTCTCGACCGAGAGATACCACGAACCGCCCTCGGCGTCAGCGGACTCGGCTTGTGCGGACTCGGCGCGGCCGGACTCGGCGCGGCTGATGAGCGACACCAGGAACGTGTCGGCGCTCGATCGGATCAGCAGCTCGTCGTCGACCCCGCTCGCGACGATGACGAGCACCCTGTCGTCGGCCAGGGGGATACGTGCCGCGCGGGCGAAGCAGGACCACCGGCGCTCCGATCGGTCGAGTGCCCACCAGCCCCTCGGATGCGCGGGGATGAACACCGTCGACCCCCACACCTTGGGAGTGAGGTGCGCGACGATCTCGGGATCGGTCGGCGACGCCCCGCTCCGCAGCGTCAACCGGAGCGCGGCGACCGCGTCGTCGAGCACGTCGATCGACCACGAGGGTCCACGCTCCGGCGGCGTGGAGCTGTAGCCGACGCGCGGGGAGCCGCCCCAGCCCACGCCGCGCTCGAGATCTTCGCGCGCGCTCTGGGTGCTCACCCACAGGCCCGCGGCCCAGTCGTCGATCGGGCCGAGCGTGCGAGAGGTGGGGAACGGCGAGGTGAGAACGCCGTGCCCGAAGGCGGTCCAGCACACGACTCCCCGATCGGCGACGACGACGATCTCACCCGACGGGCCCGATGAGCTCGACGAGCGGGCGACGATCGCCTCGAACCTGCCCCTCGGCTCGGCCACCCAGGCCCCGCTGTCGACGTCGACATCGGCGTCGCGAACGGAGAGCGCTGGAGAGTTCGGGACTCCGTCGATCCGAGCGACGCCGTCGGGGTGGCGGTCGACGCCGTCGCCCTCGTGCGGCGATGCGACGCCGAGCGTCAGGGAGTAGCGGAGCAGAGAGCTCGACGACGTGGCGCGGCCGAGCGCCTGCCCCTCGACGCGCACGAACTCCGCGTCGTGCCACTCGAAGCCCAGTCCCAGGCCCGACACCGGTTCGTCGATCAGGATGCGCCGCCGACTCGCACGAGGCTCGGCGTCAAGGGCGGCCTCGAAATCGACGAGGTCGCGGGGCCACAGGCCGGGCACGTTCGGCGCCCGGTATTGCGGCGACTCGCCGACGAAGGTGCGAACCGTCGCCCCGCGAATCGAGCTCCAGGGTTCGGCCGCGAGCGTTCGGCTCGGGAGGCCGCGCACCACCGTCGTGACCGTGCGGTCCGCGATAGAGATCTCCTTCTGCAGGCGCACCTCATCGACCTGCCAGGCGAGCAGCCATCCGCCCCTGTGCTCGGTGATGAGTGGCGCGTGAGACGGAGGCCGCCGCCAGGCCGAGGGTCTGCCCTCGACCGAGGCCAGCGCATCCCGATACACCGGGCCGGCGTACGACGGATGCCGAACGCTGATCGTGCCGTCGGCATCCACCTCGACCGAGTAGTCGCCCACGGCGACCTCTCGACGAGTGTGACGCCCTCTCGTCGCGGCACGCGTGCCGAGGGGCGGGCGTTCGGCAGGCCCTTCGACAAGCCCTTCGACAAGCTCAGGGACCGAGGAGAACGACGGGGTGACGACGACGCCATTGATCGTGGTGTCGACCGGCGCGTCGTCTTCCATTCGCACGCGCACGCGGATCGCGTCGCCTCGAACGGTGAAGTCGTACTCGACGAGAACCTCGCCGTCGTGCACGGTGACGCCGTGACCGATCGTGCGGTTTCGACCGCCCGCCATCGTTCTCCACGAGAACGTGGAGAACACGTCTGTGAGGGGCACATCGGCCGCCAGCTCGCGCAGCAGCCGCGAGACCACCCCCGGCATGTGGCTGACGAGCTCGATGTAGCCGTCTTGGTCGGGCTGCGGATGCGTCTCGGCCGATCGGAAGCCGACGCGCACGTAGAGGGGAAGCGCCTTCACGTTCGCCGGATTCACCTCGACCCGCAGGGTGGCGATGCCGTCTTCGAGGAGGCGGCCGAAGGAGGTCGTGAAGAGCCGCCCCGCGAGAAATCCCGCGCGGTACCCGGGATCGATCACGAACATGCCCGCGAACAGCTCGTCGTCGCGGGTCACCCTGCGGCCCGACACGCGCAGGTAGCCGATCGTGCCGACGACGCGCCCCCGGTCTTCTGCGATGAGGAAGATGTGCACGCCTCGCTCGGCCAGAACGAGGTTGAGCTGCCGCCCCGTGAGCACCCCCGCGTCTCGCGCCGGCCCGTAGTGGTTGCGGTTGTAGAACTCGGAGACGGCGTCGGCATCGGTCGACGGGTTGTAATCCCGGATCTGGGCGGACATGGCTACGAGTTCGGCAGCGCGATCACGAGCGACCCCGAGGCGACGTCTGCGCCGTTCACGGTGAGCGACACCGAGAAGTCGGTCATTCCGCCGAACCGGGTGCCGGCCGTCGCCCGGATGCGCACCTGATCTCCCGGGCGCACGAGCGTCACGAAGCGAAACCGCTTGACCGACGCGAGGTAGCCGATCGCCGGGGCAGCGGGCTCATCGAGGTCGGCCATGACGAGGCCGCAGAGGTGGCCCGCCGCTTCGATCAGCAGCACGCCCGGGTAGATGGGCTCGCCCGGAAAATGCCCCGCGAACACCGGATCGGAGATCGAGATGTTCTTCAGCGCCGCACCCGACTGCGACGGCACCAGCTCGGTGACCGCGTCGAGCATCACGAACGGATGCCGGTGCGGCAGCCTGCGCAGGATCTGCGCCGCAGTCAGCACCGTGCTCACGGGCGCGGTCGGTTCGCGACGATGTAGTCGGCGACCTTGTTGATCGAGCCGAAGACCGATTTGTCGTCGTCGGTGATGTAGACCTCGAACTCCTCCTCGACCAGGCTGACGATCTCGAGTGTGTCGAGCGAGTCCAGCTCCAGGCCGCGACCGAAGAGCGGCTGGTCGTCTTCGATCATCCCCGCGTCGATCGGAAGCTCCAGCCCCTCCACGAGGAGTGACCGCAGGCGGGCGTTGAGGGCCGAGCGCTGCTCGGCGAGGGCGTGGATCTCAGTGAACGTGCTCATTTCGGATTCCTTCATCTCAGGCGGTGATGCCACCATCGACCGCGAGTATTTGTCCTGTTGTGTACGACGACTGCGGGCCGGCGAGGAACTCGATGGCGAACGCGACCTCCCGGGGGTCGGCCACGCGTCCGAGCGGAATGAGGGCCGCATACTCCGCCCGCGCCTTCGCATCCATTCGCCGAAGCATGTCGGTGTCGGTGAAACCGGGCGCCACCGCATTGACCCGGATGCCGAGGCCGGCGACCTCCTTCGCCAGCGACTGGGTGAGCGCATTGATTCCGCCCTTGCTCGCGCTGTAATTGCCCTGCCCGGGCTGGCCGCTGATGCCCGAGGTCGAGCTCACGAGAACGATCGATCCCCCGGTCTTGCGCATGGCCTTCACCGACTGCCGGCTCACGTGGAAAGCGCCGGTCAGGTTGGTGTCGATCACCCGGCTCCAGCTCTCGGCCGACATCGTGGCGAGCAGGCCGTCCGAGGTGACCCCCGCGCTGAAGACCACCGTGCGCAGCACTCCCTCCATGGCGGCGACCGCCCGGAAAGCTCCTCGAACGGCGGCCTCGTCGCAGACGTCGGCGCGCAGGGCCTCGGCCCGGCCTCCGGCCTGTCGGATGCTCGTGACCGCGTCGAGCGCGGCCGTCTCGTCGGATCGGAAGGCGACCACGACGGCCAGTCCGCACTCCGCGAGCCGCTCGGCAGCCGCGCGCCCGATTCCCCGCGAGCCTCCGAAGACGAGGGCGATCCCCGTGTCGTGCACCTCAGCGCGCATGGGCCCGCCGTTCGGCGGAGGAAGCACCCGAGGAGGAAGCACTGACGGACGAAGCACCCACGAACGAGTCGTCGACGTTCGTGATGTCGTCGGCCCGCACCAGCCCTCGGCCGAATCTCGCGAGCGCGCCACCGGGACCGAACGTGATCCACCGGGCGCGAGTCGCGTCGCCGATCACCAGGTCCCAGCGCACCGTGCGCCGCAGACCCGTGATGAGGTCGCGCGTCACGTCGGCGGTGTTCGACGCGACTCTGCCGGTCGTCGATGCCACATACGCTGCGCCCTCGCCGTCTGAGAACGCGGCCTCCGCGACGGCCTCGCTCCAGGCGTCGACAACCGGGTCCATCGCGCGCGAGTGGAACCCGTTGCTCACGTCGAGCGCACGCGAGCGGGCGCCGAAGTAGGCCTTGGCCGCCTCGACGCCGCCGACAGATCCGCTGAGCACGACCTGCCTCGCCCCGTTGCGGGCGGCGATGTCGAGAGAGAACCGGTCGGCGTTCGCCAGAACATCCTGAAGCATCGCGTCTGACGTGACCGACACGGCGAGCATCGATCCCGTTCTCGGAACGCCGCCCATGAGCTGCGCGCGGGTGCGCACCAGCCGGATGCCGTCGCGCAGGGTCAGGTGACCGCTGGCCATCGCGGCCGGCAGCGCACCCACGCTGTGTCCGGCCACCGCCTCGGGCTCGGCGTCGTGTCGGTTCGCGGTCCACACCCGCCAGGCAGCGACCGAGCAGACGGCGATCGCGAGCTGCGCGTTCTCGGTTGCGGCGAGCTCGGCGGCCGACGACTGCCAGCACAGGGCCCGGAGGTCGGTGTCGATCGCGTCGGACGCCTCGTCGAAGACCGCGGCGGCCTCGACGAAACGACCGACCAGGCCCGCGCCCATACCGACGAACTGGCTGCCCTGGCCAGGGAAGAGCCCGATGCTGCCCGAGTGCGTTGCTTCGGCGGCGGTCATCGGATGCGCTTCGCGAGCCGGAGGGCGGACAGCACGGCGAACACGGCGAAGAGCACAGCGAGTTCGGCGAGCGCGAACCCGTTCGACACCTCGAGGTCGCCCACCGAGATCGCGATGCCGTAGAACTCATTCAGCGCCGCCTCGGCGGTGGCGTTGCCGCTGGTCAGGGCCTGCGCGGCCTCGCTGGTGAAGGGCTGCCGAAGCAGCATCGCCGCCTGGGCGAAGGGAAGGGCGTTCATGACGTTCACCACGGCGACGGGCAGTGTCCCCGCGGGAATGTACGCCCCGGCGAGGAATCCGATGATCGTGCCGACGATGGTGCTGAGAGCCGCAAACGCACTGTTCGACGTGAGGAACGTGACCACGAAGCCCGACACCGCGGAGAACGCGGCGGCTGCCACGACCACATAGGCGGCCGTGAGCAGCAGGCTCTGCGGGGTCATGGGCTCATCGCCCCGCAGGAGCGTGTAGACCTGCGAGACGGCGACCACCACCGCGGTCATGATCACGGCGACGACGAAGCTCGAGATCATGTAGCCGAAGATGATGCTCGACCGTCGCATCGGCGACACCAGAAAGTCTTTGAAGCGGCCGCTGGCGGAGTCTTCGACGAACACGCTGAGCGCGGCCAGGCCGGTCGTCAGCGTCGTGATCATCGTGATTCCGGCGAACACCCAGGCGTCGACGAAGGCCTGGATCTCGCCCGTCGTTGCGTTCGTGAAGCGTTCGGCGAGGTTGTCTACCTGGAGGCCGCCGAGGAACAGGGCGTAGAGGGCGATCAGGATGAGGGCCGAGAGCAGCGAGAAGAAGACGCCTGCCCTGTCGCGGAAGAAGATGCGCAGGTTGCGGCGGGCCAGGATCCAGGCGCTCATGCTCGGCCTCCCGTCGCCGTGACCGAGAGGAAGACGTCGTCCATCGTGCCGTGCCGGAACTCGAAGTCGTCGACGATCGAGCGATGGAGATTCACGAAGTCGAGAGCAGAGGCCGAGTCGGGCACGACGATGCGGCCGCCGTCGCCCGACACCGTGCAGGTGAGCGACGCATCGGCGCAGGCGCGCATCACCGCCGCGATGTCGCTCGACGTGACCGAGAGCACGCTCGAGCTGTGCTCCGCTCGAAGCTGAGCGGGAGTGCCCTGCACCACCAGCGACCCCGCGTGGATGATCGACACCAGATCGGCCTCCTCCGTCTCCTCCATGTAGTGCGTGGTCAGAAAGACGGTGAGCCCCTTCGTCTCTCGCAGTTCGTGGATGGTCTGCCAGACCTGTTCACGGCTCTGCGGGTCGAGACCCGCCGTCGGCTCGTCGAGGAACAGCAGCACCGGATCGTGCATGAGCGCGCGGGCGATGTCGGCCCGCCTCTTCTGGCCGCCCGAGAGCGGGCCGTAGGGGCGGTCGAGAAAGTCGGTGAGGTCGATCTGCTCGGCGAGCTGCCGGATGCGCGTGGCGCAATCGCTCGCGCTCAGCCCGTAGAACGACGCGCGGTCGCGCAGATTCTCTCTGACCGTGAGGCTCGGATCGAGCAGCGACGACTGGAAGACCACGCCGATCTTGCGTCGGATCGCGTCGTCGTCTCGACCGACCCGCAGGCCGTCGATCTCGATGCGCCCGGAGTCGGCTGTCGCGACGGTGGTCAGGCAGGAGATGGTTGTGCTCTTGCCCGCGCCGTTCGTGCCGAGAAAGGCGAAGACACTGGCGGCGGGCACGTCGAACGACAGGTCGTTCACGGCGGTGACAGGGCCATACCTCTTGGTGAGGTGGGCGACGCGAATCACTCTGGACAGCTCCTCAGGGTTGATGAGGGGCGCCCGGAATGACCGGTGCGAGCCCTCGTCCCCCGACGACAGAATGAGGCTAACAGACCTAATGCGTTTAAGCCTCATTTTGTCGATTAAGTTTCTTCGGTCGCACTTAAAGACGTCGGTGCCCGAGTGGCCGCCGAGCGCTGAAGTGCGGAGAATTGTCGCTTCGGTTGCCGGTCAGGCGAACGTTTTCCGCACCTCAGTGCGCATCGGCCCGAAGTGCACGGCGGGAGGGCCGCTAGCCCTGGGCCGCCTTCACGTAGGCGACGATCGCATTGGCGTGACCGTGGCCCAGGCCGTGATCCGCCTTCAGCGTCGACACCACCTGCATGTGCGTGTTGTCGGCGAGCTGCTCGCTCACGAGGTCGAGCCACTCCTGAATCGGCTTGCCGTAGGTCTTCTCGATGCTCGGAAAATACGACGCCGGCCCCTTCAGCTTGGAACCGTCGGTGGGCTGCTGGGGGGCGACAACGCGGTCTGGGCTCATGGACACACGATATTCGGCCGGGCCGAGTCGCGCACGAAGAAAGATCGCCTACACCCCTCGCCATCACCGGTAGCGTCGTTGCCATGGCCCGCGCATACCGCTCACCCCGACGAGAGGCGGATGCCGCCTCCACGCGAGCGGCGATCATCGCGGCCGGCGAGAAGCTGTTCGTGCGCGACGGCTACGCCGCCACGTCGCTGCGGGCGATCGCCGACGAGGCGCAGGTGTCCCTTCCGACCGTTCAACAGCAGGGCGGCAAGCACTCCCTGCTGATCGTAGCCTTCGAGGTGGCGTTCGCCGGAGACGAGGGCGCGCATTCCCTCGCCGACCGGCCATCGATGGCGGCGATTATGAGCGAGCCAGTTTTCGAGACGGCAGTTCGGCGCTACGTCGAGTTCCTCGGGGCGGCGAATCAGCGCGCTGCGGGCATCGTCAAGGCGATGTCCGCGGCCGCCGACGCGGATACGGCCGTGCGAGCGGCGTACGACGAGCTCGAGCAGCGCCGCCACAGGGACATGACCATCGCGGCGCACTGGTTCGCGGGCCGCGGTCGCATCCCCGAATCGAGTGTCGCCGCCGCCGCAGATGTGCTCAGCTACGTCACGGGGGCCGACGCCTACCTGCACTTCACCCGCTCACGGGGCTGGTCGCCGCAGCAGTGGTCGAACTGGACGAGCCGGCAACTGCTCACCCTGGCCGAGCAACTGCCCGACCCCGCACCTGCACCCGCACCCTACCCCGCACCTGCCTCGAAATGAGTGCGTGACGCCCGCTCGACACGTCACTATGCTCGTCGTCATGAACACCGCGACTCGGCGCTCGATCGGCGTCACCATGGTCATCATCGGCATCGTGATGGGGGCGATCGGCCTCGTCCTCGACCTCAACGGCGGCCCTTCCGCGCTCCACGTTCTGACGTGGGTCGGCGGCGGCCTGTTCGGCTACGGCTTCGTGACGCTCATCTACTCCCGCCGCGGCGAACTCAGATAACCCGGTCCGGGGTGGCGCCGCGCGGCGCACCGGCTCAGGCGAGGTACGCCTCGACGAACAATGCCCCGCGAATGACCCGCAGCTCGTCGAGCACGCGCTCGATCAACGCCGCATTGACCCCGGATGCCGCCACGTCGTGCGGGCCGAGCGGTTGCAGGGCGCCGCAGCGGACGCGGATGATCTGCCACCCCACCTCGCGCAGCAGCCGGTCTTTGCGGCGGTCGACGGCCTCACGGGTGCCCACGTGCTCGAGGCCGAACTTGCCGATGGTGTCGTACTCGATCGCCACCTTCAGCTCGGGGATGACGATGTCGGGCCACACCTCCGCCCGGTCGAAGAACGGTCGTGCGACCGCCACAGCGTTGGGGGTCATGTCGAGCGGCAGCCTGCGCGCCAGCTTCTGACGCAGGGCGCCCTCGGCGGCCGAGCTCGGTCGCGGCGCGCGGTCGCTGACGAAGGCCTCGCCCGGCACGCGGCCGCTCTGCGGCGCGCGAGCGGTCGCGACGCGTCGCGCATCCGGTTTCGAGGCCGCCCGCGGCGGCGTGTCTGCGGTGCGGATGCGACGGGGCACGGCGAGCGCGGAACAGTCGGGGCACCACGACGATCGGCGCCGGGTGCGGCCAGGACGGGTGCGCTGCTCGTCGGGCGTGGCCACGAAAACGTGGCCTGCGTCGCACTGCCAGGTGAGGTAGACATCGGCGGCGGGCGGGATCTGGGTGAGTACGATGCCGGCGTTGAGGTCGGGGTGGAACTGGCGCGCGAGCACGGGATAACGCTGCCAGTCGTCGCGGTAGGCGCCCACGGCGTAGGGCACCTCGGCGCCCTTCGACCACTGGCGTCGCGACCACCAGGCCTGCACGTTCTCCGGCACCGCACCTCCCGCTGAAGAATCTAGGCGGGGCCTCCGACACCGCCCCGGTTCGCGAGGAGCGCCTCGGGCCGCCAGCCCCTCCTGTGCGCACGGACGAGCAGCACGATGCCCTCGATCGGCGGCACGACAAACGGAATCAGGAGCGCCAAGTGCGAGACCCCCGCGAAACCGACGGGCAGCGTGGGCGCTGCGGCATCCGGATTCAGTGCCTCGATTGCCGCGACGACGGCCAGAACGACCACCACCGACACGACGGGAACCAGCCACATCACGAGCTTCTCGCGGCGTGACCAGGCGGCCGAGAGCGAGACCCAGATCAGGCCGACGAGCGCGCCCAGCACGGGAACCGCGAAGCTGCCGACGATGAGCACCAGCACCGCCACGATCGAGAGGGTTCGGCCGGGAGCGGGTTCGGCGACGGGAGCGGTCGTTCCAGCGCGGGCCTCGGCCGCGATGAGAGCGGGATCGCCCAGATCGGCGATGCGGGCCGCGGCATCTGCCGGGTCGAGTCCGGCGAGTTCTTCGCGGATGCCCGACACGATCTCTGCGCGCACGCTCGGTTCGACGCCGACCATAGCCGAGTCGAGGCGGGCGAGGTAGGCGGTCACGGGGTTCGAGGAATTCTGGTTCATGAGTCGTCCTTTCCGACGAGGTCGTGCACAGTGGCGGCGAAGGGGCCCCATTGGAGCCGGAAGGTCTCGAGCTGCGCGTCGCCCTCGGCGGTGAGCCGGTAGTACTTGCGCACGGGGCCTGAGGCGGATGCCTCGTCGTAGGCCGTGACGAGCCCCTGGTTTCGCAGGCGCGAGAGCATGGGATAGAGCGTGCCGATGCTGGCGATCATGCCCGCTTTCACGAGTCGATCGGAGAGCTGCCAGCCGTACATCGGCTCGCGCTCGAGAAGCCCGAGCACGCAGAACTCCACCACGCCCTTGCGCAGCTGGGCACCCACATCCACTGTCATGCTTTGCACGTTACCTTGCTATGCACGATAGATGCAAGGGCTCATGGCTGGATGGTCGGATTGTGTAACAATGTTCCTCATGACCGCTGTCTTCGCCGTGCTGTTCGCGGCCCTCTGCTTCGCCACGACGGGCACCGCCCAGGCGCTCGCAGACGTCGACGGCTCGGCACTGTCGATCGGCGCGGCCCGCGTGCTCGTCGGCGGCGGCCTTCTCGGCGTCATCGCGCTCGTTGCCCTGCTCAGGCGGGGACGCCAGCAGAGCGCGGATCGTGCGCTCGGCGACCGGGCCGTGCCGAGCTGGGTCATCGTCATCGTCGGGGCCTTCGGAGTTCTGGCCTATCAGCCGACATTCTTCGCGGGCACCCGGCTCAACGGGGTCGCCGTCGGAACCGTCATCGCCCTGGGCTCCGCCCCCGTGTTCACGGGAGTACTCAACGCGGTCATCCGGCGCAGCCGACCGACATCACGATGGGCGGTCGCCACGGCCATCGCCTTGGCCGGTGTCGTGCTCGTGTCGGGGGTCGCGGGCAACGGGAGCGGACAGCAGATCGTTCCCGCAGGCATCCTGGCGTCGCTCGGCGCCGGCGCGTCGTATGCGGTCTACGCCATCGCGAGCAAGCTCCTGCTCGACAGGGGGTGGAGCACGTCGGCCTCGATGGGTGCCGTCTTCGGCGTCGCCGCGGTCTTCAGCGTGCCGGTGCTGCTCAGCACGTCGCTGGCGTGGCTCGCGACGCCGTCGGGAACCGTGCTCGTGCTGTGGCTCGGCGTGGTCACCATCGTGGTCGCCTATCTCCTCTTCGGCTGGGGGCTCAAGCGCCTCGCCCCCACGACGGTCGCCTCCCTGACGCTGGCAGAGCCGCTCGTCGCCACGTTGCTGGGCCTGATCGTTCTGCGCGAGACCCTCTCCACCCCCGCCGTCGTGGGGCTCATCATCATGGCGGTGGGACTGACGATCCTCACGCTTCCCGCTCGACGAAAAGGACATCTCCGTGACACCGCGACGCCGTGACGACCAGGTGGCCCCCACCACCGCCACGCAGCTGGCCGATGCGCTGCGCGCCCGCATCCTCGACGGAGAGGTCGAGCCCGGAGCCCCGCTGCGCGAGGAAGAGCTGGCACTGCGGCACGGAGTCTCGCGGCACACGGTGCGCACGGCCCTCGCGGCCCTGGCGTCCGAGGGCATCGTCGAGGCCGCTCCCTATCGGGGCGCGCGCGTCGCCGCCCTCGACGACGCCTCGCTCATCGCGCTGCAGCAGCTTCGAGGAGCCCTCGAGACAGAGGCCGTGCGACTCACGACGGAGACCCACGGCAGGTCATGGCCCGATGAGGTGACCATGCCGATCGACGCGGCCGTCGACGATCTCGCCCAGGCCGAGGCATCCGGCGACTGGCCCGCGATCACGCGCGCCCACGCCCTGGTTCACCGCACGATCGTCGCCGCCGCGGGCAGTCCGCGCATCGCCGAGGCCCACACACTTCTCGAGTCCGAGATCCTCCTCCTGCTCGCGCACGTTCGGCCCGACTATCCCCCGGGTGCGCTCGCGCACGAGCACCGCGCCTACCTCGTCGACATCATGAACTCGGGCGGCAACGCGGTTCGCGCCCACCTCGACCACTCGACCGCACTCATCCGCGCGGCGCGGTCGTCGCGCGATGCCGACTGACCGACCCGGCCACGTCAGCTCGCCGCGGTGTCGCCCGTCCACTGGGCGAGGGCGGCGATGAAGCCGCGCACGAGGCGGTCGAAGCTGCGGTCGACGTCGGCGGCCAGGGCGAACGAGCCACTGGTCTCGAGCGAGACGAACCCGTGTAGCGTCGCGCGGAAGGCACGGATCGCGTCGATGGCGTCGTCTCCCTCGAGGTTGTAGGCGGCGAGCACATCGGCGATGAGCTGCACGGCCTCGAGGGACACGGCTTCGTCCTCGACGTCGCCGGGCGCCGGCATGAGATTGGATGCCTCGTACCGGGCCGGGTGGGCGCGCGCCCAGTCGCGATAGGCGTGCGACATCGACGAGATCGCGTCGGCACCCGAACGGCCGACGGATGCGCGCGCCAGCACCCCGCCCAGGTCGCGCTTGGCGTGCACGGCCATGTCGCGCTGCAGGCCGGCCATGGAGTCGATGTGCTTGTAGAGGGAGGGCTGGCGCACTCCGAGCCGGTCGGCGAGGGCAGCGAGCGTGAGTTTCGCGAGCCCTACCTCGTCGGCCATCACGGCCGCCTCTTCGGCAACGCGGTCTCGGGTCAGGCCGGCCCTAGGCACGTGCTCGTCTATTCATGACCCAAGAGTGACCCGAGGGATGGGCTAATGTCAATAGCTTTTTAGCTCTGGCTATTGACATTAGCCAAAAGGAGATGCACAGTAGCTTCATGACTTCCACTTCCTCCTCTGCCTCTTCGCCCGTCACCCAGTTCGTCTCCCGCCCCGAAGGCCGCGTGGCCTACGACATTCAGGGCTCCGGCCCGCTCCTCGTCCTCGTTCCAGGAATGGGCGAGTTGCGTTCGTCGTACCGCCACCTCACCCCGTCGCTCGTCGCCGCCGGCTACACGGTCGCTACGACAGACCTCCGCGGCCACGGCGACAGCGACACCTCGTTCACGGCATATGGCGACGCCGCGACCGCGGGCGACATCCAGGCCCTGATCACCGAGCTCGGCAGGCCGGCCGTGATCGTCGGCAACTCCCTGGCAGCCGGAGCGGCCGTGATCGTCGCGGCCGAGCATCCGACCCAGGTCGACGGACTGGTGCTCGTGGGCCCGTTCGTGCGCAACCCGCCCGCGAACGCGCTCGTGCTCGGCGCGTTCAGACTGATGATGAACCCGCTCTGGATCGCCGCGGTCTGGAAGGCCTACATGCCCACCCTCTACGCCGGACGCAAGCCCGATGACTTCAACGAGTACCGCGCGGCCGTCGCATCCAGCCTGAAGCGCAGCGCCTACGGCAAGGCCTTCTCGCAGACCACCCGGCAGACCGACCACGACCCCGCCGAGGCCAAGCTCGGGTCGGTGACGGCACCCACGCTCGTGATCATGGGCGAGAAGGATGCCGACTTCAAGAACCCCGCAGCCGAGGCCGCCTTCATCGGCGAGGCGCTGACGGCGAAGGTCGTGATGGTGCCGGAGGCCGGCCACTACCCCCAGGCCCAGCAGCCGAAGATCACCTCCGACGCGATCCTCGCCTTCCTGAGGGCGCTCCCCGGCGCCTGAGTCAGTCGTTCCTTCTGCGGACTATAGGTACCGGCGCACCGGTACTTACAGTCCGGAACGGGAACAACTACCCTGACGCAGGCGGTTCTTCGTCGACGATGTTGTTGACCGCCCAGTCCGCGAGCGCGATGGCATGCGGTAGCAGGGTCTTCGCGGTCTGCGTGAGCTCGTATTCGACGCGGGGCGGCACCTCGGCGTAGGCCGTTCGGGTGACCAGGCCGTCTCTGCCGAGGTGCATCAGCGTGCGGGAGAGCATGCGCTGCGAGACGCCCGGGATGCGACGCTGCAGCTCCGTGAAGCGCAGGCGCTGGTCGTCGAGGGTCGCGATGACCAGCAGGGTCCATTTGTCGGCGATCCGATCGAGCAGAGACCGGATGGCCCGCCCTTGATCGCCGCGGATCAGGCAGACGTTCTCGTAGTCCGACACCCTCGACCTCTCCACAGTTACACACGTGTGCCTTTTGTCGGGCTCTTTCGAAGCGCCCATACTGGCGATGCTTACCAAGCGTAACCATGAGAGAGAGTCGCCATGCTGATCGCCTATTGGATCGTCGGGGGCCTCCTGGCCCTGTTCTACCTGTATTCGGGTGGCATCAAGCTCATGCAGTCGAAAGACCGGCTGCGGCCGATGATGCAGTGGGTCGACGACATGCCCCTCGGCGCGGTTCGCGCCATCGGCCTCGTCGAGGTGCTGGGAGCGATCGGGCTCGTCGTTCCGCCGCTCGTCGGCATCCTGCCGTGGCTGAGCCTCGCCGCGGCCGTCGGGCTGTTCGCCGTGCAGGTCGGAGCCGCCGTGGTCCACCTTCGCCGGCGCGACGCGATCTGGATGAACCTCGCACTGGCCGTGGCGGCGGCGATCGTGGCGTGGCTCTCGACCATCTGGCTGTGATGTCTCGTTTACAGCAGGGTCGTCAGCACTCCGCCGTCGGCGCGGAGGGCCGCTCCGTTCGTCGCCGACGAGAGCGGGCTCGCCAGGTAGGCGGCCAGGTGGGCGATCTCGTCGGCGTCGATGAAGCGCTCGAGCAGAGAGGTGTGGTTCGCACCGATGATCGCCGCCTTCAGCTGCTCGGTCGGCAACCCCTGGGCCTGCGCGATGCTTTCCACAGTCGCCGCGACCCCGTCGGAGTATGTCGGACCGCCGAGGATCGTATTAACCGTCACCGCTGTGCCGCGGGTGAGTTTGGCCAGGCCGTTGCCCAGGGCGATCGTGGCCGCCTTGGTCACGCCGTAGTGCACCATGTCGGCGGGCACGTTCACGCCCGATTCGCTCGAGACGAACAGGATTCGACCCCACCCCTCGGCGAGCATGTGCGGAAGCAGGGCGCGCGACAGACGCACCCCGCTCATCAGGTTGACGTCGAGGTAGCGCGACCAATCGGCATCCGTGACGTCGGCGAAGGGCGTCACGTCGAAGAGGCCCACATTATTGATCAGGATGTCGACACGACCGATCGAGTCGATCAGTCGCTGCACGTCGGCGACGTCTGAGAAGTCGGCGGCGATCCCCGTGACGAGGGCACCGGAGACCTCTCGGCGCAGGTTTCGCACCGATGCGTCCACCCGTGCGTCATCCCGACCGTTGATCACGACCTCGGCGCCCTCCTGGAGCAGGGCCTTCGCGATGGCATATCCGATGCCCTGGGTCGAGCCACTGACGAAGGCGCGCTTGTTGGCGAGTTGAAGATCCATGGGGTTTCTGTCCTCTTTTTACTTGACTGGGTAAGTAAAAGGTAGATGAATTAACTTGACTGAGCAACTAAAGCGGTAGCCTTAAACCATGAACGACGAGTCCGACAGATCACCCCTCACCGGCGACGACCTGGCGACCTGGGCGGCGCTCGCAACTGTTCTGGAGTGGCTGCCGCCCGCTCTCGATGCCGTGCTCGTGCGCGACGTCGATCTCACCCACTTCGAGTACGGCATCCTCTACGCCCTGGCCACGTCGCCCGAGCGAACACTCCGCATGAGCGTGCTCGCGGGCTACGCGAACAGCTCGCTCTCGCGGCTGTCGCGAGCGGCCACCCGACTCGAAGGGCGCGGATGGATCAGCCGCACCCGCGACCCCGCCGACGGGCGATCGACGCTGGCGCTGCTCACCACGACGGGTCTCGAGGTGTTCGAGAACGCGACTCCTGTGCACGAGCAGAACGTCAGGGTACTGGTACTCGACCCCCTCACCAGCGCTCAGAAGCATCAGCTGCGTGCGATCAGCGGGCGCATCCAGCGGGCGATCCGCGAGAACGACGGATGGGCGCCGCGGTAGCCGCCGACCGGGCCGCCAAACGGGAGGAGCTGAGCGCATCCGTCGCGAATAGCGCGCCAATGCGACGAATCTCCTCCCGTTCACCTCGCCCGGGCGGAGATTCGGGCACACCGAGGCTCATACGGGCATGCGCCCCGCGAATCTCCGCCCGAGCAGCCCCGCAGCACATCGAGTTGCCGAAAATGGCCGCCTCCCCATAGAGGGAGGCGGCCATTTCGTGCAACTCGATGAGCCGCAGTCGACGCGCTCTACTTCGCGGGCGCGTCGACCTCCAGCTCGGCGAAGTCGTCGACTCCGGAGGCGGCGGCCTCGCGGCGGCGCGCTCGCAGCGACGGGGCGACGAGCGCGGCGAGGATCGCGAGCACTCCGACCCCGGCGGAGGCCCAGAAGCCGATCGTGAACGCCTCGTCGGTCGGAGCGCCCTGTGCGGTCACGTTCGACGAGAGCAGGGCGGCGATGACCGCGGTTCCGATGCTGCTTCCGATCGTGCGGATGACCGTGTTCGCGCTGATCGCCTCGCTCGTCTGGGCGGCGGGAACGCTCTCGACGATCGCGTTCGAGGTGGCCGCGAGCGCCATGCCGATGCCGATTCCGGTGAGAATGCCCGAGACCAGGATCTGCCACTCCTCGGCGTGACCGAGCGCGGGGATGATGAAGGCGACCGCCACCGCGACCCCTCCGATGAGCATGGGGATCTTCGGGCCGATCTTGCGGATCAGGATGCCGGCGGCCACGCCGGACAGCACCATCGCGACGACGGTCGGCAGCAGGTAGAGCCCCGACTCGCTGACCGACTTGCCGAAGCCGTAGCCGAGCGCGCTGGGCAGCTGCAGGAGTGTCGGCACGAGGATGAAGGTGCCGAACATAGCGAAGCCGAACGCGAGTGCCACGATGTGGGCCGTCCACACTCCGCGGTGCTGGAACAGGCGCATGTCGATCAGCGGCTCCTTCACCCGCAGCTCGACGAACACGAAGACCACGATCGCGACGGCGCCGAGAACGAGCAGGCCCACGGTCTTGCCGTCGCCCCAGCCCCACTTCTGGCCCTCGCCGATGGCAAGCAGCAGGGCGACGAGACCGACAGACAGGATGCCGGTGCCCACCAGGTCGAGACGGCCCGGTGTGCGCCGGGTCGATTCCGGGATGCCGAAGATCGCTCCGAGAAGGGCGATCGCCACGAGGATGGCCGGCAGCCAGAACAGCCAATGCCACGAGAGGCCCTCGACGATGGGGCCGGCCGCGACGATGCCGACGCCAGCGCCGATGCCGAAGATGGCCGAGAGCAGACCGATCGTCACGCTGACGCGCTCGCGCGGCAGCTCGTCGCGCACGATGCCGATCGAGAGCGGCATCACCGCGCCGGCTGCGCCCTGGAGCACGCGGGCCACGATCAGCACACCGAGGTTCGGGGCAAGGGCGGCGAGCACGGTGCCGACGAGAAGGAGCGCCAGCACGACGATGATGACCTTGCGCTTGCCGACCATGTCGCCCAGGCGACCGAGGATGGGCGTGAGCACCGAGGCGGAGAGCAGGTAGGCCGTGAGAACCCAGCTCGCATCAGAGGTGGCGACGCCGAGGTCGGAGCCGATGGTGCCGAGCGCCGGCGCGACGAGCGACTGCAGCACGGCGAACGAGAGCCCGCCCAGCGACAGGAACAGCACGATCGCGATCGACCGCGATCCGGGTGTCTTGGATGCCGCGCCCGACTGTGCGCGGACGGACCCCGTCGATGGGCCCTGGGTGGTGACGGACATGACTCTCCTCGATGTAAGCAGATGCTGACTTGATGAGTATTCACCACTGGATGACCTCTGTCAACAATCGTTTACTTGCCACGGCGAGCGCCAGTACAGTGGACGGAGGAGTTGATACATGAGCAACGAGACACAGGCGTCGACAACAGACCTCGGCGAGGCCGCCGCGGCAGCAGACGGAGAGCTGATCCGCTCCGGTCGCGATGCCACGGCAACCCGGCGGGCACTGGTGCGCGCCGCCCGCCGACGGTTCGCGACAGACGGCTACCGCGCGACGACCGTGAGGCAGATCGCCTCCGACGTGGGCGTGAACGTGGCCCTGATCAACCGCTATTTCGTCTCGAAGGAGGGGCTGTTCGAGGCCTGCATGCTGCGCACCTCCGACGAGCTCGAGACGCAGGCCTCCACTCCGTCGAAGAGCATCGAGGAGGTCATCGAACGCCTCATCGAACACGTCGTCAACGCGCCCGACCGTGACGACCCGCTGCAGCTGCTTCTCCTCCTGCGCTCGTCAGGAGACGAGAACGCCGATCTCATCCGCCGCAGAACCCTCGAGCACTTCACCCGCCGCCTCGCCGCCGCCGCCGGCTGGAGACCCGACGACCCGGAGAGCGAGGCCATCCTTCTGCGCGCCCAGCTGGCGATCGCGACCTCGCTCGGCGTGGTGATGCTGCGCACCTCGGCCGCCGTGCAGCCCGTGGCCTCCGCGAGCGGCGACGAGCTGAACGAGCCCCTGCGCCAGATCTTCCGCGTGCTGCTCGGCACATCCGCCCGCTGAGGCCAGACCCCCCACCGAGGTGCGGGAAGTGGCCGCGTCGTCCGTCGACGAAGCGGCCACTTCCCGCACTTCAGTGCGTCACACGACCGCGGCGGCGCACTGTCAGCACTCCGGCACCCGCCAGCAGGGCCAGCAGCGCCGTGGCGAGCATGCCTCCGGGAGCGGTTCCCGTGCGCGGAAGTTGGCCCGGTGCTCCGGATGCGCCGGTCGCCGGGTCTGACGCCGTCGGCGCAGCGGCCCCGGTCGGCGCGGGTGTCGGGTCGGGTGTCGACCCTGGGCCGACGACCGCGCTCACGGTGAGTTCGGCCTCCGCCGTGACGACCTGCCCGGCCGCATTGGAGAAGACCGCACGGTAACGCGAGCCGTTCTGGGCGCCCGTGACGGCATCCAGCTCGAGACTCGTCGCCGCGGGAGCGACCGCGAGCGCTGACGACGTCGCAGCCTCATCCGATGGGATGTCGACCCACTCTGTCTGCCCTGCGGGCAGCACCTGCCAGGCGGCTTCGGGTGCGGGATAGCCCGACGCCGTCGCCTCGAAGCGTACGGACCCGCCGACCGCGGCCGACGCGGAGGCCGGCTGCGTGAGCACCACGGGCGCCACCGGAGTGACGGGCGGCGCATCCTGCCCCGCGAAGTAGACAGGGGTGAAGGTCTCGAGGCCCGCGTCGCGCTGGCCGTGGGCACCGATCGTGAGCACGCCGCAGCGAACGCTGCCATCGAGGCAGTCGACCTGCACCGATCCCGCGGTGAACCGCGCGGCGGTCACGAGCCCGTCGACCGTGAACGAACCGTCCGCCTCGAAGGGCGCGTTCGCAGCACCCGCCGTGCCCGCTCCCGGCCAGGCGATGAAGCGCTGGTTCTCCTCCCCGTCGATGTAGGCGTAGCCGCTGCCGTGCGTTCCACCCTCCGACGGGAAGGTCTCGACGTAGCCGAAGAGAACGTAGAGCCCCGACTTGTTCGTGCCCTTCACGAAGTTCGAACCCGAGACGCCGAGAACCGCGGACCCGTCGGCGGCGACCTCGACCGCGGGCGACACGGTCGTGAACGCGCCGGCGACGTTGGGCGTTCCGCTTATCGATCCGTCGGGGTGCGCGGTGGGCGCCACGACCTTCAGCTCGACAGGCTCCGAAGCCAGGGCACCGTGATCGTTCGTCGCCACGGCGCGGATGCGGACGGTCTCCCGCGCATCCGGAATCACGAGTCGGGTACCGGTCGCCTGCTGGCCGTCGACCACGACCGGCTGCCAGGCCGAATCGCGCTCCTGCTCCCAGGTGATGACCGGTTCGGGGTTGCCCGAGGCCAACACCTGGAACACGGCCTCGTCGCCCGGCTCGACCGAGACGCCGACGGGCTGCTGCACGAACGCGGGCGCAGACAGCACCGTGACCGTTGCGGGTTCGGATGCGACGCTGCCGGCCGCCGAGGTGACGATGGCCCTGTAGACGGTTCCGTCGTCGGTGGGAGATACGGAACGTTCGAGAGAGGCCGCGGTCGCACCCTCGATGTCGGCGAACGCTGTCTGACCGACGGGCTTGGACTGCCAGCGCACGGTCGGCTCTGGCGTTCCGGTCGTCTTGACCGAGAAGCGCGCGGTGGTCTCTCCCGTCGCCGTGTCGACCACGACGGACGCGGGCTGGGAGATGACCTCGGGAACGGTTCCCGCGAACGAGTAGCGCTGGATGCCGCCGAGGCCGTCCGCCGTGCGGATCTGCAGGTAGAGCGCGCGGTCGGGCCCGATCGTCAGCGCCTCCGGGTAGTACCCGTTGATCAGCGGCAGCTCCTGGGTGCCCACGAGCGCGCCGTCACGGAACGCGAGGAGCCGCTTGGCCGAGAGGTTCGTGGCGAGGGTGAGTCCGGTGACCGGATCGCCGACGACCGTGGGCGATGTGTAGACGTTGCCCCCGACATCCAGCGTGAACTCGTCGCCGACCACCGCGGCACCGTCGACGAGGGACACCGGGCGGAAGATGCCGATCCCCGTGGTCAGCAGCACCGACCCGTCTGCGGCCACCGACGCGTGTCCGTAGCCCGTGCCGTAGGGGTCGTCGACGGGTTCTGCTCCGTCGATCGCCTCGATCCGGATGCCGTCGGTCGCGCCGGTCGCGCCGGTCACGATGTGGAACGCCGGGATCGGAGTGGTGGTGACAGCCGACCAGTCCTCGGGGCCGGTGGAGACCGAACCGCCACCGGCGAGCACCGCGCTGCCGTCGGGAAGGAACGCAAGATTGGGGGCGAGGCCGGCCAGGCCGAACGGAATGGACACGTCGAGGCTGCCCTCGTACTGTGCCCGGAGGTCGACAGGGATATCCAGCGCGGACGCGGCGCTCGTCCACCCCGACGTCTCGGAACGGAAGACCGTGAACGAGCTCTGCGGATCGGCGAAACTGAAGACGCCCGAGACGACGGCCAGTTCTCGGTTCACGGGATTCCAGGCGAACGAGGTGATCTGTGCGCTCCCGAACGCGACGGAGCCCGGGGGAAGATCGCCGATGGGCTCGGTGTCGAAGGCGAGGGTTCCGGGGTTCCATACCGATCGATTGATGGTCACCGTGTCGGCACTCACCGACGGCCAGAAGACCGCCCCCGTCTCGGCGTCGAACGCGGTGCGGATCATCGCGACGCCATCGGTCTGCGGAATCACGAGTGCCTCTCCCCGCGGCTCGAGGGAGACGGGGTCGGCGGCGATGAGAGAGTGCTGCTTGACGCCGACCTCGCCGGTCGCGCCCTGAACGATCACCACGGTCTGACCGTCGGCGGTCGGATATGCGACCCGAGTGTTCGACTCCTTCTTGTCGGACACCCACTGGGCACCTGCGGCGTAGACCGGCGCTCCCGGGCTGTCCCAGCGCTCCTCGAGGTCGGGTGCACCGCCCGGGCCGACGTAGTCGATCGTCACAGGGTCGAGCCGGGTTCCGGCGGGGTAGGTGACGAAGTCGGATGTCGCGGCACTCGGGATGGCCGGCCAGAGGGTGCGGGTTTCGCTGGTTTCGAGCGCAACCTCGGCGATGTCGAGGGTGGCGAGGTCGACGCCGGTGCGCGTCTCGATGCCCGCGGCAGGATCCTCCTGCAGGCGACCGGCCCAGTCGCCCCGCACGACCTGGCGGTCGGGACCGATCTCGACGGGGAAGTTGCCGTAGCGGGTGTCGAGCAGGCAGTAGTCGCTGCAGTACCCCTCGAAGTGCACGCTTCCCGCGAAGGTGAGCGTGGTGGTCTCGGTGGCCGAGTCGTAGCTGCCCGAGGTGAGCGGGAACGAGAACAGACCATCGGCGGTGCGGGTGGCGCCGTCTTCGATCGTGGTGAAGTCGGCGCCCACGTACGTGCGCCAGGACTCCTTGATCCCCCACGTCATGGTGCCTTCGGTGATGGAGACCGCGGTCGGAGAGGCATCGGCCGTGTCCACCGTTGCGGCGGCGTTCGCAGCCGCGTTCGCGGCCGTCGGAACCACGAGGCCCGACAGGAGGGCGGCCGTGGCTGTCGCGGCCAGGAGGAGGGAGCGGAACGGGTGCGTGGTTCGGGTCGGAATGGTTGTCACGATCGCACTTCTTTTGGGTCGAGGGCACACGAATGCGCAGAGGAGAGCAGGGAGAGGGAATGGCAGCCGAATATGGGCGAGGCCGACGCGTCCCCGGCGGTGCTGGCCGCCGGGGACGCTGATGATCAGGAGAAAGCGATGTCGGCGGAGACCGACGGGAACGACCCGCTCGAGTGATTGTCGTTGACAACCACGCGGCACGACGTGGTGCCGCAGTTGAAGGTGGCCGGCTGGCCTGGGATCACGAGAAAGTGCGCGTTGGTCAGGGTGCGCTTGACGGTTCCGGACTGCGTGACTGTTCCCCCTGTTCCCGTGAACTCCGAGCCGATGTACTGGCAGGCGGGAGCAATGGCAGGAGTACCGACATTGGCGTCGGAGCACAGGCCGACGCGGTAGGTGTGCCCCGCCTCTGTGCCGTTCACCGTGACGGTGGTGGTGTAGCCGGCGGCCGGACCGGAGCTCGGCGAGACCGTGACGCTCGAAATGGCCGAGGCAGACAAAGGAGCGGCCAGGGCGATCCCGGCGGCCGCGACCAGAGCCGCGAGCGACCCGATGACTCGGCGGCGACGGCCTGTGGCGACGCGGGGATGAGTGAGAATTGACATGGTTGTCGACCTTTCACGGTGTGACAAAGCACTGCTGCCTCGTCTGAACGGACCGCGCGCACCATCTGGCGAGCGCGACTCGAGGGGCTGCAGGGCTGCCGGGGTGAGGGATCCTTCACGACACTCACCCCGGCCCGCTCACACGGAACAGTCACCCCTCGAAGTTTGGTTAGGCTAACCTAAGCTCAAGGTAGTGCACACCGTGCGTCGGTGACAAGAGCGAACCCGAGAACCCTCGCTCGCATCGTTCCCCCGCTGGGCCCGCGGGCGGCCGGCCGGTCATGTTGCGCGCATCCGGCCGATAAAGCAAGGGTCGGATCACGATCCGATCCGAGACCGCAGGCTGAACGAATCGGGGGCACCGCGCCGCCGGTCGAAGGAGACCAGCATGTACTTCCACGTTCAGGAATGGATCAACGACATCGCCGAGGACGAGCCGGACCCCGCGGCGGCGAACGCCCTGCAGGAGGGCCTCGGCGGGCAGTTCGGTGAGATGCGCACCATGATGCAGTACCTCTTTCAGGCCATGAACTTCCGCGGTCCCGCCGCGAAGCCGTACCGCGACCTGATCCAGGGAGTCGGCACCGAGGAGATCAGCCACGTCGAGCTGATCGGCACCACGATCTCGCGGCTGCTGGATGGGGCGCCCGGCTACAGCGGCAAGCTGACCGACCCGCTCGACACCCCGGGTGCGGGCGGCGCGACTCCCCTCAACATCGCGCTCGACCATGGCAACATCCACCACTATCTGGTGGGCGCCCAGGGTGCGCTTCCCGTCGATTCGGCCGGAAACCCGTGGCTGGGCAGCTACGTCTACAACTCGGGCAACCTCGTACTCGACCTGCTCTACAACCTCATGCTCGAGTCGACAGGTCGCCTGCAGAAGACGCGCATCTACGAGATGACCGCGAACAAGACGGCGCGTTCGACGATCGCGTACCTGATCGTGCGCGACCAGGCCCACGAGAACGCCTACGCCAAGGCGCTCGAGACGCTCGGAGTCGACTGGAAGAAGACGCTGCCGATTCCCAAGACGAACGCCGAGCAGTTCCCAGAGGTCAAGAAGCTCGTCGACCTCGGCCTGCAGAGCAAGCAGTTCACCTTCGACCTGAAGGGCGAGTCCGAGGCCGGCCGCATCTTCCAGGGGGCGTCGCCCTCGAACGACGGCACCGACCTCGACGGCAGCGAGCAGGCCCCGGTCGGTACGCCGTCGTTCATCGCGCCGGAGCGCCTCGAAGAGTTCTCGCCCGGGCTCGACCCCGAACTGCTCAAGCTGATCCAGGCCACGGCCGAGCAGGAGCTGGCTGAGGTCAACGCCTTCTACGGTCCGACCGCCAAGTAGGCAGCTCGCTGCCGTTCAACAGGATGGATCGTCGACACTCCGGTGTCGGTCATAAGACACACCGACGATGTCTCGATTCATCCTGTTGAACGGTGTGAGCACGTCTTCGTACACTGACTCCGTGAGCACTGCACTCGACGACGGGCCCTTCTTCCACGGCACGAAGGCCGACCTTCGCGTCGGCGATCTGCTCGTGGCGGGACGCCGCTCGAACTACCGCCCCGAGATCGTGATGAACCACATCTACTTCACGGCCCTGAAAAACGGGGCAGGCCTCGCGGCCGAGCTCGCGGCCGGAGACGGCGCTCCGCGGGTCTACGAGGTCGAGCCCACAGGCGAGTTCGAGAACGATCCGAACGTCACCGACAAGAAGTTCCCCGGCAACCCGACGCGCTCGTATCGCAGCGCAGCGCCGCTGCGGGTCGTCGCCGAGGTGCTCGACTGGCCCCGGCTGACGCCCGACGAGCTGCAGACCTGGCACGACCGCCTCGCCGTTCTCCGCGCCGACGAGCGAGGCGAGATCATCAACTGACCCGCGCTCAGTTCCCCGGGTACTCCCCCGCCTCGAGGTCTGCGAGCAGGCTCGGATGCGTCGGCTGCCACCCGTACGTCTCGCGGGTCCACGCGCTCGTGGCCGGTTGGTCCATCGCGAAGATCTCACCGAGCGGGCCGAACGTCTCGACGGGTACCTGTCGAACCGGTAGATCGAGCTGGGCGCCGATGACAGTCGCGATCTCGAGCATGGAGTCGCCCTCGTCGCCGACCGCGTTCACCGAGGTGCCGGGCTCGCCCTTCTCGATCATCAGCCGGAACAGCGACGCGGCATCCCGCCGGTGCACCGCCGGCCAGCGCTGCGTGCCGTCGCCGACATACGCCGACACTCCCGAGCGCCGTGCCGCCTCGATCAGGATCCCTGCGAACCCGTAGGAGACGTACCGTTCGTGCACCGAGCGCGGCAGGCGCACGGCCGAGGTGCGCACGCCCTGCGACGCAAGATCCAGGATGCGGCGGGCATTGATTCCCCTGCCACCCACCGGGCCGGTGGTCGACAGCGGGTCGTGCTCGGTCGCCATCCGACCGTCGGAGAAGGTGGTGCCCGACACGATCGAGAACGGTTTGCCGGTGCCTACGAGCGCGGCACCGATGGTGTCCATGGCGAGGCCCTCCTCGGCGATGCTGCGCTCGAGGTCGGAGAAGTCGTTGCTGAAGGCCAGGTGGATCGAGCCGTCGGTCTCGGACGCGGCTGCGGTCAACACGTCGAGGTCGCCGAGCCCGCCGCGCACGGCCGTGCCGCCCGCCGCCTCGACTTTCTCAGCGGATGCCTCGGTGCGGGCGAGGCCCAGCACCTCGTGCCCGTGAGACACCAGCTCCTCGACGACGACCGATCCGATACCGCCCGACGCTCCGGTGACGAAAATGCGCATGACTTGCTCCTTTGTGATGGGACTCTTGTCTCATCACCGTAGCACCGTGATGGGACAATTGTCCCGTCGCTAGAATGAATCCATGCCTCGTTGGGAACCGGACGCTCGTGAACGCTTCGTCGCCGCAGCCCTCGAGCTCTTCACCGACCAGGGCTACGACGAGACGACCGTCGCTCAGATCGCGGAACGCGCGGGCCTCACGAAGAGCACGTTCTTCAGGCATTTCAGTGACAAGCGCGAAGTGCTCGCGGCTGGCCAGGAGACCCTCTCACGCCTGCTCGCGGACGGCGTCACCGCCGCTCCAGCCGGCGCGTCCCCGTTGGAGGCCGTCGCCGCCGGCCTCGCCAACGCGTCCTCCGCCATGACTCCCTTCAACCGCGAGCTCGGCCCCCGCCTCGAGGCCGTCATCGCGACAAGCGGCGAGCTGCAGGAGCGCGCGGTGCTCAAGCGAGTCGGCATGGCGTCCGCGATCGCCGATGCCCTCCGCGACAGGGGTGTCGACGAATCGTCGGCCTTCATGGCCGCAGAGCTCGGCGTGCTCGCCTTCAAAGTGGGCTTCGACGAATGGATCTCCGACGACAGCGAGCAGAGCCTGGGTGCGCTGACCTCGGCCGCGCTCGATCGCTTCAGGGTGGCGATGACGCAGCTCGACTGATTGACTGCACGTCATGCAGGCAACGCCGTTCGTCGCGAGTCACATCGACGCGATCGTCTTCGATGTGATCGGAACCCTCGTCGACGAGGACGCGACGTGGGCCGGGGTCTCCGCGCAGCTCGCAACGGAGGCCGGCCTCAGCGATTCGGCAGTGCTCAACTCCCGCTGGACCGAGCTGCTGAACGAGCGCATGAACGCCGTGATCTCGGGCGAGACGCCGTGGAAACCGCACGCCCGACTGGTGAGCGACACCGCAGACGAGGCGATCGTGAGCCTTGGCGGTAGAACGACGGCGGCGACCTCGGCGCTGGTGGAGTTCGTGGATCGGGAGTATCCGGCGTGGCCCGATGTCGCGCGCGCGACCGCCGCCCTGCGGCAGAACCGCCTCGCCACGGGCGTGAGCAATGGCGACCTCGACTCGCTTGCACATCTCGCGAACACCAACGCGATCAGCTGGGACATCGCGCTGTCGACCGCGGCCGTTCAGACCTTCAAACCCGCGCCGGCCGCGTATCGCTACGCCATCGAACAGCTCGCCATCGACCCGCAGCGGACTCTCTTCGTGGCAGCCCATCCGTGGGACCTGAGGGCCGCCGCCCTGCACGGGTTCCGCACCGCCTACATCGCCCGGCCGGGCGCGGAGCGGCCCTCGAGCGAGGATCGCTTCGACCTGGAAGCCGACGACCTCTTCGCGCTGACAGACCTTCTCGAGGGCCACACCGCAGCAGTTGCCACTACGGACTGACGTTACCGGCGCACCGGCAACTCCTGTCTGCAGTGGGCACTACTGTCGGGTCCTGTGCGACCACGGCCAGAATGGAGCCATGGCCACGGCGACGATCCACGACGACTTCGACGGCGGCGAGCTCGACCCCACCAGCTGGGTCGACCACTACCTGCCGCAGTGGACGACCCCGGAGCGATCGGCCGCGCGCTACGACTGGCCGAGCGACGGCATCCGGCTGCGCATCGACGCGGATCAGCCCGGGTGGCGTGAGGCCGACGGGCCGATGCGGGTCAGCAACCTGCAGACGGGAACGTTCTCGGGCCCCGCCGACAGCACCCGCGGAACCCACCGGCACCGGCTCGACGGCCTCCGAGTGGTGACACCGCAGCCCACGCGCAGACTGTGGACCCCGACCGCGGGCGAGGTCACCGTGCGGGTGAGTGCGTCAGCCGACCCCACCGTGATGGTGGGCATCTGGCTGGTCGGTTTCGAGGCGTCCGGCCCGGAGGACTCGGGCGAGCTGTGCATCGCCGAATTGTTCGGCGACAAGGTGGGGGCCTCGACGAGCATCGTTCGCGTCGGCATCAAGGCACATCACGACCCCCGGCTGGTCGACGAGATCCGCGACATCCCGCTCGCCATCGACGCAACACAGCCGCACAGCTACGGCGTGAGATGGTCGAGCGATGTCACCGAGTTCTCGGTCGACGGAGTCGTCGTGATGACCAGTGGCCAGAGGGTGAGCTACGAGCAGCAGCTCATGATCGATCTGTTCGAGTTCCCGAGCAGCTCCGTGCGCGCTCCCGCGAACTACCCCAAGTCCGCGCGCATCCACTCCGTGCGGGCGACCTCCGCTACGTGACCGGCACGGAGCGAGGCGCCCGGCCGGCCTCCGCGCAGTCGCGGCACCACCATCCGGTGAAGCGCTCGAGCATAACCAGTTCCTGCGGTTCACCACAGGTGGGGCAGGGCGGGCTGGCTTCGACGCCGTCGGCATGCTCGGCTGCGCGCGGCGCGGTGTCATCCATGTCAGGAGTCTAGACAGCAGGTTCCTCTACGGACAGGGGTACCGGCGCACCGGTACCTCCTGTCCGTAGTCGGGACTACTGCGCGCGGCGGCGGCGCAGCACGAACAACGCTCCGCCCGCGAGCAGCAGCGCGAGCGCTCCGAGCCCTGTGAAGAGGGCGCCCGAACCAGTGAGCGCGAGCGGGCCGCCGCCGGAGCCTGCTCCTGCTCCAGTGCCAGGAGTGCCAGCGCCAGGGCTACCGGCACCGGGTGCCGCCGGCGCCGCCCCGACGGTGAGCGCTTCCTCCGCGAGCGCCCCCGACTCCGCTCCGGCCGCACGCACGGTGTGCTCTCCGGCCGGCGTCGAGACCGGGATGCGCACGGTCGCCGTGAAGCGCCCGTTCTCATCGGCATCGACGGTTGCCAGCAGAACCGGTTCGGAAAACAGCGTCAGGTCGACCCGCTCTGCACTGCCGAAGCCGCGACCCGTCACGGTGATCGTGTTGCCCGCGACGACACTCGATGCGCTCAGGGCGATCGAGGCATCCGGGGTGCCGGGATCGACATCCTCTCCCTCGACGACGACGCGCACCTGCACCGCGGCGTTCTCGGGGGCGAGCTCCTCGTCGGCCGTCATCGCGAACACGGGCAGGCCTTCGCTGGTGAAGTGCACCAGGGCGGCCCGAGCGTGCCTGCGGGGGTCGAACAGGCCGGCATCCGTCGCCTCGCCCGGGTTCGACGAGTCGTTCACCGTGCGCGAGTGGTACACGATCACGGGGTTGCCGAACTCGTCGACGGTGAACGAGTTGTGGCCTGGGCCCACCTGGCCGGGAACGTCGGCGCTGGTCAGCAGCGGGTACGGGTTCTTGGTCCACGACGCCGGGTCGAGCAGGTCGGCGGCCGAGTCCGCGGTGAGCAGGCCCACGCAGTACTTGTCGTCGACCGACGACGCCGAGAAGGCGATCATGATCTTGCCGTCTCTCTTGATCACGGCCGGGCCCTCGTCGATGGCCTGGTCGCCGTTCTTCTCCCACGCCAGGGTGGGCGTGGAGAGGAGGAACGACGCCGAGATCAGCTGGTTCGGGTTGGCCGGGTCGGTCTCCGCCATGCGCAGCGTCGATCCGCCGGCCCCCGTCTCCGCCCAGACCACGTAGTGCCGGCCGTCGGATTCGAAGTGGGTCATGTCGAGGGAGAAGTGCGTGAACGACTCGGTGTCGCCGGGGGCCGCCTTGACCTGGCCGAGGCTCGTCCAGTTCGCGGGGTCGAGGGCGGCCGCGCCGCCGAACTCCTCACCCGTGAACTTGAGCATGGCGGGCCGGATGTCCCAGACCCCGTTCCGCGCGGCCGTGAACAGTATGTACCAGTCGTCGCCGATCTTCTCGAGCTCGGGAGCCCAGATGAAGCGGTTGAGAGTGGGATCGGTGTTCTCGTGCCAGATCGTGGTCTCGGGCGCGGTCTTCAGGCCCTGGATCGTCTCCGCCCGTCGCAACACGATCCTGTCGTAGCCGTCGGGGTCGTTTTCGCGGGTCATCGGGTACGAGCCGGTGAAGTAGTACCAGCCGTCGTCACCGAGGGTCACGTCGGGGTCTGCCCGGCGCTCGACGAGCGGGTCGGGGAACGTCGGCCGCGTCACCGTTCCGTCGACCGTGTAGGTGCCCGGCTCGGCGGAGTCGAGGGCTGCGAGGTCGTCGACATCCCATTCGACGGGCATCGACGAGGTGTCACCGCTCGAGTACTCGACCGTCGCGGTCTCGGGCAGCACGGGTGCGTCGCCCTCGTCGACGGTCACGTCGTCGAACGACTGCACGCCCGTGTTCACCACGCGGCTGAATTTCTCGACGATGCGTGAGTACTCGGCCTCCGTCACGCCGAGGCTGGATGCGCCCGATGCGCCGGCCGGAAAATCGCCGGCCTCCGCAGGCGCGGCGTCGCCACCGGCCACCGGCGCGCTGAAGCTCGCGAAGTCGGGCGTCGTCACCTCGAAGCGGGCTCCACCCTGGCCGGTGTAGGCCAAGCGATAGGCGCCGATTCCGTTGTCGTACCGGGCGGAGACCGCGGTCGCGGTCACGCCGTCGGGTACGAACGACACGAGTCGCTCATTCGTGAACGAGGTGAGGTCGGCCGAGTCGTAGACGTACAGCCTCGAGCCCGAACCGTTCTCGATCGAGGCGAGACGGAAGGTTCCATCGGGTGCGCGCAGCGCGACGGGAGGCCCGAACTTCGCCGAACCGAGAGACGGGTAGAGCACTCCGCGCCCGTTGTTCAGGGCCTCGAAGTCACCACCGGCAGACGGCGACGACGACGCGGCGAGGTGCAGCACATCGGTGCGCGTGGTGTCGCCGTCGACGATGTACGAGCCGATCCGGCCGGCGTCCGCGGCCAGCACGGTGACGGCGAAGTCGCGGGTCGCGGTCTGGCCGTCGAGACTGAACGTCGCCGTGAGGGTGACCAGCTTCTCGGCGGCCGGCCGGGTGACCGAGCCGTCGTTCGCGATCGTGCCCGCATCCGATGAGGCCCAGGCCACGGTCACGTCGCCTATCGCCGTGCGCAGCACGAGGTCGTCGGTGACGTGGCTGATCGCGAGGTCGTAGCCGTCGACGGCCACCTGCAGGTTGTTCTGCGGGGTGTCGGCGAGCACGGTGAGATCGAAGGTGCGCGTGGTGGTGCGGCCGGCCAGCTCGAGCGTGGCCGTGAGGGTGACCGGCACGTCGCCGCCCGTGGTGGGCCGGGTCACGGTGCCGTCGTTCGCGATCACGTCCGGGCGATCGGATGCCCAGGTCACGGTCGATCCGTTGGCTCCCGTCGCGACGAGGTCGCGGTCGGTGGTGACGGCTCCCGAGCCGGGCGCGAGCGCGTCGGCATCGGCCTCGAGCGCGGCCTGCACGGTCGCATCGTCGGCCCAGGAGTAGTACTCGCCCGCGATCTCCGCGTCGCCGAGTGCCGACGTCCATACCTTCACGTCGCGTACGCCGCCCTTATAGAGCTCGTCGGCATACGACGACTTGCCGATGTACGACACGAGGTTCGAGCCGAACTGGCTGACCGTTCGACTGGTGGGCACCGAGCCGATCTTCTTGCCGTCGAAGTAGCCGGTGATGCGCGTGGGCTCGATGACCGTGGTGTAGAGGCCCCAGGCGCTGGATGTCGTCGGTCCGGCGATGCCGTTGGCCGCGTTGGTGGGCGAGATGCCGACCTCGGAGGCCCAGGGGGAGCCCGAGGTGGCGCTGCCCGTGATCACCGACTTGAACAGTCCGCCCGGGTTCTTCGGGTTGAGCAGCCAGTACTGCGACGGCGGGTTGTTCGCCGATCCGAAGAACATGGCCGCGTAGTTGCCCGAGGCCTTGTCGTTGCGCAGCCACGTCGAGATCGTGAGCGTGTCACGCCCGTCGAAGAGTCCTGCGGGCAGCTCCACGTAGGCGGCGTTGCTGCCGCTCCCCCCTCCGGGGAGGGTCAGCTCGGCGCCGTCGACGGTGGCACCCGTTCCCTTGATGACGCCGTCGTTTCCGTTCGGCGACGCGTCGGGCACGGTCGTGCCCGACACGGCGCTGAAGTCGTAGTGCACGAGCAGGTCGCCTTCGGCGGCGGATGCCTGTGGCACGGCCAGCAGGGTGCCGAAGGCCACCGCGAACGCGGTCACCAGGGCGATTCGGGATTTCAGCATGAACTCACTCCGATGTGGGTTGTCGATGGTTGCGGTGATCGGTGCGTTCCCTGAGCCTGTCGAAGGGTGGCCTCAGCCTTTCGACAAGCTCAGCCCTTCGACAAGCTCAGGGAACGCGGGTGGTCGGGTTAGGAGACGGACCGGCGGCGACGCATGACCAGCAGCAGGCCCGCGGCGAGCAGTAGCGCCCCGGCCGCGATCGACCAGCCGACGGCGAGTCCGGTGTTGGCGAGCGGTGAGGTCTGTGACCCGGTGCCTGAGCCTGCCCCCGCCCCCGAGCCGCCCGTCGATGCGGCCGCCTTCACGGTCACCGCGACCTCGGCCACGTCGTCGGAATCGGCGCTGCCCGCCCGAAGGGTGTGGGCGCCGGCCGTCACGGAGGCCGGCACGGTCAGCGTCACGGTGAAGGCACCCGCGGAGTCCGTCTGCACGGTTCCGAGCGCCGTCGGCGTCGAGAACAGCGTGAAGTCGATCCGTTCGTCTGCTCCGAAGCCGCTTCCGCGAACCGTGACAGGCTGGCCCGCGGTCAGCGTGGTCGTCTCGAGCAGCAGTTGAGGCGAGCCCGGGTCGACCGGGCCCCCGCCGGCGGCGAGCACCGGTCCGACCGACGCGACGGCCGAGGCGGGATCCCAGAGCGGCTTCTCAGCCGTCACCGACGCGCCGATCGTGGCACCGACATCCGATGCCGTGAGCAGGTAGCTCGCCGCCGTCGCGCCGTCGATGTCCTCGCCGTCTCGAGTCCACTGCACGGAGGTCGCCACCCAGGGCTCGGGCACCAATGCGGTCAGGGTCTCGTTCTCGCGAGCGGTTCCCGTGATCTCGACCGTCAGCGGTTGGGGATCGACGATGGTCTGGGGCTCGACGCTGGTGAGGGTCGGCGTCACCGTGTTGATGAGGCCGGTCTCCGCGTCGAAGGTCAGCTTGTCGATCGTCGTCTCGCGGTGCTGGCCGTCGCCGCCCGGCATCGCGAAGCGGTGGTAGACGATGTACCAGTCGTCGGTTCCCGGCACGTTCAGGATCGAGCTGTGCCCGGTGGCGAGGATGCCCTGCGACGGGTCCTTCTGCAGGATGACCCCGCGGTAGGTCCACGGTCCGTCGATGCTGGTCGCTGTCGCATAGCCGACGCGGTAGTTCTCGCTTCCGGTGTCGTCGATCGAATAGGTGAGGTGGTACAGACCGTCGCGGTAGTTCACGAACGAGCCCTCGCGGAAGTCGGTCAGACCGTCGATGCGCTTCAGCGTCTCCTGCTTGATCGACAGCATGTCGTCGCTGAGCTCGGCGTAGACCGGCGAACCGTTGCCCCAGAACAGGTAGTTCTTGCCGGTGGCCGGATCGGTGAAGGTGGCCGGGTCGATCGCCTGGCCGGATGTGACGGCCTCGTTGTTGAAGATCATCGCCTCGGGCTGCGCCACGAACGGCCCCTCAGGGCTGTCCGCGACCGCGACGCCGATCGTCTTGCGGTCGAGGGAGGCGTTGTGACCGCTGAAGTAGAAGTAGAACTTTCCGTCCTTCTCCGCGATCGTCGGAGCCCACGCGTTGCCGGTTGCCCACGGAACATTTCCGTTCGCGCCGTCGAGGGTCAGGATGGGCTCTGCAGAGCGCTCCCAGTCGACGAGGTTCTTCGACGACCAGACGTAGAACTCCTTGCCGCCCCAGCCGGGGTAGCCGTCGGAGGTGGCGTAGACGTAGTAGCTGTCACCGTAGGCCACGACGTTCGGGTCGGCGTAGAGCCCCGGGATGCTCGGGCTGCCCATCTCGACGGCCTTCAGGGTCCAGGTCGTCGCCGCTCCCCCGCCGTTCGGCGTGAGGGTCACCGTAAGCGGGGTGCTGAGGTCGCTGGTGGTTCCGGATGCCGGGCTCGCGACGACTCCGGCCGCGGTCGTGAAGACCGGCGTCAGCGCCGTCAGGTCTGTGCCCGGCTTCACCGGGAACGTGACCTCGTGCGTGGTGTTGTTCACGATGGGCGCGATCTTCAGGGCGTCGGCCTCCGCGAGAGTGACCCCCGCGAGCGCTCCGACGTTGCCGGACTGCTCGAGAACCTCGTCGGCCGAGAGCGCGCGGTCATAGATCGCGAACTCACGGTACTTGCCGCGGAATTTGTTGTCGGCGTCGTAGTTCGAGCGGCCGAGGTAGTTCGCGGTGGTGATGCCGCCGCCGATGTCTCCCGGATCCGTCGTGACCGTCGCCGTGCCCACGGCGACGCCGTCGAGGTAGATCGTGGCGGTGTCGCCCTTCAGCGTGTAGACGAGGTGCGCCCACTGTCCGCGCGGCAGGTTGGAGCCCTGCGAGACGGTCTGCTCCGTCGTCCAGTTGCCCGTGGCGATGCTGGTGCGGTAGCCGTTGCCCGAGGTGAACAGGTAACCGTTTCCGGCTCCCGAGATCGTGTTGCCCAGGCCGTAGATGAAGTAGGCGCCCGATTGCGCCGAGTCGATCCAGACATCCGCCTCGACCGTCACGTCGGTGACGCCGGCGAGCAGGTTGTCGGGCAGGTCGACGTAGTCGTCGCTGCCGTCGAAGGTCAGTGAGCCGTCCGCCCACGTCGCTCCGCCGCTGATGGTGCCGTCCTGGCCGTTGCCCGTGACGTCGCTGACCACCGAACCCGACGCATCCTCGAAGTCGTAGCGCAGGATCTCGCCGTCCTCGTTGACCGGGGCAGGCGTCGGTCCGCTGCCGAGGCTCTCGAGCTCGGCCGCGGTGATCGGAATGACCGTGCCGTGGCGCGGGCTGGCCGGCAGGTCGTAGTTCGGCGCCACCTCCCAGTCGGGGTTCGCGATGTCGTCGGTCTCGAGGGGGATGTAGCCGCGTCCGCCGTACTCGTCGACGAAGAGATAGAACTTCTCGCCGTTGATGTCGCCAGGGTTGGCCTTGAATGCCGTCGGCCCCTCGACCGCGCTGGTGCCCGCCTTCTGTCCGATGCAGCTGTCGACCATGCTCCACGACTCGAGGGTCGCGCGCAGCTCGGTCGACTTCTCCTGGATGATGTCGGCGCAGCCGGTGCCGCCCGCGCCCTCGTCCTTCGTGAAGCGGTAGTAGGTGCCGTCCTCTTTCAGAACGGTCGAGTCGATGCGCGACACGCCCTGGTCCTGCCAGACCTGCGCCGGCGTGAACGTCACGAAGTCGCGCGTCGTGGCGTACATCATGCGGTGGTACGAGTTGCCCGTGTGACCGGGGTCGTCATCGCCGTAGAGAGCCGATGCCCAGAACACCACGTACGACCCGATCGTGTCGTCGTAGTACGCCTCCGGCGCCCAGGTCATGCCCGCGTTCTCGGGTGCGACCTTGATGTGGCGCTGCGGTGACCAGGTCTTCAGGTCGTGCGATTCCCACACCTCGAGGTACTTGCTTCCCGTGCGCACGGAGTCGCCCCACGAGGTTCCGCTTCCGATCGAGAGGTCTGTGGCGATCAGGTAGAAGGTGTCGCCCTCGGGAGAGCGGATGAGGAACGGGTCGCGCAGACCCTTGGTGCCCTGGCTCGAGGTGAGCACCGGCTGTCCGCCGTTGAGCTCGCGCCAGTCGAGCGCGTTGTTGCCCTCGCTGGCCGCGAAGAAGATGTTCTCGCCGGCGAGGGAGTTGCCGGTGAAGTAGGCGAAGGCGTAGCCCTCGTACTCGGCTGCCGGGGCGGCTGCGCGCACCTGCGCCGTGAACTCGCGGCTCGCGGTCGCGGCGCCCTTCGTGAGGGTCGCCGTGAGCACGACGGTCGTGTCGGAGGCCTGGCGCAGCACGACTCCGTCGTTCGAGACGACGGCCGGGTTCGACGACGACCAGGCCGTCGCGACGCCGTTGGATGCCGTGGGCAGCGTCAGGTTGCCGCGCACGTCGTCGAGGCCGGCGATCTCGAGAGCCGCAGCGGCGGCATCCACATCGGCCTGGTCGGAGGGCAGCGGCGCGACCGTCGCCGAGAAAGTTCGGATCTCGGTCGCGGCGCCGCGCGTGATGGTGGCGATGAGGCTCACGGCGGCGGGGCTCTCACCCGCAGCGGGCCGCGTGACGACGCCCGTGGTCGAGATCACGGCGGGCGAATCGGATGCCCAGGCGATCGTCGATCCGTTGACTCCCGTCGTCGGCAGGGTCAGGTTGCTCGTGACGGCGCTCAGGTCGCCGAGATCGAGCGCGTCGGCGTCACGAAGAGCGCGATCGGCGTCGGCGGGCTGGAGAGCGGCCACCTCGGTCGCACCGAGTGCAGTGCTGTAGATGCGGAAGTCGCGCACGCTGCCGGCGAGGTAGCGGTCGCTCGCGTAGTTCGAGCGGCCGATGTAGTTGGCGTTCATCACACCGTTACCGAGGTCCTTCGGCTTGACCGTGACGTCGGTCTTCACCGCGACCTCTGCGCCGTCGAGATAGAGCCGTGCCGTGTCGGTGGCGTCGTCGAGCGTGTAGGTGAGGGTCTTCCAGGTGCCGCGCTCCAGGTTGGCATTGGAGTTGACGACCTGCTCGCCGCTCCAGTTGCCCGTCGTGATGCCGGCGCGATAGGCGTTGCCGGTCACGAACAGGTATCCGGTGCCCGTGTTGCTGTTCGCTGGGTTGCCCAGGCCGAAGACGAAGTACGGCGAGGCCTGTTCGGGACGCACGAGGACCTGCGTGCTGACGGTGATCGAGTCGAGGCCGGCCAGCACGTTGCCCGGAAGTGCGACGTGGTCGTCGACTCCATCGAGCACAAGACCGGCGCTGCCGGCGTGTGTCGCTCCGCCCACGACGGTTCCGTCGAGGCCGTTGCCCGAGGAGTCGACGGCGACGGTGCCATCTGCCTCGTCGAGTGCGTACGAGAGCACAAGGCTGTCATCGGCGGCGAGCGCGGGGGTGGCGCTGAGCAGGGGGACGGCGAGGGCGAAGGCCGTTGCGGCCACCAGCGATCTCGTGAGCAGGGGTCGTTTCATGGCGCGAAAACTCCAGGGTCGGCTTCATTGACGGGTGGAAGTGTGATGCGGTGTTGCGTCGATCGAGTAGCCCGCGAGGAACGAGCGGGCGTATCGAGATCAGGTCTTGCGTTTGCGCGAGACGACGAGCCTCTGCAGCAGCACGAACACGAGCAGGATCGCGCCCGTGATGATGGTGGTGGCCTCGGGCGGGATGCTGCCGTCGCGGGTGATCAGCACGTTCATCAGGCCGAGCACGAGGGCACCGATGACCGAGCCGAGTACGAAGCCGGCGCCACCCGTGAGAAGGGTTCCTCCGATGATGACCGCGGCGATCGCATCGAGCTCCCAGCCGACGCCCGTGATGTTCTGGGCGATGCCGAGCTTCGACGTGTAGACCACGGCGGCGAGACCGGCGAGGGTGCCGCTGATGATGTAGATCGCGAGCTTGGTGCGCACGACCGGCAGGCCCATCAGCGTGGCCGACTGCTCGGAGCCGCCGATCGCGTAGACGGTGCGGCCGAAGCGCGTCTTGTGCAGCACGTAGAAGGCCACGATCACGACGACCGCTGCGATGATCACGTTCGGCGTGGTGACGAGGTCGTTGATCTTCGGACCGTCGACCACCTTGATCTCTGTCGACAGGGTGCGGATGGGCGACTCGTCGGCCAGACGCTCGGGCGTGGTGCTCAGCATCGATGCGAGTCCCCGGGCCAGGAACATCATGGCGAGCGTCGCGATGAACGGTTGCACGTTGAAGTACTGGATCAGGATTCCCGAGGCGGCTCCGAAGGCGGAGCCGATCAGGATCATCAGCACGATCACGACGAACGGATTCCATCCGGCGTTCGCGAGCATCACCCCGACGAGGCTGCTGATGGCGATGATCGCGCCGACCGAGAGGTCGACTCCGCCGGTGAGGATCACGAAGGTGAGTCCGACCGCCAGGATGATCAGGTAGGCGTTGTTGATGAACAGGTTCGACAGCGTGCTGAACTGCAGGATGCGGCCGTAGGCGATCTCGCCGTAGATGATCATGCCCACGAAGATCACGATGGCAGCCAGGGTGGGCAGGGTCTCGAGGTTCGGCTTGAGGCGGCTCACGAGCGACGGGGTGTGCGGGCTCTGCGGCGCGCTCGGGCGTTCGATGACGGAGGTCATGCCGACACCGCCTCCTTTCGTGGCGTGCTGGTTCTCGCACGACGCTGGCTGAAGAGTGCGCGAACCCGCTGCGATTGCAGGAGGCAGATCGCCACGATGACGATGGCCTTGAACGCGGGGGTCGCCGACGAGGGGATGGCGAGGAACACGATGGTCTTGTCGAGCGTGGCGATCAGCAGGGCGCCGATCACGCTGCCCGTGAGCGAGAACTTGCCGCCGGCCAACGAGGTGCCGCCGATGACCACCGCGAGGATCGCATCCATCTCGGAGGAGAAGCCGGTCTTGGCGACCTCGACGGTCATGACGCTGGCGGTGCTGAAGATTCCCGCGACGCCGGCGAGCACGGCGCTCAGGATGTAGACGAAGATCAGCAGGCCGACCGGTCGGATGCCGGCCATGCGCGCCGCCTTGGGGTTGATGCCGATCGATTCGATCATGAGGCCGAGCGCGCTGCGGCGCACCAGCAGGGCCACGAGGGCCACGATCACCGCTCCGATCACGAAGACGACGGGAAAGCCGAGGACGGTGCCGTTGGCGATCCAGCGGAAGAATTCGTTGCTGGCCGAGGTGTTCTGGCCGGAGGTGATGACCTTGGCCAGTCCTCGACCGGCCAGCATCATGATCAGCGTGGTGATGAACGGCTGCAGCCCGACGATCGAGACGAGCAGTCCGTTGATCAGGCCGAGGAACGCGCTGATGCCGAGGGCGAGCGCGATGGCCATCAGCGCGGAGCCGAGCGATCCGTCGCCGGCATCGTGCATGAACTCCATCGACACGGCGCCGGAGACGGCCATGACCGAACCGACAGAGAGGTCGATGCCGCGCGTGGCGATCACCAGGGTCATGCCCACCGCGATCATCATGATCGGCGCACTGGCGCGCAGGATGTCGATGAGGTTGCCCGAGAGGTCTCCGGTGACGGCGTTCACCGAGATGCCGAGGTAGGTCGGGTCCTTGATGAGGTTGATGATGAGCAGCAGCACCAGGGCCGCGATGGCCCAGATGTAGGGCTGCTTGACGCTGGTCTTGAGGAACGAGGCTGCGCCCGACGAGGTGTTCGACGAGGTGTTCGACATCAGTTGGTGCTCCCCTCGGCGGCGAGGGCGGCGGGCTCGGGCTCGAAGGCCTCGACGCCCTGCACCTCTGCGCCATCCGATGCGATCAGCTCGACGATCGTGTCGGCGGTGATGTCTGGACCGTTGATGATCTCTCCGATCTTGCGGTGGTCTTTCAGAACCACGATTCTTTCGCTGAGTCGAACGACCTCTTCGAGTTCCGACGAGATGAAGACGACCGACATGCCGTCTTCGGCGAGTGTCGCGATGGCCTCCTGGATCTCTGCCTTCGCGCCGATGTCGATGCCGCGGGTCGGCTCGTCGAGGATGAGCAGTTCGGGCTTCGTGGCCAGCCAGCGCCCGAGCAGCACCTTCTGCTGGTTGCCGCCGGACAGGTTCTTGATGGGACGCTCCGGGTCGCTCGGGCGCACGTTGAGCTCGACGAGGTACTTGTCGCACAGCTCCTTCTGCTCGCGCTTCGAGAGCGGGCGGGCCCAGCCGCGGCGGGCCTGAACGGCCAGGATGAGGTTCTCGCGCACGGTGAGGTCGCCGACGATGCCTTCGTCGCGACGGTTCTCGGTGGAGAACGCGATCTTGGTGGCGAGCCCGGTCACGGGGCTGTGCACCTCGGTGCTCTTGCCTCCGATGGTCACCTCGCCCGTATCGGGGCGGTCGGCGCCGTACATCAGACGGCCGAGTTCGGTGCGGCCGGAGCCGAGCAGTCCGGCGAGGCCGACGACCTCGCCCGGGTACACGGCGATGTCGACGGGTTCGATCGAACCCTTTCGGCCGAGATCAGTGGCGCTGTAGAAGGGCTGCTCGCCGCTTTCCCGCGCATCCCGCCGCCTGTTCGAGCCCAGCGATGCGAGGGTCTCGAAGTCCTTGCCGATCATCAGCGAGATCAGCTGGCTGCGGCCCAGGTCGCGGGTGAGGTGCTCCCCCACGAACTCGCCGTTGCGCAGCACGGTGAGGCGATCGCTGATCGCGTAGACCTGGTCGAGGAAGTGGGAGACGAAGAGGATGGCGACGCCCTGGTCGCGCAGGCGACGCATCACCGTGAAGAGGCCTTCGACCTCGTTGGCGTCGAGGCTCGAGGTGGGCTCGTCGAGGATGAGAACCTTCGACTTGGCGACCATGGCCCGGCTGATGGCGACGAGCTGCTGCAGCGCGAGCGAGATGCTCGAGAGGGGCTGGCGCGGGTCGAGGTCGCCGAGGCCGAGACCGACGAGCGCCTCGTGAGCGGCCTCGTGGGTCTTCTTCCAGTTGATTCCGAAGGCGCCGCGGATCTCGTTGCCGAGCATCACGTTCTCGCCGACGGTGAGATTGTCGCAGAGGTTGACCTCTTGGTAGACGGTCGAGATGCCGGCGCTCTGGGCGTCTGCCGTTCCCGAGAACTGTCGGGGGCCGCCCGAGACCCGGATGCTGCCGGAGTCGATCTTGTAGACGCCGGTCAGTGCCTTGATGAGGGTCGATTTGCCCGCACCGTTCTCACCCATGAGGGTGTGCACCTCTCCCGGGTACAGCCTGAGCTGCACGTTCTGGAGGGCTTTGACGCCAGGGAACTCGATCGAGATGTCTGTCATCTCGACGATCGGCTCTGTCGCTGCCATGTCTGCCTGCTCGTTCTGCCGGGGTGCCGGCCTCGTCATTGAGTCGCGTGGATTCTCCCACGCGGGAGCCCATCCGGTTCCCCGAGCCGCGAGGCCCGAGGGAACCGGATGAGCGGGGTGAATCAGTACTGGCGGTCGGGCAGCGCGGTGGTCGCGGCCTCGGGCGAGTCGAAGGTGACGCTCGGAACGACGATGTCGGACTCGACCTTGTCGCCGGCGATGGCCTTGTTCACCACGTCGATGGCCGTGTCACCGAACAGCGGGTTGTACTCGGCCACGAAGCTGAGTCGACCTGCCGCGAGCGCCTCGAGGGCGGCCTTGGTGCCGTCGATCGTGATGATCTTCACGTCGGTGCCGGGCTTCAGGCCCGCCTCTTCGACAGCCAGGGCAGCGCCGAGACCCATCTCGTCGTTCTGTGCGAACACGAGCTGGACGTCGTTGTTGTTGGCCTTGAGGATCGTCTCGAAGACGCTCTTCGCCTCTTCGGTCGACCAGTTGGCCGACTGGCTCTCGAGCTTGGTGAGCTTCGAATCGACCGTCTCGTCCCATCCCTTGTTGCGGTCGTTCACGACCGACAGTCCGGGAGGTCCTTCGAGGACGACGTAGTTGGCTCCGTCGGGGAACTGCTCGTTCGCCCACTCGGCGGCCGAGGCGCTGATGCCCACGTTGTCGGGTGCGATGTGGCTCGTGTAGAGCTCGGGGTCGTTCGGCTCGATACCGCGGTCGAGGAGTACGACCGGGATCTCGGCCTCCTTGGCGCGTTCGAGGATGCTCTCCCAGCCGGTGGCCTCGGTGGCCGACAGCAGGATGGCGTCGACGTCTTCATCGATGAACGACGTGAACGCGGTGATCTGCGAGTTCTGGTCGCCGTTGGTGGCCGGGGCGTACTTGAGCTCGAAGCCGTTCTCCTCCGAGAACGAGTCCTGGATGTTCTTCTCGTTCGCCGTGCGCCATCCGCCCTCGGGGCCGACCGCGACGAAACCGATGGTCGTGAGGTCTCCCCCGTCGCCCGATGCTGCGTCGTCGCCGCCGCCTGCCGAGCAGGCGCCGAGGCCGAGGGCGACTGCCCCCACCAGAGCGAAGCCTGCGATGGACCTGAATCGAGGTGTCTTGAACATTGATCTCCTCCTTGAGACCCGGCGGCGACTGTCGTGCGCCTCCGGAGTGAATGTGAACCGTGGTTGATGCGTGGGCCGGGTTGTGAGGGCTAACAATTGCTTCGGCCGGGCGGTCCTGCAGGGGATCGTGTCATCTCGTCCCTGAGATCCAGCGGCAGTTGGTGAAGAGTTGTTAGCGCTCACAGTGTGCTTGGTCGAGACAATATCCGCGCTGTGAACGTCCTGTCAAGCGACGGTTGCGTCGACTCGGGTAACGAATCGGCAACGGATGCCGGGCGTCCGCGGGTGAAGGCGCGATCGCGGCCGCCGACTTGTGCGCGATAAATGTGAGCCCTAACATTCCCACAGGGAGCACGCGTCCTCGCGTGCACGAACGAGGAGGTTCCCCATGACGGCTCCTCGCGGGAGGCGACGATGACCGTGGATGCGCCCGTCATCCGCTTTACCGACGTCTCGGTCGCGTTCACTGCAACGAAAGCTCTCGACGGAGTCGACTTCCGCCTCTTCGCCGGCGAGGTCCACTCGCTCATGGGCGAGAACGGCGCCGGCAAGAGCACGTTGATCAAGGCCCTCACGGGTGTGCAGCCCATCGACGGCGGAACCATCGAGATGGACGGCCGACCGGTGTCGTTCAGCACCCCCGCGGCCGCGCAACGGGCGGGCATCAGCACGGTCTACCAGGAGGTCAATCTCCTGCCGAACCTGTCGGTGACGGAGAATGTGATGCTCGGGCGCGAGCCGCGCACGCGGTTCGGAGGCATCGACTGGCGCGAGGCACACGCGCGCACCGGAGAGCTGCTGGCGACGATGCGGCTCGATGTCGATCCCCGCTCGATGCTCGCCGACCACTCCCCCGCGATCCAGCAGCTCATCGCCATCGCGCGCGCCGTCTACGTCGAGGCGCGCGTGCTGGTGCTCGACGAACCCACGTCGAGCCTCGACAACGACGAGGTGACCGAGCTGTTCCGCATCATCGCGGGCCTCAAGGAGTCGGGCGTCGCCATTCTCTTCATCTCCCACTTCCTCGATCAGGTCTACGAGATCTCCGACAGGCTCACGGTGCTGCGCGACGGACGGCTGGTCGGCGAGTATCTCACCCACGACCTGCTGCGCATCGACCTCGTGCAGAAGATGGTCGGCCGCGACCTTCCCGCGCTGGCGAACATCCAGGAGCACACCAGCAGCAGCACGGTCGAAGAGGGCCTCTCCGGCGAGGAGCCCCTCATCAACGCCATCGGGCTCGGCCGCCGGGGGGCGATCGAGGCCTTCGACCTGCGCGTCTACGAAGGCGAGGTCGTGGGCATCGCGGGCCTCCTCGGCTCGGGGCGCACCGAGCTTGCGCGACTGCTCGCGGGCATCGACCGCGCCGACAGCGGCGAGACGCTCATCGACGGGCATGCCGAGAAGCTCGTCAACCCGCGCAGGGCGCTGAAGAACCGCATCGCGTACGCGTCCGAGAACCGGCGCACGGAGGGGATCATCGGCGAGCTGTCGGTGCGCGACAACATCGCCCTCGCCCTGCAGGCCGACATGGGCTGGTTCCGGCGCATCCCCCGCCGACGGCAGGACGACCTGGCCGCGAGCTACATCCAGGCCATGAACATCCGGCCCGCCGACCCCGACGCCCTGATGCGCACCCTGTCGGGAGGCAACCAGCAGAAGGTGCTCCTCGCCCGCTGGCTCGCGATCGCGCCGCGGCTGCTCGTGCTCGACGAGCCCACCCGCGGAATCGACGTCGGCGCGAAGGCCGAGATCCAGAGCCTCGTCTCCGACCTCGCAGACAACGGGCTCTCGGTGGTCTTCATCTCTGCAGAGCTCGAAGAGGTGCTGCGCATCAGCCACCGCATCGCCATTCTGCGCGACAAACGCAAGGTCGGCGACCTCGAGAATCACGACCTGTCGGTGGAGCGGCTGCTCACGATCATCGCGGAGAACTCGACGGATGGCGATGATGACTGATCGCGCTCTCTCGTCGACTAGTGTTCGAGGCACGACACGAGCACGGGCGCGTCGCTGGATAGGGTGGAACACGTGACGGAAGAGACGCCGCGCCAAGCGACGATCTTCGATGTGGCACGACTCGCAGGCGTATCGCACCAGACTGTTTCGCGCGTGGTCAACGACCTGCCCAACGTGCGGTCTTCTACCCGCGTGAAGGTCGAAGAGGCCATCAAGAAGCTGCGCTATGTGCCCTCGCCGGCGGCGCGAGCGCTCGTCACGAGACGGTCGCGCACCATCGGGCTCATCGCCACGGGTGGCCCCGAATTCGGCCCGTCGTCGACTGTTCTGTACTTCAACGCGGCGGCTCGCGACGCCCGCTGGTCGGTCTTCACCGCGAACATGACCGACAGCGACCCCGGCTCCATCCGGGGTGCCGTCGAGGCGTTCCTGCGCCAGAACGTCGAGGGCATCGCAGTGATCTCCGGCCACGAGGGCTCGGTCGACGTCGTGGCGGGCATGGAGCTCACCATTCCCCTGGTGGCCCTCGAGGCCACGGCCCACGCGGGGCTCGCCACCGTCGGCGCCGACCAGTACTCCGGCGCCCGCACCGCGGTCAAGCGCCTGATCGGGCTGGGCCACCGCGGTATCGCCCACCTCGCCGGTCCGGCCGACTCGGTCGACGCCCGCGAGCGCGAGCGCGGGTGGCGCGATGAGCTGGGGGCCAACGACCTGTCTGCCCGGGTGATCGGTGTCGGCGACTGGACCCCGTCATCCGGCCACCGATTCGGCGCATCGAGCGACCTCTCGGGCCTCACGGCCATCTTCGCGGCCAATGATCAGATGTCGATCGGCCTGATCCACGCGCTCAACGAACGCGGCCTCGCCGTTCCCCGGGACATGAGCGTCATCGGTTTCGATGACATTCCCGAAGCGGCATATGTCACGCCGCCCCTCACCACGGTGCGCCAGGACTTCGAACGGATCGGCCGCGACATGCTCAGCACGCTGCTGTCACGCATCGACGGCGACCGCGCCACCGAGCTCCCGCAGTCGTTGCCTGCCCTGATCGAGCGCGAGTCGACCGGGCCGGCGCCCGCCCGCAGCACGGCTAGTGCAGCAGGCTCGACACGAGATTGATCGTCGAGGCCACCACGACGACGCCGAGCAGAAATGACAGCAGCGCGTGGCGCAGCGCCTCGGCCCGCAGCACAGACGACGTGATGTTGGTGTCGGAGACCTGGAACGTCATTCCCAGGGTGAAGGCGAGATACGCGAAGTCGAGATAGCGGGGCGGCTCCTTCTGGTTGAACTCGATACCCGCGCCGCCCGCGCGGTAGTAGAAGCCCGCGTACCGCAGCGTGTAGATCGTGTGCACGAGCCACCACGATGCGGCCAGTGTCGCGAGCGCCGTGGCGATCAGCCCGAGCGTCGCGCTCGTCCCCAGCTTTCCCGCCTCGATCAGGAGAAGGGCGATCGCGCCGAAGCTGGCGATGCTGGCGAGGATCAGCAGTGTCTGCGCCATGCTCTGCGACGGATCCTCCCGGCTCGCATGAGCGGCGGTGTCGGCCGCACCGAAGCGGAGCACCGAGATCCAGACCCAGATCGTGAAGGTGCCCGCCGCGGCGATCCATCCCACGGCGGGCGCAAAGATCCACGACCCGACAACCCCCGTGGTCGTGAACACGACGACGAAGATGGCGAGCACCACGGCTGCCCGCACGCCGGCCCTATGCCAGAACCCCGAGAAGTCGCGGGAGCTGTTCAGGTCGCTCATGCCGCTCATGACGTCGGCCGAACCCGTGCGATGGCCCGGTCGGCGGCGGCCGCCGGCTCGCTCGAGACGAGGATGCGCATGCCCGGCTCCAACACGACGATCTTGTCTCCGTAGCGGGCGGCGATCGATGCCCTCTCCCAGATCAGCACGCACTCGAGCGCCAGCTGGGTGGTGATGGCCCACGGCTGCTTGTTCGCGAACAGGGTGAACGACCCCACCGAATAGCCGCCGAGCTCGGCCAGTTCGCCCTGCAGGCCAGACAGGCCCGGGATCTCGACGTCGACCCGGGGCAGCCGCGACGCCTTCTGCTTCAGGAATGTCGCGACGAACAGGCGGGCCGCGACCTCGTGGCGATCGGCGTGCAGGATGCCGCGGGGTCCGTCATAGGGCGGAACGGGGGCGTCGCTCAGGGGCATACGCATGACGCTACCGCGTGCGACGCAGAAGGGGAGCGATCGTCAGGGCTCCGACATGAAGGTCGTGAGGGCATCGCGATGCAGCGGCTTCGAGTAGAGGTACCCCTGGATGATGTCGCATCCGAGCTCGGCGAGGCGATCCAGCTGGGCACGGGTCTCGACCCCCTCGGCCACGACGCGCATACCGAGCGCATGGGCCACGTCGATGCAGCTGGTGACGATAGCCGTGTCCTCGACCGAGACGCCGAGACCCGCCACAAAGGAGCCGTCGATCTTGAGCTCGTCGACCGGAAAATCCTTGAGATAGGCGAAGCCCGCGTGGCCGGTGCCGAAATCGTCGATGGCCAGGCGCACGCCCTGTTCGTGCAGTAGCTCGAGGTTGCGATGCGCGCGCGGGCTGTCGGTGATCAGGCCCGTCTCGGTGATCTCGAGGGTGATCAGTGCCGGGTCGAGACGATTGTCGCGCACGAGCGCGCCGACCATCTCGGCCAGCCGCGGATCTCCCAGCTGCCGTGCCGACACGTTGATAGACATCGTGACGGGCGGGTCTTTCGGGTCCCTGTTCAGCCGGGAGCACTGCTCGATCGCGGTGCGGCATGCCCACGCGCCCACCTGGTTGATGAGACCGGACTTCTCGGTCGCGTCGATGAAACCCGCGGGCCCGACAACGCCGCGTTCGGGATGGTCCCACCTCAGCAACGCCTCGTAGCCGTGCAGCCTTCCCGCCGCCAGGTCGAGCTGCGGTTGGTACTCCAGACGGAACTGATCATCGACGAGGGCCGCGCGGATCTCCCCGAGGAGACGGATCTCGTCGATCGCGGCATCGTCGATCACCGAACTGAACAGCTTCCACCGATTGCGACCCGACGCCTTCGCCTCGTACATGGCCGTCGTCGCCTGTCTCATCTGGGTCTCGGCCAGTGATGCAGGATGAATGCGATCCGACGAATCGAGTCGGGCGACGGATACGCCGAGGCTCGCCGTCACGACGATGTCGAGCTCGTCGACCAGGATCGGAGCGCTGACCGATTCGAGGATCGTCTCGGCGAAGGCGACGCCCCGGGCGTGAGTTCGACCGACCACGACGAACTCGTCGTCGCCGACGCGGGCAGCGAGAAAGCCATCGGCCGACAGGGTCATCAGGCGCTCGGCAATCGCAACAAGCACCTGGTCTCCGCCGGCCCTGCCCAGGCTGCCGTTCACGACTCTGAAGTGATCGAGACCCAGCACGAAGGTCGAGTACTCGATCAGGGGAGGCAGGTCGTCGGCCAGGTCGACGATGCGCGTCAAGAGTCCGGAGCGGTTGAACAGGGAGGTGAGCGCGTCGTACTGCGCCGCCTGCTCGAGGTCGAGCTCGGCCTCGCGCCGCAGCGCATCCGCCTCTTCGGCGTGCGTGATCGCTCTGATCATGTTCTCCTCGTCGGCGGAACGTTCCCGCCTGGGCACGAACACGAAGAGGTTCTGCGAAACGGCAGACGAATCAGGGCCGGCGTCGTCGGGCGCACGACTCAGGCGGGCGGCGGACATGTGGGCGGCACGGGCCGTGCGGTCTTTTCCGAGCAGAGTGAGCGACATGTCCATCACCTCCCCCTCCAGATGAAGCAGAGGGACGATGCGTGCGGAGAACAGGATACGATCGGCCGGTGGGAGGAGGCGGGTCAAAGAGGTTCCGATCAGGTCTTCCCGAGCGAAGCCGCTCCACAGGAGAAGGCGATCGTTGACCTCGATGATCGAGTTCTCCGAGTCGGTGACCACCAGCCCGCCGGGCCCGGAGCGGAACACGAGCTCGTAGTCGATCGCGCCCCTCGCATCCGGCTGCATGGTCATCGCTCGTCGAGAAAATCGAGGATCGCGTGAGCGGTCTCGTCGGGAGCGCTCACCTGCGGAACGTGGCCCTGCGCCTGAAGCACGACGACCGAGGCGCGGGGCATCCGCGACGCCATGTAGTCGCCCACGGAGAGCGGGGCGAGCGAATCGTTGGTGCACTGCACGATGAGGGCGGGCACCTCGACGCGGGGCAGCAGCTCCCTCACGTCGGAGAGGAAGGCGACGCGGGCGAACGTTCGCATCACCCGCGGGTCGACTCGGCAGAAGTTCTGCTCGAGCTCGCCGGCGAGCTCGGGGAATTCGGGGTTCTTCATGACCACGGGCGCCATCATGGCGGACCACGCGAGGTGGTTGTCGTCGAGCGACTCGAGCAGGCCATCGATGTCCTCGCGAGAGAACCCGCCCTCGTAGCCGACGGCCTCGTCGTCGATGTACGACGGTGTCGGAGCGAGCAGAACGATGCTGCGGAAGAGCTCAGGCGACTCGATCGCGGCGGCCACGGCCACCATCGCCGCGAAGCTGTGGGCGATGACCGTCACCTCGGCGAGTTGCAGGGCCTCGCAGACCTCGATGAGGTCGTGCGTGTACTGGTCGAGCGTTCCGTAGCGCACCGCGTCGTAGTCGGCGAGCGACGAGCCGCCGGAGCCCACATGGTCGAATGCGATGACGCGAAAGCTGTGCTCGAAGAAAGGCAGCAGCCGTCTGTACATGGTCTGATCGCATCCGAAGCCATGGGCGAAGAGCAGCACGTCGCCTGCGTCCGGTCCCGTGATCCGTACATTGTTACGATCCACGATCCTGGCCACATCATCCGGGCTCATGAGCTCGTGTGCCATGGCCCCAGTCTCGCATGATCACCTCCATCCGACAGATGTCGGCCTGAGTGATGACAAATGGACCGGGTTGTGCGAAGCATCCAGAGCGTGAAGACGCGCTCCTGTCAATGGCATTGCAGGGCGCGGTCAACTCGCGTGTACTCGAAGACGGTGTATCCGAGAACCGCAGCACGATCGGCTCCGAATAGACCCGAGACATCCCCCTGACGAATTCGGATCACCCGCACCATGGAAACACCCCCGCGATGGAACTGACCGCCGCCCTCGACCGTCTTCGTCGAACGCCCTTCCTGCTCGACGTCGTGCGCTCCGCCGACGATCTCGCGCTGGTCGCGTCGCGGGAGGGCGGTCGGCAGGCCGTCGGCATTCTCCGCCGGGCCATCCACGACGACGAGAACCAGCTCGTGGCCATCGCCGCCGTGCATGCGCTCGGTCGGGTCTTCGATGACGAGGCCGACGATGTCCTCTCCGAACTCCTCTCGAACGAGCACGCCTTTCTGCGCGAGCACGCCGCCTGGGCGTTCGGTGGCCGCCTTCCGAGAATGGATGCCGTGTCTCGACTCGTGGGGTGCGTCGTACAGGCGGGCTTCACGGGCATGCTCGCCCAGCGCACGCTGCAGCAGTGGGGTGCCTCGGCACCGGATCACATCGCGCTCGCACTCGAGAGTGCACTCATCTCCGAGTCGGAACCCGGCGCCCGCTCGCGCCTCGTCGAGACCCTCGGACTCGTCTCCGGGCGCGTAGCCGGGCGCGCACTTCGCGAGATCGCCGCGAACGTGGGGGAGCAGCAGGACGCTCGGGTGGCGGCGATCGCCGGCCTCGGCGACCGGCGCGGAGACGAGCGAGCCCTTCGGCTGGTCCGCGAGATCGCGGCCGCAGGCTCCGAGGCGGCCGATTCCCAGGCCACCATCGACGCGGCGAGACTGGCCCTGGTCGATCTCGGTGACGCGCCCGCTGCCATCCGGTTCGGCGACGGGCTGACCGTGGCCCAGCTGTTCCTGCACGCCGACATCGACCGGGGACTGACTCGCGCCGGAGCGGGCGACAACGGGGGAGTGGCCACGTTGCTCGTGCGTCTCGGCGACGCGCTCGCCTCTCTCGACGGCATCGACCGGGTGCTCACCCTGTCGCGGGGCGACGCGGGCGTCGCCGCCGACACTCTGCTCGCCGCCGAGCAGCTCGTGCTCGCGGACCACGAGTTCGTTCCCGTTCCCCTGCTGTCGGAGCCGAGCCCTCAGGCCCGCTCCTGGCACACCAGGGTCGCTGCGGAGCGCGGCATCCGTCGTGCGCTCGTGGCCCTCGGCCCCGTCGACGTGCTGCACCTGCGGATGGCGGATGTGGGCAGCATGGCTGCGTCGAGCGTGGCCCGCGAGCTGGGCATCCCCGTTGTGTTCACCCTGGCCCCCGACCCGCACGGCGTGATCCGCGCCCTCGACGTGGCCGGCGCACTGACCGTCGCGAACTTCGGCGATGTCGACGAGCGCGAGCACTACTGGTTCAGGCACCGGCTCGTGCAGCGTCTCGCGGCTGATGCCGAGCACACCGTTCTGTTCCCCCGCCCTGCGCTGCGCGACGAGCTGCAGGAGCTTCTCGGGATCGACATCGACTCCTCGCCAGAGCAGTACACCGTGGTTCCGGAGGGAATCGACCTCGCCACGATCGACGACGCGATCCTCGACGTGGAGGCCCGCGCGGATGGTGCGGTCATCGACGCGCTCGACGACCTCGACGCGCTGATCTCCGCTCTGCCCGAGCACCGCCGAGGCCTGCCCCTGGCCCTCAGCGTGGGGCGCCTGCACCGGGTGAAGGGCATGGCGACGGTCGTCGAGGCGTGGGCGTCGGATGCGACCCTGCTGGCCACGTGCAACCTCGTGATCGTGGGCGGAGACCTCGCTGCGCCCTCGCCCGACGAGCAGTCCCAGCTCGACGCCATCGACGGCGTTCTGCGCGACCATCCCCGTGCCGCGGAGGGCCTCGTGCTGGCCGGCCACCGCCCCAACGACGTGGTGTCGCGCTGGCTCGCCGCCACGAGACTCGGCTCCGGTGCACTCGTCGGTGCCAACGGCATCTACGTGTGCGGCAGCCTCAAGGAGGAGTTCGGAATCGCCATTCTCGAGGCGCTCGCCGCAGGCCTCGTGGTGGTGACGCCCGACGCGGGAGGTCCGGCGACATACGTCGACGACGGCGTCACGGGTGTTCTGGTCGACACCGGATCGGCCTCGGGCGTTCGACGCGGCATGGCCGACGCCCTGCTGATCGCCGCCCGCGACGAGCCGGAACGCGTCGCCGCCGCCCGGGGAATCGTTCGCGAGCGCTTCACCGTGCAGGCCATGGCGACAGCCCTCGAGCGTGTGTACGCCACGGTCGCCGAGAACCGGCGACTCGATTCGATGACGCTGTCGAGCACGGGCGGAGCCTCGTGACCCTGCTGGTCATCAGCCCGGACTACGCCTCCCATCTGCTTCCCCTCGCGACCCTCGCCACGGCCTGGCGCGACGCGGGCGACGACGTGGTGGTCGCATCCGGACCCGCGACGACGTCGATCGTGCGGTCGTTCGGATTCCGCGGCACCGAGCTGCGGCTGGGCCGTGGCTCGAATCCCGGCACTATTCGGGCCGAGGAGCAGCCGGCGGGCGAGGACGACTCGCTGCGCGGCTTCTTCGACGCCACGCGCCTCGGCATGGTCGAGACCCTCGACTACCAGGCGTCGCAGCGCACGACCGATCTGCTGTGGCGGCCGGTCGAGACCGCGAGCGCCGTGCTGGCCGTGATCGAGAAGGTGAGACCGGATGCGGTCATCGTCGATCACTTGGCCTTCACGGCCCGTCTCGCGCTGCAGGCTGCCGGAGTGGCACACGCCGACGTGGTGCTCGGACATCCCACCGCCCTGCCCATAGCCGACGAGGTATATGGATTTCCCGCGTCGTGGCCGACGGCGTTCAGCCCTGATCGCGAGGGGCTCGACCGCCTGCGCCTGCGCTGCGAGGCCGTGCGCGATCGCTTCACCGGTCAGTGGAACGACGCCTTGGCGGTGCTCGACCCGAGTGCCTCGCCGTCGAACGACGCCTTCGCCGAGCACGGAGACATTCTGCTGTTCAACTACCCCGGGCAGCTTCACGACCCCGCGCGCACCGCGCTGCTCCCCACGCACGCGTTTCTCGGGTCGGCCGTGCGCGACGAGCCTGCCGACCCAGAGGTCGACGCCTGGCTGGCCGGGGGAGGAGCCCCGATCGTCTACGTGAGCTTCGGCAGCTTCCTCTCTGTTCGCGCGGATGTACTCGCCCGGATCGCCAAGGCGCTGAAGGGTCTCGACGTGCGCGTCGCTCTCGCTGTCGGTTCGGCCGACCGGCGTGAACTCGGAGAGCTGCCCGAGTCGTGGCTCGTGCGCGAGTTCCTGCCCCAGGTGACCCTGCTCGAGCATGCGGCCTTGACCGTGACGCACGGGGGGAACAACAGCGTGACCGAGGCCGCGACGGCCGGCGTGCCCATGCTGGTGCTGCCGTTCTCGACCGACCAGTTCGCGGGAGCGGAGGCCATCGAGAGCCAGGGTTACGGGGCCGCTCTCGATCCGAACACCGCATCGGTCGACGCATTCCGTTCGGCGGCGGAGTCGCTCCTGGCAGACACCGAGATAGGCGCTCGCTGCCGACTGCTGAGCGACGAGCTGCGCGCCATGCCAGGCCGCGACAGGGCGCGCGCGGCGCTGTCGGCGTAGCCGTCGAACTGGAATACTGGGCGCATGCGCAGATTTGTCGTCTCTCTTGTGGCCAATGCGATCGCCCTGTGGCTCACCACGCTCATCGTCACAGGCGTGAAGCTCGATCCTTTTCAGGACGACGCCCTCGGCACGATCCTGTCGTACCTTTTCGTGGCCCTGATCTTCGGTGTGGTCAACGGCATTGTCGGCACAGCCGTTCGCATCGTCGCGTTCCCGCTCTACATCCTCACTCTCGGCCTGATCTCGCTCGTGGTCAACGCCCTGCTCCTGCTGCTCGCGGAATGGCTCTCTCAGCTCTTCGGCTTCGGTCTCGTGATCGACAACTTCTGGTGGGCCGTACTCGGCGCCCTTGTACTCGCCATTCTCTCGGCCATCATCGGCTCGATCCTGCGCCCCCTCGCCGGACGCGACAAAGACTGACAGCCGAGCTGCCCGCGCGCGCACCCTCATCGACCCGCCCGCTCGGCGCGATACTCCGTGGCCGTGCCCGCAGCGGAGCCCGAGAGGAACGGCGCCGCACTGTCGATGAACTTCTCGACCCTCGGGTCTTTCGATGCGTCGACCAGGCCGGCCGTCTCGCGGTAGGCGTCGAGGTCGTGTGACGGGAAGGCGTCGCCGTTCGGCATGGGGGCGTCGTCGTAGAGAGTGCGCCGCACAAGCACCCGATCGTCGCCGGATGCAGTGTCGAGCCCGCCCAGTGCGGGAACCAGATCTTCGGTGTGGGCGATGGTGAGAGTGGGAGCCGTCGTCTCGAGTTGGCCGACGGGCGAGCCGAGGGTCACAACACCCTGCACCGAGTAGTCGCCCGACTGCTCGAGCTGCACGGCGAGCAATCCGCCCTGCGAGTAGCCGACCTCGAGAACGGGGTCGCCCGGCCCGATGCCCGCGTCGCGCATCGCCTCGACGGCGGCCCGGTAAGAGGCCCCGTCGCCGGCGCTCATCGATTCGACGTTGCTCGTCATGTCGAAGGCCTCGCCCGCGGGCATGGCGTTCATGTCGACGGTGCCGCCGAGGTAGACGATGTATGACGGATCGCCGTTCTCGGTGGCGTACTTCTCGACCTTGATCTGCGGGCCGCGGGCGCTCGTGTTCGGCATGCGCGACGCCAGTTCGGCGATGCTCGACGGAGCCGTGACCGGTGATGTGCCGACCCTCGTGGTCTGCACCGGCGTCTCGACGAGCGGACTGCGACCACCTCCCGCGGCTCCACCGCCCGCCAGGCCTCTGGCCGCACCCGCGGCACCCGCCGCCCCGAGCACCAGCCCGGCGGCCTCCCTGATTCCGAAGAGCCCGAGGCCGTCGTCGCCGATGACGGCGCCGGCGCCCGGAGGAACACCCAGGAGCCCCGCGATGATGTCGTCGCTCGACGAGAAGAGCAGTCGCACGGCCGCCGCCACCGCGGGATTGTTGGCGAGCTGCGGATTCTCGCGCATCCACTCGGCGGCATCGACCGGGCTGCGCGCTGCGCCGGGCCTCGCCGCCAGCCCGACGAGCACACCGGACCCCGCGGCGAGGAAGGGCGCACCCGCGAGGAGGAGTAAGGGAGCGAGGTGCCCGAACACATTGCCGAGCAGACCCGTGGTGACGCGGATGCCATCGATCATGGCGTTCTCGACCAGGCCGTAGGCCTCGGCCGCCAGGCGCAGCGACACATCGAGTTCGCCCGCCTCGCGAGACGCTCGATCGAGGTCGTCTGCGGCCTGGAGCACCAGCGCGGGCAGGGACGGCGCCTGCGCGGCGACGTGCGGATCGATGCACAGCTCGAGCCCTCTCAGCCGCGCCGCGGCGGCCAGCGACTCGCTCTCGACGAAGCGCAGCCGGAACGCCGTGTTCGACATCTCGTCTGTCGACACCGCGAAGCTGCCTCCGCCCGACACGACGAGTTCGTCGTCGTCGGCCGTCACGGAGTCGCACCCATCGAGACGATAGCCCCGGCGATCAGTGCAGAGATCTCATCGAGGCTCGCCGACACCCGGCGAACATCGGCCGCGACCCGATCGCATCTCGCATCGAACGACTGGCGGGCCAGGCCCTGCCACCCGGGAGCATCGTCGCGCGCGACCGTGGGCAGCAGTTCTGTGCAGAGCTGCACGCTGAGCCTCTGCACGGCCGCCCGGTCGTGCTCGAGCGACGATCTGACGTGGAGGAGGAGGGCATCGGGATGATCTGTCACCGCACCAGTGTCGCCATCCGGCCCCGCGCAGCGGGGCGCCGGGGCGCGATCGGGGGAGAGGTGTGGAGACCCGCTGATGTGGAGGAGGGGAAACTGCACCAAGATAGAAGCATGCCCCTGGATGAGACCGAGATTCCCGCTGGAATCTTTCGAGTCTGCATGGTCTGCACGGGCAACATCTGCCGCTCGCCCATGGCCGAGATCGTGCTGCGCGACCTCGTGCAGAAGGCCGGCCTCAGCCATCGCGTCTCGGTGACCAGCGCCGGAACGGGCGACTGGCACGTCGGCGAGCAGGCCGACCCGAGAACGATCGACGCCCTCGCGGATCGCGGTTACGACGCATCCCTACACCGGGCCAAGCAGTTCGACTCGTCGTCGTTCGACGAGCTCGACCTGATCGTCGCGCTCGACCGCACGCACGAGCGGGCCATCCGATCGTGGGCGACGAGCGACTCCGACCGATCGAAGATCAGGCTGCTCACGAGCTTCGATACCGACCCGAACCGCCAGCTCGACGTGCCCGACCCGTATTACGCCGACGCAGCCACCTTCGCCGCCGTGCTCGCCACCATCGAGCGGGCCTGCGCATCTCTGTTCGCGCAACTGGAGCCGGCGTTTCGAGCTCCTCACGCATCCACCCCCGCCTGACCGCCGCGGCCCGACGGCCGCCCAGCACTGGAGTTACCCCGCATCATGAGCGCCCTTTCCCCCCAGCCCCTCAGTCCGCTCGACGGCCGCTACGCATCCGCCGTCTCAGAACTGGGCGAGTTCCTCTCGGAGGCGGGCCTCAACCGCGCTCGCATCCAGGTCGAGGTCGAGTGGCTGATCTACCTCACCGACCACTCGCTGTTCGGATCGACGCCGATCGAGCTCGAGAAGCAGCGCCAGCTGCGCCAGCTCGCCCCGAACTTCGGAGACGACGAGGTGGCCGAGCTCGGCGCCCTCGAGTCGACCACCAAGCACGACGTGAAGGCCGTGGAGTATTACGTGCGCCGCCGCCTCGACGAGCTCGGACTCACCGGGATCGCCGAGCTCACGCACTTCGCGGCCACGAGCGAGGACATCAACAACCTCAGCTACGCGCTCGTCATCCGCGATGCCGTGACCGAGGTCTGGCTGCCGGCGTTCCGCGCGGTGATCGACGAGCTCCGCAGCCAGGCCGTGCAGTACCGCGACGACGCCATGCTCGCCCGCACCCACGGACAGCCCGCCACCCCCACCACCATGGGCAAGGAGCTGGCGGTCACCGTCTACCGCCTCGAGCGCATCCGCAAGCAGGTCGAGGCCGCCGAGTACCTCGGCAAGTTCTCGGGCGCCACAGGAACGTTCGCGGCCCATCTCTCGGCCGAGGCCGACCTGGATTGGCAGGCCGTTTCGCGCGAGTTCGTGACCTCGCTCGGCCTCACCTGGAACCCCCTCACCACCCAGATCGAGTCGCACGACTGGCAGGCAGAGCTCTACTCGCAGGTCGCGCACGGCAACCGCATTCTGCACAACCTCTGCACCGATGTGTGGACCTACATCTCGCTGGGCTACTTCACCCAGATCCCGGTGGCCGGCGCGACCGGTTCGTCGACGATGCCGCACAAGATCAACCCGATCAAGTTCGAGAACGCCGAGGCCAACCTCGAGCTCTCGAGCGCGCTTCTCGACTCGCTGGCCCAGACCCTCGTCACCAGCCGTCTGCAGCGCGACCTCACCGACTCCACGACGCAGCGCAACGTGGGCGTGGCCCTCGGCCACTCGCTGCTCGCCCTGTCGAACATCACGTCGGGCCTCGGCCAGATCTCGCTCAACCGCGAGCTGCTCGCCGCAGACCTCGACACCAACTGGGAGGTGCTGGCGGAGGCCATCCAGACCGTCGTCCGCGCCGAGATCACGGCGGGCCGCTCGTCGATCACCGACCCCTACGCGCTGCTCAAAGAGCTCACCCGCGGCAAGCGCATCGGCGCGAGCGACCTGGCCGCGTTCGTCGACGGCCTCGACATCGGCGATGCGGCGAAGCAGCGGCTGCTCGCACTGACCCCGCACAGCTATGTCGGCATCTCGTCGGCGCTGGTCGAGCACATCCTCTGAGCGCTCTCGGGAGCTCACGGTAGCCTTGGTGTCTTATGGCACACGACAGCGAGACCCCGTCCCACCACACCGCGTCGCTCGAAGAGCGCATCCAGGCCGCTGTCGAGCGTGAGGGCGAGACCTCCGTGGTGCTCCGCGCGCGGTCGCTGCTCGAGGGCGGCTACGAGGGCGAGGACTTCCTGCGCGTCGTCGGGGGCCCGCACGCCGACGGCATCCTGGCCGGCGCCCCCTCGCTGTACTGGCCGGAGCTGTGGGGTGCCCGCGCGCTGAACTACGTGTGGTCGGATGCCGCGGCGCCGGCCGTGATCGCCGGCCTCGGCAACCAGGCATGGCGGGTTCGCGAGATGTGCGCCAAGGTGGCTGCCCTGCGGTCGATCGCGGCCCCCGAGGCCCTCACCGCCTTGACGAAAGACGACCACGCGCGAGTCCGCGCAGCAGCGGCCCGAGCACTCGCGGCCACGGGCGACGCCACGACCCAGGACACCCTGGAGGCTCTTCTGCGCGACCCCGACAAAGAGGTGCGCCGAACCGCCCAGCAGTCCCTCAAGACCCTGAAAGACGCCCTCTCCTAGGCCCAGCAGGCTCCCTTCGACAAGCTCAGGGAACGAAGCCGCTGAGCGAAGCGAAGCCGGACTCCTCGATCAGAGAAAGCCGTGTGGCGCAGTCCTGCCCATCCGGGTCTCCGTGATGGGCACTATGACGCCACTCGATCGCCACTCGTCGTTTGGATGGCGCCGTCAGGCCCATCCGATGCGTCGGAATGGGCACGACGGCGCGACGCAAACGAGATCTCCTCCTGTTCAGCCGCGGGCTCGTGGTTTCGATACGCTCGTTCCTCGCTACTCCACCAACGAAGCCGGTGAGCGAAGCGAAGCCGGTGAGCGAAGCGAACTCGGCGAAGAAGCGGACTCGGCGCGGGGAGGGGTGTGCGTTTTCTTGCGAGTTATGGCTGCGGCTGATGACCCGGAGCAGCGCGAGGAACGAGCGCCGCGGAGCGGTCGTCAGCCGCAGTCATTGTCTGAGCTGAAAACGCACACCCCGAGCCGCGCCCGCAGGAAACCCCTAATGCCCAGAAGGCGGAAGATCGTCGTCGAGCTCCGTCTGCTCCGACTTATTCGGCTTGAACGTCAACACCATCATCGCGATCACCACGAGCACGACGATGAACGCCACCCCGAAGAAGATCACCGCGAGCAGCGGATTACGCGTGGCGAGCAGCACGGTGAGCCCCACGAAGAGGGCCATCACGGCCGACAGGACGATGAGTTCGACGGGCTTGAAGACGTCGCGCTTGGATGGCTGGGTCACGGGTTCTGCACCTCGAGAGTCACGGAGTCCTTTGCTGTGGGGGCGCTCGGCTGGGTGCCCCAGCGGAGCGACAGCCCCGCGATTACGAGATAGATGCCGAGCACGGCACCGTACGCGCCGAAGAGTCCCACGGCAACCAGGTCGGTGAGGGGGAGGAGAAGGAAGGCGAGCGCGAGGATCGCGGTGAGGCCCCCCATGGCGATCCAGTCTTTAGCGGGCGCCTCGCCGCGCGAGCGCAGTCCCGTGACGAGCTCCAGAATGGCCGTGATGGCCGCCCAGACGCTCACGAGATACAGCAGGAAGGCCAGCCCGAAGCCCTGTAGCGACAGTGCCAGCACACCCGCGATGATGCTGGTGGCTGCCTGGGCCAGCAGCAACGCACGGCCCGTACCGGCGGGCAGGGCGCGAAGGGTCAGGATGCCCGTGAGCAGGCCGGATGCGAGGGCGAACGCCCCGAACACCAGCAGGCCGACGACACTCGAATGGTTCGGCGTGAAGGCGACGACGAGGGCCACGACGATCGCCGGGATCGCCCGGGCGACGGGCACGCCCCAGTAGGGCGATTGCGCCTGCGGGCGGGTGGGCTGGGTGGTCACCGCGCGGCCTGCTTTCGAGTTCGAGAACGCCATCAGTTTACCGTGGCGAATGCTGGGGGTTCTCCGGCGCGCGATTGCTTGTCCCTACACCCTGTCGAACCTTTTGTCATCACTATGGTTCGAGGTCGTCACGTGTGATCTACTCATCAGTGAGGATGATGCGACAATTCGTCACATCGAAGCAATGTTGCTTCACTCGTCGTCGACCTTGGGGGTCACGCATGCCGAGCTCGTATCTCTACCGTCGTATCTCCGTTGCAGGTCTCACGGGTCTGGCACTCGGCTCCGCACTGGTGCTCGGTTTCTCCAGCACCGCGCAGGCCGCAATCGTGCTCGACGGCCCGCTCAACCTGAGGACCGCTGCCGGCTACGCGGTTCTCGCGGGTTCCACCGTGACGAACACCGGGCCGACCGTGGTCACGGGCGACGTGGGACTCTCGCCGGGCACAGAGATCACAGGATTCGAAGGAGCGCCCGCGGGTTCCTTCGTTGTCGGCACGGGATCCGCTCGCACCGATCCCGATGTCGATCAGGCCAAAATCGATCTCGACCAGGCCTTCGGTGTCGCGAAGAGCCTCACGCCTCAGGCGAAGGGACTCTCTCAACTCGCCGGCAAGACGCTGAAACCAGGGGTCTACTCGGGCGGAGCCCTCGACCTCTCGTCGGGCGACACCCTCACCCTCGACGGCGGCGCGGCATCCGTGTGGGTCTTCCAGGCGGCGAGCACCCTGGTCACAGGATCGGGAAGCCGTATCGAACTCATCAACGGGGCCAGCATCTGCAACGTCTTCTGGCAGGTCGGTTCGTCGGCCACTCTGGGAAGCGGCTCGACCTTCGTCGGCACGATCATGGCGCAGGAATCGATCAGCGTGGGCAACGCCGCAGTCGTTCAGGGCAGACTTCTCGCCAGCACCTCGGCGGTCACGCTGATCAACGACACCATCGTGCGCCCGTCGGACTGCACGACGGGTTCTGGCGAAACGACCGAGACGACGACACCGGAGATCACCACGGACTCGCTCGACGACGCGACCGTGGGAACTCCCTACGAAGACACCGTCGCCACCGAGGGCACGCCGACCGCGACCGTCACGGTCACCGAGGGCGAGCTGCCCGCGGGCCTGGTCATCTCTGAGAACGGCACCATCACGGGAACACCGACCACACCCGGCACCTCGACGTTCACCGTCACGGCGAGCAACGGCGATACGGGCGACGTCACCGCGACCTACACGATCGTCACCGCGGCGGCCCCCGTCGTGCCGACACCGCCTGTCGTCGAGACGCCGAGCGGACCAGGACAGACCGGATCAGGTCAGGGTGGCTCAGGACAGAGCGGCTCAGGACAGGGCGGATCGCTCGCAGCGACCGGCTTCGAGACCGGCGGCCTGATCGCCGGAGCCCTGGCGCTGCTGGCTGTCGGCTTCGCTCTGCGCATCCGACCCGCTCGACGTCGGTCGTAGCCCGCTGCGTCGCACTCTTCCGTGACTACCTGCGGAAGGGTGCGACGAGGTCGCTGAGGATCGCCGTGGGCTCGAGCCCGAGCTCGCGCTCGAGCAGCGCCTTGTAGATGTCGTAGTCGCGCAACGCCTCAGACTGATTCCCTTCGGCGAGGTGCACCCTGATGAGGCTGACGATGGCGCTCTGCCTCAGGGGCTCGACCCGCATCGCGGCCCGAGCGGCCCAGGCGGCGGCCCGCAGGTTGCCCTCCGTGATCAGCATCTCGGCCTGAGCCTCCAGGGCGTGCAGGCGCAGCTGCCGCCAGTCCTCGACCTCGGAGAGCACCCACTCGTCGTACCAGTCGGGGAGGATGCGAGACGCGAAGGCCTCGATCGCCCAGGTGCTCAGGTCATCGGGCGTGGATGCCGCGCCCGGCTGCAGTAGGCGCCTCGCCGATTCGCGGGCGACGTTGAGATCGACCGCGACGCCGGGCGCCAGGCTCAATCCGGCGGGAGTCATCGTGATGGCCGGCTTGATGGCGTCTTCGAGTCTGGTGAGCGCCGACCGAAGGCTGTCGCTGGCCCGCCGCTCCGTGACATCCGGCCACATCTCCCCCGAGATGGCCAGACGGGCGCCCCGCGGTCTGAGCGCGAGAAAAGCGAGAAGCCGTTTGGTGCCGACCGAGAGACCGAGGATCTCCTCTCCACCGTTGCGGACCGTGAGGGGCCCGAGCACGCTGATCTCGATCATGTCGCCGCCCACGCCGAAATCCTCCGCGTCGGAACGACCGGAGAACTCGGGTTGAGCAGAGGCAACATGTGATGGATTCGCTCCTAGAATCACATGTTCCCATACGCGGGTGCGCCCAGCTAGGGGCGCACCCGACGTGTTCAGTTCTTCACTGTGTGCCGGCGACGCGCGAATGCTGCGACAACGAGTCCGAGAAGCAGAACCGAGGCGCCGCCGAGCAGCATGTTCTCGACCGGCATGCCGGTGTTCGCCAGCGTTCCAGCCGTCGATCCGGTCGCCGTGCCCGAACCGCCTGATCCTCCGGGGTTTCCGGGTGTGCCGGGTGTGCCGGGACCGCCGGGAGTGCCAGGAGTGCCTGACCCCGGAGGCGTCGTTCCTTCATCGGTGCCACCACCGGTGCCACCACCGGTCTCGCCGCCGGTGCCACCACCGGTCTCACCGCCGGTCTCGCCGCCGGTCTCGCCACCGTCGCCCTCGCCCTCGCCTTCGCCGTCATCCGGCCCCGCGACGATGTTCGTGGTGAACTCGACGGAGCAGGTCACGTAGGCGCCGCCGCCGTTGCCCGAGCCGTTGCACTGGTTGACGGTGGTGGGGATGACGGATGCGGTGGAGCCGCCCTCGACAGTGCAGGTCACCCGGAGAATTCCGCCTCCGTTGTTGCCCGAGCCGTTGCACTGCACGACTGTCGCCGTCGACGGATCGGTGCTGTCATAGGAGTCGCAGTTGAGGCTGGTGGCGTCTGCGCCGCCGGCTCCCGATCCCTGGCACTGATTGATGGTCACGGTCTGCGGCGTCGCGGTACCGACGATGTTGTTGATCACCTCGACCGAGCAGATCACGGTGCTTCCCGTTCCGTTGCCCGAACCGTTGCACTGGTCCACTGAGAGAACGACGTCGTTCGTGTTGAGCGTCTGAGGCAGCTCGCAGACCGGTTCCGCGTTGGCGAAGCCGTGGCATTCGGTGACGACTGTCGAGCTGCTCTTCACGCCGGTTGCGACATTCACCGTGTTGGTGACCACCACGGTGCACTCGACGGCCTCATTGGTGCTGTTGTCGGTGCCGTTGCACTGGGAGACGGGGAGCGGAGCGGCCGACGCGCTGCTCGCGCCGAGAAGCGGAAGGCACGCGACCGCGGCGACGGCCAGCAGGGTTGCGGCGATGAACAGACGGCGGTGCGCGGCTCCGAGGCCGAAGAATTGTCGCGATGTCGCGAGCGTGTGAGGCTTCCCCATGATGTGACTCCCTAGTTGTAGCTCGAGTCTCGCTCAGGGGTCATGACCAAACCGTGACGGCCTCGTGACCCGGCACGTACGCACGCGTGACACGGCCGTGACGCCGCGATGACGCAGGAGTGACGCCGCGATGAGTCCTTTCGTAGAGACATATTGCTTCGCGCGGCGTATGGGTAATAGTCGACACTTAAATGCATGTTGGGGGTAAAGTATTACCCATGGGACGTCGAGAGCTTGGCCTTACCCGTTCTGCTGAGGATGCGCTCGTCGTCCTCGGGCAGCAGATTCGAATGGCACGCGCCGCGCGAGGGATGACCGCCGAGCATCTCGCTGGCACAGCAGGCATCGCCCGGAAGACCTTGACCGCCATAGAGCACGGAAGCGCCGCAAGCAGCATAGGTAACGTGTTCAACGTGGCATCGATCGTCGGTGTGCCCCTGTTCGGAGTCGACGACCCTAGTGAACTCATCGCGCTCCGCCGACGAGGCGAGGAACGCCTCGCCCTGCTGCCCGCACGCGTCGACACGAAGCGGAAGGACACCGACGATGGCCTCGACTTCTGACATCTATGTGTGGGCATGGCTCCCCGGGGCGGCCACGCCGGTGCCAGCTGGCCGTCTTCGAGAGGGGGCACCTGGACAGTTCTCTTACGACTATGGGCGACGGTACCTCGAGCGCGGCGATGCCATCTCCTTGGCGCCGACACTCCCCCTGTCCGAACGAACGTTTGGGCCGACCGGATCATTGGGGCTGCCTGGCGCTCTGCGCGACGCATCACCAGATGCATGGGGGAGGCGCGTCGTTCACTACCAGGTCACTGGTGACCGAGGGGACGACGCAGACACGGGCGACCTCGACGAACGCACATATCTCCTGAACTCCGGCTCCAACCGCTTCGGCGCCATCGACTTCCAGACGTCGGTCACGGACTACGTACCGCGTGCTACAACGCCCGCCCCGGTGGAAACCCTCTTGAACGCCGCAGACATCGTTGAAGCCGGAGGCGATCTGCCGTTCGAACTCGAGCGAGCCCTCCTGAGTGGAACAGCGATGGGTGGAGCTCGACCCAAGTCCGTCATCCACGACTCCGGGCGTGAGTACATCGCGAAGTTCACCGCGTCCAATGACCACTTCCCTGTGGTCGGGGCAGAGGCGGCGAGCATGTTTCTCGCCCAGAAGGCGGGGCTCGACGTCGCTCGAACTCGCGTCGAGAGCGTCCTCGGTCGGAGCGTCCTCTTGGTCGAGCGATTCGATCGAACAGACGACGGCGGCCGCATCCTTGCGACGAGCGCTCTGACTCTGACCGGTTTGGACGAGTTGCAGGCACGCAGCGGCAGCTACGTCGATTTTCTGGATGCTCTTCGCAGCAACGGCGCGCCCGAGGGCACGGCCTCCGAGCTCTTCGCGCGCATTGCATTCAACATGGCGATCTCCAACTCCGACGACCACCTTCGCAATCACGCGGCGCTCTGGGACGGAACCGTCGCGACACTCAGCCCCGCCTACGACCTCTCACCTATGCGGCGTAGCGGCGAGACCGCCTCGCAGGCCATCACGTACGACAGGAACGGCACGAGGCGCAACAACTTCTCCGATCTCATCGCTGCCCGCCGCTTCTATGACCTGACACGAGGCGAAGCCGACACGATCGTCAGCCGAGTCGAAGACGCTATTCGCGAACACTGGGTTGAGGCTGCGGACTTCGGAATGCTGACCAGTGCCGACAGGCGCCTGCTGTGGGGTCGGCAGTTCCTCAATCCCGGAACCCTCTACGGTTTCCGCGATCGCTGAGGTTCGACCGCGCACAGAAGCAACTCAGGCGAGCGTCGCGCTGGCCTGGATGGCGCGGATCTCCGGCCAGACCTGCATCGCCTGCGCGGCCGTGGCGGTGCCGGTGACCTCGACCAGGTCGAGCGTGGGGCCGTTCGACACGAGGGCGAGTCGCACGGCCTGAACGAGGGTGCCCACGCGCGCATCCGGATAGCTGAACTCGATGCGGAAGCCCGCCCGGCCCAGCACCTCGGGCCGATCCCGACCCAGTTCGACGACACCCGCGATCGACGACACCTTCTCGACGACCGCTTCGATAGCCGTGCCGAGCGTGTAGCCCGAGCCGAAGCGCGAGATCGACACGACGACGTTCGGTCGGAACTCGCCCTGCTCGACCTCTTTCGCCGCGGCCAGTACGGCGGCGGTCGTCGAGAGCACATGCCAGTCGTCGGGCACATCGAGAGACACGATGGGCAGTGCCGGGGCATCCGAACTGGGGAATGTGAGCGTGCGCGACATCGAGCCTGCAGACCTTTCTTGAGGGGAGAAACACCACGGGCGGGCGTCGAGTGATCGACGCCCGCCCGATTCCGGAGTATCCGGAGGCCGGATCCTCGAGAAGAGAAGTGCTACGCGTTCGAGGTGCTCTCCTGGTCGGCAGCGTTCTTTGCTGCCTTCTGCGAGGCGTCCTCGAGTGCGGCGATGACCTGCTTGAGGGCGGCGGTGTGCGTTCCGCTCCACTCGCTGCGGAAGTTCTCCGCGTCGGGACCGGTCCACTGCACGCTCTGCAGTGCGCTGGTGAGCGTCGTCAGGATCGTCTGGACCTGCTGCGACTGCTGGTTGAGCTGCTTTCCGAGGCTGCGAACCTGGTCAACGTCAAGACCCCATACGGCCATTGTTTTCTCCTTATTTTCCTGGCGACCCGGCGGTTCCGGTTTCGCTACATCCCGTGAGTCGATCTCACGTGATCAGACTAGGGTGACCCCCGTAGGGGAGTCGATGGGGAGAACTCCCCATGCCCCTGGCGGGGCGGTTCTCAGGCATCCGGCAGCGCCACCTGCACCTTGGTGATGCGGCCCTGCTGCACGAGGAATCCGCGCCCCGGCGGCAGGTCTGCGCGACGGAAGCGGCCGAGCGATGTGCCGAGCAGGGTGTCGCCATCCAGTTCGCCCGGCACCAGCAGCAGGCCCCGCTTGGCGCCCTTGAACGAGCCGGCCAGCGTCCACGCCGCCGACCAGGTGGCCGTCTCGCTCTCGCCCACCACGAACACGTCGTCGCGCAGCGCCCTCTTGATCAGGCGGTCGATGTCGTTCTCCGCCATGGTCCCCGTGAGGTCTCCGATGTTCTCCACGAAGATCGCGAGGGAGTCGGGCCGCAGGGTTCCGGCGTCGAGCTGGCCCTGCAGGTCGTCGGCGAAGGCGGTGACCTGGGCGGGATCCGAGATGGACATCGACCAGAACGGCAGGGGCGTGAGCGACGTCTTGCGGGGCGAGATGTGCACGAGCCGGATGCCGGGCTGCGCCCGACGCAGTGCGGCAGCCATGGTCGCGAGCGCCGTGGAACGGCCGCTCTGACCGGAGCCCGACACCATGAATGCTCCGCGCGGCGCGATGCCGAGCGGGGCCAGGTTGTCGTCGCGCACGGCGATCACCGGCAGCCCGCCGGCCGTGGCGGGGAGGGTCGAGAGCGGAATCGAGTCCGACAGCTTCTTTATGGGCGGGGCCTCCGGGATGCCCTGGCGGCGCATGGCCTCGGCCAGCTTGGCCACCTCTCGCGACTGGATGGCCACGTTGGGGTCGGCGCCGAGCACCGCGATCTGGATCTCGTTTCCGCCCATGAGTCCACGCCCGGGGGGCGAGATCGCCGTGAGCGTGTCCTTCGGCACGCCGACCAGCTGGTAGTCGTCCTCGCTGGCCATGCGCAGCACCAGTCGTCGCTGCACCGTCGATCCGAGCGACGCGGGAACGGAGTTGGGCCGGTCGCCGGAGATCACGATGTGCACGCCCACCTGGCGTCCGTCGCTGGCGATCTGCGCGAAGGTGGTGAACCAGGCGGAGTGGCCGCCGAACTCGTACTGCTCGCGGAACGCGCCGATTCCGTCGACCAGGACGATGATGCGGGGCTCCTGTGGCGCTCCGGCGATGCGTCGATACTCGCCGATGCTGCCGGCGCGAACCGCGGAATACCGGGCCGAGCGGTCGTCGACAGTGTCGCGCAGCATCCGGAGCAGGCGGATCACGCGCTCCTCGTCGTCGCCGTCGATGATCGCGCCCACGTGGGGCAGCTCCTCGAGCATGCTGAGTCCGCTCGATCCGAAGTCGAGGCCGTACACGTGGATCGGACCGCCGCGGGGCGTGATGGCCGCGGCAACGGCGATCGTGCGCAGGGTGGCGCTCTTGCCCGACCCACCGGTTCCGTAGACGGCCATGTTGCCGTCGCGGTCGGGCTCGTAAAACACGGTCGGCTGAATCTGGTTCTCCGGCTCGTCGATCACGCCGAGCAGCAGCCGCTCGTCGGTGCGCGGGTTCGGCAGCAGCGAGAAGTCGTAGACGGCCGCGAGCTCGTCGAGCCACGGCTTGCGCGGGTCGGGGATGTCGGCCCGGCGGGCCGCCGTGCGAATGGATGCGACGAGTCGCGCGATGTCGTTCGGCCCCGGGTCGGCCGCCTCGACGACCTCGACCTCCGGCACCTCCCACTCGGCGCCGGCACCGAAGTTCATCTCGGTGATGTCGATGCGCGGGCGGGGCGGCTCGTTCGTGGTCCACCCACCCGCGTAGCCGGTCTGGAACGAGGCGAGCCGGCCAGGGCCGGTCTTCGCGGCCCCGCGACCGGGGATCGACTGGTCGAAGTAGGCCGCCATGGGCGTTCCGAGAATGTCGGAGGAGTCCTCGGCGTCGGCCATGCGCAGCGCGATGCGCAGGTTGGTGTTGGCGCGCAGATTGTCTTTGATGACACCGGCGGGACGCTGCGTGGCGAGGATGAGGTGCAGGCCGAGCGAACGACCTCTCTGGGCCACGTCGACGACGCCGTCGACGAACTCGGGCACCTCCTGCACGAGGGCGGCGAACTCGTCGACCACGATCAGCAGGCTCGGCGGGGTCTCCGGGTCGCCCGTCTTCTCGAGCGAGACCAGGTCTTTCGCCTTCTTGCGGTTGAGCAGGTGCTCGCGGTAGCGCAGTTCGGCGCGCAGCGAGGTGAGGGCGCGGCGCACGAGGTGCGGCGACAGGTCGGTGACGAGTCCCACGGTGTGCGGCAGCGCCACGCAGTCGGCAAAGGCCGCGCCGCCCTTGTAGTCGATGAAGAGGAAGGTGGCGCGGTCGGGGGAGTGCGCCGCCGCCATGCCCAGCACCCACGACTGCAGGAACTCGCTCTTGCCGGCTCCGGTCGTTCCGCCGACGAGGGCATGCGGGCCTTGGTTGCGGATGTCGAGGTAGAACGGCTCGGTTCCGCTGTGACCCACGAGGGCCCGCAGCGAGCCCTCCTTCTTGCGGCGCACCGGCGGCGAGCCGTCGCGAAGGGCGATCGAGTTGCTCTCGCGCCAGCGCTCGACCACGGCGTCGGGCTGCTCGGCGAGCTCGGGACCCACGAGCGACAGGTACGACACCGAGCGGGGCAGGTCGGACTCGTCGTCGATCGGCGATCCCACGTCGACGACGGGGGCGAGATGCCGCGCGTAGCGGTGCGCCGCCTCGAGCTCGACCGTCTCGCAGACCACCGGGTAGGTGTGCTCGCCCAGCCGGACCTGGCCCACGGTGCCGCCGGCGACATCCGAATCGACGCTCACGAAGCTGCGGCACGCGGCCGGCAGGTGGGCGATGGATGGCGCGGACCACACGATGTGAACGTTAGCGTCGGCGCCGCGCTCGGCGAGGCGGTTGAGACGACCCCGATCGACGGGCACGTCGTCTTCGATGACCACGATCACCGCGGGGGTGATGGGCAGCGGAACGTCCGACTCGTCGTCTTTCTTCGGCCGCAGATCGGGGCTCTCGAGTGCACCGCGAGCGCTGGGGGCTCCGGCCGTGCGCTGGGCGACGAGCTCCTCGAGGCGCGACAGCAGGGCGAGGCCCGATCCGGGGTTGTCGGCGAGGTGATCGCCGGCCAGGGGGCTGTGCGGGGAGCCGGTGTGCGGCATCCATTCGAGCCACTCCCAGCTCTCGCGCGACACGGGCGAGACGAGCGCGCACACCACGAGCTCGGCGGGGGAGTGCAAGGCGGTGAGCTGGGCGAGCACGCCGCGGGTCACGCCGCGGCGCAGCTCGAGGCTGCCGGCCACGCCGAGCGCGCCCGATTCGCGCAGGTCGGCCACGATCGGCACGTTGTCGATGAGCGAGAACTTCTCGGCCACCTCTTCGAGCTGGCCCCAGTACTCGGGGAGGGTGTCATTAGCCTGCGGCAGGGTGACGCTGTCGCGGCTGTGTGCGGTTCCGAGCCCGAGGCGCACGGCAAGGAAGGCGCCGTGCTCGGGCCGGTGGGTCCATAGCAGGTGGCCCAGCCGATGGGCCGACTCGAGGCTGTCGGCCACCGAGGGCGCCTCTCCCAGTCGAACCGCCCGCTGCAGCCGCTGGCGCTCGTGCAGCTTGTCGACGAAGGCCTTGAGTGACAGCGTGAACTGCTTGATCGCATCCTTCATCTGCCGACGCGTCGTGAGCTTGTGATCGATGTACGTTCCGATCATCAGCAGCGGGCTCAGGGCGATGAAGACCACGCTGAGGATGTTGCGGGTGAAGGCGTAGAGGACCACACCCATGATGAGCGGCGCGATCAGGGCGACGATCGGAAAGCGCTGGGGCTGCGGGCGGCCGGGAGGCTCGGGGGCCGGGTACTTGTCTCCGGGGTAGCGCGCGACCACCCGAGGCGAGCGGTTGAACTCGATCACGGGGGTCGAGGGAGCCGCACCGCCGAGACGCTGCAGGGGAACGACGCAGAGGGCCGTGTCTCCCAGAACCACCACGTCGGCCGAGCTCAAGGTGGTGCGGGGAACCTGCTCGCCGCCCATCAGCAGACCGTTCGCGGAGTTCATGTCGGTGATCTCGACGGTCTCGCCCACGGTGATGCGGGCATGCCGTTTGGAGATCAGCGAATCGGTGAGCCGCACATCCACACCGCGCTCACGGCCGATGTAGCTGGTGCCGAACGGCAGCGCGAACTCGGCACCGGCATCCGGGCCCGACAGCACCCGCAGGGTGGCCGCGGGAGCACCCCGGTCGGAGCCGGGCGCGTTGAAGTCGTCGCTGTGCTGGCGTATCTCGATCGTCGAGCCCGAGCGCACGCCCGAGTCGAGCAGGTTGGACTGCGGATCGAGAACCCGTGTCTGGCCGGAGGTCTCGGTGACCTGGAGCGTCAGCCGCGGTGGCGCGAGCTGAACGTCGTTGTCGGGGTCGGCCGTGTACAGTGCCTCGGCCACGTTCGAGACGCTCGTCGTCGCATCCGCCGTGACGGCGACGTTCGTGGAGGTTCCGCCGCCGCGCGAGAGCGTGAGTTTGATGTGCATGGACTAGCGGGCATCCTTCGTGGGGGTCGCGGCGGGTGCCTGGGGAGTGTCGGCGGTGTCGTCGTCGAGCGCGGGAAGGTCTGCGGGGGTCACGAGCCGAGAGAGCACGGCGTACTCCACGAGCCGCGCCCGTCTGTTGGTGGCGAGCGCGCCCACTCCGCCGCGCAGGCCGTCGACGCCCTGGCGGCTGAGCTTGTCGCACACGTTGTCGAGCTTGCGGTTGAAGCGGCTGAGCACCCAGCCCAGGCGCTCGGCGGCCGCGGCCGACGACGGGATCTCGCTCGTGCCCGTTCCCTCGCGCTTGAGCATGGGCTCGGCGAGGGCGAGGATCAGCAGCCACTGCGAGCGGGTGAAGGTGACCGCGCCGACCGTGGTCGTTCCATCGCTGGAGGAGACGGGCTTCGAGTCGACGAACGCCGGGGTCGAGGTGTGCACGACGAACTCGTAGGTCGTCGGGCCGGCAGTGAAGACCACGGAGGTGAGGCCGAACACCACGGGGAGCCGCGCACCCGGGGCGAGCCAGGCCTGCATCGACCCCGTCGCATCCGAGATCGAGGCCGAGAGGCGCGAGCCCACGTTGATGAGCCACCACAGGCCGTCGATGTAGGCGATCTGCAGAAAGCGCCGGTGCAGATACTGGTTGTCGTCGATGTCGAGGTCGGCGTCGCGGCCGATGTCGAAGGGCTTGTTCCTGTCGAGGGTGAACCACTCGCCGCAGTACTCGACGCTGGCGTCGGTCGTGGTCGATTCGGTGGTGCTGACGTCGGTCATCAGGGTGCGCATCCCGTCGCTGGTTCGGAGGCGCGCCCGTCGGTGCGACGGACGCTCACCTCGATACAGGTCTTCTGGCCCTCTGTCGGCACGACCGTCACGGTGGTGTCGGTGGTCGACGAGAGGCTGGTCTCGGTTCCGGGAACGAGGAGTCCCCACTGGTAGACGTCACCCTTCTCCGGCTCGGGGTTCGACCAGGTGAACACGATGCCGCCCTCGCCGGGGGCACCCACGACGTCGGCCGGCGGTGCAACCGTTCCGCCGGGGATGACGTCGATCGGGTCGACCGGATCGTCGGTCTCGACCGCCGCCGGACTGCCGCCGCCCGCGTTGATCGCGAAGATCGTGCCGCCCACGGCGAGCAGCACCACGAGCGAGATCGCGCCGATCAGAATGGGGATCTTCTTGGAGCGGCTCGACGGGTCGGCATCGGCGAACTCGCTCGGCTGGGGCGCGCGATGCTGCGTCTGCTCGATGGCCGGCGAGGTGAGTCCGAAAGCCGTGGGCGTGGATGCCGGGAATCCGGCCACCGGTGGAACCTGGCCGCGGCGCTGCGTCGCCTCGACGGCCTCCGGCGCGAGCCCGTGACTCTGGGAGAAGGCCGGGGGCTGAACACCGACGGGAGCCACGGGAGGAACGGTCGAAGCGGGCGCGGACCCCGGATAGGGGCGACGCGTCGCGGTGCCTGCAACCGGCGCCGTGGGGTCGATGGTGACGATCCCGCGGATGCGGGTGTTGCCGTCGTCCTCTTCCTCTTCGGCCGCAGAGGGCAGAGAGTCGTCGAGCACATCGGCGGGCGTGACCGAGAGGCTCAGCTCGAGCTGCACCTTCTGCAGCGCCCGCGCGAACTCGAGGGCCGAGCCGAAGCGGTCCTCCTCGCGCTTGGCCATCGAGGTGGCCAAGATCTGCTCGAGCGAGTGGGGAACGTCGGCCCTGCCCGTGCGAGACAGCGGCGACTGCTGGATGCGCGTGATCAGGTCGAGGCCGCCGTTGCTTCCGCCCGGAACCTCGAATGGGCTGCGCCCGGCCAGAAGCGTATAGACCGTGGCACCGAGGGCGTAGATGTCTCCGCCCGATCCGCTCGACGAGCTCTGTCCGAACACCTCGGGCGGCGACCAGGGGATCGACATGCCCACGGCCGCGTCGTCTCCGCCGCCCACCATGGTCACCGAGATGCCGAAGTCGGTGAGGGCGGGCCTGTTGTATTCCGTCGTGAGAATATTCGCCGGTTTGATGTCGCGGTGCAGGATGCCGGCCCGGTGCGCGGTCTCGACGGCTCCCGCCACCTGGATTCCGATGCGCAGCGCCTCCGCCACGCTGATCTTCTCGCGGCGATAGCGGGCGGCCAGGTTGGGCCGGGAGCAGTACTCCATCACGAGGTAGGGCCGGCCGTCTTTGGCGATGTCCGCCTGGTAGATCGTGACGATCGACGGGTGCGTCGAAAGCTGAGCCATGAGGTTGGCCTCGGCATCGAAGTTCTCGCGTGCGCCCGGCGTGAGCGCCTCGCTCAGCAGCACCTTGATGGCCACCCTGCGTCGGGGCATCCGCTGCTCGTAGAGGAAGACGTCGGCGAACCCGCCGGAACCGAGCAGTTGTTCGTGTTCGAAGCCGGCGATCTCGGGTGGGGGAGACGGCGGTCGGCGCGCGTTCACGGAAGATCCTCGAAGAGCAGCGTGACGCCGTCGCCGATGTCGACGATGTCGCCGTTCAGCACGAGCACCGCCTCGCCCGGAGACAGACGCAGGGGCGGCGTTGAATCGCGGTGCAGCACCGAGCCGTTGGTGGTGTCGAGGTCGACCACGAGCACGTGCCGGCCCTCGACCCGAACCTCGAGGTGGCTGCGCGAGACGTCCTGTTCCGGGCTCGGCACGGTGACGAGATGCGGAAGGACATCGCCCTGCACGCGCTGCGCCCGCGGCCGGCGGCCCACGATGACGGGGCGGTCGAGCGTGACGACGTCTCCCGTCGCCAGCACGATGCGGCCGGGCCCGCCTGCGGTGGCGGCCTCGTCGGCCGACTCGAGTCGGCGCATCGCCTCGAGCTCGGAGACGGTGACGGTGAGCCCGTCGTGGTCGTTCTCGCTGGCTGCCGCCGTCGGCGACGCCGCAGGAATGGAGGGCTCACTCCAGCTCGGCGCGGCCGCTCCGACGCCGGCGAAGCCGGGAACGCGGTCGATGAGGCCCGTCGGCGGGGGCGCGGTCCACTCCTTCGACGAGACTTTCGGCGCCTCCACCGGCGGGGTGAAGGATGCGGCGGGTGCAGGCGCGGGATCGGGCGCGGGCGCCGCCGTGGCAGGGGCAGGGGCCGCCGCGCTCTCCTCGTCGGCCGGCTCGTCGTCGTCGAGCCGAACCGCGGCCTCTTCGACAGACTTCACCACCGTCGCACCCCAGAGGTGGTCGTAGGCATCGTCGGGCAGCTCCGTGACGGTCGGCCCGAAGTCGTCGGCCTCGATGGGCTCGACGTCGTCGACGGTGTCGTCGGGGTCGTCGACGACGGCCTCCGGCTCGGGCTCGGGCTCGGGTACGGGCTCAGGTTCGGGCGCAGCAGCGGGTGCCGCATCCGGAACGATCGTCTCGGCAGGCAGCGCTGGCTCGGCCACAGGTTCGACCACAGTCTCGACTACGGGCACCGATGGCGCGGGCGTCTGTGTTGCAGGTGCCTGAGGCGCCGCCGCCGCATCCACGGCCACGACCGGAACGGCCGACGCCGCTGCCCCGGCCTGCCCGGCCATGCGGAACGACACCGCGCGGCACAGCACGATGCCGCTGCGGATCGCGAACCAGTCGGACGAGTCGGCGCCGTCGCTGCTCACCACGAAGCCCTCTGCGGCGGCCACGACGCGCTCGTTCCACGTGGTGACCTCGTCGCCCGCCACGGTCACGGGCTCGGATGCGCCGGGCTCCGACACGTCGATGCGGAACGCCCCGCGCACGGCCAGGCGCAGCTCCGAGCCCGATGCGACGGCGACGGCGAACGGCGGGATCGCCTTGAGGTTCGTGCCGAACTCGGCAGTGAGGGCCTCGAGAACGCCACTCAGCCCGTGTCCGTCGTCGAGGGTTCGCCAGATGCGTTCGAGCAGCTCGCCGTCGAGGGTGGTGGGGAACAGCGCGACGGCGCCGGGCGCGACGACACCGCGCCACTGGCCGGGTTGGTAGTTGAGGCGGGTCATCGCACGGCTCCTTCGGTCGGCACGGATCCGCGGGGGATGGTGTCGTCGGGCAGGGCCGCATTCGACCCCGCTGCGGGCAGTGAGGCATCGACCACGACCGCCGTGAGGTTGTCGTGGCCTCCCCGAGCCATGCCCTCGCGCACGAGCCGGTCGGCCGCCACCTGAGGATCCTTCTCACTCGAGAGTATTCGGGCGATCGACTCCGTGTCGATCTCGCCGGAGATGCCGTCGGAGCACATGAACATGCGATCGCCGGGTTCGACGGGCACGAGCCAGAAGTCGGGACGGTAGTCGCCGCCGGCCCCGAGCGCTCGGGTGATCACGTTGCGGGCGGGATGCACGGCCGCTTCGGCGGCGTCGATGCCGCCGCCGTCGAGCAGTTCCTGAACAACCGAATGGTCGATGCTGATCTGCTCGAGCACGCCCGAGTTGAGGCGGTAGGTGCGCGAGTCGCCCAGGTTGAAGATGAGCCACACGGCCGCGCCCTCGCTGTCGACGATCGCCACCCCCGACACGGTGGTTCCGGCGCGCCGTCGCCCACTGGTGCTGAGCTCGGCGATCGACCGGTAGGCGCGGTCGAAGGCGGCGCGCACCTCGGTGGGGTCGACCGTCGACCGGCCGGTGAGCCCGTCGAACGACTCGACCACGATGGCGCTCGCGCGCTCGCCCGCCTCGTGCCCGCCCATGCCGTCGGCTACGAGAAAAACGGGCGACGACGCCAGGTAGGCGTCTTCGTTGGTGGCGCGCTTCAGCCCGCGATGCGTGGCGGCGCCGGAGCGGAGCACGATCGTCGACGCGCCGATCGTCGGCGGCGGGCTCACGGGGCCACCGTGAGGGTGAAGACGCGCGTTCCGATGCGCACCCGGTCGCCGCTGCGCAGGGTCATGCGCTGCCCTGGCGTGATCGGGGATTCGACACCGTCGGCCCGAACAATGGCCGAGCCGTTGGTCGAGCGCCGGTCGGTCACCCAGATGCTCCCGGCCTGCACCTCGAATTCGAGGTGGGTCTTCGAGATCGACCGGGTGTCGCCTGCGACCTGCACGAGCATGTCGTCGGCGGCGCCGTAGGGCGACACGGGATCGCGGCCGAGCACACCATGACCCGCGATCACGTAGCTCTCGCCCGTGTCGAACAGCAGCGTCACGGTTCCGGCGGGCAGCGCCTGCGCGGGCACGGAGTTGCTGAGCTTGGTCCCGTCGAGGTCCTCTCCGCCGAATGGCGGCAGCGGATCGAAGCTCGGAATCGCCTCGATCGGTCCGGAGGGCACGGGTGGCGCGACCGGCGGCGCGGGGGCGATGGGTGCGGCGGGCGCCGCCGGTGCCGCGGGCGCTCCGGATGCCGACGGGAACGGATACGACGGAACGTCGGGGTTCACGGGTACGGGAGGAGCCGGCGGCGCGGGGGCGACCGGAGGAGCCGGCGGCGCAGCCGCCGCAACGCTCGGCGGCGCGTACGAATACGCATCCGGAGCCTGTGACAGCGACTGCACCACAGGAGCCTGCGCCGCGGGCGCAGCGGGCACAACCGCCGCCGCCACGGGTGCCGCCGCCTTCGGCCGCCGCGTCTTCTCGACAGCGGGCACATCGTCGACGATCTCGCCGGCGTTCTTCGCCAACGGGTTCGGGCCCCGCGTCACGTCGATGACCCACGTGCCCGAAAGGCGGTCGTGCCAGCCGCGAAGGCGCTTCGACGGGTCCCACAGCGGAGACAGGTACACGAGCAGCGGGCCGATGCCGATCACGATGTTCGAGGCTCCGACAATCACGCCGCGCAGCAGCATGCGACCCAGCCCCGGGCGGATGAGCGTCTCGACCTTCACGATGCGCAGGCCCATGATGCGCTTGCCGAGCGAGAAGCCGGTGAACGCCTGCAGCACCAGCATGGCCAGCGGATAGAGGCCGCTCGCGAGACTGATCAGGGTAGAAGGCAGGCCGGCCAGTTCGAAGGTGCTGCCGGGAGCCACCGAGGCGGCCGCGATCCAGATGATGGGCAGCGCGATGATCGTCGTGAGCACGCCCCCGAACGCGCCGTCGATGAGAAACGCCAGCACGCGCCGGCCGTAGTTCGCGGGCACGATCGTCGAGAGCAGGATGGGCGCGTTCACGGGCGTCGGCTGCCACGCGGCCTGCACCGGAACCTCCGGGCCCCCCAGCGCCGCTGCCTGGCTGCGAGTCGAGGTCGGCGTTCCGCACGCGAGGCAGAACTGCGAGCTGCGCGGAACGGGAGATCCGCAGCGCACACACGGCATCGTCTGGGCGGGGCCCTGCTGCACGGGGTTCGTCACGACCGTGCCCTCCTTCGTCTGCGTCGACTCTCCAGGCGCCTGCCGATGTAGGCGCGCAAGGACACCCTCGCGCGCAGGCGTGTCCACCATCCGCGCGAATCGTGCATTCCCCTGACGATATCGTTCACCTCGGCCCAGAAGGCGTCAACCTCCTGCTGCGAGGGCTCGCCCGGGCCGAACACGCCGTTGTCCGCGCGCACGGCCACCTCGGCGACCGGCAGGGCGGGCCAGGCCTCGGCGAGCACCGCGGCATCGGCCCGGCGGGTCACGCCGCGACCGCCCACCGGTGTGCCCAGGTCGTCGGCGCGGTCGACGATCTCGTCCCAGCCGCCGCTCAGGCGATCGGCGGGGCGCTCCGCGTTCTGGCGGTCCTTGCGGCGGCGCGCCTTCAACGCGCCGATCACCACGACGGGCGTCAGCAGCACGATCAGCAGGGCCAGCAGACTGCCGGATGCGATCAGCACGGTCGTGAGGATCGCATTCGAGTCGGGTTCGTCGTCTTGTTCGGTGTCGTCGGTGCGGATGTCCGGCGGAAGGTCGGCCGGCTCCTGCGGCGGGGGCGGCGGCTGCAGAACCTGGGCCTTCGGGTCGGACTTCGGCTTCGGAGCCTCCTCCTGGGGAACCTGGTCCTCCGGGGGAGTGGGATCGAAGGCCACCCAGCCCGCGTCGTCGAAGGCGACCTCGACCCACGCGTGAAGCTGATCGCCCGTGATCTGCTGGTCGGCGTCGGCCCCGGCGTACTCGTCGGGGTAGAAGCCCATCACCACGCGGGCGGGCATTCCCGCCGATCGCGCCATGAGGGCCATGGCAACCGCGTACTGCTCGTCGTCGCCGATCATCTGGTCTGCACCGAGGAGGGTCGCGATGCGCTCGGCGCCGTGGCCGGCGCGCGACGTGGCCTCGCCCTCGAGCCCGTGGCTGAAGAAGCCCTCCTGGCTCAGCGACGTGGCGATGTTGCGCACCTGGGTGAGCGGCCGCTCCGCGTCGCCGATGTACGTGGTGGCGAGGGGAGCGACGTCTTCGGGAACACCCGAGGCCTTCGGCATGGTCAACGACTGCAGCGAGTGGCTCTCGAGCTGCTCTTCGGTGAGCACCTTCGGGATCACGACGTCCATCGTGTAGCTGTCGCCCTTGGCCAACGGAGTGGTGGTGATCGCGACACCCGTGGTGCGGTTGTAGTGCAGGCTGCCCGAGAGCTCGTCGGCACGGTCGCCGGTGAAGCGGAACTTCTCGAGGTAGCCCGCGTCGGGAATCCACACGCCCGTGAGGTCGCCGATGGTCACATCGAGCGTGGCCTTGTCGCCCGTCACATCATTGGGGATGTCGCCGCTCACCCGCGTGAACGTGCCCGAGCCGGCCGTACCGTCGCCCGCGACGTTGTAGACCACGCCGTCGTAGGCATCCAGCGTCGCGAGACGGATGCGCGCGCCGTCGGGCAGGCCCTTCACGGTGAAGAGCACGTCCTCCTTCTCGTCGCGCACGTACTTGCGGAAGCCGACGAGGGGGCTCGCGTAGTCGTGCAGGTCGAGCGGAGGCACGATCGCGTCTCGCAGCACCTCGCGGGCGCTGACCGGGGCGAGCAGTCCGCCTGTGGCGAGGCCGACTCCCAGGGCGACGACGAGCAGCCCGGCGCCGAGCGCCAGCCGCGTGCGGGCGAGGCCCGCATCCGGAGCCTGCGCACCCGACGCGCTGTCGAGGGTGGTCGCGGCGATGCGGCGGGCGCGATCTTGGCTGCGGCGCCAGGCCCACCAGGCGAGGGCGATGCCGGCGAAGACGAGTCCCTGCACGATCGGCGCGGCCGCGTCGCGCGTGCCGAAGGCGATGGCCACCACGAACAGCACGCCGGCGGGCAGCAGCGCCCAGGCGGCGCGGCGCAGGCGAAGGGCGAAGCTGAAGGCCAGAACGGATGCGACGAGCGTGGCGAGGTAGGGAACGATCAGCACCGAGGCGAAGGCTCCCACGGGAGTCTCCAGCGTAAGCACGTCCTTCCACGAGAAGACCACGCCGAGAACCAGCGCGCGGATCGTCTCGAGGCTCGGAATGACGCCGAAAAGAGTGGTCGTGGGCACCGCGAGCGGGCCGCCGAACACCATGTAGACCATCAGGGTCGCGGCCGCCAGAACCAGGATGTTGGCGCGCAGTCGGGCGCCGAGCAGAGCGATTGCGAGACCCAGCAGCAGGGCGCCGAAGCCGGCGACGAGATAGCCGGTTCCGCCGAACGCGGGGCCGAAGCCCACGATGGCCACCGAGAGCAGGGCGACGACGGCCGCGCAGTCGAGCGCTGTGTCGGCGACGGATCGTCGTCCGAGCTGCTGCGCTGAGCGTCCGCTGCGGCGGGTGGGTGCGGGTGCGGTCATCAGTTGTTCACCCGCCTGAGGGCTGCGGGCAGCTGGCCGATGTCGCCGATGGTGAGCAGGGTCATGTCGCCGATCTGTCGACGCATGGGCTCCGCCCCCGGCTGGCAGCTGACGCCCACGACGCGCACGCCGAGGGGCAGGTGCACCGAGGCGGCCTGCAGCTGGGTGGGGGTGACCGGGCCACCGAACAGCAGAACCGCCACCGAGGCATCCGGAACCGTCTGGCCCGCCACCTTCGACAGCTGCACGATGGTCTCGCGCTTCTCCTCTTCTTCAATGGCCGAGAGATCGTCGAGCAGGCGTCGGCCGGTCTCGGAGTGCAGGGTGGCGCCCTGCACCATCACGGTCACGTCGCGCTCCTCCATAAGCGCCTGGATGCCGAGGGAGCCGCAGGCGGAGACGGCCAGCTCGAACTCGTCGTCGCTCGCGTAGTCGGCGGTGTTCGTCGAGAGGGCGAGCGCGAGGTGCGAGCGGCGGGTCTCCTCGAACTGGCGCACCATGAGGGTGCCGGTGCGGGCCGTGGTCTTCCAGTGGATGTAGCGGCGGTCGTCGCCCGGAACGTATTCGCGCAGCGCGTGGAACGACACGTCGTTGTTCGAGAGGTCGCGGCTGGCGAGGCCCTCGAGGTCTTTGATGAAGCCCGAAGCGGATCCCTCGAGGCGCACCGTGCGCGGGTGCACGTAGAGGTCGACGGCGTCGGTCCAGCGCAGTTCGCGGCGCATCAGGCCCAGGGGGTCGCCCCGCACGGAGCGCACGGGGCCCACGGTGATGACCTGGCGGCGGGTGGTCGGGATGCCGAAGAGGTCGTCGTGCTCCTGGCCGGGGGCCAGGCGGGGGAGAGGGAAGCCGGCGAGCGAGGCGCCGACGGGAAGCTCGATCCGTGCAGGCAGGAGGGTGCGCGCGGATGTATTCGACACGGTGATGCGTCCCACTGCACGCTCTCCGACCACGACCCGCTCGCTGGCGAGGTCGAGGCGCACGGCGTAGGCGGAGCGCCCGACCGCGAAGCCGATCGCGATGACTTCGGCCGCGAGGCCGACGCAGGCGATCACGAGGAACTCGCGCCATCCGAATTCGAGCCCCACGAACAGGAAGACGAGGGAGAAGGCGAGAACCGCCCAGCCGAAGCCCGACACGGTCGAGAGCACGGGGGAGACGACGCGCCATACGGCACGCACGCCGCCGAGCAGAGCGGGCCATCCGGTGCCCGAGACCCAGCGTGCGGGCGCGCTCGTGCGCGCCGCGCCCGATGCGCTCGCCAGCCGGGGGCCGATCGTCGCCATCGGGGAGGCCTTCTTCTCCCCCGTCACGGTCATGCTGCGGGTTGCCTCGCCTGCGGTGCCGCCACGTCGCTGAGCACGCGCGCGAGAACCTTCTCGGCGGTCGTTCCCTGGAACTCGGCCTCGGGGTCGAGAACGAATCGGTGAGTCCAGACGGGGCCTGCCAGGTCGCGGATGTCGTCGGGCAGCACGAAGTGCCGGCCCTGGGCCGCGGCCCACACCTTGGCAGCGCGGATCAGGGCCATCGCGCCGCGCACCGAGACGCCGACGCGGCTCTCGGGGGCGTTGCGCGTCTCTTCGGCGAGCTGGGCCGTGTAGCGCAGGATGGCGCTGTCGACGTGGACGGTCGACGCGAGGTCGGCCATGTCGGCGACCGCCGACGTGGTGATCACGGCGTTGAGCGCCGACGACGGGTTTCGGTTCGCCGAGCCCGCGAGGATCTGCTCAGCACTGGCCAGGTCGGGGTAGCCGATCGACGTCTTGATGAGGAAGCGGTCGAGCTGGGCCTCAGGGAGTTTGTAGGTTCCCGCCTGCTCGATGGGGTTCTGGGTCGCGATCACGAGGAACGGGCGGCCGACCTCGTGCACCTGGCCGTCGACGGTCACCCGCGACTCCTCCATGACCTCGAGCAGCGCCGACTGCGTCTTCGGGCTGGCGCGGTTGATCTCGTCGGCCAGCACGATGCTCGCGAAGACCGGTCCGCGGTGGAACTCGAAGGCGCCCGTCTTCTGGTCGTAGATGGTGACACCCGTGACGTCGGAGGGCAGCAGGTCGGGCGTGAACTGGATGCGCTGGTGCGATCCCTGCACGGTGGCCGCGATCGCCTTGGCGAGGCTGGTCTTGCCGGTGCCGGGCGCGTCCTCGAGCAGCACGTGGCCCTCGGCGATCATCGCCATGATCGAGAGCCTGATCACGTGCGACTTGCCGAGCACGGCCACGCCCACATTCGCGACGAGGCGATCGAAAGTACCGGCGAACCAGGTCGCCTGCTCCGGTGTCATTGTCAACGTGGTGTCTCTCTCATAGGGGCTTCATCGATCACGGGCGCGGCGCACCCGGTTATCTGGGTATCGGCTCGATGCCATTGCACTTCATCTTCTTCGCCTGGTCGGCGATCGTGAAGCCGGCCGAACCCGCCTGCGTGTACCAGTAGGGGCTCGTCGCTCCACCGTTTCCGTTGCCGTCGGCGTCGAATTCGAGCGTGTTGGCCGCAGCTTCCCAGACGCAGGTCACGTGCTCATTCGGGTTGAAATTCTCGACGTCGACGTGCATACGGCGGCAGCCCGAGATCTCCGGGCAGGTGCCCGCGGCCGACAGGTACACCTTGCGGTCGGGCTTCTTGCCGCTCGTCGCCGACGCATCGTTGACGGCCGTCTGGCCTGCTTCATCGGTGATCCTGACGACGATTTTGTGATTCTCCGAGTAGCCGTTGCCCACGGTCTGGCTGCCCGACGCGGCGACAGGAGTGAAGTTACCGTCGTCGATCGAGATAGCGGTCTCGACGATGGCGCGACCGTTTGCGGCGGGCGTGCTCCAGCTCAGCGTGACGCTCGTCGGATTCTGGGTCGCGCTCGCGCCCGGCTGGTTCGGCTTTCCGTAAGGAACGGCCGCGTTCGAGCCGGTCTCGGCACCGGGCTGCACACCCTCGACATTCGAGGTCGCCCAGATGTTCACGGTGTACGACGTGCCGTTGGAGAGGCCGCCGATGGTCCCGCCACCACGAGCGATGACTCCCTCGGCACCGGTCTGATTGACCCGATAGCGGTAGGTCAGCTCATCCTGGGTCGACCCGTTGCCGGCAGCGTCGCCGAAGCTCACGGTTACGGCCTGGTCTGCCGGGGCTATCGTCACGCCCGAAGGCGCTGCCGGCGCGACGGCCGCGCGACGCGGCGCGGATTGCGGACTGGGATCGGATGTTCCTGCCTTGTTCAGGGCGGAGACGCGGAACGTGTAGTCCGTCGTATCCACTGCGACCACGACATTCGCACTCGTGCTCGTGATGCCGGGCAGGGTGTTCACAACCGCGCCGCCCTTGAGCGTCTCGAGCGTGTAGCTGGCCACGGCGTCGCCGTTGGCGAACGGCGCGTTCCACGACACGGTGATCTGGGCCTGGCCACCCACGGCGGTCGACGGCGTCGTCGACGGCGCACCCGGAGCATCCGGTTTGCCTGCCGGAATCTCGGTCGCCGAGTACGTCGACCAGTCGCTCGGGTCGGGCGCACGGTTCACGGCCTGCACCCGCACCTGGTACGCGACGCCGTTCTCCAGGCCTTCCCAGACCACGGAGTTGCCCGTGACACCGGTCTTCTGAATCGCTCCGCGTGCCGGGGCCGGCGAGATCTCGAGGTTGTACGAGGTCACGGCCGATCCGGGCGTGGATGGCGTGACCCAGTTGACCGTGAGGCTCTTGTCGCCGAAGACCAGCGTCGGCGGCGCCGGGCGGTCGGGGCGGGCATCCGGTCTGGCCACGGCCGACGAGGGCGACGGGTCGGACTCGCCGACGCCGTTGGTCGCGGTGACCGTGAAGGTGTACTCCACGTCGTTGGTGAGGCCGTCGAGCGTGCAGGTGGTCGACGCGCACTGCTTCGAGTACCCCTGCGGCGAGGTGACGGTGTACGTCGTGATGGGCGAGCCATTGTTCACCGGCGGGGTCCACGAGAGCACGACGGTGCGGTCCTGGATGCTCGTGACGCTCGGCGTGGCCGGCGCGTCGGGCTTGCCCTGCACGGTGAGCCGGATGCGCCCGTCGGCCTGGCGGGCCGGGTCGCCGGTCGAGTCGGCGATGCGGTAGCGCACCACCATGGTGCCCACGAAGTCGGCGGCCGGCGTCACGCTCACCTGGCCGCCGTCGGGGCTGGCCACTCCATCGCCCGTCTCGACGACGGCCTCGATGATCGACAACGGGTTCTCGGGGTAGGGGTTGAAGTCGTTCGACAGGACGTCGACCGTGCGGGTCTCGCCCTGGTTGGCCTGCGGGATCACGTCGTCGGTGGCGCTGGGCAACGCCCGCGTCGACGTGAGAACGGTCACCGTCACGGTTCCCGTACCGGGCTCGCTCTGGCCGTCGGTGACCTCGATCTGGATGGGCGAGTCGCCCTTCGCCGCGTTGCCCGCGGCCTTCACCTTGAGGGTCTGGTTGTCCGACACCGATGCGGTGATGCCCTGGGCCGTCGGCCCGACGACCGTGAAGACGAGCTTCTTCAGGTCGCCATCGTCCGGATCCCGCGCGAGCGTGCGCAGGTTGAGTTCGACCTCGTCGCCGCCTGGCTCCACGTTGACAGCCCCGCCGCTCATGGTGGGCGACACGTTGGTGGTCGACACGACGGTGATCGGAATCACGAGGGTCGACTTCTTGCCCTCGGGATCGTCTGGCCCGGTGCCGTCGGTCACCTCGAAGCTCAGCGCGTCGGGGCCGTAGTAGCCGTCGGCCGAGGTGTAGCTCAAGGTGGTGGCGTCGGTCACCAGGCTCGAGCCGTTGCCGTGCGAGACGGCCACCTTGTCGGCCTGAGTGATGCGCGCGGGCTCGCCGTTGCCGGTCACGACGTAGTCGGAGAGGGGCACGCTGATGGTCTCGCCGCTGTTCACGACGATGGGCTTGGTTCCCGCCTTCAGGGCCGGATGCGCGCCCTCGAGGCCGGGCACGAACACGAACGCGGAGGCCTTCTGGCCGTCGACGTCGGTGACGGTGTAGGTGATGATCTGAGACTCGGGCGTGAGCGGGATGCGCAACTCGCCGTTGCCGCGCACGGTGGCCGTTCCGCTGGTCACCGACACGTCGAGTGCGTCGATGGTGCCGTCGGGATCGTCGTCGTTCTTCTTCACGTCGACGTCTGTGGTCGTGCGACCCACCACGTCGGCGACCAGCACGAGGTCGTCCCGGGCGATCGGGGCCTGCAGCGGAGCATCCGGGCTCACCGATACGAGCAGCTGGCCCACGGCGGTGGCGCCGTACTGGTCGACGATCGTGTACTGCACCGGGTAGTCGCCGGCAGTCTTGGGCGCGGTCACGGTGACGCGTCCGCGGTCGATCTCGCCGGTGACACCCTCGGGTACCTCGAGACCGTTCTCCCGGATGGCGATGGGGTCGCCGTCGGGGTCGGAGTCGTTCGCGAGAACGTCGACCGCGACGGTGCGTCCAGGACGCACCGAGACCGTGTCCTTCACGGCGTAGGGCCGCTGGTTCGCGCTCGACGAGGGAACGATGCCCACGAGCACGGTGGCCGAGGCCTCGGCTCCCTTGCGGTCGCGCACGGTGTAGGTGAACGCGTCTGTTCCGACGGACGTCGGGTAGGCCTCGTACTGCAGCCACGACTGCCCGACCTCGGTGATGCGGCCCTTGGTGGGGGCATCGCCCTGGCCGATGAGCTGCACGGAGTCGCCGTCGGGGTCGATGCCGTCGAGGGGAATCGGGATGCGCACGGTCGTGCCCTCGAGGGCCCGCACCGTGACGTCGCGCGGGCGGGGCGGCGAGTTCGCTCCCTCGTCGTTGGCCACGATCTGGATCGTCACGTAGCCGGCATCGCGCTGGCCCTGGCTGTCGACGACCTCGTAGGTGGCGTGGACGGTCTTGGCCACGGGCCCGGCCTTGAAGCGCAGCGCGTCTTGAGCGACGAACATGTCGCCGTCGGCGGGGTCGATCAGTGGAGCGATGAGGGCGGGCGCCAGCGTGATCGTGTCGCCGTTGGGCGAATAGTCGTTGTCGAGCACGGGAATCGTCGCGACGTCGCCTGCCCGCACGGTAACCGTGTCGTCTGTGGCCACCGGAGGCAGCAGCTTCTCAGGGGCGGGGATCGGAACGATGAAGACCTCACCCTTGGCCGACTTCACCCCGTTGGTCACGGTGTAGCTGATGCTCGCCGGCTCGGAGATGCCCGTGTCGGTGATGCGCAGGATCTGGTGCTCGAGAACCTCGACGCTCACGCCGAGCCCTTCGGGAACCTGCACGGACTGCACCGCGAGGATGCCGCCGGCGGGGTCGAAGTCGTTCGCGAGCACGTCGGTGAGCACGGAGCGACCCTTGGTGAGCAGCGCCACGTCGCGTACCGCGATGGGCGCCTGGTCGGCCGTGGTGTCTCCGACGACCGTGACGCGCACGATTCCCGGAGCAGTCTTGGGCCCGTCTGTGACGAGGTACTGAACGTAGTAGTCGCCGGGCGCGGCTGCCGTGAAGTCGAAGGTTCCCGTCGTGTAGTCGGGCGTGATCTCGGCGCCCGGAACCGGATTCACCTTCGCGAGACGCAACGGGGCGCCGCTGGGGGCGTAGTCGTTCGACATCGGCGAGATGGTGACCTGCTGTCCGGCCCGAGTCACGACATGGTCGGCGTTGGTGACGGGAAGGAGCGTTCCCGACTCGCTCACCTGGAAGGCCACCGTGCCCTCGGTGTCGGTCACGCCGTCGGAGACGACCACGGTCACGTTCTTGCGACCGGCGTCGGGGTCGAGCACGGTGATCGTGAGCTCTCCGTCGGCCCGGAACTGGATCTGGTTCGCCCCGTCGGCGGTCGCGGAGCGCACGAACATGTCGTCGCCGTCCGGGTCGATCCAGTCGGGAAGAAGGTTGTAGGAGCAGGTCGATCCGACCTCGCATAGCTGTTTCGGAACGCGCTTCTGAACCGGCGCCTCGTTCGTGCCGGGAGCCTTGACGGTCAACGTCACCGTCGCATCCGCCGTGCCGCCCCGGCCGTCGTCGGCCGTGTAGGTGAATGTGCCGGTTCCGGATGCGTCGGGGTCGACGATGACCTGCATGGCCACGCCCCCGAGAATGGGCTGCACCTCGCCGATCGAGGGTTGCGAGCCCTTCAGCGTGGCGGTGAGAACGTCGCCGTCGGGGTCGGAGTCGTTGTCGAGCACGGGCAGCACGACGGTGCGGCCGGCCCGCACACCGAGCTGGTCGTCTTCGGCGATCGGCGGAGTGTTCTCGTCGCTGCGCTCGGGCAGGATGACCTGCAGCTCCTCTTCGGTGCTGTCGTCTTCTTCTTCGGTCTCGTTCTCGTCCGGCGGAGGAACGATGTCGTCCCAGTTCTCGACCTTCTTCATGTCCTGGTTGACGAGCCAGACGGCACCCGAGGTCAGGTCGTTGAGAACGACGACGTTGCGGTTGACGCGGAAGACGAGCTGGGCCTGCGCGGTGAGACCGTCGATCGTGGTCTGCACGTCTTTGTCGTCGCCGGTGCAATCGCGCAGGTAGGCGTTCGAGATGGCCCAGGCGGCGTACGCGCATCCGGCGAGGTAGACCGGAGCGGCCGGCTTGCCCGGCTTTCCGGCCGACGTCGCGGTGGCCGCGCCGCCGTCGAGGGGCTGGCGGATGAGCGAGGTGTCGGTGCTGATGAGCACCGCGTCGGACTCGGGGCCGGTCTCCTGCAGCACGCCGCCGGTCGAGTCGGCGACCTCGACCTTCTTGCCGCCCGGCAGGTAGGCGATGCCGTTGGCCGAGTCGAAGACCACGGCGTCGTCGCCCACGGTCGTCATGGTGAGCGCGGCGTCTTCCTCGGTTTCGGGGAACCCGTTGGTGACGGGTTCGAGCGGCACGCCGTTTTCGTCGAGCGCGATGGTGACCATCTCGCCAGACGCGGGCGACAGCGCGTGAACCCCGCCATCGACATCCACCGTGGCGGACGCGCCGGAGCCGAGGGCGAGCTGCGGCTTCTCGGGGTCGGGAAGGAAGTTGGCCACGTCGTTGGCGCGGGTGGTGAAGAGGTCGCCGGTCTTGTCGTCGACGACGGCGAGCGTATTGCCGCCCATCGTGACGGATGACTCGGCCGGCAGCGCCACGGCATTGCCCAGTGTCACCGACACGGGGTCGATGGGCGCCAGCGATCCGGTGGCGTTATCGACGGTGATGACGGTCTCGTCGTGCTGCAGGATGTCGAAGTCGCTCGACGTCATCTTCAGGCCGCCGTCGAGCAGCTGGGCCTGGTAGTTGAGGTGGCCCACGAGGAGACCCGAGGGCTTCGTGACCCAGACGCCGCCGTCGTTGAGCTCGACGTCGGCGGTGGTGACTCCCTGGTACAGGAACGCCATGGTGGTGACCGCGAGCGAGAAGACCGTGACGGTCGCCACCGACGCAGCAGTCGCCTTGCGGCGGCGCAGTGCCTCGAACAGCCTCACACGGTCCTCATCTTCACGTCGGTCGAGTCATTTATGAACGTCGCGCACCCCATGAAGTGGGCACAGGGGCACCGGGACATTCAAGCACGGGGACACTACCGAGAGTAAATGGGGAGAACTCCCCATGCCACCCCACTCCTGGGGGCTGCATCACAGGGGAGCGACGACCAGACGTTCGCCCGCGGCCCTCGAAACGCACGGCATCACGAAGTGCGCCCGCTCGCCCTCGGTGAGCACGACGTCGCGGTGATCGGCCTCGCCCTCGACGAGCCTGAGCCGGCAGGTTCCGCACGTTCCGCTGCCGCAGGAGCTGTCGACGTCGATGCCGGCACCCTCGAGGGCGGCCAGCATCGTCTGGTCGCCGGGCACGGGGATGCGGGCTCCCGTGGGCTGCCAGTTGACCTCGAACGGAAGGCTGATCTCGCCGAACGCGGAGACTCCGGCGAAGTCCTCCATGTGCACCCGGCTCGGGCGCCAGTGCATTGTGAGTGCTCGCAGTTCGTTCTGCAGCGGCTCGGGTCCGCAGACGTAGAGGTGGCGCTCCCCGGGCGCCTCGAGCAGCGGCCACCAGTCGAAGGCGCCCTGGAGGGTGCGGTGGTGCAGGGTGATCGAGCGCTCGGCACCGGCCGCGGTCGGCTCGATCAGCTCTGTTATCTCCTCCAGATAGGGCGTCTCGTCGCGCGAGCGACTCAGGTAGACGAGCCGGACATCCGTGACCCCGCGACGGAGCAGCTCGATCAGCATGGCCCGAATCGGGGTGATTCCGATGCCCGCCGCCACGAGCAGGTACGACGGGGCATCCACCAGGTCGAAGTCGTTGCGTGCGGCGGAGATCACGAGCTCGTCGCCGTCGTGAACCTCGTCGACCATGCTGCGCGAGCCGCCGCGGCCGTTCTCGTCGCGACGCACCGCGATCACCCGGCGGCTGCGGTCGCTCACATCCGCTGTCAGCGAGTAGCTGCGGGCCTCGCCGGAGGGGGTGTGCACCGTGATGTGGGATCCCGGCTCGGCCGGTTCGAACAGCCCGCCGTCTGCGCGACGCAACTCGAACTCGCACACGTCGGCCGTGAGCATCCGGCGGGCCGAGACGATGACCGTCTCGTCGTCGGTCATGCCGCCGTCTCCTCGCGCACCGACACCGCGTCGCCGACGGCGAGCTCACCGGCCGAGAGCACCTCGGCGAACACGCCCATGATCTCGTGGCCGTAGTTCTCGTGCAGCAGCCGCACCACGGGCACGTCGCGGCGGGCGGTCGTGGGGTCGACCTCGGTGGCGGCGCAGCGCTCGGTCTCCTCGACCACCCGCACGGTCACGCCGCCGGAGCCGCCGAGCTCGCCGGAGCCGCCGAGCTGCAGCTCGCGGCCGATCCATTGCCGCTCGGCCCACGGCTCGAGGCCCTCGAGGTAGACGTTGGCTCGAAAGCGCAGAGGGTCGAGCTCGCGCCCAATTCTCTGCTCGAGGTCGCGAATGGATGCGCGATTGATGAGCGAGATCGTGTTCATCATGCGCGGGCCGTCGTTCGCGTTGTCGGTGAAGTTGTAGCCCGGCTGTTCGGCCAGCACGGGCCGCACGCCGTCGGGCAGGTCGGCGACTCGGGCATACAGCTCGACGAACTCGGCGCGTCCTTCGGCCGTGGCGAAGTCTGCCTCGAGCACCGGATGCCCCTGCACCGTCACGCGCATCGTGCGGCTCGCCGGGTCATAGCTCGCGGCGAGGCCGGCCAGCCGGTCGGTGTTGAGCAGCACGAAGTACTCGCGCTTCGACAGGGGAACGAAGTTCACGGCGTCGTAGGCGCCCGTGGGCTTGGCCAGGGCGAACAGCCTGTCGGCCGGAAACGCCCGGCCCGCCTCGAGCGCTACCCGGTCGAGGTGCTCGGGAGTGAGCCCCTTAACCGGGTAGCGATAGAGCGAGTCGATGGTGCCGTGCATGCCTCGAGAGTACTGCTCGCCTACTTTTGGACTGCAACTACTTGTTGGACTGCAGCTACTTGTTGGACTGCAGCTCGACGAGCAGCTCGGGTCCGCGCTGGTCGAGGATCGATCCGCCCCAGCGCACTCCGATCACGAGCATGACGGAGCCCAGAACCAACGCCACGACCAGGGCGAGCCAGCCGTAGATCGCCTCGCCCGTGACGAAGCCGACGATGGCCAGAACCGACTCGGGCAGCACGAGCACGATGAGGCCGCCCCACGTGGCGAAGGTCGAGAGGGTCAGCATGAAGCCACCGCCCGGCCGCGCCTTGAACGGGCTCTCGCCCGGCGCGGGAACGGGAAAAGCGAACCTGCCGGAAATGACCGACGACAGCGCGAAACCCGAGAGCAGCAGGCCGACCACCATGCCCAGCAGACCGGGCAGCACCTGCCACGAATTCGTGAACCAGACCGAGGCGATCGTCAGCAGCACCGAGACGGGAACGGCGAAGACGCCGAGGGCGATCACGCGACCGAGTCTGTCGTCGCGCCCCGAGACTCCCGTCGACAGGTGCAGCGCGAAGGCGGTGTTGTCGTACGAGATATCGGTGAAGATCGACAGCGCCAGCAGCAGCGCCACAACCGGGCCGAGCGCGTTGATCACGCCATTGCTGCCCATGTTGCCCGAGTACACGAAGAGCAGAACGGGCACCAGCGGAATGACGATGAGCGACTGCGCGTAGCGCGGATCGCGCAGCCAGTACGTGAGTGCCCGCGCGGCGACGGCACCCCAGGGCGTGGCCGGGAACACGCCGAAGAGACCGAGCTTGCGGGTTCCGTTCTTCGTGGGCGACGACGCACGGGCGGGGTTCTCAAGAGCGTGCCGCAGGCTCGCCCGCCAGACGAGGGTCAGGATGGCGAGGGTCGCGAGACCGATGGCGAATCCGGCCGCGGCCCGGCCGCCATTCCCCTCGACGATGTAGCCGGGAACCGACCAGATCGCGCCGAGCGGCGTCCACGCGACGATGTCTGCGATGCCGGGGAGGGCATCCAGAGACCCGCGCACCAGCGCGGTGAGACCGATCATGATCGGGCCGAGAAGGATCAGGGGGATGAAGATCAGGATTCCCTTGGCCTCGCGGAAGCGACGGCCGGAGCCGAGCCCCGTGCTCAGAGCGGTGACGGCCCGCGAGCCGACGACGCACGTGAACACACCGATCACGGCGCACACGACGGCCGCCAGGGCGGCGAGTGGATGCGCCCACCACGTCACAGCTGTAGAGAGGGCGGCGATCGAGGTGACGATTCCGGGAACGCCGAGGACGCCGCTGACGGCGAGGGCGAGCACGAGTTTGTTCAGGGGAATCGGGAAGATCGCGAGCCGCGAGGGTTCGACCGTCTGGTCGGTTCCGGGCCCGATGAGCGAGAGCACGATCCAGCCGAGTATCGTCGCGGCACCGGCCAGCACCGTGATGGTGCGCGCCAGTTCGGTGGGGGCGAGGCTCAGGGCGCTGAGCCCGATCACCGCGCCGAAGAGCACACCGATTCCGTAGAGTGCGCCGATCACCACGGCGACGATCTGCCAGGGCTTTCCCTTCAGGCTGTTCGCGAGAATGAGAAAGCGCAGTTTTACGAGAGTCGCAACCATTCCGGTCCCTCTCCTGTGCGGCGTCCTCCGACGAGGTCGACGAAGCGGTCTTCGAGCGTGGAGCCCTGGCGCACCTCTTCTGTGGTGCCCGCGGCGAGCACTCGGCCCTGGGCGATCACGGCGACGTGGTCGCACATGCGCTGCACCAGGTCCATGGCGTGGCTCGACACGATCACGGTGCCTCCCGACTTCACGAAGCCGTCGAGGATGTCGCGGATGTTCGCGGCAGAAACGGGGTCGACCGACTCGAACGGCTCGTCGAGCACGAGCAGGCTCGGTGCGTGCACGAGGGCGCAGGCCAGGGCGATCTTCTTGGTCATTCCGGCGGAGTAGTCGACCACGAGGGTGCCGCCGGCCGATTCGAGGTCGAGCAGGTTGAGCAGGTCGTTCGTGCGCTCGGCCACGGTCGCGCGGTCCATTCCGCTGAGCAGTCCGGCGTAGGTCACGAGCTGCGTTCCGGTGAGGCGGTCGAAGAGCCGCACCCCGTCGGAGAGCACACCGACCAGGCGCTTCGCCTTCAGCAGGTCGTGCCACACGTTCACGCCGTGGATGACGATGTCGCCCGCATCGGGTCTCATGAGGCCCGTCGCCATCGAGAGCGTGGTCGTCTTTCCCGCTCCGTTGGGGCCGACGAGGCCGTAGAACGAGCCCGACGGCACGGTCAGCGACAGGTTGTCGACGGCGACCTTGGCGCCGAAACGCTTCGTGAGGCCCCGGATCTCGAGGGCCGGGCCATGGGCATCCTTGACCCGGGGGAGAACCTGGGCCGGGTCGGCCTGGGCGGGAGAGGTCTGGGCTGGGTCGGTCTGTGCTGGGTCTGTCAGTGACATGGCGCCTGCTTTCCGTCTTGCGATGGACAATCGAGCCGCAGTGCTGCGAGCCCGGCTCGTGGATTCAACCCTAGGGGGAGGCCTCCGACACCCGCATCCCCCTCACGGGGGACATGTGCGCGCCGGCCCTCTGCCGCCCCTGCGCACGTATCGAGACCCGCTCCCTGAGCCTGTCGAAGGGCACCCCCGTTCGGTCGAGACCCGTTCCCTGAGCCTGTCGAAGGGCACCCCACCAGGCCACGACTCCTCCTCCACAGCCCAAGCCCAACGACACTTATCCACAGCCGTTTCCGCTGGTCAAGCATCGAATGCTCGTTCCGACCCGATGTCGGTGGTCACTGTTTGACTTGTCCCATGACATTCGAAAGCCCACCCTCCGAGCCCGACCCGTACCTGGTCGCGCTCGATGAGGTCGCCGCCCTCGACACGCAGATAGCCCGCCTATCCGCAGTCAGGGCCAGACGCGTCACCGACGCCGCCCGCGAGCTCCATCGCCAGGCACCCGTTGACACGTCCACAGCCGGTCCGATCTGGTCCGCCGCCCGGGTCGAACGCATCGAGCTCGTCACCGAACTCGCCCTCATGACCCGCCGCACCGAACACCGAACCGCGGTCCTGGTCGACACCAGCACAGCCCTCGTTGACCGGCTCCCGGCAACCCTGGCGGCGGTGGCTGCGGGTTCGGTGTCGTGGGAGCACGCGGAGGTCATCGCGAAGCACGCGGACGGGTTAGAGGGCGAGGCGCTTTCTCTSTATGACACCCGCCTGGCGGTGCTCGCGGCGGAGGTGAATCCGAAGCAGCTCGAGAAGAAGGCCCGCCACGAGGTCGAACTCGCCCAACCGTCGACCGCGGTCCAGCGGGCAGAGAAAGCGGCGGGGACACGACGCATCTATATCGACCCAGCAGCGGATGGCATGGCTCAACTCACCCTGTTGGCCCNATGGGGCACCTGAAGGTCGATGTCCTCACCGACCTGCTCCTCAACGCAGAACTGTCGGTCCCTGGGGCCACCCGCGGAATCCGCGGACGGGTGCACGTCATGGTTCCCGCGATGACACTCCTCGGTATTGGTGACGAGGCGGCGATCCTTCGCGGGTACGGGCCCATCGACCCCGCCACCGCCGCCCAGTTGACCGCGGACGCGACGTCGTGGCGGAGGATCCTGACCGACCCGATCACGGGGCGGATACTGGCTACCGACCCCCGGGACTACCGGCCGACCGCGGCGATGATCGATCACGCCCGGCTGGTGCACCCGGAATGCGTGTTCCCGGGATGCACGGTTCCATCCGAGCAGGCAGACATGGACCACACCGAGGACCACGCCTACGGCGGAGGCACCATCCCAGAGAATCTGGCACCACTCAGCCCAGGCCACCACCGGGCGAAACACCACACGAGGTGGCAGTTCGTCCAGAACGGAGACGACACCCTCACCGCCACCTCACCCGCAGGGCACATCTACACAGTCCGGCCCGAAGGCCGGATGCGGCCCGCACCCAAGGCCCTGATCAAAGCCGCCACACAGAACGTGACACCCCCGGAGGAGGACCTCGCCGACTGCCCCTTCTAACCACCACACCCGGGGTCTCGATATGGCCGCAAGCGGCCTACTCGACCAACGCAGGGGACACGAGAACCGCCGCCTCGTTCCCTGAGCTTGTCGAAGGGCAAAGCCTCGTCGACCAACGCAAGGGAAACGAGAACAACCGCCCCGTTCCTCGAGCTTGTCGAAGGGCAAAGCCTCGTCGACGCACGCAAAGGAGACGAGAACAGCCGCACCGTTCCCTGACCCTGTCGAAGGGCTACCCACTCGAGCGACGCAGGGTCGACGAGAGCGCCTCCGTCGAGCGTCGACGATGCAGCGCGCCCGGATTCCACCCAGTGCTGCCCGAGGAGTAGGCGCGACCGACACTCATCACTGCGCCGATCGAGTAGCGGCGCGAGGAACGAGCACCGCGTATCGAGGTCACTCCGCAGACCACCCGAACGCTCGAGCGGGCACGCTCCGCGCTTTCGCGCGCCCCGAAACGCCCCCGAACGCCGGGTCGGCGCCGGTTGACGTCAGCGGTTCGTGCGAGACAGGTTGAGAACTTCGCCGGTGAAGGCGTGCGAGTCCTCGGGGTTCGGGGAGCGTCGCGGGTTCAGATAGAAGAGGTCGTCGAGGGCGATGCCGAAGCGATCCGCCACGGCGGCGAGTGTGTCTCCCTGAGCGACGGTGTAGGCAGCCGGCTCTGCGCCGGCGAGCGTCACTGTGCCCATTGCGCCCGTGACCGGTCCGGAGTCGACGACCTCGAGGCCGGGGCGCAGATCGGGGATGCTCCACACGAGGGGAGCGTGGGAGAGCAGCGGGATGGGGCAGGCCTTGTCTGGAGCGTCCCCGGAGGCCGCGCGGGTGACGACGACCTCGCGGATAAACGAGAGATCGCCCTGGCCGATGCCGTCGCTGCCGCCGATGGGGAACACCAGGGGAACTGACGGATCGTGACCCTGCTCCGCCTGGCCGAGGCCGAAACGCCAGTCGGAGTCGAGACATTGCTCATCGGGGGAGAGAGCGTCGGCCGTGAGTGTGAACTGCACGGCGGAGGAATCCGGCACCACCAGATCGGTCACGACGAGCTCGAAGATGCCGGTGTCGTTCACCCGGATCGACACGGAACCGGTCACGGCCGACGTGTCGACGAATGCACCGGTGGCGGCCGTGGTGCCGGGGGCAATCACGGGGCGCGAGTCCTCGGCGGCCGCGCCATCCTGGACCGTACCCGTCTCGCGCGGGGCCGGTGCGCCGTCGGCCGAGCATCCGGCCAGAAGCAGGATGCCGAGCGCCATGGCCAGAGGGCCGACTCCTCGTGTCATAGCGCAAGTATGCCTCGCCGCGACCCTCGCGCGCACCGCCCACGTGCAGCATCGGCGAGCCCGCTGCCGGTATCGTTGAGGCGACGCACACCGCACCGCGGACGACGATGGACGTCGCGCCGCAGCCAGAAAACGGAGCAGAGCATTGACCGATTCCCACCTGGCCATCGTGATCCTGGCTGCAGGCCAGGGCACGCGCATGAAGTCCGCCAAGCCCAAGCTGCTGCACACCCTCGCGGGTATCCCGATCGTGAGCCATGTGCTCGCCACCGCCCGTGAAATGGATGCCGCATACACGGTCGCCGTCGTTCGTCACGAGCGCGATCAGCTGGCCGAGGTGATCGACGAGCAGCTGCCCGGCGGAATGATCGTCGACCAGGACGAGGTTCCCGGAACGGGTCGAGCGGTCGAACAGGCCGTCGCAGCCCTCCCCGCCGACTTCACCGGAGAGGTCCTCGTCGTCAACGGCGACGTGCCCCTGCTCGACGCGGCGACGCTCACGGCCCTCATCGAGTCGCACCGCGCCGGTTCGTCGTCGGCGACGCTGTTGTCGGCCTTCCTCGACGACGCCACGGGCTACGGTCGCATCGTTCGCGACAACGACGGTCGACTGCAGAGCATCGTCGAGCACCGCGACGCGTCCGAGTCCGAGCTCGCCATCGCCGAGATCAATGCGGGCGTCTACCTCTTCGGGCTGTCCGAGCTGCGCGACACCCTCGCCTCGCTCGACACCCAGAACTCGCAGGGCGAGAAGTACCTCACCGACGTCGTCGGCCTGCTTCGTGCGGCCGGCTCCGAGGTCGCCGCGGTCCCCGTCTCGGAACCCTGGCTGGTCGAAGGCATCAACGATCGTGCGCAGCTGAGCGTGGCCGCCGCCAAGCTCAACGCGCTCATCGTGCGCGGCTGGCAGCTGGCGGGTGTGACCGTGCACGACCCGGCCACCACCTGGATCGACCTCAAGGCGAGCATCGCCAACGATGTCGAGATTCTTCCCGGAACGCAGATCCGGGGCGCGACCGTTATCGCGACCGGGGCCATCATCGGCCCCGACACCACCCTGGTCGACTGCGAGATCGGCGAGGGCGCCGAGGTGAAACGAACGGATGCGACCCTGTCGGTCATCGGTGCCGGTGCCAGCGTCGGCCCCTTCGCCTACCTGCGCCCGAACACGATCCTCGAGGCCGGCGGCAAGATCGGCACATTCGTCGAGACGAAGAACTCGACCATCGGGGCGGGCAGCAAGGTTCCGCACCTCTCGTACATCGGCGACACCACGGTGGGGGTCGCGTCGAACGTGGGCGCGGGCACCATCACCGCGAACTACGACGGCGTGAACAAGAACAAGACGATCGTCGGGTCGCACGTGCGCACCGGGTCGCACAACGTGTTCGTCGCCCCCGTTAGAATTGGTGACGGAGCGTACACAGGTGCAGGAACGGTCGTCCGAAAAGACGTGCCGGCCGGAGCGCTGGCAATCAACGTCGCTCCGCAGCGGAACCTCGAGGGCTGGGTCGCCACGAACCGACCGGGAACAGCTGCGGCGATCGCCGCAGACGAGCATGCATCTGAACAGAGTGCGTCAGAACAGAGTGGAGACTAATTTGTCGGACATCACCTCCACCGGGGAGAAGCGCCTTCTGGTCGCATCCGGACGCGCCCACCCACAGCTCGCGATCGATGTCGCGGCCGCACTCGGCACCGACCTTCTTCCGACCGACGCCCGCACCTTCGCCAACGGCGAGCTCTACGTGCGCTACGACGAGAGCGTGCGAGGCGCCGACGTCTTCGTCATCCAGTCGCACAGCGCGCCCATCAACGAGTGGCTCATGGAGCAGCTCATCATGGTCGACGCCCTGAAGCGGGCATCCGCCAAGCGCATCACCGTCGTCGCCCCCTTCTACCCCTACGCGCGGCAAGACAAGAAGGGTCGCGGCCGCGAGCCGATCTCGGCCCGACTCGTAGCCGACCTGTTCAAGGCTGCCGGCGCCGATCGCATCATGTCGGTCGACCTGCATGCCGCCCAGATCCAGGGATTCTTCGACGGCCCCGTCGACCACCTCTTCGCGATGCCCGTTCTCATGGCGCACATGCGCACCGAGCTCGACCCGTCGACCCTCACCGTGGTCTCGCCCGACATGGGACGCGTGCGCGTCGCCGACATCTGGAGCGACAAGCTCGGCGCGCCGCTGGCCATCATCCACAAGCGCCGCGATCCGCTGGTGCCCAATCAGGTCTCGGTTCACGAGATCGTCGGCGACGTCAGCGGGCGTGTCTGCCTGCTGGTCGACGACCTCATCGACACCGGCCGCACGATCGTCGCGGCATCCGAGGCTTTGAAGAAGGCCGGTGCGCTCAGCGTCGTCGTCGCGGCCACCCACGCGGTGTTCTCCGACCCGGCCACCGAGATCCTGCAGTCGGACTTCATCGACTCGGTCGTTGTCACCGACACGCTTCCCCTGCCTCTCGACAAGCGTTTCGACAAGCTGACGATCCTCCCGATCGCTCCGCTGATCGCGCGAGCCATTCACGAGGTCTTCGAAGACGGCTCCGTCACGAGCATGTTCGACGGGGACGCCTGAGCTCGATTCGAGCGTAGGCTTTCAGGCATGGATTACACTCCCGCGGCCGGCACCATCACCATGTTCTCCACGTCCTGGTGCGGTTACTGTGCACGCCTGAAGAGCCAGCTCGACAAGCAGGGCATCGGCTACACCGAGGTCAACATCGAAGAGGTCGACGGCACCGCCGAGCTGGTGGCATCGCTCAATGGCGGCAATCAGACGGTTCCGACGGTGATCTTCCCCGACGGCTCCAGCGCCACGAACCCGTCGGCCCGAGAGGTCGCGACCCGCCTCAGCTGACCTGGCCCGGCTCCGGCCGGGTGGGAATGGCGGGGAAGAGCCCGAGCGGCGCGACATTGCGGTCGCCGCCGTAGGCTCCCACCGTGTAGCACTGCCAGCCCAGGCCGCCGTCGCCGAACAGCTCGAAGTGGGCAGACGACCCCTGGGTCGTGGGGTCCTGGTACGGGGCAATGATGGCGCACGCCCGCTCCGCTGTGGCGTGGCTGAAACTCGCGGTCGTGAGAATGCCGGGGAGCACGAGACAGACCAGACCGACGATGACGACGATGCGCATCGCCCGGCGCATGCGCTCGCTTCTGAGGGGCCGATCGCCATGCGGCACGTACCCCTCGAGTTCCGGTTCGTCTGAGTACGAGGACATATCGCCTCCAGTCTTGCACTCCGAGCGGCTTCGTTCCCTGAGCCTGTCGAAGGGGGCCCTTCGACAGGCTCAGGGAACGAGAGGTGCTAGTGCGAGGAGCCCTCGGACTCGATCTCGGTGCGGTCACCCGACCAGAGGGTGTGGAACGTGCCCTCCTTGTCGATGCGCTTGTAGGTGTGCGCCCCGAAGAAGTCGCGCTGCCCCTGAACGATCGACGCCGGAAGGCGGTCTGCGCGCAGCCCGTCGTAGTAGGCGAGCGACGACGAGAACGCGGGGGTCGGGATTCCGGCCTGCACGGCGCTCACGACGACCCGGCGCCAGGCATCCTGCGTGCCGGCGATCGCATCGGTGAAGTACGGCGCGGTGACCAGGGCGACGAGGCCCGGGTTCTCGGCGTACGCCTCGGTGATGCGGTTGAGGAAGCGGGCGCGGATGATGCAGCCGCCGCGCCAGATCTTCGCGATCTCGCCCTTCTTGATGTCCCAGCCGTAGTGCTCGGCGCCGGCGACGATGGCGTCGAAGCCCTGCGAGTAGGCGATGATCTTCGACGCGTAGAGCGCCTTGCGCACGTCTTCGATGAAGCCGGCCGGGTCGTCGACGGCGACCGTCTCGCTGGGGCCGGGCAGGTCGCTGGATGCGGCGCGCTGGGCGGGCTTGGACGACAGGGCTCGGGCGAAGACGGCTTCGGCGATGCCCGAAACGGGGATGCCGAGGTCGAGCGCGGTCTGCACGGTCCAGACTCCGGTCCCCTTCGAGCCGGCCTGGTCGAGGATCACGTCGACGAGCGGGCGGCCCGTCTCGGCGTCGACCTGGCGCAGCACCTCGGCGGTGATCTCGATGAGGTAGCTCTCGAGCTCGCCCTTGTTCCACTCGGCGAAGACGTCGGCGATCTGGGCGGGGGTGTAGCCCGTTCCGCGGCGGATCAGGTCGTAGGCCTCGGCGATGAGCTGCATGTCGGCGTACTCGATGCCGTTGTGGATCATCTTGACGAAATGCCCCGCACCGTCGGTGCCGACGTGGGTCACGCAGGGCTCGCCCTCGGCGACGGCCGCGATCGACGCGAGGATCGGGCCGAGCGTCTCATAGGCCTCGGCGGATCCGCCGGGCATGATGCTCGGTCCGTTGAGCGCGCCCTCCTCGCCGCCGGAGATGCCTGCGCCGACGAAGTTGATGCCGCGCTCGCGAACGGCCTTCTCGCGACGGATGGTGTCGGTGAAGAGCGCGTTTCCGCCGTCGACGATGATGTCGCCCTCTTCGAAGAGGTCGGAGAGCTGGCTGATGACGGCGTCGGTGCCCTTGCCTGCCTGCACCATGATGATCGCGGTGCGCGGCTTCTGCAGTGAGGCCACGAATTCCTCGATCGTCTTCGACGCGACGAATTCGGCCTCGGGGTGCTCCGAGGTGAGCAGGTCGGTGCGCTCGGGGGAGCGGTTGTACACGGCGACCGTGTTGCCCTCGCGGCTGGCGAGGTTGCGGGCGAGGTTGGACCCCATCACGGCGAGGCCGACCACGCCGATGTTGGCGGTGGCCGTCGAACTTGAAGTGTCTGACACTGTCTGGTCTCCTAGGTGTTGGTCTGTGTTCTACAGCGTAGCTAACGGGGTTGGTCGAGGTCTTCGATATAGCGGTGAATGACGGCGAGGTCGTCGTCGCCGAGACCCGCTGCGACGAGGCCGTCGAACTGGGAGCGGAGCGCATCCAGAATCGGCGTCGTCGTGGCCGTATCGACGGCCGCGGCGTGGGCGAATGACAGGTCTTTGACCATGAAGCGGGCGACGCCCGAAGGCGAGTAGTCGCGTGCGACGAGCCTGTCTTTCTTGGTCTCGAGCACGCGACTGCCCGCGTAGCCGCCCTGCAGGAGTGTCAGGAGAGTGTCGAGGTCGAGGCCCGATCGTTCGGCGATGACGCTGGCCTCGCTGACGGCGGCCATCGTCGCGGCCACGATCAGCTGGTTGCAGGCCTTGGCGATGTCGCCGGAGCCGAGCGGGCCGAGGTGCACGGGCGTTCCGCAGGCTGCGAGAACCGGCAGGGCGATGGCGACATCGCCGTCGGCGCCACCGACCATGATCGACAGTGTTGCCGCGGATGCGCCCTCCGTTCCGCCAGAGACGGGAGCGTCGACGACGCGCATCCGACCGTCGGTCCGCTCGCGCAGTCGTTCGTCGGTCGAGCGGATGCCCGTGGGCGAGACCGAGGAGCAGACGACCACCACGCACTCGGTGTCGGCCGCGGCGATGCCTTTGTCGCCGAAGAGAAGCTCGTTGACCTGGGGGAGATCGGGGACCATGAGGATGACGACGTCGCTGGTATCGGCCAGCTGGGCGGGAGTCTCGGCCCAGGTCGCGCCGGCGGCGAGAACATCGGCGGCCCGACTCTTTGAGCGGCCGGTCACGGAGACCCGGTCGGGGAAGGCCGCAATGAGGTTCAGGGCCATGGGCGTTCCCATGTTGCCGAGCCCGATCATGCCTATAGAGAGGTGTGGGGGGGAGGAAGCCTCATGCGCCATTGACATGCGACCAGCATATAGAACACTGTTCACTAGAGTGAATAGCCGAGTAGACTGTTGTCGACCAGTTTACGGATTTCTAAGGACGACGACGTGACCCGAGAAGACCAGCGACTCCGCGTGGTGGCGGCGACCCCGATCAGCGAAGAGCTCATCGAGATGGTCGTTTCGCGAGAACCGCGCATCGACTTCATCCGCGACCAGGCCCTGCTGCCTCCGATGCGCTTCGCCGGAGACCATTCAGGAGACCCCGCGTTCGAGCGCACTCCCGACCAGCAGGCACGGTTCGAGGAGCTGATCGACAGTGCCGAGGTGCTCTACGGCCTGCCTGACGAGTCGGCCACCGCGCTCAAGCGAGCGGCCGATTCGAACCCCGGTCTGCGCTGGGTGCAGGGGATGCCCGCCGGTGTGGGGGCCCAGGTGAAGAAGGCGGGTCTGACCGAGGAACAGCTCGAGCGCGTGGCCGTCACCTCATCGGCCGGGGTGCACGTCGGACCGCTCGCCGAGTTCGCACTGTTCGGACTGCTCGCCGGCGCGAAGACGCTCCCGCGCCTGCAGCAGCAGCAGCGCGAGCACCGCTGGACCGGCCGGTGGAACATGAAGCACCTCGGCCAGCAGACCATCCTCGTCGTGGGGCTGGGAAGCATCGGCCGCGAGACCGCCCGAAAACTGAAGGCGCTCGGCGCGACGGTGGTCGGAACGAGCAGGCACAGCACGCCGGTGGAGGGTGTCGACGAGCTCGTGAGCACCGACGACCTCGCGGATGTCGTGTCACGGGTCGACGGGATCGTCGTGACGCTGCCGGGCACGGCGGCCACGGAGAAGATGATCGACGCGCGGGTTCTGGCGAACGTGGCGCCGGGAACGACGCTGGTCAACGTAGGTCGAGGAACGGTCATCGACGAGGAGGCGCTTGTCGCCGCCCTCGACGACGGCCGCATCGGATTCGCCGCTCTCGATGTGTTCGCGTCCGAGCCTCTCTCCGCCCAGAGCCCGCTCTGGGATTCTCCGCATGTGCTCGTGAGTCCGCATACGGCGGCCCTCAATTCGGAGGAGGACAGGCTGATCGCCGAGCTCTTCGCCGAGAACGCGCGACGCTACCTCGACGGTGAGCAACTCATCAACCGGGTTGATACGGTCGAGTTCTACTAACCGACGGCTCGGGCCGAGAGGGAGACCATGGCGGTTCCAGACATCGACGCCGACAAGGGTGCACTCGCCCCCGCTGTCGTGAAGGCGGTCAAGATCCTCGATCTGTTGGCCGAGACGCCGGGGCGTGCGCGGGCTCTCAGCGATATCGCGCGGGAACTCGGCATCGCCAAGTCGTCGACCTCCAACCTGTGCGCCTCTCTCGAGGAGGGCGGCCTGGTGCGCCGCACCGAGGGGGGTTTTCTGCTCGGGCGTCGTGCGGTCGAGTTGGGCAGCGCCTATCTCGCCGGGTTCGACCAGATTCGCGAGTTCTATCGCATCTGCGAGGAATCCGAGGTGCTGCGCACGCAGCTCGTGCAGATCGCGATGCTCGACGGAGTCAGGGTGCTGTACCTCGCCGTCTACGAGGGACGCGAACGCTTTCCTCTGTCGGCGAGCGTCGGAGACCGGTACCCGGCTTCTGCGACCGCGGTCGGCACCGCGTTGCTGTCCGAACTCGATCCTGCGCGCATCGAGGCGCTCTTCCGGGAGCCGAGTCATCTCGTCACCCTGACGAATCGTTCCACCGCCGACTTGGCGTCGCTCCAGGCGAAGCTCGAGGAGACGCGAGCGCAGGGGTATGCCGTCGACGACGGCGAAGTGCATCTCAGCGTGCTCGGACTGGCCGTGCTCATCCCCTCGAGTCGGGTGGGTGAGCCCTCATTCAGTATCGGTGCCTCGCTCGTGCACCCGGGGGACACCGAGGAGCTGCGCTCCGAGGTTCTCGACGCCCTGCGCGCCGCCGCAGACGAGTTGACGAGGCCGCTCCTCGTCGCGTGACTCGTATGGCAGCGCATCGAAAAATGACCCGAATTTAATTCGTTCAGAATGTTGAACTCCGTTCAGCATGGTGTTAGCGTCGGTCTCGTCGGGCAGAGCAGCCCGGGCAAGGGGAACGACCGTGACGACGAACCAACCATCCACACCCGCCAGGGCATCAGACGACCCGGACTACGCGGCGAATCTTCGGCGGGCCACCCTCGCCTCCAGTGTCGGCAGTGCTCTCGAGTACTACGACTTCGCGCTGTACGGTCTGGCCTCGGCGCTCATCTTCTCGAAGGTCTTCTTCACAGACCTCGACCCGGCCGCCGGCCTCGTGGCCAGCTTCGCCACGTTCGGAGTCGGCTTCATCGCCCGTCCGCTCGGAGGCATCTTCTTCGGAACCATCGGAGACAGGCTCGGCCGCAAGTGGGTGCTGCTGGTCACCATCGCGCTGATGGGCGGGGCATCCACGCTCGTGGGCGCGCTGCCGACCTACGACCAGATCGGGCTCTGGGCCCCGGCACTGCTCGTGCTCATGCGCCTGCTGCAGGGATTCGGCGCAGGCGCCGAACAGGCAGGAGCAACCGTGCTGATGGCCGAGTACGCGCCCGTGCGTCGCCGCGGATTCTTCGCCGCCCTGCCGTTCATCGGCATCCAGGCGGGCACGCTGCTCGCCGCGGGTGTCTTCGTGTATCTCGGCACGCTGCCCACCGAGGTGCTGCTCGCCGGTGTGTGGCGCATCCCGTTCCTGGCATCGATCGTGCTCATCGGCGTCGCGCTGTTCATTCGGCTCCGCCTGCGAGAGAGCCCGACGTTCGTGCAGCTCGAGAAGCAGGACCAGGTGGCGGACAGCCCCCTCAAGGAGATCTTCACCAGCTCCTTCCCCAATGTGCTTCGCGGCATCGGACTGCGCATGGCCGAGAACGGCGGCTCCTACCTCTTCAATACGCTGGCTGTGAGCTTCGTCGTCGGCACCATCGGCGTCGGCGCGTGGATCGGCCCGCTGGCCGTCGCCGTGGGATCGCTCGTCGGCATCGTGTCGGTGCCGTTCGCCGGTCACCTCTCCGACCGCTTCGGTCGACTGCCCGTCTACCGGTTCGGCGCGCTGTTCCTTCTGGTGCTCGCCTTCCCGGGTTGGTGGCTGCTGTCGCTGGGCAACCCCGTCGTCGTGATCGTGGTGATCGCCGTGGCCATCGGATTCGGTGTGAACACGATGCTCGGATCGCAGTGTGCGCTGCTGCCTGAACTGTTCGGCAACCGGCACCGGTATATCGGCGTCGCGACATCGCGCGAGCTGAGCGCTGTCCTCGCCGGCGGATTGGCGCCCGTTCTCGGCGCGTGGTTCATCGGAATCTCCGGCGGCGCGTGGTGGCCCCTGGCGACCTACGTGTTCGTGCTCGCCGCGATCACGTTCGCCACCACATTCATCGTGCCGGAGAGACCCGCGGTCGCGACCTGACCTCGCTGCAGGATGCGTCGCTCGACACGGACGAGGACGTGCGCACCCGCCCCACCGCCATCGTCTCACGAAAGGAATACCTTGCCCGTGCCTCGCGCTGAGACAGACCTCTTCGACCTCACGGGGCGCACCGCGCTCGTCACCGGATCGAGCCGCGGAATCGGCCTGACGCTCGCCGGCGGCCTGGCGGCTGCGGGCGCGCGGGTCGTGCTGCACGGTCGCGACCAGAAGACGCTCGACGCCGCTCGGCTATCGGTGCTGGATGCCGCCGACGCCGAGGTCGGCACCGCCACGTTCGACGTCACCGATCCCGACGCCGTCGACTCGGGCATCACGCGCATCGAACAGGAGATGGGCGATATCGACATCCTCGTCAACAACGCGGGTATTCAGCGCCGGGCGCCCTTCACAGAGTTCGGCCTCGGCGACTGGAACGACCTGGTCGCCACCAACCTGTCGAGCGCGTTCTTCGTGGGACAGCGGGTCGCGCGGGGCATGGTGGGCCGCGGATCGGGGAAGATCGTGAACATCGGCTCGGTGCAATCGCAGCTCGGTCGTCCCGGCATCGCCGCCTACGCGGCGACCAAGGGCGGCATAGCAATGCTGACCAAGGGCATGTGCGCCGATCTCGGTCCCAGCGGCATCCAGGTCAACGCGCTGGCCCCCGGCTACTTCGCGACGGAGCTCACACAGGCGCTCGTCGACGATGAAGCGTTCAGTGCGTGGGTGAAGACGCGCACCCCGGCGGGGCGATGGGGCGATACCCGAGACCTTGTGGGCACCCTCGTGTTTCTCTCTTCACGCGCCTCGGACTTCGTCAACGGCCAGGTCGTCTACGTCGACGGCGGAATGACGGCGGTCGTCTGATGCGGATCGCCCGACTCCAGACATCCGCCGGTCCGACCTACGCCGTGGCCGATGCGACCGGCTGGCAGCACATGGTCGATCCCTTCGCCGATCGACTGCAGTACACCGGCGCCTCGACGGCCTTCGACGACGCCGTGCTGCTCGCTCCGGTCGACCCCCGCGTTCTGCTCGGCATCGCCCAGAACAAGGGCAACAACGACCACGTGCTGCCGATCCAGGCCTGGTACAAGTCGCCGCACAGCGTCACCGGCCCGGAAGCCCGCGTCGCGATCGTGCGCGACGTCGGCACCGTGAACATCGAGGGAGAGCTGGCCGTGGTGATCGGTCGTCACGCCTCCAAGCTCACCGCGGAGAACGCCCTCGATGCGGTCCTCGGCTACACGATCGCCAACGACGTCACCAACGTCGACCAGGTTCCGATCGACGAGAAGAACTTCCAGAGCAAGAGCGGGGCGAACTACACCCCGCTCGGGCCGTGGATCGAGACGGACATCGCCGACCCCGAGTCCGTTCCCACCGAGGTGGCGATCAACGGCGTCGTGCTCGCGGAGTCGGGCTCGTTCAACCTCGGTTCGACCGTGGTGCAGACCCTCGTCTACGTGACCGGTTGGCTCGACCTCGAGGCGGGCGACGTCATCATGACGGGCGCGCCGCGCACATTCCTTCCCGTCGTGCCCGGCGACCGGGTCGACATCAGCCTCGGGGGGATCGGAACCCTCAGCAGCACGATCGTCTAGGAGAAGCACCCGATGACCACCACCACAGCAGCACGTGCGGCCGAGGAATCGACCGCGGTCGGCGTCGTAGCGCATGCCAAGGACGATCTGCGGGTCGAGAGCGTGGAGGTGCCGACACCCCGGGCAGACCAGGCCGTCGTCGACATCGCCTACGGCGGCATCTGCGGCTCCGATCTGCACTACTGGCTGCACGGCGCGGCCGGAGAGTCGATCCTCAGGCGCCCCATGCTGCTGGGGCACGAGGTCGTGGGCACGGTGCGCATCGCCGCCGCAGACGGCAGCGGTCCCGCGGCGGGCACTCCCGTCGCCGTGCACCCGGCCACGCCGGGTGCGGGCGACGGCTCGCGCTATCCAGAAGACCGCCCCAATCTGTCGCCGGGGTGCACCTACCTGGGCAGCGCGGCGAGAGATCCGCATACCGACGGCGCCTTCGCCTCGCGCGTCGTGCTCGACAGCCGGATGCTTCGTGCGCTTCCCGAGGGCCTGTCACTGCGAGACGCGGCCCTGGTCGAGCCCGCCAGTGTGGCCTGGCACGCGGTGACGCGGGCGGGTGATGTTCGGGGCAGACGGGTCCTGGTGATCGGAAGCGGTCCGATCGGAACCCTCATCGTCGCGGTCCTGAAACGTGCCGGTGCTGCCGAGATCATCGCAACCGACATGTTCGAGGGCCCATTGGCCGTCGCATCCGCCGTGGGAGCGCACAAGACGATCCTGGCGACGGATGCCGACGCGATCGCCGCGGTCGACGCCGACATCGCCCTCGAGTCGTCCGGCAGCCACCGCGGCCTCGCCTCCGCCGTGCGCGGGGTGACCCGGGGCGGACGCGTCGTGATGGTCGGGCTGCTGCCATCCGGTGAACAGCCCGCACTCATCTCGATCGCGATCACACGGGAACTCGAGCTCGTCGGGTCGTTCCGATTCAACGACGAGATCGACGACGTGATCGCCGCGCTCGCGGACGGTTCGCTGCAGGTGAGCCCGGTCGTCACCCACGAGTTCGCGGTCGAGGACTCCCTGCGGGCCTTCGAGGTCGCACGGGACTCGGCGGTGTCGGGAAAAGTGCTGCTGACGTTCTGACGCGACTCAGCCGCTGATCGCCGCCTCCGCCACGAGCTCGTCGAGGACGAGGCCCACGGCCCGCCTGGCCGCGCGGTCGGGGCGCATCAGAACCTCGATGCGGCGGCCGGCCCGGAGGTCCGTGAGGGGAAGCAGCACGTACCGTCCCGGCGCCCGTTCCAGGGAGGTGTTGCGGGGCAGCAGCGCGACGCCGTGTCCTGCCGCGACCAGCTTCTCCGTGAGGGGCAGGTGAGTTGTTCGATGCACGACCCGTGCGGGTGCGCCGACCTGGGCGGACATGGCCTGGAGCACCCGGTCGAGCGGAAAGTCGACCGGAACGCCGATCCAGTCCTCGTGGATGACGTCGGCGGGGGAGACCTTCTGGTGTGAGGCGAGGGGGTGACCGATCGGCAGAGCCACGTCGAGCGGCTCCCTCAGCAGGGGGACGACGGCCAGGCGCTCGCGGTCGGGCGGCAGCACATCGTCTGAGCGGTGCGCCACGACGATGTCGAAGTCGCTCGTGAGCGCCGCGAAGTCGTCCTGCGAGACGTCGCGATCCGAGATCTCCAGTGCGATACCGGGGTGCGCGCGCATGCGCGTGAGCAGTCCGGGCACCAGGAGCTCGGCCGCCGAGTAGAAGACCGCCAGGCGCACGGTGCCGGATGCTCCGCCCTGGAATGCGCTCCAGGTCGCTTCCGCCTCGGCCATCGCTGTCGCCACGCGCACCGAGCTCTCTGCCAGCGCGTGCCCCGCGTCGGTGAGACGCACTCCGCGTCCGACGCGTTCCACGAGTGCCGTGCCCATCTGCCTCTGCAGGGTGCGCAGCTGCTGCGACACGGCGCTCGGCGTTTTGCCGAGGGCGTATGCGACTTCGGTCACGCTTCCGCGCTCGGCCAACTCCCGAAGGAGGGCAAGCTGATTGAGATCCATGTAGGCAGGCTACAAAGTCGATGACGTCTGATGCAATTGTCCTTCAGTGACATCTCGGACACGATGGGCACATGTCTCCTCGTGATCGACTCCTCGCCGTGCTCGTCGCCGTGTGCTGGGGGCTCAACTTCCCGGCCACCGCGCTCGCCCTCGATCACTTTCCGCCGTTCTTCATGGTGGCGCTGCGGTTCGCCCTGATCGCCGTGCCGACCGTGCTGTTCGTCCCTCGCCCTCAGATCCGGTTCCGCTGGCTTCTCGGTGCCGGGCTCGGCATCGGCCTCCTGCAGTTCGCCTTCCTCTACGCCGGCATGGCCGCCGGGATGCCGAGCGGCCTCGCCTCGCTCGTGCTGCAGGCATCCGCGCCCTTCACCGTGCTGATCGCCGGCATCTGGCTGCGCGAGCGCATCACCCGGCGCCAGGCCGTCGGCATAGCGATCGCCGTACTGGGGCTCGCCGCGATCGCCGTGCACCGCGCCCAGGTGGCCGCCCTTCTGCCCGTCATCCTCACCCTCTGCGGAGCGCTCGGCTGGGCGATCGGCAACATCTCGACGCGCAAGGCCGAGGCCCCGAATCCGTTCCGGCTCACGCTCTGGATGTCGGTGGTGCCGCCGGTGCCGATGCTCGCGTTGGCCCTGCTGGTCGAGGGCCCGGAGCGGATTGGCGACAGTCTCGCGACGAGCTTCACGCTGGACGCGCTCCCTGCTGTTCTCGGACTCCTCTATATCGTGCTCATCGCGACACTCGTGGGCTACGGAATCTGGGGAGGCCTGCTCAAACGAAACCCGTCGAGCGTCGTCGCCCCGTTCTCGATGCTGGTTCCGGTCGTGGGCGTGCTCGCCTCGTGGCTGGCCTTCGGCGAGGTGATCGACCAGGTCGAACTGATCGCGGGAATCTTCGTGGTGGGCGGCGTGCTGTTCGCGAGCACCCGGCGCCGTCGTGTGGCGGTGACGGCCGCGGGCTGACAGGATCGCTGCATGTCCCAGCGCATCTTCTCCGCATCAGACTTCCAGGATCCTCCCGCTCGCGGCGGGCGCTCGAATGGCCGATCAGGGGGAGGGTCGGTCGCGGGTCGGATCGTCAGCGCCCTTGTCGCGCTGCTCATCACGGCTCCGGCGCTGCTGCTCGTGATGGCCGGCGGGGCGCGCTCCTACTCCGAAACGCTCCAGCGGCTGAACACCGAGCTCGTGCCGGCCGCGATCCTGCTGCTCTCCGCTGGACTCGTGCTGGTGCTCATCGTCTCGTTGACCGGGCTCTTCTCCTCCCTCGGGCCGCTCGTCGCCGGACTCGTCGCAACGGGACTCGGCATCGCGTTCCTGGCGATCCCGACCCTGTCGACCTCGGTCGCCGTCAGCCTGCCCGCCATGGGTGTGAGCCCGTTGAGCCTTCTCGTGTTCTGGTGCCAGTCCGGGCTCCTGCTCGCGACCGGAATCGTGTTCCTCGGCGCGGCCCTCGGCCGCGTGATCGCCGCCCGCAGCGATCGGGCGAGCCGGAGAGGGGCGAAGACGGTCGTCTCCCTCGTCGTCGGCCTCGTCGCGACACCTCTCGGCATCGTCCTGGTCTCCTTCGGGTCGACCGGCCTGCTCCGGTCATTCGGCACCGCTGCCGAGTCGACCACCCCGGTGCCGAACACGCTCGGCCTGCTGCTCGCCGGCGCGGTCGTGCTGGCCGGGGTCGCCCTCACCTCCGGGTGGAGCTCCGTCGGCGTCTCGGTGGCCGGCATCCTCTCCCTGCTCCTCGGCCTCCTCGCCGTGGTGCCGACCGCCGTCGTCTGGATCTTCACCACGGCGTCCGGGCCGCTCGGCACCGACGGCGCGAGCGGACTGAGCTCGGCCGTCGCCCTGGGATTCATCGCCGTGCTGGGCATCGTGTTCCTCGGATCGGCCGCCTCGGGTGCGAGGGCGCGACGCATCCGGCGCTGACCCGGCCGTGTACACTGACTACTGAACTTCGGCGAGGGATGCCGTTCGGCGTGCGATCACGTGCCCGGGCGCATCCGTTATCGACGCGGTGGATGAGGCACGCAACACCCCTGTCTTTCCTCTCGCTACACGCGGTCGAGTTGAATCATTGACACTAACGATGCGGGCCTCACGGCTCGCCAAGGAGCACATTCTCATGGCTGACAAGAACACCCAGTCCGAAAACCGCGTTTCCGCCGAGGTCCGCACCTCGTTCGGCAAGGGCGCCGCCCGCAAGATCCGCGCGATCGGCAAGATCCCCGCCGTTCTCTACGGCCACGGAACCGAGCCGGTGCACATCACGCTGCCCGGCCACCAGGTCGCGCTCATCCTGCGCAAGGCGAACGCCGTTCTCGACCTCGACATCGAGGGCACCGAGCAGGCCGCGCTGGTCAAGGACGTTCAGAAGGACCCCGTGCTGCAGATCATCGAGCACATCGACCTCATCGTGCTGCGCAAGGGCGAGAAGGTCCAGGTCGAGGTCCCGATCCACGTCGAGGGTGAGTCCTTCGCCGGCACGCTGGCGTCGCTCGACGAGAACACGCTGCTCGTCGAGGTGCTGGCCATCAGCATCCCCGAGCGCATCACCGTCGACATCGAGGGTGCCGTCGAAGGCACCCAGATCTTCGCGAAAGACGTCGTGCTGCCCGAGGGCGCGACGCTGGTCAGCGACCCCGAGCTTCTCGTCATCAACGTCACCGTGCCGGAAGAGGCCGACCTCGGCGACTCGCTGAGCGCCGGTGACGAGGCCACGGGCACGCCCGAGACTGCCGAGTAGTTCACTGTCTGACAACGTCTGGCTCGTAGCCGGGCTCGGGAATCCCGGGCCCGGCTACGCTGGCAACCGGCACAATGTGGGCCAGATGGTGCTCGACGAGCTCGCCTCGCGCATCGGCTCGAAGTTCGGCAGGCACAAGACGAACTCGACCGTGGCGGAGGGCTTTCTGCGCCCCGGCGGTCCGAAGCTGATCCTGGCCAAGCCCAACTCCTTCATGAACAACTCGGGCGGACCGGTCTCGCAGCTGCTCAACTTCTACAGCCTCGAGCCGTCGCGCCTGATCGTGGTGCACGACGAGCTCGACATCCCCTTCGACACCGTTCGGTTGAAGTCCGGGGGAGGCCCCGGCGGCCACAACGGCATCCGCGACATCATCAGCGCCGCGGGCACGCCCGAGTTCATCCGCGTTCGCGTGGGGGTGGGCCGCCCGCCCGGTCGTATGGATGCGGCGGACTTCGTGCTGCGCGATTTCTCCGGCACCGAGCGCCAGGCCCTGCCGAATCTCCTGGTGGATGCCGCGGACGCGGTCGAGAAGATCGCCGACGACGGGCTCACGGCCGCCCAGCAGCAGTTTCATTCACCTGCTTGACTCAGCCGACGGAGCTGAAGATCTCCGGAGCCGAGGCGAAGGTCACGCCGTAGAACACGACGAATGAGATCACGGGCGTCGCGACGGCCAGGGCCATGGCCACGATTCCGAACGCCCGTCCGCGCTTCTTGAGCGTGGCGATCAGGCCCTGCACGAGCGCCCACAGGCCCAGCAGCGTTCCGCCGACGAAGAACGCCATGCTCAGCACGCCGAAGGCGGCGACACCGGGATCGTCGGCCGAGATCGCCGACTGGTCGATCGTGCCGCCGTCGGTGATCATCTGCCCGGCGAGGGGAGCGAAGGCGAGACCTGCGACGACCGAGAGCACGAGGGCGAACACGAGCACCACGAGGGCTGCGATGAACGCAACGACCCCCAGGGTCTTCGGCAGCGCCGGAGGTGCGTTGTGGAACACCGCTGCCGACGGCGTGTGGCTCGTCGCTGAGAAGGGACTCGGCTGCGGGGGAGCCGCGGCGGGCTGCGGTGGCTGCTCCTGCTGCTGCGACTCGGGGGCGTACTCGCCGAAACGAGGCCGGGGCCGCTCGTCGCGAACCGGCTCAGGCGGCTCGATGGGGGGAATGTGGGACATCCACTGAACTCTACCCGCGCACGGGGGTGCGTGTCGGTGGGCCCGCGTAAGCTTGAACGGTGATCCTCCAGGGCTTGACTCGTGCGCTTTCGCGCGCCTCCACGTTCGACAACGCCCTCGCGTACGCGGCACGCGATGCGGACTTCTCGCTCACCGAGGGCCTGCGGGCTCCGCTTCTCGCCGGTCTTCTCGACCAGCGCGGTGCGAACGATCTCCCGCAGGCGCTGCTGGTCGTCACCGCCACCGGCCGCGAGTCCGAGATGCTCCGCGGCACCCTCGCATCCATGAGCCCCGACGCCGAGATCGTCGAGTTCCCGGCGTGGGAGACCCTGCCCCACGAGCGCCTCAGCCCGAGCGCCGAGATCGTCGGCAAGCGCATCGACGCGCTGCGCCGGCTCGCCACCTGGAACGGCGAGAAGCCGATCGTCGTCGTGGCCTCCGTGCGCGCGGCGCTGCAGCCCCTCGCCGACAATCTGGCCGACCTCGAGCCGATCCACCTGGTCACGGGCGGCCGCGGGTACGATCTCGCCCGGCTCTCGCTCGACCTGGTGAACCTGGCCTACTCGCGCGTCGACATGGTCACGCGCCGAGGCGAGTACGCGGTGCGCGGCGGAATCCTCGACGTGTTCCCTCCCGTGGCCGAGCACCCCTATCGCGTCGACTTCTTCGGCGACGAGGTCGAGTCCATCCGCGCATTCTCGGTGGCCGACCAGCGGTCGCTCGACACGGCTGTGCCGAGCGTCGACCTGCCGCCCAGCCGCGAGCTGCTGCTCTCCGACGCGGTGCGCCAGCGCGCCCGCGAGATGCAGCACGAGTTCCCGAGCATCGCCGGTCTGCTCGCCAAGATAGCCGAGGGCATCCCGGTCGAGGGAATGGAGTCGCTGGCTCCCGCCCTGCTCGACAGGCTGGTCACGGTCGCCCACTACCTGCCCGAGGGCGCGGCCATCGCTGTTCTCTCGCCCGAGAAGGTCGCCAGCCGCGCCGTCAGTCTCGCCGAGACGAACCGCGAGTTCCTCGCCGCGGCATGGACGGCCGCGACCGCGGGTGCCGAGGCGCCCATCGACCTCACCAGCGGCGAGTTCATCACGCTCAATGAGCTGCGGTCCGCCGCCGGCCCCGATCGCGCCTGGTGGACCCTGTCGACCTTCCAGTCGGCGCCGGGCGCGGCCGATGGTCTCATCGAGGTGCTGCCGGAGCATCGCGATATCGAGGAGCACCTGACGGTGCGCATCGATGCCGATCCCGTTCCGAGCTTCCAGGGCAACGTCGACGGCGCGATCGAGCACGTGCGCGGCCTCGTCGCCGACGGCTGGACAGTGGCGGTCGTCGCCCAAGGCGCAGGCCTGGTCGAGCGGGCCGCCGACGTTCTCGCCGAGAACGAGATCGCGGCGCGCGTCGTCGAGCTCTTCCCCGACGACGCCGAGTCGGGCATGGCCTACCTGCTGAAGGCGACGGTCGACCACGGTTTCCAACTGCCCGAGATCAAGCTCGCCCTCATCGCGGAGTCCGAGTTCTACGGGCGCACGGTGGGCTACGACTCCCGCCAGGTCAAGAAGCTGGCCTCGCGGCGGCGCAACGTCGTCGATCCTCTGCAGCTCAAGCAGGGCGACTATGTCGTTCACACCACCCACGGCATCGGCAAGTTCATCGAGTTGACGCAGCGCGAGGTCAAGTCGGGCGGGCGCAACCCCATCAAGACCACCCGCGAGTACCTCGTGATCGAATACGCGCCCTCGAAGCGCGGCTATCCCGGCGACAAGCTCTACGTGCCCACAGACCAGCTCGACCTGCTGTCGCGCTATGTCGGCGGCGAGGCGCCGGGTCTGTCGAAGATGGGCGGCAGCGACTGGTCGGCGGCCAAGGGCAAGGCCCGCAAGGCCGTGCGCGACATCGCGGTCGAACTCGTGAAGCTCTACTCGGCGCGCATGGCCTCGAAGGGTCACGCGTTCGGGCCGGACACACCGTGGCAGCGCGAGCTCGAAGAGGCGTTCCCGTTCGCCGAGACGCCCGACCAGCTCACCGTGATCGACGAGGTGAAGGCCGACATGGAGCGGCCTATTCCCATGGATCGCCTGCTGTCGGGCGACGTCGGCTTCGGCAAGACCGAGGTCGCCGTTCGTGCGGCCTTCAAGGCGGTGCAAGACGGCAAGCAGGTGGCCGTGCTCGTTCCCACCACGCTGCTCGTGCGGCAGCACCTCGAGACCTTCCAGGAGCGCTTCGCCGGATTCCCGGTACACCTCCGCCCGCTTAGCCGGTTCCAGACCGAGAAGGAGTCGAAGGAGACGATCGCCGGAATGAAGGACGGCACCGTCGACGTGGTCATCGCCACGCACCGGCTGCTCTCCGAGAACATCGGCTTCAAAGACCTCGGTCTCATGATCATCGACGAGGAGCAGCGCTTCGGCGTCGAGCACAAAGACGCGCTGAAGAAGCTCAAGACCAACGTCGACATCCTCTCGATGAGCGCCACCCCCATTCCCCGCACGCTCGAGATGGCGGTCACCGGCATCCGGGAGATGTCGACGCTCGCCACCCCGCCCGAGGACCGGCACCCGATCCTCACCTTCGTCGGCCCCTACTCCGACAAGCAGGTCGGGGCCGCCATCCGGCGCGAGCTCCTTCGCGAGGGCCAGGTCTTCTTCGTGCACAACCGCGTCTCGAGCATCAACAAGGTCGCCGCGCAGCTCGCCGAGCTCGTTCCCGAGGCGCGCATCGGCGTGGCACACGGCCAGCTCGGCGAGCACCAGCTCGAACAGGTGATCGTCGACTTCTGGGAGCGCAAGTTCGACGTGCTCGTGTCGACGACCATCATCGAGACGGGCCTCGACATCGCCAACGCCAATACGCTCATCGTCGACCGCGCCGACAAATACGGCCTCAGCCAGTTGCACCAGTTGCGAGGGCGCGTGGGCCGTGGGCGAGAGCGGGCCTACGCCTATCTGCTCTACGACGAGCACAAGCCGCTCACCGAGCTCGCGAACGACCGGCTCACCACCCTGGCAGCCAACAACGAGCTCGGCTCGGGCATCCAGGTGGCGTTGAAAGACCTCGAGATCCGCGGCGCCGGAAACCTGCTCGGCGGCGAGCAGTCCGGCCACATCGCGGGCGTCGGCTTCGACCTCTACCTGCGAATGATCGGCGAGGCCGTGTCGACCTTCCGCGGAGATGTGGCCGAGGGCCAGACCGAGCTGCGGCTCGAGCTTCCGGTCGACGCCCACATTCCCGACGACTACGTCGACAGCGAGCGGCTGCGCCTCGAGGCCTATCAGAAGCTGTCGACCGCCAGCTCGCCCACATCGAACGACGAGCAGATCGACCTCGTCATCGACGAGCTCACCGACCGCTACGGCCAGCCCCCGGCGCAGGTGGCGAACCTCGTTGCGGTGTCGCGGCTGCGGCGCCAGGCCCAGAAGTCCGGCCTCGGCGAGGTCGTCACTATGGGGTCGAACCTGCGTCTGGCCCCGGCCGACCTTCCCGACTCCATCCAGGTGCGCATGCGCCGCATGTACCCCGACGCGAAGTATTTCGCCCAGGCGGCTGCCGTCTCCATTCCGTTGCCCGTCGTCGACGGCAAGGTTCTGGAGGACGCCGCCCTCATCGACTGGACGAAGAGCGTGCTCACGGCGCTCTTTCCTGCGCCGGTGGTGGCAGAGAAAGAGAAGCAGTCGTGAGCTACCCGAAGCTCGACGAGCTCGTTCGCACGGTCGCCCGGCTGCGCGGCCCGGGCGGCTGCGCCTGGGACGCGGACCAGACCCACGAGTCGCTCGTGCAGTACCTCGTCGAAGAGAGCTACGAGCTCGTCGAGGCGCTGGAGTCGGGAACACGTGACGACATCATCGAAGAGCTGGGCGACGTTCTCTACCAGGTACTGTTCCACGCCGATCTGGCCGCGCACACACCCGGCGAGGAGTTCGACATCGAGGTCGTCGCCGAACGCATGACGGCCAAGATGGTCGGTCGGCACCCGCATGTCTTCGGCGACGCGGTGGCCCACACGGCCGACGATGTCGTGGCCGTCTGGGACGACCTGAAGGCGGTCGAGAAGCCGGGGCGCACGAGCGTGCTCGACGGCATCCCCCAGGGCATGCCCGCGCTCGCCCTGGCCGACAAGGTCATCGGGCGCGCGCAGAAGGTCGGTGTGCTCGACAAAGACGCCGAGGCTTCCGTGCCCCTGCAGTCCGAAGACGAGCTCGGCGGGCTGCTTCTGACGATCGTGGAGTCTGCCAAGGCCCAGGGCCTCGACGCCGAGCGTGCCCTGCGTGGGGCGCTGCGCGAGCTGCAGGGCGAGATCCGCGAGGCCGAGGCCGACGATCATTAGAGCCGGCGATCAATAGAATCGAACAATGGCCTCTGCAGTAACCCCTCCCCGTGGCATGCGCGACTTCCTCCCTCGAGAGAAGGCCACGAGGGAGCACGCTCTCGCCGTGATCCGTCGCAGCTACTCGGCGCACGGCTTCGATGAGATCGAGACGCCGGTGATGGAGGACATCCAGCGCCTGCACTCGGGCCTCGGCGGTGACAACGAGAAACTGTCGTTCAGCGTGCTGAAGCGCGGCATCGAGAAGTCAGACCTCGAGACGGCGGTCGACACAGACGACGCCCAGACCCTGGCCGACCTCGGGCTGCGCTTCGACCTCACTGTTCCTCTTGCGCGGTTCTACGCCACGCACAGGGCAGAACTGCCGGGGGTGTTCCGCAGCGTGCAGATCGCGCCGGTGTGGAGGGCGGAGCGGCCGCAGAAGGGTCGGTACCGGCAGTTCATGCAGTGCGACATCGACATCATCGGAGACGCCTCAGCGCTCGCCGAGGTCGAGTTGATCTCTGCGACGCTCTCGACATTGGATGCGCTCGGCCTGCAGGGCTGCACGGTGCGCATCAACGACCGCCGGCTTCTCATCGGCATGCTCGAACTGTTCGGCTTTCCGGCCGAGAGCCACGATGCGGTTCTGATCGTGATCGACAAGATCGACAAGGTCGGCACCTCCGGAGTGGTCGACGAGCTGCGCGCCAAGGCTCCCGAGCTCGCCGAGGCCACGGATGCGCTCGAGGCGTTCTTCCTGCGCCCGCAGGATCGCATGATGCGCCCGTTCGGCCACGACGCCATCGCGCACGCTCTTCCCGAGGGCATCGACGCCGCGCTCGTCGCCGAGCTCGCCTCGATCGGCGACGCCCTCGACGCCGACCGCATCCGGTTCGACCCGTTCCTCGTGCGAGGCATGGGCTACTACACCGGCACCATCTTCGAGATCGCCCACCCCGATTTCTCGTTCTCGCTGGGAGGCGGCGGGCGCTACGACGGCATGATCGGTCGATTCCTGGGAACGGATGTCCCGGCCGTCGGCTTCTCCATCGGGTTCGAACGCATCGTCGACCTCGTCGACCTGCCCGATCAGAAGGCGGCGGACTCCGTCGCCCTGCTGCACGACGCCTCGACCCCCGCAGTGCTGCTGCAGTCCCTGAAAACCGAGCTGATCGCATCCGGATCGCGGGTGCGACTCGAGCGCAAGGCCAAGAACGCCAAGCTGCAGCTCGAACGGCTCGCCGCGGCGGGCTTCACGCGCGTGGCCACTGTTCAGAGCAGCGATGAGGGCGTCGACGACCTGAGATTCCGGGCTCTGGGACAGTAGACCATAGCCGGGCTATACACTGAATCAAGTGAACAGCGAACTCAGCACCATTCTCGGCGACCTCGTATCGGTCACCCACCGTCTTACCCGCCTCGCTGCGCAGGCCACCGGCGATTCAACGTCACCTGCCACGTGGCGCACGCTCAGCGTGCTCACCTCCTTCGGCCCCATGCGTCTCGGCGAACTCGCCAAGCACAGCCGGGTCAGCCAGCCCACCATGACCAAGATCGTCGCCAACCTCAATGAGGTCGAGTGGATCAAGCGCATCGCCGACAGCACCGACGCGCGTGCCTGGCAGATCGCCATCGCGCCGAAGGGCCAGCGGGCGCTCGCCGACTGGCGCGACCGTCTCGGCGAAGCGCTCGAACCGCTCTTCGACGAGCTCGACCCCGACGATGTCGCCGTGCTGCAGCGCACCGTCGACCTGCTCGAGTGCAGCATCGCCGTGCGCGGCGAGGTCATCGCCGCCTGACTCGTCTCGCCGCCACGCGGCCCCATGTTCTACGACCCCCGGAGAAATCCGGGGGTCGTTGCGTTTTAGCAACTACCTTGCTATAGTTGATGCTAGTCAACTTTCTCCTCATCGATGAGCGGTGGGGAGTTTTCTTTTGGGAGTTCCGTGTCCACTCGTTCCATCGCCGAATCTCAACCCGGCACCGCCTCAACCGGCATGACCCAGCGCCAGACTCTTCAGGCGCTGTCGGGTCTTCTGCTCGGCATGTTCGTCGCCCTCCTCGCCTCGACCGTCGTCTCGAGCTCGCTGCCGAAGATCATCGGCGACCTCAACGGCAACCAGGCCGCGTTCACCTGGGTGGTCACGGCCACCCTGCTCGCCACGACCGTGTCGACACCCATCTGGGGCAAGCTGGCCGACCTCACGAACCGCAAGCTGCTCATCCAGATCTCGCTGGTCATCTTCACCCTCGGGTCGATGCTGGCCGGCTTCTCGCAGGACACGGGCACGCTGATTCTGTTCCGCGTTCTGCAGGGCCTCGGTGCCGGTGGACTCACGGCCCTCGTGCAGGTCGTGATGGCCGACATCATCAGCCCTCGTGAGCGCGGCAAGTACATGGGGCTGCTCGGCGCGGTCATGGCCGTAGCCACCGTCGGAGGGCCGCTGGTCGGCGGCATCGTCACCGACTCGATCGGATGGCGCTGGAACTTCTACATCGCCGTGCCCTTCGCCGTCGCGGCGATCATCCTGCTGCAGTTCACCCTGAAGCTGCCGAAGATTCGCAAGAAGGTCACCATCGACTACCTGGGCGCGGTGCTGATCGCGGCCGGCGTCTCGCTCCTGCTCATCTGGGTCACGCTCGCGGGCAACAACTTCGAGTGGAACTCGTGGCAGAGCTACCTCATGGTGGGTGGAAGCATCGTGCTTCTCGGCCTCGCCGTGTGGGTAGAGCTCACGGTGAAGGAGCCCATCATCCCGATGACGCTCTTCACGAATCGCACGTTCACGCTCGCGGTCATCGCCAGCATCTCCGTCGGTGTGGCCATGTTCGGCACCAGCGTCTTCCTCGGCCAGTACATGCAGCTCGCCCGCGGCGCCACGCCGACGGAGTCGGGTCTGCTGACGATCCCCATGATCGGAGGCGTGCTCGTCTCCTCGACCATCGTCGGCCAGCTGATCAGCCGCACCGGCAAGTGGAAGCGCTACATGGTCACCGGATCCATCCTGCTCACCATCGGCGTCTCGCTGATGTCGACGCTGCGCTACGACACGAGCTACGTTCTCGTCGCGGTATTCATGTTCATCATGGGTTCCGGCGTGGGAATGGTCATGCAGAACCTCGTGCTCGTCGTGCAGAACTCCGTCGACCCCCGCCAGCTCGGTGTGGCCAGTGCGTCGGTCGCCTTCTTCCGGAGCCTGGGAGGAACGATCGGAGTATCGGTCATGGGAGCCGTGCTCGGCACGCAGGTGGCGCAGTTCGTGAAAGACGGACTGACGACGCTCGGTGCGGCCGGGGCGCAGGCCGCCCAGGGTCTGAGCGGGGGAGCGATCCCCGATCTGAGCACGCTGCCGGCGCCGGTGCGCGTGATCGTCGAGGCCGCCTACGGCCACGCGATCGGAGACGTCTTCATGCTGGCGATTCCGCTGGCCGTGATCACGGTCATCGCGATCGCGCTGCTGCCCGCCAAGCCGCTCGGCACGAAGACCGCTCTCGAGCAGCTGACGGACACCCCGGCCGACACGCTCGTGGCCGTGAGCGCCGACGAGGTCGGCGCGACGCCCCGCACCGGCTCGAGCCCTACGGTGAGAGAACGGTAATCTGGTGGCTGTGACCGACCCGACGATTTCAGAGCAGGAGCTGATGCTCGGAATCGAGGCGGGCATCGTCGAGCTCTTCCGTTCCGGCCGGTCGGCCCTTCGCGACTACGCCAAGGGGTTCCACCCCGATCTGCAGCCCACCGGCTTCAACATCCTGCGCATGATCTTCACGTGCGCTCCGGCGCAGGCGAGCACGATCATCCAGCAGATGGGGCTCGACAAGAGCGCCGTGAGCAGGCAGATCAAGGTACTGCGCGACCTCGGCCTGGTCGATACCCAGCCCGATCCGCGCGACGGGCGATCGAGCTTCCTCGTTCCCACGCCGTTGGCCGAGGAGCGCATGGAGGTTCTGCGGCAGCGGGTCAAGAACGACTACCGCGACAGGCTCGGCGAATGGACCTCCGACGACCTCGCGACCTTCTCGGCGCTTCTCGCCCGCTTCAACGCCAGCGACCCGAGGGCCTGACTCAGCCACGCGCATCCGGCGGGTCGTTAGACTTGCGATCGGACAGCGGAAGGCGCTCTCCATGCAAACCACCTTGCTCTGATAGAGGAGATACACCAGTGGCATTGATCGAAGCCGTAGGCGCTCGCGAGATTCTGGATTCCCGGGGAAACCCGACCGTTGAGGTAGAGGTGCTGCTCGAAGACGGCATCGTCTCGCGCGCCGCCGTTCCCTCGGGAGCCTCCACCGGTGCCTTCGAGGCATACGAACTGCGCGACGGCGACAAGAGCCGTTACCTCGGCAAGGGCGTGCAGAAGGCCGTCGCCGCCGTGATCGACGAGCTCGGCCCGGCCATCGAGGGCCTCGACGCCACCGACCAGCGCCTCATCGACGCCGAGCTCATCAACGTCGACGGCACCGAGAACAAGAAGCGCGTGGGCGCCAACGCCATCCTCGGCGTCTCGCTCGCCGTGGCCAAGGCTGCCGCCGACTCGGCCGACCTGCCCCTGTTCCGTTACGTCGGAGGACCGAACGCGCACACCCTGCCCGTTCCGCTGCTCAACATCATCAACGGCGGATCGCACGCCGACAACGACATCGACGTGCAGGAGTTCATGATCGTTCCCCTGGGCGCGGAGTCGTTCTCCGAGGCGCTGCGCTGGGGTGTCGAGACCTACCACTCGCTCAAGTCGCTGCTGCACTCCAAGGGTCTGAGCACCGGCCTCGGCGACGAGGGCGGATTCGCCCCCAACCTGTCGAGCAACCGCGAGGCCCTCGACCTCATCGCCCAGGCGATCCAGAACGCCGGCTTCACGCTCGGAAGCGACATCGCGCTCGCCACGGACGTGGCCGCGAGCGAGTTCTACAAAGACGGCTCGTACCACTTCGAGGGCAAGCAGCTCTCGGCGCTCGAGCTCACGGCGTACTTCGCCGACCTGGCCGCCAACTACCCGCTGGTCTCGATCGAAGACCCGCTGCAGGAGGACGACTGGGAGGGCTACCAGCACTTCACCGCAGAGCTCGGATCGAAGCTGCAGATCGTCGGTGACGACCTGTTCGTCACGAACCCCGTTCGTCTGCAGAAGGGCCTCGATCTCGGCGCTGGCAACTCGATCCTGGTGAAGGTCAACCAGATCGGCACGCTCACCGAGACGCTCGACGCCGTCAGCCTGGCCCAGCGCCACGGCTACACCGCGATCCTGTCGCACCGCTCCGGCGAGACCGAAGACACGACGATCGCCGACCTCGCCGTCGCCACCGACTCGGGCCAGATCAAGACCGGAGCGCCTGCCCGCAGCGAGCGCGTCGCTAAGTACAATCAGCTTCTGAGGATCGAAGAAGAGCTGGGCGACGCCGCGTTCTACGCCGGCCGCACGGCCTTCCCCCGCTTCAAGGGCTAGAGCCTCACCGGCAGCAGAAGCCACCCGAACGAAAGGCGCTCGATGCGCAAGCCGACACTGGGCATGCCCCTTGGGGCTCCCTCGTCGCACGACGCATCGGCGCCGAGGAATGCGCGCACCCCCCGGGGTGCGCGCATTCCGCGTTCCCGCAGCACCTCGCCGCAGAAGCACAGCTTCCGCGTCTCGGGTCTCACCTTCGTGATCCTCGGCGTGCTCATCGTGTTCGTCGTCGTGCTGGCTCCCAGCCTGCGGCTCTACATCGAGCAACGGCAGCAGCTCGCCGCACTGCAGCAGTCGGTCGCCGACAAGCAGTCCCAGAACGCCCAGCTCGATTCCGAGGTGGCGAGATGGAGCGACCCCGCGTACATCAAGGCGCAGGCACGCGAGAGGCTCTACTTCGTCATGCCGGGCGAGACGAGCTTCCTGGTGATCGACGACCAGGCCCCGACCGCGCCGGTCGACAAGACGCCCGTGAGCACCGACATCCAGAACACCAAGGTCGACTGGCTCGGCGCGATCTTCTCGTCGGGCGTCGGCGCGGGACTGAGCACCCAGACCCCCGAACAACTCCAGGAATCCGGAACGATCCAGTGACGACCCCTCCCTTCGATCCGCCGACCGAGAAAGACGTCGCCACGGTGTCTGCGCAGCTCGGACGCCCGGCGCGCAACGTCATCGGCATCGCGGCGCGCTGCGTGTGCGGCGCCCCGACGGTGGTGGCCACCAAGCCCCGCCTCGAAGACGGAACGCCGTTCCCCACTCTCTACTACCTGAGCCACCCCGCCGCCACCGCGGCGATGTCGGCGCTCGAGGCCACGCAGGTCATGGCCGAGTTCCAAGACCTGCTGCCGCACGACGATGAGCTGCGCGCCCGGTACCAGTCGGCGCACGAGACGTACATCGCCGACAGGGAGGGCATCGAGGTCGTTCCCGAGCTCGCCGGGGTCTCGGCCGGCGGAATGCCCGTGCGTGTCAAATGTCTGCACGCCCTCGCCGGACATGCCCTCGCGGCCGGCCCCGGAGTGAATCCGATCGGTGATCTCGCACTCGAGCGCGGACGCTGGTCGCCGACGGTCTGCGAGTGCATCGACTACGAGGCGATCGCGTGAGTGAACGCCGCCGCACGTCACCCCTCCGGGTCGTGGCGATCTCGGCGGCGCTCGCCACCGGCATCCTCGCCGTCGCCCCGATTGGCGACGTGCCAACGGCCCACGCCGACGCGGTGCGGAGCGCCGAGTACTGGCTCGCCGACTACGGCGTGCAGGCGGCCTGGAACACGACCCGTGGCGCGGGCGTGACCGTGGCCGTGATCGACACCGGGGTCGACGGATCGGTCGCCGACCTGTCGGGCGCCGTCGTCGGCGGAACCGACGTCTCGGGAATCGGCACGGCCGACGGGCAGACACCGGTCGGAGACGACGACGAGCACGGAACGATGGTCGGATCGCTGATCGCCGGCCGCGGAACAGGCGGCAACGACGGCGTGATCGGCGTCGCTCCAGAAGCCTCCCTGCTCTCGATCAGCGTCGCCCTGGGCGCGGGAGTCGTGGGGACGGACGACCAGATCGCCAACGCTGTTCGCTGGGCCGTCGACAACGGCGCCGACGTCATCAACATGTCGCTCACCCGCAACAGCCTCGACTGGCCCACGAGCTGGGATGACGCCTTCCTCTACGCGGCGGACCACGACGTGGTCATCGTCGCGGCGGCCGGCAACCGGGGCAGCGGAACCACCGAGGTCGGTGCGCCCGCCACCATCCCCGGTGTTCTGACCGTCGCCGGCGTCGACCGCGACGGCGATGCGAGCTTCGACGCGTCGAGCCAGGGCATCACGATCGCCGTCTCCGCTCCCAGTGAGCAGTTGGTCGGCGTCGTCCCGGGCGGCGGATACGTGACCTGGGCGGGAACGTCCGGAGCCACGCCCATCGTGTCGGGCCTCGTCGCGCTGGTGCGCGCGGCGCATCCCGACCTCGACGTCGCCGGCGTCATCAACCGCATCGTCAGCACGGCCACGCCCAAGGGCGATCCGGTGCCCGGCCCGATCTACGGCTACGGTCTCATCAACGCCGAGGCGGCGGTCACGGCCGACGTTCCGGCGGTCACAGACAACCCCATGGGATCGCTCGCACAGTGGATCGCGACCTACAGGCCGTCGCCGGATGCGTCGGGTGCGGGACCGAAGGTCATAGCGGCTCCCGAGACCGATGAGCCGGGCAAGACCACCGACCGGGCCGCGTCCTGGTGGCCGAGCGTTGCTAAACTGACGATGAACGGAATTCCCATCGCAGTGATCTCCGTGTTCCTGATGCTTCTCGCGGTGATCATCACGGCGGCAGTGGTGCATGTTCGGCGCGTGCGGCGCAGGGAGTAGATTAACTACAACACCTTCCCCCTAGGAGAGCTTTCACTGTGCCCAGAATTCTGATCGTCGGCGGCGGCTATGCCGGTTTCTACACCGCATGGAAACTCGAGAAGTGGCTCCGGCCCGGCGAAGCAGAGGTCACCGTCGTCGACCCGCTTCCCTACATGACCTACCAGCCGTTCCTGCCGGAGGTGGCTGCCGGCTCCATCGAGCCGCGGCACGCGATCGTTCCCCTGCGTCGTCACCTGAAGAAGACCGAGATCGTCGCGGCCAAGGTCACCGGCATCGACCACGCGTCGAAGACGGCCACGATCACGCCCAACATCGGTGAGCCCTACGAGTTCGCCTACGACCAGATCGTCGTCACCGCCGGATCCGTCTCGCGCACCTTCCCGATCCCGGGCGTCGCCGACGAGGCCATCGGCCTCAAGACGATCGAAGAGGCCGTCGCCATCCGCGACCGCATCCTCACCAACATGGACAAGGCGGCGGGCCTTCCTGCCGGCCCCGAGCGCGACCGCCTGCTCACCATCGTCGTGGTCGGCGGTGGCTTCGCCGGCATCGAGATCTTCGCCGAGTTGCGCTCGTTCGTCAGCGGCCTGCTCAAGCAGTACCCCGAGATCAAGTTCGAAGACACGCACTTCCACCTCATCGAGGCGATGGGCCGCATCATGCCCGAGGTCTCGCTGCCCACGAGCCTCTGGGTCATCAAGAACCTGGCTGAGCGCGGCGCCGAGATCCACCTCGACACGCAGCTCAAGTCGGCCGTCGACGGAGTAATCGAGCTCTCGACCGGCGACAGCTTCGAGTCCGACACGATCATCTGGACCGCCGGCGTCATGGCGAGCCCGATGCTCAAGGGCACCGACCTTCCCATCGAGGAGCGCGGGCGCCTGCAGGTTCGCCCCGACCTTCGCGTGGGCACCGCAGACAACATCGTGCCCGACGCCTGGGGCGCCGGAGACGTGTCGGCTGTTCCCGACCTCTCGGGCGGCGGCGTCGGCGGCTTCTGCGTGCCGAACGCTCAGCACGCGGTCCGCCAGGGGCGCCTCATGGCCAAGAACATCGTGGCGGAGCTGCGCGGCGAGAAGCTCGTCGAGTACAACCACAAGAACCTCGGAGCCGTCGCAGGCCTCGGCATCGGCGTCGGTGCGTTCCAGTCGGGCAAGATCGCCGTCAAGGGCCTCCCGGCCTGGTTCATGCACCGCGGTTACCACGGACTCGCCATGCCCACGTGGGAGCGCAAGATCCGTGTGATCGGCAACTGGGTGTTCAACTTCGTGCTCGGCCGCGACATCGCGTCGCTCGAGGCCCGGGTTCACCCGCGCGCAGCGTTCGAGGCATTCGCCTCGCGTCCCCGCCCTGCCGCCGAAGCGCCCGCCGAGCCCGCAGCCGAGGCCAAGAAGCCCGCCGCCAAGCGCGCGCCCGCCAAGAAGACCGCCGAGAAGAGCCTGCCCTCGCCCGAGGGTGCTCCGATCGTGGTCGGCGGCGGCGACCCGGTCGACACCAAGTAGCCGAGCAGCAGCTCGAAGGCGAAAGCGCCCGTTCCCTCCAGGGGGCGGGCGCTTCGTCATTTCTCGTCGGGGTCGCCCATCGACTCGGCGTGCATCGTCTTGCCGCGGGCGATGGTCTCGTCGTCGTGCGCAAGAATTCCGACCGTCTCTGTGACCCGACCCACGACCGCCTTGGCGGCATCCGCGGGCGGCTTCTCGTCTTCGTCGTCGGGGATGTCGTCGGCCGACAGGTCGTAGGTGCGTAGGGTGTCGTCGTCGGTTCCCGGATGCTCGGCGAACGCCACGCAGAGACGCGCCACCTCGTCGGCGTGGGCGTGCATGACCGAGTGCGCGGAGTCGGGCATCTCCCAGCTGCGCGAGTGGGGGAGGAGCTCGCCCACCCGGGTGACCCAGTCGCGGGGCGCCACCGCATCGTGCTCTCCGCGGATGACGAGGGTGTTCGCTTGAACGAGCGGCAGTCGGTCTTCGATCGGAAAGCGCATCATGCGCGGCAGCACCCGGAAGAACCACTTGAAGCCGCAGAGAAGATAGGAGCTGACGGCGAGGAACTTGACCCTGCCCGGCTCGTGCCACGCGGACTGCAGGAAGCGCAGCGCCTGGGTGGGAATGCGCCTCTCCGCGGGGTTCACCACGGGGCCGATGAGCACCAGCGTGGTGATGTCGGGCCGGCGCGAGGCGAGGTCGGTGACGATCTGTGTGCCCATCGAGTGCCCGACCACGATCGGGTCGACCAGGTCGAGCTCGTCGATGACCCGGCCCACGAGATCGGCGTAGCCCCGGATGCTCAGGGCCGACTTCGGGTGCGGCACGCCCGCGAATCCCGGCAGATCGAGGGCGTGAACGGGGCCGAAGCGGTTCAGGTTGGGGGCGAGTCGCTCGAAGTAGTTGCTCGAGACGCCGATGCCCGGAACGAGTACGAACGGCCGGTCGCCGGTCTTGCCTATGGTGCTGACGCGAACGTAGAGCTCTCCGTCGTATACCCGGTCGACGGTGACCTCGGTGGAGGAATTCGTCTGGGGTTCCGATCGGCGACGCCTGCTCATTATTAGAGGGTACTAAGGAGTGATCGGTAGAGTGCTGGCAGTGTGCGTGAGGGAGAAACGATGACGACAATGACCGAGCATCGTGACGGCGCGCGCCGCCCCGACACATCGGATGCCGACTGGCAGGGATTCTCGGAGCGTTTCGATGCGGAGTTCCCGCGGCTCGAGTCGCTCTTCACCCGCATCTACGGCGACGATCCGAGCGTGACCGGCCATCTCGCATCCCTCGTCCGCGAACTCGCCGAATCGTGGCAGTCCCGCCCGGCCGATCTGCGGACGCTCGACGCGAAGCGAGCGGCCGACCCCGGGTGGTTCCAGTCGAACCGCATGCTGGGCGGCGTCTGCTACGTCGACCTCTACGCAGGCGACCTGTCGGGCATCCGCGATCGCATCCCGTACTTCGTCGAACTGGGCCTCACCTACCTGCACCTGATGCCGCTGTTCCTCGCGCCGAGCGAGAACTCCGACGGGGGCTACGCTGTGTCGAGCTATCGGCAGGTGAACCCGTCGCTCGGAACGATGCAGCAGCTCACCGAGCTCGCGGCCGAGCTGCGCGGCCACGGCATCTCGCTGGTGATCGACTTCATCTTCAACCACACCTCGAATGAGCACGAGTGGGCGCAGAAGGCGCTCGCCCGCGACCCGGAGTTCGAGGACTTCTACTGGATCTTCCCCGACCGCGAGATGCCGGATGCGTATGAGCAGACGGTGCGCGAGATCTTCCCCGACGACCATCCCGGCTCGTTCGTGCAGCTTCCCGACGGGCGATGGATCTGGGCAACGTTCCACTCGTTCCAGTGGGACCTGAACTATTCGAATCCCGCGGTCTTCCGGGCAATGGCGGGCGAGCTGCTCTTCCTGGCGAACGCCGGTGTCGACGTGGTGCGCATGGACGCGGTGGCCTTCATCTGGAAGCGCCTCGGCACCCCCAGCGAGAACCTGCCCGAGGCGCATCTGCTGCTGCAGGCGTTCAACGCCGTGTGCCGCATCGCCGCGCCCTCGCTGCTGTTCAAATCGGAGGCCATCGTGCACCCCGACGAGGTCGTTCAGTACATCTCTCTCGAGGAGTGCCAGCTCAGCTACAACCCCCTGCAGATGGCGCTCATCTGGAACTCGCTGGCGACGCGCGAGGTGGCGCTGCTGTCGCAGGCCCTCGAGCGCCGCCACGCCATCGCACCGGGAACGGCCTGGGTCAACTACGTGCGCAGCCACGACGACATTGGCTGGACCTTCGCCGACGAGGACGCCCGCGAGCTGGGCATCGACGGCTTCGACCATCGACGCTTCCTCAACGCGTTCTATGTCAACCGTTTCGATGGCAGCTTCTCGCGCGGTGCGCCGTTCCAGGAGAACCCGAAGACCGGGGATGCGCGCGTGTCGGGCACCACGGCATCCCTCGCCGGGCTCGAGGCGGGCGATGACGAGGCGATCTATCGCATCGTGCTGGCGCACTCGATCATTCTGAGCACCGGCGGCATTCCGCTGCTGTATCTCGGCGACGAGGTGGGTCAGCTGAACGACTACGGCCAGCTCGAGGTGCCCGGCCAGCAGGGCGACAGCCGCTGGGTGGGGCGGCCGCGTTACCCGGCCGATCGCTACGCGTCGCGGCTCGATGCGACGACGGATGCCGGGGGCATCTACCTGAGGCTGCGTCACCTGATCGCCGTGCGGCAGGCGACCCCGGAGTTCGCCGGGGGAGACCTCGTGGCCTTCGGCACGAACAATCCGCACGTGCTGGGCTACCAGCGCACAGGCACGTTCTACGGCGTTCCGTCGACGGTCGTGGTGCTGGCGAACTTCGCCGAGACGTCGCAGACCGTGACGCGGGAGACGCTGGCCGGGCTGCCCCCGACGGCCGACGACCTGGTGACGGCCAGCACGGTCGATCTGTGGACCGATCTCGTGCTGGAGCCGCACCAGTTCGTGTGGCTCAGGCTGTAGCCGCTCAGCGCCTGTCGAGCCGCGCCACCCCGATCTTCGAATCGGCCATGCCGTAGAACACGAAGCGCACCCCGTCGATCGTCTCGATCGCCGTGGGGAACACGACGTTCGGCACGATGCCGCTGCGCTCGTCCTCCGTCTCGGCGAAGAGCAACGGCTCCGGGCTGCGGGCGATCACCTTCGTGGGGTCGTCGCCGTCGAGGATCATGCCGCCCGCGGCGTAGTTGACCTTCTGCTGCTGGGCGAATGCGCTGTTGATCACGCCCGTCACGCCGTGGTGCAGGACGAGCCAGCCCTCCTCGACGCGGAGCGGAGGAGGTCCTCCGCCGATCTTGACGGCCTCGAAGGGGAACTCGGGGCCGGCCAGGAACCGGTGCTGCCCCCAGCGAACGAGGGTGCGCGGGTCTGCCAGCACCTCGGCCAAGGGGATGAAGCTGATCCAGATGCTCTGCCGGTCGTCGGGCACCCCCTCCGGCACACGGATTCCCTCTCCTGGCTTGGTCTCGCCGAGATCCCACATCGGGCGATGCAGCACGGCGAGGCTCTCCGTTCCATCGGGGGCGGTCACCGGCTCGGGGAAGAAGACCGTGTCCTTGTTGTGGAAGAGGTTGAGGTCCATGTCGAGGGAGTCGTCGTAGTCGAAGAGCGCGGGCCCCAGGCGGGTCCATTCGCGGAGATCCGACGAGGTCGCGATGGCGGTGCGGGGCCCGAGCGGCCCGTAGGCGACGTACGTCATCACGTGCAGGCCGAGAACGGGGATGAAGGTCACCCGGGGGTCTTCGACGCCGGCGTTGTGGGCGCCGCGCTCCCAGCCGCGATCGGGCTCGAGCACGACGCCCTCGCGTTCGACGCCCACGGGAACGCCGTCCTCGATCACCACGCGGGCGAGGCCCACGCGGCTCACATTGCCGGTGGCCACGAGACGGGGGAGCAGATGCAGCGCTCCATCGGGAGTGTGCCCGCTGCCGGGATTGAGGACTCCCTCGGCCTCGAGATCGTTGCCCTCCTCGGGCGTCATGATGACGCCGACCCGGATGAGCTCGTAGGGGAATGGGGTGGTGTGCATGGTTATCCTCTCACTCCCGAGCCGATGTCGGTCGAGATGAAGTAGCGCTGGAACACGATGAACAGAATGACGACGGGCCCCGCGAGCACGGCGGCACCCGCGAGGGTGGCGCCGAACGGATTGGCGGCAGTGGCGGCGACGTTCGAGATGTAGTTGGCGAGCGAGACGGCGAGTGGCTGGAGACCGGCCTCCTTCGTGATCAGGAACGGCCAGAGGAACTCGTTCCACGGGCCGATGAAGGTGAGCAGCACGACCGTGATGAGGGCCGGCCGAACGAGGGGGAGGGCGATTCGGCGCAGCACGGCGAACTCGCCGGCCCCGTCGATGCGCGCCGCTTCGAAGAGCTCTTTCGGCAGCTGCAGAAAGTACTGCCGGAAGATGATCACCGCCGTCGAGTTGATGGCGAACGGCAGGATCATGCCCAGATAGTTGTCGCTCAGCCCGTAGTCGCGGGCGATCAGTACGTAGAGGGGCACCATCAGCAGCTGGAACGGAACCACCTGCACGAGCAGTGCCAGGGCGAACGTCACGCCGCGACCACGCCACTGCAGCACCGCGAGTGCGTAGCCGACGAGCACGCCGAAGACGAGGGTGCCGAGCAGAACTCCTCCGGTGAAGATGCCCGAGTTGAGCAGCCCCTGGAACAGGTTGATGCGGTCGTTGATGGCGGTGTAGTTCTCGCCCGTGATGTTCGACGGATTCGGGAACGCGCCCGCGATCGTCGGGTCGGGAGCGGTCTGCAGCGACCCGATGATCATGTAATAGAACGGGAACAGGAATGCGACCGCGCCGATGAAGAGCACGACGCCCCGGAGGATCTTCTGGAATCTCGACATCAGTCTCGTCCTCCCGCGAAGCGGTTCTGCAACAGGGCGACCACGAGCACCAGCACGACGAGCACGACGCCGATGGCGGCGGCCACGTCGGGCTGGCCCTGCTGGAGGCCCTTCTGGTACATGATGAGCACCGGCGAGGCCGATGCACCGTCGGGGCCTCCGCCGCCCGTCAGCAGGTACGGCTCGGTGAAGAGGTTCGCGCCTGTGACGGTGGAGACGAGAAGCACGAGCACGGTGGCGGGCCTGACGCCCGGCACGGTCACCGAGAAGAAGCTCCGGATGGGCCCGGCCCCGTCTGTGGACGCCGACTCGTAGAGCTCCTTCGGAATGCCCTGGAGGGCCGCGAGGTAGAGCAGGATGTAGAAGCCGAGCTGCTTCCAGGTGACGAAGAACGCGATGGTGGGCATCGCCCACGTCGAGTTGATGAGCCACGACGGGTCGGGAGCGAGCGGGCCGAGCACCGCGTTCACGAGTCCGTCGCCGTTGAACAGGAACAGCCAGATCGCCACGACCGCGACGCTCGCGGTGACGTAGGGCACGTAGTAGGCGACCCGCAGGAATGTGCGGAAGTGCACGATGCGGTTCAGGCCCGAGGCGAGCAGCAGCGACAGCACGACGGTGAGCGGAACGTTGATGAGCAGGAAGATGCCCACGTTGCCGAACGAGCGGATGACCGCCGGATCCTGAAACGCCGTCAGGTAGTTGGTCAGGCCCACGAAGGGCCTGTCGGCCTCGAAGCCGGGGGCCGTGAAGAAGAAGTCGTGGAACGAGATCCAGACGGAGTAGATGAGCGGATACGCGAACACCGCGATCACGAAGATCAGGTACGGGGCGCTGAACAGCAGTCCGAGCGGGTTGCGGCCGAGGATGCGTCGCGTGCGGCCGACAGGGCGGGGCGGGTTCTCGATGAGTGTGGTCATGGTCGTCTCCCTCACGGCTGCTTGGCGATGTCGTCGATCTTGGCCGCCGCATCCGCCAGCGCCTGCTTCACGTCCTTGCCGCCGAAGATCACGGATTGCGACCATTCGTCTCGGAACGCCTGGAGCATCTGCACCGTGTTGGGTCCGGCGGGCACGTCGACGGTGCGGGCCGCCTGGTCGCCGAACTCGGCGTAGGCGGGGTTGGCCGCGAAGTAGTCGGGGAAGGTGTCGAGCAGATTCGCGCGCAACGGCATCTGGCCCGTGGTCTCGAGCAGCTTCTTGTCTTGATCGAGGCTCGTCGAGAACTTCGCCACGTCCCACGCCGTTCCCTGGTTCACGCACGCGGTGTAGAAGCCGATGTTCTTCGCGTCGCTGAACGTGTAGGTCTCGTCGGCGGGAATTCCGTCCTGGGTGGGGACCGGCACGGAACCCCAGTTCACCCCGTCGTAGACCGAGACCGCCCACGGGCCGACGATGGCCATGGCCGCCTTGCCGTCTCCGAACGCGTCACCCGTGTACTTCTCCTGGCCGGCGAGACCGTCGGCGTACAGGGTCGACCAGAACTCGCCGACGCCGTCGCCAGCCTCGTCGTCGAAGGTGGCCTTGTCGTCCTCCACGACCAGCTTGCCGCCGGTCTGCGCGGCGTACAGCGGGTAGAAGTCGAACTGCATCTGGAAGAACTCGCTCGTCGGTGCGGGCCAGATCGCGTAGTCGGCGCCGCCCTTCTCGACGACGGTCTTCGACGCGGCGAGGAAGTCGGCATAGGTCGACAGCTGGGGGTCGTCGGGATCGAGCCCGGCCTTTTCGAAGATGTCCTTGTTGTAGAAGATGACGACGGGGTTCGACTTCCACGGGAGCTGGAAGTAGTCGCCGTCGGCGTTCTGGTACTGCGTCGACAGGTCGCCGGACCGGTCTTCGATGTACTCCGCGCCATCCGGCAGCGACGAGATGTCGACGAGCCCGCCCGCCTTCTCGAACTGGCCGACCGCGCTCGGTGCGGTGTTGTAGATCAGGCAGGGAGCGTTTCCGGCCGTGATGGCGGCGCCGATGACCTCTTCGCTCGACCGGCCGGCGGGGATCTCCTGGCCCGTGACCTTCTCGTCGGGGTGCTCGGCGTTCCAGGCTTCGACCATCTGCTTGCCCCAGGCGACCTCCTGCTCGTTGTTCGAGTACCAGATCGTGATGGGTCCGTGGTCGTCGGGCGATCCGCCCGAGCCGCCGCGCGAGCACGCCGTGAGCGCCAGCGCCCCGACGATCAGCGCGGCCGCGGCCACAGCTCGTCTCTTCTTCATCGTTGTCTCCTGTCTGTGTTCGTCTCCGTCGGCGCCGTCGCCGTGGAAGCCCGAACCACCAGTTCTGCGGGGGCGAGTTCGATGTCGCCCACCTCGTCGCCGCCGACCAGCCGCAGCAGGGCGTCGGCGGCCGTGAATCCCCAGCCCCGGGCATCCGTCGCCACCGTCGTGAGCGCCGGCTCGATGTATCGACCGATCGCCGAGTCGTCGAAGCCGACGATCGACACGTCGCGCGGAACGTCGAGGCCGGCGCGCCGGGCCACGCCGATGCCGGCGATCGCCATCGCGTCGTTCGCGTAGACGATCGCTGTGGGCCTCTCGGCACGGTCGAGCAGCTCGGCGGTGGCGCGCGCCCCATCGGCGGCGGTGAAGTCGGTCTCGACGACGACCGGCGCCGCAACGTTCGACGACGCGACGGCCTGCAGGAACGACGCCTTGCGCCGCACGGCGTGCAACAGACGGTCCGGGCCGGCGACATGGGCGATGCGCGTGTGGCCCAGACTCACGAGGTGCCGAACGGCGTCGTGGATGGCCGGGGCATCATCGAGGGTGACGGCGGGAATGGCGCTCGCGTCGACGTCGGTGCGGCCGAGCGAGATGGCGCGCAGGCCGATCTCTCGCAGCAGGGAGACGCGGGAATCGGCGGCCCTGAGGTCGGTGAGGATCACGCCGTCGACGCGGCGCTCGGCCGCCAGCCTGCGGTAGGTGGCCTCTTCGAGGCGTTCGTCGCCCACGACGCTCAGAACCAGCGACTGGCCGCGAGGGGCCAGTACTCGTTCGACACCCGAGATGAAGGAGGGGAAGAAGGAGTCGTCAGCGATGATCTCGGGATCGCGCGCGATCACGAGCCCCACGGCGAACGACACGTCGGAGCTGAGCGAGCGCGCCCGCACGCTGGGAAACCAGCCGAGCTCATCGGCCGCGGCGAGGATGCGTGAGCGGCTCTCGGGCGAGACCCCGGGGCGGTCGTTGAGCGCGAACGACACGAGGCCCTTGCTGACCCCGGCGGCGCGGGCGACGTCGGCGATCGTCGGGCGGGATGCCTGCATCGCGATCTCCTCATCGAGTCGGACGGTCTAAACCGGTTTAGAGACAAGCTAGACCTGTTCTGCGCCCCGGTCAAGGGAGGGTTCGGTAGTCTCGAGGGTGCGCGGGCCCCCATAGCCCAATCGGCAGAGGCAGACGACTTAAAATCGTTTCAGTCAGGGTTCGAGTCCCTGTGGGGGTACTTATACGAACCCCTGCATGCTCCTATTGGTGAGGGCCGGTAGGCGTCTCTTGCGTTGCATAAATCGACCAGGGGTGCAGTTATGAGCGCGCTCGAGCGTCTCCAAATTCTCACGCGCACGCACGTATTGACTGGCGCTACGTTGGTTGCAGAAAGCGGCGCCCCAGACCCCGGTGCCGAGGAGAGATCATGGGAAAATTACTCTACGGCGACTCGGAAATCGACATCGAGTTCGATGACCGAGCACTGACTCACATCCAGATTGTCGTCGGTGCCAAGCTCAGGTGAGGAGAGAGCTTCTTCTTCTCCTGAAAGGACGACATCGAAGTAGGCGACGGCCGCTCGAGTATCTGGCTCGACCGCGGAATACCTCTGTACTTCAAGTATTCAGGTGGCAAGGTGCCCACGATCAACCGAGAGTGGATCGAGATACTGAGTAGCAGCGCGAACAGCGGACAAGGCCTGGTGTTCACCACCGAGCCGGGAGTTGCTACTCCGGCACCGAAAGGGCACGTCTAGGCGGTTGAGGCGATCTCTTTCCTACACGTCGTCGAAGTCCGGGGTGGGGGCCGCATCGATGTCCTCGGACGGTTGCGGACGGGCAGGGAGCAGGCGGGCCGTCTTCTCTTTCATCGAGTCGACGGCTTCTGCGTCTTCGAGATCGACGCCCCGATCCAATGCCGGCGCTGCGAAGATCTGGCTGCTCGGACCGATCAGAATGCGCGTCGTTCCCCGCAGGCCCTCATCCGACAACGACGGCACGGTCACAAGGTCGGACTTTCCCACATCGGCGAGAGCACGCGCATACTCCATGACGGCGTCACCGACCGTGTCGCCCAGCAAGACATATCCGCTGGCGTAGTAGAGCTTCTGCATACTTTCAGGATGCAAGATCGGTGACGGTGAGACAACGGCTTTTCGGTTCGCCGCCGAAGTGATATCCGCGCCCGATCGGACTCCCTGCTATGCGTCGTCTATGAGGGCGAGTAATTTCTTCGTGGCTTTGGCGATGTCGTCGTGATCGTTTTGGGCCGCGCGACTCTCGAGCGAGATGATGCCGCCGCGGCGAACATTTCTGAAGTCCCCATAGGGAAAGCTGTAGCGACCTTTCGTTTCTTCCGATTTCTCGGTGTCGACGCCCAGATGCCACTTGGCGTATTCGCCCCAGCCATGCTTCTCGATGAAAGAGTTCTCATCTTCGGGTGACGGCGCGGCTTCGCTCCAATCGTCCCGCGTGTCTCGGATGACCTTCCCGGAACTGATCAGATCTCGGGCGTGCCCTACCGCGGTGGTGTTCAGCTTGATTGCCATCGTGCGCTCCTTCTCGTCTCCGTATTGCCACTGGTTCGTCACAATAACTCGGGTGAGCGAGTTGCCTCTCGAGGGTTGATCTTCTCGTCAGGATGTCTGCCCGGGAATCCGATCTCCGCACGCGTCGGGGGATTGGCTCCAGGGCGGGAGACGGTGATCGCGGCGCAGCGCACCGCGTAGCCGCCGATGTCGGTGAGCAGGGCCGTGTCGAAGGCGCTTCCCGTGCGCAGCGCCTCGGCCGACACGCCCTCGTCGCGGAGTCCGGCGATGGAGTCGATGAGGGCACTCATGAAGGAATCGCCCGCGCCGATGGTGTCTGCGACCTCGACGGTGACGCCAGGCACGGTGACGCGCAGCGAGCGCGTCGCCAGAAGTGCGCCGGCGCTGCCCAGGGTCACCGTCACGAGTCCGACGCCGAAGCGCAGGATGCGCTCGACCGCGGCCTCGAGGCCGAGCTCGGGGTACAGCCACTCGGCGTCTTCGTCGCTGAGCTTCACGACGGCAGCGAGGGCCGCGATCTGCTCGAATCGAGCGAGGGCCGCCCTCTGGTCCGTCACGATACTGGGCCGCATGTTCGGGTCGAAGCAGACGAGAGGCCGGCACACGGAGCCGACGAGCTGCCTCAGCAGAGACACGACAGCGCTTCCGCCCGGCTCGAGGAACGCTCCGATCGAGCCGACGTGCACGATGTCCGACCCGGCCAGGATCGGGTCGTCGACGCTGAGGCCGATGGGCAGCGACCAGCGGAGATCGAACACGTACTCGGCCGAGCCGTCGGCGCCGAGGTATGCCGTCGCCGTCGACGTGGGCTCATCGCGAACCGAACCGACAGCGAGCGTCACGCCGGCCTCGCTCAGATGCTCGGCGATCGAGGCGCCGCGGGCATCGTCGCCGATACGCGTGACGAGAGCCACGGGCCTGTTCAATCGGGCCAGGCCCAGCGCAATGTTCATCGGCGATCCGCCCGGATGCTCCGCGCAGGGTGCGCCGTCGGACCCAGCAATCACGTCGACGAGGGATTCACCGATTGCGGTGACGGCGGTGAGCGGGAGCGACACGGAGGGCCTTTCGGGGCAAGGAGACGGCTCTGCCCGCCCGGAAGCAGCAGGCAGAGCCATCGCAAGGAATCGGTCAGCTCGACAGCGGCTGCAGCCAGGTCAGCTGCGAACCGTCCTCGACGATCAGGGGAGCGAGCTTGTCATTGAACACGCGGCCGTAGGGCGCCGTGATGTGCGCGGTGAACGCGTCGTCGTCGCGATACACCTCGTACACGAAGAACCGCGAGGGCTCCGTGCTCACCTGATAGGGCGCGAACTCGATGCATCCGGGTTCGCGTCTCACGTCGTCTGCCAGCCCGGCCAGGAGGCCGGCGATCGTCTCCTCGCATCCGGGCAGCGCCGTGAACTCGGCGTACAGCACCTTGGGCGCTGGTGCGTCGCCGCTCACGCGGTCGCCGCACCTGTCATGATCGCGACGGCGTCGGTCATGGAGTGCGATTGCGGCGTGATGGTCGCCGCCCGCTTGCCGAGTCGCTGAATATGGATGCGATCGGCCACGTCGAACACGTGCGGCATGTTGTGACTGATCAGGATGACGGGCACACCGCGGTCGCGCAGGTTGCGGATGAGCTCGAGGACCTGGTTCGACTCGCGCACTCCGAGGGCGGCCGTCGGCTCGTCCAGCACAACGACCTTCGATCCGAACGCCGCAGATCGGGCCACGGCGACGGCCTGCCGCTGACCGCCCGAGAGGTTCTCGACGGGAACGGTCACGTCTTGGAGCGTCGAGATGCCGAGCTTCGTCAGCTCCTCTTTCGCCTCGCGACGCATCCCGGCGGTGTCGAGCATGCGGAAGACCGAGCCCAGGACGCCCTTCTTGCGCTTCTCCCGACCGAGGTAGAGATTGGATGCCACATCGAGGGCGGGGGAGACGGCCAGATTCTGGTAGACGGTCTCGATGCCGGCCACGCGAGCGTCCTGCGGGCGTTTGAACGAGACCTTCTTGCCGTCGAGGAAGATCTCACCCTCATCGGGGATCTCGGCGCCGGTGAGGCACTTGATGAGCGTCGATTTGCCGGCTCCGTTGTCGCCGATGATGGCGAGCACCTCGCCCGGGTAGAGTTCGAGGCTCACACCGTCGAGGCCCACGACGCGGCCGAAGGTCTTGACGAGCCGGCGAGCCTGAAGAACGGGTGTTCGCGTCTCGGCCTCGGGGACGACACTGTCTGTGATGGTCACTTGCGTACCTTTCGAATCCACTGGTCGATGCCGACCGCGACGATGATGAGGATGCCCACGGCGAGCGTCTGGTAGAGCACGTCGAGTCCCGCGAGCGAGAGTCCGTTGCGGAAGACACCCACGATGAGGGCTCCGAGCAGGGTGCCCCAGATGGTGCCGCGACCGCCGAACAGGCTCGTCCCGCCGATCACGACGGCCGTGATGGAGTCGAGGTTCAGGTCGGCGCCGGCGTTCGGGCTGGCCGCGTTGCTGCGGCCGATCTGGATCCAGGCACCGACGGCCAGGATGGCGCCGGCCGCGATGTACACGCTGACGAGCACGCGGTTGACGCTGATTCCGGCGAGGCGCGCGGCCTCCTTGTCATCGCCGACGGCGTAGACGTGGCGACCCCAGGCCGTCTTGCCCAGAATGAAGGCGACGACGATGTAGAGGGCGAGCATGATGATCACGCCGAAGCTGACCCGCACACCGAACAGGTCGAAGGTCTGACCCGTCGACGGCAGCAGCGCCGGCATGTCGGAGCCGCGAACGGTGGATCCCGCCGAGTAGAGCAGGGTCAGGGCGACGAAGATGTTCAGGGTGCCCAGCGTCACGATGAACGGGGGCAGTCTGAGCTTGGTCACCAGCAGGCCGTTGAACAGTCCGGCGGCGACGGCGACCAGGATGCCGATCAGCAACGCCAGGAAGGCGGGGACCCCGTTCTGCGTCGCGGTCTGCGCCATCACCATCGAGGCCAGCACCATGACCGCGCCGACCGAGAGGTCGATTCCCGCGGTGAGGATGATCAGCGTCTGCGCCACGGCGAGGGTTCCGACGACGGCGACCTGCTGGGTGATCAGGGAGAGATTGGCGGGGGCGAGGAACCTGTCATTGAGGATGCCGAAGACGATGATGGCGATGACGAGGACCACGGCCGGACTGACCGCCGGGTAGCGGTGGAGAACGCCTCGCACACGATCGATGGGTGTGCGGCGGTCGAGGAACTCGGAAGCGAGAGCGAGTGAAGACGTCGGTGGGTTGGTCACCGGGTTGGGAGAAGTCACGAGGGCCTTTCTGGGGGAGGGGAGGCAAGGGAATGCCGGGGGTGGAGAGCTCCACCCCCGGCTGTCGGGCTACTCGCCCCAGCAGATGTCGGTCGCGTCGGCGGCCGTGATGCTCTCGAGCCCATCGACGGGCGTGTCGGTGACCAGAGCCGAGCCGGTGTCGAAGAAGTCGAGTCCTGCGCTCGTCGAGGGCTTCGTGCCGTCGGTGGCGAGCTTGGCGATGGCCTCGACACCGAGTTCGGCCATCTTCACGGGGTACTGCTGAGCCGTCGCTCCGATGACGCCGTCAGCCACGTTCTTGACGCCGGAGCATCCGCCGTCGATCGAGACGAGCAGCACGTCCTTCTCCTTGCCGGCGGCCTGGAGCGCCTGATACGCGCCGTAGGCGGCCGGCTCGTTGATCGTGTAGACCACGTTGATGTCGGAGTTCTTCGACAGCAGCGTCTCCATGGCCGTACGGCCGCCGTCTTCGGCCCCGTCGGTGGCTTCGTTGCCGACGAGCTCGTAGTCGCCTCCGCTGTACGAGCCGGTCTTGGCCTCGTCGCCGTTCTTCTGGTCGTCGACGGTGTCGATGCCCATTCCGGTCAGGAAGCCCTGGTCTCTGTTGTAGTCGACCGAGACGACCTTGTCGTTGAACAGGTCGAGCATGGCGATGGTGGCCTTCTCGCCGCCGAGCTGAGCCGCGGTCCACTTGCCGATCGACTCTCCTGCCTTGAAGTTGTCGGTGGCGAAGGTGATGTCGACGGCGTCGGCCGGGTCGGGCGGCGTGTCGAGCGCAATGACGTAGAGGCCTGCGTCACGCGCCTTCTGGATGGCGTCGACGACCGAGGGGCCGTTGGGGGTGATGAGAATGCCCTTGTCTCCCTTGGAGATGGCGTTCTCGATGGCCTGGATCTGGGTGTCCTCGTCGCCGTCCTCCTTGCCCGCAGCCAGCGTCAGCTTGACGCCGGCCTTGTCTGCAGCGGCCTTGGCGCCGTCTTCCATGGCGACGAAGAAGGGGTTGGTCGTGGTCTTCACGATGAGGGTGACGCCGACGTCACCGCCGCCGTCGGCCGAGTCGGTGCTGGTGGATGCGCCACCGCTCGAGCAGGCGGCGAGACCCACGGAGGCGACGAGCGCGATGGTGCCGAAGCCGGCGAGCCGGGCGATGGGCGATGTGCGTGTGTTCATGGAGTCCTCATTGGCTCAGGGGGCGATCTGCCCGACAACGATGTCAGGTATAGGTATAGGGCTCCTCGATCGGTAGAGTCAAGTTAATCCTCGAAGAAGAAGAGCAGTTATGACATCGTTATCAGATCCCAAGCGAAGCGAAGCCCTTCGTCGTCGGCCCACAATGAAGAACGTGGCAGACCTGGCGGGGGTGGGTGTGAAGACCGTCTCGCGAGTGATCAACCGCGAGCCCCATGTGTCGGAAGAGACCATTGCCCGGGTACGTCGGGCTGCTGAACAGCTGCACTATCAACCCGACGTCCAGGCCGGCAATCTGCGACGTGCCGACAGGCGCACCGACACGCTCGGACTGCTCGTCGGCAGCGTGGCGAACCCGTTCTCGGCTGCGGTTCACCGTGCTGTCGAAGACATCGCGCTCGAGCGACATGTCGCGGTGTTCGCGTCGAGCCTCGATGAGGATCCCGAGCGCGAGCTGTCGTCGGTGAACGCCTTTCTTCGCAGGCGGGTCGACGGTCTCATCCTCACGACGATCCAGCCCAGCCAGGCCTATCTCGGCATCCAGCTCGACCAGGGCGTGCCCATCGTATTCGTCGACCGCCGACCCCACGGAATCGAGGCGGACACGGTGATGACCGAGAACGCCGAGGGGGCGTCCGGCGCGGTCGAGCATCTCCTTGCCATGGGCCACCGGCGCATCGCCTACCTCGGCGACGACGAGAAGATCTTCACGGCGAGGGAGCGGAAGCGTGGCTACCTCGACACGCTGCGGCGCGCGGGTATCGCTCCGGATGACCGGCTCGTGATCGACAATCTCGACGACGAGGCGAAGGCATCCGCCGCTGTCGCCGACCTGCTTGCGCTCGACGACCCGCCCACCGCCATTTTCAGCGCCCAGAACCTCATCACCGTCGGGGTGATCACGTCGCTCAGGTCGGCGGGAGCGTCGACGCGGGTCGCCCTGGTCGGCTTCGATGACGTGCCCATGGCGGCCCTGCTCGAACCGGCGGTCACCGTGATGGCGCAGGATCCGGCGTCCATCGGAGAGATCGCCGCCCGCCGCGTCTTCGATCGTCTCGACGGGCTCGAGGAGCCGGCTCGGGACTTCATCGTGCCGACCCGGCTCATCGTGAGAGGCTCCGGAGAAATCCGCCCTTGAATTGTTCGATGGACATTCCGTAACATCGCTCGCGATCGATGACATCGATGTCATCTCGACAACGCGCAGTGAAGGGCGTCCTGTGAAACATCACGAACAACAGCAGCAGAAACTCCGAAAACGAGCCGGTTCTGTCACACGAGTAGCGGCAGCCGCCGGCGCATTCCTCCTCGTGACCGCCGCGGTCTCGGGTGCCGCGTCGACAGCCGCAGCCCAACCGATGGCCGTAGCCCGGCCGATGGCCGTAGCCGCCGAGGCTGCTCCGCCGGCCGAGCCCTATCGCCCGTACCTCGGGTACAGCCCCGAGAAGAACTGGATGAACGATCCCAACGGGCTCGTGTACTACCAGGGCGTCTATCACCTCTTCTACCAGTACAACCCCTTCGGCACGACGTGGGGCAACATGAGCTGGGGTCACGCCACGAGCACCGATCTCGTGCACTGGTCCGAGCAGCCGCTCGCGATTCCCCAAGACGCCGATGCAGACATCTTCTCTGGTTCCATCGTCGTCGACCACGACAACACCTCCGGTCTCGGAACCGCAGACAATCCGCCGCTGGTCGCCATGTACACGGCCGCCTACAAGACGGGCAAGCAGGCTCAGGCGCTCGCCTACAGCACCGACGCAGGCGCGACCTGGATCAAGTACTCCGGCAACCCGATCCTCGACCGCGACTCGAACAACTTCAGAGACCCGCACATGTTCTGGTACGACGGCGGGTCACCCGAGAACTCCTACTGGGTCGTCGCGACCGTCGAAGCGACAGAGCACCGCGTGCTGCTCTATCGCTCCGACAACCTGATCGACTGGACCTACCTCAGCGACTTCGGCCCGGCGAACGCCACGGCCGGCATCTGGGAGTGCCCCGATCTCTTCCCGCTCGCCGTTGATGGAGACCCCGCCAACACCAAGTGGGTGATGGTCGTGAATCTCAACCCCGGCGCCGTGTCCGGCGGTTCGGGCGGCCAGTACTTCGTGGGTGACTTCGACGGCACCACATTCACGTCCGATACGACCCAGCCGGCGGACTCCCTGCCGGAGGGCGACCTGTTCGCCGGATTCGACGACGGAACCTACTCGGGGTGGACCACCGCCAATGAGCCCGGAAACTGGAAGAACGGACCCTTCGGAGACCAGCCCGCCACCGGTGCGATCGATGGGCAGCAGACGGTCGTAGGTCAGATCGGCACCGGGCTCATCAACGGGTTCAACGACGGAGACTGGCCGATCGGGAGCATGTCGTCGCCCGATTTCACGGTCAGCAAGGACCACGTCAACTTCCTGGTCGGCGGCGGCAAGCACCCCCACGTCGACGGCAGCCAGCTGGGCAACGAGCCCCCCGCCGACAGTGAACTGCTCTTCGATGGATTCGAGTACCCGGGTACCGAGAGCGTCGTCGATCACGGCTGGACCGTGGCGGGTGACTTCGTCGCCGAACGCAACCCGGCGACATCCGGGGGCGACTACGCGATCGGGGCGAAGCGCATCAACACCTGGGAGGGCGGCGCCAAGGGAGACGACAACGTCGGGACTCTCACGTCGGATGTCTTCACCATCGACAAATCCTTTGTCAGCATGCTGGTCGGAGGAGGCAAGCGCGACGCGGCGAGCGGCCAGGTTCTGCAGGCCGAACTCCTCATCGACGGAAACGTCGTCGACACCGCCTCGGGCGAGAACGACGGAGCCCTGAACTGGAAGAGCTGGGACGTCAGCGACTACCAGGGCCAGCAGGCGCAGATCCGCGTCAACGACCAGGCGACCGGGGGATGGGGCCACCTCACCCTCGACGAGGTCGTTCTGGCCGACACCCCCGCGCTCGTGCGCAGCAATGAGACCTCGGTCAACCTGGTCGTCGACGGCCAGGTGGTGCGCAGCACGACGGGCAACGACAGCGAGACCCTCGACTGGGCCGCCTGGGATGTCTCCGATCTCATCGGAAAGACGGCGCACATCTCGGTCGTCGACAACAACCGCGCCGGATGGGGCCACATTCTCGCCGATCAGTTCCTGTTCTCCGACGGGGCCGCCGCGCCCCGCATCGAGTCGTACGACTGGCTCGACTGGGGTCGCGACTTCTACGCGGGAGTCACCTACGACAACGCACCCGACGGCAAGCGCATCATGGTCGCCTGGATGAACAACTGGGAGTACGCGAACGACATCCCGACCGGACAGTGGAGGAGCGCGATGGCACTGCCGCGCGAGCTATCCCTGAAGACCATCGACGGACAGCCGAAGCTCGTCTCCGAGGTCACCCCCCAGGTCGACGGGCTGTCGAAGCCGTTCGCAGCCGTGACGGTGCCTGCCGGCCCCGTCGCCGAGGGCGAGACGGCTCTGCCCGTCGGTGGCGTCGGCGCGGTCTACCGAGTGGATGCCGTGCTCAAGCCGGGCACGGCGTCGAGCTTCGGTCTCGCCCTGCGCACGTCGAGCGACGGCACGCAGTCGACGCCGCTCACCTACGACACCGCATCCGGATCGTTGAGTCTCGACCGACGCGCATCGGGCGACGTCTCCTTCAACCCGACGTTCTCGTCTGTCGAGACGGCGCCCGTGGCGCTGGATGACGACGGCCGTCTGCGGCTCGAGGTCTACGTCGACAACGCGTCGGTGCAGGCCTTCGCGCAGGGCGGTTCGACGACGATCACCGATCAGGTGTTCCCCGACCCGTCGTCGACGGGCATCTCGCTCCTGTCGACCGGAGGCTCCGCCGAGATCGAGAGTCTGACGATCACGCCGCTGTACGGAGGAATGTACGACCCGCAGCCGGTGCTCGAGACTCCCGGCGCTCCGACATCGGTGGCGGCGACGTCGACCGATCCGGGCGCCGCGACCATCACGTGGGGTGCGCCGGATGACGACGGCGGATCGCCGGTCACCTCCTACGTCGTGCGAGCGGTTGCTGCGGATGCGCGGGCAGCGGGCTCGGTGTGCGACGTGACGGCGACGGAATGCCGTGTCACCGGACTCGAGCCGGGTTCCGTGGCGAGCTTCACCGTGACGGCCCGCAACCTGGTCGGAGAGGGTGCGAGCTCGGCTCCGGTCGACGTTCGGATCGCGGAGGCGGCCGGAACCTCGACGACGCCGCCATCGAGCGGCGCCCCGTCGGTGCCGGCCAGCGGCTCGCAGGGTGGGCTCGCGGCAACGGGCCTGTCGGTCGGGATGGCGGGAGCGATGGCGGCGCTGCTGCTCGCCGCCGGCGCGACGACGCTGTGGGTCAGACCGCGCATCCGTCGCAGTCGGTCCATGAGCTGACGAGTCGGCGTGTGCCGCACACGTGGTGTGCGGCACACGCACGGGTAGAGTCGGACCGTCATGATGCCAGAAACGTACCGAGCGCGTCTCGTGAACCCCGACGGCAGCTCCGCTGCGCTCATCGAAAGGGAGCTGGTGGGAGGAACGCCGGAGGCCACCCTCGAACTGCACGAGCAGCGCACAGCAGAGACGGTCGCGGTGATCGTCTTCACCCTCAGTTCGGCGACGTGGACTCCGGGCCAGGAGGCCGTGTATAGGTACTCGAACGGGCGATAGCGAGGGTGGCGTCCGCGCCCTCTGCCACCGCCCGCGCGAGAACCTCGGCGACCAGGGGCGATCCCGTCGCCGAATCGAGGAATCGGCGTGCGCTCTCGCTGACGGATCCGCGGCGGGTCGCGTCGACGACGATCTCCCGCACGCTCTCCCGCTTCCCCGGAGGCAGCGTCGCGACGACGCGGTCCGCTTCGGTGAGCAGCTGCTGATCCATCGCTACTTCCCCGGAATAGGCACGATGCCCTGGGTGCCCTTCGGGAACGTCGCGAGGGTCTCGATGGGGATGTTGAGGTGCGCGGAGACGAGCGCGGGCGGCAGGTGGCTCAGCCAGTTGGCCAGCGAGACCTCTTCGTAGTGGTCGCTGCGGAAGGTCTCGATGTAGATCAGAACGTCGTCGCCCGTGTTCTCCACGTAGTGGCCGAGGTTGCGGCGCACGACGCCGACGTCTCCCGCCTTGAAGTCGGTGGTGTTGGCGTGCGGGCCCGTGTTGAACACGGTCATGCGGCCCTGCCCCTGCAGGTAGTACTGCCACTCGTCGGCGTTGGGGTGCCAGTGCAGCTCGCGCATCGATCCGGGGTTGATGGTGGTGAGCGCGGCGGCGACGGTCTTGGATGCGCGGAAGTTGCTGCTGTCGGCGATCTGGATGCGGCCGCCGCTGTTCTCGTACGCGGGCGTCGACCTGGAGAGTCGGAAGATGACGGGCTCGTCGCCCCACTCGACGCCGGCGGACGCCTGGTCGGTCTCGAGATCGCCCGGCTCGTCGCCGGGGAAGATCCAGAGGTTGTGGAGGGGGATGTCATTGAAGACCTCCTGCGCGACACCGAAGTTCTTCGCGAGCACCTCCGGCGGCGTGTGTGCGAACCACTCGGTCAGGAGCAGAGTGTTGCTCTCGGACTGCTCGCCGTCGTCGAAGGCGAGAACGAACTCGGCCCCATCGGGGCCCATGCCCTGCAGCGAGTGGGGGAGTCCGGCGGGGAAGTACCAGAGGTCGCCCGCCTCGACGTCCTCGACGCTCGGCAGCCCCTCTCTGCTCAGGGTGGTGACGCGGCATTTTCCCCGGGTCATCAGGGCCCACTCGGCGGTCTGGTGCCAGTGCAGCTCGCGGATTCCGCCCAACTCAAGGTACATGTTGACCCCGGCGATCTCGTTCGAGATCGCGAAGTCGGACTGGGTGATCTCCCTGGCCCAGCCGCCGTCCTGCACCCGGCGCGGGGAGATGTTGAACGACGACCAGAAGAACGCCTGGGTGCTGATGTCGGTGGGCGGGGCATCCAGCTGATTCGGGAACTGACTCTCGATCACCAGGTTCTGCGGCCCGGTCATCGTGGTGCTCTGGGGGTTGTCGCCCGTGTTCACAATTCCTTCGGCGGGCAGGTCGGGGTTCCCGAACGTTGCCGGCTCGTGGTGCGGGGTTGTCGGTTCGTCGGTACCCATGGCGCTCTCCTTCGTCGTGTTCCCTCCAGCAAAGCCCTCGAGACGCGGCGGCGCATACGACTTTTGACGCAACCTCCCGGGCGCAAGATTCAGACATCTGACGTACGCCCCGGATGCCCGGGCCGGACACAGTGGGGGAATGACCGCGCACCGATCCGTCCGCCTGACGACGATGGCCGTCGTCCTGGCTTTCGCGGCGGGCGCCACGGATGCCTTCGCCTTCCTCCAGCTCCTCGGCGTCTTCACCGCGAACATGACGGGCAACCTCGTGCTCGCCGGTCTGACCGAACGCAGCGGGTACTCGACCTCGATCGGGGGCATTCTCGTCGCTCTCGTCGTCTTCGTCGTTGTGCTCTACGTCGCGTTCAGGGCGGCGCCCAACAGTGAACGGCGGGGCGCACTGCTCGCCGTTCTCGCCGCCGCGGCGCTCGCGCAACTCGTGGTGCTCGTCATCTGGGCGGCATCGCCGGGCACGAAGACGATGCCCTTGATCGTGATCTCGATCGGGCTGTCGGCGTCGGCGATGGCCTGCCAGACAGTCGTCGCCAAGCGCCTGGATGGCGAGTCCGGGGTCACCACCACGTACGTGACCGGCACGCTGACCAGCATCATGGCCGACGCCGCCGATCGACGACAGCAGGATCTGCCCACACGGATCGGCGTCGTGGCGGCGCTCGTTCTCGGAGCGCTGTCGGGATCCCTGCTCATCGGAGTGTCGCCGAGTCTCGGGGCCGCCCTGCCCGTGGTTCCGGCCGTCGCCGGTCTTCTGCTGTTAGCGACGACAAGGGCATCGAGGTGAAGGGCAAGCGACCCACGCCGATCGACACGCTGCTTGTGCTCCTCGGCGGCTTCACCACCTACGGCACATTCGCGGGCGACGCCGAGGGGCTCCTCGACATGTCGCGCCTCGGCGAGGGTGTTCTGTACGGAGTCGTCACCGTGGTCATCGGTGTGGCTGCGGCCTATGCCGGCACGGTTCTCGCCGGTCGCCGCGGCAATGCGAAGCCGGATGGCGCGGGCTCGTGACCGTCGGGCTTGCTCTGGCCGTCGCGCTCGCGGGCGGGCTCGGCGCCGTGTGTCGGTTTCTTCTGAGCGCAGTCATCCCCACGGCCAAACGATCGGGCTTCCCTGGTCGACTTTCGTGATCAACGTCAGCGGATCGTTCCTGGTCGGACTCGCGGCGGGATACTCCGCCGCGTATCTTCTGCCCGCCGACGTTCGCCTCGTGATCGGAACGGGGTTCCTCGGCGGCTACACCACGTTCAGCACGGCGAGCACGGATGCGGTGGGTCTTCTGCGCAAGCGTCGGCCGCGCGTGGCAGCGCTGTACGTCTTCGGCACTCTCGCCTCCGCGCTGACTGCCGCGTTCGTCGGGATGGTTCTCGGCCTCGGCATGTAACGATCGGGGCGCCCATCGCCATTGTTGCATAGACTCTTGCGTATGACGCAAGAGATGATCGACGATGTGGTGCGCCAGCGCATCCGGAGCCTGCGACTGTCGTTGGGCTGGACCCTCGACACCCTCTCGAGCCGCTGCTTTCTCTCGCCGTCGACCCTGAGCCGCATCGAGACAGGGCACCGGCGCATCGCCCTCGACCAACTGGTGCCGATCGCGCAGGCCCTCGGCACGACGCTCGATCAGCTCGTCGAACCGGAGGGCGACGACGACGTGGTGATCCGGCCCGAACCCGAGGCGAGTGCGGGATCGACCATCTGGCTGCTCTCGCGCGAGCGCGACCGACGCGGCGTGATGATCGCCAAGATGCGCATCACTCCCGAGCGCGCCAGGGTCGAACCGCAGGTGCACCCGGGCTACGAGTGGTTCACCGTGCTGAGCGGCGTGCTCACGCTGAGGCTCGGCGAGCGCACGATCCAGGTGCGCGAAGGCCAGGCCGCCGAGTTCTCGACGATGACCCCGCACGCCCTCGATGCCAACGACGGCCCGGTCGAGCTGCTCACGATCTTCGACCACGACGGCGAGCGTGCGCACCTGCCAGGCCGAATCTCGCGTCGACACCCGGGCTGAAGAGCACCGAGTCGGGTGGCCCGTCGACGATGCCGGGCAGCCCGGCGGCCGCGCAGAGCTCGTCGTGCAGCGTGGTGACACGGGCCGGATGCAGGACCCACGGCTCGTGCTCGTTCGGCAGCCACTGCGTGTGGCCGAGCCGGCCCTGGAAGAGCCCCCAGCGAGCGGTGAGGAACAGCGAGAGCTCGTCGTCGACGCGGCGAGAGTAGTCGACGGAGACGTCGAGTCGGAAGCGGGGCTCGGGTGACGAGGGGAGCACCCCCCTGCGTCTCGACGCGTACTGCCACCCGTCCGACGTCTGCCGCTGGTCGGTGCGCGACCAGACGTAGGGAAGCCCGAAGAGGGCGCGGGCCGCGACGACGGCGGGCAGGCTGGATGCCTCGAGCGACCTGAACACGACACCTCGACGGCCGTCGCCGTCCACACCGTACAGCCGCACGTTGACCTCGGTGAACGACCCCCACCGCGACGTCGGCGGAAAGGGGCCGACGCGCGCGTCGCCGAGCCGGAACGCGATGAGCCCCACCCAGGTCGACCCGTCGAACACGTCCGGCGCGACGCCCGACGGAAGCAGGGGTGCCACGACCTCGGGCGCCACCCGCCAGTGGACGAACGCGACCTGGCGCCACTCCTGGGCGGCGACGACACCGCCTGACAGCGGGGGAGCCGTTCGAGTGAGCTCCACCTCTAGGCCGAGGCCTTCTCGACGGTGACGTCGTCTTCGGTGCGCAGCCGCACCCATCCGGTTCGAGGTGACCCGTCGGCACGGCCGGCCAGAACGGGCGCCATGACGTCGGCATCGACGAGCTCTCCGAAATCGAGCCCGGTCAGGCTCGCCACGTCGTCGACCGGAACCTGATAGCTGAAGTACGGGCCGAGCGGAGGAGGACTGCCGTCGATGAGGGCCTGCGCGCTCGCGTCGTTGAGGTCGATGTCCGAGAGCTGGGGCGACTGGTCGAGTACGAAGGCCGCGGCTCGCAGGGCGTCGGCGCCGGATGCGTCGGTCGTCCAGGCGACGACCTTCCAGAAGGCCTGAGGGATGCCCACGCCACGGTAGAGAGGATCGTTCAGTGCCAGAACCGGTGCGGTGAAGACGCTGATGCGGTTGCGGTTGGCCTGCGCGTACGCGAGCACGTGGTCCTCTAGACCGAGCCACAGCTCTTTGGACTGGTTGAACTCGCCGGCCTGTGGCGCGGCATTCGTGTACGAGAACGTGTCGACATTCGCCCGGGCGGCCGTCGCGCGGTCGCCCCAGACCGGATCGCGGCGGCGCACCAGGTGCCCGCGATCGAGGTCGTTGCCCGCGTAGACATCCGGTCCGGTCTGTTCGTTCTCGGGGATCCGGTCGTCGAGGTGCCAGTCGTCCCCACGGTCGAGGTCGAGCAGCAGCTCGCCGTCGATGTTCACTCCGGTCGACTGCGCGAGCCGCCTGACGGGATCGAGCAGCACCGTGAAGTGCGTGTACACGAGCTCACGAACGGGCGAACCCGCGGCCGGTGCGGGCAGGGCGACCGGAAGAGCGAGGAAGTCGTGCATGTACCCCGCGCGGTCGGGTGTCGTGGCATCCATCGCCCCAGTCAACCATTCGAGCGGCCGGGCCACGTCGGCAATTCCGACCATTGTCCGAAATCCTCGAACGCGGTATCGGGCAGCGAAGCGGAGGGCTACCGTGAGCGACATGCGCGACGAGATGCGAGAGCTTCTGGCCTCCTGGCGGGCCGTACCAGCGTTCCTCTGCGACCGGCACTTCACGGTCGTGGCGTCGAATACCGCGGCCAGCGCGGTGAGTCCTGCATTCGTGGAGGGCACGAATCTGGCGCGGTTCGCCTATCTCGAACCAGATGTCGACCGAAACCACGCGATGTGGCCCGAGGCCTCCAGCCAGGTGGCGGCCCTTCTGAGAGAGTCTCTTGACGAGCACGAGGCGGACCCCTCCTTCCACACGATCGTGGGGGAGCTCTCGGCGCACAGCCGGGACTTCTCGGTCGCCTGGGCCGACGACGCTCGAACAGCGAGGACCCGAGGTGTCATCCCGTTCGACGAGACCCCGGTCGGGTCGATCGTGCTCGCCTACCAACTGCTGACGGTGCCGGGCGATGATCACGATGTGCTCTTCGTGTGGCACCCCGTCGACGACGAGTCACGGGAGGCTCTACGACAGCTGCTGGCCCTGCTGGAGGAGTGAGTGCGAGTCCCGGTGGGAGCTCCAGAGCCGGTCCAGCTTCAAAGCCATGTGCAGGCTGCTGCGAGCCGATCCGTCGTGTAGAGCATCGCGAACCGCATCCGGTGCCTTGTCGAGCCGATAGTAGAGCGTGGTGCGGTGAATGTGCAGCCGGGCGCAGGCGTCGCCGATGCGGCCGGCCACGTCGAGGTAGACCTCGACGGTCTCGCGGTAGATCGCGTTCGACGGATCGAGGAGCACCTCGGCGGCCGGCGAGATGTCACGAACACGAACGGAGCCCGGCGCGATGCCGCTCAGCATGATCCAGGGCCCGAGGTCGCCGTACCAGCCGACCTCGGCGAGCTCGGGGAGGGCCGTCAGAATGCCTGCGGCCCGTTCGGCGCGCTCCGCCGCGGGTGCGAGGTCGTAGTCGGTGTTCTCGACGAGCGCCGCGCCGATAGCGACGATGCGCAGCTCGAACCGGCCGGCCATCGAGCGGATCCGCTCGGCGAGCTCCCCATCTGTGTCTCCGGGTCGCGCGCGTGTGACGAAGAACAGGCATCCGGACTGCTCGCCCACGAACGCCGTGCCGAGGCCGGCCGAGATCGCGATCCGGCCCGCAAGGGCCCGTGCCCTGAGCGCACCGGCCTGGGGGTCGATGACGACGGCCCAGACCGACGAAGGGAATCCGGGACCGATCCGCTGGTGAGCCATCGCAGACGAGGACGTGACGCGCTCATCTGTCAGCTGGTAGAGAGTCATGGTCGCGAGTCTAGAAGCGACGATCGAGCCGCCACATGGCCGTGCCATTACCACCCACACGTCGCCGCAATCATGTCCGTTTCTGCACCATTCAGGGCTGAACGCGCTCTCACTCCGGATGCGCGGAGTCGGTGAGAATCGACGTGGGCCCTTCCGGCTCCGTCGAGGTGAGGAAGAAGAGGCATGAGCGCGTCAGCGAGTCCGTTGGGGGAGTATCTTCGCGCGAGACGCAAGCTCCTGAAACCCGAAGACGTGGGTCTGCCGATCGATGCGGCCCGTCGCGTGCCCGGCCTGCGCCGGGAGGAGGTCGCCGCACGGGCCGATATCAGCCCCGAGTACTACCTGCGAATCGAGCAGGGTCGCGACAGGCGGCCGTCGGAGCAGGTCGTGCGCTCGCTGGCCAGGGCCCTCCTGCTCGATGACGACGGCGCGAACTACCTGTTCCGAGTGGCCAGGCCGCTTCCTTATCTGCGCGCCGTACGCGAGCCCTCCGTGGTGAGCGACAGCGTGCGACGCCTGCTCGACGCATGGACCCAGACTCCGGCGTATGTGACCGACGCCAATCTCGACGTGCTGGCCGCGAACCGCCTGGCGCGCCTCGTGTCGCCCGGCATCCTCGTGCCCGGAACCAATCTTCTCGAGGCCGCATACGACCATCTCACGATGACGACCGTGATGAACGGCGCCGACGTCGAACTCGAATGGGAGGAGACGATCCGCGAGTACATCGGAGCCCTGCGATTCAACGGCGACCCCGACGACGCGCGGCTTCAGGATGTCGTCGGCCGGCTCTCGAGTCAGCACCTGTCGTTCCGGCGCATCTGGGCCGAGCACGACGTGAGCCGGCTCACGACAGGGCTGCGGCCTGTGATCATCGAGCCGTTCGGCCGGGTCGATCTCGTCTGGCAGACACTCGGCATCCCTCGCTCGCCCCGGCAGTTCCTCACGACCTACATGGCCGAGCCGGGATCCCGTTCGGCGGAGGCGCTCAGAGCCCTGTCGAGCCGTTCGTCGTCAGGCTCCGGCGTCGCGTCGGGTGGACTGGAATCGACGCTGGTACTCGGAGGGCGTGATCGTGAATCGAGCGACGAACGAGCGTCGTAGCGACACAGGCGTCGCGTAGCCCGAGTGCGCGGCCGCATCGGCCACCGATGCGCCGGAGTCGAGATACGACACGGCCAGATCGAGGCGCATGGAGGTGACGTACTCCATCGGCGACATGCCCAGCTCGTCGCGCATCACCCGGGTCAGGTGACGAGGACTCACGTTCGCGAAGGATGCCAGACTGCCGACCGTGTACGGCCTAGACGGATCCTCGCTGATGTGATCCGTGATCACGGTGATGAGCGGCGTGCGAGGGGGAGGGCCCTGCAGCGCCGCGGAGAATTGAGACTGGTTGCCCGAGCGCTTCATGTGCACCAGAAGAAGCTGGGCCACCGATCGGGCCACCCCCGGGCCGTAGTCCAGCTCGAGCAACGAGAGCGCGAGGTCGATGCCCGCCGCGACGCCGGCGGAGGTGAAGGTGTTGCCGTCGTGCACGAAGATCGCTTCGGCCTGAACGTCGATGTCGGGATACCGCTCCGCCAGGGTCGAGCTGAACTTCCAGTGGGTGGTCGCCGACTTGCCGGCGAGGAGGCCCGTGGCGGCGAGGCCGAGGGCTCCCGTGCAGATGCCGGCGATGCGGGTCGACCGGGAGGCCAGCTCGGCGACCGCGTCGAGGAGCTGCGGATCGGCGAACACGGTCAGCGCTTTCTCTGTGCCCGGCACGATGAGCGTGTCGAGACGACCCGCATCCGCCACCGACGTCTGCACCGCCACCTGGATGCCCATGGAGGTCGTCACGGGCTGCCCGGTGCGGGAGATGGTGACGATCTCATAGCCCGCCGAGCGCTGGCTGGCCTCGAAGAACACCTCGGCCGGCCCCACGAAGTCGAGCATCTTCACGTCGTCGAAGAGCAGGATGCCGACGCGCGGCAGCCGCCGGGTTGCGGTCAGCCCAGTGGGGTGCATGGTGTCCTGACGTCAGGCGCGTCCCGATTCTGGAGCGCAGGCTCTATTAAAGCCTACTCGGGGGCCTCAGACCGAGATTCGGTATCCCCGCTTGATGACTGTCGACACGATTCCCGGCACGGGCAGCGACTGACGCAGACGACTGATGGCCACATCGGTGGCGTGATCGTCCTGCATGTCGGGCTGGGCAGCCATCAGCTCTGCTCTCGAGAGCACCGCGCCCCGCGCATTCACGAGCGCCCGGAAGAGGGCGAGCGAGAGCGGGGCGAGCGTCGCCTCGGACTCGCCGACGCGCACGAGCCGACCGCGCAGCTCGATGTCGCCATGCTTCGTCGCCAGCCTGATGATCCGGTTCTCCTCCAGATGCTCGCACACCAGGCGGATGAGGGCGCCCATGCGATATCGGGGCGGGACGATCGGATCGATACCGGCGGCTACGAGGGGCGCCGCTGTGACGTGGCCGACGGCGGCAGCCACGACCGTGCCCGTGAACGCGGCCTGGAGCTCGTCGAGTCGACCGGCTCCGTCCGCCGCCGCGAACAGTGCTTCGACGGCGGGAGCGCTCGTGAAGGTGACGGCGTCGAGCGAGCCGGCGCAGATGGCGTCGACGAGGCGAAGCACACGTGACGAATCCGCCGGCAGCGACCAACGATAGGGCGCGGCGGTGAGAACTGTTGCGCCGGAGTCGCGCAGCCGTTGAAGCTGACCCTCATCGGTGAACCCGTGCAGCTGCACGGCGACGACACGTCCCGACGCACCGTCGCGCAGAACATGGTCGACGAGCGACTTCGTCGTCTCCTCGTCGCTCATCCCGGAATCGTCGAGGCCGGCTGCGCGGACGGCGCCGCGCGCCTTCGGCCCTCGCACCAGGATGCGGGACTGCGCGAGGGTCTCGCTGAGTTCGTGTCCGATGCCCGCAGCATCTGCGGCCTCGAACCACCGGCGCACGCCGTAGGAGGTCGTGGCGAGCAGCACGTCAGGGCGGCCCGCGATGATCGCCAGGGTGTCGGCCGTCAGTTGTGCATCGTCATCCGAGGCAGCGATCCGGATGGCGGGGGCATGCATGACATCGGCCCCCCGGCGCTCGAAGGCTGCGATCAGGTCTTCAGATCTCCGGTCGCTCGTCACGCCGATACGGAAGCCGCGCAGCTGGTCCGCGCGGAATCCGATGAGGGGGGCATCCGTGTCTCCATCGGTCACGTGCGTCTCCGTCAGTCGGTCGTCAGTTCGGCCGCAGCATCCTGAAGGAACGTCGCGGTCGTCACATCGAGTTGCTCGCTCAATCGTACGACCTCGCCGATCACGACGACGGCGGGCGAGAGCACGCCGAGTCGCGAGGCGAGTGCGGCGATGTCGGCGAGGGTCGCTCGGGTGGTGCGCTGGCTCGTCGAGAATCCCTTCTCCACGATCGCGACGGGCATGGACGCGCGCATGCCGGCCCGTGCGAGGCCGGCGGTGAGGTGCGGCAGAGTGCCGACACCCATGAGAACGACGATGGTCCCGCCGAGACCCGCGAGGTGCACGAGCTCGCTCTCTGCGAGAGGCGTGTGGCCCGAGACCACGGTGAAGAGCCGGGAGATCTCCCTATGAGTTACCGGGATTCCTGCCGCCCCGGGAACGGCGATGGCGCTGGTCACACCGGACACCACGGTCACGGGAACGCCGGCCCGGCTGCACGCCAGAACCTCCTCGCCGCCACGCCCGAACACGAAAGGATCGCCACCCTTCAACCGCACCACGGTTCGGCCCGCGAGCGCGGCTTCGACCAGCTTCTGCTCGATCTCGGTCTGATTGACCGCGTGGTGCCCGGGCGTCTTGCCCACGTTCACGAGCTCAGCCCCCGGTGCCCACTCCGACAGGCGCGCGACCGGTCCGAGCCGGTCGAAGAAGACGACATCGGCCTCGCGCAGAGCCGTGAGCGCGGCGACGGTCAGCAGTTGACCGTCGCCGGGGCCACCGCCGACAAGGGTGACGCGACCGAGGGGCAGCGTGGGGCTCGGAGGTTCCGCGGTGAGCCAGACTCGGGCGTCTCGCGACGCCCGCTCGAGTGCGTCGGTCGTCGCCGAGTCGACACCCACCGAGATCACGAGATCGACCGATGACACGAGCGTGCGCCACTCGAGGCGATTCTGCGGCAGAACGACGCGCACGACCGTCTCCGCAGCGCGGTCGTCGCGGCCCTCGTCGTCGTCGCCGGCGAGGTACACGCGCGCACCGGATGCGAGGCAGCGCGCGATCGTGTGGCGCGCCTCGCCCGCGTGCCCGACGACGAGAACTCGACGACCCGCGAGGTTCACGGAGATGTCCATGGGGGCTATTGTCCTCTCCGCACGGGAATCGTCGGTCCGGAGAGCAGCACGCCTCCGGCCGATGCGTGTGCACGCTCATCGGCGGTCGCCGGGCGCGGCTGATCCCGCTCCGTGACCTGCACCACGGCGGGGTCCGGCGTCCTCGGCGCATTGACGAACGACCGGAAGCGGCGGAGGCGTTCCGGGTCGTTGAGCGTGGCCGCCCATTCGTCCTCGTAGTTGCCCACATGCTCCGCCATGGCGGCCTCGAGTTCCTCGGCCAGCCCGAGCGAGTCGTCGCACACCACCTCACGCACGTGGTCGAGGCCGCCCGGCAGGTCCTCCTGCCAGCGGGCCGTGCGCTGCAGGCGATCGGCGGTGCGGATGTAGTACATCAGGTAGCGGTCGATGTAGGAGATGAGCGTCGCGTCGTCGAGATCCTGCGCCAGCAGCTGGGCGTGCGCGGGCTGGTATCCGCCGTTTCCGCCGACGTAGAGGTTCCACCCCTGCTCTGTCGCGATGATTCCGATGTCCTTGCTTCGCGCCTCCGCACATTCGCGAGCGCAACCAGAGACGCCCAGCTTGAACTTGTGCGGCGACCGCAGCCCGCGGTACCGCAGCTCGAGCTCGATGGCCATCGCGACGGCATCCTGAACACCGAAGCGGCACCAGGTGGAGCCGACGCACGACTTGACCGTGCGCAGCGACTTGCCATACGCCTGGCCCGATTCGAATCCGGCGTCGACCAGGATCTTCCAGATGTCGGGCAGCTGCTCGAGTCGCGCCCCGAACATATCGATGCGCAGTCCTCCCGTGAGCTTCGTGTACAGGTTGAACTGTTCCGCCACCTCGGCGATCACCTTGAGCTTCGCCGGGGTGATCTCCCCGCCCGGGATGCGGGGCACGACAGAGTACGTGCCGTCCTTCTGCATGTTCGCGAGCGCCCGGTCGTTGGTGTCCTGCAGGGCTCCGCTGCCCGAGTCGAGGATGTACTTCGACGTCTGGGTGGCCAGAATGGATGCCATCACCGGCTTGCAGACGTCGCAGCCGAGTCCGCGGCCGAAATGCTCCATGATCTGCTCGTAGCTGGTGAGCTGCAGGATCCTCACGGCTTCGAACAATTCGCTGCGGCTGAGGTCGACGTGCTCACAGAGCGCTTTCGACACTTCGATGCCGGCCTTGGAGAGTTCTGTCTCGAGGATCTTCTTGACGAGGGGAACACAGGAGCCGCACTGCGTGCCGGCCCGGGTGCAGCTCTTCAACGGTCCGAGCTCGGTGCAGGCCTCGCCGTGCTCGCCCCGGATCGCATCGCGAACGGCTCCCACCGACACGTTGTTGCACGAGCACAATTGCACGTCGTCGGGGAGTTCGGCGCTCGCGGGAGCCTCAGCACCCGAGGTCGAGAGATAGGCTCCGGGTTCGCCGGGAAGCTCTCGACCGAGCAGGGGTCTGAGAGCGGAGTAGGGGGCGGCGTCGCCGACGAAGATGCCGCCGAGGAGAGTCTTGGCATCGTTCGAGACGACGAGCTTCTGGTACATGCCGCGCGCTGGATCCGCGTACACGACCTCGAGTGCGCCGTCAGAGGCTGCGAACGCGTCGCCGAAGCTCGCGACCTCGACGCCTGAGAGCTTCAACTTCGTCGCGTCGTCGATGCCGGGGAAGCTCGCGTGCCCGCCGTGGATGCGGTCGGCGACGACCTCGGCCATGGCGTTCGCCGGGGCCACGAGTCCCACACACACCCCTCCGACGCTCGCCACCTCGCCGATGGCCCAGATCCCGTCATGGGAGGTCGCGCAGTCGTCGCCGATCACGATGCCGCCGCGCGCGCCGATCGCGAGTCCGGCATCCCGGGCGAGCTCGTCTCTCGGTGTGATGCCGACGGAGAAGACGACGAGGTCGGCATTGATCGCCCTGCCATCGGTGAGTTCGACGCCCAGCACGGTGCCCGATGGGCCGGTGATCACGCGGGCCGGTCGATTGCCGAGGGCAAGCGTCACGCCCTGAGCCTCGATCAGGCGCCCGAGAGCCTGACCCGCGCCCTCATCGAGCTGTGACGACATGAGCCACCGCCCCGAGTGGACGATGCTCGCCCTGGCCCCGAGGCGCTGCAATCCTCCGGCCGCCTCGAGCCCGAGCAGGCCGCCACCGACCACGACCACATTCGTCGGCCTGCCAAGCCGCGATGCGAGTCGGGCCGACTCCGCCACGAGGAAGTCGACGTCTTCGATCGTGCGGTACACATATCCGGCGTCCGCGCCAGGGATCGGTGGCACGGTCGCCGCGGAGCCGGTCGCGAAGACCAGGTCGTCATACGGTTCCAAAGTTCCGTCGGCGAGCTCCACGCGACGCGCAACCTTATCGATGCGGGTCGCCGCGACGCCCCCTCGATAGCGGATGCCAGGGGCTTCCCACAGCGCGCGATCGCCCAGCGTCAGGTCCTCCGCGGAGACGAGACGACGGGAGAGGGCGACCCGGTCGTAGGGGAGGTGTGTCTCTTCGCCGAGCACGGTGACCGTGACCGGTCGAGCGCCGTCTCGTCGGGAATGCACGGACTCGGCGAATCGATGCGCGGCCGGCCCTCCGCCGATGACGACGACCCGGTGGGGGCGGCCGCCAGAATGCTCCGGTGTCGTCATCGCTGTGCCTCTCGCATGCGTCGTCAGGGAATGCTCGAAGCCTAGGCAGCGCCGGTTTCTCGACGATTGCGCCCACGTAACGGCGTGTGACCGGCACCTCACCGCATTGATGCGCCGCGGAGAGGTCTTTGTTACGCAACCGTCACGGCAGCCGTCCGGCGCCGAAATCTGCGCGGCCTAGCGTGGGACGCATGACCACCTGGATCCCCGTCTGCCGGCTCGACGAGCTCGAGGTCCTCTGGGGTGAGGCCGCCCTCATCGAGGGCGAGCAGTTCGCCCTCTTCCGTCTTCCTGACGACCGGGTGCACGCGGTCTCCAACCAGGATCCGGCCACAGGCTCGCAGGTCCTGTCGCGGGGCATCGTCGGTTCTCGCGGCGATCGCGCCACCATCGCATCGCCCTTGCATAAGCAGGTCTACGACCTCGAGACGGGCGAGTGCTTCAGCGCCCCCGACTACCGTCTTCCCGTCTTCGCCGTGCGCATCGTCGACGGTGTCGTCGAGATCGACACCCGCCCGGATCGTGGGCAGAGCGGCGCAGCAGCGTGACCGGTGCGGCACCGGCGCTCGTCGCGGCGTCTCACGGAACGAGCGATCCGGCCGGGCGCCGGGCCGTCGCATCCCTCGTCGCGGCCGTCACCGATCGGCGCCCCGACGTGACGGTCGTCGGTGCGTTCGTCGACGTGCAGCAACCGGATGTGCCGACCGCCCTCGACGGGATGTCGAGCGGGGCGCCGGTCGTGATCGTGCCGTTGCTGCTGTCGACGGGTTACCACGTGCACGTCGACCTCGCCGAGGCCGCCGCGGCCGCCGCCGGGGCCGACATCCGGCGGCCTGTCGAGGTCACATCGGCGCTCGGTCCGGATGCGCGTCTCGCGCGCATCCTCGCTATGCGTCTGGCGGCCATCGGCCTCGACGACGACGATGTCGTCGTACTTGCAGCGGCCGGATCGAGCGACGCCGGAGCCGTCGTCGACTGCCGCGCCATGGGGTCCCTGCTCGAGGCCGAATTGGGGCGACCCGTCGTCGTCGGATTCCTCTCGGCCGCGGAACCGCGCCTCGGCGATGCGGTGATGGCCGCGCGCGCGGCGAATCCCGGTCGGCGGATCGTGGCTGCGAGCTACCTCCTCGCCCCCGGCTACTTTCACTCGCTCGTTCAGCGAGCGGGTGCGGACGCGGCGTCGGAACCGTTGCTGGTCGATGGCGAGCAGCCGCCCGTCGTGCTGGTCGACGTCGTCGTCGACCGGTACCTCCGCGCATGTGACGAGCATGTTACGGCGGCCTATCAGGGTGCACGAACCGATGCGACGACATGGTGACCGAACGGTAATCGGTCAGGCCGTCTGCTGAAACACCGCGTGGATAGCGTCATGAGCGTCAGCCCATCCACCCCGCGCACCACCGATCGACGGAGAACGTCTTGACCCACACCGAAACTCCCTCCGCACTGTTCGACACGTCGAAGAACGAGGTCCCGGCGCTGTCGATGCGCCCTGGCCGCTGGATCGACAACTGGAACGCCGAGGATCCCGATCAATGGGAGAACGGCGGAAAGCGGATAGCTGCCCGCAACCTCCGCTGGTCGATTTTCGCGGAGTTCCTCGGCTTCGTTATCTGGCAGCTCTGGAGCATCGTCGTCGTTTCTCTTCCCGCGGCCGGATTCACCTTCGATACCGGGCAGATCTTCTGGCTGATCTCCATCCCCAGCCTCGTGGGGGCGACCCTCCGCTTTCCCTACAGCTTCATGGTGCCGAAATTCGGCGGCCGCAACTGGACGATCATCTCGGCCGGGCTGCTGCTCATTCCTGCGACCGGACTCGCCATCTGCGTCGGCAACCCCGACACCCCGTTCGGTGTGATGCTGACAGTCGCTGCTCTCGCGGGACTGGGCGGAGGCAACTTCGCCAGCTCGATGTCGAACATCACGTACTTCTATCCTCAGAGCCAGAAAGGATGGGCGCTCGGACTCAACGCTGCGGGAGGAAACCTCGGCGCCTCGGTCGCACAGCTCATCGTTCCCATCGCCATCACCATCGGGGCCGCGACGACCCTCACCCTCCCGCTCGCCGGATGGATCTGGATCCCGTTCATCCTCGTGGCGATGTGGGGCGCGTACCGGCACATGGACAACCTCTCGAGCGCGAAGGCCGACTTCTCCGCCTCGCTTGCCGCCCTCAGGGAGCCGCACCTGTGGATTCTTGCTCTGCTGTACATCGGCACCTTCGGATCGTTCATCGGATTCGCCAGCGTGTTCCCCAAGCTGATCGCAGACCAGTTCCCTGAGTTCTCGACGTTCGCCGTGGGCTCCGCCTCCCTCTCGCTCGCGTTCCTCGGTGCGCTGGTCGGCTCGCTCTCGAGGCCCTATGGCGGCCGGCTCGCCGATCGCTTCGGGGGAGCGCGTGTGACGATGGCGGCGTTCGCTGTGATGGCTGTCGGCGCGCTCGCGGTGACCTGGACCATCGGCATGAACAACTTCTGGATCTTCCTCGGATGCTTCCTCCTGCTCTTCATCGCCGGCGGGGTCGGCAACGGATCGACCTATCGCATGATTCCGAGCGTGTTCGCCGCCCGCTCCGGTGTGGCCGATGCATCGACGAACTCGGGCGACGTGTCCACGCAGCGCAAGACGGCGGCGTCGCTCGGGCTCATCTCGGCGATCGGCGCATACGGGGGATTCATCATTCCGCAGATGCTCGGCCTGTCGAAGACCGCGACAGGCGACTACGGCAGCGCCCTGTATATCTTCGTCGTGGCCTATATCGCGCTCATGGCCGTCACCGGGCTCGTCTACTTGCGCCGCGGTTCGACCTTCGCGGGCCAGCGCATCTGAGCATGACCTCCACCGACGCGAAGACTCACTGTCCGTACTGCGCCCTGCAGTGCGCGATGACACTGACGACCTCGGCCCCGGCCGCCCTCCCGTACGTCGGACGACGCCTGTCGCTCACGGTGTCAGGGCGTGAGTTCCCGACGAATCGAGGCGGCCTGTGCAAGAAGGGGTGGACCTCGGCGGAGCTCATCGATTCGCCGGAGCGGATCACGACACCCCTCCTGCGGGGCGCCGACGGACGGCTCTCTCCGGTGTCCTGGGAGCATGCGCTCGACGAGGTCGCCCGGAGAGTGTCGACGAGCCGAAGGGTTTACGGGGCCGACTCGGTCGGAGTCTTCGGCGGCGGCGGGCTCACGAACGAGAAGGCCTACCAGCTGGGCAAGTTCGCGCGGGTCGCGCTCGGCACGTCCCGCATCGACTACAACGGTCGCTTCTGCATGTCCTCGGCGGCCGCTGCGGGCAACCGAGCCTTCGGTCTTGACCGCGGCCTGCCTTTTCCCCTCAGTGACCTCGACGGCGCCTCGACCATCATGATGCTCGGATCGAACGTCGCGGAGACGATGCCGCCCTTCATCGGCCACCTCGCGGGCGCGCGTGCTGCGGGCGGCCTCATCGTCGTCGACCCGCGTCGATCGCCGACTGCGCGGCTCACCGAAGACGGGGCAGGCGTTCACGTGCAGCCGACGCCGGGAACCGACCTCATCCTGCTTCTCGGGCTCACGCATATCGTCATCGCCGAACGACTGCACGACGTCGGCTATCTCCGGAGCCGCACCACTGGATTCGATGGCGTGCGTCGCAGCGTCAGCGAATGGTGGCCCGAGCGCGTGCAGTCGCAGACGGGGGTGCCCGCACACCAGCTGCGTGCGATCGCGCGACGACTCGCATCCGGCGCCGGCGCCGGCACCTACATCCTCACCGGTCGGGGCGTCGAGCAGCACGCGAACGGCACCGACACGGCGACGGCCGCCATCAATCTGGCTCTCGTGCTCGGGCTGGTCGGTCGAGAAGGCAGCGGCTACGGCACGCTGACCGGGCAGGGCAACGGGCAGGGCGGCCGTGAACACGGCCAGAAATCCGATCAGCTCCCCGGCTACCGCAAGATCTCAGATCCGGCCGCGCGCACACACGTCGCGGCTGTGTGGGGAATAGACGAGGCTGCTTTGCCCGTCGCCGGTCTGCCCGCCGTCGAACTGCTCGCGTCGCTCGGCGAACCCGGCGGCGTGCGTTGCCTTCTCGTGCACGGATCGAACGTGGTCGTCTCGGCGCCGGACGTCTCTGCCGTGCGGGCCGGGCTCGCGCGCCTCGACCTTCTCGTCGTCTGCGACTTCTTCCTCACCGAGACGGCACGGCTCGCCGACGTCGTGCTGCCGGTCACCCAGTGGGCGGAGGAGGAGGGGACGATGACGAATCTCGAGGGCAGGGTGCTGCGCCGACGCCTCGCCGCAGAGCCGCCGCCCGGGGTCCGCAGCGAGCTGTGGATACTCGCAGAACTGGCTCGCCGGCTGAAGTCACCCGGAACGTTCAGCACTCACGCGCCCACCGTGTTCGATGAGCTCTGCCGGGCTTCGGAGGGAGGCATCGCCGACTACTCCGGGATCAGCTATGACATTCTCGACGACGACTCTATCGCCGCCTACTGGCCGTTCCCTCGAGGGTCCTCCGGCACGCCGCGGCTCTTCGGCGACCGGTTCGCGCACGACGACGGACTCGCCAGACTCGTTCCCGTGAAGGCGCACGAACAGAAGGCTGCCGCGCAGAAGGACGGTGTCGTCACCCTCATCACCGGGCGACTGCTCGAGCACTACCAGTCCGGAGCCCAGACGCGCCGCGTGCCCGAACTGCTCGAGTCGAAGCCGGAGGCCCGCGTGCAGATCCATCCGGCGACGGCGGAGCTTCATGGTATCGACGATGGCGCCTGGGTCGAGCTCGCCCGCGGCGAGTCAACGGTGCTGTGCCGTGCCGACCTGAGCCTCGAGATCCGTCCCGACACGGTCTTCCTGCCGTTCCACTTCGCCGAAGACCAGAGCGCCAATCTCCTCACGGAGCAGCTCACCGACCCGATCTCCGGCATGCCCGAATTCAAGCGGACGACGGTTCGGATCCAGCCCGCGGATCCCGCCCGCAGACAGGAGGTCGTCGGTGCCTGATTCACCGCTGCGCGTCGTTGTGATCGGGTACGGTCCTGTCGGCGCACGCCTGGTCGACGAACTCCTGCCGGCCGCTTCCGACGGCCTCGTAGAGGTGACCGTCGTGGGTGCCGAGCAGGACCCGGCCTACAACAGAGTGCTCATCGCGGAGCTCGCCGTCGGGCGGGCCGAGCGCGAGATGCTCGACCTCACGGATCCGGACGAGGCCCGTGCTGCGGGCGTCACCGTGTTGACAGGCGTCACCGCCGTGTCGATCGAACGAACCCGCCGCAGAGTCGTGCTGAGCGACGGATCCGCACTGGCGTACGACAGGGTCGTGCTGGCCACCGGTGCCCGGGCGAATATTCCGACGCTCGCGGGCATCACCCGGCTGAGGCGCGACCATCGTCGACCGTCCGAAGAGGCTCATCGGCTCGACGACGCAGGCGCTCCGCTGCCTCGGGGGGTCACCGTGCTGCGCGACCTCGCCGACGCGACGACCGTCGCTCGCGCGGTGGAACGCGGCCAGCGGATACTCGTGCTCGGCGCGGGGGTGCTGGGAATGGAGATCGCCCTGGCCGCCGCCGAAGCGGGGGCTCAGGTGGGTGTGGTGTACCACGGGGAGGTCCCGATGGCGCGGCAGCTCGACCGCGGTGCTGGACTGCTCCTGGCGCGTGGAGCCCGAGCGGCGGCGGTGAGCATGATCTCGCATTCTCCCGCCGAGAGCGTTCTCTTCCGCACCGATGCCGATGGTGTCGAGCGATTCGACGCGCTCGTGTGCGCCGATGGCAAGCAGATCTTCGCCGACCTGCTCGTGCTCAGTTGCGGCGTCGGTGCTCGGAGCGAGCTCGCGCGACTGTGCGGGCTCGACGTCGCCGCAGGCATCCTGGTCGACGAGAGCCTCACGAGCTGGACCGACGAGCGCATCCATGCGATCGGGGACTGCGCGCAGATCGCTCCGCCGCCTCGGCCCGGTGACTCGCAGGCCCCGCCGGTCGGTGCACCCGCGGGCCTCATCGGGCCCGGGTGGAGGCAGGCCGACTGGCTCGCCCGAACCCTCGTCGCCGTCGCAGAGGGGCACAGCAACCCTGAGCCGTTGGGCGCCGATCCCCGTCCGGTGGTGATGCTGAAGGCATCCGGCATCGACGTCGTCGCTGTCGGAGACGTCTCACGAGACGTGTTCGACGATCTCAACGCGGATGTGCACGGTCCATCGATCGGCCATGCAGCAGGATGCCCGGTCGATCCGCCGCTGCGGGTGTCGAGCTGGATGGACGCCGAGCACGGACGCTACGTGAAGATGATCACCCGCGCAGGCGTTCTCGAGGGGATGGTGTGCGTCGGAATGCCCCGAACGGCGGCAGAACTCACGCTGCTGTTCGAACGTCGTAGCGAGCTGCCCACCGACCGGTCGGTGCTGCTTCGCCACGACGGCCCCGACATCGACTCATCGGCGGCCGGCGATGCGTTCGCCCCGGACTCCACCGTCTGCTGGTGCAACGCCGTCACCGTCGCCGGCATCGTTGCGGCGGCTGAGGCGGGTCACACCACGGTCGTGTGCGTGGGCAAGGCCACTCGAGCCGGCACCGGATGCGGCGGGTGCAGAGAGCGCATCGGCCAGGTTCTCGAGCATCACTCCGCCAGGATCGCGTCGATCTGACCCATCGCGAGCGTCATGCCCTCCTGCATGCCCATCTCGACCATCTTCTCGAGCTGGTCGACACTCACGAACCTGCTCAGCGTCGTCATCCGTGTCTTTCCGTCGACCGATTCCAGAGTGACGATCGCGCGCACGGGCTCGATCGAGTCGTCGGGGTTGCCGTCCTCATCGGCGAAACCGTCGTCGAACTCCAGTCGCGTGGGGGCGTCGACTGACGTGACGAGCCACCAACCGCCGGCCTTCGTGCCATCGGGCCCTGTCATGTAGTACGAGGAGCGGGAGCCCACCGAGAGCTCGTGTGCGGTGAACGTGGCGGGCCAGGTGGGCGGGCCCCACCAGCGCTCGAGCTGGCGCGGATCCTCCCAGACCTGCCAGACCCTGTCGACGTCGGCCGCGAATTCGGCGACGAACGTGAGGGTGAGTGCGTCTGTGTCCTTGTCGACGCTGAGAATGGTCATGGCTTCTCCTTCAGGGGTCTTCGGCGAGGATGTCGTCGATGCGGCGGGCGCGCTGCGCCCAGATCTGCTCGAACGCGTTCAGCAGCGTCTGGGCCCTGCCGATCGTGTCGATACGGCTGTGCACGAGCTGTTCTCTTCCGCGACGTTCCTTCGTCACGAGGAGCGCACGTTCGAGCACCGTCACGTGCTTCTGCACGGCGGCGAAGCTCATGTCGTAGTGCTCGGAGAGCGCCGTCACCGACTGGCCCGTGACGAGCACACGGCTCACGATGTCGCGCCTCGTCGCATCCGCCAGTGCCTGGAAGATGCGGTCGATCTCGGATTCGGTCAGCTCATGTACAACCATTTGGTTGTACGTTACGCCTCGCTGACCCGAAGGGCAAGAGCCTTAATTCTGGCCGGTCTGATCCTCGTCGCCGCGGCCCACGGTGCCGTCGTCTCCCGGGGCCGGCGCGGGCGCGACGCTGGACTGCGGAGTCGGGACGGTTCCCGGCTGTGTCGGATCGGTCGTGGGGGTCGGAGTCGTCGTAGCGGGGGCGTCGGTGGAGGAGTCGTCGCTCGAGTTCGATCCCGAGCCGGACCCGTAGACCAGGTCGTCGTCGGGATCGGGGAAGTCGGCGGCCGGCTGCAGGACCTCGTCGTTCGCCGTCATCACGGACTTCCAGATGCGGTGACGCACGCTGTAGCCCGAGTACCCGTTCGTCTCGACATCGGTCATCGAGACGTCGCCGGAGACGTTGCCGACCCAGACGGCGGTGGCGGCCCTCGTGCTCGCCCCGATCATCCACGTGTCCTTCTCGTTGTCGGTGGTGCCCGTCTTGCCGATGTGCTCGACGTCGTCGTAGGGGTTCGAGGCTGTCGCCGTTCCGCTCTGGATCGGCCCCTTCATCGCGTAGGCGAGGGTCGACGCGACCGACGGGTCGAGGGCCTGGGCGCAGTCGGCCTGGGGAGGCTGGAGCTCAGCGCCCGAGGCGTCGAGGATGCGATCGATGGCGATGGGCTTGCAATAGACACCGTTGGCCGCGATACCGGCGTATGCGGCGGCCATGGTCAGCGGCGCGATCGTCTGGGTGCCCAGGATGTCGGCGAGGTTCGAGCCGAGTTCGCCTCCGTCAGCGCGGTGCACTCCCAGCGACTGGGCCGTGTTGCGGATCTGGCAGAGGTCGAGGTCTTCGGCCATGGCGATGAAGGCGTTGTTCACCGAGTCCGTCAGGGCGTACTGCACCGTGATGGTGCCGGGCCGGGAACCGCTGTCGTTCTTCGGGGCGTAGGGCTCGCCGCTGATGTCGACGCAGGAATTCGTGAAGTCGGCGCGATCGAAGGTCTGCGGATTGCCGTTGACCCGTTCGCCCAGCGTGTTGCCCTGCTTGAGCCACTCCGCAAGCGTGAACACCTTGTAGGTCGAGCCGACCTGGAACCCGCTCGACCCTCCATAGCCCTGGTCGGTGTTGTAGTTCAGCGAGGTGCTGCCGGGGTCGGTCGACTCTCCGGCCACGTAGCTCTTGTTCTGCGCCATCGCGAGGATGCGGCCCGTTCCCGGTTCGACCGTGACGATGGTCGAGCCCAGGTCGAGTTCGTCGCTCGATGCGGGCACGTACTCCGTCATGGTCTCGTTCGCGTTGGCCTGAAGGGTGGGGTTCAAAGTCGTGAAGATCTGGAATCCGCCCGTCTTGAAGTTCGACCAGCGCTCGTCGGCCGTGGCGCCGAACGTGGGGTCGTTCTTGACGATCCAGGTCACGTAGTCGCAGAAGTAGGCGGCGCCGGATGCCGCGGTCTGGCATCCCGTCGACGGCTCGGTGATCGCCGGGGTGACGGGGGTGGCGACGGCCTCGTCGTACTGTGCCTTCGTGATGGTGTGCTGCTTGAGCATGGATGCGAGCACGTCGACGTCGCGGCGGGCCTTGTTCGCCTCGATGTTCTCGGGCTCGTCGATGCGCAGGCCGTTCGGCTCGTTCACGGTGGCGATCAGGCTCGCGGCCTGCGCGACCGTGAGCTGCGCGGCCGTCGTGCCGTAGTAGTAGTTGGCGGCCGCCTCGATGCCGTAGACCGACCCGCCGAAGTTGGCGATGTTCAGGTAGCCCAGCAGGATCTGGTCCTTGTCGTACCTCTTCTCGAGGCCGATGGCCAGCCGCATCTCGCTGAGCTTGCGGTCGAGCGACGTGTCGGTCGCCTCGGCGTAGGCCTTCTCGCGGTCGGCCTCGTTGTCGAGGGTCTCGGCCCGCTGCACCAGGATGTTCTTCACGTACTGCATGGTGATGGTCGACGCACCGCTCTCGACGCCGCCCGAGGTGAGGTTGCTGAGTGCCGCGCGCAGGGTCGATGTCAGGTCGACGCCGTTGTGCTCGTAGAACCGCGGATCCTCTGTCGAGACGACCGCGTCCTTGACTGCCGGGGCGATCTCGTCCCAGCCGACCTCCTGGCGGTTCTGGTCGAAGACCGTCGCGAGCAGCGTGTTCGATCCATCGGTGTTCGTCGAGTAGATCTCTGACTTCTGCGACAGCGCCCCGATGTCGAGAGTCGAGGGCAGGTCTTCGAACAGGCCGACCGAGCGGGAGACCGTTGCGCTCGTGAGCGATACGGCGGGAACGGCGAGGGCGGTGACGAGGACACCGGCGATGACGCTCGCTCCGAGCAGCTTCAGCCAGGGCTTCGCCGCCGACAGGACACGTGACGAGGATTCAGGCATAACAGTTGAGGATACGTAGATGCACCTCCGAGGTGCCTGAATCGTGCGACGGTGTCACAGAGAGTCACACGACTTCCGTCCACGGCCTGTCGGGTGAAGGCTGACTCTCATGACACTGCACACCTCTGCACGCGGCACCCGGCACGTCGGCTCGGTCGAGCCCATCTCCGACAGCGCGGGCCTCGACGCCGACTCGTTCAAGGCCGTGTTCCGAAACCATCCGGCCGGGGTCGCCGTGATCACGGCCGATGCGGGCGACGGCCCCGTGGGCCTCACCGCCACCTCGGTGTTCTCCGTGAGCGCGGAGCCGCCCCTGCTTGTGTTCTCCGTCTCCGGCCAGTCCTCCAGTGCGCCGACGATCCGTGCGGCAGACACCGTGGTCGTGCATCTTCTCGGCGCGCAGCAGCTCGACCTCGCGACGCTCTGCGCCACCAGCGGCATCGACCGTTTCGCCGACACGTCGATCTGGGATCGGCTGATCACCGGTGAGCCCTACTTCCCGGCGGCCCAGTCCTGGATCAGGGGCCGGGTCATCGAACGCATGGATGCCGGGGGCTCGACCGTGATCGCCGTGCACGCCCTGCAGTCGGGCACCTCGGACGAGGCCGATTCCGCCGAGCCGCTCGTCTACCACAACCGCACGTGGCACAGGCTGGGGTCGCACTCGCGCATAGGCGAATAGAGTTGCACGTGAAAGACCTCGTGCAAACCGAAGGAAGTCCTAAAACATAATGAGTGCTCACTACAACCTCGTCGTTCTGGGAGCCGGCCCCGGCGGCTATGTGGCTGCCATCCGTGCCGCGCAGCTCGGACTCAGCGTCGCCGTCGTCGAAGAGAAGTACTGGGGCGGTGTCTGCCTCAACGTCGGCTGCATCCCGTCGAAGGCTCTGCTCCGCAACGCCGAGTTGGCGAACATCTTCGCCACCCAGGCGACGGAGTTCGGAATCTCCGGAGAGGCCTCGTTCGACTTCGGCGCGGCCTTCGACCGCAGCCGCAAGGTGGCCGACGGGCGCGTCAAGGGCGTGCACTTCCTCATGAAGAAGAACAAGATCACCGAGTACGACGGCCGGGGTTCGTTCGACGACAGCCACTCCCTCACGGTCGCCAAGTCCGACGGAACGGCAGAGCAGCTCACGTTCGACAACGCGATCATCGCGACCGGGTCGACCGTTCGACTCCTCCCCGGCGTGACCCTCAGCGACAACGTGGTCACCTACGAGAGCCAGATCCTGACCCGCGAGCTGCCCAAGTCGATGGTCATCGTCGGCGCCGGCGCCATCGGAATGGAATTCGCCTACATCCTGCGCAACTACGGCGTAGAGATCACCATCATCGAGTTCCTCGACCGGGCCCTTCCGAACGAAGACGTCGACGTGTCCAAGGAGATCGCCAAGCAGTACAAGAAGCTGGGTGTCACGCTGCTCACCTCGACGAAGGTCGAGAGCATCGTCGACAACGGTTCGTCCGTCACCGTCTCGTACACCGCCAAGGATGGCGCGCAGGGGTCGATCGAGGTCGACAAGGTCATGATGTCGATCGGTTTCGCACCGCGCGTCGAGGGCTTCGGACTCGACAAGACGGGCGTTCAGCTGACCGAGCGCGGAGCGATCGCGATCGACGACCACATGCGTACCAACGTTCCGAACATCTACGCCATCGGCGACGTCACGGCCAAGCTGCAGCTCGCGCACGTTGCCGAGGCGCAGGGCGTCGTGGCCGCCGAGACGATGGCCGGCGCCGAGACCCAGTCGCTCGGCGACTACCGCAACATGCCGCGGGCAACGTTCTGCCAGCCGCAGGTCGCGAGCTTCGGCCTCACCGAGCAGCAGGCGCGCGACGAGGGGCACGACGTGCTCGTCTCGACGTTCCCCATGACGGCCAACGGCAAGGCCCACGGGCTCGGCGAGCCGGCCGGCTTCGTCAAGCTGGTCGCCGATGCGAAGTACGGTGAGCTGCTCGGTGGCCACATGGTGGGTCATGACGTGTCGGAGCTGCTTCCGGAGCTCACCCTCGCGCAGATGTGGGACCTGACGGCGACCGAGCTGGCACGCAACGTGCACACGCACCCCACCCTGAGCGAGGCCCTGCAGGAGGCATTCCACGGGCTCAAGGGGCACATGATCAACCTGTAGGGCGCGAGAGCGGGATGGGCTAGATGCCCGTTCCGCTCTCCCACAGGTGCTCCGACGTGCCGCTGATCAGAGCGGCCACCCCCATTGCCTGGCTGTCGGTGAGCGAGGCGATGTAGTCGACGATGCCGCGCCCGCGGCCGCGGGCGATGAGGCTCTCGTCGTCGGTGCGACCGCGCAGCAGCTCGGGGGAGTCGGACCGCAGACGGAAGTATCCGGCCGTGGCGACCTGCACCAGTTCGACCAGGCGACGGGGCGCGCGAGCCGCGTCGTCGTCGTCGGACAGCCAGGCCCGGAAGCCCTCGACGAGAGTCTCGAGCACGCGACCCTGGCCGCGCTGATAGGTCGCGAGGTCGGGTCGCTCGAGCACGAAACGCGTGTGAACGAACTTGAGAACGACCACGTCGTGCCAGGCCTGCTGGCCGAGCCTCACATGCGCGCTCCTGACATGAGGGTCGCGGTCGACGACGATGGAGCGCTGCAGCCTGTTGATCCAGCTGCGCGTGAACGACGAGATCGCGCGCTCGGCTCCCATCGAGCCGTCGAACGGAACCGAGAGCAGCCCGTCTCCGAGGTCTTCGCTGACCTTCTGCACGGCGGCTCTGAAGGCGTCGTCGGACGCGTTCCACGCATCGCGTGCATGGATGCGCCGGCGCACCAGTTCGAGGGCATGGCCCGGTGTGCGGGCGCTCGCCTCGAGCGACTGCTCATCGAGTCGTGACAGCCGTGCCTGGTCGCGGAGCCAGCTGCGCAGCTCGGCGGAGACGGAGGCCTGCTGCAGGACGCCGGCCCGGTAGAAGTCGTCAAGATCGTGGATCGAGTAGGCGATGTCGTCGGCGATGTCCATGACCGAGCATTCGACGGTCTGACGCCACTCGCCGATGCGGGGGAAGGCGGAGCGGGCCTCGCGCAGCTCGTCGGCGTCGAGCGTGTAGGCCGAGAACTTGTCGGCCCCGCCGTTGCGCTGCGATCCGACGCCCCGGGGCATACCGTCGGGCATGTCGGTTCGCACCCGCGACTGCCATTCGGCCCGCAGCCAGGGGTACTTGAGGACGCCCGCGCGCACCGCGGCGGTGAGGTTGAGGCCCTGCTCGGTGGCATCGCACGCGTCGAGTTCTGTGAGGATACGGAAGGTCTGGGCGTTGCCTTCGAATCCCTCGGAGAGGTTCAGGCGCTCGCGCGCGAGCCGGTCGAGAACCTGTTCTCCGAGGTGGCCGAATGGCGGGTGCCCCAGATCGTGCGCGCTGGCCGCCGCCTGCACGACGACGGGATCGCATCCTCCGAGTTCGCGCACCAGGCGACCGGTGTCGCCCTGGTCTTGTTCGAGCATTACCGCGATAGACCGGGCGACGGCGGTGACCTTGACCGAATGGGTGAGTCGGTTGTGGATGACGGGACCGGCCCCGGCCTGCGAGATGACCTGGGTGACCGCCGACAGCCGAGAGAAATAGGGCGAGAATCTGATGCGCTCGAGATCGACGCGGAAGTCGGGCTGGGGCTCGATTCGCTCGATAGGGTCGAGCTGCTCGGGGATGCGCCGACGGATGCGCGCCTCGGAGGTGTTCTGCCCTGCGTCTGCGGTGCTCATCTGACCGAGATTACATCTGCAGGGCGAGAGCGAAGGGCAGCACGCTGCCGGCGCCGTGTCGACGCAGTTCGCGGCCCGCGACCGTGATGGTCCATCGGCTGTCGACGAGATCGTCGACGAGCAGCACCGGTCGGCCGTGGAAGGCGTGGAGCCGCTCGGACAGCTGCTCTCCCACGGCGAAACGCTGCCAGACCGACGAGAGGCGGTACACGCTGTTGCCGCCGGGCGCGCCGTCGGGGCCCCCGCCTGCCAGATCGAGTGATCCGAGGTGGGGGAGCCTGCCCAGCTGGGACAGTCCATCGGCGATCGAGCGCACGAGAACGGGCCGTCGCCTCGACGGTATGCTGACGATCGCCGCGGGGCGCTCGCTCCACGGCCACTCGCCCAGCACGCGAGCGCAGGCGTGAACGAGCGCGGGACTCGCCGCCTCGTCGGGCGAGCCCGCCGCGAAGAGCTGCCGCAGCGTTCCGCCCCAGCCGAGGTCGGTGAGCCGGGCCAGCGCTCGACCCGGTTCGACGCGCTCGTCGACGGCGATGCGCCCCTTCACGGAGACGCCACGCTCCGACGCGCCGGTGGGCCACTGCGTGCGTGGCTCGATGACCGCGCCGACCCGCTGCAGAGCGGCTTCGGCCGTGACCTGGTCGCCCGACGCGATCGAGCTGTCGTACCAGGCGCTCGTGCAGTTGTCGCAGCGTCCGCACGGCGCCGCGGTCGGGTCGTCGAGGGCGCGCTGCAGGAATTCCATTCGGCACCCGGTGGTCGTCTCGTAGTCGAGCATCGACTGCTGCTCGGCCACCCGTTCGGCGGCGATGCGCTGGTACCGTTCGGCGTCGTAGACCCAGGGCAGGCCCGTCGAGCGCCAGCCGCCCTGCACCTTCGACACCGCGCCATCGACGTCGAGCACTTTGAGCAGCAGCTCGAGAGGGGTTCTGCGCAGGTCGACGAGCGCCTCGAGCGCGGGGGTCGACAGTGGCCCGGACTCCGCGTCGAGCGCGTCGAGCACGGCGCGGGCGCGCCTGTCGTCGGGCATGGATGCCGTGGCGAAGTAGTGCCAGATCTCCGGGTCTTCTCTGCCGGGCAGCAGGAGCACGTCGGCATTCGCCGTGGCGCGGCCGGCGCGGCCGACCTGCTGGTAGTACGCCACGGGTGACGACGGAGCGCCGAGGTGGATGACGAAACCGAGGTCGGGCTTGTCGAACCCCATTCCGAGCGCGCTCGTCGCCACGAGCGCTTTGACCTCGTTGTTCTTCAACTTCGCCTCGGCGGCCTCGCGATCGGCAGGATCGGTGCGACCGGTGTAGGCCAGCACCTCATGGCCCGCCTCCCGGAGAAGCCGCGCCGTGTCTTCGGCGGCCGACACCGTGAGCGAGTAGATGATGCCACTGCCCTGCATCTGATCGAGATGCGTCAGCAGCCAGCCGAGCCTGGCCTTCGCGTCGGGCAGCCTCAGGGCGCCCAGCCGCAGCGACGCGCGGGCGAGCGGCCCCCGGATAGTGACGACCGCATTGGCGTCGGCTCCCTGCGCGTCGACGCTCAGCTGCTCGGCCACGTCGGCGACGACCCGGGAGTTCGCCGTCGCCGTCGTGGCGAGCACCGGCACGCCCGGGGGCAGCTCGGCGATCAGCGTGCGAAGCCTGCGGTAGTCGGGGCGGAAGTCGTGGCCCCAGTCGGAGATGCAGTGCGCCTCGTCGACGACGAGCAGGCCGGTGCGCCGCACGAGCTCGGGCAGCTGTTCGTCTCGGAAGCGGGGGTTGTTGAGCCGTTCGGGCGACACCAGCAGCACATCGATCTCGTTGCGGGCGAGCCGCTCCTTGATCGACTCCCACTCGTGGGTGTTCGCGGAGTTGAGGCTCGCGGCCGTGACTCCCGCCCGGGCGGCGGCGGCCACCTGGTCGCGCATGAGTGCGAGCAGGGGAGACACGAGGATGGTGGGACCGGCACCGCGCTGCCGCAGCAGCAGCGTGGCGATGAAGTAGACGGCCGACTTGCCCCACCCGGTGCGCTGCACGACGAGCGCTCGGCTGCGGTCGGTGACGAGGGCGTCGATCGCCTCGGCCTGACCCTCGTGGAACTCGGCATCGGGCCGACCGACCAGGGAGCGCAGGATGTCGGTCGCGGTCTGGGCGGGTTCGGATGTCGTCATGACTCGAGCCTGCCATCGACCGCCGACGCCCAGGAACCGTGCACGCATTCCGGGGTGAAAAGGGGTAACCTCCCCGTGTGCAGAACCGACCGCTGACCCACCTCGTCGCGGTATTCCTCGGGGGTGTGCTGGGCAGCGGTCTGCGACTCGGCCTCGATACGGCAGTCCCGCACTCCGACGCGCAGTTCCCCCTCAGCACGCTGCTCATCAACGTGGTCGGCTCCTTCGTTCTGGGCTGGCTCACGGGCGGCCTCTTCGCTCGGGGCGCGTCGTCGGTTCTGAAGGCGGCCCTCGGCCCTGGCCTGCTCGGGTCGTTCACGACGTTCTCGGCCGTGATTCTGGCGCTGGTGCTCCTGACGGTCTCCACACCGCCCCAGGTGGTTCTCGCCGTCGTGTATCTGGTGGTCACCCTGGTTCTGGGCCTCGGCGCCTCGGTCCTCGGCATTCGACTGGGAGAACGGTCACGCAAGCGGGTCGCCGGATGACGCCCTTCCTCGCCCTGATCGTGGTGCTCTCCGGCGGTCTCGCGGCGGTCGTGCGCTATGCCGTGAGCACCTGGGTCGCCTCGCGCCCGTCCTCGTCGCGCCTCCGTCGCTTTCCGTGGGCTGTGCTCGTCGTCAACGGCGTGGGGTCTGCGCTCGCGGGCTGTGCAGCCGGCCTCGCCTCGACCCTGGCGCTGTCGACTGATGTGCGCCTGGTGCTCATCACCGGGGTTGCCGGCGGCCTCACCACCTTCAGCACCTTCAGCGTCGAGACGGTGGCTCTGATTCGAGACGGGCGCAGCGGCGTGGCCGCCCTGTCGTGCCTGCTCAATCTCTCGGTCGGCGTGGCGCTCGCGGTCGGAGGCTACGCGCTGGGAGTGCTGCTCTCGTCGTGAGCGGGAGAACGCACGAATCTCACCCACAGCCAGACGGCGACGCAGACCGCGGCGAAGACCAGTGACAGCAGTGCGATCAGGATGATGCCCGCACCGCCGCCGAGTCCGCCGAGCGCCGAAGAGAGCACGCCCGCGAGCAACGTGAATCCGGCCAGCGCGAGGACGAGCCACACGAGCCGCCGCCAGCGCAGGATCTGCCGCCCGGGAAGGTTGGCGATCGGAAGAAGCAGGAAGGCGGCGCCGCCCAGGGAGGCGAGCGCAACAGTGTTCACGAACTCCGCGACGAAGGCGCCGACCGTTCCGGCACTCACAGAGAAGGAACCGGAGATGAGCAGGGCGGTGACGCCGATCACCAGGAGAGACCCGATCTGGAGAGCCGCCAGGCGCCCCTGTGCGCGTCGCGAGGCAGGCGCTGTCAGGGCGAGGCCGAAGACGATGCCGAATACCAGCGCGGGATCGAGGTCGAGGGTGCGCGAGAGCACGGTCGCACCCACCGAGACCAGAAGGTAGATCGGGCGAAGCCGGATGTCGACGGATACGTCGAAGACCCAGCGTGCGAGCAGCCGGGGAACCAGGACGGCGACCGCGTTCACCGCGACGATGCCGAGGGCGACGGCCACCAGCAGGCGCAGATAGGCCGGCTCGTCGGCCACCGGCGCGCTGAGAACGGTGATGGTCGCGGTCGCGACCAGGGCGAAGGCGCCCGTGACACGCGTGTTCCACGACAGCGCCGGGGCGGACTCGAACTCCTGGTGACGGGAGCGGTTGCGACCCGTGAGTCGCGCACCCTTCGAGGCGGCCGCGGACGGCGCCGAACGCAGCCCGCGCAGGGTTCCGGCGAGAAGCCGCGCGGGCACGGCGAGGAGCGCGACCATCGCCAGCCCGATGCCGAAGGCCAGGGTCCAGTCGATGGCCCCGGCGCTTCCGAATGCCGGCTTCATACCCGCGCTGAACCGTGTCGCGGCCGACCACCCGCCCGGCGTGACGGCTGTCGGAGCCTGGGCCGACGCATCCGGCTGGGCCTGCGGCTGCTCGGGGGTCGCCGCCGGAAGATCGCCGTCGGCGGGGGTCGGCGGTACCGTGGATGTCGGCGCGGGCTCGGGCGTGGACGAGTTCGGCTGAGGCGTCGGCGCGGGCGTCGCGGTCGCGGCGGTGCCGAAGGCCACCGAGACCCGGGCGCTCTCCGTGCTGATGTTGCCGGCCGCGTCCTGTTGGATGGCCGACACCTCATAGTTGCCGATGTCGATCGCGGCTGAGGTGCATGACCAGCGACCGGCCGTCACGACGGCCTGGCACAGGGAATGCGGGCCGGCGAACAGGGTCACCGTCGCCCCGTCCTCGCCGGTTCCGGAGAAGGTCGCGCCGGTCGCCGGCACGGGGCTCGCGGGAATGGTCACTGCCGGCGGGGCGGGTGCGTCGACATCGATGGTGAGCTCGGTCGGTGCGCTGGATGCCGACGAGCGGCCGCCGCTCCAGGGCGCGACCTGGCTGGCGGTCAGCTGATAGCTTCCGCTGGTGGTGCCGGCGGGCAGGGCGCAGAACCACGAGCCGGTGGAATCGACCGTCGCGGTGCACGACACTCCGCCGACCGCCGCTGTCACCGTCGCGCCCGGAAGGCCGGAGCCCATGACGGTTCCGCTCGACACCGTTCCGCCGCCGCCGGGCCCGGCCGTGGGCGCGTTCAGCACGGAGATCTGCACGCTCGTCTCCGACGTCTGACCGTCGACGGTCTGCACGGCGCGCACGGTGACCGACGAGGTGGACTCGAGGGTCACCTCGCACGTCCACACCCCCGAGGGGTTCGCGACGACGCTGCAGAGGGGCTGGCCACCCGCCTCCGAATACAGGTCGATGCCCGCCGACGGCTCGGCGGTGCCTCTGAACGTGATGGCGTCGCCCACGAGCTCGGATGCCGCGGGCCGCTCGATCACGGGCGTGGCGATCGCGACGGTGGAGTCGGGTGACGGGGTGGGCGTCGGGTCGGTCTCGGTCGCCGATGCGGAGAGACCCGGTGCGACGAGCACGCTCAGAACGATGCCCAGGATGGCGCCGGCGGTCGCCACGACGGCAGCACGGCGGCGCGTTGCTGCGGCGTGTGGTGTTGCCGGCACGAAGAGAGTCACGTACCTCCCATTTAGGGGCCTTTGCGACTCGAAGTCAAACATTTCACACGCCCGAAACAGTCTGCGGGCCATACTGGGCGGGAGTGGGACGATCGACCCACTCGGGAGGGCGAACCGCGATGACCAGGATGTCCGCACAGGACCGTCGAGTCGAGCTCGTCGCCGCAGCCTTCCGGGTCGTCGCCGCCCGGGGCGTGGCGTCGGCCAGCGTTCGAGCGATCTGCCAGGAGGCGGGAATGGCCCTCGCGAGCTTCCATTACGCGTTCGAGTCTCGAGACGCACTCATGGCCGAGCTGGTGAACGTGGTCGTCGAGGCCGAGCGAGGGGCCATGCTGCCGCCGTTCGCTCCGGGGGAGTCCTTTCGCGACACCGTCAGACTCGGGCTCGAGCGGTACCTCCAGTATCTGCGCTCCGACCCGCACAGAGAGAAGGCCATGCTCGAACTGACCCAGTACGCCTTGCGCACGCCCGCACTCGAAGCGGTCGCCTCCCGGCAGTACGAGCGCTACCACTCCCTGGCAGAAGACGCCCTCGCCACCGCGGCAGAGCTCTGGAATGTGACCTGGACGATGCCGATCGTCGATGTCGCCCGCATCCTCGTGGTGGTCTTGGACGGCGTCACCCTCTCGTGGCTCGTCACTCGGGACGACGAAGCGGCCGCACGGGCGCTCGACTTCGCGGCCGATTCCGTCGCGGGTCTGGCGGTCGCCGCATGAGCGTGTTCGCCGAACCCGTCCGTCGTGTCGGGGGCGGCTGGATCGCCCTCTTCGCGGCCGCCTGGCTCGGCGTCTGGATGGCCCAGCTCACGCCGGTGCAGCTGCTGCTGCCCGTGCAGATCGAGCAGCGCCTGGGGGCTGCGTCGTGGGTGGACAACGTGGTCGCATTCGGGGTGATCTCGGGAATCGCCGGAGTCGCGGCCTTCATCACCTTCCCCGTCACGGGACTCCTCTCCGACCGCACGACCTCGCGCTTCGGCAGGCGGCGCCCGTGGATCGCCGGCGGCGCACTGCTGTTCGCGGTCTCGCTGCTGCTTCTGGGCCTGCAGGAGGGCTTCGTCGGCATGGGCGTCTTCTGGACCCTCTCGATCATCGGCTTCTGCGTCCTCACCGCGGCGCTCACGGCCACGATCTCCGACCGGGTTCCCGTGGGCCAGCGCGGCTTCGTGTCGGGGTGGATCTCCGCTCCGCAGGCGATCGGCACGATCCTCGGCCTTGTCCTCGTGCTCACCCTGTTCACCGGTCAGTTCGGAGGATACGCCGCGATGGCGGTGCTGCTCGTCCTCCTGGTCGCGCCCTTCCTGATCTTCGGCGACGACGAGGTGCTGACCCGCGAGGCCGCACGCAGCGTACCGCGCGGGCGGTTGATCGACGAACTGTGGATCAGTCCCCGCCTGTACCCGGACTTCGGCTGGACCCTGCTCGGCCGCATCCTCGTCAACACGGGCAACGCGCTCGGCACGACGCTGCTGCTGTATTTCCTCATGTACGGCCTGAATGACGAGAACGCCGAAGACGACCTGATCGTGCTCACCCTGATCTACATGGTCTTCGTGGTGCTCTCCTCGCTCGGCGCCGGCGCCCTGAGCGACCGACTGGGCCGTCGGCGCATCTTCGTGTTCGTGTCGTCGACGCTGCAGGCGGTGGCCGCGCTGCTGCTCGCCTTCGTGCCGGAGCTGTCGGTCGCCATGATCGCCGCCGGGCTGCTGGGCGCCGGCTACGGATGCTTCCTCAGCGTCGACCAGGCGCTCGCGACGCAGGTGCTGCCCGACCCCGCGACCCGGGGAAAGGACCTCGGCATCATGAACATCGCGACGGCCGTGCCGCAGGCCATGGCGCCCCTGCTCGGAGCCGCCGTGGTCGCCTGGCTCGGCGGCTTCCAGGGACTCTTCATCCTGTCCGCGCTCTTCGCCTTCGGCGGCGCCCTCGCCGTCGCCCGAATCAGATCCGTGAGGTAAGTACCGTGATCCCTCCTCTCCTCCGCCCCGACACCGAGCCATGGCGCACGCCGTCGACCTGGTGGCCGCGCCTGGCCGCGGCCACGGCGCACCTCGAGACCCCGCTCGCCGCCGTCAGCCTCGAGGCGTTCTCGCACAATGCCTACGACATGCTCGACAGGGCCGCCGGAACGACCATCCGTGTCGCATCCAAATCGGTGCGCATCCGGTCTCTGGTCGATGCCGTGCTCGCGCTCGACGGATACGCGGGGGTGCTGGCGTACACGCTTCCCGAGGCGCTCTGGCTGGCCGAGACGATCGACGACGTCGTCGTGGGCTACCCGAGCGTCGACGTCACGGCGATCCGCGAGCTCGCCTCGAGCCCGGAGCTCGCCTCGCGGGTGACGCTGATGATCGACTCGCTCGACCACCTCGACTTCATCGACGAGGTCGCGCCACCCGGCACGCGCGAGGATCTTCGGCTCTGCCTCGAGATCGACATGTCATTCGTCACGCGGCCGCTCGGCCACGTCGGCGTGTGGAGATCCCCGGTGCGCGAGGTCGCCCAGGCCCGGCGCCTGGCAGAGGCCATCGAGCGACGCCCCGGCTTCACGCTCGTGGGCATCATGGGCTACGAGGCGCAGATCGCCGGCGTCGGCAACAGGCCGAGGGGCAATCCTGCGCGCGCCGTCGTGCTCGATTGGATGCAGACGCATTCTGTGGCGGAACTCACCGACAGGCGCGGCGCGATCGTCGAGGCGGTGGGGCGCATCTCGCCGCTGGAGTTCGTCAACGGCGGAGGCACAGGCTCGCTCGAGAGCACGTCGGCGGATGCGTCGGTGACGGAGATCGCGGCCGGCTCCGGCCTGCTGGGCGGTCACCTCTTCGACACGTACTCCCGATTCAAGCCCGCCCCCGCAGCGGCGTTCGCGCTGTCGGTGGTGCGCAAGCCGACGCCGAGAATGGCGACGCTCCTCGGGGGCGGCTGGATCGCATCCGGACCGCCGCAGAAGGACAGGACCCCCGAGATCGTCTGGCCGGAGGGGCTCGAGCTGCAGGCCCGCGAGATGGCCGGCGAGGTACAGTCGCCCCTGTCGGGCGCGGCCGCCGCCGAGCTGCGGATCGGCGACCGGGCGTGGCTGCGGCACACGAAGTCGGGTGAACTCGCGGAGCACGTGTCGGAGGTGGCGATCGTGTCGGGCGACGAGGTCGTCGCGATGGTTCCGAGCTACCGAGGAGAAGGGAAGGCGTTCCTATGAGTGCAAGCGGCGCCGTGTGGCGCAACTGGGGTCGCACCGAGGCTGTGCGCCCGAAGCGTGTCGAGCGGCCGACGAGCGCGGGCGCCGTGCAGCGGGCCGTCATCGCCGCGGCTCGCTCGGGGCTCACCATCAAGGCGGTCGGAGCGGGGCACAGCTTCACCGGCATCGCTGTCGCACCCGGGGTGCAGCTCGACCTGGATGCCCTCACCGGGCTGGTCGGCGTCGACACCGATCGCAAGCGGGTCACCCTGGCCGCCGGCACGCGTCTCTTCGACATCCCCCGCCTCCTCGAACCCCTCGGCCTCGCGATGCCCAACCTCGGCGACATAGACCGGCAGAGCATCAGCGGGGCGATCTCGACCGGAACGCACGGAACGGGCTCCGAGTTCACCGGCATCGCCGGCCAGGTTCGCGGCGCCGTGATCGTCACGGGCGACGGGGAGCTCCTTCGCGTCTCCGACACCGAGAACGCCGAGCTGCTGCCGGCCGTGGCGCTCGGACTCGGCGCCCTGGGCATCCTCGTCGAGGTCACCCTCCAGTGCGTCGACGCGTTCGCCCTGCACGCCCGCGAGGTGCCGCTGGCCCTCGGCGGTCTGCTCGACGTCGCACCGATGTCGCTCGGATCACTCGCCGAGCGGGTCGAGGCGAGCGATCACTTCGAGTTCTACTGGTTTCCGCACACCCGCACGGCGGTCACGAAGACGAACACGCGCCTTCCCGCCACGGGGGAGCTGAGGCCCCTGACACCCCTGGCCCGCTTCACCGAGGACGTGGCGCTGACGAATGGCGTCTACCGGGCTACCTGCGCTGCAGCCGTCGCCCTGCCCGGAATCATTCCCCGGGTCAACGGCATGGCGGAACGCCTGATGGGCAACCGCGAGTTCTCCGATCGCTCGCATCGCGTCTTCGCCACGCGGCGCACCGTGCGCTTCCGCGAGATGGAGTACGCGATCCCGGCCGAATCGGTTCCGGATGCGCTGCGCGACGTGATGCGGCTCATCGACGACCGCGGCTGGCGGATCTCGTTCCCCGTCGAGGTGCGCTTCGCCCGCTCCGACGAACTGTGGATGTCCACCGCCTACGGCAGGGAGAGCGGCTACATCGCCGTGCACCGCTACTACCGCGAGGATCCGACCGAGTACTTCTCAGCGGTCGAGGAGATCATGCTCGGCTACGGCGGACGCCCGCACTGGGGCAAGATGCATACGAGGGATTCGACAGCGCTCCGCGACATGTATCCGCGCTACGACGACTTCCTCGCCGTGCGCGATCGCCTCGATCCCCAGCGCGTCTTCGCGAACCCCTACCTGAATCGAGTACTCGGAGAATGACGTCGAAGGCCACACGCTTCCCGAGCGCGGAGACGCTCGCCGCCGAACTCCGTCGTGACTTCGTGCTGGGTGTGGCCACGAGCGCATTCCAGATCGAGGGGGCGACGAGGGAGGGCGGGCGCGGTGCGTCGACGTGGGATGCGTTCATGCACCAGCCCGGCCGTATCCGGGGCGGAGCGACCGCGGATGTCGCGACCGATCACATCCATCGCCTCGACGAGGACGTCGACCTCGTGCGCGACCTCGGTGTCGACTCCTATCGGTTCTCGATCTCGTGGCCCCGGGTGCAGCCCGGCGGCTCGGGCCGGTTGAACGACCAGGGCGTGGCCTTCTACGACCGTCTCATCGATCGGCTGCTGGCCGACGGGATCAGCCCGATGGCCACCCTCTTCCACTGGGACACGCCGATCGAGCTCGCCGGGGGCTGGCTGTCCCGAGACACCGCGCAGCGGTTCGGCGAGCTCGCCTTCCTGCTGGGAGAGCGCTTCGGTGACAGGGCCGACCACTGGGTCACCGTGAACGAGCCCGCGACCGTGATGCTCAACGGCTACGCCCTGGGCATCCACGCGCCGGGGGAGACGCTTCTGTTCGACGCGCTACCCGTGGCGCACACCCTGCTGCTCGGTCATGGCTACGCCGTCGAAGGCCTCCGAGGCGCGGATGTGAAGGGTCTCGTGGGTATCACCAACGTGCACACGCCCACCTCCGGCGCGACCGCGTCAGACGAGGACACCGCGTTCGCGGGGCTGTTCGACCTGCTGCACAACCGCATCTTCGCCGACCCCGTGCTCCTGGGTCGGTACCCGCAACCCCTCGACGAATTCGCGTCTCTCGTCAAGCCGCTCCTCGAGGTCGACTCCCGCGATCTCGACATCATCTCGCAGCCCCTCGATTTCTACGGGCTCAACTACTACTTCCCCACGCGCATCGCCGCGGGGGCGGGCCGCGCCGTGTCGCCCGACGGGGACGCGGCCGCGATGACCTCGCTGCCGTTCCACCTCGCACCCTGGCCGGAGTTCGCGACCACCGGATTCGGCTGGCCGATCGCTCCAGAGTTCCTCGAGACCACGCTCACGGAGATGGCAGAGAGGTACGGGTCGGCCCTGCCGCCGGTGTTCATCACCGAGGGGGGAGCCAGCTTCTCCGAGTCCGTCGTGTTCGACGAGCGCACGGGGGAACGCGTCGTCGCCGACCCGAGACGGATCGACTATCTGGCTCAACACCTGGAGTCCGCCCTGCGGGCCACCGCGCCCGGCGGACCGGCGGCATCCGTCGATCTGCGGGGCTACTTCGTCTGGAGCCTTCTCGACAACTTCGAGTGGGCGGCGGGCTACAGCCAGCGCTTCGGCCTGGTGCACGTCGACTTCGCCACCCAGGAGCGCACGCCGAAGGACTCGTACCGCTGGCTGCAGGCGCTGGCCGGAAACCGCAGACGGTAGACGCCTAGGCTTACGGGCATGTCGCCCCGCCTCCGCGCCCCCCGCCGCCTGCGCGACCGCGCCGGAGTCTGGATCGGCGACTACGCCTACGCGCTCGCGGCCGAACGCCGCAACGCGCAGGCGCGGCCCGACCCGGTGCCGTTCGAGACGGGATCGGGCAGACCCGTCCTCCTCGTGCCCGGCGTCTACGAGAAATGGGAGTACCTGCTCCCCGTCGCGGAGGCACTGCACGGGCAGGGGCATCCGTGCTTCGTCGTGCACGGACTGCAGCGCAACAGCATCCCGATTCCCCAGGCCGCCAGGATGGCCGGTTCCGTGCTGCGCGAGCGCGACCTCACCGACGTGGTGATCGTGGCGCACAGCAAGGGCGGGCTCATCGGCAAGCACGTGCTCGCCTTCGACGATCCGGATGGGCGGGTCGCGGGGGTGGTCGCGATCGCGTCGCCCTTCCAGGGCTCGACCCTCTCGCGGCTGCCGCTCACGAGGCCGCTGCGCGAGTTCGCGCCGGGGCAGGGGAGCATCGCCGCGCTCGCGGCGGAGAAGGCGATCAACGAGCACATCATCTCGATCTACCCGTACTACGACACCCACATCCCGAGCGGCAGCGAGCTCGCCGGTGCGACGAACATCGCCCTGCCTCTCAGCGGTCATTTCCGTGTGCTCGCCGAGCCCTCGGTCATAGCGGAGGTGCTGCGCGCCGTCGAATACCTGCCGCAGGCGGAGCGACGCCCCTGAAGAGGGATGATCTCTGGGAGCTTGCTCCACAGCGAACCGGGTCTGCTGGGGGTTGGCTTATAGTGATCGCATGGAATGGCTCATCCCGGTAATCGTCGTCGTCGTGCTCGTGGCCATCATCGGAATCTATCTGTGGGCCACCTACAACTCTCTCGTCACCCTGAAAGTGCGCGTCGACGAGGCGTGGAGCGACATCACGGTGCAGCTCAAGCGCCGCGCCGACCTCATCCCGAACCTCATCGAGAGCGTGAAGGGGTACGCGGCGCACGAGAAGGGCGTCTTCGAGTCGGTCACCGCGGCGCGCGCCGAGACCCTGCAGGCGCAGGGCCCGGTCGACGCGTCCGTCGCCGAGACCCACATGCAGTCTGCCCTCAAGAGCATCTTCGCCGTGGCCGAGGCCTACCCCCAGTTGCAGGCCAGCCAGAACTTCCTTCAGCTGCAGGCCGAACTCGTCGACACCGAAGACAAGGTGCAGGCGTCACGGCGCTTCTACAACGGTGGAGTCCGCGAGCTGAACACCAAGATCCGCGTGTTCCCGAACAACGTCTTCGCCAAGAGACTCGGCTTCACCGAGCGCGAGTTCTTCGAGGTGGCCGACCTGGCCGCCATCGCAGAGCCGCCGCGCGTGCAGTTCTAGCCTCCGAGCGGGGGCCGAATGTACCGGGCGATCGCCAGGAACAAACGCAACACCGTCTTCATCATCCTGGTTTTTTTGCTGATCATCGGCGGGCTGGGATGGCTGGCGAGCGCGATCTACCAGAACACCACGATCGTGATCATCACCGTCGCGGTGTCCATCGCGTACGCCGCGTTCCAGTACTTCTTCGCCAGTCGGCAGGCCATCATGTCGAGCGGCGCTGTGCAGATCCAGAAGGCAGACAATCCGCGGCTCTGGCGCATCGTCGAGAACCTGTCGATAACGACGGGCACGCCGATGCCCGCCGTCTACATCGTGAACGACCCCGCCCCCAACGCCTTCGCCACCGGCCGTGATCCGCAGCACGCCAGCGTCGCGGCTACCACGGGCCTGCTCGACATCATGACGGATGCCGAACTCGAGGGGGTCATGGCCCACGAACTCGGTCACGTGCGCAACTACGACATCCGCGTCTCGATGATCGTGTTCGGCCTCGTCGTGGCTGTCGGCTTCATCGCCGACATGTTCCTGCGCTTCGCCTTCTTCGGGGGCGGACGCAGCAACAACAACGGGGGCGGAGGCGGAGGCAACCCGGTCGTGCTCATCCTGGGGCTCGTCGCCATGCTGGTCGCTCCGCTGGTCGCCGGCCTCGTGCAGGCGGCGGTGTCGCGCCAGCGCGAGTACCTCGCCGATGCCACAGGGGCGCTCACCACACGGCATCCGGATGCCCTCGCCAGCGCCCTCGAGAAATTGCAGGCCTACGGGCGGCCGATGCAGAAGCAGTCGTCGTCGATGTCGCACATGTGGATCGCAGACCCGCTGAAGCCCGGCATGCTCACCCGCCTCTTCAGCACGCACCCGCCCATCGTCGACCGGGTCGCGCGCCTCGAGAAGATCGGCGGCGAGTTCTAGCTCGACAGCTCCGCGGCGAGTGACGCAGCCAGGTTGCCCTTCTGCGACACCTCGATGTCGGTGAGCCCCTGCCACTGCATGGTCTGGCGCAGCACCGGTGCGAGCCTGGCCGCCGTCTCGTCGGGCGCACCCGGCTCCGACCACGACGCCCGCACCCGCAGCACAGCCGCCTGCCGGTCGTTCTTGAGGTCGAGCCGGCCGACGACGCGGTCGTCGACGAGCACGGGCAGCACGTAGTAGCCGAACACTCGCTTGGGTTCGGGCGTGTAGATCTCGATGCGGTAGTGGAAGTCGAACAGCCGCAGCGCCCGGGCGCGGGCCCAGACGACGGGATCGAACGGCGAGAGCAGCGCCGTCGCATCCATTCGCCTCGGGAGCCGGGCGTCGCGATGCAGCCACGCGGCCTTGCCCCAGCCGTCGATGGTGACGGGAAGCAGCTCGCCGGACTCCTCGAGTTCGCGGATGGCCGGCACCGCGTCGACGGCCTTGAGCCTGAAGTAGTCGGCGAAGTCGTCTGCGGTGCCCACGCCGTGCGCGCGGGCGGAAATGGAGATCAGCCTGCGCATGGCCTCGTCGCGCGGAACCTGCAGCTCTCGCACCGATGCGGGCAGCACCTGTTCGGGAAGGGCGTAGACCCTCTCGAACCGGGTGCGGCCGGCGCTCACCACGTCGCCCCAGCGGAAGAGGGTCTCGAGCCCGCGCTTCACGTCTGACCAGCCCCACCACGAGCCGCTGCGCGTGTTCGACTCGTGCTCGATCTCACTCGCACGCATCGGCCCCTTCTCCGCCAGTTCTGCGAGAAGCCACTCGGTCATGGGCCTGTTCGCGTTGAACCACGACTCCGAGTCGGCCGCCCACTTCTCGCGATACTCCTGCTGTCGCCAGCGCAGAAGGGGAAGCGTGTCGACGGGAATGAACGACGCCTCGTGGGCCCAGTACTCGGTGATGCGTGGCGAGTAGGTGAGCCGGTCGAGCTGCGCCTTGTCATAACCGCCGAGGCGGGCGAAGACCGGCAGGTAGTGGCTTCGTTCGAAGACGTTGACCGAATCGATCTGCAGCAGGCCGAGCCTGTCGATCAGCGACGCGAACTGGCGGATGCCGGGAGGGGCGCCGGTGGACGGGCGGCCGAACCCTTGGGCGGCGAGGGCGACGCGGCGGGCCAGGGCGGGAGACAGCGATGAGGCCATGCCATGAGGGTACCCATGTGCCACCGACAGCGAGACACGCGCCGTTCACCTCGGCGATACCGGGCGGTCGCATCCAGGTCGTGCGGCACTCATAGCGTCGGCACGTCGGAACCACAGCCGAATCCGACACCCGCCCGATCCACCTGGAGGACTCTTGCTTTCCACCCGCACAGCCATCGCCGGCATCGCCGCTGCGATCGCCCTCACCCTCACGCTCAGCTCGTGCGCGAGCACCTCGGCCGACGCCTCCGCAGACGGCGGAGTCGACGCCGCGACCGCCACCAGCGTCTCGGCATTCGGCGACCTCGCCGGCCTCGAAGAGGCCGCCAAGGCCGAGGGCGCCCTCAACGTGATCGCGCTTCCTCGCGACTGGGCCAACTACGGCGCCGTGCTCGACGCGTTCTCTGCGAAGTACCCCGAGATCACCATCACCGAGGCCTCGCCCGATGCGTCCAGCGCCGAGGAGATCCAGGCGGCCGACAACCTGGCCGGACAGGACACCGCCCCCGACGTCTTCGACGTCGGCGCCGCGGTGGCCCTCGCCAACACCGACAAGTTCGCCCCGTACCAGGTCGAGACCTGGGCTGACATCCCGGATGCGCTCAAGGAGCAGAGCGGCCTGTGGGTCGGCGACTACGGCGGATACATGGCGATCGGCTACGACCCCGACGCCGTTCCGGCTCCGACGAGCCTCGACGACCTGCTCGGCGACGAGTACAAGGGCAAGGTCGCGATCAACGGCGACCCCACGCAGGCCGGGGCCGCCTTCGCGGCCGTGGGCATGGCATCCGTTCAGAACGGCGGATCGACCGCCGACTTCCAGCCGGGCATCGACTTCTTCTCCGAGCTGAACAAGGCCGGCAACTTCGTGAAGATCGACCCGACTCCTGCAACGATCGCCTCCGGTGAGACGCCCGTCGTCTTCGACTGGGACTACCTGAATGTCGGCTACGGCAAGGACCTCGACGGCCAGCGCAAGTGGGAGGTCGTCGTGCTCCCGGGCACCGGCTACGCCGGCTACTACAACCAGGCCATCAACGCCGACGCTCCGCACCCGGCCGCCGCGCGCCTGTGGCAGGAGTTCCTCTACAGCGACGAGGCCCAGAACCTGTGGCTCGCCGGTGGTGCACGTCCCGTTCGTGCCGACGCCATGGCCGAGGCCGGCACGATCGACGAGAAGCTCTTCGACGCACTGCCCGAGACGCCCGACGAGACCGTCGTGCCCTCGGCGAAGGAGTCCGAGGACGCCGCCGCGCTGCTCGGCAGCAACTGGGCCGCAGCGGTTCAGTAGCCAAGAAAGAGACAACACCTGATGGCTGACACCCTCGTGTCGGTCGTCGCTCCCCTCGAGGGCGTCGAGCCTGCAGCAGTGCAGGCTCGACGCCCCGAGTCGTCGCGACGGGCGGCCTTCACCGTGCCGAGTTTCCTCGGCCTCGTTCCGTTCGCGGCGTACATCCTCCTTTTCCTCGGTCTGCCCACCGCGATCGCCCTCTTCACCGGCTTCCTCGACGGCACCGGCTCGTTCTCGCTGACCAACATCGAGGCACTTGCCGACCCGCTGATCCTCACTACTTTCGGCAACTCGATCGGGCTCTCGGCCCTCACCGCGGTCATCGGTTCGGTTGTGGGTGCGGCCTGCTGCTACGCGCTGATCGGAACCAATCCCACGGGCCTGCTGCGTTCCGTCGTGGACTCCGCCAGCGGGGTTCTCGCCCAATTCGGTGGTGTGATGCTGGCGTTCGCGTTCGTGGCGACCATCGGCATCCAGGGCATGGTCACCGTGTACCTGAAAGACTCGTTCGGAATCGATATCTTCGCCGACGGCGTCTGGCTCTACGAACTGCCGGGTCTGATCCTCCCGTACATCTACTTTCAGGTTCCCCTGATGATCATCACGTTCCTTCCCGCTCTCGAGGGCCTCAAGCCCCAGTGGGCCGAAGCGAACGCCAGTCTCGGGGGCTCGCGCGCAACCTACTGGTGGCGCATCGGCATCCCGGTGCTCACGCCGTCGTTCCTCGGCTGCCTGCTGCTGCTCTTCGCCAACGCGTTCTCGTCGTTCGCCACGGCCGCCGCGCTCACCAGTCAGGGATCGCAGATCGTGCCGCTCCAGATCCGCGCGGCCCTCACGAGCGAGACCGTGCTCGGCCGAGAGAACCTCGCCGGTGCGCTCGCCCTCGGAATGATCGTCGTGATGGTTATCGTCATGACGCTCTACTCGCTGCTGATGAAACGGTCTGCGAAGTGGCAGCGATGAGTGGCCAGGCGAAGGCATTCCGGCCCGAGCCCAGCGCGCTCACGCGCTGGCTGATCCTCGGCATCGTTGGGCTCGTGTTCCTCGTGCCCATCATTGCGATGGTCGAGTTCACCCTGCGTCGCGGGCTCGAGGGCGGCTACGACTTCAGCCGCTGGATCGCCGTCTTCTCCGGAGGACTGACGGGGGAGTACAAGGGCATTCTGACCGCCCTCGGCAACTCGGTCGTGCTCGCCATCGTCACCGTCATCGTGATGCTCGTCATCCTCGTTCCGACCATGATCCTCGTGCAATTGCGCTTCCCCTATTTGCGCCGGGCGATGGAATTCCTCTGCCTGCTGCCCATCACCATCCCCGCGATCGTGCTCGTCGTCGGACTCGCCCCCGTGTACTCCGTCGTGGCGAAGATGTTCGGCAGCGGAGTATGGACCCTGTCGTTCGCCTACGGCATCATCGTGCTGCCCTTCGCCTATCGCGCCATCCAGGCCAACCTCCAGGCCATCGACGTGATCACCCTCAGCGAGGCCGCCCGCTCGCTCGGTGCCGGATGGCTGACGGTGCTGCTTCGAGTACTCCTGCCCAACCTGCGCCGCGGCATCCTCTCGGCCTCGTTCATCTCGGTCGCCGTGGTGCTCGGCGAGTACACCATCGCCGCGCTGCTGAATCGGGTCAACCTGCAGACCGCACTGGTCATCGTGTCGAAGTCCGATCCCTTCGTCGCCGTGATCTTCGCCCTGCTGGCTCTCGTCTTCGCCTTCCTGCTGCTGCTCGCCATAGGCAGGGTCGGCGCCCCCCGTAGAAAACGATCCTCGACCGGAGCATCCTCATGAGTCTCTCCACCCGATCCGCTCCACGCCACGACCGCGCTGCTCGCGGAGCCGGCGCCACCGTCGAATTCCGCTCCGTCGTCAAGGAGTTCCCGGGGCATCGGGCCCTCGACGGCGTCGACCTCACCCTGCAGCCCGGCGAGTTCGTCGCGCTCCTCGGCCCCAGCGGCTGCGGCAAGACCACGGCTCTGCGCGTGCTCGCCGGCCTCGAGGACGCGACAAGCGGCAGCATCACGATCGACGGCACCGACGTCTCTGACCTGCCCGCGAACAGGCGCGACATCGGCATGGTCTTCCAGTCGTACTCGCTCTTTCCGCACCTCACGGTGTTGTCGAACGTCGAATTCGGGCTCCGGATGCGCAAGGTTCCGAAAGACGAGCGTCGAACGCGTGCGCTGGCCGCTCTCGACATGGTCGGCCTCGGCGTGCACGCCGAGCGCTACGCTCACCAGCTCTCCGGCGGACAGCAGCAGCGCGTGGCGCTGGCCAGGGCGCTCGTGACGGAGCCGCGCGTGCTGCTGCTCGACGAGCCGCTGTCGGCGCTCGATGCCCGCGTGCGGGTGCAGCTCCGAGACGAGATCCGGCGCATCCAGATCGATCTGGGAATCACCACCCTGTTCGTGACGCACGACCAGGAGGAGGCCCTCGCGGTCGCCGACCGGGTCGCGGTGATGCGGGCGGGCACGATCGAGCAGATCGGTGCTCCCGAGGAGTTGTACACCCGGGCGAGAACGTCGTTCGTGGCCGAGTTCGTCGGGCTCAGCAACCGTCTCGACGGCGTGGTCGACGAGTCGGGAACCGTCGTGGTCGAGGGCGTGCGGCTGCCCCTCATCGACACGACAACGCCGCTCGGCCCGGTCTCCGCCTATGTGCGCCCGGAAGATGTCGTCTTCAGCCCCGAGGGAATCCCCGCGGAGGTCGTGTCGAGCAGCTTCCTCGGCAGCTTCCGCCGCACCACGGTGCGTCTCTCCTCGGGCGCGCTGGTGCGCATCCAGCATGGCGCGACGGCACCGGCGGCGGTCGGCGACAGCGTCTTCCTGGCACTGACCGGGGCGGCCGTGGCGGTGCAGCAGCGCGCCTAGAATAAGGACATGTCCGAGCCTGACGTGAATGATGCCGCGGTGCCTCCCGGGCTCCGCATCGCGGGGGCCTGGTCGTGGCGACTGCTTGCAATAGCCGGCGCACTGGCCGTGCTGTTCTTCCTGGTCTCGTACCTCAGGCTCCTCGTCATCCCGCTTCTCGTGGCGACCCTGCTCTCGGCACTCCTCGTTCCCCTGAAGAACTGGCTCGTCGCACATCGGTGGCCCAAGTGGCTCGCGATCGCTGTGGCGGAGCTGGGAACGCTGGTCATCGTGGCCGCCCTCATCTTCCTCGTCGTCGCCCAGGTTCGCGCCGGCTTCGGCGATCTGCGCGACCAGACCGTCGCGAGCGCCCACGACCTCAGGGACTGGCTGACGCAGCCGCCGTTCAACGTCTCGGACAGTGATCTCTCCGCCTACCTCTCCCAGGCGCTCTCGTTCCTCCAGGCCGACTCGTCGGCGCTGCTCTCCGGAGCCGTGTCGGTGGGATCGACGGTGACCGAGCTCTTCGCCGGCGTGCTCCTGACTCTCTTCTCGACGCTCTTCATCCTGATCGACGGCAAGGGAATCTGGGCGTGGATCGTGCGCGTCTTCCCGCGCCGCGCACGCGCGGCACTCGATGGCGCCGGCAAGGCCGGATGGCTGACGCTGCAGAACTTCATCAAGGTGCAGATCCTCGTGGCCACCATCGACGCCATCGGCATCGGCGCGGGAGCCGCGATCCTCCAACTGCCCCTGGCCATCCCCATCGCCGTCCTGGTCTTCCTGGGATCGTTCATTCCCGTGATCGGCGCCGTCGCCACCGGGGCACTCGCGGTCTTCATCGCGCTGGTCTACAACGGCTGGGTCGTCGCGCTCATCATGCTCGGCATCGTTCTGCTCGTTCAGCAGATCGAGGGCCACGTACTGCAGCCCCTCGTCATGGGCACCGCGGTGAAGGTGCACCCCCTCGCCGTTGTTCTCGCCGTGGCCGGAGGCTCGGTCGTCGCGGGAATCCCCGGAGCCCTGTTCGCCGTTCCGATCGTCGCCGTGCTCAACGTGATGATCGGCTACATCGCCCGGGGCGACTGGCGACCTCCCCTCTCGAAACCGAAAGACATCGTTCTCGAATGACTGACTCACTCACGCAGCCCGTGGTCACCGCGGTTCCGACGCTCGACGACATGATGGATGCCCGCGAGCGGGTCTCCCGCATCGTCGACCCCACTCCGATGGAGACGTCGCGCTTCCTCAGCACAGAGCTGGGTGCGCCCGTCTACCTCAAGTGCGAGCATCTGCAGCGCACGGGGTCGTACAAGATCCGCGGGGCCTACAACAGGCTCTCCCGTCTCTCGCCCGACGAGCAGGTGCGCGGAGTCGTTGCGGCGTCGGCCGGCAACCACGCCCAGGGTGTTGCCTTCGCGGCGCGCGAACTGGGCATCTCGGCGACCATCTTCATGCCGCTCGGCGTTCCGCTGCCCAAGCTGCAGGCCACCAAGCAGTACGGCGCCGATGTCGTGCTGCGCGGCCACAGCGTCGAGGAGGCCCTGCGGGCCGCGGCCGAGTTCGCCGAGAGCACGGGCGCCGTCTTCATCCCGCCGTTCGATCATCCCGACATCGTGCTCGGGCAGTCGACGCTCGGGCTCGAGATCCTCGATCAGGTTCCCGACGTCGAGACCGTGATCGTTCCCATCGGCGGGGGCGGTCTCATCTCGGGCGTCGCCTCGGCGCTCAAGCGACGAGCCGAGCTCGAGGGACGCACGATCCGGGTCATCGGCGTGCAGGCCGCCAACGCCGCGGCCTACCCGCCCTCCCTCGCCGCGGGCGAGCCCACGCAGATCACGACGTCGCCCACCATGGCCGACGGAATCCACGTCGCCAAGCCGGGCATCCTCAATTTCGCCATCGTGAAGGAGCTGGTCGACGAGGTCGTCACGGTTTCCGAGGCAGACATGGCGAAGGCGCTGCTGGTGCTCCTCGAGCGGGCCAAGCAGGTCGTCGAGCCCGCGGGCGCCGTCGGCGTTGCCGCAATCCTGTCGGGCCAGGTCACGGCGACGGGGCCGACCGTCGTCATCCTCTCGGGCGGCAACATCGACCCGCTGCTCATGCTGAGGCTCATCAACTACGGTCTCGCCGCATCAGACAGATACCTCAAGATGCGCATCATGCTTCCCGACCGCCCCGGCCAGCTGGCGCGCACCTCCGAGCTGCTCGCCGAGGCGAACGCCAACGTGCTCGAGGTGTTGCACACCCGGCACGGCAAGGGGCTGCAGATCAGCGAGGTGGAGCTCGAGCTGAGCGTCGAGACGCGCGGGCCCGAGCACCGGCAGCAGGTTCTCGACATGCTGCGCGAAGCGGGCTACGACCCGCGCATCAGCGATGACTGATCAGGCGCGGTAGGTCTCGACCTTGACGATCTCGACATCGATGTTGCGACCGGTCGGGCCGACGAACGAAGTCTTGTCGCCCACCTTCAGGCCCAGGATCGCCTGGCCCAGGGGGCTGGACTCGCTCCACACGTCGAGGTCGTTGTCGCCGGCGATCTCGCGGTTGCCGAGAAGAAAGACGGTCTCGTCTCCCGCGACGAGCGCGGTGATGACGGTGCCGCCCTCGACCACGCCGTGGCTCTCGGGAATCTCGCCGACCTCGGCAGTGCGCAGCAGCAGGGTCAGCTGGCGGATGCGAGCCTCCATCTTGCCCTGCTCTTCTTTGGCGGCGTGGTAGCCGCCGTTCTCCTTCAGGTCGCCCTCTTCGCGGGCCATCTCGATCTTCTTGGCGATGTCGGTGCGGCCGAACCCACTGAGCTCCTCGAGCTCATTCGTGAGGCGGTCGTAGGCCTCCTGGGTCAGCCATGTGACCTGGGCTGCTTCGTCTGCCATGGGAACTCCCTCTGTACGGATATTTGCCCGTAAATATGGCCCGGGAAATCTCCCGGGCATAGAAGACGAGCCTAGGTGAGCCAGCAGCGGTAAATCAAACCTGTGACCGACTGCTCTGTCGTGCGGATCGTCTCCGTGATGCCTCGTGTCGCCTTGTCGGATGCAGGGATGTCGACGATCTTCCACCCCACGATCGCGAACTTCGCGCTCTGCGCCTGCAGCGCGCAGCTCGCCGTGGAGCCCCGAGGAACGGTGAGCAGGAAGTCGATCGAGACCGAGTGCTCGTCGATCACCGTGTGCCCCGTGTCCTTCGCCTCGAGCTCCGCGCTGGAGTTGTCGAGCCCAGCCCACACCACCCAGCCGACGAGCACGACGGCGAACACGGCCGCCGTCACGAGTGCGACGAGGCGAGTGCGTCGTGAATTGACGCGCGTTCGCCCGTAGCGGATGGCAAGGTCGTCACGCGTCACGGAATGGGCGCCTCTCGAAGCAGCGATTAGTCTTAGGTGTTGGCTTAGATGTCTAGGCTAATCGGCAAAGCTGTGGAGATGAGACCGATGACGCTGCGCCTGATGGCCGTGCACGCCCACCCCGATGACGAATCGAGCAAGGGCGCGGCGACCTACGCCTATTACCTCGACCGCGGTGTCGAGGTCATGGTGGTGAGCTGCACCGGGGGAGAGCGCGGCAGCATCCTGAACGAGTCGCTGGCGGAGCGTCGTCACGCCGAAAGAGACATGGCCGGCCTGCGCCGCTATGAGATGCAGGCCGCCCAGAAGGCGGTCGGCTTCGAGCACCGCTGGCTGGGCTACGCCGACTCCGGGCTGCCCGATGAGGGCGAGCCGCTTCCGGCGAACGCGTTCGCGGCCATCCCCGTCGAGATCTCGGCCGAGCCCCTCGTGCACCTCATCCGCGAGTTCAAGCCGCAGGTGCTGATCACCTACGACGAGAACGGCGGCTATCCACACCCCGACCACATCCGGTGTCACGAGATCTCGGTGCGCGCCCTCGAGGCGGCGTCCGATGCCGCCGCCTACCCCGACGCGGGCGAACCGTGGGGAGTCTCCAAGCTCTACTACGACCGCATCTTCAGCTACCAGCGCATGCGTGCCGTCTACGACGAGATCGTCGCGACAGACCCCGAGAGCCCGCTCATCGCATCCATGACCGAGATGCGCTCGTGGATGACGGAGAGCCCGTTCCTCGCTACGACCCAGGTTCCCGCCGGCCCCTTCTTCGACGTGCGCGACAACGCTCTGCGGGCTCATGCCAGCCAGGTGTCGCCCGACAGCCCGTTCTTCTTCTGGCCCAACGAACTGCAGCAGAAGGCCTGGCCGTTCGAGGACTACCAGCTGGTGAGATCGACCGTCGAGACGACCATGCCCGAAGGCGACCTGTTCGCCGGAATCGAGGACGACGATGTACGGCTTTGATCACGTCGCTGCGACGGTCACGACCGCTCTGCTGAGCGCCGGCGACCAGCCTCAGTTCGACCCCGACACCGTGACTCCGGGATTCATCGGATTCATCGCCACCTTCGGCGTGGCCGCCATCGTGATCCTGCTGGTGATCGACATGGTGCGCCGCGTACGCCGCGTGAACTACCGCGAACAGGTGCGCCGGCAGCTCGAGCAGGAGGCTCTGGATGCCGACGACACGAGTCAGTTGCCGTAGGCGGGCTTCAGCACGATCAGCAGGATCGCCGTCCAGTGGCAGAGGAACGCCACCAGGGTGAGCGCGTGGAAGATCTCGTGGAAGCCGAATCGACCGGGGAACGGGTTGGGCCGTTTCAGCGCGTAGACCACGGCGCCGACGGTATAGCAGAGGCCTCCGATGAGCACGAGGAGCATCATGACGGCATTCGTGGCCAATAGGTCGCCCAGATACATGACCGCGGCCCAGCTGAGCACGAGGTAGAGCATCACGTAGAGCCAGCGCGGTGCGTCGATCCAGAACACTCGGAATCCGATGCCGAACAGTGCGCCCGCCCACACGAGACACAGGAGCAGGATGCCCTTGTCGGGCGGCAGGGCCAGCACGGCGATCGGGGTGTAGGTTCCGGCGATCAGCAGGAAGATGTTGGCGTGGTCGATGCGCTTGAGCAGCCGCTTCATGCGCGGCTTCCAGTTGAAGCGGTGGTAGAGCGCGGAGTTTCCGAACAGCAGCAGTGACGTGGCCATGAACACGGCGCTGGCCGCCTTCGCCGCCGCGCCGTCCGCGAGCACGATGAGCACGATGCCGCCCACGATGGCGAGCGGGAACGTACCGGCGTGGATCCAGCCGCGCCACGTGGGCTTGACTTCGACGGGGTGTTCGAGGGCGTCGTCGAGAAGGGGGATCCTCGGAAGGTCGGGCTCGGGCATGGCACCAGCGTACGCGCCGGAAGACGGGTAGCGTATCCGTGTGTCCATCGAAGAGAATCCCCGGGGCAGCGGCTTTCTCTACGGCCTCTACCAGAAGAGACTGCGGCGCGAACTCGCCGTCGAGGCTCTGCCGCACCACGTCGCGATGATCATCGACGGCAACCGCCGCTGGGCCAAACAGCGCCTGCTCGGCACTGCCGCGCACGGGCATCGAGCGGGCGCCGCCAAGATGCGCGAGTTCCTCGTCTGGTGCGACGACCTCGGAATCAAGGTCGTCACGCTCTACCTGCTTTCGACAGACAACCTCACCAGCCGTAAGAAAGACGAGCTCGACGAGCTCGTCGACATCATCGCCGAGCTGGCCGGCGCACTGTCGCACTTCAGAGACTGGCGGATCAAGCACGTCGGCAGCGACCTGGGCCTTCCTCCGGCACTCGTCTCCGCGCTCGACGAGGCCGAGGAGCGCACGGCGGGCCACACCGGTCTGCACGTGAACCTCGCCGTCGGCTACGGGGGGCGCACCGAGATCGCCGATGCGGTGCGCAGCATCATCCGGGCCCACCAGGAGCAGGGCCACACGCTCGAAGACCTGGCCGAGAGCATCGACCAGGAGCTCATTGCCGAACATCTCTACACCGGTGGCCAGCGCGATCCCGACCTGGTCATCCGAACCTCCGGCGAGCAGCGGCTCAGCGATTTCATGCTCTGGCAGAGCGCGCACAGCGAGTTCTACTTCATGGAGGCGCTCGGACCCGACATCCGCGAGGTCGACTTCCTCCGTGCCTTGCGCGACTACTCACGCAGGCACCGCCGTTTCGGCGGCTGAGCCCACGGCATCCCGACCCCGCTCGTTTACATGAACGTAACCGGACTCGGGGCGTGTCGTCACCGCTGGAAACATATCGGCACGTAGCGTCAACATTTATCAGGTATGGCACCTGGTCGAGTCGGCCACATAAGTACGACTCGAGGAAAACCTGAGACTTGAGAAAGGCTTAGGGGCCGACTCGCCACAGTGATCCGAGTGCATCGCGCTCGGGGTTGGAGTAGTCGTGGCCGATCGCAATTCCCACCAGTCAGCCGACACCGGAGTCCGCACGCGGACGACGGATTCGGCGCCGGCAGCCGTGAACCAGAAGGAACGCACCTACGTTCTGGACACCTCGGTTCTGCTGTCCGATCCGAAGGCGATCTTCCGTTTCGCGGAACATCCGGTCGTGCTACCGGTCATCGTCATCACCGAGCTCGAATCCAAGAGGAACGACCCGGAGATCGGATACTTCGCCCGCCAGGCGCTGCGCAACCTCGATGAACTCCGCGTCCTGCACGAGCGGCTCGACTTTCCGATCGCCGTGGGCGACGGAGGCAGCCTCCGCGTCGAGCTGAACCACTCCAACATGTCGGTGCTCCCGTCGGGGCTCCAGCTGAACGACAACGACTCGCGCATCCTCGCCGTCGCCCTCAACCTGGCGAACGACGGACTCGCCGTGACGGTCGTGTCGAAGGACCTGCCCCTGCGCGTGAAGGCCGCCTCCATCGGCCTCGCAGCCGAGGAGTACAGGGCCGAGCTCGCCGTCGACTCGGGCTGGACGGGGCTCGCGGACATCACCCTCGGATCGGACCAGATGTCGTCGCTCTACGACGCGGAGTCCATGGAGACCGACCTCGTCGACGGCATTCCCGTGAACACGGGTCTCGTCATCCACTCGGATCGCGGTTCGGCGCTCGGACGTGTCACCGGCAAGAGGAGCTTCCGTCTCGTGCGCGGAGATCGCGACGTGTTCGGGCTCCACGGTCGTTCCGCCGAGCAGCGGGTGGCCATCGACATGCTGCTCGACCCGGAGGTCGGAATCATCTCGCTGGGAGGTCGGGCCGGAACGGGAAAGTCGGCTCTGGCCCTCTGCGCGGGACTCGAGGCCGTTCTCGAGAAGCAGCAGCACCGCAAGATCATGGTGTTCAGGCCTCTCTACGCCGTCGGCGGGCAGGAGCTCGGCTTCCTGCCGGGAGACGCGTCCGAGAAGATGAACCCGTGGGCGCAGGCGGTCTTCGACACCCTCGGCTCGATCGTGTCGCAGAACGTGATCGACGAGGTGATCGAGCGCAACATCCTCGAGGTGCTTCCGCTCACCCACATCCGCGGTCGGTCGCTGCATGACGCCTTCGTGATCGTCGACGAGGCGCAGTCGCTCGAACGCAACGTGCTGCTCACTGTTCTGAGCCGCATCGGCCAGAACTCGCGAGTCGTGCTCACCCACGATGTGGCGCAGCGCGACAACCTGCGCGTCGGGCGGCACGACGGTGTCGCGTCGGTGATCGAGACGCTGAAGGGGCATCCTCTGTTCGGGCACATGACCCTGACGCGCTCGGAGCGCTCGGCGATCGCGGCGCTCGTGACCGAGATGCTGGAGTCGAACGAACTGGCCTGACGGCCCTGACGCGGGGCGGTGCTGATGCGGAGAGGTCCCCTGTGGACAACTCCGGTCGGCCCGCCCCGCACCTCGCTACCGTGGGGCCATGACATGGACCCCCGCCCACGCGCTGGTCGTCGGCGTTCTGGGTGCCCTCGCGTGGGTGGCCCTCGGCGGTGCTCCGGGATCGATCACCGCACTGTGGCTCGCCCTTGTCTCTCCGAGCCTCGTCGTCATCGACGTGCGACTGAGACGGCTGCCGAACGCGCTCGTCGTGCCGGGCCTGGGGGCCGCACTCGTCGATGTCGTCTGGTACTCCGTGGCATCCGGGCGGTTCCCCACTGCGGCCGTTGTTGCGACGGTGATTCTCGTCGCGGCGATGCTCGCCCTGAACCTCCTCGGCGGGCTCGGCATGGGCGACGTCAAGCTCACGGCGGTGATCGCCGGATGCCTGTCGCTCGACTCACCATGGACGGCCGTCGCGGCCGTGATGCTCGCTTTCGTACTGGGTGGCGTCTACTCGGCCGCGATCCTAATTCGCCGCCGCCGAGACCGGGCGAGGCGCATCGCCTTCGGGCCCGTGCTTCTGCTCTCGTTCTGGGCGGTGATCGTCGCGCTTGCCGCGCAGGCTGCTTCGGTAGTGTCTGTGTCGTGACAGACCAATCGAAGCCGACGCGTCGCCAGACCGTTCATCGCAACCCGTGGTTCGAGGTCGAGCACAGCGAGGTCGGTCCGCAGGACTGGTTCGAGGTCAGCCGTGCAGACAGCGCGATGGCGATCGCCGTCACCGACGCCGGCTCGCTCGTGATCGTGCGAGGTCCACGGCACACGACCGGAACCGGCGAATACATGGAGCTGCCGTCGGGCGCCCTCGAGCCGTCGGAGAAGGCCGAGGCCGCCGCACGCCGGGAGCTGCTCGAGGAGACCGGCTACTCTGTCGGCGAGCTGAGGTCGCTCGGCTGGTTCTTCGAATGCCCGGGCATCACCGCGTCGAAGTGCTTCGTCTTCGCCGGCCCGGTCACGGGGTGGAGCACGGCGACCCTCGAGCCCGCAGAGCATTGGACGAGCGGCTTGGCGTCACCCGACGAACTGCGTGCCGCGATGGCCTCGGGAGCAATCCGCGACGGCGGAACGCTTGCCGCGTTGGCCCTCTACTGGAACTAGGCCGTGGGCGGCGTCGTCATCGAGAGCACGTCGAGCGCGGAATCGAGCTGGTCGAGCGTGACCTCGCCCCGCTCCACGAATCCGAGCTCGATGACGGCCTCGCGAACCGTGACCTTGTTTGCGACGGAGTGCTTGGCGATCTTCGCTGCGGCCTCGTAGCCGATGATGCGGTTGAGCGGGGTGACGATCGACGGCGACGACTCGGCGAGCGCGCGGGCATGCTCGAGGTTGGCCTCGAGGCCGGCTACGGCCTTGTCTGCCAGAAGCACGGAGGAGCTCGACAGCAGGCGGATCGACTCGAGGAGCGCGGTTCCCATGATCGGGATCGCGACGTTGAGCTCGAATGCGCCGGACGCACCCGACCACGCGATGCTGGCATCGTTGCCGATGACCCGGGAGCAGACCATCAGCACGGCTTCGGGGATGACGGGGTTGACCTTGCCGGGCATGATCGACGATCCCGGCTGCAGGTCGGGGATATGCAGCTCGCCCAGACCCGCGTTCGGGCCGGAACCCATCCAGCGCAGGTCGTTGCAGATCTTGGTGAGGCTCACGGCGAGCACGCGCAGCGCACCGGATGCCTCGACGAGCGAATCCCGCGCGCCCTGGGCCTCGAAATGGTCGCGCGCCTCGGTGATCGGCAAGCCGGTCTCTTCTGCGAGCAGGCGGATGACCAGCTGGGGGAATCCGGCCGGCGTGTTGATGCCCGTTCCGACCGCCGTGCCTCCGAGGGGAACCTCGGCGACGCGGGGGAGCGCCGACTGCACACGCTCGATGCCGAGCCGTACCTGCCGCGCGTAGCCGCCGAACTCCTGACCGAGGGTCACGGGAGTGGCGTCCATCAGGTGGGTGCGCCCGGCCTTTACCGCGGACTTCCACAGCTCGGCCTTCGCCTCGAGCGCGACGGCGAGGTGCTCGAGGGAGGGGATGAGCTGCGTGATGAGCGCACCCGTGACGGCGATGTGCACGGAGGTGGGGAAGACGTCGTTCGACGACTGCGACGCGTTGACGTGATCGTTCGGGTGCACAGGGCTTCCCAGGCGGGCCGAGGCGAGGGTGCTGAGGACCTCGTTCATGTTCATGTTCGACGAGGTGCCGCTGCCGGTCTGGTAGACATCGATCGGGAACTCGTCGTCGAGCGATCCCGTGATGACCTCGTCGGCCGCAGAGGCGATCGACTGCGCGATGGCCTGGTCGAGCACGCCGAGCTGGGCGTTCGCCAGGGCTGCGGCCTTCTTGATACGGGCGAGAGCAGAGATCTGAGCCGACTCGAGCCGGTCTCCGGAGATCGGGAAGTTCTCGACGGCACGCTGTGTTTGAGCGCCGTATTTGGCGTCGACGGGCACGCGAACCTCTCCCATCGTGTCGTGCTCGATGCGGAACTCGTCGGTTCCGTTCGTTCCGGTTGCTGTGTCCACCACTGTGTGGCCTGCCTTCCTGTGGGTTTCGCCCGGGTGGGCGGTGATTCGGAGTATGGCGCCGAGGGTCAGACAGAGCCGATGACGAGATCGGCGACAGCCCTGCCCTCAGCAAGTCGATAGTTGGCACCGACGATGGCGAGCCTGCCGTCTGCGACGGCCTCGCTGATCATCTCGGAACTCTCGAGAAGTTCTCGCACGGTGTCGCGCAGGTGCAGGCGGCCGACCTCGTACGGGTCGACATCGATCGCGCCATCGCCGTGGTGTTCGGCGGCGTGCACGGCGGGCGTGATCTTCTCGATGATGCCGCGGATGTGCACGGGCAGCGGCGGCGCATCCGGACCGACCGACTCGATGGCGGCGGCGACGGCACCGCACTCGTCATGGCCCAGGACGACGATCAGGGGGACCCCGAGCACGGCCACGGCGTATTCGAGGCTGCCGAGCACGGAGTCGGAGATGACCTGGCCTGCATTTCGCACGACGAAGAGGTCGCCGAGGCCCTTGTCGAAGATGATCTCGGCCGCGAGGCGGGAATCGCTGCAGCCGAAGAGTGCGGCTCTGGGAGCCTGCCCGGAGGCGATCTGGTGCCTGCGCTCGACATCTTGCCGAGGGTGACGCGGAGTGCCGTTGATGAATCGCTCGTTGCCGCGAACCATCTCGCCCCAGATCTTGGCCGGTGTCTTTGCTGAATCGCTCATGGTGTCGCCCCTGTGGTCTGTTGTTCGATCGCGTCGGTGATGGTCGACGCCAGTGCCTCGGCTTCTTCGGGCGTGGCCGTGCCGGCGACGATGAAGGTGCTGCGGCCCGACTCGGTGGTGAGAGCGTATTTCACATTTCCCACGTCGCGATCGGAATCGCGGTTGTCGTACACGGTCCAGTCGATGCCGTCGATCGTGGTGGTGCCCGTTGGCGACGTCTGCTTCAGTTCGGTGACGAGCCAGCTCGGATTCGCGTCGATGCCCTGCGTGATCGACAGGAACTGCCTCGACGGCGTGATGAGCCCGACGAACCACGAGGTGACCCCGTCGAGGCTCGCCGTTCGGATCTCCGCGACGTTCGAGGTCCACGTGTCGGGAAGCTCCGGCACCGCGAGGGGCACGGGGAGCGTGCGCTGCGCGCTGACCGCCACCGCACGGTAATCGACGGCCTGGAGTCGGGAGGAATCGTCTCTTGGAACGAGGAGAACGATGAGGGCGACGATGCCGACCGTGACGCCGACGGCCACCCAGAGGTTTCGGATCGTCTTGCTGTCTCGATAGTTCTTGGAGTTCTGCGCCTTTCGGGCTGCCTCCTCCTCGGGCGTCTCGGGTCGCCCGAGTTCCGCCACAATGGGGCGGGGCTTCGGGTCGCGGCGGGCCACCTCGCGTTACTCGGAGACCGACTGGCGGGCGGCGTCGAGCCGAGCCTTGGCGCCGATCAGCCAGTGCTCGCATCGCCTGGCGAGCGCCTCGCCGCGTTCCCAGAGGGCGAGGGACTGCTCGAGGGTCGACGAGCCCTGTTCGAGTTCGGTGACGACCCGCACGAGTTCGTCGCGAGCCTGCTCGTAGCTGAGAGCATCGATGTCTTCTGTCGACGGAGTTGTCGCGGTGGAGGGCATGGTTCCAATCTTATTCTGCGGTTGAGGCCGTGGCGGCGGCGAGTGGGCTTCGCGAACCCGTGGAGGTGGCGCCGATCGCTCCGTCGGAGACCGTGATCGTGAGACCGGCACCGCTCGGCGCATCGTCTCGGCCGCGCACGATCGACCCGCCGTCGCGCTGCACGATGGCGTATCCACGATCGAGGGTGCGTTGCGGCGAGAGCGCCCTCAGATGGGCGACCAGTTGCCGGGTGCGGTCGTCTGCCCGTTCGACGATGCGGGAGGCGAGCTCGCTGCCCCGCGCCACGTAGCGGGTGAGTTCTTCGCTTCGCACGTCGATCAACCAGCTCGAGTCTGCAAGCACGGGTCTGCTGCGCAGCTGACCGAGCCTGTCGATCTCGTTCTTGATCACATGGTTGATGCGCACGCCCAGTCTCGCCCTGGCTTGGAGGACGCGGGAGAGTTCTTCTGCCACGTCGGGCACGACGCGTTTGGCCGCGTCGGTGGGTGTGGAGGCACGGAGGTCGGCCACCTCGTCGAGCAGGGGGCGGTCGGCCTCGTGGCCGATGGCACTGACGATCGGGGTCGTCGCGGCAGCGGCGGCACGGACGACGCCCTCGTCGCTGAACCCGAGGAGGTTCTGGAAGTCACCGCCGCCCCGCGCGATGATGATGACGTCGACCTCGGGATCGGCGTCGAGCTGTTGGATGGCCGCCGTGATCTCGCGAGGAGTGCGGTCACCCTGAACGGCAGCGTGCACCACGCGGAATTCGACCGACGGCCACCGAAGCTGCGCGTTGCGCAGCACGTCTTTCTCGGCGTCGCTGTCTTTGCCGGTGATCAACCCCACGCAATGCGGCAGAAACGGCAGGCTCTTCTTTCGCGAGGCATCGAACAGGCCCTCGGATGCGAGTTGTCGCCGCAGCCGTTCGAGTCGCTCGAGCAGGTCGCCGAGCCCCACATGCCGCATCTCGAACACCTGCATCGTGAGCGTTCCGCCCTTGAGCCAGTAGTTCGGCTTGACGAGGGCCACGACCCGGTCGCCCTGCTTGAGGTCGTCGGGAATGCGGCCGCGCACGCTCGACCAGATGGTGAAGCCGATCGTGACATCGTCGGTGACATCGCGCAGTTTGCCGTAGATATTCGCGCCCGACACACCCCACTGCGTGATCTGCCCTTCGACCCACGCCGTGCCGAGCCTGTCGATATACCCCTTGATCTTGCTGGAGAGCAGGGCGACCGGCCACGGGTTCTCGAGAGTCGCCGGCGCACCGGCCTGCGGGGCGTCTGTCATGCGGGTGCTCCCTGCGCGTGGATCTGTCGACGGCCGACCTCCCGGTTTTCACGGTTACCATGGAGGAGTGAGCCAAGCCACTATAAGTCTGCCGATGCCGAGGATTCCCGGCGTACGAAACAGGCTAAAGGATACCCCCGTCACCGGGGAGAAGAAGGTGCTGCTCGCAGCGCCCCGAGGCTACTGTGCAGGAGTGGACCGCGCGGTCGTCGCGGTCGAGAAAGCGCTCGAGCACTACGGCGCCCCTGTGTACGTGCGCAAGCAGATCGTGCACAACATCCACGTCGTGCAGACCCTCGAGAAGCGCGGAGCGATCTTCGTCGAGGAGGTCGACGAGGTTCCACCGGGAGCTCACGTGGTGTTCAGCGCCCACGGTGTCTCGCCGGCCGTCGTGCAGGGAGCCGCCGACCGCGGCCTCCAGGCGATCGACGCCACCTGCCCCCTCGTCACCAAGGTGCACCGTGAAGCCGTGCGCTTCGCCCGCGACGACTTCGAGATCCTGCTCATCGGGCACGAGGGTCACGAAGAGGTCGAGGGCACGGCTGGAGAGGCGCCCGAGCACACGACGCTCGTCGGCAGCCCTGCCGAGGCCGACACCGTCGTGGTCCGCGACCCCGACAAGGTCGTCTGGCTGTCTCAGACCACCCTGTCGGTCGACGAGACCATGGAGACGGTGAACCGCCTGCGTGCGCGGTTCCCGAATCTTCAAGACCCGCCCAGCGACGACATCTGCTACGCGACCCAGAACCGCCAGGTGGCCATCAAGAAGGTCGCTGTGAATGCCGACCTCGTCATCGTGGTGGGCTCGGCGAATTCGTCCAACTCCGTGCGCCTCGTCGAGGTCGCACTCGAGTACGGCGCCAAGGCCGCTTACCGCGTCGACTACGCGCACGAGGTCAAGCAGGAGTGGCTCGACGGCGTCAACACCGTTGGAGTCACGAGCGGCGCGTCCGTGCCCGAGGTTCTGGTGCAGGATCTTCTCGACGAGCTGGCCGGCGCCGGATACGGCGACATCGAGACGGTCATCACGGCTGAGGAAGACCTGATCTTCTCCCTGCCGAAGGAGCTCCGCAAAGACATGACCGGCAAGAACGACGCCCGGGCCCTCGGCGGTCGGATCAGCTCGAACTGATCGACGCCAGCAGGCCGGGGTCGGCGACCAGGGCCAGCACGAGGCATCCGAATGTCACGATGAGGGTGAGCGCGCCCATCAGCAGCGGCACGGGCCACGACCTGCGACGCTGACCGATCAGCCGCACCGTGAGCCAGATCGTGGCCGCGAGAAGCACGAGCTGAGCGATTGCCGCCACGGCACCCGCGATGTCGACCGCCGATCCGCCGCCGTATTCGCCCAAGCCGCGATCCGCATAGAACATGTCGATCGTGCTGCGCAGGCCGAAGAGCGACGGAACGCTCGACGAGCTGAACATCACTGCGGTCACAAGCAGGAACACCGAGATCGACGCGTCCACGACGCGGTAGGGCTTCGGCGCTGAAGGCTCTTCGGTCTGCGGTTCAGGGTCTTCCGGTTGAGGAGCGTCGGACCAGACCCACCCCTCGGGCGCGAGTTCGCCGTAGCGAGGAGTGGGCCGGTCGTCTGCCATCTTCTGTGGGTCTACTTTCCCGAGTTGCCGGCGGAGCCGAGCTGGTGGGTCGACTCGATGACACGGGCGGCCATGGCCGTCTCGGCCAGCTTGCCCCACGAGCGAGGGTCGTAGACCTTCTTGTTTCCGACCTCTCCGTCGACCTTGAGGAAGCCGTCGTAGTTCTTGAGAACGGTGTCGGCCACCGAACGGCTGAACGCGTACTGCGTGTCGGTGTCGATGTTCATCTTGATGACGCCGTTCGCCACAGCCTCGGAGATCTCGGCATCCGTCGATCCCGAACCGCCGTGGAAGACGAGGTCGAAGGGCAGCGGGCCGGTGCCGTACTTGGCCTGCACGCCGTCCTGGATCTCCTTCAGGAGTTCCGGACGGAGCTTCACGTTGCCGGGCTTGTAGACGCCGTGCACGTTGCCGAAGGTGAGGGCGGCCATGTAGCGACCCTTGTCGCCGAGACCGAGGGCCTCGACCGTGGCGATCGCATCATCGACCGTCGTGTAGAGGTGCTCGTTGATGTCATGGCTGACACCGTCCTCCTCGCCGCCGACGACGCCGATCTCGACTTCGAGAATGGCGTTGATGGCGCGGGTGCGCGCGATGATGTCCTGGGCGATCTCGAGGTTCTCCGCAAGGGGAACGGCCGATCCGTCCCACATGTGCGACTGGAAGATCGGGTTGCGGCCGGCCTTGACCTCGGCCTCGGATGCGGCGATCAGCGGAAGCACGAAGCTCTCGAGCGCGTTCTTCGGGCAGTGATCGGTGTGCAGCGCAACGGTCACCGGGTAGTTCTTGGCGACCTCGTGGGCGAACGCCGCGAAGGCCAGTGCTCCCGTGGCGCGAGCTCCGGTGCGCGTGTGGCCGGCGAAGTAGTCCGCGCCGCCTGTCGTGACCTGGATGATGCCGTCGGATTCGGCCTCGGTCAGTCCCTGGAGGACGGCGTTGAGGGTCTGTGACGACGACACGTTGAACGCGGGATACGCGAACCCCTTCGCTTTCGCGGTGTCGAGCATCTGGGCGTACTGGTCAGGCGTTGCGATGGGCATGGTTTCTCCTTGTGTCTACGCGACTTCATCCTAGGGGAGACACCCACCGGTACTCTGGAGAAGCCAGGCGATGACGCGCGACAGGAGCCGTCACATGGCACCGAATTCTGTGAGGTCTGCAATGACGAATACCGAAAACGACGCCCTCTACCTGCACCCCGATCGCAACCTGGCAATGGAGCTGGTGCGCGCGACGGAGGCCGCCTCCATTCGGGCGTACCCCTTCATCGGTCGTGGTGACAAGCTCGCCGCCGACGGCGCGGCCGTCGACGCCATGCGCGCCTTCCTCACCACGGTGAACTTCGATGGCGTCGTCGTGATCGGTGAGGGCGAGAAGGACGAGGCCCCGATGCTCTTCAACGGAGAGCACGTCGGCAACGGTCGCGGCCCGGCATGCGATATCGCGGTCGACCCGATCGACGGAACCAGCCTCACGGCCGCGGGGCGCCAGAACGCTCTCTCCGTCATCGCCGTCTCCGACCGGGGCACGATGCTCGACGCGTCGAGCGTCTTCTACATGGACAAGATCGTCACCGGACCCGAGGGCATCGGAGTGATCGACATCGACCGTCCGATCGGCGACAACATCCGCGCGCTGGCGAAGGCCAAGGGCAAGGATGTCTCCGACATCAAGGTCGCCGTGCTCGACCGACCGAGGCACGTCGGTCTGATCGAGGAGATCCGCGCCGCCGGTGCCGGCACCCGTCTGCTTCTCGACGGCGATGTGGCCGGCGGCATCAACGCGGCCCGCTACGAGACGCGAACAGACATGTGCGTCGGTGTCGGCGGAAGCCCGGAGGGCATCGTCACGGCGTGCGCCATCAAGGCGCTCGGCGGCCTCATTCAGGGGCGGCTGCTGCCGAAGACCGACGAGGAGCGGCAGCGCGCCATCGACGCGGGCCTCGACGTGGACCGCGTCTACGAGGCCGACGACCTGGTCAGGGGCAACAACACGATGTTCGTCGCGACGGGTGTGACGGATGGCGGCCTGGTCGCCGGGGTACGAAAGAAGGGCCCCATCATCCGCACGGAGAGCCTGGTTCTGCGCAGCCGCTCGGGCACGATCCGACGCATCGTCGCCGACCACATCGCCGACAAGTGGTTCTAGGGTTTCGACGGTCTCAGGCCCTCGCCTCTGACCTCTCCAGCTCGGCCACCAGCTCGAAACTCGACAGCTGGCGGCGCTGCTCCTCGATCGTGGGGAGCACGCCGAGCACGGTCGACTCGTCGAGCGCGTTGAGCTTGCGCGCTGTCGGGAAGACCTGCCGTTCGAGCGAGCCGACGAACGAGTTGTAGTCACGCACGCTGCGCTCGATCGAACGACCGAGCTTCTCGGCGTGGGTGGCGGTGGTGGCCAGGCGTGTGTACAGCTCCCGGCTCAGATCGAAGAGCACCTTGGCGTCGTGCGTGAGCACGTCTTGCTGCCAGCTGTAGGCCACGGTCTTCAGCACTGACCACAGTGTCACGGGAGAAGCGAGGGCGACCTTGCGGGAGAAGGCGAACTCCATGATGCTCGGATCGGCCTCGAGCGCGCTCGACACCAGGGATTCGCTCGGAATGAAGGCGATGACGAGCTCGGGGGAGGCGTCGAGGCCCGACCAGTAGCTCTTGTTGCTCAGGGTGATGATGTGGTCGCGAACCGCCTTGACGTGGCGTTTCAGGAGGCGGTCGCGTTCTGCGCCGTCGGCCCCGGTCGCCGTCGCCGGAATGAGGCTGGCCTCGAGGTAGGCGTCGAACGGAACCTTCGCGTCGACGGCGATGTTCTTGCCGCCGGGCAGGTGCACCACCATGTCGGGCCGGCCCGCGCCGCTCGCCGAGACGATGCTGGTCTGCACGTCGAAGTCGACGCGCTCGATCAGGCCGGCCGCTTCGACCACGCGCCGCAGCTGAGTCTCTCCCCAGACGCCCCGGGTGCTGTTGGAGCGAAGCGCTGAGGCGAGCGACTCCGCGGTGCTGCGCAGGCGCTCTTCGGATTCGGTGGCATGGCGCAGCTGCTCGCTCAATTCGCCGTGCTGCTTCTGGCGCTGCTCCTCGAGCTCCGACACCTTGCGCTGAACCAGCCGCAGGCTCTCGGCGACCGGGCTGAGGGCGACCAGCACACGCCCGTCTGAACTGACCCTCTCGGCCTCCGCCTCGCTCAGCTCTCGGATTCGCTGCTGGAATTCGGTGATGCGCCCCAGCTGCAGCTCGAGCTGCTCGCGCAGTCCGACGTTCGTTGCCTCGGCTGCAGCCGATCGCGCCTGCAGCTCGGCCAGCGGCCTCGGGTCGGCGGCCGGAATCCTGCTCGCGCGGAACATCCAGCCCATGGCGCCGCCGAGCGCCACGCCGATGAGCAGACCGAGCACAAGAGCGAGTATGGGATCCATGCCGGAAGTCTTGCACCGGCCCCCGACATCGCCCGAAGGATCGGCCGCGCGTCAGATAACGACCGCTGTGACCACCGGTCGCAGCTGCGAGATCTTCACGCCCGCGGCCCCGGCGAGCGTCTCGATCGAGTTCACCCCGTGACGGTCTGCCGCATGGATGATGATCGCCGCGCACGCCTCGGCATCCGCCAGCGCGTCGTGGTGCCGGAAGTCTTCGAAGCCCGCCGCCATGGCTGCCACCGGCAGACGATACGAGTCGAGCGAGTAGGTCTTGCGGGCGATCTGCAGGCTGCATGCGTAGGCGTTCGGCGGGCACTCCACGCGGGCCGCCGCGCTCGCCGCGCGGATGACCGCCATGTCGAATGCCGCATTGTGCGCCACGAAATGATCGTCTCCGACGAAGTCGACGAGTTCGTCGAGCTGCTCCTCCCAACCGCGGGCGTCTTCGACGTCTTCGCGGTAGATGCCGTGGATCTTCGTGTTCCACGGCAGGAACTCGTCGAACCCGATCTCGGGCTTGATGAACCACGAGGCCTCGTCGACGACGACGCCGTCGCGCACCTTGACCAGACCCACCGAGCACGCGGACTCGCGGTAGGAGTTGGCGGTCTCGAAGTCGATGGCAGTGAAATTCAGGGGCACGCATCGATGCTCTCACGGGGCACCGACCTCGGTTCCGAAGAGAGCCCGCGCGCCGGGCAAGTACGATGGATGCTCGTGGCTCTCACTATTGCAATCGTCGGTCTGCCCAATGTCGGCAAGTCCACCCTGTTCAACGCCCTGACCAAGAACCAGGTGCTCGCAGCGAACTACCCGTTCGCCACGATCGAGCCGAACGTGGGTGTCGTCAACCTTCCCGACGCGCGCCTCGCCGCTCTGGCCGAGATCTTCGGAAGCGAGCGCATCTTGCCTGCCCCCGTGTCGTTCGTCGATATCGCCGGCATCGTCAAGGGCGCGAGCGAGGGCGAGGGCCTCGGCAACAAGTTCCTCGCGAACATCCGTGAAGCGGATGCGATCGCGCAGGTCGTGCGCGGATTCACCGACGAAGACGTGGTGCACGTCGACGGCAAGGTCGACGCAGCCAGCGACCTCGAGACCATCAACACCGAGCTGATCCTCGCCGACCTGCAGACCCTCGAGAAGGCGGAAGCCCGCTTCGAGAAGGAGGTCAAGGGCAAGAAGGCCGACCCTTCGACTCTGGTGGCCGTCAAGGCTGCACGGGAGTGGCTCGACACGGGCAAGCCGTTGTCTGCGTCGACGATCGACCTCGAGCCGATCCGCGAGCTCGGACTGCTGACCGCCAAGCCCTTCATCTACGTCTTCAACATCGACGAGGGCGTGCTGAACGACAAGGCGAAGCTCGACGAGCTCGCGGCCCTCGTCGCCCCCGCGCACGCCATCTTTCTCGACGCCAAGCTGGAGTCGGAGCTCATCGACCTCGACCCCGCCGACGCGGCAGAGCTGCTCGAGTCGACCGGCCAAGAGGAGAGCGGGCTCGACCAGCTCGCCCGCATCGGCTTCGACACGCTCGGCCTGCAGACCTACCTCACTGCGGGCCCCAAAGAGACGCGTGCCTGGACGATCCCGAAGGGTGCGAAGGCTCCTCAGGCCGCCGGCGTGATCCACACGGACTTCGAGAAGGGCTTCATCAAGGCTGAGATCATCGGCTTCGAAGACCTCGTGGAGACCGGCTCGATCGCCGAGGCGCGCGCCAAGGGCAAGGCACGCATCGAGGGCAAGGACTACACGATGCAGGACGGCGACGTCGTGGAGTTCCGCTTCAACGTCTGACCCCGTCGCACGAAAGGACACATCCGTATGACCGACACCCAGATCTTCGAGCCCGACGCGCGTGCGATCTCGTACGCCGTCGAGGGAAACGGCCCCACGGTCGTGCTGGTCGCCGACAAGGGTCTTCCCATCGACTACCTCGGCACGCTCGCCCACATTCTCGTCGAAGAGGACTTCCGCGTTCTGCGCATCGCTGCAGGCAGCTCGTCGGCGCACGAGCTGGCTCAGGCCGTCGTCGACATCATGGATGCCGTCGAGGTCAAGGACGCCTGGCTGGGCGGCCACGGGTTCGGCGGCTCCGTCGCCCGCGCCGTAGCTCTGGATTTCCACGACCGCGTGAACGGCGTTCTTCTGCTGGGCGTCGAGGCGGGAGACCTCACTCTTGCCGAGGGTCTGCCCGTTCTGGTCATCCAGGGATCTGCCGACGAGACGACCCCGCCCGCGAATGGCGAGGCGCTGCTGGCGGCCGCTCCCGATCGGGTGAGCATCGTGTCGATCGATGGCGGTGGCCACATGTTCCCTTCGGAGAACGTGGGCGCGACCTCGTGGGCCATCGAGGACTACCTCGACTGGGACTGAGCGTCAGGCGAGCGCCCGCTCGCTGTGAGGGGTCGGGCGGCACACCAGAACCGGGCACGGAGCGGAGTGCTGCACACGCGCGGCCGTACTGCCGAGCAGAATGGTGCGGCTGAGGCCACGGCTGCCGGCGGCCATCGAGATCAAGTCGGCCTCGAGATCCTCGGCGGCCCTGATGATCTCCTGCGCGGGGGAACCGCTGCGCACCTGCTTGTGCACCCTCGGGCCCCAGTCGTCGAACTCGGCGGCGACGATGTCGACGGCGGTCGCGGCATCCTGCCGAAAGCTCAGTTCGGTCTGGGCGGGTGGATGCTGTGGGCCCAGTTCATTGGCGAAGGGCGCGGCCGCGTAGGGACTCACGACGGCGAGAACGGTCACATCGGTGATCGTTCTGCTGTCGGCGATCCACTTGAACTGGCGGGCGCCGACGAGGCTCGCTTGGGATCCGTCGGTTGTGACGATGACATGCATTGGCTCAGACCGCCTTTTTCTTGCCGAAGAAGTTCTGCACGAGGTAGAGAATCAGCCCGACGGCCAGCAATCCGGCGACCCAGAAGAGCGCATCCGGGTCGTCGATGAGTGTGTAGACCAGCACCGCGAGGTTGCCGACGATGCCGATGATCAGCAGCGGGGTGTTCGCCCGATAGGTGTCGTCGGTCTCATCCTTGCCGCGCAGTTTCAGGCACGCCACGATCACCAGGGCGTAGATGAACAGCAGGAACACGACCGTGATCGTGGCCAGCCTGTCGACGATGTCGAGCTGCTCTTCGGCAGGAATGCCCGCCTGGCTCGACCTGATGATGGCACCGGCGACGAGCAGGGCGCCCACCACAACGGAGCCGAAGAGGAGGGCCACGTACGGACTGCGCCGAGTGGGATGCACCTTCGCGAAGACGGCGGGCACGACCTTCTCTCGAGCCATACCGAAGAGGATGCGCGACTGGGCGACGACCGTGACCAGTGCGGTATTGCTGATGGCGACCATCGCTATGAGGCCGAAGACGACCAGCATGATCGCGGCGGGAACGAAGAAGAGGTCGGCCTCGATGACCACGAGCAGCGTCTTGTCGGCCAGGTCCTTGATCGGAACGGCCAGGGCCGCGGAGATCGAGACGAGTACGTAGACGACGCCCGCGGTGGCCATGCCCCCGACGAGGGCGCGAGGGAAGGCGCGGGACGGGTTGATCGTCTCTTCGGCCACATTCGCCGCGTTCTCGAAGCCGGTCATGGCGAAGAACGCCAGCGAGACTCCGGCGAGAATGGCCAAGACGGCCGAACCGGCTCCTCCTTCGGTATTGAACTGCAGGAGCACCGACGGGTCGTTCACTCCCTCGACCAGGGCGATCACACCGATGATCACGACGATGACGAGCCCGCTGATCTCGACGAACGTCATCACGACGTTGGCGACGACGGACTCGGTGATGCCGATGAGATTGATCACGGTGATGAGGGCGACGAAGGCCAATGCGATCCCGGTGCTCGCCCAGATGGCGTCTTCGGGCAGGCCCACGAGGCCGCTGAAGTACCGCACGAAACCCGCGGCGAGAGATCCGACCGCCGCCATGTTGGCCGACAACATGCAGATCGTGATGAAGAACGTCAGCACCGGGCTGCGGAATGCCTTGTTGATGTAGAGCGACGCTCCGGCGGCCTGCGGATACTTGGTCACCAGTTCCGCATAAGCGAGCCCGGTGATGAGCGCGATGGAGACACCCGCGAGGAATGCCATCCAGAAGGCACCCCCGACGGCTGCTGCTACCAGACCGACGAGAACGTAGATGCCGGAGCCGAGCACGTCGCCGACGACGTAGAAATAGAGCTGTCTGGCCGTGATCGAGCGCTTCAGCTCGCTGCGGCTGCCAACGGGTTCTTCTGTAGTCGTCCCCATTTCGACACAGTACGGCAATCGCGTCGCGTTTCCACGAAAAACTTCGATCCGAGGCGCCGGGTAACCTTGAGGGTCGCTGGGCCGCTCGAGGCGCATCGCCTTCGAGAGGAATCCATGAGCCTGATCCGCCTGAACGACGTGAGCGTGAAGTTCAAGAACACGCAGATTCTGCGCGAGGCGTTCTTCCGCCTCGAGCCGAAGGACCGGGTGGGGCTCATCGGTCGCAACGGGTCGGGCAAGACCACGCTGCTCAAGCTCGTGCTCGACCAGGTACAGCCCGATCAGGGAACGGTGACGGTCGAAGCCGGAGTCAAGATCGGCTACTTCTCGCAGTTCTCCGAGCTGAACGGAGAGCAGACCATCACCGAGGTGCTCGACGCGCTGTTCGTCGAGGTGCACGCCGTCGAAGACGAGCTCGCGGCCATCGACGCATCGATCGCCGCCGACCCCTCAGGGGGAGCAGCGCTCGACGCGCTCATCGAGCGCCAGTCCGAGCTCTTCGGCGAGATGGAACGACTCGACGGCTGGGACTACACCCGCAAGATCGACCAGGCGCTCACCACGCTCGGCTTCGATGAGCCGCATCGCACGTGCCCGATCGACGCGCTGTCGGGTGGATGGCGCAACCGCGCCGCGCTCGCCAAGATCCTGCTCGAAGACCCCGATGTGCTGCTGCTCGACGAGCCCACGAACTTCCTCGACGTGGCCGGCGTCGAGTGGCTCGAGTCCTGGTTCCGCGACTTCAAGGGTGCCGCCATCATCGTCTCGCACGATCGCGCGTTCCTCGACGTCGTCGTGACGCGCATCATCGAGCTCGAGAACTTCCACCTGCACGAGTACCCCGGCAACTTCGGCGAGTACATCGTGCAGAAGCAGTTCCGCCTGAAGACGCTCGAGGCCCAGTTCGTTCACGAGAACGAGTTGCTTGCATTCGAGGCGGAGGGCATCGCGGATCGACGCGAGGCGGCCAAGGCCTCGAGCAAGAAGCTCGACAAGCAGCTGTCGGGAATCAAGAAGTCGCGGGCGCCCCGCCCCGTCGACCAGATCATCACCGAGATCTACGGCGGCCTGCACATCAAAGACGTGCTGTGCCGCGTCGAGGGACTCGAGAAGTCCTACGGCGACAAGATGCTGTTCGCCGGTCTCGGCTTCGAGATCCGTCGCGGCAATCGCATCGTGGTGCTCGGCGCGAACGGCAGCGGCAAGAGCACCCTGCTGCGCGTGCTCACCGGTGACGAGAAACAGGATCACGGCCACGTGGACTGGGCGTCGGGCGCGAAGGTCGTCTCGTACAACCGGATGCTCGACGAGCTCGACCTCGACGACACGGTCACACATGCGGTCAACGCCCTGCCCGACAGTCTCGCCCTCACAGCGACGCGCAAGTCGGTGGCACGATTCCTGGCCATGTTCCAGTTCTCGGAGGCCGACCTCAAGAAGCGCATCCGCGAGCTCTCGGGAGGGCAGCGCGCCCGCGTCGCCATGGCCCAGTGCCTGTTGTCCGGCGCATCCGTTCTTCTGCTCGACGAGCCGACCAACCATCTCGACCTCGCCAGCACCCAGGTCATGGAGCGCGCCCTCGTGCACTTTCCCGGCGCCGTCGTCGTGGTGAGCCACGACCGGTTCTTCACCGACAAGATCGCTACGAGGATGCTCGTGTTCGGTGCGGCGGGCGCAGAGCCCGGCGAGATCGACGTGACGGCTGCGTAACCCCCGGTGGCGCTGCGCAACGGTCGTCTCAGAGAGGCGGCTCGTCTCAGAAAGGCGGCTCGTCGGCACCCGTGACAGGTGAGCCGGGTACTCCGTCGTCGACCGTGCCGCGGTACCAATTGCGCGCCGGCGGGTCGGCATTGTCGGGTGCGTCGGGGAAGCTGATGCGTCTGGGCACGGGCTTCGCCAAGGGTGAAGGTTCGTGCTGCCTCGTGTGGCCCGACGGCGATATGGAGATCATGGTGCCGTCGGCTCGGGTGATGAACTGCCACGCCGTCTTGTGTTTGACCTTGTGGTGGGGCCCGCACTGCGGAACGAGGTTCGTGATCGACGTTTCACCCTGGGGAAACGGCACGTTGTGATCTGCGTCGCAGTCGCGGGCGACTCGAGTGCATCCCGGGAATCTGCAGGTGACGTGGATGAGGTCGACCAGTTCGCGCATTCTCGGGTCGGGTCGGTAGCGGGTGATGCCGGCGGTGATGACGGCCCCGGTGGTGGGATCGGTCAACACCCGCGAGAAATAGGGGGCGTTGACGGTCAACCGGGTCGCTGTCAGCGCGTCGATGGGACCGTATCCCTCGAGAGCCGCGCTCTCGTCGCTGAATCCCAGCAGCGACAGCGCCGGAACGGTGACATAGACGTGTGCGCGCACCGCGTGTGCCGGAGCGCCCGGCATGCTGAGGTGACCGTTCAAGAGCAGATCTGCCGCCACATCCGCGTGAAGCTGCGTGATCGTGCGGGGATCACCGGCGGCCTTGAGGGCGAGAGTGAACCGGTGCACGCGATCGCGGATCGCCTCGTTCTCGACAGCGGGCTGCCGGATTCCGAAGACCGACATCCCGTCGTCGTCTGTGCTGTCGACGAACGTGTTGCGGGTCTCGGCAGCATGCAGATGACGCTCGACCGCGTCCTCCATGGTGGCGGCTTTGGCTTCTCGACCGGCTCTCGTGCGCAGGATGTGCACGGGCTGCTTTTTGGCGAGCTCGAGCATGCGCAGTTCGAAATCGAGCTGCTTCTCGTCGGGGAGGCAACTGCCGTATTGCACGATGATCTCGGCATGGCGGAGAGAGATGTCGCCGGAATAAAGCGCGCGGTGCGTGTGCACGAAGGTCTCGGCGAGCTCGCCACTGGTCTCTATGAGGGCGTAGGCCGCCCGCTCGCTGAGGTTCTCTGAGGAGGCGAGTTCTGTCGTGAACTCGCGCCTCGCGACGGCCTCTGCCGACCATTGCGGGCCCTCGCCCGACCGGTCGACCGGGTTGAGCGCCTGACCCGCGGCCCGTGCAACGGTGACCAACCGCGCCCGCTCGGCGTGCAGCGAGGCGATCTGCCGGGAAACCTCGTGTACGTCGTCGATAGCCGCGCGAAACGAGCTGACTAGATGAGAGTCGGGCTCGGTGATCACAGCGTACCTTTCGCGTGGAGTGCGATCTATCTACCACTCAAGCATAGCATCGTCGGGCGAAGATTCGAACGTATGTTCGATAAATTAAGTGACAACTTCACCCCGCCTCGCCACGGCCGACTCACTACGCTGTGTAGCACAACGCGCGACTCGACAGTGCTGCTCGAAAGGCTGACCATGAAAGCGTCTCGACCCCGCCCACTCCACCGTGTTCGCGTCGCCGTCCTCCTCTGTGCTGCGGCCCTCGCGATGTCGGCGTGCTCCAGCGCAGCCGACACCTCATCCGCGACGGAATCGGCGGCGCCATCCGCGACCGCCACCGAATCCAGCGTCGAGACGCACGCACCTGTGCAGGCCGTCGATCTCGCGGCCGGCGAGCAGGATGCCCCGGTCGAGGTCTCCGTGTCGGGTGACGACGGCGTCGGGGTCACCTTCAGAGAGATCACGCTGGAGCCCGGTGCGACCACGGGTGTGCACTGCCACTACGGGCAGCTCGTCGCCGTGGTCGCCGAAGGGTCGCTCACCCACTACGCCGACATTTATCCGAGTGGCGCGCACGTCTACGAGACGGGAGACAGCATCATCGAAGGGGCGGGATACCGCCACGAGGGCCGAAACGAAGGCGATGAGAACGTCGTTCTCTGGGTGACGTACATCATTCCCGAAGGCAAGCCGCTCGCCGAGACCGACCTGTCGCACTGCGACGCCTAGCGCATCCGGGGGAGACCGCACCATGACGCATCATCCACACAGAAAGCTCATGCCCGACGTCAGGCTCTGGACGGGAATCGCGGCCATCGCCGTCGCGATCCTCACCGCTACCGAGTTCTCGGTGCAGGTGTTCGTCGTGGGCGCCAGACCCAGCCTCGACGATGAAGTCGCCCTCGTCGACTTCATGACGCGCACGAGTGACGGAACGATGTTCACGATCCTCATCGACACGCTGCTGATGGCCGCCCTCATCGTGTTCCTCGCCGGGTTCCGACAACTCATCACCCACTCCGAGCCGGCATTGCAGTGGGTCGCCGACCTCGCATACGGGGCCGGGCTCGTCTTCGTGGCGGTGACACTCGTTGGCGATGCGATGGAGGCAGGGACCGCCCTCGACGTCACGGGCATGACGGGTGACTACTCCGTGCTTCGAGCCCTCACCGTCGGACACACGATTCTCTTCGGCTCGATCGGATGCGTGCTGACGGCCCTGGTGGCCGCCGCCAGCGCCTACGTGACGCTGGGCTCCGAGGCCTTGCCGCGGTGGACGGGCTGGCTCGCCTACGGCGTCGCGATCCTCAACCTCGCGGCCGTGCCGACCATGTTCGGTGGCACAGACCCCGCGTCCTTCGTCGCAGCCGGCGGAGCGGGCACCGCTCTCTTCGCGACCTTCCCATGGCTCGTCTGGGTGACGGCGATCGGCATCGTCACGGTGCGCGATCGGCGGCGACCCTTCGATGTGCCCACGGAGCGTGCGGTCGCGGCGGCCTGACTCACGGCAACGGCGGCGTGCGGTCGGCTATCGTGAGGCGGGTGACTCGACGCCTTCTCGCCCTGCCCTCCGCGCTCGCCGCGACCGCTCTTCTCGGCGCGGCACTCGTGCTTGCCGGCGCATCCAGTGCCTCGGCGCACGATGCGCTCGAGTCGTCGACCCCCGCGGCCGGCGAGGTCGTGACCGTCGATCCGACCGTCGTCACGTTGACCTACAGCGACGAGCTCCTCACGCTGGGCGGCGACACGAGCGCCTTCGCGATCCAGGTGACGGATGCGTCGGGCGCGTTCCATGAGAACGGGTGCGTCGTCGTCGACGGCCTCGTCGCATCCACCGGTGTCGCCCTGGGCGACCCCGGAACGTACACCGCGACGTGGCAGGTGGTGTCGAGCGACGGGCATCCGACCTCGGGCAGCTATACCTTCGAGTACCAGCCGGTCGACACCGCGAATTCCCTGCCCGGGATGCCGGCGGCGCCCGTATGCGGAGACCAGTGGGCGGGCTCGCCGCGCGAGAATTCGGCCCCTGTCGCCACGCCAGAGCCCACGATGACGGCGCTGGCAGAGGCGCCGGTGCAGACCCTGTCGGCGACCGCTGACCCTGTGGTGAATGGCGACACGAGCGACGACGGCGGCCGCATCGGCGTTGCGATCGCTGTCTCGATCGGAGGTCTGGCGCTGATCGTCACGGTCATCGTGCTCACCCTTCGGCGAACCCGGCGCGACCCGTTCGAGAAGCCCGAGGGGCCATCGAAGGAGGAGTAGCGCTTCGACAGGCTCAGCGGCTCTGTCTACGCTTTCCGACCCGCGGCGCTCCTTTGACCGCGGGGGCGCGTCCCTTGCCCTTCGACGCCTTCGCCTTGCCTCCGGCCTGCGGAGCGGTGACGGTCGAATTGCCGGTGGACTTGGCGAGGTCGGCAGCCGCTTTCTCTGCGAAGGCGACGCCCTCCGGCGTCAGCACGGTCGTCTCGGCGTCGTAGTCGAACAGGGGGTAGCCGAGATTCTGCTCGAGCTGCTTGACGGCCGCGATCATGCTCGAACGCGGAATGCCCTCGAGCTTCGCCGCCCTGGCGAAGTGCAACTCCTTCGCAGCGGTGATGAAGAGCCTGTTCAAACGATGGTCCACGGGATCCGTTCTGACTGCGCGGTGCGCCCGGTCACTTCCGAGGTTACGCGGTCGCGCGGCACGCGTGCTCGCGGGGTTGTTGCTAGGCTGGCCGCACAATCGAATATCGGGCCGACATCACGCGATGCGGGAGAGCCCGCCGGTCACACCGGCAGGCACCGAAGGAGCAATTCTCCCCACCAATCTCTCAGGTACGTGTACCGCATCGAACAGGCCACTCTGAAAAGAGATCGCGAACACTCGTTCGTTCGATCCGCCCACGGTGAAAGCCGCTGCCGATGCGCAGCGTCGAAGCTCTCAGGTACAGATGACAGAGGGGGAGTTCTTGACCGCGCGGCTTCGTACGCGCGCTTCGCAATACACACTGCGCACTGGAGAACTCGTGACCGATAGACATTCCCCGCTCAACGCCATCCATGTGGCGGCAGGAGCGAGCTTCACCGACTTCGCCGGCTGGCAGATGCCCGTGCGCTATTCGAGCGATCTTGCCGAGCACCACGCCGTGCGCACCGCAGCCGGCATCTTCGACCTGTCTCACATGGGCGAGATCTTCATTGTCGGCCCCGAGGCGGCCGACGCCCTCGACTACGCACTGGCGGGCAAGCTCTCGGCCACCACGATCGGTCAGGCCAAATACAGCCTGCTGCTCGACCGGTCGGGTGGAATCATCGACGACGTCGTCGTGTACCGCACGGGAGACGACCGGTTCATGGTCGTGGCCAACGCCTCGAACAGGGAGGTCGTGGCCGCAGAGCTGACAGACCGCACGGCTCCGTTCGAGTGCGAGGTCTTCGACGAGAGCGACGAGCTCTCCCTCATCGCCGTGCAGGGTCCGCGCTCACGCGAGATCCTCATCGCGACCGACGGTTTCGCCATCGAAGGCGGTCATCCCGACGGACGAGACGTGGGCGAGAAGCTCTCAGAGCTCAAGTACTACCGCGCACTGTCGGGCTCGTTCCGCACGCAGCCCCTGCTCATCGCCCGCACGGGCTACACCGGCGAAGACGGATTCGAGCTCTATCTGAGCCCGGATCACGCCGCGGAGCTCTGGAACGCGCTGACCGAGGCGGGCGCCCCGCTCGGACTCGTTCCCGCCGGACTGGCGAGCCGCGACACCCTCCGCCTCGAGGCGGGCATGCCGCTCTACGGGCACGAGCTCGGCATCGAGACCTTCCCCGTTCAGGCGGGCCTGGGTCGCGTCGTCGCCACAGCGACGAAGGGCGACTTCGTCGGTCGCGAGGCCGTCGAGGCCGGTCCGGCTCCGGATGCGCGCACGCTGGTCGGCCTGGTCGCCGACGGCAAGCGGGCCGCGCGGGCGGACTACGAGGTCTATGCCTCCGACGACTCGAGCGAGGTGATCGGCGTCGTGACGAGCGGCGCCCTGTCGCCGACCCTCGGCATCCCGATCGCCATGGCCTACGTCGACGCCGCATTCGCAGCCCCCGACACGACCCTCAGCATCGACATCCGCGGCAAGCGCCTCAGCTACCGCGTCACCCCCCTCCCGTTCTACCGCGCGAAGAAGGACTGACCCATGGCCACCGAAAGCGAACTGCAGTACACGAGCGAGCACGAATGGGTGCTCGTCGATGGCAACACCGCCACCGTGGGCATCACCGCGTATGCGGCAGAGAAGCTCGGAGACGTCGTCTTCGTCGACCTGCCCGACGTGGGCACGACTCTGGCGAGTGGCTCGATCGTCGGAGAGATCGAGTCGACCAAGTCGGTGGGCGAGCTCTTCGCCCCCGTCGACGGAACGGTGCTCGAGAAGAACTCCGCCGTCGAGGACACGCCCGAACTCGTCAACAGCGACCCGCTGGGCGAAGGCTGGCTCATCAAGATCGAGTTCACCGAGCTGCCGCCGCTGCTGTCGTTCGACGAGTACACCGCACTGCTGGGGGAGTAGCACACCGATGTCGCTTCCCTTCACCGCGCGCCACATCGGCATCGATGACAGCGCGCAGGCCGTTATGCTCGCACGCCTCGGCTACGACTCGGTCGACGCGCTCGTGCGCGCCGCCATCCCCGGGTCGATCCAGCTGAGCGAGACCCACCGCGCCGAGGCCATCCCGGCCGCCGCCACCGAGCGCGAGACCATCGCAGAACTGCGGGCGCTCGCCTCGCACAACACCGTGAACCGGTCGATGATCGGTCTGGGCTACTACGACACCATCACGCCCGCCGTGATCCGCCGCAACGTGCTCGAGAACCCCAGCTGGTACACGGCCTACACGCCGTACCAGCCCGAGATCTCGCAGGGCCGCCTCGAGGCGCTCATCAACTTCCAGACCATGGTGGCCGACCTCACGGGCCTCTCAACGGCGAACGCATCCATGCTCGATGAGGCCACGGCCGTCGTCGAGGGCATGCTGCTCGCCCGTCGCGCCTCGAAGTCGACCTCGAACGTCTTCCTGGTCGACGCCGACGCGCTGCCGCAGACGAAGGCGCTGCTGCGCTCGCGCGCCGACGCGGTCGGCATCGAGATCGTCGAGCTCACCCTCGACAGGGTCGACCACCCGGCATCGCACGACCACCCCCTCGCCACCGGATTCGGCGCGTTCATCCAGTACCCCGGCGCATCCGGCCGTGTCTGGGACCCGCGCGACGTGATCGAGGCGGTGCACGCATCCGGCGGTCTCGCCGTGGTCGCCGCCGACCTGCTCGCCCTCACGCTCATCACCTCTCCGGGCGAGCTCGGGGCCGACGTCGCCGTCGGAACGAGCCAGCGATTCGGCGTTCCCATGGGCTTCGGCGGGCCGCACGCCGGCTACATGGCCGTGCGCGCCGGGCTCGAGCGTCAGCTTCCGGGTCGCCTCGTGGGCGTGAGCCAGGATGCCTCGGGTCACCCCGCCTACCGGCTCAGCCTGCAGGCGCGCGAGCAGCACATCCGCCGAGAGAAGGCCACGTCGAACATCTGCACCGCCCAGGTGCTGCTCGCCGTGATGGCCGGAATGTACGCCGTCTACCACGGTCCAGAGGGCCTGCAGAGCATCGCTCTCGACGTCAACTCGATCGCGCGCCGCCTCGCCAGCGCACTCGAGGCCGCCGGAGCGGAGCTCGTCCACGAGGACTTCTTCGACACGATCCAGGTGCGCGTTCCCGGCCGGGCGGCCGAGATCGCGGCCAAGGCCCACGCGGGCGGCTACCTGCTGAACGTCGCCGACGACGACACGATCGGCGTCTCGGTCGACGAGACGACCACGGTCGCCGACATCGACACGGTGCTCTCGCTGTTCGACGTGGCGCCCACCAGCGATGCCGAGCAGCTCGCCGAGAGCCTGCCCGAGCACATCCTGCGCACGAGCGACTACCTCACCCACGAGGTCTTCAACACGCACCGCTCCGAGACGTCCATGATGCGCTACCTCAAGCGTCTCGCCGACTACGACTACGCGCTCGACCGGGGCATGATCCCGCTCGGCTCGTGCACCATGAAGCTCAACGCGGCCACCGAGATGGAGGCTGTGACATGGCCCGAGTTCGGTGCGCTGCACCCGTTCGCTCCGCGAGCGGACGTCGAGGGCTACCTCACGCTCATCTCGCAGCTCGAGACCTGGCTGGCCGAGGTCACGGGCTACGACTCCGTGTCCCTGCAGCCGAACGCCGGGAGCCAGGGCGAGCTCGCCGGACTTCTCGCGATCCGCGGGTACCACCACGCGAACGGCTCGGTCGACCGCACGGTCTGCCTGATCCCGTCGAGCGCCCACGGCACGAACGCAGCGTCTGCCGTGCTCGCCGGCATGAAGGTCGTTGTCGTCGCATGCGACGAGAACGGCAACGTCGACGTCGACGACCTGCGGGCGAAGATCGAGCTGCACGCCGAGTCGCTGGCCGCCCTCATGATCACCTACCCGTCGACCCACGGGGTGTACGAGCACGAGGTCGCAGAGATCTGCCGACTGGTGCACGCCGCCGGGGGACAGGTCTACGTCGACGGAGCCAACCTCAACGCGCTGCTGGGCTTCGCGCGCTTCGGCGACTTCGGCGGCGACGTGTCGCACCTCAACCTGCACAAGACCTTCTGCATCCCGCACGGCGGAGGCGGCCCCGGTGTCGGCCCCGTCGCGGCGAAGGCCCACCTGGCCCCCTTCCTGCCGGGCCATGCCCAGGCGCAGGACTCGTCGCATCCGCTCGCCGGAGGCGGCACCGTCGTGCACGCCGGCGGGCCGATCTCGGCCGCGCCGTACGGCAGCCCGAGCATCCTGCCCATCAGCTGGTCGTACGTGCGCATGATGGGCTCGCAGGGCCTCGCGGATGCGACGGGTGCGGCGGTCCTGTCGGCCAACTACGTCGCGGCCCGGCTCTCCGAGCACTTCCCTGTCTTGTACTCGGGCGACAACGGACTGGTGGCGCACGAGTGCATCATCGACATCCGCCTGCTCACGGCATCGACGGGAGTCTCGGTCGACGACGTCGCCAAGCGCCTCATCGACTACGGATTCCACGCGCCCACGATGAGCTTCCCCGTGGCGGGGACCCTGATGGTCGAACCGACCGAGAGCGAGGATCTCGCCGAGATCGATCGCTTCATCGACGCGATGATCTCCATCAAGGGCGAGGCCATGCAGGTCGCCGAGGGCGTCTGGCCCGCCGACGACAACCCGCTGCGGAACGCGCCGCACACCGCGCAGTCCGTCGTCGAGGGCGAATGGAGCCACCCGTACGACCGCGAGACGGCCGTGTATCCGGTGCGATCGCTGATCCGTCACAAGTACTGGCCCCCGGTCAGGCGTATCGACCAGGCGTGGGGAGATCGCAACCTCGTCTGCTCGTGCCCGCCGCCGGAGGCGTTCGAGTAGACAGCAACCGGTTCCTCGCGTGAGGTACCCTCTCAGCATGGCGAGACGAATTGCGATACAGCGCGGCCGAATGTCCCTGATTCTCGCCGTGGTGGGTGTTGTCGGGCTCGTTGCCGGGCCTGCTGCGGCCGCAAGTGCCGAGGTCTTCTACGACGAGGGCGGATGCGTCGTGCAGCAGGTCACAGACGGCGCGCCCGCGGGCGGCAGCCAGTGCGCGGGCGTCGACTTCGGCGCAACGAGCATGGGCCAGGCGGCCTTCATGGGGGCCAATCTGGCCGGCGCGAACCTCTCCGGGTCGAAGCTGCAGGCGGCGAATTTCACCGGCGCGAACCTCGAGGGCGCGAACTTCACCGACGCACAGGTCGAAGGCGCCGACTTCACCGATTCGGGAATCCTGCCGGGCACGATCACGGCCGAGGCCGCCGACGCGAACGGCGCACCGATCGAGTTCGCCCCCGTGGTACCGCTCGGTCTCACTGCGGGCGACTGCATGATCGTCGACGTTCCCGTCGTCTCGGGCACCGTCTTCCCCATCGGGGATTCGGGCATGGTGTGCAAGTTCTCCTCGTCGAACGGCACGGCCATCGCCGTCGTCAAGATCCAGGTCACCCCGCACCCGGAGGCGACCGAGGCGCCGACGCCCCTGTTCACGGACGAGCCGACGACCTCTGGCACCACCGGCACCGCGGCCTCGACGAGGCAGCCGACCGACTGGGGACTCATCGCGCTCGTCGGCGGAGGTGCCGTGGTCGTTCTGGCACTCGGAGTCGTGGCCATGGTGATCTCCCGCCGTCGGCCCGCGATCGTCAGCGGCGACGACTCGAGCGACGACAGCGCGAAGTCAGACGACTAGGGCAGCCGGAAGAGCCCGGGGAACGTCGCCACGGCCCAGGCGTAGCCGACGAACGACGCGATGTCGATGATCCAGTGGGCGATCACGAGCGGCATCGTGCGTCCCCAGCGCGTGTAGCACCAGCCGAAGACGATTCCCATGACGACGTTTCCGATGAACGGCCCTATGCCCTGGTAGAGGTGATAGCTGCCGCGCAGCACGGCCGCTGACAGGATGATCTGCCACCGCCCCCATCCGAGCTGTCTGAGTCGAGTGAAGAGGTAACCCACGACGATCAGCTCTTCGGTGAGTGCCGCCCTGAGGGCGGAGGCGATGAGCATCGGCACCGTCCACCAATACGCGTCGATGGGTGCGGGCACGACGTTCACGGTGATTCCGGCCGCGCGTCCGGCGAAATAGAGAGCGATTCCCGGCACACCGATCACGAGCACGAGTAGCAGGCCTCGGCCGATGTCTCGCGCGGGACTGTGCAGGTCGAAGCCGAGTCGTCGGAACGGATTGCCGCCGGAGATCGCCAGGAGGTAGAAGACGAGGAACACGGGCACGAGATCGAAGAAGATCGCCAGCGACTGGTAGGTGAAGTCGAGCCACTCCCGGGTGCTCTGGGCGGCGTTGAGGCTGGTGGATTGGCTTGCGAGCGAGGTGTCCGCCGTGAGCTTGGCCACGATGCTCACGATCGAGTAGACCGCAGAGGCTCCGAGAGACAGTCCGAGCACGATCGCGATCTCCCAGCCGAGGCGCCTTCGCCGGAGCGCGGGCCAGTCTGTCGGGGGAGCCTGAACCATGACTGCACTTTCTTGCGTCGGAAGGCGCATTCATAGGGAATTGTGTGCGTTTGGCACAACGAATGCAGATTCTACGTTTCTAGTCTGTAACTTTTCGCCGGTGAATTTGGTCAGAGTCCAGCCCCCTTTTAGGGTACTGGGTAGTCAGCCACGCGACTGATCACCTTTCGGGTGCCCCGTGCAGCAGTTTCAACGGGGTCTCCGGCAGCCCAGGAAAGTCCTCAGGAGGAAAATTGAAAATCAGACGCATTGGCATTGGGGCTCTCGCCCTTGCCGCGGCCAGCGCTCTTGTGCTGACCGGTTGCTCAACGGGCGGAGACACGCCCAGCACGAGCGGCAGCGGCAGCTCGATCATCACGGCCAACGGCTCCGAGCCGCAGAACCCGCTGATCCCCACCAACACCAATGAGGTCGGTGGCGGCAAGATCCTCGACGAGATCTTCGCGGGCCTGGTCTACTACGACGCAAAGGGTGCGCCGGTCAACGACGTCGCCGAGTCCATCGAGACCGACGACGCCCAGAACTACACGATCAAGATCAAGCCCGGCCTGAAGTTCACCAACGGTGACCCGGTCGACGCGAANGTCGCCGAGTCCATCGAGACCGACGACGCCCAGAACTACACGATCAAGATCAAGCCCGGCCTGAAGTTCACCAACGGTGACCCGGTCGACGCGAACTCGTTCGTCGACGCATGGCAGTACGGCGCTCTCCTGTCGAACGCCCAGCTCTCCAGCTACTTCTTCGAAGACATCGAGGGCTTCAGCTACGACGCCGACAGCCCCCTGACCGGCCTGAAGGTCGTCGACGACACCACGTTCACCGTCGCCCTGACCAGCCCGAAGTCCGACTTCCCGCTGCGCCTCGGCTACTCGGCGTTCTACCCGCTGCCCAAGACGGCCTTCGAAGACATGGCTGCCTTCGGTGAGAACCCGATCGGCAACGGCCCGTACATGCTCGCCGGTGAAGGCGCCTGGAAGCAGGGCGGCGAAGGTGTC